>CALVEH010000019.1 GCA_944326545.1 Candidatus Gastranaerophilales bacterium | reverse complement strand
AATTTCACAGAGAGGTAGTGCGCCCCAAAGTAACGGAACTTCTATCTCCTAATCCTGCGGATTACATTTTGGATATTTTGTAATCCATATAAAATGTAATGCAATTCCTTTATTAGAGAGTGTTTTGAACTATAAAACAAAGTTGTTATATGTGTAATCAATTTGCTCTTGGTCTATTCCTATATAACGTAAGGTTATTAACTGACTTGAATGGTTAAATATTTTTTGCAGGAGTGCAATGTCTCTAAATTGTTGATAGTGATGGTATCCGAAAGTTTTTCTCATAGAGTGTGTGCCTATTTTTTCTTCTAGTCCGACTTTTTTACAAGCATCTCTTATCATATAATATGCAGTTATTCTGTTGTATCTTCTGCCCCATAGGGATTTAAACAATGGCTCTTTGTCTCTTTTGCCTTTGACATAACCAGCAATTAAGTTTTTTAATTTATCATTAAGTGGAAATTTTTTGTATTTCCCTGTTTTCTTTTCCACGATTTGAATATAGTTTTTTCCCCTGACATCCCCGACATTCAGGGCAACAATGTCTGAAATTCTAAGACCGCTATTTGTACCAAACACAAAAAGCAGGTGGTCTCTAGTGCTTTGTTTTTCAAGATATCTTTCGACTTTTTCGACATCTTTTTTACTTTTAATAGGTTCAACTGTTGTCATTTTCTCTCCTTTCCTTTGACCTGATTACATACTTGTTGAGGGATTATTCCCCTAAGAAATTTTCGGTCATACTTAGGATTTCTTCAAAGTCATCAGGGGTAAGTTGTAAATAAGGTCTTGCAGGGATTTCGACAGATTTGTTTTTGCCGGCTTGACCGCCGAGTTGATGAATTGCTGCATATTCAAGGTTTGAACCCATAACAGCAGAATCATCGTCATAATATGTATTAACAGAAGATGCAAGTTGACCTGAAATCTGTAAAATCATGCCGGGCCACTGTTTATTTTTTGTCCGTTGCTTAATTGTTGATTCCGATAATTCTGTCCACTTATCAGGTCTGCCCTCTTCTTTAAAGTTTTCTTCGGTAGAATATGCGAAAATACCTGCGATGTTTTTCATTAATGGTCGCAGGTTTTCGCTTCGTTTTGCCAAATCAAGTAATCTTGATTCAACCTCTTTATTATCAAGTTTTATTTCAATTGGTTCACTCATCTAGTGTTCAACAATCTTAATATACTTTGAAAATTTACTATTTACATATTCATTGAATTTATCAATGGTAGTTTTATCCCATTGATTACATACATACCATATTTGACCGTTACAATTAATTTCTGTGTATCGTTGCACTTTGTCAATATCTTGATTATACTCTTTTATCAAGTCTCCAGAACTTGAAGCAAAGGTTCTTTCGAAATTATTCTCTTCAAAAAAAGCAAAATCAGAACTACTTAAAATATTGTTACTAATCAAGTATTGAAGTGTAATTTCTGGAACTCTGGCTTTTGGAATATTAGTTTCTTTTTTATTTGAAGAATTTATAAATATAATGTCATAACGTGTATAATCTTTACCAGTTTTTTCTAGTGTAGAGTTTGAACTTATATCGACAATAAGTTTTAAAAGTGGTTCTTGTATTTTTTCGTAATCTTCTTTTATGCTTATTTTATGGCATTTTTTTAATTCTTCTAAAATGTTTTCTAAGTTCATAAATGACCTCCTATAAAATACTTTGTACTTACATTATAATACATAATATGTAAATTGCAAGTATTTTACAGTTTATAACTTTACGTTTATTTGCATAAATCTTCTTTAATAGGATAATTAGCAATCAAAAGTTCTTTATAAACTTTATTAGCTCTATTAGTCCCCTCTCTGTTATTGATTCCGTTTTGTCTTTCAACTTCAATCATTTCGTATCCTTTATATAATTCTCGGACTTTTGGAGAATCATCATAGGAAAGAAGAAAACGACCTTTGATGTCTTTTAAAACATCTCTTAAACGTTCATGGTCGAAATCAGTAGTTGATGTTACTTCATAGCCACAACCTGAAGTATAAGGTGGATCACAATAGAAAAATGCATCTTCAAAGTCATATTGTTTGATTAATTTCTCAAAATCACGATTCTCAATCATAACTTTATCAAGGCGTTCGTGAATTGCATCAATTTTAGTTAAAATATTGCGTTGAGATTTTGAAGCTCCACCACAAGATTTTTTTACAGTTCCAAAAGTATCACCACGACCACCAAAAGAACGTGTTATTAAAAACAAGAACTGTGCTGCTTTTTGAATATCGGTAATAAAAGTGCCATTCAAAAATTGAAAGAACATTTCACGAGAGCCAAGAAGATATTTTAATTCTTCTTTTAAGGCATTAGGATGATATTTCACGATTCTAAAAAGATTAACTAATCTTCCATCTAAGTCGTTGTAGATTTCTAAATCTGCCCATCTGTCCTTATAAAATAAAACCCAACCACCTCCACCGAATGGTTCAATATACGATTTTATATCTTTAGGAATAAGTGGAGCGATTGTTTTTCTTAGTAATCTTTTTCCACCAACCCAATTAATTAAGCACTTTCTATCTACAGTCATTTAATACTCCTTTTATACTTGTTTTAATAGTGTTCAAATATCATTCAAACCGCTGTCTTGGATTATTCGGGGTGTCGGAAAGTTCTCAGCTTCCCGACACCTTACGGGTTACGCTTCGCTTCACCCTTCCGAAAATCCGTTTGCAGGATTATGAGACCAACCAACATCCGGGGCAATTTTTTTACCGGTCAATGGATCTGTGTAAACTGTAACCGGTTTGTATTCTCCTGATTTTTTCGAGACGAGTCGCATCTCTTGAGAGAGTGTTCCTGTTGAATCACTTGGTTTTATATTCTTTTTTTGCAGGTTGTAATTAGACAGAGCATTTACTCTGCATCTGCATCTCCAACCGTTTGGTGGGTAAAAACTAGCCCAAAACGGGTCATCATACCTGTAAACCAATCCATGAAGCTGTGCGTGTTCAGGTCTTGTTTTGCTATCTAATACTGCGACATATTCCCAATAAGGACGATTGTCTATATTATCCATTTGCGTTTTATATCGTCCTGTCATATATGAGGTTTGCATATTAACGGCATAGATTGTTTTTAGACGATACATTGAACCAAGTTGCACTTTTTCGGCATTGCCTTGAGTATCAACTACAATCTGTTCGCCCCACCAACCTTTTTTTTGCAGGGTAGGTTTAAGTTCTTTTTGAAACTCATGAAAAGTTTTTCCTTCTTCAAGAGCCTTATCTAATGCAGAACGAATATCTTTTAATATGTCTTCTCGCATAACTTTGGCAACAGTAAAAGTCTTTTTATGTGCATCCTGCCATAGCTCGTACCAATCCCAAGTATATGTTTGTCCTTTTTTCTTGAAATATTTTATTGCTGCAGTAGGAGCGAGTTTAAATAAACCTTTAAGTT
>CALVEH010000018.1 GCA_944326545.1 Candidatus Gastranaerophilales bacterium | reverse complement strand
GAGAGGGGAGAACCAAGGTTCGATTATGAGTAATAAAAAAACACCCGAAGGTGTTTTTAAAAGTGGTGCCACGTCTCGGAATCGAACCAAGGACACAGGGATTTTCAGTCCCTTGCTCTACCAACTGAGCTAACGTGGCATGCGTTATTAACTTTGTTATGTCCGTTACTTAATAATATCAAATGAATATTCAGAGTCAATATTTTTTTATTAATTTTATATATCTAGCCTATTAATTGACTTTTTGATAGAATTAATTTATACATTTAAGAATGTGGTTAAGGAGGAGATATTATGTCAAATGCATTAGATATTAATGATTCTACTTTTGAATCAGAAGTTATAAACTCAGAAGGTTTGACTATTGTTGATTTTTGGGCACCTTGGTGTGGACCTTGCAGAAAATTAGGCCCTGTTCTTGATGAAGTTGCTCAAGAGTATGAAGGAAAACTTAAGGTAGTAAAACTTAATACAGATGAGAACTTAAAAACTGCTAAAGATTATTCTGTTAGCGGATTGCCAACTTTGTTGCTTTTCAAAGATGGTAAACCAGTGGAAAGACTTGTTGGGCTTGTTCCAAAGTCAACAATTTCACAAAATATCGAAAAACACGTGTAAATTGATTAATAAAAAAAGGGCCGTAAGTTATTCTTACGGCTCTTTTTTATTTAGATGCTTTTTGAGGCTCTCTTTGCGATAGAACTTTCTTACCTGTCAACCTTGACATAAATCTGAAGAAGTCGCCTTTAATACCTTTTTGAGTAACGTTTTTGTATTCTTTTTCTAAAATTTCGTCTCTTGTTTGTGGTTTAACAGGCATGCCTATAGCTTTTCTGTTTATGTATTCACCAACGAGAGTTGATGCTGTGTTAACAGTTTGAGCACCGAACAAGCTTGAATTGTAGAGGTTTCTGAACGTGTTGTTAAATAACGAGATAAACATTACGTTGTAGAACTGTCTTGATGTCTCTTGGATAGCTCTTTCTTTAGCTTTTTGAACAGCACCTGTTTTGTTTTCACCGTTTGATTTTTGCATAACCATGTTGTGGTTGTCTGTCATAAGGAACCAAGCTGTTGCTGCTGTTGAGGTGTTTTTAGCTAATGCAGACAGGTCTGAGTTTGAAAGGCTAGACATTGTTGCTGTGTTAAAGCCTTTGTTGAACTGTAGGTTCATATATTTAGCAAAATCTTCTTTGCTGTAGTCTATTTTAGCAATACCTTGATGTTCTCCAAACATAGGTGGTAATTTGATTAATGGTTGTTTTGTTATTCTTTTTACTGCAGATGCCACCATATCACTTTCTTTTGGCCATTGTGGAAGTTTAACATCCGGGTTAATTAATTTTGAGAATGGTTTTGCAATGTGTTTGTATGGGAGTGTTATTGTTCCCCAAATAAACTTGAATGGTTCTGTTATGAAGTCTGCGACTTCTTTTACTCCTGGGATACCTTTTTTACCAAGAGATAATATATCAGCATCCATAGATTTTTCAACGATTGATTGATATTTTTGAGCATCTTCAGGAGCTTTTGTGCTCAACTCCCTAATTGCATTTTCGAAGAGTTTGATGTTTTCTGTTGCTTCATCAACTTTAAATCTGTTGTCGAATGTGAATGAATAATCTTTTGCTACTTCATTTATAAGTTTTTTCGCTTTGTTATAGTTTGCAGTGATAACATTGCCTTTATTGTCTAAGATTATATCTTGTAATTGTTTTGCTTCATTTGCAAGGTTATCATTCTTCATTGTTTCTATAAGATCTTGAAGGTTTCTTGAGATAACTTCTTTGTTTCTTGCAGATATAAAGCTTTTAGCTTCATTATTTGCTGCAATATCCTTGAAGGAGCTGCTTAATCTTGCATTTGCAAGATGTTCAAATTTTTGAGCGAAATCTTTTAAGCCTGCTTTATCTAAGACTTGTGCAAATTCTCTGGAAATTGATTGAACTTTATTTGCTTTTTGTTGTCTTTGAATAACGTCTTCAAAGTAATTTGCAACTACATTGTCATATTCTTTAAGTTTGTTGATTAGTTTTGTATAGTCTTGTTTAGTTATCTTATATTCCATTGTTGTGAAGGAATTATAGAATTTGTCATATTTTTTAGCTATGACATTGAAATAGTCGTTAACTTTAATATTTTTAGCTATTTTGATACCTTTTGCGTATTTTAAGCCAAAACCTAGAGCAATTGTTCCCACAAACCATTTGGCGATTGTAGGTAATGTAAGCAATGGTTTTGATTCATTAACGGCTTTAAGTTTTTCATCTACTGACTTGCCTGTCATATTAACAGTGCTCATCTGAGCAAGTGGCATGTCTGTAAGCCCAAAGCCTCTGAATACTTTTGAACCTTTAAATGCTATATCTTTTACAGGTTGTTGTTTTTCTTCTGTCGGTTTGTAGTCTTTTGGAAGAATGCCTTCTTTGATGTTCATCTCTATGGCTTCTTCTTTATTAATCATATGAAGCTTTTTGCCATTAGACAATCTTGAAAACGCTTCTGTAATAAGTACGCTCAGCGCTGTTACCCCAACAAAAGTTGCTTTACTTTTGTTAATCCACTTAGAAAGTGCGCCTAAAGTAATCAATTGCAGATAAGCGTTAGAAAGTACACGTTTGGTTTCTTGGTTGAAACGTAGTTTTCTTTCTTGTTCTGCTTTTTGTGGGTCATCATCACATATTCTTGATAAGTTATAAGCATCATTTGCTAAGAAGTACGCAGGAATGAAGCCTGTCACAATTCTTGTAAGTGCTCTTTCATGAACAGCGTTGTAGTTGCCTGATTTCGCATCAAACATTTTTAATGCGTTTGACATCAAACCTGATGAACGAACTTTGTCTGTGTCATGTTTGTATTTTTGAGCTGATTCCATATAACCGATAAATGAGTTTACGATATCAGCGTTATCAATGGTGTTAACCTTTTTTTGTATAAAATTTTGACTTTCTTCAGCTACTTTTTTTGCATTTTTGCTGAAAAAAGATGTTTGCAGTGACTTAATTACTCGAAATGGCAATTCAGTAATTGGCGCACCCATCGCATCTAAAAGCTGTCTTGTCCAATTTTTTTCTTTGATAACAACAGTAGAATCTTCGTGTGATTTTATTATGTGTTTTTTTATTGCTTGCCATTTATCGGTATTTGACGCAAGTTCTATTGGTGCTTTACCGATATATTTTTTTAGTAATCTTAAATTTTCTTCTAGGTTGTATTGATGCTCATTAAAGAAGGCAAATGATTTTTTTACCTTGTCTGCATAAGAGCCTTTAAAAGAAACGCCTTTAAAGGATACATCATCTGACTCTCTCATTAAAGGCGTTTTCTGGTAATTATTTTTTGAAAGCTTTTCCTTCGTCACAACTGACTTGCGTTTGTGACTAAATCGCTCGCTTTGTATAATGTTCGGTTGTTGATTTATTAACATACTTTCCTGCCCATATGTACTGTCGCATAAGTACTAATCTTTTTCAATCCATTACAAAAATTTTTTAACGAATTTTAATAATATAGTTACCTGCAACAATTGCATAAAGTCTGTACAGCATTTTTTTTGCTATATGTATGTCATAATGCAACATAATTTAACAAATTGTTTTTATCTGTAGTTTTGGAATTGCAACGGTACGTCATAAGAATCTTCTTTTTCTTTTAAAAGTCTTATAACATCTTGAAGATCGTCTTTGCTTTTTCCAGAAACTCTAACTTGATCACCCTGGATTGATGCTTGAACTTTTAATTTTGAGTTTTTAATGTCTGCTGTGATTTTTTTAGCAAGCTCTGTAGAAAGACCTTTCTTGAGATTAAATACTTGTCGTACATTTCCTCCCAACGCATTTTCAACAGGCTGAGGATCAAGTATTTTGATGTTGATATTTCTTTTTACAAGTTTTGTTTGTAGAATGTCTAAAATATTGCGGAGCTTCATGTCATCGCTTGTTGTAATAGTGATGCATTTGTCTGCTTCTAATTCTATGTCTGAATTAGTGTTTTTTAAATCAAATCTTGATGTTAATTCTCTTTTTGCTTGGTCAACAGCATTCACAAGTTCTTGTTTGTCGAACTCGGATACTACGTCAAAACTGCATTCTTTAGCCATATTAATCTCCTGAATATACTCTCAGGTAGTAATTATATCAGATTTTTTGTTATTAGTCTAAAATCCTAACCCCTGAGCCTGTGCCATAATTTCTGTTATTTATGTAACTTCTTGTATTGCTTCTGTATTCATCTATTACTCCCATTCCTGGTGCAAATCGGTTATACGGGTCATATATTGGTGGGGTAAAACCTGTCATTGTCCCTCCACTGTATCCATTAAAAGCAGACCCGATTAAATTTCTGAAAAAGCCACCTATACCGGTTTGATTTGTTCTTGTATTCCAATATCCGTAGTTACTTGGAGAATAATATCCCATTGGTGCAGATTGATAGTAGCTTTGTTGTGGATAAATCGTTTGGCTTTGAACAATTTCCGGATACGAATTGTAATGTTTTGAGGCTTTGGTTATTGTTTCGAGTCTTGTATTTAAGTCACCATCTTGCATCGCACCTAACATTTCTTTTTCCATTCTTGTGATTCTGGATTCAGTGTCGTCACCTTCGTAAGTTTGCCCTAAAACTTTTCGTTCGAGTTTTGTTAGGTCCTTATTTGAGATATCGTACAGTATTCCTGTATCCATATTTTTAGTTATGTTGTCCATTCTGGAGGCTAGCGGCAGGTTTTTAAAGTCTCTTTTAAAAATTTTTCTTTCAATCCTTGATAACCTTGTATAGATATTTTGCTTTTCGTAGGCTCTTTTAAATAAGGCGTACTCAATTTGTGTGATTTTGGGGTAGTTTTCATTTACCCCAGGTGTAACATAGGGATTATAAGGTACGGCAAGTGGGTTGATAGCCAAAGGCTGAAATGTTTTTACTTTGTATGCGTGTGCAGGTGTTGTGCACATTAATAATGTCAGCAATAAAAATAATATAGACTTTTTCTGCATAATAATCCCCTGTCTGATATGCTTTAACTTTATTAAGCTAAATTGAAAAAATACTGTTTACATCAGACAGTTAATTATGCGGTTTGGCTATGTTGAATCTTTTAAAATCTTAATTGTGTTATCAAGTTCTCTTTCAAGCATATCAATTTGCATTTGTATGCTTTCTTTGCTGTATATTTGGCCATCTCCCTGGGCTGCCAGATATTTTATATAAACTTGTGACTCGCACCTTAATGTCGCAACTGAACGTGCGTATGCTGCTATGTTTTGAAGTTTTGAATATGATATATAGTATTTTTCAGGTTTATCTGCATATTTCTGTGCTATATAATCAGCGTGGTCAATTATAGAGCTGGCTATGGCGTTAAATTTTTGAATACTGCCGTTGTTTTGTATGCATTTTTGCAATTTTTCTAAAAGTGGTATAACGTCGTTAAGATCGTTTATGTAAGGAGATGATTTGTCTTTTTTTAAAATAATATCTATATATGTTGGGTTTTCTCTTGGGATTTTTTTGAATTGTGCAGGATGATCAAATTCGTCAAGAGTTTCAAAAATTGTATGAGATTGTCCTGTTGTATTTCGTTTGTATTCAAACTGCGTAGTAATGTCAGGCAAATCTCCTTTGTAGCCGCTGCCGGAACAAATTAATGTACTTGTAAGAAAAAATATTGTAAATATAAATTTCTTTTTCATATTAATTATTATAACTAAATTTTTAATGGTGTCATAATTTTGACATTGATTTTCTTCCAATTTATCATGTTTTTATGAATTTATTTGATACTTTAGAAAATACAAATAAACAGATTCCACTTGCTGAAATGTTACGTCCAAAAACTTTGGATGAGTATCTTGGGCAAAATCAAATTGTCGGTAAAAATGCGGCTTTTATTAATTTGTTGCGTTCAGGAAGGTTGTTTTCCTGTATATTTTGGGGACCTCCGGGTTGTGGAAAGACGACTCTTGCAAGGCTGATTGCTACAAATACTAATAGTGAGTTTATTGAACTTAGTGCAGTAAGCTCTGGTATAAAGGATATAAAAGACTGCGTTGAAAAAGCAAAGGAAAATTTAAGATACAACAAAAAAACCATTCTTTTTATTGACGAGATTCATCGCTATAGTAAAACTCAACAAGACGCTTTGTTGCCGTATCTGGAAAATGGTACGTTTTATCTCATTGGTTCAACTACAGAAAATCCTTCTTTTCAGGTTGTCCCAGCTTTGATATCCAGGGTTCAGGTTTTGATGTTGCAGCCAATTGATCCTGATAATTTGTATTCTATAGTTGAAAAAGGTTTTAAATATCTTTCAGAAAAGCATGGGGTAATAGTTTTAAAACAAGAAGTTATTGATTTTATTGTTAAATATTCTGGTGGCGACGCAAGACTTGCTTTAAATCTTGTTGAAAATTCATATTTTTCTGCAGAATACAAGGATAATAAACGATGCTTGTCTCTTGAAATACTGGAAAGTCTGGCACAAGAAAAGACTATTAAGTATTCAAGGCAAGAACATTATGATATGGCCTCTGCTTTTCAAAAAAGCATGAGAGGTTCTGATAAAAATGCTGCTATATATTGGTTAGCTAAAATGATTGCAGGTGGTGAAGACCCGAGATTTATTGCTCGAAGAATGATTGTGTGCGCAGCAGAGGATGTCGGGCTTGCTGATCCTAATGCATTAAATATAGCAGTGAATGCTTATAAGGCAGTTGAGTTATTGGGGCTTCCTGAGGGGCGGATTCCTTTAGCTTTGGCTGTTGCTTATATTTGTGATGCGCCTAAATCTAACGCTGCAATTTGTGCTGTTGATTCCGCTCTTTCTGATATAATGAGTGGTTTGGATTTTCAACCGCCGATGCATTTAAGAGATGCTCATTATAAAGATGCAAAAAATTATGGTTTTGGCAAAGGGTATGTCTATACACATGACAATCCTGATTATAAACAGCAATTTATGCCTGATGAATTGGTTGATAAAAAGTATTTTAAGTAAAAATATATATTTAAAGACAAAAGCCAAATTCATTTTTATTGAATTTGGCTTTGTTTTTGGTGTATTTGTGATTATCAAAATTCTTATGCGAACTTCGGTGCAGCTCTGTCGATTGCTTTTTCTTCGGCTTTTTCGACGCTTTCCAGCTCTTTCTGAGCAGCGGCCAATTGAGTTTCCAGAGACTTCCTTTCCAGTTCGATTTGGTTTTCCATATCCTTTATCTGTTGTAATTTTCCTTGGTTTACTATTTCCAAAGATTTGTTCATCAAGTCGATACCTATTAAACCAGGATTGTTCATGAAGTTTTGGTTCATAGTAACTATCTGTTGATAAGCTTGTTTTGCTTCATCAGAATTTGGATCAACTGTTCCAGAGCTAATTGCTTTGTTGAGTGACATCATCATGCTGTTTTGTTGTAACTGCATGCCTGTTTGGAACATATTACCGATTGAACTAAAGAGGTTTCGTGTATTTGCCATTGCACGTTCCAACCGTCCGGCGTTATCGGATAAGGTTTGTTGTTGTTGGCTCAACTGCATAATCCTATAACTTAATTGGTTTACGCGGTTGGTCAACATCAATTTTCTAGCTGTGAAAATTGCATAACCCATTGTTGGTGTTCCTCTCGTGTTTTGTAATTAAT
The DNA here is from genome assembly GCA_944326545.1 of Candidatus Gastranaerophilales bacterium. Lineage (GTDB taxonomy): Bacteria > Cyanobacteriota > Vampirovibrionia > Gastranaerophilales > Gastranaerophilaceae > Limenecus. The sequence goes on along the minus strand of CALVEH010000018.1, from coordinate 5,320 downwards.
TCCTCGTATCTAAATAAAAACATTTTGCATTCAATAATTGCCTATTTTTTTCATGTTTTGTAAACTTTTTGTAACATTTCTGATATTTGGAATTTTTAAAATATTCTCTTAATTGTTACATTGACTGCATCTTGGCATATCTTTCGGAGCTATTGTCCAAACTTGTATATTATATATTTCTGATATCTTTTTTAGTCTTTTTAAATATTTTAAGTCTTTTTCGCTATTTTCCATTATCAAAACTACACCAGCTTTTTTACCTGTGCAGGTTGCATAATAAAGTGACTGACCTATTGATTCTGCCCATTTGTTTGCAAAGTCAAATTCGATAGCGTAGTCTTTAGTTAGGCAGTCGATCCTTGTGTTGTCTTGCAAAATTACTTCTGTTTGACCATTATTCAAGCTGCACCAGTGTTTTTGATACTCTTTTTCTTTATATAAATGAGCATCAGCTATTGAGGTTGTTATTAATAAACTAAATAATATATATAAGATTCTTTTATTCATCAGTAGCAACCGCAGGATGGGCTATAGCTGCCATCACAGCATACAGCTCGTCCGTGTGAACATCCGCATACTCCACCATGATGTGAACAACAACCTCTTTGGTGTTTTATGTCGTGCATTAAAGTGAAACCTGCTCCTGCTGTAACAAGCATTACAACTGTGATAACTAATAATTTTTTCATTACTTATATCCCTATTCTATTCTTAGAGATATTATATTTTCTTCATTGTTTTGACATATTACATAAATGTAAAAGCAGTATGTTATTTCAAATTATTAAAAAGATTTAAAGCAACCCCGCAGAGACGCATCTCGAAACTAGATTAATATAGAAAAATAATGGAAAAAAAGACGCTTGTTGCGCCTCTTTTTAAATGGTGGGCGTTGATACTTAAGTCGTAGGCGAAGAAATGAGCCGTACGAATAAAGTAAGCGCAGATTACATAGAAAAATCGGACGAAAGTCCTGATTTTTAAGTAAGCCAGCAGAGGCGCAGGCTCGAAACGCAATAAAAAAACCACTCGTTAGAGTGGTTTAAATGGTGGGCGTTGATACTTAAGTCGTAGGCGAAGAAATGAGCCGTACGAATAAAGTAAGCGCAGATTACATAGAAAAATCGGACGAAAGTCCTGATTTTTAAGTAAGCCAGCAGAGGCGCAGGCTCGAAACGCAATAAAAAAACCACTCGTTAGAGTGGTTTAAATGGTGGGCGTTGATACTTAAGTCGTAGGCGAAGAAATGAGCCGTACGAATAAAGTAAGCGCAGATTACATAGAAAAATCGGACGAAAGTCCTGATTTTTAAGTAAGCCAGCAGAGGCGCAGGCTTGAAACGCAATAAAAAAACCACTCGTTAGAGTGGTTTAAATGGTGGGCGTTGAGAGGCTCGAACTCCCGACATCTTCCTTGTAAGGGAAGCGCTCTACCAACTGAGCTAAACGCCCTTCCGTTTGTATAATTTATTATACATGCGGAATTTTTGATTTCAAGCTTTTTTTTTATTTTTTAGAGAAAAATCCAAGGATTTTGTCTAAAAATCCCTCGTCTTGCCCCATTTCGCCTGTTGCTAGTAGGTCAACTTTTTTCTTTATTTCTTCTTTTTCATCAGAATTTGGAGCAAATTTTAGATATTTTTGATAATATTCGATTGCTTCATCAATTCTTCTGTTTTTTTCGGCATGTTTAGCAAGCTGTAGGAATGTTGCATAGTCTTTAGTATTTATTTCTGCTAATGCAAATAGATATTCCATGACTTTGTCTTCGTAGCCTTGTTCTTCGTAGAATTTTATAAGTCTTTTTATTGTGGCAATGTCTTCTTTTTCAATTGCTACGAGTTTTTCACAAAATTCTGCGCATGCAAATTTGTCGTCTAAAACGGAATATAAGTTTATTAGTTCTTTTATTATTTCTGTATTTTGAGTGTTTTCGTTGTATGCGTTTAAATATTCATCAAGTGCTAAGTCATATTGACCTTTTTTGATGTAATACTTACCCCAGTTAAAGTGTGCATTGAAATCATCATTTGTCTTTTCAAAAACAAGAGCTCTCATTTGGCTTGGAAGAGGGCTGTCCGGGTTTCTCTTTTCTAATGAATCGATCCAAATCAATGCATTGTCATTGTCATCAACGTTATAATAGTATTCTGCCATTAACGCCGGATAACTTATATCTTGTTTGTCTTTGTTTGAAAGATCTTCTAATAAGTTAAAAGCTGCTTCATTTTTTTCTTGCATTAACATTGCTTTTATTTTGTTGAAAATGCTTACGGCGTAAGTTTCTGCTTTTTCATAATCTCCTAAAGCAAGGTAAATTTTACACAAGGATTCTTTTATTGCTTCACTGTCAGGGTAATCTTTTACTGCTTGTTGTAGGATATCCAATGCAGCTGATTTGTCTTCTGCATAATATAAGTTGGCAAGTGAAAGATATACAGCTTCGTTTTTATCGTGGTCAAGAATCTTTAAATATTCATCTATTGCCTGTAATGGCTTGTTTATTATTTCGTATGTTTGAGCCAAAAGATATCTTGATGCAATTATTTCCTTGTCTTCTGATGTGTTTGATATTGCTTTTTTGTAGTCATCAGTAGCTTGGGGAAGTCTTCCTTCTAATGTTTTTAATTTGGCCCTTGTCATGTAATATTCGTACTTGTTATCGTGAAAATACAAGTCTAAAAGCTGGTTATAAGACAGAGGATCTTCAGGTTTTAATTGCATATATTGGTTCCAATAATTAACCGCATCTACATTGTTTTGTAACATTTGAGCCGCTGTAGCTGCCTTTTGCAAAACATCTGTATCGTTAGGGTTAATATTTAGAGCATATTTGTAGCACTCGTATGCCTGTTCAAATTTGTCTTCGTCTTCAAATTGTTGTGCTTTAATCAATGCTTCTGCAATAGTTTTGTTACTCATATCCTCATCCCTTGTTGTCTTTATTGTTTGATTATACATAAGATATCAACTCTGAACAACCACAAAAGCATAATAATTAGTTGTGTAACTTGTTTTCTAAAATAAAAATCATGTAAAGAAATGATAAATTTTGTGTTTGTTTTGTTTAAAAATGAAGAAAAAGGGGAATTAAAAATATAGGTGTGAAAGTACGAGGACCAAAAGATATGCCAAAGAAGACAAGAAATACGAAATGGTTAAAAACCTTGTCCCACAACGATTTTAAAATCGGGGGGGGGGCGTTGAAAGCCTAAAAAAACAACTCTCTAATGTCATTCTGAGGGTGAAACCCGAAGAATCTCAAAAGTTAATTCATTATGCCAAAACTGTAGTAATAAGCTTATCTTTGTCGTTTTTTATTACCGCACCTGTTTTAGCAGACAATGCTCCTGTTCCTCAGGATAATCACGCCTATACACTTACAAAAGTTGACCAAGCAGGTGAAAACACAATCACAAAATATGAATGGTCTGACAAAGAAAATAAACTTATTCCTGTATATTACCGTGTTGACTTGAATAAAACAGTAACTAATATAGGTAGTGGTGAGACAACAAAGCATTTTGAGTGGTCAAAAAATGCTCAAGGCGATTTCGAGTTTGGAGAGGTTGTATCACCTTCACAAGGTAAGAATACAATTACTGTTAAATACGATACAGCTGAGTCAGGCAAATACAAAAATCAATACCTTGATAAAATCAAAACAGATACTCAGACTCCAACAAATAGTTCTGGAAAAACTACCAATATTGCAGGTGGGGCGGCTATAGAAAATACATCTGCAACAGATTCACTTGTTATAGACAATGCAATATTTCAAAATAATAAATCAGTGCTTAATGCTAATATAACAGGTTCTTCTGGCGGCAATACTAAATATAACTACGTAAATGCCTTGGGTGGAGCATTATATAACTCAGGTGATATATCTTTAATTTCAGCAGATTTTGTAAACAATACTCTCGAAATGAATTTTTCATATGATTCGTCTACGTATCAAAGAAATTATCCTTCTGCATTTGGTGGTGCAATCTACAACTCTGGTATTTTAGAAACTGTTGATGGCAATTTTGTAAATAATTCGGTAGTTGTTAATGCAACATCTAACTCTACTAATCATCCAGAACTTGGTGCAAAATCTTATGGTGGTGCAATTGCAAACAGTGGCACTATGGATAGTATAACAGGGATATTTTTAGGTAATTCTGTTAGTGCAAATGCAGAGGTTTTTCAAGATGACAATCATCCTTATATTCATGTATATAGTTATGGTGGTGCTTTATATAATAAAAATGGAGAAATTAAAAATATAAATGCGGTTTTTATCAATAATTCTGCGATAGGTGGAAAAGTTATAGTAAATGGTCAAGAAAAATATGGTAACAGTAGCGCAAGAGGTGGAGCAATTGCAAATGATGTAACTTCTGCTACTTCCTCTATAATAGGAAATATTACTGGCGATTTTATAGCAAATTATTCTAAAGCTTCAAGTTTTGCTGCTGGTGGTGCTATTTATAATGAGGGAGATTATCGTGAACAAAATGCCACGATAGGAAATATAAAATCTAATTTTATAGGTAATTATGTTCAATCTGGATTTTCGGCTGATGGTGGAGCTATTTATAGTTATGAAGGGGTAATAGGAGATTTGGAAGGAGATTTCATCGGCAACTATGCTCACTCTAGTTCATTTTCAGCACAAGGCGGTGCTATTTATAACTCTGATAGTTCAAAAATCGGGAATATCACAGGAGATTTTATAGGAAACTATGTTCAAGGTGATTCTTATCGTGTCCAAGGCGGAGCAATTTATAATTATAGATCAACAATCGGAAATATAATAGGAAATTTCATAAGCAACTATGCACAAGGTTCTTCTTCTGTCTCTGGCGGAGCGATTTATAACGATGAAGGAACAATCGGAGACATAACAGGAGATTTCGTAGGTAACTATGTACAAGGTTCAGATTCTGCTGCCACTGGCGGAGCAATTTATAATGGCTATAATTCAACAATAGGAAATATTTCAGGAGATTTCATCGGTAACTATACTAAATCTAGTTCTGATTCTGCTGCCACTGGCGGAGCAATTTCAAATGGATACAATTCAACAATCGGAGACATAACAGGTAATTTCATAGGTAACTATGTTCAATCAGTATCAGGTATAGCTGGAGGTGGCGCAATTGTTAATTCTGGAATAATTGGTGACATAGTTAATTCTTCGTTTATCAACAACTATGCAAAATCAGAAAAAGGTATAGCACAAGGCGGTGCAATCTATACAAACAAAAATTTAAATATTGTTGCAAACAACGGAGGTCAATCAGTATTTTCAGGCAACTTTACTGAGTCAAACG
>CALVEH010000017.1 GCA_944326545.1 Candidatus Gastranaerophilales bacterium | reverse complement strand
AAACTAATACAAAAGAAATTAAACCAACCAAAAACCTGGAAATGTATGGATCAAGATGTGTTTAATAACGTAATTGCCGATAATTTTAAAATTTTACCATTAGAATTTAATAATGTTATATCTATTTTCCTTTCTTCTAACATCAATTTGTCTCAAATTAATGAATTTTATTCTACAAAGTACTCTTCTTTTGATGCTTTAAACAAAGGTTCAACAATTTTACACTTTGCAGGAGGACTAAAACCTTGGATATACGATTTAGGTTATTTATCCAAAATGTACAAAAAATATTCAAAAACGAAATTGAAACTAAAAATGTATAAAGATAAAAATACGCTTTTGCAAAATATTTTTTCTATTAGAAATTGCACAGCGGCAAATAGAAAAGTTATCACTATTTTGGGAATAAAAATAAAATTTAAACGGAGATAATCATGAAAAAAGTATCTGTAATCATACCGGTTTATAATGTAGAAAAATATCTTAGAGAGTGTCTTGATAGTGTTATTAATCAATCATTAAAAGATATAGAAATTATATTGGTCGATGATGGATCAACAGATTCAAGTCTTGCAATTTGTAATGAATATGCGCAAAAAGATAATAGAGTAATCGTTTTAACTCAAAAAAATGAAGGTCCTGGACCAGCGAGGAACAATGGTATTAAAGAATCTCAAAGTGAATTTGTGATATTTTTAGATTCGGATGATTATTATCCAGAAAATGACATATTAGAGGAATTATACAATAATGCCAAAAAACACAAAGTTTTAATTTGTGGCGGTTCTTTTAGTTCTTTGTGTAATAATATTGTTAATAAAAAATATAGTGGAATTTCTTCTGATTATACCTTTACCAAAGATGGCGTTATTGAATATAAAAATTACCAATATGATTATGGGTATCACCGATTTTTATACCATTTAAAATTTTTAAAAGATAATGATTTATATTTCCCTAATTATAGGCGGTTTGAAGATCCTCCTTTCTTGGCAAAAGTGTTAAACACAGCTAAAGAGTTTTACGCAATTTCTAAAGTTACATATATGCTCAGAAAAGGACATAAAAGTTTTGAATTAAGCAAAGAAGCTAAAAAGGATTTATTAAAAGGAATAGATGACAATTTAAACTTTGCAAAAAAACAAAACTTAGATAAGCTTTATTATTTAAGCTGTCAAAGATTAAACCAGCATGCAGAAGCCTTTGACATTTCAGATTTTTTTAATCTTCATCTAAAAAAGATACTGAAATCGTTAGATTATAATGTGCTTTATAAGTATAATCCTAATTTTAAGTTATCATCAAAATTTAATTTTTCAAAAATTATTTTACAAAATATTTTTTCAATAAAAAACAACGCAGAACATAAAGTTGTTACTTTTTTGGGATTAAAACTAAAAGTAAAGAGGAAGCGATCTAAATGAAAAAGTTACTACAAACAATTTTTTCAGTAAAAAATGAAAAATACCATAAAGTTATAACCATACTTGGGACAAAAATAAAATTATTTCATCCAAAATCAGATGATTTATATTATTGTCCGATATGCAAAAAATACGGTCATTTTACCAAAATGGGGGTTAAACCGAGATATGCTGTAAAATGTCCCAATTGCAAATCTCTAGAACGACATAGGTTTTTGTATTTTATTTACCAAAAATACTTTTTAAATACGCAAAAACCAATAAAAATACTACATACAGCTCCGGAAAAATGTATCTATGACTTAATTAAGAAAAACCCAAATATTGAATATACAGCAATAGATATAAGTCCTGAAAGATATAGTTTTTGTGATTGTAAAAAAGAAGATGTTACCTGTTTATCGTTTGCTGACAATACTTTTGATTTTGTAATAAGCAATCAGGTTATGGAACATATTCTTGATGAAAAAAAATATTTATCAGAATTAACAAGAGTATTAAAGCCCGATGGTGTTTTTTTACTCAATTTCCCTGTCTATATGGATAGATCAAAAACATTTCAGGATAAAACAATAACAACACCTGAGGCTAGAGAAAGATACTATGGTCAAAACGACCATGTAAGAGCATACGGCAGAGATGTTTTTGAAAGATTAAAAAGAGATTATGGTGCAAAAGTTATATTTGCTAAAGATATTTTGAATAAAGAACAATTACGCAAATATAGGATATCAAATAGAGATACTGATTTTTGTGTGGTTATAAAAAAGTGATTGGATAAGAGAGGAATAAGTAATGCCAAAAGTAAGTATAGTAATTCCGACATACAATGTTGAGAGTTATCTTAGAGAATGTTTAGATAGTGTTGTTAATCAAACCCTTAAAGATATAGAGATTATTTGTGTAAATGACGGTTCTACTGATAATTCTCTGCAAATTATTCAAGAATACGCAGCAAAAGACTACCGTATTAAAGTTATAGACAAACCAAATTCAGGTTATGGTCATTCTATGAATGTTGGGATAGACAATGCTACCGGAGAATATTTAGGTATTGTTGAACCGGATGATTACGTAGAATTAAATATGTATGAAACTCTATATAATAAAGCGAAAGAACTGGATTTAGACTTTATTAAATCAGATTTTTGCAGGTTTGTTGGTGATTCTGAAAATAGAAAATTTACTTATAATCGTTTAGATAGGACAGGTAATTATTATAATAAAATTGTCAATATTCAAGATGATTTAAAACCTTTCTATTTTATAATGAATACTTGGAGTGGTATTTATAATTTATCTTTTTTGCGTAAATACAATATTAGACATAACGAAACTCCTGGTGCTGCTTTTCAAGATAATGGTTTTTGGTTTCAGACTTTTATGAACTCTACAAAAGCTTATTTTTTAGACCAACCTTTTTATATGAACAGGCGAGATAATCCAAATTCTTCTGTAAAAAACAAAGCAAAAGTATATTGTATGTGCGAAGAATATGACTATATAAGAAATATAATTGATAAAAACTCTGATTTTGAAAAATTTATACCTGTTTACCAGTGTATGAGATATCGAAATTATATATTCACTTTAAATAGAATTGATAATAAGTTTAAAAAAGAGTTTATTAAAAAATTTAGCAAAGATTTTAAGTTGGCAATGCAAAACAATGAGATAGATAAGAGCCTTTTTGGTGATAGAGAATACCAAAATCTTGAACTTATAATTAACAATCCAGATAAGTTTTATAGAAAACACTTGCAGAAACTATCATTGTTTGAAAAAATTTTTTCTGTAAAAAATAAAGGAATTCACAAAATTATAACAATTTTGGGTGTAAAAATAAAATTTAAAAACAAGAAATTAATTGAAAAGCAAAAAGCTGATGAAATTAAAAATATTTTACAAGGAATAAAAAGAGGAAGTTGTAAAAATTATGAAAGTTTGAATCATTGCTATAATAACTTAAATAACAAGTGTGAAAACTTAAATAATAATTGTGAAACTATTAAGAAAAATATAGGTGCAATTATAAATAGTAATAAAGAAATTTTAACTGCTCAAATTTTCAATAACTTGATATTACAAAAAGAATGGATTAAGAATAAAGAATTTATTCCAACAAAAGGTGCTGCCACATATTCTTTTCTTTATATTTTGCTACTTATATTGGAAAAAATTCAACCTAAAAATATACTAGAGTTTGGTTTGGGGCAAACAACAATTTTGACTACACAATATGCAAAATATAAAAATCCTGATGCGATTTTATCTGTAATTGATCATGATGAAGCGTGGATAAATGCAATGTCGGAACAGATACCAACTGCAGAAAATATAAAAATAATTAAAAGAGATTTGGAACAATTTTCTTTAAACAACACACAAAATGATAAATATTATAATTTACAAGAAATAACTTCAGATAAAAAGTTTGATTTTATAATAATTGATGGACCATATGGATTTGACAGGTTATATCCAAGAACTAATATTCTTGATTTAATTCCTAATAATTTAGCTGAAGATTTTGTAATAATACTTGATGACGCAGAAAGAGTCGGCGAGCAAAATACAGCAAAGCTTATTTTTGAAAAGTTAGATGAAAATAATATTCAATATTATAAGTTTTATCAGCGAGCTACCAAGTCACAGTTAGTAATTACATCTGAAAAATATAAATTTATTAGCTTTTATTAAAATTAGCAAAAAAAAATCCTTTTCAGTTTTATAACAAGCAGAAAGGGGTTTTTTATGCTTACAATATCAAATAACATTACTTTTAAGGCTTCATCAAAAAAATATTCTGCACCTTTACATCAAAATTCTACAAAATTAAATACGCTAAACAAAGACACTGTAAGTTTTGGATACATAAATGCAGGCCCTGTGCCAAAAGATATTCAGCTTTATCGAGCTATAGGTAGAAGCGAGCTTGATGCTTTATTTAGAGGTGAAGTTATAGAGGGGCATTCATACGTTACATCAGACCCACGCGGCTGGGCTACTCAAAATTGGCATAATGGGCACAACCATTTAGATAAAGATGGATACTTTGTTACGTTTAAAACTAACAGACCTAATTTAGATATTACGGACAGAAGAGATTCTCTTGAGGATACCAGATACAGTGTGGGTAACTATACTCTAGATGATGTTGCTAATATAAGAAAAGGTCATACTGCGCATGGTGAGCTTGTTTATGCAGAAAATTTTGAGACAGAAAAGGCAAAAGATATTCAAAATAAAAAGAAAGAGATAAACAGGCTTGTAAAAATTATCCAATCTCAAAAAGAACCGTCTGCGTTACAAAAATGTATCGATTATATAATAAAAAGAGATACTTCGAGTGAACGTGATGTCATTCTTGTTGATGCTTTTGATGAGTTGGGCAGTTATTGCAAGGAATTTCCCGAAATTGTCGATAAGTTTAAAAACACAGATTTTAATGATGAACGTAAAGCTTATTTTGTTATGCAGCTTGTTAAGGATGCAGACAGAAAGGACGATTTACCATTTGTAAGAAAATATGTTGCGCATTGTCTTGATAATGATGTAAAAATCAATGACAAAGCTTGGAGTTATTTTCAAAGACATGGAGATCATCAAGATGCAAAGTTGCTTTTAGATTTAGTCAAAAACTATGACGACAAGGATTGGGATATTTCATCTGCTTTAAAGAAACTGGTTAATGAAGATGACTATCCAACTATTGAAAAAACTTTTTTGGATGGGGATATTAAGACCAAATATTGCTTAATATTCCTTTTTAAGGGAACCAAAGACGGTGTAAAAATGGCGAGACATGTTTTAGACTTATACAAAAATGACCAAGAAACAGTCTTGGAAGAAGGTGATTATAAAGATAAAGCTTTAATTAGTGAATGTATGAAGATTATTCAAAAGTCAGGTACAGCTGATGATATAAAACTTGTCGAACCGTATGCAAAACTTGATTATTGTTATGTTAATGATGATGCAAAGGATGCTTTTAAATATTTGAAGAAAAAATATTCTTGTTAATTAGCAAAAAAAATATCGATTATGGTTTATAATAAACAAGTGTAAAGTTAGAGGTGTTGAAATGTCTGACGAAATGAATGTAGATGCGTATATTACGTCCCCTTTTTCAAAAGATTTGCAAAAACAGCGCGATGCTGCTTGGGATAGTGCAAGAAATATCCGCAAGGTTACGGAAACTCCTGAAGAATACAGAATAAGGCTTGCTCAACAAGAGGAAGCTCATCGTCAACAGCTAAAAAACGAGAATACTGATGTATTGCAACAACGTTTGGCTAATTTAGATATTTCTAACATTGGAACAAAAAACAGAGCTGCTATAGAAGCTATGATTGCAGAAGCTGAGTCTATAAAATATTACGCTTTGTACAATAATTACGATATGTCTGCTGTGAATTTCACAACATTAAATAGGGCTATAAAGCCTGCACAATTGCGTTTGCAATGTCTTAAAAGAGGCGATGACAAAAGAGATATCGGCACAGGAATTTTTGCAGATACATACAGACCTTCTAAAAAAGAAGGCGATGATTTGTTGAGCAAACTTTTAGGCAGCAATACAAATTCTTCAATTAACGCTAACAAAAGAATTTAGAACTATCTTGCGTAGATGTCTTCTTTTTTTATTGCGTGGTCTTCAGGCATGTAATTTTTTAAATAATTTACCGCTTCTTGAGGCGTTTGAGCAACAAAATATAAGTTGCGGGCTTTTGTGTTTGCAAATTTTTGGTTAATTATTTCTTCAAAAAAGTCTAAAAGCTTGTCATAAAAACCGTTTGTATTAAGTATAACAATTGCCTTTTGGTTGTATCCCAGTTGCTTTTGAACAATCATTTCACTTAATTCTTCAAGAGTTCCAAATCCACCTGGCAGAGCTATTAAAGCTTGAGAAAGTTCATCCATTTTTGCTTTTCTGCTTCTCATACAAGGTGTTAAGAAAAATTCATCGCAATAATCTGAAAAAACATCCATATCGTGCAGCTTTTGCGGCATAACGCCTGTAATTCGTCCTCCGTTTTTCTTTACTTGTTCAGCACAAGCCCACATAAGCCCAAGACAGCTGCCGCCATATACTATATCAATATCAGCTTTTGCTAAAAGTTCTCCAAGCTCTTTTGCTGCTTGGTAGTAAGATTCTTCAAGATTGTTACACGATGAAGCAAATATACAAACGTTATTTATCATTATTTTTCTTTCTATTAAATGTTTGCTGATAAATCTATCATAGCATATAATCAATCTATGCTTGAAAAAAACAAAAACATAGTGTTTTATTTGGTTTTGATATTAATTCTAATATGTGGCGTTGCATTAAGGATTCTGTTCTACTCTTACGCACGACCATTTTGGAATGATGAATCAGCATTAGCAATAAATTTGACAGACAGGTCGTTTTTAGAGCTGTTTTTGCCACTCTCTCACGAACAGGTAACTCCACCTTTGTATGCTGTTTTATGTAAGTTGATTGGTGATTTTATACCTGTGCCTGAATTAGCTTTTAGACTTCCTGCATTAATATTTGGTATTGGTTCTATACCTTTATTCTTTTTGCTTTCAAAAAAGCTTTTACAAAATCCTTTGGGTATTGTTTTAGCTAATACTTTGTTTGCTTTAAATTATCAACTTATATATTATTCACAAGAGCTAAAACAGTATTCTTGCGATGTTTTTTGTTTTTTAGCAATTTTACTTGCTTATTTTTATATCGATTTTGACAAGCCTGACAAAAAACAGTTGTTATTAATTAGCATTGTTTGTGCTTTTTCTGTATGGTTTTCTTATACTTCTGTATTCGCAATATTTATCTTGTTTATTCTTGCATTGATTAAAAATAAAAAAACTTGTTTGTATATTGCTACTGCTCCTGCAGTTTCATCAATGGCGCTTGGCGTTCTTGTTTTAAAATATGCAAGTGATACAAATCTACATAGCTTTTGGCAAGACGGTTTTATGGCTAAGAATTTTTCAAACTTTTTTAATCTTATTTTTAATAATATGGTATTTTATTTTCCTGATTTGTCTTGGAAGTTAGTCGTCGTTTTAATGTTTTTGGCAGGAATGATTTATCTTTTTAAAACATTTAAGACTGATAAATCATTGATACTTCTTTTGCCGATAGCGCTTGCTTTAGCATTGTCATATTTTAATATTTACCCTCTTTATACAAGAACAGCTCTTTATCTTCTTCCTATAGTATTTCTTGTTATGTCAAAAGTTTTTGATTTCGAAAAGTTTGGCAAAAACTTTATTGGCATCGCTATTGGAGCTTTATCTATAGTTGTATTTGCGTATTCTTCTTTTAAAACAGATTTTGAACAGGTTATTCAAAAAAAATATTACAGAGAAACAACGCCGCAGTTGCTTTCTTTGTTTCAAAAATCAAAACAGTTGTCAGATATTTTAGTTATTCCTCATTTGAGCGCAATCAATTATGAATATTATTCTCGTAATTTTAAGATTGACTCCAAAAAAGTTATAGTTATGAGATATGAACTATATGAATATGAAAAAATCAAAACTGTTTATGATATGTTGCCTTCCGGCTACACGTACAAGATTTTGGTTACTCACTCAGGTGATAAAAATTTAGAGTTAGGAAATCTAAAAAAATACGTACAAACGCAAAAAGATTATAGTATTGTATCTGATGATTATGATAACGCATTACTCAGCTTCAAAAAATAACTTGCCTATTGTGCTAAAAGAAGTATAGAATAGTTAAAGTGAGGCCTTGCCTGATAAGAAAAACACTTATATGAGATTAAAACGTTTATTAAAAAAAATATTTTCTAAAACAGTGACGGCAACTATGGTTGTGTTGTTCCTTTTGTCTGTGTTTGTCTTTTGGGGTTGGTATGTTAAACAGATAAACAAAGTTCAAGGGCTTTATTATGTTTACAAAGGTGACAAGGCATATAAAGAACATAAACTTGAAAAAGCTATTAAACTATACAAAACAGGGCTTGAACTTTATCCTGAACATTCTCAAGCAAGATGCAATCTTGGTAATATCTACGTAAAATATGAGGATTATTTTTCTGCTGTAGAACAATATGAAGAAGCTCTAAAACACGACCCTAAATTTATGGTTTGTCGTATTAACTTGGGTATTGTTTCGGCAGAAAAGCTTTCTGATTTTGATAAAGCGATAAGAGAATATCAAATAGCTTATGAAACAAAACGAGCAACCTTTCACATTCCATTGATTTTTGACAGTGTAAAAAGTACAAAAGAAAATAGAACAATAGCTCTGTACAATATGGGAGTTGCATATAGAGGCAAATCTATAATGGCCGGTGAAAGAACACACGCTGCTAATGATTATTTAGAGAAAGCTGCAAATTGTTATAAAAAAGCACTTAAACGCAAGAAAAAAAGTTACAACATACTATACAATTATGCTTTAACAAATCATTTGCTTGGCAATTATAAAGAAGCAGGTTTGAACTATTGTAATGCAATAGAGACTGAGCCAATGGCTTTTGATGCTCATTATAACCTTGCTATATTATTGCGCAGACTAAATCATCCTAGAGAGGCTCAAGAAGAACTTGAAAAAGCGCTTTTAATAGTAAACTCACAGCAAGATCCATTCATTGCAAAGTATATTTTTGACATATACGCAGAAGCTGTTGAAAAATCTACTGCTCAAAAAGAATATAAAACAACGCAAAGAGCTACTGCTCCTGAAACTCAAGTAAAAGAAGGTATGAGAACACCTCATATTGTGTCTGACGAGATATACAATGAGGATGACCCACTTGGTATTACTCATATAACTTATGTAAACGGAAAAGTAGTTACAGATTCAGAAGAAGCTGATAAATATATGAAAAAAACTTTCAGCAAGTGCACTGCTAAAAAAATATTTGAAGACTTTGAAGAAGAGGATTTGCTCTATAATGGCAGATATGATAAAAGTTTCTAAACATGGCAATTTTGATGAATTGAGGTTTTTAAAAGAACTCTCAGATACGTTGGCTTCTTCTATTAGTGATTCTCAGTTGTTGATTAATAACTTGAAACATATATTTGAAAAATACTTAATGGTAAATGATTTTCGTATTTTTGTAAAAGATGAATCAACATCTACGCTTAGAGATTTTGTCAAAAATTGGATTGTTATTACCAATAACAAACATCAAGAATCTGTCGAAAATATTTTTAACAAGCTTAAAAATCTAAAAGACAAAGGCTTTGTTTTAAATAACAAGCTTATAAAATATAACGAAAGATTTTTGTCTTCTACTTTTGATAACCTAAAAAGTAATGATAATTTGATTTATTTTCCTGTGTTTAATGAAAATAAGATTATTGGGGTTATTGAAATAAGCTTTGAAAATGTAGAAAACGAATTGCGTTCGTCAAAGTTTTTGACAACTTTAAGAATTGCAGTGTCCCTGATAAGTACGGCCATTGTTAATAAAATACTTAATCAAAAACTGTTTGTTCAAATTAAATTCCAAAACGTAATGAGAAGCATTGCAAAGCTCATAGAAAATCAATTTGAACTCAACTACATTCTGCCCATTATTGGTGAATTAATAGACGGTTTTGTTACAGATCATTTGATTTATATTTTTACAAAAGATGAAAATAACAAGTTTAAGCTTTTTTGGCCGTTGGATTGTCAGGATGAAAAGGTTTTGTCTTTGTTACCTAAAATAACCAAAAACAAATCTCATGTGATTTCAAAAGATGGAAAAACAGGTCTTTTTGTTTTAAGAAACGAAGAAAAAATAACAGGTGTAATTGCAGCAAGCAGCAATATTGATAAATTGTCAAAAACAGACATAGAATACCTTATTCAACTAAGCGGGCAGGCCTCTGTTACTGTTCAAAGAGCTGATTCTTATGCTCAAGTTTTGAGATATGCTACATTGGACGCTTTAACAGGGCTAAATAACAGACGTCAGTTTGAAGTCCGTCTTAAACAAGAAGTTGCTAATGCAAAAAGAAACAATAAGCCGTTGTGTTGCATAATGCTTGATATAGACTATTTTAAACATGTTAACGACACTTGGGGCCATTCTGCCGGTGATTGTATCTTAAAAAATGTGGCAAAAATTGTCTCAAAAGAACTGCGTGAATACGATATAGCTTCACGCTACGGTGGAGAAGAGTTTTGTATCCTTTTACCTGATACAAAAATTAATGAGGCGGCTTTTGTTGCGCAAAGGTTAAGAAAAGCGGTAGAAAAAGCTGATATTTCCATTTCTGAAGATAATATATCAGGCTCTGATATATTGAATGTAACTATAAGTGTTGGGGTTAGCGAGTTTGATAATACTTTCGAAACTCCTGAAAAACTTCACCAATGCGCAGATATTGCACTGTATGAGGCTAAACATCGCGGAAGAAATCGTGTTGTCGTTTATGACGAAAGCCTGATATAAAATACACATTGTAATAAATGGCTATATCCTTTATTATAAAAGAATAATTGAACGTGCGAGGTATTATGAAAGTTTTGATTCTTGCCGGTGGTTACGGCACCAGATTGAGTGAAGAAACTGATTTAAAACCTAAACCAATGGTTGAAATAGGTGGCAAACCAATCTTGTGGCATATTATGAAAACCTATTCATATTATGGCTTTAACGATTTTATTGTGCTTACAGGATATAAATCGCACGTTATAAAAGATTATTTTATCAACTATTACAACAGATATTCCGATATAACTGTTGATATGGCAAACAATTCCGTTGAGGTACATAAAACTCATAATGAGCCTTGGAAGGTAACTATGTTATACACAGGTCAGCATACCCAAACAGGAGGCAGAATTAAAAAAGCTCAGCCATATGTCGGTAATGAACAGTTTTTGTTAACATACGGAGATGGTGTTGCCGATGTTAATATAAATGAGGTTATAAATGCTCACAATGAGTCTGGAAAAATTGTCACAGTAACAGCTGTGCAGCCTTCAGGCAGGTTTGGGGCATTAGATATCAATGATGATAATACTGTTAATTCTTTTAGAGAAAAACTTAAAGGTGATGGCTCTTGGATTAACGGTGGCTATTTTGTTTGTAACCCTGAGGTGTTTGATTATATAGATGATTCTGAAGACAGAATTTTTGAACAAGAGCCTCTTGAAAACTTGGCAAAAGATGGACAGCTAAATGCTTACAAACACAAGGGCTTTTGGCAACCAATGGATACAATCAGAGATAAAAAATTACTTACGGATTTGTGGCAAAATGATAAAGCTCCTTGGGCATTGTGGCTAAAGGATACGGCTAATGTTTAATGATGTATATAAGAATAAAAGAGTTTTAGTTACAGGCAACACCGGTTTTAAAGGTACGTGGCTTTCTTTGTGGCTAAAAAGTCTTGGTGCTGATGTTTTAGGTTATGCGCTAGCTCCTGATACTGCGCCTTCTATGTTTAATATTTTAGATGTTAAACATAAGATAAAAACTGTATTTGCTGATATTTTAGACAGAGATACTCTTCAAAAAACATTCGATGAGTTTAGGCCGGAGATTGTGTTCCATTTGGCTGCTCAACCTTTGGTTTTGCGCTCATACAAAGAACCTGTTTTAACATACGAAACTAACGTTATTGGCTCTTTAAATATTCTTATGACTGCCCAAAAATGTGGCACTGTCAGAACATTTGTGAATGTTACAACTGATAAATGTTATGAAAATAAAGAAGTTGAAAAAGGGTATAAAGAAGATGATCCTATGGGCGGGTATGATATGTATTCATCTTCAAAAGCTTGTGTAGAAATATTGTCATCTTCTTTTAGACGCAGTTTTTTATCAAATAATGACGGTTATGCTTTAGCTACGGCCAGAGCCGGTAATGTAATTGGCGGTGGCGATTGGGCTTTGAATAGACTTGTTCCTGATTGCATAAGATCTATCAACAGTGATATTCCTGTTGAAATAAGAAATCCATTAGCAGTACGTCCTTGGCAGCACGTTCTTGAGCCTTTAAGCGGATATTTGTTGCTTGGTCAACGATTGATACAAGAAGGAAAAGACTATGCTCAAGGTTTTAACTTTGGCCCTGAGCAAGAAAGTGTTTTAACAGTTGCTGATGTAGCAAAAAAAATTGTTGAAATGTATGGTAGAGGTTCTGTCATTGTGGGTGAAAAAAATCCTTTGCACGAGGCAGGTCTTTTGATGCTTGATATAACAAAGGCTAAAGAGGCCTTGGGGTGGGAACCTTCTTTAAATGCAGATAAAGCAATAAAAAATACCGTTGAATGGTACAAACGTTTTTATAATAATGAAAATATGTATGATTTTACAATGATGCAAATTGAAGAATATCAGGAAATTTGCAAAGGAAAATATTAATGAGTGAAAAAGAAATACAGTTAAGAAATAAGGTAAAAGAAGCTGCAAGAGAATATTTTCAAGAAATTTTCGGAGAAAAGAAAAACATTGATTATATTCCACCTTCAGGCAAATTGCTAGGAGTTGAAGAGCTGGAAAATATGATAGATGCTTCTCTTGATATGTGGTTAACTTCTGGCAGGTTTAATAAAGAGTTTGAAACCAAATTTGCCAATTACTTAGGTGCAAAATATGCATTATCTGTTAATTCTGGCTCAAGCGCAAATTTGCTTGCTCTATCAGCACTAACTTCACATAAGCTTGGAGAAAAAGCTTTAAAAAAAGGTGACGAAGTTATAACCGTTGCTGCGGGATTCCCTACGACAGTTAACCCGATTATACAAAATGGTTTAGTACCTGTTTTTGTTGATTGTAAAATCGGTACGTATAATATTGATACTGATAAGCTGGAAGATGCAATCAGTTCTAAGACAAAGGCAATATTTATTGCTCATACGCTTGGCAATATGTTTGATATGACTAAAATAAAAGCCATTTGTGAAAAATACAACTTATGGCTTATAGAAGACTCTTGTGATGCTTTGGGTGCTGAATATAACGGACAAAAAGCAGGTACAATCGGACATATTGGCACTTACAGTTTTTATCCTGCTCATCACTTAACAATGGGTGAGGGTGGGGCCGTTGTTACTAACGATGCAAAACTGCACAAGATTTTGATGTCATTTAGAGATTGGGGGCGTGATTGTTGCTGTCCTCCAGGCAAAGACGGAATTTGCGGCAAGAGATTTTCTCAACAGTTGGGCAATTTGCCTTTTGGCTATGATCACAAATATACTTATTCTCATATAGGGTATAATCTTAAAATCACTGATTGGCAAGCTGCTATTGGTTGTTCTCAAATTGACAAGCTCGATAGTTTCTTAAAAATCAGGGAGAAAAATGCAAAATATTTATCAGAGAAACTTTCTGATTTAACGAAGTATCTTATTTTGCCTGTAGTCGAAAACAATTGCAAACCATCTTGGTTTGGATATTTGATTTCTGTTAGAGATGATGCTCCGTTTAGTAAACAAGAGCTTGTTGAGTATTTAGAGAAAAATAACATTGGCACACGACAGCTCTTTGCTGGTAATATTCTTCGTCAACCGATGATTGTAGAAAACGATGTACCTTTAAGAATAGGGAATAGCAAATTACTTTCTTCAAAAGAACTTACAAATGAGCATTATGCACTTTTGCCAAATACAGAGTTTATTATGAATAATACTTTTTGGGTTGGGGTATTTCCTGCTCTAAGTGAGAAAGAGTTGGATAGAACAAGTGCGGTTATTCATGATTTTGTAAATAAAAAAGCTCTCTAAACTAGAGAGCTTTTTTTATATTGTGCTTTTTATTAACAACAAGCTGTTTCTTTATTTTGAGTGTTTTTACCGACACAAGTGTATTCAAAACCTCTTTGAATAAGTCTTTTTGCGTCGTATTGGTTTCTTCCGTCAAAGATAACAGGTGTTTTTAACAGATCTTTGATTCTGTCAAAGTCCGGACGTCTGAATTCGTTCCACTCTGTTAATAAAAGAAGTGCATCCGCATCTTTCAGTGCTTCGTAAGAAGATTTAGCATAAGTAATTTTGTTTCCAAAAATCATTTCTGCACAATCAAATGCTTTAGGGTCATATGCTTGAACCTTTGCTCCTCTTTCTAACAATGCATTGATGATTGTAATAGCAGGAGCTTCTCTCATATCATTTGTTTTGGGTTTAAATGCTAATCCCCATACCGCAAATGTTTTTCCTGATAAGTTTTCACCAAATCTTTTTAAGATTTTATCAATAAAGATTTGTCTTTGCAGTTTGTTAACTTTGTCAGCAGATTCTAAAAGCTGATAATCACAACCGTTATCTTTTGCTGTTTTTAACAGAGCTTTTACATCTTTAGGGAAGCAGCTACCACCATAGCCTAAGCCCGGGAATAAGAATTGAGAACCGATACGTTTGTCGGCACACATACCAATTCTAACCATTTCGGCATCTGCTCCGACTTTTTCACAAATATTTGCAATTTCATTAGCGTAAGAAATTTTTACTGCTAAGAATGAATTAGCTGCATATTTTGTCATTTCTGCAGACTTAACATCCATAATAATTACAGGATTGCCTGTTCTTAAAAACGGAGCATAAAGTTCTTGCATAATTTCGGTTGCACGTTGAGAGTTTGAACCTATAACAACTCTGTCAGGTTTTAAGAAGTCATCAACAGCCGCACCTTGCTTTAAGAACTCAGGGTTTGAAACAACATCAAATTCTTCATCAGTCTGAGCTTTGATTATTTCTGTAACTTTTTCTGCAGTTCCAACAGGTACTGTTGATTTATCAATGATTACTTTATATCCGTTTAAAGCTTTACCGATTGATTCTGCTACATTATACACGTATTGCAAATCAGCAGAGCCGTCTTCGCCTTGAGGTGTACCAACAGCTATAAAACAAACCAAAGATTTTTTAACTGCTGCATCTAAGTCATTTGTAAAAGACAATCTGCCTTCTGATACGTTTACCTTTATCAGTTCTTCAAGACCAGGCTCATATATAGGGATTATACCTTGTTCAAGTTTAGCGAGTTTGTCTGTATCTTTATCAACGCATATAACATCGTTGCCCATTTCTGCAAGACATGTCCCTGCTACCAATCCCACATAACCTGTGCCTATAACGCATATTTTCATTGTGTATATCTCCCATTATCTCCTGTTATTTTAATTAGATTTTAACATGAATACAAGATTTGTGGTTTTATTCATTAAAGTTTGCTATATTCCTGAATATATTCTCTTATTTCTTTAATTTCTGAGCTGTTTATATTCATACCCATTTTTGATTGAATAGACAGACTTACGTTTTTAATTATTGCTTCTTTTAAATCTTCTATATTTATTGATGCAGGATTAAAATCAACTATACCTTTATAAAAGTCGTCAGCTGAATATTTTTTTATAATCCCATCTAGAACAGATAATCTATTTTGGTTTTTATCGTTTTCAATAAGGATAACTGGAATTCCCATAGCTATACAAGGTGATGCACAATGTAAAGCAGGGGTTATAACAAGTTTTGCTTCTTTTTTGTATTTTTCTAGAAGATCTTTTGCTTCATCTATATACTTATTATATTGATTATAATAAAATATATCATTTTGATCTGGGTCAACTATACGTTGATTAATTATTTCAGCATTTTCTTTTATATTTTTGGGTAGCTTTTCTATTATATCTGGTTGTATATTAACCAAAAATATTTTGTTTTGAGTTTCCATTTTTTCTCTTTTGGGTAAAGTTAATGTCAAACATCTGCTCAAATAATTTGGAATACCTAAAGATGTGAAATATTCTTGAGTACTTTTATCTCGACAACCAATTATTTCTTTTTCGAAAAAACTCGGATTGTATTGTAAAAAGTTAAAAATAGTCCTTTGCGCTGCAGTTGTAATATGTGTGCCAATATATATTGGTGTAATTCTATTGTTTGGTAAAAACGTGTAACTGTTTGAAAACCAACCTTGCATAATTGTGAAAGCTGGTACGTTATCATAGTTCCCTAAATTATCGCGATCAAAATTAATGATGTTTGTATTGGGTTGGAGTTTTTTGATAACATTCAAAGTTGCTATACTTTGAATGTAGTCTCCAATATTAACACCATACTGAGATGGTGTATCCAGATAGTCATAGCGAAAACTAATAAAATTATTAAAGATATCATTTGAGTTATTGCTAAAATTGTTATTATTATTTAGTGAAAATGATATAAAATAATTTGTCTTTTGAATGTTACTATAGGCATCTTGTTGCTTTTTACTTATTGTTTGTAGACTTTTTTGTATTTTTGATATATCTGTCTTAAGTTTTTCTTTTTCTTGTTTTTTTATTAATTGTTTGTTTCTAAATTTTATTTTTACGCCTAAAATGTTAAACACTTTATGTATCTCAGAATTAGAAACAGAAAATATTCTTTTTAAATTTTGTTTTAAAAGTTGTTTTTTATAATAATGACTTTTAGCTGCGTATTTCCACCAATAATTGGCAAATATACATTTTCTATCATTCCAGGGCTTTGTTTGAGTAGAATAATGTATAATAAAAGGCTCTTTTCTTGTTTTGTCAATTTCTTCTTTTGTAAATAGTTTTAACAATTTTTCGTCTTCTTCAAAGACTCTAATTGTTTGCGCGTTGTAATAGAATGGCAGAATTTTAATTCTATTATAAAATACTTTGTTTATCACATCTTGATCCTGAGTCGGGTAATTTTTTAGTGCTTCTTCACACAAGACAGAGGTAAGATTGTTTGCTCTTATTTCTTTTAAATTCAGCACAATTACACCTGCATTGATGTATTTGTCAACAGAAGGAATTCCTATTCTTTCCGCATAAAATTGGTTCCATTTCGATGGAAATGCATCGTATCTGTATCCTGGGGCTCTTACTCCTGCAACATAGTTGTATTCTAAATCAATACTAAATAATTCTGATAGGTCATTGTTTACTATTGTGTCTATATCTAAATAAACACATTTGTCATATTTTTCTGGCAATATATCTGCCGCCTGTAATCTGTAATAAGTTTGCTTTGTTATATGTGATATCATCTGCTTTGTGTTAGAAAAAGCATTTTTTATATTGATAAAATTTATTTGTTTGTTTTTGTAAAATTTACAATCTTTTTGTATTAGTTTTTCATATTTATTATCAAAAGAATCAGGTACTAATAAATAAAAATCAATGAATGGGTTTGATTTTGCGTTTTTAAGTATAGATATCATCAGTACACTCATATACGGTGCGTAATTGTTATCTGCGGCCAAAATTATAGGGATAGTTGTCATTTTATGCTCCTCTTTTTTTTAACTTTATTCTTATTCCCAATATTGTAAGTACTTTGTGCGAATTTTCATTTTTTACTGAAAAAAATGTCTGTAAAAAATTAATTCTGGTATTTTTGTGGTCTATTTTTTGTTGTATTTCTTTAATCCCTTTTTGTATGTTGTTAAGGATCATTTCTTCTTTTTTGCATTTTAAATTAAGTTCTTTAACTCTTTTTTGAAAAGAAATAATTTTTATAAAATAGTCCCTATAATATTTCCCGTAATATTTTTGAATAAAGTCCGTTAGTTTTGTAATTTCGTCGTCTTTTGGTATATAATTCCACTTTATTGTCATAATATTGAATATTTCCCAGACATTTTGTAAAGTTGATTCGGTTAATTCAATTGCCCCGATATTAATAAAATCATAATCACTGCAGTATGGTACATTTGCTGGTAAAAGTTTTTTACCTGTAATCGCACTCATTAAAAGATTGTTTGTGTATTGCAAGTAAACACTGGGATTTTCTGAAACTCTTGCATGTAAATTTGTATCATGAAAAACTACTGTAGCATCTTTTTTCAAGTACGGTAATATCATTAAAAAGTCTAAAATTTCCCCAGGATTAGCGTGTACAGTATCAATTAAGCAAAAATCTATATCTCCTCCGACTTCTTCCATAAACTCGAGCGCTAATCCACCTGTTTTTAATGTCCATTTCTCTTTAAGTTCGGGGAAATTATCTACATAAAAACCCGTTAACTTGTCTTTTATCTTATAGTGTTGGGTATTATAGTCTATTGAATACAGATGTGATTCTTCTTTGTGTTTTATTGCATTCAGCATAATAATAGACGAACCACCACTACATACTCCAAGTTCAAGCAATTTTTTAGGCTGTTTTCTTAAAATTAGCGTGTTAAGAAACACTCTGTCTTGGTCAGACATCTCCGAATATTTTTTATATTCATGATTAAGTCGCTCCAAAACATCAATCTCTTTTAGGGTTGGTTCTATTATGTCTATACCGGGAAGTATTGCTGTATTATTCATTTTATAATCCTAACTAAAACTACAATTTTTGCATTCTTTGTTGATTCTTCCGTGCTTTTTCTGGAAGCTTCTTATCCTTTTATATGGATTTGACATATATGCACTCAGTAAAGGAGTTGTTTTTATGTTCTTTCCAATTATTCCTTCTGCGTCGAAACAACATAAAGCATAGTCTCCATTACTTAGTATATTTATTGTTTTATACAAAATATTGCAGGGCTTTTTTATTGTATTGTTGTTTTTTTCTTCACAATTCATATATTTTTCTTTTTCTACCCATTGACCCAATTTTATTATTCTGATATTTGCAACGTTAGAATATTGTTTTTCGAATTGTTCAACCATATCTGCGTTGTCTTGTCTGGCTACTATTGATATGTTAATTTTTAATTTATTATTTAATTTTTCTTTAAGCGAGAATAGTAATTCTAAATTTTTTATGGTGTGTTCAAAATCCAGATCCATTATTTTTTTATATTCTGTAGGATCAATAGAGTTTAGGCTTACAGTAATTTCATCAAGTCCCGCATTTATGACTTCAGTGAGATTCTCTTGTGTGGCCAGACAAAGATTTGTTGTAAATCGCACTTCGCTGTTTGGAAATTCTTGTTTTAATTTTTTTATGCGTTGAGGTAGTTTTTTATCTGTTAATGGTTCTCCGTTTAAATGCAATATAAAACGTTCTATATTTAGCTTTTCATCTTTGATTCTTTTGATTATTAAATTAAAAATTTTGTCAGACATGAAATTTTTTTTACGTTTTAGTGTAGAGTTTGGACAAAAGGAACACTTTGCGTTGCAAAAACTGCTGGTTTCTATTTGTATTTCAAAAAGCCATTTTCTATTTCTTATTAAATATTCGGGTGCTTTAGTGTCAATATTTTTAAACTTTATTTTGAAAAAGAATAAGTTTAAAACTTTTCTTTTTTTAGTCCCTTTGTATTCATTTTTTAATGAAAATATCTTTTGTAATATCTGTTTCAAAATTACTTACTCCTCTATCTTTAAATTAATTAATTGCCCAAGTTTTTCATCTGTATCTTCTGGAGACCATTTACAAGCACCTGACATTGAAGTAAAGGTCATTTCTCCAAATTTTATTGTTCCATCATTAAGAATATAAAAATCAATTCTTACATGAGGGAAACCTTCAGACAGTTTTTCTGCCAATGTTAACAACTTTTCAAGATTTTGTGGCTTTTCAACATGATTTGTGTTCATTGAGTAAGAATATACAAAATCTTGTTTATTCCAGTCTCGGTCATAAAACGCCATTTTTAAACCGGTTTGACGTTCTGATAAAAACTGTATATATTCGGCTTTTCCGTTAAAACACCAAACTTTGTAATCGTATAAGTCTTTACTGTTATTTTCGATGTATTGTTCTGCAATAATGAGTGGCTTTATATTTTTATAGTGCAATTCCAGCCCGTAACAGTAGGCAAAATTTGTTTGTAACCATTTTTGAAACTTGTTTTTTGCATTTTTAACATCTAATTTATTTTTGTCCTTTACAATTATGTTCCAAGCGCATCCATGATTAGCTTTAAGAACAAATTTGTCTGGTAAGTTGTCAAAATCTATATCGTCAAAGTTTTTCCATACACCAAGTAATGGAACTAAATATTCTTCTCCAATTTTTTCTTTAACCCAATCTCTTACCAAATATTTGTCTGCAAGACGTGTCTTTAAAGGGGTTGAATCATATAGTTTCATCCATTGGATTTTTTCATTAAATGTTTGTGGGTTATCGAGGTTTAACTCTTTACCTGTGTTTTTATAAAACCATTCCTTCAAATATTCTGGATATTTTTCCTCTGGCATATATTTACATAACCTGTATTCTGCCATCTTTATTGATTCTGTTAATTGACTTTTTAATGAATTAATTTCTTTTTTTAATTGTTTTTTTATTTCAATATTAAGTTTATTTATTTTTTCTTGTAATTCAAATTGTCTTTGCTGTTCTATTAATTTGTTGTTTTTTATTTTTATTCTTAAACCACAAATAGTTATCATTTTGTGAATATCTATGCTTTTAACTGAAAATATTTTTTCAAGTTGGGATAGTTCTTGATTATATTTTTGTTTTATTTTTATTCCTAAGAAATAACTAACTTTATGTGTTTGTAAGTAATTAACTGAATATAATTTGTTTAAAAGTTGTCCTATTTTATTATCTTTTTTATTTTGTATTTTCTCATTTATTATTTTTTCCAACTTTTCTTTATATATTTCTGGTGTTGATGTATTGAGATACATTTCTCTCGCGGCTAAACCCATTTTAGGTAAACATTCAGGATTATTAATTATATTTTCAATGCAATTTTTCAAACTTTCGACATCACCTGTTTTGACAATCCAGCCTGTGTTTTCGTTTACCATGTATTTTGCGCCGACGTTTTCTGAAACGATAACTGGACGCCCCATCATACAAGCTTCTAATACTACTCTTGATGATGCTTCGTCAAGTGAAGGGATAACAAATACATCTGTTTTTTCATAAATTTTTTGTTTTTCATCACCAATTACACTGCCGTACCAGTGTATGTTTGTATATTTTTGGGTCTTTTCTATCAGAGGTTTAGAATACTTGCTATACCCTTTTAAGTATTCGCCAAGTATATTTAATTCGTATTTGTCTTGGTGTTTTGATTCCAAATTACATACGGCATCTATTAATAAATTTACACCCTTTCTTTCCTCAATTGTTCCTACAATTGTGAAATTTATTTTTTGATTTTTGCTATAAATATTTGAGTTGTAGTCGTCTTCTACAAAATTATGAATAACATTTGTATTTATATTAAATTCATTTTTAAAATAATCTTGAGCGTACTCGCTTACCGCGTATATGCTATTTTCGCATTTTTTAAAGCATTTATTTGTATAATTAATATTTCTTATAAACTGTTTTATATTTTGAGATTCTCTTATTATCCATATATAGGGAATTCCCAAATTTTGACAGATGTCGGCAAAAAAATCACATACAACTGTGTTTATGATAACAAAATCAAATTTAGAAATATTTTTTGATAAATAAAAATAATCTTCTTTAATGTCTTTATTTAAAATTTTTACATCAATATTTAGTTTTTCCTTGTAGTTCTTTGATAAAATACCTTCTTTCAAGCTCCATACGGTAATGTCAAAGTTATTTTTTTTTAATATTGTGGCAATATTAAATAGGGACAAGGGAGCTCCGGTAATTTCTAAACTATGTGAAATTAAAAGTATTTTTTTCAAAATATACCCCTTTTTATTTTTGACTAAAATCTTTTACATTTTATTTTCAAGTACATCTTTTGTTGCTTGTAAATATGCGTAGCCATATTTTTGATCAGGTTCCAGATGCGCACCTTCTGCCCATTCATTCCAAGCATTTATAAAAACAAATTGTTCTGTTTTTTCTTTATTTTCTTTAGTCCAATTAATTATGTCTTTTAGCCATACTTTGTAATTTATTGGATTACTCTCATAAATAGCTGCCCCGTTGTAACATTTGCGAGCTGTATTATCCCAGTTTGTAAAGCATCCTTTAAATAGATTTGCATTTGTTTCATACATATATCTTTTATTTTTTATTGAATGTGCAACATCAAAACATCTGCCTTTAAATGACGGATTAATTATTTTTGGGTATTTTTGTGAAAATATTCTGTCAATAGCACCTAATGGGAAAAACTCAAGTAATGATTCTACATTGTATTTATCAACTATTTCTTTTAAATTGTTAAGATCCATATGACTTCTTACTGCAGTTAGTATATATAAATCGTCAAAACCATTGTCTTTAGCAATTTTTCTAATTGAGCTATTAAATTCTAAATATTTTTCATAAGGATATTTTTGCACATCATATAAAACCATCAGCGGTTTATTATTTATTTTTATATATCTTTCGTCTTTCATATATGGCAGGATGTCTGCCATAAACTTTTCTGCATCACCATCATTTAATATTTGCTCGTGCAAAACCTGTTTTTCATTTCCGTTATCCCATTGCATTGTCCAATCTTGGTTTGCAAAAAATAAGAAAAAAGGCATATCCAATGTTTTGTCAGCCAGAAACTTTTCTAATGGCTTTTCCATCACTTTTTGACCTGAATACCAATAATAATATATGGAAAAACCGTATATACCGTATTGTTTGGCAAGCTCAATCTGCTTTCTTATTACATCAGTATTATCAAGATTGTAGTATCCAACATCAATTGGAATATGTGGTTGATAATGTCCGTCAAATTGAGGAACAGCTTTTGAAGTATTCGACCATTCACTGAAGCCTGGACCAAACCATTTTATGTTTTCTTCAAAATCGTGAAACTGAGGAAGATAAAAGGCTATAAGTTTTACATCTTCGTCGTTAAATTTATGAAATTCATTGCTTTTAGGTACAAAACAAGATTTATCCAGTTGATGATTTAGTACGTAATTTATATAAGCGAGTCTGTCTTTCTTATGAATTTTTCTTTTAATTTTTAGCTTTATACCTAAGATTGTCAAAATATTGTGTTTATTGTTTGAGCTTTTTCTTATAGAAAAAATTTTATTTAAAACGAATTTCATATCTATCTCCCGGTGGTTATGTTCGCTGTGTTTTATAGTCTATTTTTGAATAATTACGCAAAAATCCTTGCCTTTGTTTAAAAATCGGTATTTATGTATTTTTTCAGCATTGAATATGTCTTTTGCAAATATAACTTTGGCCCCGTATTCTTTTTTAAACCTTGAAAAAACATCTCTGCCGTATGCTCTTACGTGGTCGTTTTGACCATAGTTTTTTTCTCTATCTTCAGGCGTTGTTATTGAATCATCTTGAAAGGTTTTTTCTTGATTCATAAAGACAGGGAAATTGAGTAAAAATGTTCCATCAGGTTTTAATACCCTTGTTAATTCTAATAAATATTTTTTTTCATCAAGAATATGTTCCATAACCTGATTACTTATTACAAAATCAAAAGTATTGTCAGCAAACGATAAACCTGTAACATCTTCTTTTTTACAATCACAAAAACTATATCTTTCAGGACTTATATCTATTGCTGTATATTCAATATTTGGATTTTTTTTAATTAAGTTATAGATACATTTTTCAGGTGCTGTATGTAATATTTTGATCTGCTTTTGGGTATTTAAAAAGTATTTTTGGTAAATAAAATACAAAAACCTATGTCGTTCTAACGATTTGCAGTTTGGACACTTTACCGCAAATCTTGGTTTAACACCCATTTGTGTAAAATGACCATATTTTTTACATATCGGACAATAATATAAATCATCTGATTTTGGATGAAATAATTTTATTTTCATCCCCAGTATGGTTATAACTTTATGGTATTTCTCATTTTTCGCTGAGAAAATATTTTGAATCAATGTTTTCATTGCATTCTCCATTTGTTGTTTTTTATGCTAAATTTTTGCCACAATACTGTGACTATTTTGCCTTCTCTATTTTTTGCATTGCGAATTGAAAATAGATTTTGTAAAAAGGTATTTTCACCTTTGTATCTTTTCAATTTCAATTTCGTTTTTGAATATTTTTTGTATATTTTAGATAAACAGCCCAAATTGTATATCCAAGGTTTTAGTTCTCCTGCAAAGTGTAAAATTGTTGCATTTTGGTTTAATGCAGAAAAAGAAAAGTACTTTGTAGAATAAAATTCATTAATTTGAGACAAATTGATGTTAGAAGAAAGAAAAATAGATATAATATTATTAAATTCTAATGGTAAAATTTTAAAATTATCAGCAATTACGTTATTAAACACATCTTGATCCATACATTTCCAGGTTTTTGGTTGGTTTAATTTCTTTTGTATTAGTTT
>CALVEH010000016.1 GCA_944326545.1 Candidatus Gastranaerophilales bacterium | reverse complement strand
TGATGCTGCTAAACCCATTTTGTTTGCTCCTTACGAACTTACTTAATTCTTACTTACATATATATAAAAACAATATATCTTTTCTATATTCATTATATTCTTATTTTGTTACATTTCGTAACATAGGCAAAAAATTGTCTATATTGCCTGATATGGTACAATAGTCAACAAAAGGAGAATACACTTTATGACAACTGCTAACCAATCATTAAAACCAATAACTACACAAATTAATGACGATAACCATATAGAAATAGGCGGATGCGACTTAGTTGAGCTGGCACAACAATATGGAACACCTCTTTATGTATATGATGAAAAAACAATAAGAACAATTGCACAACAATATAAGAGTGCTTTTTCTAAATATCCAAAAGTTAGTATGTTATATGCTTCAAAAGCATTTATGACAAAAGCTGTTGTCAGAATCCTTGATGAAGAAGGCTTCGGTTTTGATATGGTTTCAGGCGGAGAGATTTATACAGCCTCAACAGCCGGTGCAGATATGAAAAAATGTCTGTTTAACGGCAACAACAAATCATACGATGAACTGCAAATGGCTGTAGAACTAGGGGTAGGTTTGATTTCTGTTGATAATTTCCTCGAGCTTACACTTTTAAATGAAGTTGCAAAATCAAACAACAAAACAGTAGATATTCTCTTAAGAGTAACACCAGGTATTGAATGTCACACTCACGAATATATTCAAACAGGACACCTTGACTCCAAATTCGGTTTTGATTTAACACAAACAGATGAAGCTGTAGAGTTAATAATTGATGAATACAAAAACTTAAACTTAGTAGGCTTACACGCACACATCGGTTCTCAAATTTTTGAAACGACAATATATTACGATGAAGTTGATGTACTTTTAAAAGAAATGGGAAGAATAAAAACAAAATATGGTTTAAATCTAACCCATATCAATCTTGGTGGAGGCTTAGGCATAAAATATACAGAAAGTGACTACCCTCCTTCTATAGATGAAATTGCAGACAAAATAATAACATCAATACACGATAATGCGCCTAAATATAATGTGGAACTACCTGAAATACACATCGAACCGGGAAGAAGTATAATTGGAACATCTGGAGTAACTCTATATACTGTAGGTAGTTCAAAACAAGTTCCAAACGGCAAAAAATATGTTGCAGTTGACGGAGGTATGGCAGATAACCCAAGGCCTAGCCTATACCAAGCTGTATACACTGCTGAAGTCGCAAACCGACCGGATGATAAAGCGACAGAAACTGTCACGATAGCAGGAAGATTCTGCGAATCTGGTGATATATTAATAAAAGATGTAAAAATGCCTGAACTAAAAGAAGGCGATATATTATGTTTTTATAACACAGGTGCTTACGGATACTCTATGTCAAGCAACTACAACAGAGTTTTAAAACCTGCTGCGGTACTTGTAAATAACTCACAATCTGATATTATTATAAATAGAGAAAGTTATGAAAATTTGGTAGCTTGTGACGTTATTCCGGAGAGATTAAAAAAATAAGGCAACATAAGTGTTAGGCGAAATTAAGGATATTCTTTTAAATCAATTAAAATTAATACACTTAACCTTCAGTTGGGTAAACCTTTTGGAAGTTGCTATTATTGCTGCCTTTTTGTTCTTGATTTATCAAAAATTCATCAAAGGAACACAATCTGAAAAACTTGTTAAAGGTATTTTTATTTTGCTTTTAGCTTGGTTATTTTCAGAAATATTGATAAAATTTAACCTTTTGATTATAGGTGTGTTCTTAAGAACAATGGTCAGCGTCATAATGTTTGGTGCGGTTATCATTTTCCAACCGGAAATCAGAAAATTTTTGGGCTACTTAGGACAATCTAATCTGTTCCATTCTCACTTTAGCAAAAGAAATAACAGAGAGACCCAAAAAGTTAACGTAATAAAAGAATTAATAGAATCAGTAAAATATCTTTCTAAAACCAGAACTGGCGCATTGATGGTATTAGAAAGAGATGAAGATATTAATAGCTATTCTGATGTTGGAACTCAACTGGAAGCATTGTTATCAACAGAATTGATATTAACAATCTTTCACCCCAACACACCTCTGCACGACGGAGCAGTTGTTATATCAGGTGAATTAATTAAATCTGCTGGTGTTTTATTACCGCTAACCGAAGATCCAAAATTAAGCTGGAAATATGGTACAAGACACAGAGCGGCCATTGGAATGAGCGAAGTTTCTGATTCTGCGTGTCTTGTTGTTTCTGAAGAGACAGGAGATGTTTCAATAGCACTTGATGGTACGCTAAAAAAATACGATGATATAACACAACTAAAAAAAGATTTAGAAATCCTTTTAGGCTACGAAGAAGAAGACTTACCAGAGGAAAATAAAACTGTCTTTAATTTTATAAAAATTAAAACAAAAAAACAAAGTGTGAATACAGACAAAAAAAATGA
This sequence comes from Candidatus Gastranaerophilales bacterium, assembly GCA_944326545.1. Taxonomy (GTDB): domain Bacteria; phylum Cyanobacteriota; class Vampirovibrionia; order Gastranaerophilales; family Gastranaerophilaceae; genus Limenecus. The sequence continues at coordinate 23,389 of CALVEH010000016.1, read as the reverse complement.
CAAGATGTCAAAATAAAAACAATGAACCCTATAGAAGCAATATACAAAAATAAAATAGTTGCAGTAATAAGAGCCGAAGAAGCTAAGGAAGCAATAGAAAAAGCAAAAGCTATGCACGAAGGTGGCATAAGAGTTTTTGAAATTACTGTTGAACACAAAAATGTATTACCGGCAATTGAAGAGATAAACAATCTTGAAAACTCTGTTGTTATGGCAGGTGGGGTAATAACGGCAATGAGCGCACAAGAAGCAATTGAGCACGGTGCAAAGCTGATTATATCACCTGTATTTCAATTAAATTTGGCGAAATATTGTCTTGGGAATAAAATCCCTCATATCGCAACTGTTTCCACTCCAAATGAAGCTTACAACGCTTGGAAATCCAGAATTCCAATTATAAAAATATTCCCCGCAAAACCAATGGGCCAATCTGAATATATAGAAGACATTTTAAGACCGATGCCGTTTTTAAACTTAATGCCTTCTGGTGGAATATCCTTAGATGATTTCAAGACATATCTTGACGCAGGAGCAATTGCAGTAGGGCTTGGCAGATGCTTATATAAAGATGCTTCTCTTAAAGAAATAACAGAAAGAGCAAAGTTTGTATTAAGCAAACTTGATTAGAAAGAAACTATTTCTAAAATACTTTTGGCTCTATTTTTCCAAGTGTGCTTTGTGGAAACAATTTCATATGCCTTAAGTGCTTTTTCTTGTCTTTCTTCCTCATTATTCAAGAAATATTCTGCTTTTTGAGAAACATCATCAAAAGTTTTGTTGTCAAAATAGCCTAATGTATCACCAAATTCAAGATTCAAAGATAAAGTATTTGTGCTCAAAACAAAAGTTTCTGTAGCAGCTGCATTAAGTACACGTGTATGCAATCCAGAACATAAAGAGAAAGGATGTACGTGTAACGCTATCTTCGATTTCTGAAGAATTTCAGCAGATTCTTTATAGCTGCAGCTTCCCATATATTTAACCTTACCTGATACATATTTTTCCCAAGGCCCGTTACCATATATTTTTACATCATAATCAGACAAAGCTTGAATCGTTTTTATTTTATGCTGATTCGTAACAAGATCAGCAACATTTTTAAACAATAACATATATTGCTCAGCATCAAACTTGAGTTCACATGCCTGACTCACAGCTTGACTTACCTGCCAAAAGTCTATTGATGGATTTTTTAAACAAAGAGCTTGCATATCCATAATAAGATTAAATACATTTTCAGGCATTGTTGATTTTAAATTTTCAATAATTTGCTCATAATCACAAATAGAAGAAAAGAAAACAAAGTCATTTTCTTTTTCTACATCTTTTTTACAGAACGAGTCTAAATCAACTGCGTGAGGGATATAACCGTGCTTTAAAGTCGGGAAATACGTACCTGTTGATTGCAAATCAGCTTGAGAAGATTCAAAGACTATAAAATTAGGAAACGCTGCAAAGTTTTTTATGATTTTATAATTGTCAACAAAAACAGAATCAACAGACCACATAATATTATTAATTTTTTGGTTCAAAATCTTTTGCCAATGCTTTAAATCAGAAGAATCAAATCCGATAGCAAGATTAAATGGAATATTTTTTTCAAAACATTCTTGTGTAGAATATGCCTTTACACCTGATTGAACAAAACCTTTAAGTAAACCTTGTGAAAAAGCTTCGACCATACCAAATGAATTATCACACTCTGTTGTATTACTATGCACAGCAACAATAAGTTCTTTGTCGTTCATATATTTCCTCTCAAAAGATTATAAATATATAATCCAATAAACGACAAAATTTGTCGACTTAGCAAAATTTTTTAATAATTATGCAGTCTTTAAAAGTCTAAATCTTCTATTTACGATTAATCGTTTATCACGTAAAAAATCATTTTCATTAAGATACAGATTAACAAAACTATCAGAACCGCTTACAAAAAGTTGCAAAAACAATTCATTCTCTATGTTAAACAAGGATAACTTCGACTTTAAAGCAGCATCTTTCATAAAAGAATAAAAATCAGAATCAAAACATCTCACACCACGCATGTCTAACCCCATACGGACATTATGCGGTCTCTTTTTATATAAAGTTTTTATGCGACATACATCTTTTTGTGATAATGCATTCCTTGCTATATCAACAATGCAGGCATGTTCGATATCCCTAATATTCATCTGTATCCCTGATTTGTTTTACTTAAAGTAAATATGTTATCCCTAACAACTCTATAATATCAGGTCTTATACCTTATATAACTGTATTTAAGTATAGAATAACAGATACTTTAGTTTGAGATATTTTTACCGTCTGCATTATACATTGCAGATCTAAAATCTTTTATATATTTTATAGAATCCTGATAGTCACTGTTGAGTAAAACATCAGCATTGTTGACTAAAGCATTCAATGCCTCTTTGATATTGTCATTATTTAATTCAATCATATCAGTTGCCATGTCTATATTAGACAAAGCTAATCTTGTAGTGTCTCTAAAACCACTTGATGCAAGTTTTACTGCCAAAGAATCTGGCATTGCTGTTTTAACTAGAGCTTGAGCAACCAACATAGGCATATGACTAATCAATGCAACAGCTTTATCATGTTCTTTTGGGCTTGCAATTAACGTTTTAGCTCCCGTAGTTTCTATAATATTAACCAATTTTTCAATATCAGCTTGAGAAACATCCTCAGACGGAGTTAATACCCATTTTGCATCAACAAAAAGATCCTCAAAGGAAGCATTAAAACCACTGTTCTCCGTTCCTGCCATAGGATGAGAACCGATAAACACGTAAGGTCTGGGCTTTTTCATAACAAACTCTTTTAAGCTGCAAACATCAGCTACTATAGTATTGCTAGAAACAACTCCTTCCAATTCGTCTAAAACAGCCAGCGTCTTTGACATAGGAGAGCAAACAAAAACAACATCACATTGTTTCAAAGTATTTATGTCATTTGAAACATTATTTGTATAAGTTTTTGCAGCCTCGATAGTTTGTTGATTACGGGTAACAGCATAAAGGTCATAGCCCTTATTAGATAATACCTTTAAAAGTGAACCGCCAATCAAACCTAAAGAATAAATACCTATTTTCATTTTTTCACTCTCCTAAGCATAAGATTATAGCATATTAGAGTTAATAAATTAACAAAATACAGCAATTTTATCTAATACTTTATTTTAATATATACAAGGAAAGTGTTAGATGAAAATCAATCAAATAAGGCAACTTGCCAAAAGTTTGGTAAAAGGTCAAAACGTAAAATCAAACAATTTTAACAAAGCAGGTAACAGATTAGCTGCAAAAATGACATTGCCTAAAACCTCAAAAATCGAAGGTATAAAAACACCAAAAAATACAGCAAGTATAGATATTGTCAAAATAGAAAAGAATTTTGGAGAAAGCAACTCGGATATAATCTCTTTTAAAGACAAGAACGGATTCTTAATAAAAAGAATCAGAACAGACAATGCAAACGGAAACAAACTGACAACCGAAAGCAATTATAAATTTGAAGAATATTATAACTTTACCCTTGACACAAGAGGTACATTAACAGATATAAAAAGAACAACAAAACTCAATGATGAATTGCAAAGCCATACAAGGGATATGGTATCAATAGTTACAGGCAAAACAGAAAACACTTCGCCTGCAACATATATAACACGTTCAAGGCTTGATGCTCAAGAGTTTTGGTTTGGTGGAAGAAAAGAAACGCAAAGAATAGAAAGCAAAATTAAAGGCGATAAAAGTTCTGTCAAATTTTTAGAAACTAAAGGCACAAGAAGAAAAGACGGCAAAGTCCAATTACTTAACATAAAAGGGAATACAAAAATCTCACCAGAAGAATTTGCAAAAGATCCCTACATTATGACAAGAATATACCCGAACAAAGACTTTATACATTCTATAAAGCATTACATATCAGCCACTCTCAACGTACCGACAAGCGTGTGCAATATCAAAACAGAAAAATTAAAAAACGCTTACGGCTACTACAAACCTGCAACAGAGACTATTGTCATAAGCTCGGGACTTGAAAAATATGATATAGTAAACACGCTGGCACACGAGCTAAGACACAAAAAGCAAGCTCTAATTTCTTGGAGAGCTATTAGCAATTATCTTAAAGGTTTTGTAACCGGTAACTACGGTAACAAAAATGAAAATATTTTGGGGCTGAAATTTTTCAAAGGGAACGGGCTGAGTTTAATGTCATTAAACGGTAAAATTAAAAAATATTATAATGCCTGTATCCTTGAAAAAGATGCACGGAAATATGGTTCACGTTTTGAAAAACAATACGAAAAATTAACCCAAAAATTATCTGATGAATTTCCTTACGCTGCGAATGAACAGTTAGGTCAAAATGCAAGCCTAGATTCATTAGGTAGCATCATTAAAAAAGCTGAAAAAGAAGGGAAAATTATAAGACTTGAAACACCTATTTTCATTGACAAGAAATGAAAAATATTTGATATAATGAACGAATGAAAGAAGTTAAAATACCGGGTTATCCAATCATATTAATAATACTGACACAATATTTGACGTTTTGTTTATTCGATTATGGATAAAACGTATGTTAGTTAAACATACATTTGTTAATATGGATAGCATTTTTTCATTGATTGTTGGACTAATACTTTTGGTTGGAGGTATTGCAGGAATTATTTCCAGAGGCTACAAAGTTTTATACAACGATGAAATAATAGAAATTCACCCCAATATTCCAATATTAAGAAAAAAAACAATCATTACTATCAAAATAAAGGAAATAACAAAAATCAAATTTAGTTATTATAGAGGTACAATGGCCAGCATACACTTCAACAACAAAGTTTATACAGTATATACAAATGACGAGTTTTATAAATTTTTAAAAGAGATAGACAAAAATCTCAAAAAATCATAATTATAGAATTATATGTTATAAAAAAGTCTGAGACTATACATACGTCTCAGACTTTTTACTTAAATGGTTGCGGGAGCTGGATTTTACAAAGCGAACCAAAGAGCCTATTATAGGCGATTTGTGTGAGTCTGTATAAGAAAGCTCCCATTAAAAAAGACTCCACCAGGAGTCTAAAATGGTTGCGGGAGCTGGATTTGAACCAACGACCTTCGGGTTATGAGGACAGCCTAGAGGAGCCCAACCACAAACGAATTTTCACGATTTGCCACAACTTGGTACTAATTTTTATGTAAAATTACTTTGTTTAGCTAAGCTGATTATAATTTGTTAAATTCATGTGTAGCAGAATGTGTTGTATATATTTTAATTTATAATTTTGTACTATATGTTTTAAAATAAAAATTTTGATAATCTAAAAATGAATAATTATTTGCAATAATAGTTTTTATGTCTTTTGTATTTATTCCTATTAAATCTAATATAAAAATTTCTGATAAAACTTTTAGTGCAAATTCAACATCTTTTATTGATGTATTCAAATGTTTCTTATTGAGTGTGCCATAATGTGTAAAATATACCCTAAAATCTTTTATGTCTGTAATTAATTTTAGTAGATTTTCGTCTATATCTGAATTGTCTTTTGAAAAATCTAAAATCTTTGTAATTTTTACTTGTTTACAGGCTAATTGTATTTTAGTAAAAAATGATGTTGATTTAAGACTTTTTAGTGCGTTTGCAATACGCTCATCATTATACTTGTTATTTATTTCAGTAATTATTTTATCTAATTTTGCAGTTGTGTTTTTTTTGCTTTTAATTCCCTTAAAATTTAAGTATGACTCTAATCCTTGGGTTAATGTTAAAAATGTAATTTGTGGAATATAATCCATGTTATAATCAGTAGCTCTAAGATATAATTGCAAGAATATCTCAAATTTTTCATTGTCAGTATTTAAAACAAAATCACTTAAAATTTTTTCTAAATTTTTAAAATTTCTCCAACAATAAAGAATACTAAATATACTATCAACTGATTTTTCTTGAATTGGTTTTATTTGTGAAGGATACAATATTAATTGAGTAGAAGATGAATTAAAATTTGAACTTGACCACATTTTGTCTATAATAACTCTTTGTTTTAATCCTACAGAAAAAAATAATATTAGTTTATCAATATATAGCATAAACTCAGATAATGTTATTTCTTTTTCCGATTCTAATTCTATCCATTTATTCAAATTTATTGCAATCTTGGAAGTTGGTTTTCCTTCTTTATCTTGCGTTTGATTTTGACAAAATGACAGGACAAAATTATTAGGAAGTGGAAATTGCAGATTATTTATTCTCCTTCGGCAGTTTTTTTGCACTATAGTATATGAATTTTTATTTTTTTTACTTTCTAATATTGACAATCCTGCTAAAAATTCATTTATTTTATCAAATGTAAAATTAATTTTTTTAAATTTTATATCTGAAAAAACCTTTTTATCAAAACAATAATCAACTTTTATTAAATTTTTGAATTTAACATTTTTAAAACCTATTTCGGGTTCAATTGATATAATATCATCTATTATAAAAATTTCATTTGTACTTATAACATGGCATTCAATATTTTTTGCATTAATTTCTAATTCGCCAACATGTTTAATAGACAAGAAATTTATACATCCTAACTTATATGACAAATAAGCCTTATAAGCGATTTCATTTATGGTAATAATGCAACATAATTTTTCTATATTTTGATAAGTATTAACTGTATTCATAAAATCATTGTACAAAAAAATAATTCAAATACTATTTATATAACTTGCTAATCCTCTTTCATAGAATATTTTAGGTTTATTATTTTTTAGGGATAATAAATACAAGAAATTTGTTAATATAACTGCGGATTTATATTTAATAAAAAAGTGACTTTTGATAAATGGTTGCGGGTGCTGGATTTTACAAAGCGAACCAAAGAGCCTATTATAGGCGATTTGTGTGAGTCTGTATAAGAAAGCTCCCATTAAAAAAGACTCCATACAGGAGTCTAAAATGGTTGCGGGAGCTGGATTTGAACCAACGACCTTCGGGTTATGAGCCCGACGAGCTACCAGACTGCTCCATCCCGCGTTATGTTCTCTTACATCCAATTATTAAATGCTAAAAATTAAAAATCAAGTATTTGATGGTTATAGAATTTAGAAATTTAGTTTAAATATAGTATATAAGTATATTTACAAGATAGAGGATTATTTCATGTTAAAAACTGGAGCTAACAAGCAAAACGAAAAACAAAATCTCATTGCTGCATTGATATGCGTAATTATAATATCAGGTATTTTTATGTACAAAAATGCTGAAAAGAAAAAAATGATTGAAAAAGGTGGCGCCTATGCTGTATCTGTTGGGCTAGGAAACACTGTACAACATAGAGTTATGAAATTAACCCCAAATAACGCTCAATACCTAAAAAACTCTAAAGAGTACGGTCCGTCATTTAGCAAAGGAAAATTACTTGTAATCTATCCTTATCCTGATGGCAACTCTCCATTTTCTAAAGTATTTTCAGACGAGTTTGACAAAGTAATGAGAAATCCCAAATACACTGCCAATTATGATTTTCTAACATTTCCGGAAAATCCAAATAACCAATTTTTCCAAACTTGTCACTCTATCTGTTTTGTAAATCCAAAGAAAGAAGAAATTCTTTATATAACAAGAGCAGGTAATGAAGCAGGACAAAAACTACAATTTATTATGGATGGTTTGCTAAGTTGGTAGAATAATTAAGAAATACTTTTAAAATATTCTATTGTGTTAGACAATCCGTCTTTTATATCAACAACAGGTTCCCAGCCCAACATTTGTTGGGCTTTTGTAATATCAGGTTTTCTTTTTATCGGATCATCACTTGGCAAAGGCATAAATGACAATTTTGATTTAGAGCCTGTCATTTCCAACACCATTTGAGCCAAATTTAAAACAGTCCTTTCAGAAGGATTACCCAAATTTACAGGACCTATAAAACCTTTATCGTTATTCATCATTCTGATAGCGCCTTCCACAAGGTCATCTACATAACAAAAACTTCTTGTTTGAGAGCCATCACCATATATAGTTATATCTTCACCTTGTATTGCCTGCATAATACAATTAGAAACTACTCTACCATCATTGGGGTCCATATTAGGGCCATAGGTATTGAAAATCCTTATAATTCTTATGTCCACACCATATTGCCTATGATAATCCATTAACAATGTTTCTGCGGCACGTTTTCCTTCATCATAACAACTTCTTATTCCGATAGGATTTACATTTCCCCAATAAGATTCTTGTTGTGGGTGCACAAGCGGATTACCATATACCTCTGATGTAGAAGCATGCAGAATTGTCGCCTCTTGTTTTTTTGCCAACTCCAACATATTTAAAATGCCTAAAACAGAAGTTTTCATTGTTTTCACAGGATCATACTGATAATGTGGTGGACTAGCTGGACAAGCCAAATTATATATTTGCTCACACGCAATATCGATAGGATCAACTATGTCATGTTCTACAAGTTCAAAATTGGGGTTATCTAACATATCCTCAATATGTTGTTTTAAACCTGTAAAAAAGTTATCCAAGCATATTACGTAATTGCCTTCGTTCAACAACCTTCTACAAAGATGATTACCAATAAAACCTGCACCACCTGTGACTAAAATTCTTTTCATATTGAAACCCTATCTATTTTCTTCCATAATTTTAACATAATCAAAAAAGGAGAGTTTATGAAAGTAATAATAATTGGAGGCGGAGCATGTGGTGCCAGCACAGCTGCAAGATTAAGAAGATTAGACGATAATGCAGAAATTCTTATTCTCGAAAAAACCCAAGAAATATCAATAGCCAACTGCGGCCTGCCTTACTATTGCTCAAACGTGATAGATAGTGAAGAAAAAATGCACGTATCAAGCGTTCAAAAGTTCAAAAACCTTTTAAACGTAGATATAAAAATGGGAGCAGAAGTCACAAAAATTGACAGACATGCAAAAACCGTAACTGTTAATAATACAGAAGTTTTGAACTACGACAAGCTTGTACTTACTCCAGGCGCAAAACCTTTTAAGCCTCAAATAGACGGAATCAACAACAATAAAATATTTACATTAAGAATGCTTCAAGATGCAGAAAAGATAAAGTCTCACATTAAAACGATTAATGCAAAAAATGCAGTAGTAATCGGTGGCGGTTTTATTGGTGTAGAAATGGCAGAAAACTTTGCTGAAATAAGCGGAATAAAAACAACCCTAATAGAACTTGCTCCACACATTCTTCCGCCTGTAGATAAAGAGATTGCCGCATACGCTCAAAACGAAATGAGAAAACATGGCGTTAATCTTATTCTGTCTGACGGAGTAAAAAGTTTTTGTGAGAATGAAATAATATTAAACTCTGGAAAAACAATTCCTTATGACATAGCTGTTTTAGCCATTGGCGTAAAACCTGAAACGGCTCTAGCCAAAGACTGCGGACTCGAAATAGGTAAAACAGGCGGTCTTAAAGTTAATGCACACATGCAAACCTCAGACCCTAACATTTATGCAGGCGGTGACAGCGTGGAAGTAGAAGACTTTGTTACAGGACAAGAAACATTAATTCCTCTTGCCGGCCCAGCTAACAGACAAGGAAGAATCATTGCTGATAACATTGCGGGTTACGAATCCGTTTACAAAAAAACAATCGGTACTGCAGCAGTAAAAGTCTTTGACCTAACTGTTGCAAGTGCAGGAAACAGCGAAGAAACCCTAATAAAAAAAGGCGTACCTTACTGGAAAACATTCACGAACAGTTTTTCTCACGCAAGTTACTACCCTGGAGCAACTCGCACACTTTATAAAATGTTATTCAACAAAGATGGTGACATTCTTGGTATCCAAGCGGTAGGTCGTGAAGGTGTGGAAAAAAGAGTTGATGTTATTGCGACATCAATGAGAAACGGCCTCAAAGTATGGGATTTAATTGACTCGGAACTATGCTACGCTCCACCATATTCATCAGCTAAAGACCCTGTAAACATTTTAGGAATGAACGCAGACAACATCTTAAAAGGATTGGTAAAGCCGGCATATTTTGAAGATATAGAAGGTTCTCTTCTCATTGATGTCCGTTCGGAAGCAGAATTCAATGCAATAACAATCGACGGAGCCATCAATATACCAACCCCAGAACTTAGAACAAGATTCAATGAATTGCCTAAAGATAAAAAAATAGTTTTATTCTGTAATACAGGATTCCAAAGCTATGTAGCTTCAAGAATTCTCATCCAACGAGGATTCAACAATGTTTACAGTTTAACTGCAGGAATAGAGCTATACAAAGAACTGGTTAAAAACGACAAATCGACAGATTTACAAACTGTAAAAGCATAGCAAAATATAAAATTTTCAAGTTTTGAGCCTGATATGGAAGTAAGAAATTTTTCTAACACATATCAGGCTCAATTATATAAAAAGCCCAAACAACCCTCTTTTGAAGGTTTAAGCTCAAAGCTGTCAAAAAATGTGTTTGAAAAAAGTGAAGTAATCAAGCTTTATAAAAAATACCGAAAAAAATCTAAAGGAAAAATCGGTACACTTCCTGCTAGCTGGATATATTCCATACCGTTTGAGCATCGTTCTCAATCAATAAAAAATATTTTGCAAAATTTTGGTGAAATATTTTCTGAATTAAGAAAGAAAAAAAGCAACACAACTACAAAAAAACTTACGGCACAAAAACTAACTAAATTATTAAAGGACTCGGGCATACTAAAAGGTAGACAAACTGCAAAAATCAAATACATAAACAGCGGACAATTTGCAGATGTTTACAGACTCGATGTAAAAAAAGAAAGTTATGCAATAAAACTGTTTCATAAATTATTAGAACCAAACGATAGCTTTCATAATATTAACGGAAACTACTTTGAGCAACCGCTTGCTCTTTTTATAAAAGGGAAAATACCTAAAAGAAAAAATAATTGGTTCAAATTCTATTTTGGTGACCTAAAAAACGGAATAATGGTGTCTCGATTTGAAAACGGAAATAATCCTTTTAACAAAAAACCATTTAACGTGCAAAAAATAGGATTAATAACAAACGTTGATGAACACTACGGAAGAACAAACAATATTGAAGGACTAATAATAGACAACGGCTGTACTGAAATAATGGAGCACGCAAAAAACAAAACGCTCAGATATGTTTATAAAAAGACTTATTCTGACCAGCTTGCACCATTAAGCATTCTGAAAGAAACTTTAAAATGGAAACCTTCACAAATTAAAAACGAAAGACTAAAAGCCGTTTTTTATTCTTTACAAATAGTTTCTGACGAAAATGCAAAAAAATGTCTTGATTTACTATTACCCGCTGCAGACAAAGAAGTTAGCTTATACATTACACAAAACATCTTTTACTCTCCTTACAACCTAAGAAAAGAAGTTTTTAAAGCAATGTACGCAAAAAACGATGCCAAAATAGATAAAATGTTAACCAAAAGACTTGAATACATATTCGGACCAATAGAACAAGATACAGAAGCAGTCAAACTTTTGAAAAGGCGCAATAACTCAGAAATAAACACTTTGCTTAAAGAATTATATTCCGTTTAAATATTTAAACCCAAAGCATTAACTTGCTGGAGTTGTGATTCTTTATGCATTTGCAAAAACTTTTGATAACACATATTCGTCACAACACAATCTTTTAAGCCCCTATGCATCCCATCTGTATTAAATTTAAAATAAGTTGCTATACTACCAAGCTTTTTGCTTTTTAAATCAGGCAAAAACTTTCTTGCTATAGCCAATGTATCAACATAATCATTGTCAAGAGTAGTATTGAAATGCTTTTGCAGTTTATTATTTATAAAACCAATATCAAACGTCACGTTATGTCCCATTATTATGTTGTCTGAAATAAAGTCAACAAACTCAGCCAAAGCTTCTTTTATATTTGGCATTCCAACAAGCATTTCTTGCGATATACCTGTCAAATTTATTATATGAGTTGACAAATAACGCTGAGGATCTACAAGTTGTGAAAATTCAGCAATAACTTTATTATCAACAACCTTAACAGCACTCAACTCTATTATTTCGTCATTGTCTGCTGAAAATCCTGTTGTTTCGATATCTAAAACGACATAACTCTCCGGATACACAACTAAACTTTTATCTTTGTTCATAATAATACTTTATACTCTTTACTTGATATACTTTTGCAATAGCAATTTTCTTAAAGCTCTTGCATTAACAGCTTCTGGTTCAATCTCGATAAGCTTATCCAAATGTTTTAAAGCCTCTTGATAATTGCCCAACTTTTTATGTGCGGCGGCAAGTGCATACATTGCATCAAGAAATTTTTCATCCAATTCCAAAGCTTTTTCCAAATCCTTGACAGCACTCATTACGTCAGGATTTTCGATATCTTTTCTTGTCAAAATAATCCTTGCTCTATTGTAATAAGCATCAGTCATTTTTTCATTCAGCTGCAAAGATTTGGTATAATTGAGCATTGCGTTATCGTATTCTTCCATTGAATGATAAGCCACAGCTCTATAAAAGTAAGGAATTTCCCAATCATTTTTCAGTTCAATAGATTTATTGATTTCATCAATACCTTCTCTGAATTTCCCTGCTCTTATTAGTTCAATACCATTATCTAAAAAAGTTTTATAATCAGACATGTTAACCCTCAACTACTAAAAAAGGGCCTTTCGGCCCTTTTCTAAATGGTGGGCCCGGAGAGACTCGAACTCTCACACCAAAGGCGCTAGATCCTAAGTCTAGTGCGTCTACCAATTTCGCCACAGGCCCAAATATTCTGTTGTCAAAGGCTTGCGTCTCCCAACCTCTCTCAAATTGACATTTAGTCAATTTGCTCGGCAGAGTGCCACAGGCCCAAATATTTTGTTGTCACAGGCTTGCGTCTTCCAACCTCTCTCAAACTGACATTTAGTCAATTTGCTCGGCAGAGTGCCACAGGCCCAAATATTCCATTGTCATAAGTTTGTATTAACAAACTTTTCTTTTCAATGTTAATATATTACATTATCAAGAAATATCGTCAATAGCTAATATTGCCAACAAATTATTTTTCTTTTATCATTATTTCAACAAGGGGCGTTAGCGCAGCTGGTAGCGCACAACACTGGCAGTGTTGGGGTCACGAGTTCGAGTCTCGTACGCTCCAATTTTAAAGGAAGTCTTTTGGACTTCTTTTTTATTAACCAGCAAACTAAAAATGAAATTTTGTAGAAAAATTCAACTGAGAGCGAGTAGGCATTGCCGCTTCTGAATAAACTTGTCCTGCACCTATATCAAAGTTCATTCTGCTGTCCTCAAAAGGTTTTATACTAAAAACCATTTCATTTTTATATGTTTTATCAAGCATATTTTTAGAATATTTGTTTTGAAGAGAAAAATGTTCGTTCAATTGATATTGTGGTGCAACCTCAAAAGTTCCTTTTCTAGATTGAGAAATAGACATTAAGCCACCGCTTTGATAGGAAGTATTTATAGAAAACTTGTCTTTTTGATATTTGGTAAAAAGTGTACTCGTTTGAGTATAACTGTTTGGAGAGATTGTTCCGTTCTGTTTTGAACCAAAAGAGAAGTCGCCTACCTGTTTTTGTCTTGTAAAGGATGTTGAGTGACTTTGATATGGGTTAAAGTCATTATAGAGATGAATATTTTGCGGCGTTATTCTGTAGTCTTTTTCTATTTTAAGCTTGTAACTTTTTGTATTTTCGTCATAAGGCTCATTAGTTTCTAACTGTTCAGGCTTTACATTGTTTAAATATATAAAAGTTTCTTCGGTATTGTGAGAAATCTCATCTGCATATACAGCCAGAGAAAAGTGACATATCAAGATTGCAAAAATAACTAACGTTTTTATTTTCATACTTATTTATATTATACAGGCAAAATCATATTGTTTTATAATAATCTTAAGATTTATTCCTAGGTGAAATTAATGAACGAAAAATGTATCAGCGACGTAATAATCGACTTTAAAAATATTTACGTAAATTATGGAATGACAACAGTTTTAAAAAACATTAATTTACAGATAAAAAAAGGTGAAAACTGGGTAATATTAGGTGCTAATGGTAGTGGAAAATCTACGCTTATGAAATTATTTTCTAATGATTTGTACCCAAATACAAAATATAATTTTGAAAAGAAAATATTTGGTCAAGAAAGATGGGATATTTTTGAGTTAAAAAAACATCTCGGAATAATAACAAATGGTTTACAGAGTCAATTTGCAGGATACAGTTCAACAGAAACAGCTTATGAAGTTATAATGAGCGGATATAACAGTTCTCTTGGCGTATATAAGCATCATAGCTTTACTCAAGAACAGCATCAAAAAGTACAAGAAGTTATGGACTTTTTGGGAATATCTGATATAAAAGACAAGCAATTTGCTCACATGAGCTCCGGTCAACAAAGAAAATGTATTATTGGTCGCTCTTTAATACATTCTCCTGAAGCTTTTATACTTGATGAACCGACAACGGGTTTAGATATAAAGACTCAGTATAATTTTATTAAAATTTTAAGAATACTTGCAAAGAATTCTAATATTGTGTTGGTTACTCACGATGTAGAAGAAATTTTTCCTGAAATCACACACGCTGCATTGATATATAATCAAACCATATATAAACAAGGATTGGTTGATGATATCTTAACTTCTCAGAATTTATCTGCGATTTTTGAAGCTGATATCAATTTGCAAAAAGAAAATAACAGATACTACATAAAAAGTATAAAATAATCTTGCCCGGTATAGAATCTGTCATTATAATTGATATCAGGAACAGATTATGAATATACGCAAAAAGATTATAAAGAAAACCATAACTTGTACTTTTTTAGCAACACTTGTTTTTATGCTGAGTGGTTGTGCTGCGTTAAATTTTCGTCACGAATATGATAAGGGGATGAGAGCTTATAAAGAAAAAAACTATGAAGAAGCTATTATAAGCTTTAATAATGCACTAAACTACAAGCCTGATTCGTACAGCACATTGTGTCTTTTAGGGGCAAGTTATGCTTATAAAAAAGATCAAAAAATGGCTGAAAAAACATTTCAAGACGCTATTAAACTGTTTCCTAATTTATGGAATGCGTATATTTTTCTTGCTGATTTAAAAAAGAGCCAGCATGATTATGAAACTGCTATAGAATTCTATGAAACGGCAGTTACACTAGAATCTATGGGTGGCAAAGAAAAACTCTATTACAGGAACTTGCTGAAAAAAATAAAAGAAGAACAAGCTGCTTACATAATGGATGACCCTCTTGTTAAGCAACAATCTATTGAAAAATTTAAAAATGAATTGGTTAACTCATACTCCTCTGAAAAAGAAACTAAAAATAAAACCGTTGAGCAAAAAGGTGAGGTTATGGTTGGTCTTGACAAGAAAAAATGGGTTAAAGTACTTGAACAAAAAGATGACAAATCAAAAATCATCGAATTTGGTTTAAAGGGTGAGGATGTAAAAAATTACAACTGGAGCCAACTTGTTACTATTCAATATTTTATTTTAAACGAAAACTTTAAAACAACTCTTGATGAGTATTATAGAAATCATATTGGCTCAATAGATGCCATTGCCAAAAACTCTAACAAACAGTTTGATAAAAAAATTATTTATCAAAAGAAGAATGAAATTCTTTACGAATGGAAGTTCGACGATGGTAAAGAAACTGAAATAGCAAGAATTGTGTATACTCCAAAGGGTATTTATCATATACATTTTGCTAAAAAAGGCATATTTACTAACGAAGAAAAAGTAAAATATATAGATTTGTTGAAGACAGCTTCTTTAAGATAAATAAGCAAAAAAAAAACCTGAGAAAAACCTCAGGCAAAACTAGACTAATAGGGAAAACTCCATAAATCTCCAATATTTGTGCACCAGGCACGTTGTAGATTAAACTTAGTTTAGATGCATCATAGCTTTATTAGCGACTGCTATCATTTGCATCGTTTTCCAGAAATCTTCCGGATCAAGTGTCGATCGGTTTTCAAGATTTACTGTAATCTTTTCCGCATACATCTTCGCGAGTTTTTTATCGATTGCATTGTTTGGACACAGGGACATAATCTTTAAACCTCGTTTCACTTTACTTACATATATATAAAGTATACAAAAAGTATTGAATTTCAGTTTTGAAGTTTTTCGTTACATTTGTTAACAATGTATGAAATACTAAAAAATCTCTACAAGCTGTATTTTTCTTAAAAGTCTGTAATAACAAGACATTTGACGTTTTTTAATATGTTGTTTGTTAAGATATGTAAACCAAATAGATGATATTATTAAAGTTTTCAAATAATAATGCCGACTACTATATTGTTAGACCGAAAGGTCAAACAAACCTCCTCCCCAAGTCTAGTAGCCGGCCTAAATGGACGGCTTTTTTTTATGCTTAAAACAATTTAGAAAAAACTACTTAATTAAGTTTTTCATATCAATTACAGCTTTTTCTAAACCGTCAAATACCGCGTGAGCAATAATATTGTGTCCAATATTAAGTTCTATAAGCTCGGGGATTTCTCTCATTCTATGAACATTTTCATAAGTCAGACCATGTCCGGCGTTAACTTTAAGCCCTAATTTATGTGCTAGTTTTGCAGCATCTTTTAAGTGATTTAGTTCAAGTTCTTCGTTTTCTGTACCATAGGCTTCTGAATATCTGCCTGTATGGAGTTCTATAAATTGAGCACCTGTTTTTGCGGCTGCTTCTACCTGCTGTTTATCAGGATCAATAAACAAGCTTACTATAATACCTGCATCAACAAGAGGTTTAACAAAATCTGTTACAAACTCAATTCTTGATGCAACTTCAAGCCCGCCTTCTGTTGTTACTTCTTCTCTTTTTTCAGGAACAAGACAAACATTTTCAGGAACGACATCAAGAGCAATTCTATGCATTTCTTCTGTTAGTGCCATCTCAAGATTTAATCTTGTTTTTAATAGTTTTTTTAACTCATATACGTCGTTATCTTTTGTATGGCGTCTATCTTCTCTCAAATGCACCGTTATTCCGTCAGCTCCAGCTTTTTCACAAATCAATGCTGCTTGAATCAAATTAGGTTCCAAGCCTCCGCGAGCATTTCTTAAAGTTGCAATATGATCAATATTAACGCCTAATAACATTTTTTACCCCTCAATTTGTTTCGACACGCTTAGTATACCCCAAAACAAGCAATAATTTAAGGGTTTATTATTAAGATATTATTAAATTTATTTATGAATTTATTAACTCGTTAGCTAAAGGAGCGTTGATATAAGAATTCAACTTTTTATCAACTTCTTTGAGGTTTTCGGCCATTCTGTCGAGTTCTTTAGACCACACAGCATTTGTTTTTATATAATCTGCTGCTTTTTGAGAGTTTTTATCTAGTTGCAGTCTGACTGAATTTTCTAACATTTCATGCGCACAGTCGATGACTTTGTCATAGTCTATTTTCATTATTCCATCTTTATTAACGTTTATTGCTCCATTTTTGATGAAATAGTTGTGCTGTAATATGTTTCTTGCTCTGTGTGCATTCTCTAAATCAGGCCCTTTAAGTACATAAGCAACCAAATAAGATGTTATAATTTGTTTTCTTTTTAGTGGTGTATAAAAACCTTTTTTGGTTAAAACATCAAGCATGACCAATGCACCCATATCTGCTTTATGTTCTTCTATTGTATTTTTATACACGCCAAGAGCTTCTAACCCGTCTTTGGGACCGAGTGAATGTACATTTTCATGCAATATTGTAAAGTCATGAAGCGCATTAACATCAAAATATTTTTGTTGTGATTTATCAAGCAAAGCGTTTAAGATGTTATCAAGATTGTCCGCGTATTTTGAATTTCTCATTTGTATATGATAAACGTTACGTTTTCCACCGCCTGTTTGAATAGCTAATTTATCATTATTAGGAAGGTTTGAAGCTATGGATATAGCTCCTCTGTATGCGCCAAATTGACCTGTCATAGATACAATATCGGCATCAACCATAGTTTGTTTGTTATCAGTATTTTTAGATATTGTTTGTACATACTCATCATTGAATGGCATGTTATCTGCTAATTCGGGCATTAAATCTTTTATTTTTAATATGTAATCCGTGCCTGCTTTATTTACTATACCGACTCTTACACCGATAGTATCTTTAGCATATGGAGTTATTCCATTTTTTTTGAGTAGCATGCTTAATTCTTTGTTTTTGGCTATAGACGGAGTCATTCTGTCATCATAAGATTCTCGTCCTATAGTGAATTCAAGCGGGGTATCTTGTAATGTAGCCCACTTTTTATCAGCTAAAGAATCCAAATAAGGATTATCCATTCTTAAAGCATTTGCTTGAAGTAACAGATATTTACTAAAGTCTTGGTTTGTAGATGTATAAGCAGCTAATTCTATTTCATTGGCTGCATTAACAAATTCTTCTTTGAAATAATCTGTATAATCAACAGCTTTTAATTTGTTTCCATCCCTAAGAACAACACTTCTTTGATTCAGAATCTTTCTTATTTCTTCTTTCTCTCCATTATTTAACATATTTGTTATAATTTGATGAAATTCTTTTTCTTCTAAATCTTCTGGATAAAAGCCTTTTCCCGGTTTTAATTCAATATTTTTAGCAAGTATAACCTGTTTGCCATCAACAGTTTTGCCAATTATTCCTTTTTGAGCATCAAAAAGTCTTTTTGTCAGTTTTGCGTTTTCGTTTCCATTTTCTATTTCTTTTTCAAGATATTTAGAAAAAGGTATATTGTGTACGTTATCAAGTCTTAAATATACGGAATCCATAATTTTTGAAGCTTTTACTAAATGTTTTAGAGCTTCTTTATCTCCATCTTGAAGTTGTTGATATTGAGGAGCATTAACATCTAACATTCTAAATTCCGTAAAAGCTTTGGGCTCTAAACGTCTTTTAAGCTCTTTTGTAGAATAATTTAGTTCAAATTCATTATTCGTTTTTTTTAAAGATTTAAAGCTGATTTTAGGCATATTATAAGCAGCTATTACATCAAGAGATTTGCTATTAATAGAATTTGACGTAAAAGTTGCAGTATTCTTGTTGTTTTGATAATCCGCTTTAGCAAAACGATTGTTATAAATACTATTTAGTGCAGAAATTTTCATAAAAATTTAAAACCTCTCTCAAACTTATATAGACTATATTAAGCTAATGTCTGTAAAAATTTATTTTGCCATAAAATCAATCAATTTTATACAAAACTTAATTATTTTGTTTTAAAATTGAGAACAGGAAGGAGAAAGATTTTATGATTAATTTACTGGCCGTGTTTGCAGGTGGCGGAATTGGTGCATCTTGCAGATATTTAATAACAAAACTTTCTACAAAATATTTTGGAATGGCACATTTTGGAACATTTGTGGCTAATATAATAGGCTGCTTCATTATCGGTTATGTTTTTGGTCTTACATTAGAAAGAGCTCAAATTATTTCTCCAACATTAAAACTCTTTTTAACAGTAGGATTTTTAGGCGGTTTGACAACTTTTAGCACATTTAGTAATGAATCTTTTTGTTTCTTAAAGGAAGGAAAAATTCTTCATTGTGCGGTTTATATGATTTTAAGCCTTAGTGTAGGTCTTCTAGCTACATTTGCAGGATATTCTCTTGCTAAGTAAATTTTTTTTACATCACTAGCAAAAAAATTTCATTTTTAGCTTTATATAAACAGATATAGCGGAAATGTGAAATGTCGATTGTCATTAGTAACAGAACCGAGAAACTCGTAAGAAATATCGGTAAATATATTAATTCGCCGGAGCAGCGTTTGATTCAAGGTGCTACGGCATTGGCAATGCAACCTTTTATTGACATTAACAATAAAGCAGCTGATACAGATACAAGAGCTGTTTCCGTTGCAAGAACAATCGGCAAAATTGTTGCAGGTACGTTAGTTGGGGTTGGTGTCCGATATGCAACAATTGCATTTGCTAAAAGATTTTCGAGATATGTGCTGACAGAAGGCCCTAAGTACTTAACCGAAATAAAAAGAAAAAGCAAGTATGACATTCTTTTGCCTGAATTTGATTGTTCAAAACTAAAACTTAAAAAAGTAGATTTTGAAAACAAATACAATAACACTATCAAAACAATAGGAACAATATTGGCAACAGGAGTCATGGTCTTTACCAATTTTTTAATTGATGCTCCGTTGACCAAAGTTATTACAAAAGCATTAACCCCACCAATTAAAAAGCACATAGAAAAACAACAAATTAAAAAATCGGAGGCAAGTGAAAATGCCGTTGCCTAAGATGAATTTGTTTAACTCAACAATTAACAAGCTTTGGAACAGCCAATACGCTGATGATGTTGGTGTTGCTTTAATACACCTTGGCGCTGCAGGCTGGGTACTATCTGCTCTTGCACAGATAGTAATGATTGCTAAAAACAAAGATATTGATAAAAAAGAAAAGAAATTCTTAATCCCACAAGAAATTGCAGACGGGGTAATTAACGTTGGCTTGTATTACACAATATGTCAGGTAATTAAAAATATTGCAGACTTCAGTGCAGAAAATATTCACTACATGACAAAAAGAACTGATGAAGTTATACAGCTAATGAACCCTGACAACCGTTCAGCTAGTGAATTTATTAAAGGCTTTGGTTCAAGTTTCAGAGCGTTGGGACTTAGTAAAATAAAAAAACAAAGACAAAACTTAAGTTCTTTTTTTGATGGGGCAATAAACTATCTTAACGGTAAAAATATACCTGAAAATTTTAAACCAAAAGCTGACTTTTTAAGAGCTTTTGGCAACCTTGCAAACGGTAAAAATCTTGAACAACAAATTGAATATTTAGAAAGTGCACAAAGAAATTTTAAAGCTTTTAAAAATGGTGTCGGAGTAATTGCCGCAGTTGGCGCTTCTATTTTAGCTTGCAATTTAATAACACCTGTTGCAAGAAACATTACCGCAAATTATTATCAAAAAAAATTGCTAAAAAGAAACGGAAATACGAAAGCCCCTGCTGCTAAAACTCAAATACCTGTAATGAATTATTACCCAATACAAAAAACAAACACTTTTAATGCATTTAAAATATAAGCTATATTGAATTAGGAGTTGTCTTTTAGTAAACTTATTGTAAAAGAAATTTTTTGGGAAAGAGTTTTTGAGGAGTAAGAAATGTACGCAATTATTTTAGCAGGTGGTTCAGGAAGTCGTCTTTGGCCATTAAGCAGAGAATTGTATCCTAAACAACTGCTTGCATTGCACGGAGACAAAAGTCTTTTGCAACACACAATTCTGAGACTTAAAAACTTTATTGATGATAAAAAAATCATTTGCATAACAAATGTAAAGCATGCAAACGACGTTAAATTTCAGTTGCGACAGATAAATTGTGAAGGAATCGTTTTATCTGAACCAATGGCCAAAAACACAGCACCTGCTATTGCCAGTGCATTAAAATACATCAAACAAATAGCAGAAACTGATGAAAGTGTTCTTGTTTTGCCGTCAGATCACTTAATTAATGACACAGAAAGTTTTGAAAAATCTATAAGTAAAGCAAAAAAATATTCTGATGACGGTAAAATGGTTATGTTTGGCATAAAACCTTCTTATGCAGAAACGGGTTTTGGCTACATCAAAGTAGATAATCTTGAAAGTGGTTGCGGTGAAGTTGTTCAATTTACAGAAAAGCCTGATGTAAACTGTGCAGAAAAATATCTTGGTGATGACACAAATTATTGGAATAGTGGTATATTTTGTGCAAAATCTTCAGTTTGGGAAGATGAATTAAAAAAACATGCTCCTCAAACATACGAAAAATTAGAAGGTTTATCATTTGCAGATTCTTTATCAATTCCATACGGATATTATGAAGAATTACCTGAGATTTCAATAGATTACGCTGTTATGGAAAAAACTACAAAAGCTGCAATGGTAACATTAGAATGTGACTGGAAAGATTTGGGAAGTTGGCAATCTCTTTATGATGTAAAAGATAAAGATGCTCAAGGAAATGTGATTGAGGGAAATGTTATTTCAAATAATGTTAAGAACTCTCTAATATACAGTGCCAAAAAGCTTGTTGCCGTTTCTGGATTAGAAGATGTAATTCTTGTTGAAACTGAAGATGCTGTTATGGCATGTAAAAAAGATAGTTCTCAAGATGTTAAAAATCTCTATGATAAACTTGAAGCCCAAAACCATGACGCAAAAACTGTCCACAAAACAGTTTTTAGACCTTGGGGATACTACACATGCCTGGCTGATGGTGAAGGATATTTGACAAAATTGATAAGCGTTTCTCCAAAACAAAAGTTGTCTATCCAGTCTCATAACCACCGTTCAGAACATTGGGTTGTGTTAGAGGGTGATGCTCTTGTTGTTTTAGATGGAGAAAATCACTACCTTAAAGCCGGTCAAAGCATCGATATTCCTTTAAAAGCAATTCATTCTCTTCAAAACCCTTATGACAAAGAATTAAGAATAATAGAAGTTCAAAAGGGTGATTATATATCAGAGGATGATATTATAAGATATGAAGATGCCTACGGACGTGTATAATTAACATGTCCGGTAATTGTCTTTATTTATAATTTTAATTAAAATATGAAAGACAAATAAAAAGGAAAATAAAATGAATAAATCATTTTTAATAAAAATTCTTTGTGTTGGATTACTTTTTGGAGCATTTGCTGTTCCTTGCAATATTTTTTCTTCAAGCAAAGTTGTTGCATATGAGGATGAACCTCAAAAAGTTTACAGAACAGTAAGAGCAAAACATATTCTTGTACACACTGAAGAAGAAGCTATTGAAATAAAGAAAATGCTCGACAATGGTGCGGATTTTGATACACTCGCAAAACAATATTCTTTTTGTCCATCAAAAGACAAAGGTGGAGATTTAGGGTATTTTAACAGAGGACAAATGGTTCCTGAGTTTGAAGAAGCTGCTTTTTCAACACCAATTGGTGGCATATCAGAGCCTGTAAAAACACGATTTGGTTGGCATATAATAAAAGTTACAAGAAAAATGTAATTAATTATTCGTCAATCTCTTGACTGTAATATATGTTGTTGATAAACTTTAGATACTGTTCAAACAGAACTTGCACATTAAAAATTTATAGCATATAAAAAGAAGGCGTCGGGATGTAGCGCAGCTTGGTAGCGCACCTCGCTTGGGACGAGGGGGTCGCAGGTTCGAATCCTGTCATCCCGACCACTTTTTTTATAAAAATTAGCCTTCTTATGATAGTTAAATATGCAGAAGTAACTCAATGCAAGAAAGCATCGGCTTTCTTCTTTAGATTATTACCTGCTGTAGAAGGCAGGATTGACAATCAAATATGCAGAAGTAACTCAATGCCGGAAAGCATTGGCTTTCTTCTTTAGATTATTACCTGCCATAGAAGGCAGGATTGACAATTA
>CALVEH010000015.1 GCA_944326545.1 Candidatus Gastranaerophilales bacterium | reverse complement strand
CAACAATCAATGTATTTTATTAATTCTTGTACAGTTGGTATGTAATTATTAGTGAGTTTTTTATGCATATCTCTATGAAGTTTTTCTCCTCGTTTCATCCAAGCAGGTTTATTTTCAATACTTGTTCCAATGTAGCTTGGCATTAACTTCTCGAACTCTTCTTGAAATTCTTTAAAAAATCTTTCAATAACTTTTGCTCTTGCATTGTATGGCTTAGCAAACACCGATTTAATACCAAGATTTGCATAGATTCCATTAAATCCTTCTTCGTCAAAATCACAGGATTGAAAATACTTTGCTTTAAATGCCCTACCATTATCTTGATAAACTACCTTCGGAATCATACCTAAATTAATGATGGCATTTCTTAATGCCGAAGCTATACATTGAGTGTTTTCACTCATCATAATTTCATAACCGACCAATGCTGTTGATTTCCAGTCTAAAAAACCGACCAAAGTTGCTCTGGTCGGTTTTCCTGTAAATGGATTAATTACTTGAAAGTTTAGAGTATGTCCATCAGCAATAAGTACATCACCGACTTCCAATTTTGAAATATCTCTTTCAATATATGCTTCCACTTTATCGTGGTATGCTTTTTCACCTTCTCTGAATAATATCCATCTTGAATAATTATTCTTTTTGTAGTGTTCTGCATATCTTCTAAATGTAATAACATGAGGAATGCTTTCAATTCCTTTCTTTTCAAGTATATGTTGAGTTAATTTTATCGCTTTTGTTACACTGAATTTATTTGGATGTAGAAGAAATTTAATAAATATATCTTTCATTTCTTGAGTGAGGATTGTATTATACTCACCCTGTTTTGTATATTTGTAATTAGGTAAAAGCACTCTATAATCTTCGTTATCTTCATATGCCCAAATCCATCGATGAAGTGTGCCTATCGAAATACTACCCAAGAATTTATAAACCTTTGGTAGAAGCATTCCCGAATTATACAAATCCAAAAATACTGAGTCAGCCTCTTTTTTTGTCTTATATTTGGTTCTTATATTTTGAAGAGCTTTTACAATATCTACTCTAGCAAGTGCCGTTAATTTTGCACTCTCTGAAATAAATGTCGGGTATTTAGTTGTTGAGTTTAAAGGAACTAATGCGGTGCAATTTGATTGAGTTGCTTCTTTAATTAATTCATCTTGGAGTTTTTCCTGTATTTCTGGTTCTAGTGATGAGTATAATATCTCGTATGATTTACCTCCAAAAACTTTAACTTCACGAGCAATATATTTACCTTTTTGAATTGCCAATCTTAATGAACGGTTGCTTTTTAACCCTTTTAATTCTGCTATTTTATTAATATCTATATATTCTTCGTTTTTCATCGCAGACACACATTAGCTCGGAAGTAAATGTATTGGAACATCACTTCCGAGCTTTGTGTCGTTTTCGTATCATTAAAAATTAGTTTGACTTATATAAAATAAAACAATAATAATTCATTTTGTAAAAAAGTTTACCTAGAGCATTATAATATCATTTTTATGCTATCATAAGTTCAATGCTTAAAATAAAAATGTTTATAATTTTTCTATTTTCAATAATTTTAATTGTTTGGTTTTACACTAAAACATTAAATTTTAGATTGAATCTATACTTAATAAACAATAATGTGAATGTAGGAATTGCAACTTTAAAAGATAAGGATCTTGTTGTAGTGAACAACAAGAAATATCCTCTATTAAGTGTTTTTAAATATTTCGTTGCTATTAAAGTGCTTAAATATATAGATCAAAAACACATATCATTGGATACCAAGATTACAATTAATCAAAATATGCTTGATATGCAAACTCATAGCCCTATGATAAAAGACTATAAAAATTATCCATTTGATATAACACTAGCTCAATTATTAGAATATATGATATCCCAAAGTGATAATAATGCTTGTGATATATTAATTGATTACTCTGGAGGAATTAATGAGCTTGAAAAATTTATACATGAATTGGGCTTCAATGATATAAGCATAAAAGTAAATGAAAAAGATATGAATAGCGATATTTATAATCAATATCTTAATACTTCAACACCTAAAGACATTGTCTTGATGATGAAAAGAGTAAAAGACAATAATATTCTTTCTAGCAGTTCTTTTGCTTTTTTAGAAAATATCATGCTAAAGACTAGCACTGGAGAAAATAAAATTAAAGCAGGACTTCCAAAAAATACCAAAATTTATCATAAAACTGGTTCAGGCTCTCGCACTCCAAAAGGTCTAAAAATAGCAGATAATGATGCTGGATATGTAAGATTACCAAATGGAGATTTGTATTATATTGCAATTATGATAAAAGATTCCCCTCTCAGTGATGACGAAAATTCTAAAATAATTAGTGATATTTCAAAAATTGTTTATCAGTATTTTTGTATTAATAAAAACTAATAATGTTCCGCTTTTTTATTAAACTTAATGATAAATTCCTCAAAATAATAATTGGCTTTTGTAAAAAAAAGTTTACAAATTTCTAAAAAAAGAGGAACCAAAAATTTAATTATTTGCGGAACTGGACTTTACCAAAATAATCATTTTATCCGTACAATTCAAAATCGGTGCGTAATTCAGCTATATTACGAAAATCTCAAACTATCCGTACAGTCCGAAAAAAGTCCATTTCGGCAGTTTGATTTTTTTGGTAAACCTAATTTTCCGACCTGAAAACGCCCTCGCAGAGCGGGCTGTCCAAAATAATCAAAGTATCCGTACAAATAAAACCGGTCGTTAAATTACAACAATAACTATGCTTTTGTATTTATATGATATTTAATACTAAAAAAGCCACCTTACTGGTGGCTTTAAAATTAGGAGGAGGTGGGATTCGAACCCACGGTACGCTACAAACGTACGACAGTTTTCAAGACTGCTCCAATCAACCGCTCTGGCACTCCTCCAACGAGTATTTCCAAGTGATTGGAATAAAATTATATTAATAAAAAAAAAAGAAATTGTAAAGCCTTTTTTCTAAAAAATTTTTTTTAGAAAATCCTGTTGCATGAAAATATTTATATGATATAAATAATGTATAAACTAAATAATTACTTATGCCTTGGTAGCTCAGCTGGATAGAGCAACCGCCTTCTAAGCGGTAGGTCATTGGTTCGAATCCAATCCAGGGTATTTTTATTTTATAAGATATAATTAAATTTCAGCTTTTTTTATTAAAGGCTGTTTTTTGTTTTTAAGCAATTTTAAGAAAAATACTACAAATTTACTACATTTTGATTTTAATTTTAGGAAATATTATATGGCTCAAAAAATTTATTTTGATGAATCAGGTTTTACAGGGACAAATTTATTAAATCAAGACCAGACAGTATTCACATATGCAGCAATAGGTGTAGATAATATAAAAGCTATTGAAATAATAAATAAAATTAAACTTCGTTATCCTACACAAGCTCCAGAATTAAAATTTAAAAACTATGTAAAGTCTACCAAGTGTGATGAATTTTGTCTATTTGTTATTAATTTAATTAAAAATTATTCGGGGGTTGTTGTTTTTGATAAAAAATTTGCTTTATGTGCAAAATTTTTTGAATATATGTTTGAACCCGTTATAGCAAATGTCAATTTATTTTTTTATGCTGCTAATTTTCATTTGTACATGACTTATAAAATTTACGATTTATTAGGTAATATCAATCAAATAACTTTGTTAACTGATTTTGAGAATGTCATGAAACATGATAAAAAAGACGAAAAATTCAATAAATTTCTAAAG
The DNA here is from genome assembly GCA_944326545.1 of Candidatus Gastranaerophilales bacterium. Lineage (GTDB taxonomy): Bacteria > Cyanobacteriota > Vampirovibrionia > Gastranaerophilales > Gastranaerophilaceae > Limenecus. The sequence goes on along the minus strand of CALVEH010000015.1, from coordinate 22,927 downwards.
GCAATAAAGCCCGATTCTGCAATTTTAAGAAAATCAAAAAGAACATTTGAAGAAAAAGTTTATACTTTTATTTCTTTAAATAAAAGCATCATTCAAGAAGAATTACAATCATTATCAGGCGATACACCTACGTGTAAATATATTTTGGATTTAACAACTACAGCTTTTTTAGGATTGTGTGGTTTTTTAACAGAAAAATTTGGTGGGGTAGAACCAATTTATGATGAATCTAAAATGATGGACGCACATAAAAACATTTTTGATGGTTTTGTTGGTCGGGAAATCGAGTTTGAAGTTCCTAGTTTTGACCGTAAATTTAAGGTCCATATTACAAAAGAGCTTGTTTCAGCAAACTCAAAATTGGAACCAGCCATTCAATTGGCAGATTTACTCGCTGGAATAACATCATACGCATATTCTAATGCAAACCAAGTAATTATAGATTCTTTAAGCGAAAATGGCTTAATAGCATCAGCAATTATTCCTAGAACAATTGAAATGGATATAATAAATTTGTTTCCTAATGAATACGAAGAAATTTTGAATATTTTAGTAAAACGAAGTGTTGCAAATAAGCAATTATTTGATGAAAATTTGCGTATTAAACTTTGGGTATTGGCCGAATCTTGCAAAGAAATTTTAAAACGTCATAAAGAAAAACTTACTGACAATATTATGTCACAAATTTCCTAATCTCTACAATTTCTTGTGTCTTTTCTACAATATTATCAAGTGCATTAACGCATTGTTCGTTAGTTTCAGGCAAAAGATGTGTGTATAAATCCATTGTCATTTTATTGAACTATGACCTAATTGGTGTTGGACATATTTCATCGGAAAACCATTTGCAAGTAATAAACTTGCGTAGGTATGTCTTAATCCGTGAAATTTTATGTAATTAATTCCTACACGATTTAAAGCTGGCTTGTATCTTCTTTTAATCATATTATTTGCATCTTGATACTCGCCTTCACCATTTGGAAACAAAAAATTTAATTACATTAAGAGGTAAACGATTATTAGAAAAAGAAATTACAATATAAGTTTAGAATCAGAATTAAATGGAGAGTTTTTCTAACTCTTGATAAATAGTAAAATTTGAATTCTACCCCTCTAGGGTGGGGCTCTTTTACTACGTACTTACTACAAACTTCTTGCAAAAATCCTGATAAAGCCTGATTAAAGGGCGAAAATGTTGAGACAAGAAACATGTACAAAAGCAATAAAAATAATCATTTCTGACTAATTATGATAAAAGCTAAAAAACCTGAAAAACTGTATGAGAGCTACTTCTAAGCGGTAGGTCATTGGTTCGAATCCAATCCAGGGTATTTTTGTTTAAGCAGACAATTTGTCTGCTTTTATTATTTTATAGATAATTTTTAATAGCAAAATATTATTTTTTTAATTTTTGTATTGTTGAATACTAAAATGTGAGAATAATAATTGAAAATTTTGGCAAATAATTCACAAATGCATAGCTATAAAAATTTGAGCAAGATTTCTTTTAGTGCAAATATAAATACTAATTTTGAAAAAGTTGAACAATGTCTTGCAAAGGATAAGTTTTTTAATGACATGGCAAAACAAAAAATCAGGGATTTGCTCCGACAGATTGAAGGTTTCTCCATTCTTAAAGAAAAATCTAATGTTGAAATTTTACCAAGGCTTGATAATAATCAATTAAATTTAATTGCAAAAGTTGGAGATTTCTCTAATACTATTACAACTATAATCAAAGAACGTAGTGCGAGAAAACTTGCGACTGATACAAATTTTGCTACACGATATTTTAACGCAATAAAACAATCTATTATAAATGTTGAAACAACAAGTTTTGAGTTGAATAAAATTTCAGAATTTATTCAAAATTCTAAAATAATCAAAGATTCTGGTTTTATAAATAATCTTTATACCCCTTTTTTAGAACAATTAAACAAAGGTAACAACCCAACAAAAAGAATTATTGAAATCTTAAAACGAATTGATAAAAGTTTTCAAAAGCCATGCAGCATTGCAATAAAGAATATAAAAACTTATGGTGAAATAAATAAGCGTAGTTACGTCAGAACAAATTTTTCTCTTACAAACGAAAAGGGCGAAAAACTAACGCCCATTTCATATTTATTAAAAGATCCTATTGATAATTTGTTTCAATAATTTTATTTATTACATACTTTTTTCAAACAAAGATCCTTGCATAATATTATTTTTACTGCTTCACCGGCTTTTGCGTGGTATTTAAGCCCCGGTGTTACCAAACCTGTGATAAGACCAACAGTGCAACCAACAGGTATGCCTATTGCAAAACCTGCACCGAGTTTTGCTGGGTTTGGTATAAAAGCAAAGCCAACACCTGCACCTGCACCAACTGCACCTAAGCCAACTGTTGAAGCCGCTAATTTACCGGCTGTCATCCAAGGCCCTTCTTTTAGTGCCCCGTCTTTTGTTAATGGTTTTGCAGACATAGCCATTGCTGAGCCGTCAGGGAATACAATGCATTCAAAATTTAGATAAACTCTGGCATTTTTATTAAACCATTTAGGTTTTTCAATTTTTAGCACAGTGGCAACAATTTTTGAGTTTGCTGGTATAAGTAGGGTACCTTCTTGTGTATAAATTGCTTCAGGTGCTAGAAAGTTAACTCTGTCACCTGCTTTAGCGTTTTCAGACCACAGTTTACAGGTAAAAACTACCTGTAGTACGTTGCCTTTTGTAATAATATTGCTGTTGTTAGTAATTAAAACTAAATCTGATAGTGCTTTTTTCTCTTTAAACATATGCTCTTTAGCAAGTATTTGCGTCTGATTTGTTGCTGCAAAAGCCTGAGTGCCAAGTAACATAATCATTAAGGCCGAAATAACTTTTTTTGAGAGGTTAGAAAACAGATTGTTGAATAACTTCATGATGTCCTCCAAATTTTTTCATTTTTTACATATAACATAGACTCAGATAATAAATTAATTATACAACTGTCTAATATGTTTGTACGGAGTTAAGAACTTTTTATTGCAAATTTTAAACAATTATTGTTCTTTTCTTCAAAAAGTTCGTAAGCTTTTTCTATTTCGTTTAGTGAATATGTTTCAGAGATTAGAATATCTGTTGAAATTTTGTTTTGCGCAATCAGATTTAGCAGTTCTTTGCAATGAGTTGCATCAACACCGCCTGTTTTAAATATAAGATTTTTACCATACATTTGAGGTAAAGGTAAAACTTGATTTTCTTCATACATTGCAACTACTGCAACAATGGCATTAGGTCTTGCAATTTGCCAAGCTGTTTGAAATGTGTCTTTTCCGCCTGCTGCTTCAATTACCCCATCAGCACCCCTATTAGATGTCTGTTCTTTTACAATATTTTCAACATTTTGAGTCAACGGGTTGATTATTATATCAGCATAACCTTTTGATTTAACCAGCTCAAGTCTTGTTTGGTCAATGTCTAATGCAATTATTTTTTCTGCTCCCATTACTTTTGCACATTGCATTGAGCATATTCCCACTGGGCCGCAGCCTATCACTGCTATTGTGTCGCCTTGCTTAATTTCACATAGTTCTGCTCCAAAATATCCGCTAGATAAAATGTCGCCTACAAATAGTGCATTTTCGTAGCTTATTGATTCAGGTATTTTGGTCAGGCCTGTGTCTGCAAAGGGTACTCTAACATATTCGGCTTGACAGCCATCAATACTACAACCAAGTTTCCACCCGCCGTTTTGGCAGTTATTTATATAACCTTTTTGGCAAAACCAGCATTCACCGCAAAATGTCTCGCAGTTTGCACTAACTCTATCACCAATTTGCAGATTTTTTATATCTTCACCTAGAGAAACTATTTCTCCTACAAATTCATGACCTAGTGTAATACCTTGTTTTGCTTTGGGAACATAGCCGTTTATTATGTGTAAATCACTTGTGCATATCGATGACAAAGTCACTTTTACTATGGCATCTCTTGGATGTTCGATTTTAGGCATATCTTTGTCTATAAGTTTTACTTTACCGATGCTGTCCCATACTAATGCTTTCATATACACCTCGCTAAGTTCTTTGAATTTATTATACATTAGAATAGCAAATTAATTTATTTTTGAGAGTTAATTTTATACAGTCTAATAAGGATTATTTTATATGCATATAAATAGATACAACCCTGCCTTTAAGTGCAAAGTCATTGTTGATGTTGGTGGAAGTGTTAAGGAAAACTCTTGTAAAATCAATATTCTATCTGATGATGGTAAAGATAGTTTTGTAAAAGAAAAAACAGTTGTAAATGCTCAAGGAAAGAGATATTACGACAATAATGATGATTTTATGGAAAAAATAGCTTCAAGAGTTAAAGAGGTTTATGAAAAAATAGACTTGAGTAAATTAAATGACGATGCCAAAAGAATAAAAGAGATAGTTTTGTTTATGCCTGGTAATGTGTTTGGTAAAGAACTTATTTATGCCAGCAATATTAAAGGTAAAAACGGCAGAGGATTGGAAGATGTAGATTTTAGTAATATAGGTAATCTTTTGAAAAAACAAGGCCTTTCTGTCAAAGATGATGCTGATGTTAAGCTTTTTCAAGATACTTTAGGCGGTGGTATGAGAGTTGCAAAGATGCTTTATTCTAAAGGTTTACTAGAAGAAGGCTCTCACTATACAGTTGCTGTTACAGGTGGAGGGTGTGGCATTGTCAATATAAAACGATTCAACGGTGACAAGGCGGTTCTTGATGTTACAGGAAGCAGCTACTTTACTGACGATAATGGTATTTTAAAGGTTTCTGCTGCAGGTGCATCAACCTCTATGTTAATTAAAAATTTTTGCAAATCTATGCAAATTGACAAAAGATTTATTGATGAAATTGCTGCTTGTGGCTTTGGACAAATGGTAACTAAGTCTGAATTTAAACTTGATAATGATGCCAAAGGTAAAACACTAAAAAATATATTGATTAATAACACAGATATGTATGAAATCGGAGAAAATGACTACATAAAAATAAAAGATGAGTATTTAAACAAAAGAAAATACGCAATGAATGAGGCAATTAACAAATATGCTGATGCATTAGCTCGTTTTGCAGTAATTAAAGAAAATGAGTGTGCAAATGGTTTGATAATAACCGGCTCTTTAGGACTTGCTATTGATAAAGCTTGTCGTCAAAATGGAACTTCTCTTGCCGGTATTGTTGAGAACAAAATTATTGAAAACTATAATACATACGAAATGGGAAAACTAAAGGATAGACATAATTTTAAAGTGATTTGTAATTCTGATTTCGCGTTGGAAGATAACACAGAAGCAAAAGAAACTGCTTTAAATGCAAGATTTATTGGAAAAAATAGATATAATTGGGTTGAAATAGACTTGAAATAATTTTCGTTGTTATTAAAGCGATTTTTTATTATTATAAACTTATGATGCCTCGGTAGTCGGAGCGAGCTGGGCTTGCGAGTTTAAATTAAAATAGCAGCTCTATCCAGCCGACAATAGGTTATCAAAAATAAAATATGCCTCGGTAGCTCAGTTGGATAGAGCGATAGCGTCCTAAGCTGTGCGTCGTTGGTTCGAGTCCAATCCGGGGCATTTTTCTTGTGAAGTATTTTATTGTATTTTGTACTCTTAAATTTAGATTTCTAATCAAAATTCTTACTGTTTTTTTCTTCAATTATTGTGATGTGCACGGTCAGCATTTAATTATTCTTTATTTATTGTATCAGCTGCATTTATTACTATGGTTTGACAGACATTACAGGAATTTGATTTTTTGAACTAATAGGGCTGTGTTTCAAATATATCTTGATTTTTTAGTCGGAAATCGCTAAAAATGAAATTCCTGAACTGGCAAAAAAGTCCGATTACTGTCTGTCAATGTCTAAAACCAAACAGTGGCTCAAAAGCTTAAATGGTGAGAATTTAGACACAGTTTAAGAAATTCGGGATAGTTCAGGAATTTTGGGACAGGACAGTGTTAAAAATTTTTTCAAAATTTTAAGTTTAGGTGGAAATTTATTTCAATTTACTAGGTAAAAAGTGACAAGAAATTTGAGAAAAATTGGTGTGTTAGTTTGCCCAAAAAACAAACCATCTGTAAATTGAAATCAAACCATTTGTCTTTTTACATTAAATTAGACAAACTAAATCAAATTTTTATCTTTTATATCTAAAATATCAGAATAAAGCCCTTGTTGTATCTTTTGTTGTAGTTCTGTTTTTTTTAAGACGACCTCTCCTTTTCCTAAATTTCTAAGTCGTATATAAACTTTTCTCATTTTATCCGCAAACTCTTCAGCATCAAGAGAGAGTACATCTAATTTATACTTTTTACCGGTTTTAAATATTCCAAGTTTTCTGTCTTTAGCTGTACAAAAGAATTTGTCAGTATCCACATTATATTTTAAAGTTCCTTTATAATTTTCAGTTTTGTTTTGAAATAATAATTTAATTTCTTCTATTTCAGCTTCGTTAAATTGTAATTTATGTAATGGATCATTAATTATTAATTTTGCACCAAAGGTATTTTGTTTAGAATTAATTTTTTTTACATTCATATATCACCTTAATCAGTATTAATAAAAATTAAGTTAGAACAATCTTTACTTGCCCTTGTAAATATTATTAAGACTATGAGTTTTACTCTAACAGAATTTATTATATAACAAAAAATACATAATAGAATAGTATTATTTCCAGTAGTAATTGTTTTATAAATAATCAAACAGAGTGCTCATTACAGTTGGGTGAGTAGCTCAACTGGTGTGATTATTTTAGGCAATCGGCATTTGGTATGGGTTTGAGGGGGAGGAAGCAAGCCATTTGATTCAGTAACAGATAAAATTCTCTTTTTGCTGTCAGGGCAGATGTATAAAAATAATTTCTGTTAGTTTAAAAACAACTTATTAAACTAATTAATTGTTGGGTTATAAGCCTAAACTACAAATTACAAATAAAATTCAATGATTTATTTTAAAATTTTATGAAAAATTATTTATAACATTAATTTAAGTTTCTGAAATTATCTGTCCCAAAATTCCTGAACTGTCTGTCAAATATTCCTGAACTGGTTGTTCTTTTACAACTGGTCAGGTGACTCTTTTGCTGGTCTGGGCAGATTTATATAAATGTTTTTATTGACAAATATTGTTGTAATTGTAGATAATTTTGCAAATTCACTACGTAATATATATAATTGTGCATCTGAATCAATAAAAAAACTTTCACAAAAATAATATCCAAGCAAGTAGGGTGTGGTAAATCTGTGATTTACCGCATCAATAATATAATTTTTTTTATTTTTTAGTAATCTACTGTAAAATCAATGCTTTCACCATCTTCTTTATAGTATGTATCTTTTATTCTGTTCTCACTAATAGGATCAAAATCAATTTTAGCTGCTATTTTTCCATTATTGCTATAGAATGTTTCAGATATTTTATGCATAGTTTGCGGTTCATAGTCGGTTGTTTTATCAAGCATTCCGTCTATAGTATAATTTATTGTTTTTTTTATTCGTCCAGTTGCAGGGTCGTGGATTGTTGTTACCATTCTATCGCCTTCTGGTGAAAAATCATAGTATGTTGCTTCTAAAATATTACCTGTTTTAGAGTCGAATTTTGCTTTGCTACTCAATGTTGTACCGTCAGATTCAAAAGAAATTTCTTGTATGACTTTTTGGGTGTGAGGGTCTAGTTCTTGAATTTCTTGTAATTTATTATCAAGTCTGTATTTTTCAGTTCTTATTATATTACCTGTATTTTTGTCAATTTCAGTGACTAGTTTACTGTCTTTGTAGAAAAAAGTAGCAGTTTTTATTTGTTCTGTGCCAGTGATATATTCTTTTATGATGTCAATATTTTTGCCATCTTTTGAGTGATATGACTTTATCAAATTTTTGTTTTTATCCATTAGAACTTTGATATTTTCGTTATTTAGGTAAAAGCTGATACCTGGAGCTTTATTGAAGTCTGTTGTATTAAGGTCTGAATTTGTTTTAAGTTCCAGTAATTTTTTTGTGAATTTGTTTACAATCTCTGTGCTTTTCTGGTTAAGATTTTTGTCTACAGAATTTGATTTTTTGAAAAAATCAGGATGTAGGTTTTTTTCAGGTAAAAATCCTTTAAATGTTATAATTTTATTATTAGGTGTTTCTGTATAAGATATTTTGGGGTTTGGCTCAGATGTGTTTTGGGTTGTGTTGTTTGTTTGAGTCATTTTTTGCAATTGCTTGTTGTAATAATTAAAACCAGTTAGATTTGCAGATATCATAATTTCTCCTTGATATTGTTACAATTAAATTAATGTGTCTAATAAAATAACTTGCTAATAAGATATATGCTTTTTACATTTTGTTACATAAAAGCAAGTAGGATGTGGTAAATCAAAGATTTACCACATCAAAACTAAATTTATCAGTTCCAAAATTCCCAAACTGGTTGTCAAATATTCCTAAACTGGTTGTTCTTTTACAATTACTTTTTCGCCTATGATGTCTATAAATTTCAGGCATTCATTTTTTTCATCAGTATCCATCTTACTAATAAAGCATTCTCTTAGTTCACTATCTACAAGAGGGTGAAACATTGAATGAAACAAAGATTTTTTTGAAATTTCTCCAGTGTCAGTTAAATCGATTGGTGTAATATCTTGTGTTTTATAATCAATCATAAAATTATTGGGGCTTGCAAAATCAAGCAGTCTTGGGTTCTTTTGGTTAATTATCTGTATTTTTCTACCAAAATTTTCAAATGAAGCTTCAGGAAAATCTGCGATATGTTCAATTTTGTCCTTATATTCAAGAGCTTGTTTTCTCGTAATTAGGTCTTGGTTGCAGAAATAGAAGTACCAATTGTTTATGGAACTTGGTGTTCCGTTTACTTTTTTAGCGAAGGTGATACCGTTTTTGTTAGAAAAAACAGCTTGGCCAAAGTTATGGCTTGGAAATATGTCAGAAACTGTTTCAAAATGTGTGTTTTCTGCACTTTCAAATGTTCTTGTCAAAGGGAATTTTACTCGCAAACCAAAGTTTGGAATAAATGGTATGTTAAAAAATCTCGCATTGCTTCCGCTATTGCCAAAGATAGTTTTTTTGTATTCATTTATAAAAGCTATTATTTTATAGAATACTGTATCTTGCTCACAGTCACCATACATCTTTTTGAGAGAATTTATAAGATGTTCTGCTTCGTAACCTTTGTTTAATCCTTTGAACGATACAGGCTTAGTATTATTATGTTTATTACGATATGTATTATGTTCTACATTAGAACTTGTTATTGGATTTATATTCATTTCGGCTAATTTCTACTTAGTAATTTTAACAAAAAAATGTTATTTTTTTAAATGGATAGCAAATTTTTTTATATTTGTTTTTTAATGCCGATATGAAAATTACTTCTAATTTTAATGTTAAAAAGTTACTTGGCATTGTAGTAGCTGCAAGCACTGTTACTGCAGCTTCAGCAAAAGTGCATTCGGACAATTTTACTTTGCAGAAAGATACTTTTGTTTGTTCTCAGGTTGTCACACCTAAAGGAACAACAAATGACACAATTTTATTAGCAGCTCCAAGTCCTAAGGTTGTTGTTTGCGGAGAAGAAAAAAACGCCAGAATTGTTGTTGATCTTTCAAAAAATGTTTTATATAAATATAACGAAGATGGAGAGGCTCAAGCAGCATATTTGGTTGCTAGTGGCAAACCTAAAACGCCTACTGATAAAGGTTTAAAAATAGTTTCTCACGTTGAGTCATATCCTTATAAATCTGCTCCTGAGTCTACTAAAAGACATAAAGAACCTTGGAATTATGGTCCTAGAGCTATAATTTTATACAATCTAAACCCTGAAACAGGTGAAAAAACAAGAACAGGTGAGTTTATTCACGGTAATAATAACCAGAAAAGTATTGGAAAGTACGCATCTTTAGGGTGTATTAGAATGGATAATGATGTGATTAGAATTTTAGCTAAGGAAGTCAACCGCGGAGACTTAGTCGTTATTAAATAACAGATTTATTCATGTTAGTATGTTGGTATGTATGACATTACCTACAAACAAGAGCTTGCTAAAGCTTTGAAAATTGATGATTTGTCTTTGCTTAACTCAATAGTTGGTGAGGAAGAATTTAAAACATTAATTTCTACGTTTGATGTACAATCATATTCCCCTGGTAAGAGACTTAATTATAACAAAGTAGATTCTTTTGATTTTGAAAATTTAAAAAATCATAAATTTTGTGTTAATTTGCACGTACATACATCAGCTTCGGATGGGTTATCAGATATTAGAACTATATTACATTCTGCTGTTAAAATTGCAGATGAAAATTTTACTAATAGTGGTTTGGGCTTTATGCTTGCAATTACAGACCATGATACTGTTGAAAATGCTGTTAATGCAGTAAAAATAATAACTTCTGATAAAGAAAAATATAAGAATCTTAAATTAGTTTTGGGGTGTGAATTGTCAACTGTTGCTACAAACTTTCGTAATCAGAAAAAAACGCTTGATATTCATACTTTGCTTTATTGCATAAACCCATTTGAACAAAAACTTTGTTCGTTTTTGCAGGAAAAGATTGAAAAAAAATATTCACTTGCAAACAAAACTCTGGAAGAGCTAAATACAAACTTAGCAGATTTGTTAAGCCAATTAAACATAAAGCTCTCGCTTGAAGAAGCTGCAAAAATCCATCCAATGATAACTAAAGGACAAGATGAAGTTAGTCACCCTTTGAAAAAGTACATTTTTGCAAAAACCCTTTATTCTTATTATGTAGATAACAACTATAAAATAAAAGATATTTTACAAAACTCAAATGTATCAGAAAATATGTTAAGCTACGAAAAACCGGTTTATATGTATAAGAGTATGTTTAACAATGATAGATATTTCTACATCTATAGAGAGGCTCTTGAAAAATATCTTAATTTCATTACTGATAACAAGTTTTCAATAAAATTAGAAAATATTCCTAAAAATATTGAAAACGCTCTGTTACTTGCTAAGCAGATTTGTGAAAAATCTCACCCAACTGCAAACAGATCTATAGATGCATTTTCTGTTTTTGAAGATACTCTGGAATTTATAAATACTCTAGATTATGGGCTTATTAGCATTGCTCATCCTGCAAGAATTAATTACAAATATGTAGATAGTCATGTTGATGAGTTTTTTGATGAATTTTGGCAGGTCTTTAAACAGCATGGCAAAAGTCGCGCTTTGGCATATGAAAAATACTATCAGGCCTATACTGGCGAAAAACGTATTGCTGTATTGCCAATAATAGAAAAATCTGCATCAAAGTATAATCTTTTACCAACTGGTGGAATTGATTCACACGCATATTGTGTTTATAGCAGATCTCCTATTGCATAAAAAAATACCGCTTAGAACTTGGGAGGTTCGTTTCGCGGCATAAAGTTCTTATATAAGAAGTGTGGTTATTATGTTGTTACATTTGTGCGCCTGTTGCTTTGTATAAGCCGATGTAATCAATATTACAATCAAGTTTATTAGAAACAACAAGCTTATTAAGTGTTAAGAGATTTTCTTTCTTTTGTAGTAAATCAAGGTATGAAATCATACCTTCATCATATTTATTTGTACTGTAGCCAAAGTCTTTTTGCTCTAACTTGTATACATCAAGATTTGTTTTGTATTTTTTGTCATCTTGTTTTAGCGATACAAGAGCGTCGTTAACTTCTTGTATTGCTGTTAAATTAGTTTGATAGTAATTATGTAATATTTGTTCGTACTGATTCTTTTTTAATTTTAAATTAGCAACTTTACGACCGCCTGTGAATAAATCAGCCATTATACCTGCGCTCAAAACCCCAAAGACATTGCTCCAATTGAAAGCAGTACTCAATGCTGATGAGCCGAATGCCATCATACCTATCAAATCAATTTTAGGTAAAAATTCCTTTTTAGCAACTCTAACATCAATTCCGGCTTTTTCAACTGTTTTTTCAGCAGCCAAATAATCCGGTCTTTGGTCAATTATTTCTGAAGAAATTGATTTTGGTACTTTGACCAGGTATGTATCATTGTAAGCCGTACGTTTAAGAGAACTGCTCGTAGCCGGACTTTCTCCAATCAACACAGCAAGCGCATTTAAAAGGGTCGTTCTTGATTTTTCTAAGTCAGCTAAGTCTGCTGTAGCCGATACATATGCTTTATTTGCTCTCACAACATCAGCAGTAGAGGTTAAACCGACTTTGTTGCGTTCTGACATTAAGTCGTAAATCTGTTTTCTGTCTGAAATAATTTCTTTTTGTAATTCTATAAGTTTATCTGCTTTAACTATATTAAAATATGTAGTCCCTACCGCAGATGCTATAGAAATATAGGCTGCTCTTTCTTCTATTTTTGATTTTTCCCAATCTTTTTTTGCAGAACGTGTTTTGTCTCTATTTTTTAAGAAAATATCAGCTTCATATCTGACTAAGATAGGAAATGCCCAGGTTCCGCTTGTACTAGTTGAACCAGGTAATTTTACACCAGTTGGGGCGAAACCTCCTGATATAGTCGGTAACTCTGCAGCTAATTGTAGCTTTTCAAGCTGTCTGTATTGTTCTACTCGTAATGTTGCTACTTTTAAATCGTGGTTGTTTTCAATAGCTTTTGCAATATAGCTGTTTAAGTTTTCATCGCCAAATGATTCCCACCAAGGCATATTGATATAATCTATTTGATATTGTGATACCTGTGATTTTAAAACTTTATCCTTTTTGCTTTTAGCTATTGCAGGTAAAGGTAAAAAATTCATTCCGGCAACACTGATTGTTATTAAAGCTGCAAGTGCTTTTTTGTAATTCATTATTATCTCCTCGAAGAATCATTGTTGTCATAATAACATATTGTTATCATAATAACAATATGTTATCATAGCAACAATTTTTTGTAAAAGCTTTTTTAACTAATTCATACAAATAAATTATGCTTTTTATTCACTAAATTTGCAAATATCAATCCATTCTACAGCTTTAGAAATTGAAAATAGTTGGTCACAACTGAGTTCTATGGCAGAATTTGCGCTGCCACATGCCGGAAATACCGAAGAAAATCTTTGCAATGATATGTCACAATAGACTTTTACATTTTGGTTAACTGCAAATGGGCATACACCCCCTATTTTGTGTCCTATTTGGTTTATAACTTCCTCAGGACTTAGCATTTTTGCTTTTATGCCGAAGTACTGTTTATATTTTTTATTATCTATTTTTGTATCACCTGCAGCGACTACCAATATGTATTGGTCATTAACTTTAAAAGATAGTGTTTTAGCGATTCTTGCCGGTATAACATTCAATGCTTTTGCTGCTAAATCTACAGTTGCTGTTGATTCTTGTAATACAATAACTTCATTATCTTTATTGTATTGTCTTAAATATTCTTTAACTTTTTCTATAGACATTGTATATCCTTTATAAAATTTCTATAAAAATTATGATTTTCTTTTAAAAAAATAGCAACTTTTTAACTTGTCATGTTTTATAATTGTTGAAGGTAGAAGTAAGATGTATCCGATTAGTTATAATAATTATTCAAATTATGGTCAATATTATAGCCCTCAGCAGCAGTATTGGGCTGATAATAATGTGTACGTTCGTCCCTACTATGAACAACAAAGAGAGGAACAATCGGATAATGTCGCAAAAACAGCTGGGCTTGCAGGTTTGTTACAAGTTATAGCTTTAGGTTTAAATAAAGCTTCTCAATGGTTTGCAACAAAACTAGCAGCAGGTAAAGAATTCACAACTGCTGCCAATGTTCATCATGTAGCCAATGAAATGGTTAGACAAAATAACCTTAATGTTAATATTGGATATATCAATGATGCAAATAAGTTTAGTTATGCTCAACGTTACAATTTAGGTAATGAACTTGAAGCTGTTGCTAAGGGGCAAAATGCCTTTTTCGCTGACAAAATCAAACTGGCTGTTGCTCCAGAACATAAACCGTCCCTGATATTACACGAGCTTGGCCATGCAATAAACGCAAAAAGCAAATTTACTAAATTGCTTCAAAATTCAAGACATTATGCTCCATTTGCACCAACTGCAATTCTTGTTGCTAACGGCTTGTTTTCTAATAAAAATGATGGCAAAAAATCATTTATAGAAAGAAATGCTGGTTTATTGGGCTTTGCTGCATTTTTACCAACTATAATTGAAGAAGGATTGGCTTCTTTTAGAGGTGTTAAGGCTGCTAAAAAGGTTCTTAATAACCCTGCAGGGTTGAATATATTGAAAAAGAATTATTTGCTTGCATTATCTACATATATCCTTGCCGGAATAGGTTTGGGTGTAGCTTCTAAGCAGGCAGTTCTTGAAGATTCTTTGAGAACATAGCTTGTCATATAATGATTTTTTCTTAAATATATTGTAAAATACAAATAAGGAGAGGTTATATGAACAAGTCTGTTTTGTCTATTATCAGTTTTCTGCTTTTGCAATCATTAATATTTGGCGCAGCCAATGCCGCATCAAACTATTCTGGTCTTGGTTCGTCCATTAAATCATTGAATAAAACAGGTGTAAAAGTTGACCAATACCATACTTTGTCAAATATATCCGTTATCGAATATGATACTTACGGAGCTGAAACAGGCTATTATATAGAAGACGGTTTTGGCACAACAACAAAATATGATAAATATGGCAATGTCTTGTCTAAATATGCTACAAATCAGCCTGGAAACACCTACGTTTATGACAAATATGGCCACTCTGTCGGGTATTTTAAGGCAGTATCACAGAATAAAACAATGATATACGACAAAAATGCTCAACCACTTGGATATTTTTCTACTGATAAAAACGGTTTAGTAAAAAAATATGACATGGAAGGAAATCATTTAAATACTTATAAAAGACCTTAAATTTTGCTAATGCCAAGGCTAAGCAGTGAAAACACTACAGAACCAAGCAATGCACTTAAAAAGCCTTCTACCTCGATTCCTGGTGTTATCCAGCCTGCTAACATAAACAATAGGGCGTTTATAACTAAGCTAAATATTCCTATAGTTAAAATATTTATAGGTAAAGTAATAATTTGTATAACAGGTTTAACAAATGCGTTAATTAATGCAATGATTACACACGCGAGCATTGCAGCCCATATACTGCTTACTTCTATACCAGGGATTAACCAAGCTGTGAAAATTAAAGCCAGTGCAAAACATATCCATCTTACAAGAATCATATTTACTCCTTACTTATTTACTATAATTTATTCACATAGTAACATAATTCGCTAATTGTATATAGATTGTATTAATACACCAAAGAATATACTTATAGCTAAAAGCATAAGTATTATTTTGCTGGTGTCTTTAAATGGTGTGTTCTTCTTTAGCAAAACAAGTAAGCCAAGTCCTGCACTTGAACATAATCCTGATATTACAGAACCAAAACCGATAGCCCCTTTTATATATAATAACGTTATTGCTATTGAAATTGCACAGTTCGGAATTAACCCAACTATACCTGTAATTATAGGTTGAAATACTGAATTACACATAAAGTATTGACCAAGATTTTCTTCTCCACCTATTTGGTGAATCAAAAAATTTAACCCTAGTGTTATTATTAAAATAAAAACAAATACATTAACAGTGTGTTCAATTGGGTGGATAATTAAATCTCTTTTTCTTGGTTGATGTATGTGGTGTTTGCAGCATCCTTTGTCAACCTCTGTTATATCAATTTTTTCCTCACTGTTGCTATCTTTAAACTGATCAAGTAAAAAGTCTATTAAATAACCTGCAATAATACCGATAGCAACTTTTGTTAAAATAATCGGTACTATTAAATACATTTTAGACGGATACGATAAAATAACAGGTATTGCCTCATCAGAAGTTGATAAAAATACCGCAATTAATGTACCTTTAGTAATTAGCTTTTTGGTATACAATGTACTGGCTATAACTGAAAACCCGCATTGAGGAAACGATGCTAATAAACTACCGGCTAGAGGACCTGCTTTACTTGAATATTTTGCAAGTTGAGTCATTTTGTCAGAGTAAAAATATTCAATACATTCGATAAGTACAAATATGAAAAACAGAAATGGCAACATGTGCAAACTGTCTTTTATTGCATCGACTAACCACTCTGCAAATGGTAAACTCTCCAGATATAAATCAATAGGCTTGAAAATGCACTCGTTAATGTTATTCAATACCGATACAAATTTTATGAATATTGTTTGCATATTATACCTGTTAAGAAATTATTCTTTTAACATAGTTAAAATACTCATTATTAGGGTATTTTTCGCTTGTGGCATTTAGATTATCTTTGGTCACAAATCCCATTCTATAGGCTACTTCTTCAAGGCAAGCTATTTTTATACCTTGGTTTTCTTCGATTGTTTGCACGTACTGGCTTGCTTGTAAAAGAGAATGATGTGTTCCTGTATCTAGCCAGGCAAAGCCTCTCCCTAAAAGTTCAACATTTAAATTTTTCTCATTTAGGTATAATTTGTTAAGGTCTGTTATTTCCAGTTCACCTCTTTTTGATGGTTTTAGATTTTTAGCTTTTTCTATGACCGTATTATCATAAAAATACAGACCAGTTACAGCATAATTTGATTTAGGATTTTTGGGCTTTTCTTCGATTGATTCTACTTTGCCACTAGCATCAAAAGAAACAACACCAAATCTTTCAGGGTCTTTGACTTGATACCCAAACACTGTTGCACCGCCTTGTTTTTTAGTGCTTTTAACAACGTTGCGTAATGTTCCAGAAAATCCGGGGCCGTAGAATATGTTGTCTCCAAGAATCAATGCTACACAATCGTCGCCTATAAATTCTTCACCAAGAATAAAGGCTTGTGCTAAACCATCAGGAGAAGGTTGTTCTTTATAGCTAAAATTTACTCCAAACTGTTTTCCATCACCTAGCAGTTTTTTAAAATTTGGTAAATCTTGTGGGGTTGAGATTATTAAAATATCTCGTATTCCTGCAAGCATAAGTACAGAAATAGGGTGATAAATCATTGGTTTGTCGTAAATTGGTAAAAGTTGTTTAGAAACAACCATTGTGCTTGGATAAAGTCTTGTTCCTGCACCGCCAGCTAATACAATGCCTTTCATTAATCTACCCTCAATTCTATATAATCACTTAATGCCAATTTCCAGTCTCTAAGTAAGCCCTCATTATCCATTACGCTGTATTTTGGTCTTTGGGCTGGTCTTGGAAATTCCTCTGTCGTGCAGGGTTTTATATTTACATTGAGATTCATCTTGTTATAAATCTCTTTAGCAAAACCATACCAACTTGTTTTACCACCACCACAGGCATGGTATATTCCATATTCAGCATCTTCATCAATAAGACTTATTATTGCATCTGATAAATCTACTGTCCAAGTTGGGCAACCTACTTGATCATCAACAACTTTTACTTCTTCCTTTTGAGCTAGTGAAATCATTGTTTCTACAAAATTTTTACCGTGATGACCGTATAGCCAGCTAGTTCTCAGTATGTAAAATTTTTCACAGATCTCTTGAACAGCTTTTTCTCCATTTAACTTAGTTAATCCATATGTGTTAATAGGATTTGTTTTGTCATTTGGAAGATATGGGGTGTCTTTTGTTCCATCAAAAACATAGTCGGTTGAAATGTAGACTAAAACTGCATTGTTTCTTTTGCAGGCTTCTGCAATATTTCTTGTACCAACAGAATTTATATTTTCTGCTATTTCGAATTCTTCTTCTGCTTTATCTACATTTGTATATGCGGCACAATGCACTACATAATCTGGTTTTACATCATCTATAACTTCGTTTACATTGTTTTTGTCAGTTATATCTAGTTCATCAATAGTCGTTTCTATTACTTCATATCCTGAGTCTTCAAGCATTGGACATAAATCAGAACCCAACATACCATTTGCACCTGTGACAAGAACTTTCATTATGCAACACCTGCTTTCTTTGACTCAATAGATTTAATCCAGTCTTGATTGTTTAAATACCACTCTATTGTCAGTTTTATACCTTCTTCAAAAGTTAATGAAGGCTCCCAGCCGAGTTCTGTTTGTATTTTATGGTTATCTATAGCGTATCGTCTATCGTGACCTAGCCTGTCTTGAACGTACTCTATCGAATCTTCATCTTTACCCATAGCGTTTAAGATAATTTTTGTAATTTCAAGGTTTGTTTTTTCGTTGTGGCCACCTATGTTATAAACTTCGCCAATCTTGCCTTTGTGTAATACAGTATCTATTGCACTGCAATGATCGTATACATATAACCAATCTCTGACATTCAAACCATCACCATAAACAGGTACTTTTTCGTTTTTAAGTAATTTTGAAATAAAAAATGGAATTAGTTTTTCAGGATATTGGTACGGGCCATAGTTGTTAGAACATCTTGTATTCAAAACAGGCATTTTATATGTTTCATAATATGCTCTAACAAGCAAATCTGCACTGGCCTTTGAAGCTGAATATGGTGAATTTGGAGCTAGTGGTGTAGTTTCGTAAAAATATCCGTCTTTACCGAGAGTTCCATATACTTCATCAGTAGAAACTTGTAAAAATCTTTCAATTTTAGCTTCTTTAGCTGCTTGAAGAAGATTTAATGTGCCTTTGACATTTGTTTCAATAAATATTTCAGGACCTGTGATTGAACGATCAACATGACTTTCCGCTGCGAAGTTAATTACTGCATCAACTTGACTTACAAGCTCTGCAACAAGTTTTTTATCACAAATGTTGCCGTGCACAAATTTGTAGTTTTGATTGTCTTTTACATCGTTAAGATTATCAATATTCCCTGCATAAGTAAGTGCATCAAGGTTGATAACCTTGTAGTCATCGTATTTGTTTAAAATATGGCGAACAAAACAGCTTCCAATAAAACCTGCACCACCAGTAACTAATAAATTCAAAATAAGTCCTCCTGTTTTACATCTTTTAAAAATGGTTGTTTGGAATCCTTGTCGCTTATTAGCGGTTCAAAGCCAATGCCCCATTGAATATTTATATCGGGGTCATCCCATCTTATGCCCCTGTCATTCTCTGCAGAATATTCATTTGATGCTTTGTATAATAATTCTGCTTCATCGCTCAAAACAACGAACCCATGTGCAAATCCGGCAGGAATATAAAGCATGTTTTTGTTTTCTTCTGAAAGAATTTCGCCTACCCATTTACCAAATGTTGGAGATTTTTTTCTTATATCAACAGCTACATCAAAAATTTTTCCCCTTGAGCATCTAACCAATTTTGCTTGAGCTTTTGGGGCTTTTTGATAATGTAATCCTCTTAAAACACCTTTTGTTGATTTAGAGTGATTGTCTTGATTAAAGTCTACATCAATACCATTTTGTGCAAATGTTGATTTTTGGTACGACTCAAGAAAAAAGCCCCTATTATCACCAAAAACCTTTGGCGTAACAAGAATTACCTCAGGTATATCAAGTTTTTTAAATTCAAACGGCATAATATCTCCCCATAAACTCTTTAGTTTATTATATAACACATATTTCTTTTTAGATAGTACAAATATCAGTTTGCTTAATACTTTTGTTGTGATAGAGTAGTTAAACGGTTTTTATTTACTTAATTAATCAAAGGTATTAGATATAGTATGCAATTAGTCGAGAAATTGTTATCATATAAAAAGTATTTTACAGAAATTTTTGGCTTATCAGTTCCTTTGATTGTTGGAAACTTAGGCCAAACTCTTATCGGGGCTACTGACGTTTTTATAGCAGCAAAACATTCGACTAATACACTTGCTGCAATAAGCATTGCTAACTCGATTATATTTTGTATCCTTATTATGGGTATGGGGCTAATGTCTGCCATTTCTATTCAGATGTCAAATCTCAGAGGCAACAGAAAACCAACTAAGAAATTTTTATTCACAGTTTTAAATTATTCTATAGTGCTTGCTGTGATATTCTGCTTAATCTGTCTTTTAATGGTTCCACTTGTTCCTATGATGGGATTTGAACCAGTTTTAGTACCCATGATAAAAGAATATATTTTTATATGCGCATTTTCTTTGTTTGGTATGTACTTATATCAGTGTTTAAGAGAATTCCTACTGGCATATGAAATTGTGGCATTTCCTAATTTAATACTAATTTTTGCATTGATACTGAATTTTATACTTGCGTATTGTTTAGTTTTTGGTATTGGGCCAATACAAGGGTTGGGGGTAATAGGTCTTGCACTTGCTGCTTTTATTGTTAGAACTTTGATGGGAATTGTTCTTCTTGTGTATTGTTTTGACTTAATAAAATTTAAAAACCCGTTTGATACAAGTCTTATTAAACAGCTGTTAAAAATAGGTTATCCTATTGGTATTGCAATGTTTCTTGAATTTTTAGGCTTTAATTTGATAACAATTTTGGTTGGAAGAGAAGCCGGTATTTTGGCTGCTACACATAATATATGCGTAACAATTACATCAAGTGCTTATGTAATACCTATGTCTATCTCGGCTGCTATTGCAATAAAAGTAGGATTCTTTAACGGTGCACAAAACTTAAGAGAAATAAAAAGATATTCCTTATCAGGTACATCTATGTCAGTAATATTTATGTTGTTTTGTTCAGTGTTATTGATGACTATTCCTAGACAAATATTTGAAGTTTTTACTAGAAATCCTGAAATTTTAGCTTTAGGTTTACCAATCTTGCATATTGCAGCATTCTACTTGATGTTTGATGGTTTGCAAGTTAGTCTTAGCGGAATTTTAAAAGGACTTAAGATGACTAAGATAGCATCTGTAACATTGATAGCAGGATATTGGCTGTTTGGTTTACCGTTAGGGTATATGTTAGCTTATCACTACAAGATGTCTCTTAACGGCTTTTGGATAGGTTTGGCGGTGTCTTTCCTGGCTATGACAACATTATTTTCTATTGTTATCTTCAAGAAATTTAAACAACTTAAAAATGTATATACTGATTAATTTGTAACATTTCTTTAATACATACCAGATTTTACTAAAGTATTTTCTTTTGGTTTCCGATTGTTATTAGTGAACAATTGTAAACCGAAGGATTATATTATGGGTAGAATTAATAATAATTTTTTTAAGATATGCTTTGCAATAGGTGCTTTTGCATTGTTGGCTCAGCAAAATGCTTTTGCAAATGATGTACCTCTACCTAAAAGTGATAACAATGCTTATACTCTGACAAAAGTTGACCAAGCCGGTGAAAATATAATCACAAAATATGAATGGTCAGAAACAGAAAATAGACTTGTTCCTGTATATTACCGTGTTGACTTGAATAAAACAGAATACGGCAACCCAAACGGTGACACAGCCTTAACCTATGGTTGGGAAAAAAACACAGACACAGGTAATCTTGAATTTAAAGAAGAACCTGCAACAGCAATAGGAAAAACTATTACATATAAGTATAACTTATCAGATGCAAAAACAAGACTTACAAATTCAGTAAACAACTCAACTCAAACAACAGGTGTATTTGTAAAGCAAACAACAGAAAGCACTTCCGGTAGCCAAGTCGGAGGAGCTATATACAATAACGGAAGTAATGCAAAACTTGGAGATATAAATGCCGATTTCGTAGGGAACTATGTTAAATCTGATTCATATTATGCCTACGGCGGGGCTATTTACAATAGCGGAGAAATAGGAAACATTACAGGTAATTTTATTGGAAACAATGCTTTTGCATATTCACAAGGTTCTAGTATAGATTCTTCCGCAGGAGGAGCCATATACAACAAAGAAAACGCTTCAATTAATAACATTAATGGCGATTTTGTTGGAAATTATATTGACACTCACGGAGTGTCAGGCACATCAAACTTTATTTCAGGCGGTGCAATTTCCAATAATAACAATGCTCTAATTTCTGATATAAATGGAAATTTTATAGGCAATTACCTCAATAACAATGCAAATTCACAAGGCAGATATTCTGTATCTAACGGTGGAGCTCTATATAACAGTGGATCAATTAATTCAATAAATGGAGACTTCCTTGCAAACTCTTCAATTAGTGTATACGGAAGAGCTCAAGGCGGAGCTCTTTATAATGATACAAATTCTAAGATTGGAAGTATTACAGGTAATTTTATTGGAAATAAAACACAAGGTGCCTTTGGTGAAGGTGGTGCAATATACAATAACGGTACCATCGGGGATATAGTTGGAGATTTTTTGTACAATTATTCATATATGACACCCTCTCAAAATTCCAACTCAATAATTTATGTATGGAAAACTGGTGGTGCTATATATAACAACAAAAATATTGGAAACATAAAAGGTGATTTTATTGGTAATTCAATACAAACTGAAGCTATACATTTAAATCAAAGATATTATCCAAATGTTTACGGTGGTGCTATATATAACACTGGATCTATTGGAAAAACAGATAGCAATGGTAGCTTAGTCGGAGGTATTTACGGTTCTTTTATAAACAATTATGCCAAAACAGAATCAGAACAATCTTTAGCTTTAGGTGGTGCTGTTTATACATCAAAAGACTTAAATTTCATCGCAGATAATCAAACAAACTATTTTACAGGTAACTATACAGAAGATTATAGAGGTAAAATAAACAATGCAATTTTTGTAGAAACATCTGAAAGTACAACTCCAACTATCAAACTTCAAGCACAAAACAACGGGACAATAATTTTTGATGACCAAATAGATGGAGGAAAACCATTTGATAATAAAGATAAATCACTATACGAAATAGATAGAACCTATCAATATAATCTAGCTATTTCTGGTGACATCACAAGTGAGGTAATTTTAAACAACGATGTAATCAACGCAAATATATCACTTGATAATACAAACTTGTATTTAGGTAGAGATGATGTATTTAATCAATCTCAATCATTAACCTTGAACTCTGGTTCAATGTCAATGATAAACAACCAAGCAGGTACAATGAATATCCCAACACTTAA
>CALVEH010000014.1 GCA_944326545.1 Candidatus Gastranaerophilales bacterium | reverse complement strand
CTGCCGAAAAAACGATTAAATATCGTTTTTGAGAGGGGGATTCGAAGAATCCTTACGCAATAAAAAAAGCCCTCTTTTGAGAGCTTTTTATTTGGCTGGGGCGGAAGGATTCGAACCTCCGGAATGGCTGGACCAAAACCAGCTGCCTTACCACTTGGCGACGCCCCACTGCGTCTGTACTATATATATTATTAGGCACATACCATGATGTCAAGCGAAAAATCTAATTAATTGAATAAACCAAGTTGTTTGCCTTTAAATTGCTTTTTGTACATTTCATAGTCAAAACAGCCTATATCATTATAAGCAACAGGATTATTTGCAAGATCTATGATTCTACCTTGCCCGATTTCACAGCGCTTAATATACTTGCAAAAACTGCAAATTTTCCATTTCTCGTCAAGTTTTGATTTTGTATATTTCATTGTTTGGGAAATTCCTTTTTTAAATCAAAAAGATGATATATTTAATGTTTTCAAGATGATAATATCTTATCAGTTTATAAATTACAATAATATTTGGAGATAAACTATGGATATTAAGTACTTTTTATCTTACTTTTTAAAAGATGAAAATTGGTTAAAAAAGTATATTGTGGGGTGTTTGTTGATTGTACCAAACGTTTTAGCTACACTTTGTAATCCGGCCCTGCGTTTTATGAAGTATGCAGTTGCTGTAAAATGGATAGATCTTACTATTGCGTTATCTCTAATGTCTGTTTTTGGGGCTCTTAGTATATTGTGTGGTATATTTATCAGCGGGTATATAGGTGTAAATTCTAATTTGAGGATATATAAAAAAGATTCAGATTTGCCCAATTGGTCAAATTTAAAGTCTATTTTTAATGTTGGATTAAAAATGACTGCTGCTAGTTTAATATATCTAGTTGCAATGATTTTTCCATTTATTTTATTAATCTTGGTAAATACAATAATTTGTTCTTTTTTTGTACAAGGAACTTTTTGGGATGTATTGCCATCAGCAATTAAAGTTTCTTATTTTATTACAATGATTATTTGGGGTGTTTTATTTTTAACATCTTTGCTTGCTTTTTCCACGGATTTAAGATTTAAGTCTTTTTTTAGTTTTAAATTGATGGAAAATATTATAAAAAATAATATAAAAAAGTACTTTATATATTTAGCTTATTGTGTAATCGTATCTGTCATATTTTATATTATAAATATTTTTGCTTTTAACAAGTTTACAGCTTTGGCCGTTATTATACCGTTTTTATCGTTTTATTTTTCACTTGTTTTTCCAGAAGTTTTAGCTTATGTGTTAAGACCGCTAGAATAAATAAAAATCAAAAAGCGGATGTTTTTAAACATCCGCTTTTTGTATTCAAAACTTGGTACATTTTATACAGAAGCTAATTTTGCTTCAGTTTCAAGTTTTAATGTTTGAGTTGTTATATCAGCAACTTCTGATGGTCCCCAGTATTGGATAGAACCTGGGAAGATATATTCATCATTCATCGCCCAGTTTTCTCTATTAGCTTCAAGTTTTTTGAACACAGGGCCATCGAGTCTAACAAGTGCTTTTTGAATAACAGGCTTCATGTGACCGTGGCGTTTTTCCATATTCATCATCATTGTAAGAGGAACACCTCCTGCAACCCATTCAGTAGAAGGTGCTGTAAGGTTTCTTACAGATGATAAGTAACCAGTCAAGCCTGATTGGATAAGAGCGTAAGCATTAAATCCTAATGCATAGCAGTAGTTAGCATCAAAGTTTGATGGGAATGCGCATCTTCCTTCGTAGCCGAAGAAGTGGCATTGATCAGAGAATTTACCGGCAAATTCACCTTGAGCTTTCATTTCGTCAAGTTTAACTTTAATCATTTCGATTAAAAGTTTTTCTGTTTCAATTTTAGAAACTTGAACGTTACCGTGCGGGTCTCTGTCCATTAATAATTGAGCTTTAATTAAAACAGGAAGTGATTCAAAAACTTTAGCGTTAGCTGGTTCAAGTCTGCTTTCGATAAAGTTGAATTTGTCAGCAGGTACAGTCAATTTGTTGTATGATGCATCTTGTTCCAATGTAGACATAACATCGTTCAAGTTTGCAATCATTGTTTTCATTTCAGGAATGAATTCAATCAAACCTTCTGGAATAAGAGCAACACCAAAGTTTTTACCTGCGTTGGCACGTCTTGCAATAATGTCAGCCATGTAGTCAACGATTTGTTTTAGTGACATTTTCTTTTCTTCAACTTCTTCAGAAATTAAAGTGATGTTTGGTTGAGTTTGCAAAGCAACTTCTAAAGCTACGTGAGTTGCACTTCTGCCCATAACTTTAACAAAGTGCCAGTATTTTTTAGCAGAGTTAACGTCTCTTTGAATGTTACCAACAAGTTCTGCATAAGTTTTTGTTGCAGTATCAAAACCAAATGAAATTTCGATTTGTTCATTTTTTAAGTCACCGTCGATTGTTTTAGGACATCCAATAACTTGGATACCTGCATTTTTTGCAACAAACCATTCAGCTAACATTGCAGCGTTAGTGTTTGAGTCGTCACCACCGATGATAACAATACCTGAAATATTCAATTTTTTGCAGTTAGCAAGTGATTTTTCGAATTGTTCTTCAGTTTCAAGTTTTGTTCTGCCTGAACCAATGATATCAAAACCACCTGTGTTTCTGTAAGCATCAATGATTTCGTCAGTAAATTCAATATATTGACCATCGATAATACCTGATGGTCCACCTAAGAAACCGTATAATTTACTTTCTGGGTTAGCTTGTTTTAAAGCATCATACAAACCAGCAACAACATTGTGACCGCCAGGAGCTTGTCCGCCTGACAAGATTACACCAACATTTCTTGCTGCAAAGTTTTGTTCTTTACCAGATTTGAATGTTACTGTGCATTTTCCGTATGTGTTAGCAAACAGTTTTTTGATTTGTTCTTGGTCTTTAACACATTCTGTTTTGTCGCCTTCGATAACTTCTACATTTTTAATGCCTTGAGCCAGTGTAGAAGGAAGAACCGGTTTAAAAGCCAATCTTGCTTTTTGCAACGGTGAAAGTTCTACCATAATCTAATATCCTCATATAAATAAATCATTAACATGTAGATTCTAGCACGAAAACAGAGTTGCGTTTTACCAAATATGTTAAGTTTTGTAACGTAGATTTTCTCTTAAAAAGCAATTTTGGGAGAAAAAATTTTTTTATATTAATACAGGAACGAGGAATCAAAAAGACTGAAAAGTCTATACGTTTTTCAAGAGGAATTAACTAAGGATTATTAGGGGATACAAAAATGACTGATTCATTGAACATCGGCAAAACTTGGACAGTAACAGTACCGGCAGGAAGCGGAAGAACTATTGGACAAAATATGTGGCAATACAGCGTATTTCCAATGTCAACTGCACCAAGCATTATGTATCCTTGCGATAAATTATCTAGTATGAATGATGCTCAGTTAATGAATTTTGATTTTGGTACAACTCAATTTTTAGATTCATCAACTAACATAATGTATCAAGTTATGCCTATGATGAAACAATGGATGGCTCAACAAGCTGAATTGTATCAAAAAATAATGGAAAATCTTCACAGCAGCAGCAAAGTAACTGTTGAAAATTCCGATAACAAAGATAATGTTGACGGAACTAAAGTTATCAAAGAATCTCAAATCAATAGCGTATTAAACAAAATTGCTGCAGATCCTGCAAATAAAGATAGATTTAATGGTGAAATTACTATCACAAACAAAGATGGTAAAGAAGAAAAGACAACTTTGTTGAGAAGATTGATTCAGTTGTCAAAAGAATACCAAGAAGCTCCTGATACAGCAGAAATTAGTGAAGAAAACTATAAATTGCTTTGGGATATAGCTGGTAAATATGCTAAGACAGGTGAATTATCAACAGATGATTATAAAACATTGCTTGAAATAGCTAAAAATCCTGGTGGTCCAGGCGCATACAAAAAGCCTGAAGAAAAACCTAAAACAAAGGCAACACCAATGACTGATATTGCTAACTATAAGAAAACAGATGTTGAGTACAAAAATGCTGTAACTAACATTGCTGCAAATTATAAACAAGCTTTATTTGGTTTGGGTACAAAATACGCACCACTTCAATCAGCTACTGATTCAATCACTGCAGATAATATCATAGAAGTTTACGATGAATTTAACAGAAAATATGGTGTTAACGAAGGCGAAACTTTAATTGAATCAATATACAATGACTTTGATGATTGGACAAACTCTTGGTATGGCATAACAGGTAGTGCTGCAACATTTACAGCAATCCACGACAAACTCGCTGAAAGAGCACAAAATCATATTGAAAAATATGGTGATAAAGATGGCAACTTGAAGAAAGCTCTTGCTAACTTTAATGCTCAGTTTGAATCAATAAATGATGATAACTATGATAGCAAAAAAGATTCAATCAAAAAGATGTTTGCTGATATGATTAATGCAATTAAAACTGCAGAAGCAGCAACAATTGCAGAAGAAAAAGCTCAAAAAGAAGAATAATTCACATTTCACACACAAATAAATAATTTTATTCCTCGGTTTATAATAGGTATGGTAGGTTTCAAGGGCACATAAAGTGCCCTTTATTTTTGTTTATTTATAATATTTATATATTTTTGATTTATGTTATAATTTTTCTGTAATGGATAAGAAGTCTATCAGTATTAGCACACAAAATAAATTAATTCTGTTAGGGTTGGTAGTCAGCACTCTGCTAATTGTGGGGTTGGCTGTTTTTGCTATCACAAATATTCAAGAAAAGATTTCTGAAGTGTATAGAGGCTTTGGAGAGATTCTAACTAAAACTCTCGCTATTGAAAGTGTTGAAATAACAAAGGATGTTCAAGAGTTTGACAAGTTCAATACTTTGCAAAGCCATTCACGTTCGATAATTAATAGCAATAATGAAATTGCTTTTATTGAATTTAAAGACAATGACAATAATGTAATTTATTCTACAAAAAATGATTATCCTCAGCGTGCTCAAAAAGCACAGATAACAAGCTTTTCTCAAATGATAGCTGATATTGATGGGGTTAAAACAAACATAGGCAAGGTTACTGTCGGTTTGTCAGGTTGGGCAACAAAAGACATTTCTCATGCAACAAGAAATTCTATGTTGGTTATTTTTACTGTTGCGTGGCTTGTTTTTACTCTTGTTATTTTGATAAATACCATTCTTATCACAAGAGAATTAAGTATTCTTCACCATGGTGTAAAAAAGATTTCTACAGGCGATTTTGGCTATACTCTAGATGACAAAAATACATCTGGCGAGATTAAAGACTTAATCCATGCTTTTAATGATATGTCTTTGAGATTGCATCAATATGAAGAACAGAACGTTGATCAACTGACTCTTGAAAGAAATAAATTTGAAGCTGTTTTGATGAGTATTGTTAACGGTGTTGTTGTCTGTGACAACTACGATAGTGTTGTGCTTGTTAACAACGCTGCTAAAAAAATGCTTGAAGTTGAAGATGAACAGATTTTAAATACAAAAATCCAAATGTATTGTGATACAGATGGGGAACTTTGTTTTAAAGAAAAAATTGAGCAATTTAAAGACACTCCTCTTGATATTATGGAGAACAAACCTCTTGAATTTAACATAGAGGTTGATGGCAGAGTCATTAAATCTGTTATTTCTCCAATGTTTTCTAAAAATCAAGATTACGTCGGATATGTAATTGTTCTTATCGATGTTACTAAAGAAGTTGAAATTGACAAGATGAAAAGCAACTTCATTTCAAATGTTAGCCACGAATTGAGAACACCTGTAACAGTTTTAAGAACATATATTGATACACTGTACAATCATTCTGATGATTTTGACGAAAAAACAAATAAAGAATTCTTTGAAGTAATCAATAAAGAAGCTGCAAGACTTCAAAAAATGGTTAATGATATTCTTGATTTTTCTCGTTTAGAAGCTGGTAATGTTAAAGTTACTAAGGAGATGACAAATATAGTTCCTATTATAGAATCAGAAATCAAGTCAATGCAGGTTTTGGCGGAAGAAAAGAATATAACTTTTTCTATTATTAAAGAACCTAATTTGCCGGATATTCCTATTAACGTTGATAGCATAGAAAGAGCTTTGAATAACCTTATTTCTAATGCTATAAAATATTCTCCAGAAAACGGAAGAATTAAGGTAAGAGCAGAAATTGCCAGAGACCCTAATTTTGTTGAAGTTTCTGTTGAAGACCAAGGTTGTGGTATTCCAGAAGAACACCAGAAAAAAATCTTTGAACGTTTCTATAGAGTTGAGAATGACACTCACACAGTAAAAGGTACAGGGCTTGGATTACACCTTGTCAAAATTACTATAGAAAAACATCATAAGGGTGAAGTTTTTGTTAAGAGCAGACCTAATGAAGGCTCTACATTTGGTTTCCGTCTGCCTATCAACCCTGTTGAAAATGATGAACAAGAAGAAACTGAAGCCTAATTATAACGATAGCAGTTTTTCAATATTTTCATCAGGAAGGTACATTAATCCACTTTCTAAGTTTTCTGGCAGTTTAATGTTTTGTGTTTTTGAATTTTTCAAATATTCCTCTATAAGTTTGTTTTTATCTTCTTGAACAAACCTTAATCCGCACTTAAAATAAAAAGGTGTTGGAGGGTGTGAATCGTATGCCATAAGATGGATTCTGCCATTGAAGCCGCTTTTTTTACTTTCTCTTACGGCTGCTTTTAAAAGTTCTGTCCCTATCCCTCTGTAAGGAGATTGTTTGTTTCCTTTGTTGACTGACTCAAGAGTTGTTAGTTCCATTGAATTATATATGTAATCGTCACCTACAGGACATTTGAAATATCCTCTTTGCGGAAGTTCTGCTACGGCATAGCCTAATTTGTTTGCATTTTCATCTTTTAAGTAGAGGTATTTATTCCCTTCTCTTTCAAATTTTGTTATGTATGCAGGTATTGTTTTTCCTGTTGTTCTGTCTTTAAGAGCTGTTCTTGAAAGGACAGTTTCTGAATGCATTAGTGACTTTAAAATATTTGCACATACATTAGAAACAGGCCTGTCCTGACTAACTGTTTGTTGTTGGGGACAGCCCTGTTTCATCCAATTGGCTATATTGTACCTTACTGCGGGCAAGGTTTTGCATTGTTTTTGTATTGAGTTTTGTACAATTTTTAATTCATTCATACGGTCATAAAACATATGAATTAGAAAAATTGCCTTTAAAATGATTAAACTCTAAAGAAATATTCTTGTGGGTGTTTGCAGAAAGGACATATTTCAGGCGCTTCTGTTCCGTTGTGATGGTATCCGCATTTGCTGCATTCCCATGTAACAGATTTTTCTGCTTTATATAGATTTTTATTGATAAGTAAATCAGCCAGTTTGTTGTATCTTTCCATATGTGATTTTTCAATGGTACGGATAGTTTCAAACAAATGGGAAATTTTATCGAATCCTTCTTCTTTGGCTTCTTTTGCAAATCTTGCATACATGTCTTCCCATTCGTAATTTTCAGCACTTGCCGCTGCTTGTAAATTGGATAAAGTGTCTGAAAATTCTCCCCCGTTTAGTAGTCTTAGCCAAATTTTTGCGTGTTGTTTTTCATTTTCAGCTGTTTTATCAAAGATATCAGCAATATAGATATATCCCTCTTTTCGTGCTTTTTGCGCAAAGAAAGTGTATTTGTTTCTAGCTTTTGATTCACCGCAGAATGCCTCCTCTAAGTTTTTTTCTGTTTTAGTTCCTTTTAAATCCTTGTTAATACAAGAAGAAAACTCGAATTCTTCACTTAACGACATTAAAAACTCCTTTCTTTAGTGCTAATTAGAACATGTTTTAAGAGTTTTGATATTACCCTATAGAGTTAGGTAAATAGTTTGGTATTTTAGAAAAAATGATTAAGTGTAATGTTTACCATAAATGAATATAGCTTGAGTTTTGGTGGGATTAGATGCTTGGGAATATGAATTTTTGTTAAGCTGGAGATGATTGTCGTGATTGGTTTTTTAAAAATAGGTTACATAAGCAATTGTATTGCCTATTTAGGTGTGTTACAATAGTAGTAGAAAGGATATACTAAAGAGTTAATCATTATGAGCATTACAGTAGCCTACAATTACAAAAGTATAAGAAAGATGATAAATCATTCATTATACTTTACTGTATTGTTAAGCGTTTTTTGCTCTCAGTCTTTTTTGATTAACAACAATCTTTTTGCAAATGCTGGCGAAGCGATTAATACAGGAGCGAATATAAAACAAAGTACTGTCGAGGAGCAGACAAGGAGTCTTACAGAAGAAAAACAGCGTTGGGAATCTATGTTAAGGCAACGCTATCGTAATGGGGCAATTCTTACTATTGCTGACGGGGTTAAGCATATCCGTATGGTGAAGTATATCAATAAAAGACCCATAAAAATTAATATTATTGAAGTTAATACAAAGATAAATCCAAATATTGAAATCGCTCCGCAACTCGCATCAACAAAATTAAAACATAGGGCAACTATAAGAACTATTGCTTCTCGCAATAATTCTATCGCCGCAGTAAACGGCACATACTTTAAGTTCCAAAACGGTGTTCCTTTAGGTACATTAATGATTAATAAAAAGGTTTATACAGGGCCTTTGCATAATCGTGTTGCAATGGGTATTGGCAAAAATGAGTATAAAATGGCGCAGGTTCAGTTTAACTCAACAATCAAAACAGGTAGAGAATCTGTTAAGGTTGATAATATAAATCAGCCGAGAATATTATCTACTCTTGTTTTATTGTACACTCCTGACTGGGGACAAACTTCTCCTGCTGCTCCTAAGTATGGCGTTAATTTAATCATTCAGGGTAATAAAGTCACTGCATTATCACAAGCCCCCGCTGTTATACCTCAGGACGGATATGTAATATCCGGACCAAAATCTAAGTTGGGGGCATTTTTATTGAACAAAAAGGTTGAGCTTGATATAAAAATGACTCCTGAATGGGAAAATATAGACCACATAATAAGTGGTGGGCCTTATCTTGTTAAAGACGGAAGCGTTTATATTGATGTTACGGCTCAAAAATTACAGGCGATTACAGGTAAAAACCCTAGAACTGCAATAGGTTATACAGCTAATAATGAATTTATTATAGTTACTGTTGATGGACGAGAACACGCTTCTGTCGGTATGACATTAGGTGAATTGGCCAGAATGATGAAAGGTTTTGGCTGTATAAATGCTATGAACCTTGATGGTGGCGGATCAACAGTTATGTATGTTCAAGGCAGAATTGTTAACAGCCCTGCACAAAAAGGCGGCATTCCTATATCAAACGCTTTAACTATATCAGAAAGGACTCGTATAGCTTATGAAGAAAATAATTCGTAAATATGTAAGAAGATTTTTGAAAAAAGTTAAACAAAGCTGGAATTACTTTATTTCTAACAGTTTGATACTTATTTATTAAATCCGTTTAATCTGTCAAAAGCAGCTTGTGCTGCGGCTTGTTTTGCTGCAAATTTGTTGTATTCTTCAATTGCCTTTTGAGCCTTTTGTTCCAGTTGCATAAGTTCTTTTTCTCTTTGGTATATTAATATAGTCTCTTGTGGTGCGCGGTTTTTGAGTTCACCCAAAAATGCAGACTTAAATAAAACTTGTTTTTGTAGTTCGGTTACTTTTTTGCCAAGCACTTCAAGCTTTGGCGGGTCCATCGTAAATTCTGTATATTTTTGTTTTATTTTTTCGTACGTGTCTTTTGCGTCATCAATTCTGTCGCTAGTCCAATCACTAGCTTTTTGCGCTTTTTCTTTTATGGAAGGGTCGTTTATTTTTTCATCTACCCAATTTGCAGCTTTAGTTGCACTTTCTTTCAATTTTGTCTTAATTTGTTGTTTAAATTCTGCGTGTGAATTGAATTTTGGAATTTTAGGCATAAGAATCTCCTTACTGTCAATTTTAAGTCTAAAGAATATATTTTTTGTTATTTTTACTGTAACAATTTGTAAAAATATAATTACTATTTCTAAAGATATTTTAAAAATTTCCGATGTAGTACAGTGTTAGGCTGAACTGAAAGGATGGTAATCATGGTAAATGGAGTTAATGGCGTTGGGGCAGGCATGAGTGCAGAAGAATTAAAAGCCTTTGTGCAAAATTTAATAGAAGAAACACTTGAAACCAAAGGTGTTGGATCTCAACCTGTTGCAGAAGAATCAGTTGATGAAGAGTCGGGTGTTGTATCAGAGGAAACTCCTACTGTAGAAACTACTGAACCGACAGAGGTTGAAAATCCTTTAACAGGTTTTTTGACGAGCATAACTTCTTTATTTGGCAAAATGATGGATTTGTTGACTCAGGTGCTTGGAGTAGCTCAAGGCGGCGCAGCTCAATCCGGTGAGACAGCAGATGGCACACAGCAATCTGCACAAGAAAACTCAAAATATGTTATGACAGAAGATGAAAAAGCTTATTTAACATTGCATCCTGATTATGTAAGAGATCTTGTTGCTCAAGAAAAATACCAAGAAAAATATGGTGATCAAAATTCTTTTTGGAATAAGATTTTTGGTGAATCTAGGATGAATAGAATTGCACAAAGTGTTACTGATGAAGAAATACAAGCATATTTGCAACTCCATCCAAATGTAATAAAAGATGCGATAGCAAGCGGAAAATAAAATTTTAGGCTTTAGATAACAAAAAAGGGGCTTCGTGCCCCTTTTTTATAATTGAATTTGCATTATCTTGTCATAAGCTTGAACTATTTTTGTTGTTATGTTTGTGGCAACTGTTACTCCGAGTTCTGCTTTTGCCATAGCTGTCATTACGTCGTGGATATCTGCGTTACCGTTTTCTTCCATAACATCTTTCATAAGTTGGTCAGGGGCGTTGAGTTCCCTGTTAAAGTTTTCGACAAGTCCAGAAAATACCGATTTGAAATCGTTTGTTTCTAGTTTTTCAACACGATTCATACGAAATGGAGCAACTCCTCCAACACCTGTATCGAGCTTTGTTGGTTGCATTCTTTCAAATAGGTTTATATTAGGTGCAAACTTTTTTTCAATCATCTTTTAATACCTTTAATCTAGCTTAAATAATTGGCTAAAATACTTTTTACGTAGTTTTGAGTTTCTTTAAAAGGTGGAACACCACCGTATTTATCAACATTGCCACCACCTGCGTTGTATGCAGCAAGAGCTAGTACAACATTTCCGTTGTATCTTGCAAGAAGGCCTTTGAGGTGTCGTACACCGCCATCAACGTTTTGTACAGGATCGTATGCATTTTTTACCCCCAAACCTTTTGCTGTTCCTGGCATAAGTTGCATAAGGCCCATTGCTCCGCAATGTGAAGTGGCTTTTGGGTTAAAACCTGATTCTTGTCTTACAACAGCTTTTACAAGTTTTTCATCCACTCCGTATTTCTGACAAGCCTTAGAAATTATGTTCATTATTTGGTTTCTTGAAGGGTTAACAACATTTCCATAAATTGATTCTAAAGATTCTGATCTGTTTATTGTGTTGGCTCTGAGGTTGTTAGCAGCATTAGTTAAGGCTAGGAAATTACTTTTCCCTGTTCTAAACTGTCCTTCTCCTTTTTGGCTTGCTTTTAATATTTCAGCAAATGATGGTTGCTCTGTTTTTACAGCATCAGGGTTAAGCTTTTTTTCTATGCTTGCAACGTGAGTACGGATTTGTTGTACTCTTTGCATAGCAGCTTCTTTACCACCTTGGTCTATATATGCTTGTATTGTTGGAGAAAACATCAGTTAGTTATTTGCCTCTTATTATTTGCCTATTTCTACAGCTCTTTGTGCCATACTTTTTGTGATGTTGATTACTGCGAGGTTA
Organism: Candidatus Gastranaerophilales bacterium; assembly: GCA_944326545.1. Taxonomy (GTDB): domain Bacteria; phylum Cyanobacteriota; class Vampirovibrionia; order Gastranaerophilales; family Gastranaerophilaceae; genus Limenecus. The sequence continues at coordinate 19,342 of CALVEH010000014.1, read as the reverse complement.
GCTTCATAAGCTCTTTGAGCTATGTTTGCATCTGCTATATCGACAATTGGGTTTACGTTTGAAGATCGGATGTATCCGTTTGCATCTGCGTCAGGGTGACCTGGACGGTATAATCTTTCACCTAATGTTGGGTCTTCGACTACGCCTGTTAGTCTTACACCACCTTGTTGGAAAGGAATTGTTCCAACTCCAAATACATCTTCTTTCATAGAGTTTAAAAGACCGTGGAAAGAAATATCATCTGTCGCGTTTAGTACAGGGATTTTTCTTACGTAGTTAGGTGTATCAAGGTTTGCAATGTTTTTTGCGTGAATTTTAATTCTTGCACCGTGTGCTTGCAAGCTTTTTTCACCTATGTTCATTGTTTCCATTAAACTCATAACTTCACCTTCTTTTTAGTTTGTTTAATTTTTATTATCTACCTACGTTTGCTACTGTTTTCATTTCGTTTATCAATGCTGACATTTTTCTTGACGCTACAGCGTACATTATTGACATTTTTTGCATCTCAGCAAGTTCGTATGTAGGGTCAACACCAACATCTTGTTCTTCTATCAATCCTGATGGACCCAGTTTTATTGATAACTCAGTTTCAAGAGGATTGTTCATTGTTCCAAGATATTGGTCAAAGCTTATGTCTTTTCTTACATAATTTGGGGTATCCATGTTTGCAAGGTTTGTACTCAAAGCTCTTTGTCTTTGAGATATCAAATCAAGCATTAAGTTTGTTTTTATAATCGGGTCTTTTGGTGTGTACATGTCTTTTACCTTTTAATTAATGTAAGTTGAATATTATTGAGTAAGATTGATTGATTTTTGATACATATCGTCAATTACGTGAATAAGTCTTGTACCTGCAATCATAGAGGAGTTTAGTCTTAATACCTCGTTAACGTTGCCTATGTAGTCTGCATTTGAACGTTCCAAACCACCTTGTGCAACATAACTATGTTCTTTGATTAATCTCGGTTCGCCTGATTCTTCTGTTGCTATTACTTTGTTGTATTCAACAGGTTTTAGGCCTTCTGGATTTTGGAACTGGACAACAGGGATTTTTCCGAGCGTTTCGTATTCTGTGTGTCCTTTTTTGATAATCATTACAGTACCGTCTTGTTTTATTCTTAAACCCTCGTGGTTTATTGGAACTTTTATGCCATCACCTACAAGGTAGCCATCGTTTGTTACAATATAACCGTCCTTATCAATTTTGAAAGAACCGTCTCTTGTGTATTGGACGTCACCGTTTGGAGATGTTACTGGAATAAAACCTGGGCCTGTAAGGCAAACATCAAGCGGCCTTGACGTTCTCATAAAAGAACCTTGTTTGTAGTCGTAGCGGACAACACCGTCAAGGTATCCGTTCTCATCTAAAATTTGTTCAAATCTTACTGATTTATATGCGTTAGTATTGAGGTTACCAATGTTGTTTGAAATATAGCCCAATCTTTCAAACTGCATGTTTGTGTTAATGATACCTCTTCTTATTAATCCTTGTAATGTTGTCATTTACTAACCTTTCTTAACTTACGTAGACCTTTAAAATAAAGATTATGAACTGCTTAGTGATTGGATTGCTTTTGATAAATTGTTGTTTTGCATAATGAACAGTTGTCTGTTTGCTTCAAAATTTCTTTTTACAGGTATAATTTGTAAAATTTCGCTGTTCAAAGAAACGTTTGAATATTCGTTAAAACCTTGTTTGATGTTTGGATCTAAAACAGCAACGCCTTCATTTGTTACAACTGCTAAAGTACCTGCATACTCAAGACGGTTTGTTGCTTTGTTGAAAACTCTCACGTCTCCGTTTTTGTCCACTTTTATATCTTCAAGTTTTTCCGGTAAAACAGGAAGTTTAATTGGTGTGCCGTCATTAGCGAGTACATTCGCATTTTCTAATGTGAGTAAGTATCCGTCTTTGTCTATTTTGAAACGTCCGTCACGAGTGTTTTTTATACCGTCAGGGCTTTGGTATTGAAAGTAGCCCTTGTTTGCTATTGCTAAATCAAGTGGATTCAAGGAGTGTCCGATTCTGCCTATTGAATCGTCAACTGCTGTAGATAAAGCATGTGTACCTATCCACTCGGCAAAAGAAGAAACGACAGGGTCTTTTCTTTGATAACCAACTTTATCAAATGAGTTGTAGTTCTCGTTTATCACACCGAAAACCTCTGTTTGTAAGTGCATTGCACGTATGCTTGTTGTTAGTCCGTTTTCAAAAAAATTGATACCACCGCGTAGTTTCATGATTAAGTCCCTTTTTTTACGTACTTATTCATTAATGATGTCGGACAAAAAGTCAAAAAAAATACAAAAAACTCTCAAAATCATCTATTTGGATGAAAAATTCTACTTTATAAAAAGATTTAAAAAAACTTGCCGATATTTATGCCACAGATTTGATGTCTGCAAGCAAATATAATACTGGTGATTTGGTATTTACAGAATAGTTTCATTTTTTAAAAAGCCTTGATTTGGCTATATTTAAGCTAGGACGCGATTTCAAATTTTGGTGCTTTGGGAGAGAGTTCTAAACGTTGAATAAAAATAAAGTATAGTTTTTTGATGTTTAGTCACTATTTAGAGATTTCTGTTCAAATTTGTCAAACTGTTATCTAATTGTGCTCTCATTTAGCAAGCGTAGTCAAAGAGCTACAGCTCATAGACTGGGTTCGAACCAGTGACCTCCCGGACTCTGCCGAAAAAAGCTGACTAAATGTCAGGTTTTTGAGAGGGAGCCGAGCGCAGTATAAGTTAAAGAATACAAAAATAGTTCTTTTAAGATAATAGACATAAAAAAATAGCATAGACTGGGTTCGAACCAGTGACCTCCCGGGTATGAGCCGAGCGCTCTGACCAACTGAGCTACTATGCCATCTGCTAATATATTAAACTGTAATCAATATTATTAAATAAACAATAAAAAAATACAATATTTATTTTGTTAAATAATATTAAAAGATGTGTTTTTACTAGCAAATAAAACTATTGAGGTGCTTTTTATTACTTGCTTAAGCATATAAAAAGGTTTTTACATGGACGTTTATCAAAATTATAAAAAATATCGTGAGTACGTTCCTGAGTATGGTCAGTGGAAAGAACAAAGAAATCTTCAAGAAGCTAAAAGGCTTGAATATATTAAAAGAAACCCTGATTTGATAAACAAAGATGATTTGCAAAGAAGCAAGGCTCTGCTCCATGCCATTGATGTGATGGATGAGTACTCTCAAAAGAATGCTGAGGACATGGAAGTTGCAACTGAAATGGCAGCAAGTCAGGCTATTTCTTTTGTCAATTATGTTGGTATTGGCGTTGGGGCATTAACAATGGCAATTCCTATTGTTAGAAAAGGTCTAGAATCACTTGCAAAAAAATATCCTAAACTTTCGTTTCCGATAATGATGTTGCCTACTGCAATCGGTTATATCGCAAGTATCGTTGCAAGTTTTCCTATTATGGCATGGGCTGCAAAAACTCAGGTTGGTGCTTCTCGTCAGGGTCGTTTTGAAGCAATGAGAAAAGACCTGAGTAATCCCAACAGTTTTGCTGTTCTAACAGACGAACAGCTTAAACAGGCTGAACAAGAAGCTCAGAACATAACTGTTCCTGAAGAAAATGCCAAAAATGATTTGATAAACTTAGGATTTAAAGATGTATTCAAAAATTTGAAAAAACTTGTTAAACAAGATAAGGAATATGAACAACAAAGAGCAGAGTTTGATAAAAAGTTAAAAGAAAACGAAACTCATTTTAATGAAGAAATTAGCGAAATTGACAAACAAAAGGCTAAACGAGACCAACAACTTTTGACAAAACTTGTTGAAAAAATAGATATTGCTTCTCAAGATTATGCAGAAAATGTTGAGTTAGCAACAAACTTTGCAACAATGGCTGCTTTAGGCAGTGGCTTTTTAACAGGTTGGTTGGCTAATAAAGCTATGAAGTTTTTGCGTGTGGATTCCACTAAGGGGTTTGCAAAAACTATACCATACATTGTTGGAGTAGGAGTTTCTCTTGTTGGGTCAGTACTTTCTAATAAAGTTCAAAAGCAAGCTTCACGAATAGGACGTTTTAAAGCAAGACAAGAGCTTATGAAAAACCCTGATTCTCTTGTTTACGTTGATGATAAAGAGGCTGCAAAAATTCAGGATGTAAAACCTGTTGAAGAAAAGAAGAAACCTAATATGATTAAATTTCTTATACAGGTTTTCAAAGATAACAAAGAATATGAAAATTACAAAAAAACAGAAGGAATAAAAGATAAAAAATTACATAAGGCTATTGGAAATCTTAAACTTTCAGAAGAACAATTGAAAGATGCTAAAACATTGCAGCAAAATACATTTAAAACGTTCAATGCTGTTGATGAAAAATCACAAACATACGCAGAAAGTGTTGAAGCTGTGGGGCAAAGTGTACAGATGCCGGTTGCTTTGCTAGGTTCTTTAGCTGGTTTGGGTGTGGGCTTTTTGTTGAGTCGTAAGAGTATTAAAAATATCAATGTTCTCTCTGATTCTCAATTCGCTCAAACAATTGCAAATACTGTTGCAAAAATTTTAGGTCCTACTGTTATTGGTATGATGCCAGCATTTGCGTTGGAATATTTCATAACTAAAGAACAAAAGAAGGCATCACGAGTTGCAGATATGCTTGCTATTAAAGATTTAAATGATTACAGACATTTTGTTGATTACCAAAATCTGTCTAAAACTCAGCAGGTGGAAAACTCAAATTCTGTTCAGACACAATTCGAACAGAAAAACAAACCACAAAGCCTGCTTGAACAATTGAACAATAAATATAAAGAAATGTAAGTTTTGATTAAATAAAGTAACAAAATGAACCGTTTATAGAATGACTTGACAGCGGTTGTATTGTTGCAATCGTTGTTTTAAAAAAAGTTTATTGTATTTTCCGTTCAGTATAGATTTACAAAGTTTTTACAAACTATATCGATAAATCTTTTTAATTGATATAACTAATAAAGACAAAACGGGGATGGGAGGAAATATGGTTTCAAGATACGTAGGTTGTGTAGCAGGTAAAAATACAGCATCGAGTTTGTTTGTAAATATAAAAGATTTTTTTAGGTATTCTTTTTTTCATATTATTCGTATAGGTAAACATTCGCAACAGTCAAAGGATATGTGTTTTGTTCAGTTTCTTGGCTTGAAAGATAAAAACGGTAAGATAATACATTTTGGAGATATCTTGATTGATAGTCAAAACAATTTGTTAACACCTGTTTGTGAAGTTGAAAACGGAGAACATAAGTTGTTTTTTAAACCAATAAAACATCTTGATAAAAATATAGGTATAGGGTGTAAATCAACATATAGCAATACTTTGGAAGTTTTGGGGAATGTGAATACAGAAATTGAATTGCTAAAGATAATTCATAATGAAAATAAATCTGTTCAGGTTACATATCTGTTTAATTAGTAATGAAAGCCCTCTCACAATATTTGTTTACTTGAAATATCTGTATCAGCAAATACAATGTTTATAAATTGAATAAGGAGCGGTGTCCGAGTGGTTTAAGGTGCAAACCTGGAACGTTTGTGCGGGGGCAACTCCGCCGGGGGTTCGAATCCCCCCTGCTCCGCCATAAAAAAGAGCTTTTAGCTCTTTTTTATTTTGTTGAGGATTTCAAAGTATTTATGTGTTCGAGAAATTCTTCATAAGGCACATTGTTTTCAAACAAATCTATTGCTTTGTTGAAGATTAAACAATCATCTGTTTTGAAATTATCTTGGAATATCAATTTGTTGAATTCAGAAGACAATATACTATCAATGAAACTTTTATGTTCTTTATATGTAGTGTTTACTTTTATTTTTTCATTGAATTGCCTTATATATTTTGCACATTCATCAATGTTTGCATCTGCAATTTCAAGGTTCAATTTTTCTAAACGTGGAACTAAATTGATCATTGTATTAAGCGCAGATATATAACTTGTATCTCCATCTTTTGTACGTTCGCAAATGTTATCCATTAGTTTTGCTTCTTCTTCGCCAAAAGTCTTTGTCTCTTTATACAATTTGTAGCATAACTTTGTTAATTTTGTTGCGTTTTCTTTGCTATAAACTTGCGGGTTTGTACAATTATCAATTGCATTTAAGAATGTTTTTAAGTCTTTGTCATTGCATTTTGAAAGATAGTCTGCAGTTCTTAATACTTGATAAGAAATATCTATAGGTAAATTTCTGTTTTGGAGTTTTTTTGCTGTGTCAATTACTATGCAATTGTTTGCCAAAGCTTCTTGATTTTCTCTGTTTTTTCTAACTTCATCCTTTAAAAGTGATGATATTTCTTTTTTATAAGATAAAAAGTTGTATGAGGGGTATTCTTCTTCGTATTTATTGTTTATTTCATTGACATCTTTATTTCTTTTTACAACTGCATCTATGTTTTCAAGAACATATTCGACTGTTCTTTTATCTTCTTGCAGCATTTTTTTTGCTTCTTTATAGTAATCTTCATCTATTGAACTATCGCTGGATTTTATTTTTTGTATTAAAGCAGATTCTGATTTACCCCAAGGAGTGTCTATTGGACAAATTCCTGACAGTTTTTGAGTTGTTGGCGAATAATCATTAACTTCTTTTTCTGGAATGCCGAGAGCACTTTTTCTTCTTAAGAGTGCTGCAATTTCGCATAATTTTTTATTTGCTTGCGGTATACCTGCTTCGTTTATTTTACATTCAGACAAAACATTTAGAGCTACTTTAGAATCAGCAAAGTATTTTCGTACAAATAAGTCGTAATATAATGCTGCAGATTTATCAAAAATTTCTTGTCCATCGGCAAGTTTAGTTACAACTATAGCTCTGTCATTCGGATGCTTTGTGAGAAAATTCAACAAGTCTACTTCTGGTGTAGGAGCTGATCCATTTCCTCCTTTTAAAACGGATTTCCCTATCAAGTTCGAAATTTTGCTTGTGGATATACCATTTTCCCAAGCGCGTACAGATTCTAGTGCAAAGTCTCTAATTGTTTCATATTTAACATTTAATGTTGCCGGAAATGATGCGGGCACGATGTTTTCTGTGAAATTGATTAGTTGAAGTGTACTTTGGTCATCAAAGCTCAAGTCAGTATCAGGGTAATGTTCTTTGGTTAGATTGTAACCATATCTAGAGTACATTTTATGGCAAATACTATCGGATAATTGTACATCATCTTTGCTATATGGTTCTACAGCGAGGGGGTGTGATTCTTTACCTGCTACATATAGCTCGTCGTCTCTCCAGAAATCGACGTCTTGAGTAGGTTGCTCAAATGTCATTTTTTCGAAACAATCGGCATATTCGGTTGGTTGCGTATGTCTTGAGTTTTTTTGATAAGGAGAATAAGAAATAACTCTTCCGTCTAAATCAGTAACAGGCTCGAGTTTTTCAATTTTTGTTAGTGGAATATTTTTGTTTTTCATTTCTACTGTATATTTTTTGTTTGCAGCTTCAAGAAATGTACTGATATAAGGTGAATGGAAGATTTGCATTTTTTATCTCCTTGATTGAGTACATTGGGGCAAAAAGCTGTAAAACATAATATTTGCTGTTAAACAGAGCAAAGTTTACATATATTAATAAATGGCATTGTTCTAACTATTAGAAGATATTTAAATTAATTGTTCCCAACATATTTTGCTTGTATAACATTAGTAAATGGGTCGTATCCTGTTATTAAAAATTTGCTTTCTCTTGGTAACAAGAATTCGTTTTCTTTCCAATGTTGACGATCTATGTTGAACAAGGCGTCCATATCGATATATTTTGTTCCTTTGGGAACTTCTATTTCTAATATTGGATTGTTTTTTGATCTGAATCGGCAAGCAACATTATAATCTGTTGTTGTTGAAACAAATGACTTGTCTGTGTATATTTTTCCGTCAGTAGAAAGTTGATCTTTATCTTGTTCTGTTAAGTCAATTTGTAATGCACGGTAAAGAGTTATAGGCTTTTGGGTTTGCCAAACTTTTGTATCATCTTTAAAAATTTTATCTAATGTGTTTATGTAGTCATTTAGTTTTTCTTCGCTGTCAAAATGGCTTTGTTTTCCGTGTCTTAAATAAGCATGGATATCATTTGGATTGTATTTATACTCTTTTAATGCTCCCATTTCGTCTTTATTAAAGTTCTTTTTTAATGTTCCATCAGCGTTGTAAACGTTAACCTCTTTTGTGTTGTTGTCTACTGTATAGATTTCTGTTACAAAACCGTCTTCGTCCCTGAAACATTTTGCTCTAACGTCGTCATAGTGCAAGCCTTGAAATCCTTCTAGAGGGCGTCCGATGTGGAAATTGTTTCCAAATTGTCTGCTGACAGACATACCTTTGTCTTCAAAAATAGTATTCAAAAGCTCAGCAATTTCTTTGGTTGTTTGAGGCTGTTCTTTTGCATTTTGCATGTTTACCATAGCCTTGTTGTACAACGCTTGGCATAATACAGCATCGCAATCAGCCTGCTTTATTGGATTTTGGGTGCAGTTCTTTTTTTCGTCAATTTGTTGCTTTTTTGACGATTGAATATTTTCACACTTTTGACACAAATTAACCTTCATATATTATATAAAACAAATTTGTCTCTAAAATTGCCTTTTAATAATATAATCAGAAATGTAGAATGGTATATAAAAAAAACATTGATAAAAAATTAATTTATCGATAGAATACCTATATAAACAGAAAAGGAGAGTTATATGAACAAAGGTGTTAAGTATTTTGCGTTAGGTTTAACTGCTTTTATAATTGGTATGTCAGTTAACAATTACGCTATTTCTAATGTTCCAAGCAAAATTGCAGTAGTTGATGTGCAAAAAGTAGTTGCTTCTTCTGCTCAAGTAAAAGCTCTTAAAGCTGATAGAGAAGCTAAAATTAAAGATTTAGCTAATTTTGTTTCTACAGCAAGAGCTGCTGTAGCAAAAGAAACTAATGCTGCAAAGAAAAAAGAACTAGAAAACAAATATAACAAAGAATTGAATGCGAAAAGAAATGCAATCCAAAAAGATTACGCTAAAAAATTAGCAGCTATCGATAAAAGCATTTCTGCTGTAATCAATCAAAAAGCTAAAGCTGCAAGCTATGATATAGTTTTGGCTAAAGGCGTTGTTTTATACGGTGGTACTGATATTACTTCAGAAATCACAAAAGCTGTAAAATAGTCAAAAATATTTGATATTAAAAAAGCCTCTAAGTTGTCTTAGAGGCTTTTTGTTAGAATCTAAAATCACGTTCTCCGTGTTCTATTTTTATTAAGTCTTGAGCAACGGCTTGTTTTATTTTTTCTCCGCTTTCTAAAATATCCATTTCGTGTTGTATTAGTTTTTCACCAAGAGTTTTTGTCTCTGCTGATGCGTAATCTTCGAGATATTCTTTCAATGTAATAATTGCGTTAGGGTGACAGAAGTTGTGGATTTGTTGTTGTTTACAAACTTCCATAAACCTTTCTCCCGTTCTTCCTGCTCGATAGCAAGCAGTGCAGAAACTTGGTAAGTATCCAAGTTCCATCAACCATTTTATAACTTCATCAAGAGGTCTTCTGTCAGAAATATCAAATTGAGCTGAATCTTCTGTATCCGGCATTGGGTTGAAGTACCCACCAACACTTGTTTTGGATCCGCCTGACATTTGTGAAACGCCTAAAGCTAAGAGTCTTTTTCTGCATTCTTCTGATTCTCTTGTAGAAACAATCATACCTGTGTATGGTGTTGCGATACGGATGCATGCAACAATTTTTGCAAAAGTATCATCATCTATTCCGTTGTCGAATGCGCTTGGGTCGATATCATCTGCTTTTTTTATACGAGGAACGCTTATTGCATGCGGGCCTACGCCAAATGCAGCTTCTAAGTGTTCTGCGTGCATCATTAGTGCAGTGAATTCATATCTGTATAATTCGAGGCCGAACAATACACCAAGGCTTACATCATCAATTCCTGCCTCCATCGCTCTGTCCATAGCTTCAGTGTGGTAAGCGTAATTGTGTTTTGGTCCTGTTGGATGAAGTCTTTCGTAAGTTTCTTTATTGTATGTTTCTTGGAATAGAACATATGTACCAATGCCGGCTTCGTGTAGTTTTTTGTAATTTTCTACCGATGTAGCGGCAATGTTTACGTTTACCCTACGTATTGCGCCGTTTTTATGCTTTACGGAATAAATTGTTTTTAAAGATTCCAATATGTATTCAATAGGGTTGTTAACAGGGTCTTCGCCTGCTTCTATTGCCAATCTTTTGTGGCCCATGTCTTGGAGGGCAATCACTTCGTTTCTTATTTCTTCTTGCGTAAGTTTTTTACGAGGAATGTGTTTGTTTTGATGGTGGTAAGGGCAATACACGCAACCGTTCACACAATAATTTGATAAATATAAAGGTGCAAATAAAACAATTCTGTTGCCGTAGTAGTCTTGTTTTATTTCCATTGCAAGGTCAAAAATTTCTTTGTTTTTTTCTTCTATTTCACAATCGAGTAACACTGCTGCTTCTCTGTGAGTAAGACCTTTTTTTAATTTAGCTTTTGCCAAAATTTTATCAATAACTTCTATATTGTTTTTATTCTTTTCTGCGTATTCCAAAGTCTCTAAGACTTCTTCGTGGCAGATAAATTCCTCAGCTTTGTGTGATTTTGGATTATACATAGTACCCTTCTCTCTATCTTTAACATTATTATATCACGTCATAAGCCAAGGTTGTTTTTAATTGTGATTTTTTTATGTTAATCGTGATTTTGTGATTTAAAGTGAGCTTCTACTCTATCCTTTATCGATTCGAGTGCTGCTAAGAAGCTTGTAGGGTCTTTTGTTTGTTTTATATTGTCAAATGCGTCTTTAAAATCTTTTTTACAAGAAGCCAGTAGTTCATTAAACGCCAATTCTTGCTCTTTTTTTCTTTGGGCAATTATCTTTTCATCTATAGATTGATAATTGCGCATTGCTCTTTCTGCTTTTTGTTCTTGTTTTAATTTTTCTTTTTCAAGCTGTTTTTTTGCTTTTTCTTCTTCTTTTAGTCTTTTGGCTTCTTCTCTGTCTTTTTTATCCTGTTCTATTGTGTTATCTACAAAATTTTTGAAATCTGCCATTTTTTCATTTAACGGTTCAAGATATTTTAGAGCAGTCAGTTCGTATAAATCTTGTTGGTTATAAAATTTTAATATGTTAGGAATCATAGTAGGATATTTTGGATTGTAGTTGCTAACTACTTTGTCATTTTGTATAAGAAGATAGTCTCTAGTTTCTCCCATATCGTCTAAGACGGAAATTTTTATTAGGTTATCATTATGCTTTGAGTTGCATCGCATTATATTAACTTTTTCTTTGTCAGGACCAACATTTGCAAAAGTATAACCTCTTTTGCCGGGCATGTTTAGGTAGTCGGGGTAGGCTAATTTGATTTTGTATATCTGAACGTTGTTTAGTTTTGAAAACAGATTTTCTACAGATTTAAATGATGTGTCTATTGTGTTCATTAAGTCTCTGTGTTCGTCAGAAAGCGAGCCTGGAGTATTGTCAGGTGTTATGTGTTTTAAATAATTTTGGAGTTCTTGTGAATAAAGGTCCAGATAGTTTTCCAATTCTGTTGAATAATGAGTTGTTTTTATTTCTTTTGTATCGGCGAAATAAAGCTTTTCCGGTAGTATTGTCGGACATTTAGGGTTGAAATTGGAAATTATATTATTATCTTTTATCAAATATCCTGTTTTGATTGAACCGTCTTGGTTATAAACCATTAATCTTTGTAAGTAACCAAATTTGTTACTTTCGATTGTAGAATAGTTGATTTGTTCGTTATTTTGCCCCAAGTCTTTAAACGTGTATGTTGACTGACCTGAAGTTTGTTTATATTTTGGAAATTTGAGGTTCATTTTATACAGAGTTGATTGGGGAATCTTTTCTGCTCTTTCTTTTACTGTTTCTGTAAGTCTTACTATGTCAGAAATAGAGTCACTTGCTTTGGACGAAAGTTCTGCAGCAATTGGCTTTAGATGTGTGTCTTTTTTTGACAAAACAAGCAATCTGACTTTTAACATTACTGGGTCAATATTGGATATTATGTCGCGAAGGTCTTTGTTTGTTCCGCTTTCTTCAAGTTCTTCCAATGTATAAAACTCAAGGTTGTTTGATAAAGAGTTTGGCTCTTGCGGGTTGTAGTTTTTTATAACTCTACCGTCTTTAATTAACCAACCGTTTTTTATTTTTCCGTCTGTCGTTCTTTGAGTTATGCGTATTGTATTTGTGTGGTTTTTGAAATTGCCTGCTTCAAAAGAGATGTTGTCTTTGTCAGGGCCAATGTTTTTTAATGTAATACCATCAATAGTGTTAAATAGACCTGATTCTGTAATCAGAGATTTAACGCCTTCACCTGTTTTTTTGTCGAGAATAGATACAATGTGATTGTATGAACTTGCCAAGCTGTTTAAATCTGTTCTTATGTCTTGAGGCATTGAGTATTTAGGCTTATCAAACCTGTCATAATCGTTTTTTTGTGAAAAGCTAACATATTTTTTGCTCGATAATTGATAATTATTGTATGAAGTTTTTTGCGTTGTATATGGGGAGATAATAATTCTGTTCATAGTTGGATAAAACTTGTCAAAAAAAAATTTGCTATTTGTTTAAAAAAATTTTTGCGAGGTATGATATTATTGTCTTATGCAAAAAAATGTTTTATTAACAGGCTCCGGCGGTTTTGTCGGAAAGAATTTAAAAGAATTTTTTCAATCAAAATACAATTTGTTGTGTCCAAGAAGTTTTGAACTTGATTTGACTGATTTTGAATCTGTAAAATGTTACTTTGATTCAAACGATATTGATTTTGTTATTCACTGTGCATCTAAGGGTGGAGTAAGAGGGATAGTTGATCCTCAATCTTGTGAAACAGATAATTTGTTGATGGTGAAAAATATTTTGGCTTCAAAAAAAGATGATGTAAAAGTTATTATATTTGGTTCAGGAGCTGCTTATTCAAAAGACAGAGATTTGCATAAAGTAAAAGAGTCTCAGATTGGTGATGTCATACCAAAAGACCTTTATGGTAAGTCAAAAATGGAATTGGCTGATTTGACATTATCAAGAGATGATATGTTATGCTTGAATATTTTTGCTTGTTATGGGAAGTATGAAAAGGAAAGCAGATTTCCAACTTATGCAATTATGCAAAATTTAAAAAAAGAACCTATCGTGATAAACAAAAATGTGATTTTTGATTATCTTTATATCGATGACTTGTGTAGAATTGTTGAAAAATTTATTTATGAGTTCCCAAAAAACAGGGTTATAAATGTTACGCCTACACAAAGTGTATCTTTAGTTGAAATTGCTCAGATGGTAAATGAGATAAGCGGGTATAAGTCTGATATAGAATTTAAAGAACTTGGACTAAATTACGAATATACAGGAGATAACAAGCTGTTGTTAGAAGAAATTCCAAGTTTTAAATTTACTCCATTAATGGAAGGTTTAACTGTTTTATTCAATCATTGTAAAAAAATATTAAAATGATTTTTTTTATTAACAAAATTTTTAATTTATAGATTTTTCCTCTAATGGTTAATATTTATTAGAGAAAGAAAAATGGATAAAATTAATTTTTACAATCAATCAACACCATCATTTGGTAATAAGCTTCAATTAACAAGAATTGCTGATGAGACAATTAATGCAAGAATAAATAAAATGCCTTCTTCTGCAAGAAAAAGAACATTGGAACAATTTGATAATCTTATACGTAGAATTGTTAATTCTGATTATGATATTTTCGTTACAGGTGATAAAAAGACTCTTGTTGCGAATGTATCTAAACAAAGTAAGGTGGAAACACTTTCTACAGAAAGAAGCACTGATTCAGTTTTATTTAAATTTGGGTTGAAAAACCCTATTGAATTTATTGAGACAGCTTTTAACAGACTGGCAAAATCAAATGAAAAATCTGCAACTTCTGATGCTGTGAATCTTGTGCTTACAAAAAAATTATAGAAAGATTATATGAAAATATCTCCAATAATAACCTCTTTACCATTTGTGAGAAACGGTAAAGTAAGTAGTAATGGTAAGGAAAATATTAGCAATACACAGGTTAGTTTTGAAGAAAAGAAACTGCCTCTTGTTACAGCCAAACTTGCAATTGTAAGCTTTTATGGTGACAAAAAAATCAAGCCGGCAAAAAGGCTTGATACAGGTGACTATAAGATTTCAAGATATATTGCAGAAATTGGCAAAGCAAGATATTTGCACGGGGATAAAGCAGTTGTTGATATGTCAATGGGAAATCCTGATCTTACTCCGCCAGAGATGGCTAAAAAGGCTTTAAAAGACAAAGTTGGTGATTTGTGGTCACACAGATATAATAACCCTAAAGGTGATGGATTTTTCTTTCATACAGCTGCAGATTGGATGAAAAAAAGATTTGGCGTAACTGTTGATCCTAGAAAAGAAATTATGGTTACATCAGGTGCGTCTGATGCTGTTGATCATATATTTTCTGCTTATGCGGAATATGGAGATAAAGTATTGGTGCCTGATCCAGGGTATTCTTTATATGATGATTTGATTACAAGACATGATTTAAAAAAAGTTCCTTATAAAATTAATCCGGAAAATGGGTATCTTCCGGACTTTTCTACAATGTCAAAAGATGCCAAAATTCTTATATTAAACTATCCTCACAACCCGACAGGCTCTTTTGCTCCTAAAAAAACTTTTGAAGATGCCGTAAAATTTGCAAAAGAAAATGGTATTTTGATAATCCATGATATGGATAATAGTGAAATAACTCATACAGGCAGAAAACCTGTTGGCATAATGCAGGTAGACGGTGCAAAAGATGTTGCTTTTGAAGTTCATACTTTTTCTAAAGCACAAAGTATGCCAGGGTTAAGAGTTGCTTTTGCAGTAAGTTCAAAAGACAACATAGACAATTTGCTTAAAGCAAAATATCTTTCAGGCGGAAGTGTTTACATCCCTGTTCAAACAGCTGCGGCAGAAGCTTTAAAAGATGAAGAAGGATATATTCAAAAGGTAAATAAAATTTATCGCAACCGTAAAAACACAGCTATAAAAAGGTTGCACGAACTTGGCAGTGATGCAAAACCGACAGAGGGCACTTATTATTTGTGGGCAAAAATTCCTCCTGATTTTAACTCTGATGAGTTTTTTAAATATGTTTTGCATAAATCACAAATAGCATTCACACCTGGGGATGTTTTTGGCGATAACGGTGATGGCTATGTACGTATAGTAATGTCTGCCAATGAAAAACAGATAAACGAAGCTTTTGACAGAATTAAGGCTGCAGGTATAAGATTTGATGTTTCTAAATTAGATTTGCCTCAAGAGCTGCAAAAAGAAATAGCTTCGATGGCAGATGGCTCTTATACTATCACTCCTAAAGAAGAAAGAGATTTTGAAGCTTATAAGAAAATGTTGCCTCAAAGACGTGAGATTCTTATTGACCGTTTAAAAGACAAGGATGCAAAACTTATGAAGTTTGTTCCTAAAGAAGGTGTAAATTTGCCTTGGAATGTTTTGAAAGACGGTCAAAGCGTTTATTTGCAAAACATAAAAGAAGGTCATTCTGTTTTTGGAGAGGTAAAAGATATTCTTCCATACAGTGATGAATCTGAATATAAATTGTTGGCGCAGGAATTAAAAAAACAATGGAGACAAGAAAAATATCCGGAAGCTGAAATTTTACCGCCTTATAAATCAGGTAAATTGTATCCTGATGCGGTTTATTTCGTTTTGAGAGCAGAGGGTAAAATTCAAGCGTTGGCTAATATCGAGGTTCAAGACGATGGCTGTGTTTGGGGTCGTAGTTTGAATACTGCTCCGTGGAATCAAGGTAAAGCAAGAACAATGAAAAATAGTGCTAAGGCAGTTATTGCAAGAATGGTCAGCTATTGTTTGGAAACAGGAAATCACACGCTTAAATTTGCTACTGATAAGCCTGAAAATGTTGCTCTTTATAAATCTTTAGGTATGAAAGAAGACGGAGTGAGATATTTTAACGGTGTTAAAAATACCGTTTTAACCTTTGATAAAGAGTCTATGGAAAAATATTTGAATATATTCCAAATCAATTTGAGTTTTTAGTTAACATAATTAGCCAGAATCGGTAATTTTTATAAGTTCAAAAAAGATATAGTATTTGAACTATGAAAAAAATGTTTTTTATTATTGCCGTTGCAGCTATTGCAGGGCTGGGGTTTTACATCTACAAATTAACTACTTACACTTATGTTACTGCTAAGTTTAGCGAGTTGCGTCCGATTCATCAAAAAATGCAGGTTTATTATAAGGGTATTGTTGTTGGCAGGGCAAAAGAGCCAAAGCATAGTGATGATTTTAATCATACTATGATAAAACTCGTTTTGTATCCTAAGCGTCTTATGCTGCCAGATAATACACTTGTGCTTTTGAAAAAAGAGAAAAGAGATAACAAAGAACAAGACTTTTTAGAACTTGTTTATCCTAAGGAACCATCTGAAAAAATGATAGCTAACGGAGCTGTTTTAGAAGGAAAAGCAACAGTCGATATCGATACGTTTATGTCAAACCAACACCCTGATGATTTAGAGATTATCAAAAATAATCTTGCTGAAAGCACTGAAAATTTAAACAATGCACTCGAAGGTTTAAATGTTGTTTTTACTTCTCTAAACGATATTTTGAAGGAGAATCAAAATAATTTGTCTGTTGCCTCAGGCAATTTGTCAAAGGCTACAGGCAACATAGATGCAATGACAGAAAAAATTAATAACGCGATGGAACAAAAACAGCTAAACAATACTTTTTCAAGTATAGAAAAGTCTGCCGGTAATTTGGCTGTTATAAGTGATAATTTAGAAGGAACAACAAAGAATGTTAATTCTACTTTATACCAAGTTAACGGGCTAGCAACAAACGTAAATGTGATTTCTTGCGGGGTTAGAAAAACTTTGGGCAAACCTTTTGGCGGGTTAAGGCTTTTATTTGGCAAAGTTATTAAAGAATAATCAGTAATATTGATAAAGCCTGTTTATGTATTAAAATCATAGTATCAGACAATACAGGTTTTTTATTATGAAAGTTAATCCCATCACCCCAAGTTTTAAACAAGCAATTGTAATTCCTTCAAATAACAAAAAAGAAGGTTTTTTAGAAAAGTTTCATACAGCTGCAAAAAACTCTGCAGATATGACAGATACAATACTTGTTCCAAGAACAATATTTAAAGGCTATTTGGGTATAATGGCAGGTACAACTCTAATGACTGCAGGCGGTTTATTAGGGCAAAAAATGGCAAAGACTTCTAAAGTTCTTTCTTTGTCAGGTTTGTTGGCGTCTTTATATGGAACATACGCTTTTGTTAGACCTTTTATTATAAAAGATGCTCCCGGCGTTGAAACTAAAAAAGTATAGCCCTATATTGAGGTTTTATTGTAGAATATGAACTAAGGAGAGGTGTCCGAGTGGTTTAAGGTGCGGATCTCGAAAGTCTGTGTGCAAGCGATTGTACCGTGGGTTCGAATCCCACCCTCTCCGACTTAATAAGTGGTTAGAGATTTTATAGAGGTGGGATGAGAACCACAAGGCAGAGCATTGTAGTAGGTTCGAGCGCGAGTGAGCTGAGTGTAGTTTTTTGTCCAGTTTGATTTGTACGGTGTAATTTAACGACCGGTTTTATTTGTACGGATACTTTGATTATTTTGGACAGCCCGCTCTGCGAGGGCGTTTTCGGGTCGGAAAATTAAGTTTACCAAAAAAATCAAACTGCCGAAATGGACTTTTTGGGGACTGTACGGATAGTTTGATTTTTTCTTAATATAGCCGGTTTTAGCACCGTTTTTAAGGTGTACGGATAGTTTGATTATTTTGGTATAGTCCAGTTGTGCAAGGAATTAAAAAATTAACACCAAGTTTCGGAAAAATTAACACAAGGTTTTGGAAATTTTAATGATACAAGAATGACACAAAGCTCGGAAGTGATGTTCCAATACATTTAATTCCGAGCTAATGTGTGTCTACGATGAAAAACAAAGAATATATAGATATTAATAAAATAGCAGAATTAAAAGGGTTGAAAAGCAATCGTTCATTAAGATTAGCAATTCAAAAAGGTAAATATGTAGCACGTGAAGTTAAAGTTTTTGGAGGTAAATCATACGAGATATTATACTCATCTCTAGAACCTGAAATACAAGAAAAATTCCAAGATGAATTAATTAAGGAAGCAACTCAATCAAATTGTACTGCATTAGTTCCCATTAATAATATCAACAATAAAAACTTCATAACAGAGAGTGCAAAATTAACGGCACTTGCTAGAGTAGATATTGTAAAAGCTCTTCAGAATATGAGAGCTAAATACAAAACTAAAAAAGAAGCTGATTCAATATTTTTAGATTTATACAATAGTGGAATGTATTTACCTAAAATACATAAATTTATTGGCAGTATTTCAATAGGTACACTTCATCGATGGATTTGGGCATATGAAGATAATGAAGATTATAGGGTGTTACTTCCTAATTACAAATATACAAAACAGGGTGAATATAATACAATTTTAACTCAAGTAATGAAAGATATATTTATTAAATTTCTTCTACATCCAAATAAATTCTCTGTTACAAAAGCAATCAAATTAACTCAGCATATACTAGAAAAGAAAGGAATTGAAAATATTCCTCACGTTATTACATTTAGAAGATACGCTGAGCACTACAAAAAGAATAATTATTCAAGATGGATACTATTTAGAGAAGGTGAAAAAGCATACCACGATAAAGTGGAAGCATATATTGAAAGAGATATTTCAAAATTGGAAGTTGGTGATGTACTTATTGCTGATGGACATACTCTAAACTTTCAAGTAATTAACCCATTTACAGGAAAACCAACAAGAGCAACTCTTGTTGGTTTTTTAGATTGGAAATCAACAGCATTGGTTGGTTATGAAATTATGATGAGTGAGAACACTCAATGTATAGCAAGTGCATTAAGAAATGCCATTATTAATTTAGGTATGATTCCGAAGGTAGTTTATCAAGATAACGGTAGGGCATTTAAAGCAAAATATTTTCAATCTTGTGATTTTGACGAAGAAGGGTTTAATGGAATTTATGCAAATCTCGGAATCAAATCAGTTTTTGCTAAACCCTACAATGCTAGAGCGAAAGTTATTGAAAGATTCTTTCTTGAATTTCAAGAAGAATTTGAAAAGATGATGCCAAGCTACATTGGAACAAGTATTGAAAACAAACCGGCTTGGATGAAACGAGGAGAAAAACTCCATAGAGATATGCATAAAAAACTCACTAATAATTACATACCAACTGTACAAGAATTAATAAAATACATTGATTGTTG
>CALVEH010000013.1 GCA_944326545.1 Candidatus Gastranaerophilales bacterium | reverse complement strand
CGTTTGACTCAGTAAAGTTGCCTGAAAATACTGATTGACCTCCGTTGTTTGCAACAATATTTAAATTTTTGTTTGTAAAAATAGCTCCGCCCTTGGCCTCGCCATTTTCTGACACAGCATAGTTGTCAATAAAGTCAGAATTAACAATAGCATTAATAATTTCTTCGTTATATATTGCTCCGCCCAGTGCATTGCCCGTTTCTGATTGTGCATAGTTGCCTATAAAATCTCCTGTTATATTTCCGATTGTTCCTTCGTTATTAATCGCCCCGCCAGTAGCAGAATCAGAACCAGTGTTTTGGGCATAGTTGCCAATAAAATCACCTGTGATATTTCCGATTGTTCCATAACTGTTATGAATCGCTCCGCCATAGACCCAAGAAGAACCTTGAGCATAGTTACCAATAAAATCACCTGTGATATTTCCGATTGTTCCATAACTGTTATGAATCGCTCCGCCATAGGCAGAAGACGACTTGGATTGAGCATAGTTGCCTATAAAATCACCTGTGATATTTCCGATTGTTTCCCAATAGTTATAAATCGCTCCGCCTTCGGCTTGATTTGAAGTTGATTGAGCATAGTTGCCGATGAAATCTCCTGTGATAGATTCGATTGTTCCATAACGGTTATAAATCGCTCCGCCATAGGCAAAACGAGAATCAGATTGAGCATAGTTGCCTATAAAATCGCCTGTGATAGATTCGATTGTTCCATAACGGTTATAAATCGCTCCGCCATAGGCAGAAGACGACTTGGATTGAGCATAGTTGCCTATAAAATCGCCTGTGATATCTCCGATTAACACTGTTGCACTAGAAGTATTTGCATAGTTATAAATCGCTCCGCCATAGGCATAATCACTGGTCGATTGAGCATAGTTGCCGATAAAATCGCCTGTGATATTTCCGATTGTTCCATAACTGTTATGAATCGCTCCGCCATAGGCAAAACGAGAATCAGATTGAGCATAGTTGCCTATAAAGTCAGCATTTATATCGCCAAGTTTCGCACTACTACCGTTATTGTATATCGCACCTCCATATTGAGTTCCTGAAGTACTGCCTGTTATTTGACCTATAAACACACCTGTCGTAGTTCTAGATGAATTATCCGTTGAATTGGTAAGTCTTGTTTGTACATCTGATGAATTATACTTATATGTTATAGTTTGACCTACAGGAGTCGCAGGGTCTTGTTTAAATTCAAGGTTCCCTGTATCAGCATTTTTTTTCCAGCCAAAAGTTAACGTTTTATCCCCGTTTGGGTTGCCGTATTCTGTTTTATTTAAGTCAACACGGTAATATACAGGAATAAGTTTATTTTCTTTGTCAGACCATTCATATTTTGTGATTGTGTTTTCACCAGCTTGGTCAACTTTTGTAAGTGTATAGGCGTGATTATCCTGAGGAACAGGGGCATTGTCTGCTAACACAGGTGCGGTAATAAAAAATGACAAGGATAAGCTTATTGCTGCAGTTTTGGCATAATGAATTAATTTGTGAAATTTTGTTCCACGTTCAGAATGACAAATTACGTCATGTTGAGGCGTCAGCCGAAACATCTCACAAACTTGGTGTGAAAGAGTACAATCTTGAGATTCTTCGCATTCGCTCAGAATGACGTTTGTATCGTCACGTTGAGGCGTTAGCCGAAACATCTCACAAGCTTGGGGTGAAAGATTACTATCTTGAGATTCTTCGCTTTGCTCAGAATGACGGTCCAAAGTGTCGCATTCGCTCAGAATAACGTTAGAGAGTTGTTTTATTAGGCTTTCAACGCCCCCCCCCCGATTTTAAAATCGTTGTGGGACAAGGTTTTTAACCATTTCGTATTTCTTGTCTTCTTTGGCATATCTTTTGGTCCTCGTACTTTCACACCTATATTTTTAATTCCCATTTTTTATATTTTTAAACCAAATTTTGTAAAAATTTATCATTTCTTTACAGGATTTTTTTACATTTATGAAACAGCAACAAAAAAGAAGCTTTATAAAAGCTTCCTTTCCACTGTTTGTTCTAGTATTTAACTACAACTTTTTCAAATCTTTTAACGCATCTGAGGTCACCTGTTTTACATCAAATTTTTCTTTCAAAAACTCAAGCATATTAGGTGTCAAAACATTTGATGTACAAACAGGAAGATAGATATTTTTCACTCCTAAATACCTCAAATTAAACAGATGCGACATTGTATGCAAGTTGCAAGTCGTTATAAAAACACTCACCGGGAATTTATCAAAGTCAACGTGTTCTTTGATATGCGTCAGCACTTTATAAATCAAAGAAGAATTAAAAAACGAGTCAAAACAAAGAACATTGTCTTTTTTAGATGCAATCGCCGTACTAATGACATAATAATCATCTGGCAAATGCTTTTCCATCTCGCCAAAATACTCAGAATGCATTGCAGCGTGGTTTAAAAGCCCAACAATTATCAAGTGTTTTATATCTTTATTTTTAATTTTTTCGATAATCTTATCAACTTTTTGCATAACGATATTTTCGTCATAGCCAACCTTAACTTTTGTTATTCTATGATCACTTGAATAGCCTTGAGATTCTTCGGCAGTTTTTATAAGAGCCGAAAAATCGTTATTTTCAACCCTTGTCATACCTTTGCCGGCAATAAGATTTGTTGTATAAATTCTTCCTCTATAAAGTCTGTCCAAAAGATATTGAAAGTTTCTTATAACAAGCACAGGTCCTTTGAAAGAAGAAAAATCGTACTGAACATTATCCAAAGACATTTGATAATGTCCTTTTAAATTTTTATATTTTTCAAACTTTGGATAAGCGTGAGCAACAACAAGCCCATTATGTGTATATACATTTATATCAGTATCTTTTACTTGCTCTAAAAGATTTTCTAAATCTTTTAAATTTTGTCCCGAAACTAAAACTGATTTTCCTGCATCTACGCCTATTTGAACATCATTAAGTGAAATTTTGCCATAATATTGTTCTTTAAGTTTATGTATCTTTTGATGAATTTGAAAATTAATCTTTGCAAAATCATTGATTTTTCTAATCAATTTTGACTCTTGCATAGAAGAAAAATTCAAACTGTTAAACAATTTCAAAATCGCATCTTCTTCAGGTACAGAATCATCTGTATAAGATTTAAGTTCTACAAGTCTTATGCTTGCACTTTTAATCAGATTTAAAATTATCTCATAGATATTTTTGACGTCCGAATTCAAAATTTTATTTCTTAAAATAGCCTGCTGTTCGCCTTGATTAACAATAGAAGAAAGGTTAAACTTTTCAAATTTAATATTTGATTTTAAAATTTGGCAGTCTATATTTTCCTTTTCACAAATTGAAGAATAAGACTCTTTTACATTTTCTTTTTCTGTATGCACTCGACAAATGAGCTCTTCAAACTCTTTGCGATTAAACTCATACCCTATTAAAACTACAGACAAATAGTTTATAATTTGGCTTTTAAGCTCTTTGTTTTCATATCCGAGTTCTTGCATTTTGATGTAATAGTAAGTGAGTTGCTTTAACTCATAAAGCAAAACCTCCATCAAAGAATAAACTATCGGATCTATACTGCAATATCCGTCAATTGCACAATCGTTATAAGACATACTGTCACCATAATTAATTTCAAAATCTCTATCAAACATAAATGCATGTTAAACAAAGAATAAGCTTTAACCATTAACCAAAAGAGCTATTCAACAATAATCTATATAACAGCTTATTAAGACTATGCGTACAAAACAAAATATATAGTATAATTTGTTATCAAATAACATTAATAAAAAGGGTAAAAGCTATATGAAAAATATGAAAAATTTTGCAATTTTAGTTTTTGTGGCATTTTTAAGCCTTACTCAAGCGGTTTTTGCGCTTGATTATTCAACATACAAACTCGATAACGGTCAAACAGTCATAATTAAAGAAGTTCACGATAACCCAATCGTAACAATAGATACCTGGATAAAAACAGGTTCAATCAACGAAAATGACACAAATAACGGTGTAGCACACTTTCTCGAGCATTTGTTCTTTAAAGGTACAAGCAAACACCCTACAGGCGAGTTTGACAAAATATTAGAATCCAAAGGTGCTATAACAAACGCTGCAACCAGCAAAGATTTTACCCACTACTACATCACAATACCTTCAGAAGATTTTAAAACAGCAATTGATTTGCACGCAGATATGTTGATGAATCCTCTGATACCAAGAAAAGAACTCGAAAAAGAAAGAAAAGTTGTAATAGAAGAAATTGCAAAAACAAAAGACAACCCTGAAAACAAGCTTTATGAAAACCTTATAAAATCTTTTTATCAATACCACCCCTACAAAAGAGAGGTTATTGGTAAAAAAGAAATAATAGAAAATATTCCAAGAGAAGAAATTATGTACTTCTACGACACTTGGTACAATCCATCTAATATGATTACCGTAGTCGTAGGCGACGTAAACACTGAAGAAGCCTTAAATCTTATTAAACAAAACTTTAATAAAAAAGAAACTAAAAAATGCAAACTTCCAAAATACAAATCTGATAAATACCTTGTTAAGCAAAAAGAAGTAACAGCTCATGACAAAGTTGAAACAGGCTATATGATTATCGGATTTAGAGGCGTTCCGCAAGAAAACCGCTCAGATGCATACGCTCTTGATGTTCTTGCAACAATACTCGGTGACGGACGTTCTTCTAAACTCTATCAATCAGTAAAAGAACAGCAACAACTAGCATACAGCATTTCTGCAGGTCATTCTTCAATGAAAGATGACAGCATTGTTTATGTTAGAGCGAACTTTACTCCAATCAACAAAGAAAAAGTCAAAAAAGCAATATTTGATGAAATAGAAAAAATCAGAAACGGAAATTTTGATGAGCAAGAAATTCAAAAAGCAAAAAATATAATAGAACGTGATACCTTCTACTCAAGAGAATCTACAGCCAACATAGCAAACGAGCTGGGATACACAACTCTGGTTTACGGTGATTCAAAATACTATGATGAATACATAGAAAACATCAAAAAAGTAACTAAAAACGATATTATAAAAGTTGCAAAAAAATACTTAAACCCAAATCAGGCTGCAATCTCAATAATGTTGCCTGATGCATCATCCCAAGAAAACACAAAACCAATAAGTAATATTCAATCAAAACACAACCACACAACAAAACCTGAAGTTGTAAAAAAAGACAAAACAATCACTCAATACAAGCTGCCTTGCAACATAAATCTAATTATTAACCACAACCAGCTTAACGACATAATTGCTATGGAAATATACGCTAAAGGCGGCAATTATACAGAGAAAAAAGCGGGTCTTGGAACAGTAACAGCATCACTTATGCTAAAAGGCACTAAAAAATATTCCAAACTCCACTTGTCACAAACAATGGAACAAAACGGAATAATCATAGCTCCTTCAAGCGGTTCTGATATGTTTTCAATTTCTGTTAAAACTACCAAAAATGATTTGCCATTAACGTTGGAACTTTTGAACGAAATCGTAAATAACGCATCACTTGACGAGCAAGAGCTTGAAAGAGTTAAAAAAGAAAAACTCCAAGCAATTCAAAGAAATAGAGATTTGCCTGTAAATGTTGCTTTAGAAGAATTTAAAACAGCTATATGGCAAGGTACTCCATACGGTGTAACAGGCAAGATTCTTGAAAAAACAATACCAACAATTAATCAAAATGACGTAACAGACTACTACAAAAGCGTTTTTTACCCTGAAAACCTTGTTATTTCAATAAACGGTAACGTAAACGACGCTGAAATAATCGAAAAACTATCCAATATCTTTTGCATAGACAAAACAACAACTGCCAAAAAATTTGATTATAATTCATACAAAAATGTCTTTAAACCTTTGACAGCAACAAAAACCGTCAAAAAAGAAAAAGACGTTGAAGCAGCTTGGATAGTTATGGGCTGGTTAACAGACGGTGTTGAAAATAAAAAAGATGTAGCAACATTGCAGGTAATAGACTCAATTCTCGGCTCCGGAATGAGTTCTCGCTTATTTAAACAACTAAGAGCTCAACAAGGATTAGCTTATCAGGTAGGTTCAAGCTTTGCTGCAAACGTAAACAAAGGTATTTTCGCCCTTTACATAGGCACAAACCCTTCTACAGCGCAACATTCTAAAAACGAACTATTAAAACAAATAAATATTTTAAAAAGAGAGTTTGTTTCTGACAAAGAATTAAAAGAAGCCAAAGACAAAATTCTCGGCAACTTTATTCTTTCACAAGAAACAAATATGGAAAAAGCATCAACTCTAGGCTGGTTTGAAATTTCAGGCAGAGGTTACAACTACATTAATGAATTTCCACAACTGATAAAAAGCGTAACCGCAACAGACATAATAAGGGTTGCAAACAAATACTTTGAAAAGCCATATGTAACAACAATTGTAGCCCCGCAAAGCTGCTTGAAAACAATCAAATAAACCTTAAAAGGCGGAGATTAACGACAAATATCTCCGCTTTTTACAAAAAGCATCATATACAAAGGTGTAAAAATTTGCCCAAATGCACCAAATAATTTCAAGCCTGAAATTTTAGCTATTTTATTATCTCCGGTTAGTATCCATAAGGTATTTTTATTCTTTTTCAATATCATACCAGGCTTGTTATACTTTGTTTTATTCTCAAAAAACTTTGCTTTCCCTATTTGTAAAAAAGCATTTTTATGAGCAATATAAGCAGGTTGCCAAGGTGTCAAAGCTCTTATGAGTCTGTTTATTTCATCGGCAGTTTTATCAAAGTTAATTAGTATATCTTTTTCACTTATTTGAGGGTAATAAGAAGCATCTTTGCTGCTTTGATTTGTTGGTATAATTACCTCATTATTCATAGAAGTTAATAACTCAAAAACCCCTGTTTTAGCAAGGTTACAACATTTATTTTTCAAAGATTCTCCTGTATCACCATTAAAACCTTGTAAAATCGTTACTTTTTTTTGCAATAAAATTGGGCCTGTATCAAGATTTTCATCCATCAAATGGAAAGTAATACCCGTTTCTGTTTCACCATTCATAATTACCCTTATGTAAGGGTTAGGCCCTCTGTATTTTGGCAAAAGTGAAGGATGACAATTTATTGTACCAATTTTAGGCAATTCTATTATCGGTTTTTTGAATTTTTCACTCCAAGAACCAACAAGAATTATATCCGGATTTAATTTTAAAACTTCTTGTTTAAAAGTTTTAGAATTTACACTTCTGGCTTTAATCTCTTTCAACTTTAAACTTTTTATAAATGAATAATCCTTTCCGGGAGCAAAAATATCCTTAAAAAATAATAAGAAAGGATGTATAGTAACACGCTCATGACGAAACACCCCCACTACCTTATTTTTAGATTCCAAAGAACCTAAAATAAGATTGGAAAACATTTTGTCATAACCAACTACTACTATTCTCATTAATATCAGATTTCGTTTTGTAATTTTTTAGTACATGCATTACAAAGCATATTTGTTTTTCCAGCCAAAGGGACTATTTTGCCACATTTAACACACTTCATTGTTACTTTTTGTGCAATCTTTACAAATTTTCCTGCAGCATAAAACACTTCAAATTCGTCTCTTGTAAGATTAAACTTCTCTAATACAATATCTAAAGAAACATGTTCATCAGGGTACATTGTTACAAAAGTATTAATGTCTGCCAGCAACTTGTTTTGCTTTTCAAAGCACTTGTCACAAACGTCTATCTTACTTGAAGTCTGCAAAAACAAAACTCCACACTTTTTACAATTAGCCACATTAGCCATTTCAATAAGCCCTTATTTAAAAACCTTTTACAAATATTATATAAATCAAAAGCAAAAAGCAACATACTATCAGATGAATCCAACAAAGTTGACAAAAAAACATCACAAATAGTATAAGTGTATTGTATTGTAAAAAAAATGAAAAATTATGTACCTGTAATGTAAATTTTTTTATACAATATTGTTACAAGTGTCAAAATAATATTAATCCCAAAAGACACAAAACCATAAGAGAGACGATTTGGACAACAATTTCAATAGCTTTGATAACCTCGAAACATCAATCAGAAAATCCTCTGTCATTCAAGAGAGGATTAATCTTGTTTCGACACACATGTATAAACAGTTTCTTGAATATCAGCGTTCAACAATGAATGCTGCAGAAACTTTTGTCAAAATAACAGACAACATGCAAGCTACAGTTGAATATTTAAAACAATCGTTTTCGGCAAGAGGAGTAGCTACAGAAAACATCTATTTTGAAACTGATGATAAAAAATCCGTCTTAATCTTGCATATCTTGTGGCATACAATAAGTTTTACAACCAGATGGAACAATCAACCTCAAGCCCTTTACAGAGGCGTTGAAATGCCGATGATCTCAAACAGAATCATTGCTCTTAAAGGTAATTTTAACGAAATAGTTAAAAATGTTGATGAAGAAAATCAACTTCAAGCAGTTTTGGAACAAGAAGTTGCATCTTTATTTATTCCGGCTGAAAGAGGACAAAACTGCATAATCAAGATTAATCACCTCGGAAACAAAGAATTTTACATAAACCACATGGACGCTCCAAGAGAATTTCTGCTTAAAGTAATAGAAACAATTTGCGGCGGCGGTGTTTACCACGAAGAATTAAGACAATAAAAGAAGAGGTTCAATGGTAGACATACAAGAAGCTCTTAACTTGCAATCTCAAGGAAAGTTTGAACAAGCAGAAAAAATTTATTTAGAATTTCTTAAAGAGGAACCTGAACAACCTGATGTATCAAATCTTTTGGGAATGGTTTATTTATGCACCAATAAATTTTCTCTAGCACAACAATATTTTGAGTTTGCTGTAAAGGGATTCCCTTGTGCAGAATATTATCAAAACCTGGGTATTTCATACTACAAACAAAAAAAATACGAACAAGCTATGCAATTTTTTGAAAAGGCTATTGAATATGAATCTCAAAATGTTGATTTCATAAGAAAACTTGCAAAACTGGCAAAAGATGCCAAACAATATCAAAAAGGCATTGAATTTTATCAAAAAAGTCTCACGATAGAGCCTAAGGACTGCGTAGGTCTTAATAATATAGGCATTCTTTATGAAAGACTACACGATGAAAAAACAGCAAAAGAATATTACAAAAAATCCATTAAAATAAAACCAAATTATGAAGCCTTTCATAACCTTGGCGTTTTATACAGAAATGAAAGAAATTTGAATGAATCTATAAGATGCTTAAAACAAGCTTTAAAGTTTGAACCGCATAATGATGAAACTTTAAAAAGTCTTGGCATGACATATTTACACAAAAAAGACATAAAAAACGGTCATAAATATTTTGAAAAAAGTAGAACAAGTATATTCCACAAAAGTGAAAGAAAAAAATACAGAAACTACTGGGACGGAAAAGAACATCTTGATAAAACTCTATTGGTATATTATTTTGTCGGATATGGTGACCACATCATGTTTAGCAGATACCTACCTTATTTGAAAAAATTCTTTAAAACTGTAAAAGTATCTGTTCCAGAAGCACTACAACCACTTTTTAGGCAAAATTTTCCTGATGTAGAAGTAACAAATACAGAAGATGACAATTATGACTATAGTGCCAATATAATGGAACTATACAATGTTTTAAAAATGGATTTTGCGCATATTCCTTCTTCAGAAGGTTACTATAAAGCAGATGAAGCACTTATTACAAAATTCAAAGAAGAGCATTTTAATACCAATAAACCTAAAATTGGTCTTTTTTGGCAAGGCAATCCAAACGTTTTAAGAAATCGTTCAATCAAATTAAAAGAATTGGATAAGGTATTATCACTTGAAAACATTGATTTTTATAGTTTTGAAATTGACGACGAAGAAAACCAAATATCAGCATATCCGCACATTAAAGATTTAAAACCGTCACTAAAAGATTTTTCATATACAGCTGCTGCTCTTATGAATCTTGATATACTTGTAACGATAGATTCTGCTATCGCACACCTGGCCGGTGCATTAGGGGTAAAAACATACTTGCTTTTGCCTTACGCAAGCGAGTGGAGATGGTTTGACGACACAGAGACTACTCCCTGGTACGACAGCGTAACTATTTTCAAGCAAAAAGAAAACTGGATATGGCAAGATGTTGTAGAAAGATTGTATGATAAATTAAAAAATTTAAATTGACCTCTTGACACATTGACATGTCCTTAATATGATAATTACACGTTATGCCGAAGTGGCTCAATGGTAGAGCAACGGTTTTGTAAACCGTAGGTTGTAGGTTCGATTCCTATCTTCGGCATTTTCTCCTAGAAGGGGGTCTAAGACCGAAAGCCTTTGTGGCGCAGGGGTAGCGCACTCCCTTGGTAAGGGAGAGGCCACGGGTTCAAATCCCGTCAAAGGCAATTTAACTTGAAAACAAAATATGGGTAGGTGCCCGAGTGGCTAAAGGGAGCAGACTGTAAATCTGCCGTCTAACGACTACGGTGGTTCGAATCCACCCCTGCCCACCATTTAAAAGACTCCGTAAGGGGTCTTTTTTTATTGGGCGGATTCGAAATTTAATCTTTATACTGCTCGCAAAAGCCTTGCTTCTGTCTTAGCAACCTCTATACAAACATAATTTCACCAAACTATTTTTCTTACTTTGTAAAAATATTTTAACAAACAGCAATTATTACTCATTTTTGTTTTTATAAAAAACATGATTAAACCAATACAAATAATAAATTCAGTAAAAAATGCAGCAAAAGCAGCCGAAAAGACAGTAACAACAAATACAAAAGTTGTTGATGAAGTTGCTGAAGAACTGCCTCATGCAGATGCACAGCTTTTACAAGCGTACAAGGGTGTTATTCATACAAGACTCTTCCAAAACTTTGACGAAGTCGCTCAATCGTTTAAATCAAAACTCGGAGATTATAAGGAGATTGTTCCTAAAGAGTTATTTGAAAAAATTGAAGCAGCAGCAGAAAAATCTGATTTTAACTTCACAAAAATCATATCTGAGCATTACGCTGGCCTAAAAGATTGTAAAACAGTTGCTGAAGCTAAAAAAATGTATCCAGAAATAAAAGTCTTTAACACTGATTTTGAAGGCGAAATAACTGAAAAGCTCAAATCCGTTATCCCTACTTCTTTATTTGATGAAGTACAAAACAGCAAGACATTACAAGAAAAAATCAAAATAATTGATGAATTTTTTGATTCAAAACTCGGTAATGTTTTAAAAAAATGGGATATCTACCCCGAAGTCAAACAAATGCAAGACAGTATTGCATTAGAAATGATTACGGGTCAATTTAAAGGAACTGCGACCCCCAGAAACGTAGCTATATTCAACTATAAAGAACCTCTGCAATACAGATTATTCAGAGAGCCTAATCGTGACGAAATCGTTTTAAACATATTACGTGACAATTACATCAATGCGAACAGCTACTCAGGGAAAATTTACAAAACCGTTGACGGCAAAGAAATAGCAATAGAAAGATTAAACAAATATTACGACAGACTTTCAGGGCTTGACGGGAATTTCTTAAGCTTTTTAAAAAGATATGAAACTACAGCCCAAGAATTTGCCGCGCTCACCAGTGCAGACAAAAATATCATATCCTCAGCAATCTTAACAGAAAGCTGGCGTACAAGTAAATTAAGAGCAGATCTCGGCAATATGACCGCATACAAAACAGACTGGAGTCTTATCAAACCTGTATGGCAAAAAACAATGTTTCCTGAAACGACATTCTACCCAACAAATAAGTTGATAGATGCCTATCTGCTAAATATCTTCAAAGCTGGTAAACGTGAAGCCGTTGAGGCGAATCCGCTTGCTAAATTCCAAGAAGACCCGTCCATGAACAAGAGCAAAATTATGCTGCTTAAAAAGCTTTATAAATACTCAAAAGACTTAGATACCGACAAAAACATACTTGAAAGCAGAGCTTTCCAAAACTTCAAAGCCCAATTTGATACAGAAGCCATGGGCAAAACAATTGAAGGTATCGAAGAACATTATAAAAACGCATTTTTTAAATTTTTCTGGACACCTGAAAGAAGGCAAAGATTTGCAGAAGCTATTCACAACAACAAAGAAATAGCCGGCAAAAATATTGAAATCTTAGATAATACATTTGCAGAAGCTTTAAACTCCGCACTTTCTGTATAAAATCAAAGACTCTTTTTTGCTTATTCTACTTAAATTGTTTATTTACTTAAACCCGTTTGAGCATTCACAGCGGTAGCTCTGTTAGAATGTCTTTGAGCAAAAAAATTGTAAACACGCTGGCTGTCTTAATTATTTTAAAAATAAAAGTTTAAAACTCTATATCCTTACAAATCTCTTTCATTTTATTAAAAGCATTGGTATAAATACCATTGTTATGCTCTCGCCCGTCAACTCTGCCAATAAAATCTCTGTAAAAATCTTCTGATGTATTTATCCCCGTATTTTTAGCAGCTTTAGTACATTTTTCAACCAATATCTTTGTTGTTGCAATGTAATCAGTTCTTTGATCTTTATTCATTACATTATAAAATCTTTCAAAGTTCGGAAAATCTACCAAAGGACATATTAAATCAAACTTTGAATTAAGATGTTCATCAGGAGCATACTTATATGCATCAATTATGTATATCTTTTGATTTTTAAAATCAATCAAATAATTATTTGGATTAAAACTGTCAGCCTTATAAAGTTTGTCGTCAAGAAGCTTAAGCTTTTGAGCATATTCATCAAAAGCCTCTTGAGGAAATTTAGCAATTTGTTTTATATCAGCAAGAAAGGTTTTAGCATCATCTTGAGTTATTGGTATTTGATTTCTGCGATGACTTGACCAATCTTTTATGGAGTGTGGTTTTCCATCTATTTTTTTCAGGATTTTAACCCTTTCACCAATTTTGGCAATGGGTTGTCCCATATTAAAACCTACAAACTCATCAGGCAGTTGTTGCAACCCCTTAGAAAAACTTTCTAAATAATCATTATGTTTTGTTTCAACCTTTATAACCCAATTGTTCATTAACGGATTAGTAAATTTATAAACTTTTGAATTTTGCCCGGTACCTATAATATTTTTTTCAATACAATTTGCCAAATAATCTTTAGAAGTTAAGACATTGGATTCTTGTGCATTTTTTAAATAAGCATCAAAATTAAAAAGTTCCTCTTGAAAAGGTTTGAATGAATTTTTAACCGCATTTTTATTTTTAGTTTGTATTGCATAGACAGCAGCACCAATAACACCTAAGCACGCCAAACCGGACGTTAAATAAACTGTTTTGTAAACTTTTTCAGATTTAAGATTGTTCTTGCTTTGTGGATTTGATGCACCACTTGAAAAATTCACTAAACCACGTGCAAAAACATTTTCTGTTCCAATTTTTTGAATAGAATGCATACCAATAACCCCTAAGTAAATAAAAAATAAAACCAAATTAGACCTATAGATATTATACAAAAGCAATTTTTTTTAGCAAACCGCTTTTATATAAATATGGACAACAAAATCAATTTTAACCCTTATACATATACTCCAAACAGTAGTTTTAATTGTGCACAAAGTAACATGTCATCGCCATATTACGGTGATTTTAACTGCAATTATGACCCAAATTATAGCTATGGATCCAATTTTAAGGGTGATATGTACGGGCTTGTTAAAAAATACGAACCCGCAGAGAATATTGCAAAAGCAGGCTCATACGGGATAGAACAATATAACAAACTTACAGAAGCAGAAAAAATTGCTCTTAGATCAAGTATTGATAACCCAAATCAAATTGATGATATATTGCATCTTACCAATATTGTTGAAGACAACCTTAAGCAAAGATACCCAAATGGGTTTAAAATAGTTGGCATTGGACGTTCTCCGTCTTTGATGATGGAGATTTTAAAAGCCAAAGGGTATGATGCAACAAGTTGTCCTATATCAAATTTAACAAACGGAGAATATGATATAGCCGGCAGATACGGGTATTTAAAGCAACTGGACAAACAAGACGTTTCTTCTTATAACGAAGTACTTAAAAGACTTGGCATTACAGCAGAAGAAATTAAAAATTCAGGGAAACCGACAGTTTTTGTAGATTATACAAGAACAGGTAATTCTTTAAGAAGTTTTCAAGACTTAATAGCCCGTAGTGAAATTGGCATAGACAAAAGATTGCCAATAGAATTTTTAAGTTTAAACAAAGATTTAATGCCAAATAAAACAATGGCAGATGTAGCTTTGATTGACAAATATTGGGAAAATTTAGGTATAAAACAATACTCTTTTATGCCTAAAGTAGATATTTCCGAAATTGGTAAAGCCAAAGAAATTTTAAAAAATTTCCGTCCAACTGAAGAATCTTGCAAGTTTTTATTGCAAATTATTGATGTAATCAAAACAAGAAAGATTTAAGCTAAAATTTTAAAACAGTTCCGCTTCCGATTTCTTTTAAATTTGCATAATTGCTCAGACAACACTGAGCTTTAAGCCCTGTGCAATGACACGCATATAAAGATTCTAAATTCAATTTTTGCAGATACTGACCTGTTTTTTGAATAACCTCATCATTTGAATTAACTAAATGCAAACCGCCAATTATTGAATAAATTGAATCTGTTTCACAAACTTCTTTTGCGTATTCACAGATATTTGCAATACCGGAGTGTGAACAACCTGTGATTATTATCAGACCTTTTTCAGATTTTACAGCCAGAGCGGAATCTTCTAAAATATAATCAGGTTGATTGTTAGAAATACCTGAAGGTATTGTTTTTTCAAAATCATTTTTACGTGGAATTTTGCCTAAAAGCACGACATCATCACTAATCCAAAACGGTTTTTCAGATATCTTTAAATTAAATAATTCTTCTAATTCATTTTCAGAAACAGGACAACCAAACTCAACCCCGTTATCGATTCTATAATTGAAAGCCTCTTTGGCTGCAACAATCAAATCTATTTTTCTACCAGAATAACCGTCTTTTAAAAATCTCAGCCCGCCGCTATGGTCGTCATGCCCGTGAGATAACACAAGATAGTCAATATCATAGATATTTATGTTCAGCTTTTCGGCATTTTTTATAACAACATCAGAATAACCCGTATCAAAGAGTATTTTTTTATCGGCAACTTCAATATACAAAGAAAATCCGGGCTCTCCTAAAAAATACTCATCTACAATAGTATTGTTGTCAACTAAAACAGTTATTTGCATAAACTTTCCTTATTTTGTTAAAAATTATAACTCTTGCCAGCGCAAATAAGCAAATAAAACAACAAAATTGTTTTTATAATTTTGTGTGAAGTTTGTCAAAAGGTAAAATATGATTTCATTCAATCCTAATGTAAAAAACCATGCTACTGAAACAAAAAACAAATCAATTAAAACTACTGCTCCTAAAGCTACTTCAAACAATT
Source organism: Candidatus Gastranaerophilales bacterium (assembly GCA_944326545.1). Classification (GTDB taxonomy): domain Bacteria; phylum Cyanobacteriota; class Vampirovibrionia; order Gastranaerophilales; family Gastranaerophilaceae; genus Limenecus. The sequence goes on along the minus strand of CALVEH010000013.1, from coordinate 16,587 downwards.
CAAAATCGAAAAACAATAATGTACATAACATTGCCAAAATGCTATTACTCACAGCAGGAACAATAGCTATGGTTTTATATGGCGTAAAAAACAAAAATTTTCTAAAAAGACAAATTAAAACTCTAGCAACTGAAATCAAAGAATTTTTCAAAAATATTTCCAATATTTGGAAGAAAAAACCTTCTCAAAATATTGATAAAAATAAAATTTATAAAATTAATTTTGCAGAAAAATCAAAAATTACGGAAAAACTTAAGCCTTATCTTGATTCGTTACACGAAGGCGAAAATGTTGACCCTGCAAAACTTGATGAATTATTAACCGAGCTCGTAGGGAAAAATAACGTAAGAGAACAATTATTTCTTCCTAACCCTTTTAAGGGAGTAACCTTAGGTCGTAAAAAAACTTACAAATATGGAGAATATATAATCGTTCTTGAGACTCACACAAGCAATAAAGGCGTAGTTTCAAGGCTCTATGATTTCAAAAAATGGGGTTTAAGAGTCGATAAAGATCATAGAAGCTACTTGCTACCAAACGGTTCTTTCAGTGAAAATGCTTATTTTTCCGGACAAGCACATCTAAAATCAGGTAAAGAAGGATTCGATTGGATTAGTCAAGCTGCATAGGAATATATTAGGGAAATTAGCCTAAAATGATTAAAAGTAACTTCTACCAATATTTTTTAAGCCAGCTAACAGGTTTTACGTATCTCAAACCACCCTTGCCCCAATAACCGTTAAGAGCTTGTTCCGGGGTTGGACGACCGTGGAATACAATAATCTTAGCTGTTTGAGGTTCTTTAGCACATAAGAAAAAGTTTAAAGGGAACGGCTGTAAACATTTTCTTTTAAAACTTACACACCAGCTTTCATCCCAATATGAAAGTATGCCTTTTTCGTGCATTTTATAAGACAAATAAGCTTGCTCATTTCTGTGTTGTTGACGAACAGTCTCAAAATTGCTGATAAAATAATCATAAACGTCTTTATGCTTATTAAATTCAAATCTAAACACCGAAGAATTACCTATAATATCATTAGGGAAATCCCAGTCCTTTATTATGATAAATTCTCCCGGAACCTTGAAAAATTCATCGATATTATCTCTGATTACAATATCTAAATCCAAAAACAGACCTGTACAACCGTCCAACCCTTCAAAAGTTTCTTTAAACAAAGAGAGTTTTCTCCAACCTCTTTCAGGCAGTGAAGGATCTAAATCCATCTCAGGGAGTGGTCTTACTTCAATTTCAGAATTAAAACCGTCAGAATTATCAGTAAAACAAATAAATTTAAACGGTAGCGTTAAATTTTTGGAAACCAAATTATAAAGCCTGTTAACATAACTGTTATCAAACTTGTTTCCCCACTTCATACATACAACATAAAATTTCTTATCTTCCATTTGGCTTCCCTCTTTATAAGACCCGTCTTATCAGATATTAGGATACTCAAGGGACTATTGTCAAGGAAGAGAAACAAAAGAATCAAAGGCTTCAAGTTTTTTTAAAATATAGTCAGAAGAATAATCTCTATCAATAATCACTGATTTATACATAGATTCTCTAGGGGCCCATTTAGGTATTGTATTTTGTCTGTAAAAAACACAAACAACAGGAACTTGTACCGCACACGCCAAGTGCATTGTACCCGTATCAACACTTATCAAAGAATTGCTCATTTTTAGAACAAGAGCCAGTTCATTAATAGAAGTGATATTTGTTAAATCAACAAAATTGACACAACCTGATTTTTTCATATCATCAGCAAATTTTCTGGCTTCAGCTCCTGCCCCAAGATAAAAAACAACCTTACCCAATTTTGAAAGTTTTTCGACTATTTCAACAGCAGTTTTTACAGGCATATCTTTTTCTTTATTTTTACTGGTAGTACAAAGAGACACAATATCTTGCCCCCTATATAATTTACGTAATTTTGGAATTAAACTGCTTATAGTTTCATCAGGCTGATAACAAATAGGTAAAACATCACCTTTGTTATGAGTTATGGCTTTAATAAAATTGCCGTTAATATCTTGCATGTTTTTAAAACCGTCAGTTTCTCTATGTATATCGGTTAAAAAGTATTTTGTATACTGCGTAGGTCCTGAGATACGTCTTTTACAACCCAATAAATAAGATATTAAAATTCCTCTATCATTGCCATATATAATAAAAGCAGTGTCAATTTTATTGCGATAAGGACAATTAAAAATAAAGTTTAAAAGTCCTAAAATACCACGATTTTTGTGTCTTTTATCAAAGCAAATCACATCATCTACACACAGCTGAAATTTTGCAGCTTCATAAAAAGGTGTGTTAACCAAAAACACAATTTTTGAATCAGGATAAACTTTTTTTAAATTTTGACATAACGTGTTAGTCAATAACACATCTCCAAAATAAGACAAATTTATAATTAAAAAAGTTTTTTTGTTATCTGTTTCCATAATTACCAAACTAGACTTTATATATCCAATTTAAAACTCAAATACTACATATTATGATGATAATAAGACATACTAAATAGAATTGTCAACATTTATTAGACTTTTTACGTCGTTAAAATCCTTGAGTTTTAACTCTAAAGTTAAAGTAAGGAGTTACCATGACAACAAAAGGCGATAAAACATTCGGTTTAAGAATTAAAGAACTAAGAGAAAAAAAGAAATTCACTCAAGAGCAACTTGCAGAAATTCTGGATATTGATTCTCGTTCTTTAAGCAGAATTGAAACAGGTATGAGTTTTACGACAATAGAAAAACTCAAAAAACTCGCCACTGCTCTTGATGTAGATATTCAAGATTTATTCTATGCAGAACAATCTTCAAACAAAGAAGAACTGATTTTAAAGATAAACACCTTGCTAAATAGCGCACAAATAGATGACTTGCAAAAAATATATAAAATCATCCTAACTCTTTTGAGATGATTTGCTTTCTTTCTTCGCTTTTAAGACACAATACTCTTTATAAGCACTGCCCCACTCAGCCATAGGTTCTATTACAGATGCCAGAGAATAACCTATATCAGTCAACGTGTATTCAACTCTTGGAGGAACTTCCGGGAAAACCTTACGCTCAACTATACCGTCATCTTCCATCTCTCTTAAATTTGTCGCCAATGACTTTTGAGATGCTCCGGTAGCTTTTTTCAACACGCCAAAACGTTTTGTGCCTGAAAGTAAATCCCTTATTATAAAGACTTTCCACTTATTCCCTATCAGTTCCAGCACTGTAGCAATAGGGCATGCCGGCATTTCATTAATATCCTTCATAAGCTTTTCCCACTTCAATAGTTTCAAATATATACCAAGATTCTATATTATACAAAAGTATAATTCAAGCTATTTTGTAGTATTTTTGTATCTGTATAAAGTAAAGCTAACAGCTGCATTCACTTTTTTAACAGGCTTATAATCAGATTTTACAAAATCGCATACACTTGGAGCAAAAGCACAAAAATCACCTTTTTTATAAACCGAATACAAAAGATCTGTCATCAAAAAGTAATCAGGCGGATTCTTTTTAAAATCTTCCAAAATCTTTTGCTCTCCAAAAATATCAACATTAACAGGAATCAAATAGTAATATCTGTTATCTGTATCACGTTCTGCCAAAAAGTTTATAATAGCGCCTTCAGGAATAGTAACCACTTTTGCATCTTTAGCCGTATTATTTCTTATGTATTCAATAAGCTCGTTTTGATTACCGTACAAATCACGCATGTATATTTTTCCGCGAGGTTGATCAACAGCAACATATCTTTCTTCACCGATACGATAAAGAGCCATTACAAAAAACGCTATCATAACAGCAACGCAAAGATTTCTTATAACAGCACAGAATACATCTTTATCAACAAATTTTAAAGCTCTCGGAACATACAACGCAAAGAACATAACAAAAGGCAAGAATAAAGCTGCAAGATTGAATGTACCGTAACAAGTCAAAAATATTGAAAAAAGCCCCTTTATAGCAACCAATATTGCCGAAGCAGCCATAAACATGTACATTTTGTCTATAAGTTCTATCTTTGAAAAATCAAATTTATTTTTAACAAATTGATAAATGCAAAACACCCCAACAACAGGCAAAATGACAAGCATAGCCAATCCAACCCAAGCAAACAAGCCTGCATACATATTGTATGTCATTGAGTATTTATCAATCAAAATAATCACTGATGCAACAACTGCAAACAGCCATGTTCCAACAGCCAAAAGTTTGTTTGAAGAACGTTTTTTACATAAAAAATTAAAACCGTATAAAACCAACCCAAATGGTATTATAGTTTTTAAAACAGCAGCCAAAAGCCTTACACCGTCCCATACCATTGGAGGATTAAAATACAAACCAAAATTATAATAAAAATAATTTGTAACCGGAGAACTTATCAGTTTTTTTATCAAAACAGAAGATTCTACTAAATCTTTTATGCTTACACCTTGTATGAACAAAATGCCAAAAGATATAACGGGCATTAACATAAACGCCCCAAAAGAATACAAATATTGTTTCCAATCTTTTTTAGCCAAAAACGGTAAACATAAAAACATAAATGCAAAATATGGCAAATATTCAATCTTGTTCGCAAAAGCAAAGCCTGCAAAAAAGAAAGATAATGTCATATATAAATTCTTTTTATCTCTAAGGTAGAACAACATTGCCAATAACGACAATAAAAAGCCTGATAATGCATATACAGCACTATATGAATACACAAAAATAAAGTTAAAAAAGTTTTTTGCATAAACACAAACAAACAATGTTAAAAGAGATGTACATACAGCAGTTTTTTTATCCGTAAAAAGTCTGCCAATATAAAAAGTTGTAAATAATATAACAAGAGAATTTAAAAAGCCCATCAAATAAAGTGTATTAAGCTTTACTCCCAAAATTGCATAAGCAATAGCATTTATCTGGTATCCCAAAGGCCCATAAACATTAAAAATATCTTTGTATAACACCTGACCCTTTAACACCTGCCAAGGCAAATATGCTTCTCTGCTCACATCTACAAGGTAGATATTGTATTTTGCATAAAAAAGTACATACAGTATTAATGACACCAAACCGATTATGCCCAACTCTTTAAGGCAATATTTATTTGCAAACTCTTTAAACTTTTCCATAAAAATTGTATTCTCCCTCTCTTTTGATTATACTATGAATAATAACAAAGGGGATTAAGAAGGATGATTAACAATAAAAAAATCGTGGTAATTATGCCTGCATATAATGCGGAAAAAACTCTTGAACAAACTTATAACGAACTTTACAGAGATATAGTTGATGAAATTATTCTTGTTGACGACAACTCCTCAGACAAAACAAAAGAAGTTGCAAAAAAACTCGGTATAACAACGATCGTCCACGATAAAAACAAAGGTTACGGCGGAAACCAAAAAACTTGCTACACAGCAGCGTTAAAAACAAATGCAGATATTGTTATCATGGTTCACCCCGACTACCAATACACACCAAAACTTGTCCCTGCTATGGCTACAATGTTGGCTTTTGATGAGTATGATGCTTGTATTGCTTCAAGATTTATCGGCAAAGGCGCTTTAGAAGGCGGTATGCCGTTATACAAATTCATCGCAAACAAATGTTTAACCTTCTTCCAAAATATTCTTTCAGGCGAACGTTTGACAGAATATCACACAGGATTTAGAGCATTTACAAAAGAAGTTCTTGAAACATTACCTCTAAAAGATTGTGATGATGATTTTATTTTTGACAACGAGATGTTGGCTCTTATCTTCTACAAAGGCTACACAATAGGACAAATAAGCTGCCCGACAAAATATTTCCCTGATGCATCATCAATTAATTTTATGAGAAGCTGCAAATACGGCTTTGGCGTTCTAAGAGTGAGCATACTCTATGCCCTCGCTAAAGCTGGTATTTACAAATCAAAAATATTTAGAAAAAATGCCAAAACTCTTGATAAAAATGAAGAATTACCATATTTTCAAGGGTAGTATACAATGTTAAAATTCAAAAAATTTATTGCTCCGGAAAACATTTTTCTAATTGTTTGTTTGCTCTGGGGAATACTTTTTACCTTTATAAATCCGCCTTTTCAGGGATTTGATGAAGTAGAACACTTTTACAGAGTATATGCATTTTCTGACGGAACAATAAATTTTAAAAAAATAACTTCACATACTGACGGTATATTTACGTTTAAAAAACCTCAAACCTTTAGCGCGCAAATTATACCTGTAAGTATTGTAAGATTGGCTGTAGAAAGTAAAGCCTTAAACCCATATATTGATGAAAACAAAGTTAAACATCCGCATCAAAAAATAAAATTTTCTACAATAAAACAACAAGCTCAATACAAACTGGACAAAAATTTTAAAACAATTGTTGTTCACATGATTCCTTCTTATACAATCATGTCTTATTTGCCTCACACAATTGTTTTAACCCTGATGAAACAGATTAATGCTAACCCAATATTTATGATTTTTATACTCAGACTATGTTCTTTATTTTTGTACACAGGCTTAATCTATCTGAGCATAAAAACTACACCTGTTAAAAAATATTTATTCACATTTTTATCGCTAACACCGCTTGCAATTTATCTTGGCTCTGTAATTAGTACAGACCATCTTGTTATCGGTTTGAGCTTTTTATTAACAGCTTATACTTTAAAACTTAAATATGACAAAAACATAAAACAAATCAGATTAAAAGAAATCGCAATCTTTTTTGGTCTTGTATTTTTATTATGCGTATGCAAATTTACATATTTGCCGATGGTTTTTCTGTTTTTCTTATTACCCAAAGAAAAATTTTTAAGCATAAAATATCGAAACTTAAGCTTTGCCGTAATATTTATAACTTGTTTTTTATGGATAACAGCCTTTTTGAGTTATAACATATACATTTTTAAAGGTATGTTTTCTTACTATTTTAAAAATACATCTCAAGCAATGATGTCTATTTTTATTCACCCGACAGCATATTTAACAAGTATGATAAAAACTATATTCACAAATATCAGCGAATATGTCCAAAGAGCCTTCAGCGATTTTGGATTTTCTGATACACAAGTGCATGCGGGTGTAATTTATTCTTTTATAACATTGATTATTTTAAACACACTATTTATAGACAAACAAGAAAAACCGTTTGACTTAAAAGAAAAATCAATGTTTATGTTTATAATTTTAACTGTATTTTGGCTTACACTAACAGCAAATTACATAATATTTGTGCTAAGCCCTAACGGTTTGATAGAAGGCTTTAAAGGCAGATATTTAATCCCAGTATTACCGTTATTTTTCATGCTATTTGATAACAAAAAACTCAAACCTCTCACAATCAATTTGCCTGTAATATGCAGTATTTATGCGTTTTTCTTCCTGTTAATATTCACTCTGACATTGATAAACAGATATTATATTTGACATGTTGACATTTTATAGACAAATGTCTATAATGATATTATGTTAAATGAAAACTTGAGTGAAAAACAAAAAACTTTTTTTGAAAACCTCAAAAAAACATACGGCAAAGAACCTCTTCCGAGTTTTGAAAAAATTGCTCAAACCTTCGGTTTTAAACACAAAAATTCCGTTTGGCAGTATTTTAAAAAACTAAAAGACAGCGATTTGATTAGAGAAAAAAACGGAAAGTTTTTTATCAACCCAGAGTGTTTTGGTGCAATTTTATTCACCTCATCAGTAAGAGCAGGTTTTGCCACAGTTGCAGAAGACTCTATAGAAAAAAGAGTTTCTCTCGACTCAGACTTTGACCTTGATAATCCGTCAGTATTCATGTTTACTGTTTCAGGCGATTCTATGGTCAACGCGGGTATTTTTGACGGAGATAAAGTAATAGTCAAAAAAACGCCCTATGCTAAAGACGGAGACATTGTTCTGGCATATATAGACAACGGTTATACACTAAAAACTTACCGACAAAAAGACGGCAAGATATGGCTTCAACCCGAAAATCCCGAGTACCCGAACATAATACCTAAAGAGGTATTAACAATCTTCGGTGTAGCAACAGGGATTGCAAGACAGTTATAAAAACAACTCTTAAACTCTAGATATCCTTCCTAATAAATTTAAAAGCGGAGAACATTTGCAGATAAATCTTTTCCTCTCCGCTTTGATTTCTTTAACAAGACGAACAACTTGAGCAAAAAGGGGTCGTACAGAGTTATCGAAAACTACATTAATTTTCCGTATCGCACAAGTTAAATAAGGCTAAAAAAATGGCAGAAATTGCATTAGTAGATTGTAATAACTTCTTTGTATCCTGTGAACAGTTAATGAATCCTGCGTTAAAAAACAAAGCCGTATGCGTTTTGAGCAACAATGACGGATGCATAATTGCCCGTTCAAAAGAAGCTAAAGAAATGGGCATCCCGATGGGTTATCCGCTATTTAAAGCCAAAAGAGAGTTCAAAAACGTAATATACATCTCAAGAAATTTCAGCCTGTATCACGACATTTCAAAAAGAGTTATAACAAAACTCATGAGCTACACTCCAGACATAGAACAGTACTCAATAGACGAAGCTTTTTTAGATTTAACAGGATTAAAAAAACTCTACCGCTGCTCTTATGAAGAAATAATATACAAAATAAAAACAGAAATAGAAGAAGAAATAGGAGTCCCCGTATCTATAGGACTAGCACCAAGCAAAACACTTGCAAAACTTGCCTGCGAAAAAGCCAAAAAAGATAAAACTCTAAACGGACTGTGCAGAATCAAAATCAAAGATATAGATGAAATTTTGAAAAAAACCTATATAGAAGATATCTGGGGAATAGGAAAAAACACAGCAGCGCTGTTTCATAAATACGGAATAAACAAGTGCAGTGAAATAGTTAAAAAAAACGAATTTTGGCTCAAAAAAATCTGGGGCAAAAGAGGTTTGGAACTAAAAATGGAACTGAGCGGAATCAGCGCATACCCTGTAAATTCAAAAATCGAATTGCCAAAATCAATACAAAAAACAAGTGCCTTCAGCCATTTTACCCAAGATAAAGAATTCATAAAAGGTTCTTTGCATTATCATTCACATCAGGTTTGTTCAAAATTAAGAAAACTTGGACTCCAAGCCGAAATTATTTACGTAATGCTAAGAACAAAAGACTTTAGAGTATTTGCTGAAAAAATAGTACTTCCTGAACCATCAGACAGCGAGTTTTTAATCAACCAATATGCGGACAAACTCTTTGAAAAATTATACTCGCCCGAAATAATTTACCGTTCTTCAGGCATTTATGCTGAAAAGCTGTCTGAAAAATCATCTGCGCAATTGTTTTTGTTCGAAGATGAAAAAACACAAAAAGCTAAAAAAATTGCACAAATTTGGGACAACATAGAATCAAAATACGGACGTAATTGCTTTCAGGTAGGAACTATTCAAGACCCACAAGAAGAAAACAAAAAACATGGACAAAACTTTTTTTCATAACTATTTTGCACATAGTATAATTAATAATATGATTGCGAGAGTTAAGAGTTTTTTAAAAAAATATAACCTTATGTCACCGGAAAAGACTTTTTTAGTAGGCTTTTCAGGCGGATACGATTCTATGTGCATGCTTGATTTGCTTAAAAGAATCTCGGAAAAAGAAGGTTTTAAACTCATCGCACTACATCTTAACCATAACTGGAGAGGTAGAGAAGCAGAAATCGAACAAGAAAATTGCGAAAACTACTGCAAGCAAAATAATATAGAACTTTATTGCGAAGTTTTGCCTAAAGGCCTGCCTAAAACAGAAACCATAGCGAGAGAAAAACGTCAGGAATTTTTTAAAAAATGTTATAAAAAATATAACGCTGACGGACTATTTTTGGCTCACACAAAATCTGATAATACAGAGACAATTCTCTACAGATTATCTAAGGGCACAGGAGTAAAAGGGCTTTGCGGGATACTTGAAACATCAAAGCTTGATGATTGCAAAGTTTACAGACCTTTGATGAATTTTTCAAGAAAAGATATTATGAAATACTGCACAGTGAACAAACTTGTTCCAAACAATGATTCCAGCAATTTTGATACAAAATATGCACGCAATTTTATAAGACATCAAATCATCTCAGAATTAAAAACAATAAACCCTAAAATCGATGATGTCATTTTGAACCTTTCAAGAATAGCTATCTCTGAACAAAACATCATAAAAGAATACATGGCAAAAATTAAAAATGACATAGTAAAAGACGGCTATTTCATTACTTCAAAATTTATTGAATTGTCAAAAGATGTTCAAAATAAATTTATTCTTGATTTTTTGGTAGAACAAAATCTTGACTATGATTCAAAAAGAGTTGAAGAAATTTATGAGTTCATAAACAAAAGTGCAAAGTATAAATCAGGCAAAACTTTATCTTTAACAAAAGATTTATGGTTGTTTGTTTCAAAAGAAAAAATATGCACAATCCAAGATTTAGAACCCGAAAAAATCACGGAAGAAATAAAAATCAAATGCTGTGGTGAGTACAAATTCCACGACAAAATATTTAAAATTGAAAAATACACCTCAAATGTTCTGCCAAGTTTTCCTAAAGAAAATGAATTAAAAGCTTACGTAAAACTTGATTCTTTAGACAATTTAACTTTAAGAACACGTACCCACGGGGATTTAATCCAACCTTTCGGAATGAAAGGAACAATGAAACTGAAAAAACTTTTTATAAATAAAGGCATAGAAAAATTCAAAAGAGATGATATTATGCTCTTATGCCAAAACAATGAAATACTTTGGGCTGCAGGCGTTTGCCTCAGTGAAAAACTAAGAGCAAAAAAATTACCTGATTATGTACTCACAATAGAAAAGGCAAATAACAATGCTGGATAAAAAAGTTGAAGATTTAAAAGTTTTATTTACAAAAGAACAGATTGAAAATAAAAACATAGAACTCGCATCTAAAATCAATGAGGATTTTGGGACTGATGAAGAACTTGTTGTCATTTGCGTATTAAAAGGTTCAACAATCTTTTGTTGTGACTTGGCAAAACTTTTAAACATGCCTGTACAAATGGAATTTATAAGAGTATCAAGTTACGGAAATGCGCAAACCTCTTCAGGTCACGTTCAAGCAATAGACTTAACATTGCCTAATCTTGAAAACAAGAACGTATTAATTGTGGAAGACATCATTGATACGGGTTGCACAATGGAGTTTTTAATCAACATTTTGTGTAGAACACACAAACCCAAAAATCTCAAAGTAGTTACATTTTTGAATAAAAAAATGGCACGCAAAGTTGATATCGAGCCTGACTATTACGGGTTCGAAATAGACGACAAATTTGTCGTAGGCTACGGATTAGATTACGAAGGCTACTTAAGAAACTTGCCCTACATAGGATATTTTGAAAACTAAACACCAGACCCTGGTGGCATATCGATTCTTTTTAGGCGTTTTTCAAGCTTTTTGTACCATTTTAATTTTTGTTTGTACAAATACTCATATCCATCAATATTGCCATGAGTAATATCGTAAAATTGCTTGTCACAAAGCATTTCAAACTCTTTTTCAAGTCTGTGCGTAAGTTCTTTTCTGTCAAAATTAGGATCAGTGATAGTGATAGGTTCCCCAACTTCGCACAAAACTTCAGGTTTGTCTTCTCTTAAAAACGGATAATTAACAGCAACAGGAATTAAATTTATCCCGCCTGCTTTTTTAACAACATTTTTGGCAATATAAGCCATACCAGTTTGAAACTCAATCGGTCTGTACATTGGAGGTCTGATAATCCCCTGAGGAAACAACCACAAAGAAATATCTTTATCACATAGCTGTTCAACCGAATATTTTAAAGCTTGCATAGAGGCTTGAGCAGATTTTTTGTTAACAGGAAACGCCCCTGCTTTCGCTAGAATAGGGAATCTGTTCATCTCCTCAATCATCATTCTGAGTTTTGTTTTAAAAACTCTACGGCATAAATTGTACCCAACAATGCCATCCCACCAATTGTTATGCGGAGCATATATTATATTTGCAAAATCAGGATTTCTTTTGTTATAGTTTTCTTCATTTTTTATTTTTAAAGAAAAAAATCTATTTTCTAACATGTTATAAAAGAACATGTCTGCAACCCACATCCAAAATGGAGCGTTACCCGCCTTACGAAACTTTTCATCTTTGTTACGCAATTTGGTAGGGGGAACATCCGAATATAATTTTTGATTATCTTTATGAAGTACGTTATCCAAATCCAAATACAACTCCTTTTAAGATATTCTAACCTGATAGCAGAAATTTTTGAAGCAATCTTACAAAATTTTTACATTACTAAAATCTTTTAATCTCAACAGACTTAACCGGTATCTTTCTCATATTGTCTTTTTTAGAAACATAGAAATCAAGTCTGACATCTTTTGCAGAAAATATTTCATCCTTATCATCGTAAGTAAATTTAAATTTATACTCAGGTGAAGTCTCTTTTGTTTTTAACGGCTCTTTTTTGGAATACAGTTTTGCGCTGTATATTTGTTTAGAGTTGTTATCATACTTTAAATTAGCTGTTACAAAAAGAGTATTAAAATCTGACTTTGAAGTATTTTCTATGTTAAATACAACTTTTATTGTTTGTTTTGAACGCAGCAAATTATTTTTAACCTGCAATTTAGAAATATTTATTTTTATATCTTTGTCACTGATAACATATCTTTTTTGAAAGTTTTTAATAGCTTTCAATTTGTTATGATAAAGTTCTGTTTTTATATCTTGACCATTCATGTAATAGTATCTCATCAATTTGACAAGAATTTCTTCATAAATATCAAAGTTAATTAACCCGGGATCTATTTGATAAGTTTTTTCCATATACGAATTAGCAATTATAGGATTTATATCTCTATATAAAATGGCCAATTTGTAATAAACAATTGAAGTTTTTTTGTACAACAAAGCTGTTTCAAGGCTTTCTATAGCATCGTCTATTTTGTTATTTTTAAAATCTTCGTCAGCTATTTTGTTATAACAATCCAAAATACCTACAACAGCAGAATCTTTTTTTTCTGAATCAACTTTTTTATAGTAAAAATAAGCAATTTTATAATTTCTTACAGATTCATCGTAGTTTTTATCTTGCCACAACAAATCGCCTAAATTCATATAAAAATCACCTTTAGCTATCAATAGCGGTTTGTGATCTGTATTTTTAAGTTTTTTTACTATTGCAAGAGCTTCTTTGTATTTTTTTTGTTTAAGATACAAATTAGCAAGAGCAAAATAAGAACTATAAACCCCATAAGGTGATTTGTTAACAGCTATTTTATACTGAATTTCCGCTTTCTTTTCATCCAACATCAATTCGTACAAATTTCCAAGTTTCACATTAAGAAGATAATCACCAGGATTTTTTTGAGACAAATCTGAAAACTTTTCGATAAGCGCTTTAATTATCTCATCATCCTTTGGAGTGTTACTTATTCTGGAAATCATTTTTATATGATGTTCTGCAACAACTTTAGAAAAAGCAGTTGCTACACCCGCTATCACGAGTGCAATCAATAACGATATAAGAACTGTTCTTAAATACTCAAGTATTGTTTCTTTATTCATATAATTCCTGAATGGAAAGAGATTCAATACCTTCCACCAAATTTAATTCCTTATGTAAAAATTGTACAGGATTTTTATCAAATATATCCAATTTAAAACTTATTTTTATCAACCCCGGGTTTGAATTAGAGTTGACCTTATTTATCTCAAATATAGAGTTAAAGTTTTGAATGATCTTTGAATAAATACCATCAGCTTCATTCATTTCTGTATAAAAACTTACTTTGAACCTTCTTGGGTTTTTAGAACCTTTATGAATATATTGTTTTTCAAAAATTCTAATCAAAACAAGTGTACCTACAGCAAGCACAGTACAAATAATAGCCAATGCCGTAAATCCGCACCCGCAGGCCATACCAATACTTGCAGTAATCCACAAAGTAGCAGCTGTTGTTAAACCGTATATAGAATAACCGTGTCTTAATACAGTACCACCACCTATAAAACCTATACCGGTGAGTATTTGAGCCGCAATTCTCGCAGGGTCTGCTTGCGGACTATGCGCATATACAGGGAACGCATGTATAGAAAGCAATGTAAAAATACAAGAACCCAAACAAACAAGCATATGAGTTCTAAGCCCTGCCCATTTGTTTGTAATTTCACGTTCAAAACCTATTGCAAATCCCAAAACTATTGCCAAAAGTATATCCAATAACATGGATTTACTGATTATCAAATGTTGAAATATAAAGTTTTCCATCTATCCTATTTTCCAAATTTCTAAAAATATCATCTAATCTTACTTTTCGGGTCTAAGATATCCCTTATTGTATCACCTATCAGGTTAAAAGATAATACCGCAATAAAAATTAAAAAACCGGGAGCCAAAAGCCAAGGACGATAAATTATATTAACGTACTCTTGAGCTTCTTTTAACATATTACCCCAACTTGCATCAGGCTGCTGAATACCAAGCCCCAAAAAGCTTAAACCTGATTCCGATAATATATAAGACGGAACAGATAATGTCATCGCAACAATTACATAACTCAATGTCTGAGGCAAAAGATGCTTTATTATGATTCTCAATTTTGATGCACCTATAGATTCTGCAGCTTGAACAAATTCCTGATTTTTGATAGACAAAACCATCCCTCTCACAACACGAGAAAAACCTGCCCAACCTATTAAAGCCAAAATAACAACTATAAGAGTAAATCTTTGTATACTTGTCATATTAGAAGGCAATATCGCAGCCAAAATAATTAAAAGATAAAAACTCGGTATAGACATTATCGCCTCAGAAACACGCATCATAAGATTGTCTGTAATACCGCCCAAATACCCTGAAATACCGCCATATAACATACCAAGCGGAAAAGAAATAAACAGTGCTAAAAAACCAATAGTGAGAGAAATTCTTCCACCAAATAAAATTCTTGAAAAAATATCTCGCCCGTTTATATCCGTTCCCAACAAAAACAATCGACCTTCTTTATCAACAGTAACAAGGTGTCTTTGCATAGGTATCAAACCTAAAAATTTATAGGGTTCTCCCTTTGCAAAAAATTTTAAATAGTATTTTTTACTTCTGTCTAACTTATAAGTTATTTTGAGTTCATCAGGATTAAAATATCTTTTGTAATTATATGTGTAAGGTCGTGAAAATTTTCCGTTTTCATCAATAGTAAAAACCTTTGACGGCGGAGCATAAGCTCTGTGTCTATCAGAAAATTCTTTTGAATACGGAGCTAAAAAATCTGCAAATAAAATCCCCAAATACAAAATCAAAAGTACAACAACCGCAGTTGTTGCGTATTTATCTTTAAAAATTTGAGCAAGTACGGAATTTTTTTTCATTAGCTCACACTCACTCTCGGGTCAACAAGCTTCAACAAAATATCAGCAAGCAAATTGCCGACAACAAGCATTATTGTACCCATCATTAAAGAAGCCATTACAAGGTTAATATCAGATTTCATAACAGCTTCTAAAATCAACCTGCCAAGACCCGGATATTGAAACACATACTCAGTCAATGCAGCACCGCTCAAAAGTGATGCAAACTCAAAACCCAAAAGCGTAACCATCGGGTTAATTGCATTTCTTAATGCGTGTTTATAAACAACTTTATTCTCACTTAACCCTTTTGCACGTGCAAATTTTACATAATCAGAACCTAATACATCTAACAAATTGCCTCTCATTTGTCTTTGCAAACCTGATAACGAAATAGTAAACAAAACCAAAACAGGCAAAACTAAATGATGCACTATATCCAAAACCTTATGCAAAGGTGACAACGACGAAAAATTGTAACTCGTCAAACCACCTGTCGGAAACCAACCTGATTTGACGGCAAATATCAACAACAACAACGCAAAAAAGAACGACGGAATCGCCATACCAATACTCGTTATGACAGTTAATATCCTATCAATAGGCTTTTTCCAATTTAAAGCCGCATAAATCCCAAGCGGTATACCCACCATCCAAGTTAAAAGTATAACTACCGTTGTAAGTAAAAGCGTATTAGGAATCCGCTCCATAAGCTTTGCACTGACTTTTTCACCCGTCACAGTCACACCCAAATCGCCTTTTAAAAAGCTTTTTAGCCACAAACCGTATTGTACGATTTTAGGCTTATCAAGCCCCAATCTTTGCTGTTCAGCCTTCAATGTTTCTTGAGAAATTGAAGGATTAAGCCTCAATTCTCCTAAAGGGTCAACAGGGCTTAACCTAATTATGAAAAAACTTATTATCGATACCAAAAATAATAAAGGTATCGCCTGTAAAAATCTTTTTGCTATATACAAAATAAGCTGCATAAAACTATTGTACTAGACAGCGCAACTTTTGCAATTAGTTTACCGACTGATAACAATAAGAATTATTTTTTTTGAAAATATATTTTATTACAAATAAATTCCCTCTCTTTATGAGAGGGAATAAAGAACTATATAAGGTCTAAATCATATTAATCAAGATATATAAATACCTCATAATTATTTACCAACTGTCCAACGGATACCGCCTGTTAAAGATACACCGTTACGACCGCCATTGTGTATCATTGCTTGA
>CALVEH010000012.1 GCA_944326545.1 Candidatus Gastranaerophilales bacterium | reverse complement strand
TTGAGGAGTTCTATAAGCTCTTTCTGTTTTTCTATTTTTTTATCAATTAATGTTAAAAATGCTGCAATTTTTTCTTGCTCGGGTAAGGGTGGTATAAAGACATTACATTCTCCAATCTCATATTTATTGATTTTCTTTGGAAATGCAACATGCAAAGTTCTTTTCCATAGTTCATGCTGAAATTGTTCTGACGAAATTCGCTGAATCAAAAACTTTGGAGACAAAATTGCATAATTTGATTTTAATAAAGCCAAACTAACATAATAAGCGTATCTTTCATTTGTATTTATTATTGCAGGGGTTCCAATATCACCAATTCTAGTCATTAGTATATCATTTATTTCAGGTTTTATTTTGAAATCTTTTTCATAATCCTCTCTTGATATATATTTATTTGTTTTATCAAGGTTATTAATATTTTCAACACTTACAAATTTTATTCCATCATCAATATAATTAGGAGTTTGGTGAGTTCCATCATAAATTTGCACGATATCTTTCAGCCTATAATGTTTCCACTCATCATTATATCCCTTAAATCGTAGTTTTGGAACGTTTAGAGAATCTTTTTTACACTCATTACTGCATTCACCCCCAAGATGATAACTTGAGGTCAGAAAATCTTCTAAATACCTTATTTAATAACTATATGGAGGTATTTATTATGAAAAATTTAACCAAAAACACTACTTTTGCGATACTCGTACATTTATGGCTAAAAGAAAAACAAACTTTAGTAACCCCGTCAACTTATGCCGGATTTTTGCTTATTGTAGAAAATCATTTGATTCCGTATTTTGGATTACAAAAAATCTGTGATATAACAGAGTCTAAAATTCAAGAATTTATATTTTATTTATTTTATAATGGGCGGCTGGATAATGCAGGAGGTTTAACTGTTAAAACAATTCGAGATATTATTCTTGTATTAAGGCTTACTTTAAACTTTGCGTATAGATCGAAAGTAATTGAAGCTCTAAACTGGGATTTAATTGAATATCCTAAAGATTTAAAAATAAAAAAGGTTGTTGCATTGTCAAAAGAGGAAGAACAAAAGCTAATTCAGGCTATATATTTGAACTTAACAAGAAAATCAGTCGGAATATTATTGACTTTATTTACAGGATTAAGAATAGGTGAGCTTTGCGGACTTCAGATGTCTGATATTTCTTTGACTGATAAAACAATTTCTGTAAACAAAACTGTTCAGCGAATTTATGATAAATCAAAAAAGAAATCTTATATCCACATAGGCTCGCCAAAGACGAAGAGTTCTGAAAGAACAATCCCTGTTCCTTCTTTATTGATGAATATTATCAAAAAATTTTATACAGCTAATCCTAATCACTTCTTTTTAACAGGTCGAATAAAACCAACCGAACCGCGTGTTTACAGGCAGTTTTTCTCAAGATTTGTGAAGAAGCATAAATTGATACCTGTGAAATTCCACGAACTTCGGCATACATTTGCAATTAGAGCAATAGAAATATCAGATTTTGACATAAAATCCCTGTCTGAAATATTGGGGCATAAGAATGTTTCGTTTACTCTAAATGTTTACGGCAGAGCAAATCTTCAACAAAAAATCAAGTGCATGAATTTGCTGAATGATTTGTTATAAAAGTAAAACACTCTTTTGAGAGTGTTTTACTTCCCGAATTTCTTAAGTGTTTGCTTTAATTTTTTAAGACTTTTTTCAACTTTTTGTGTTTCCCTATCAAACTTACTTGTATCGGTATTTATTTTGATATCATTACTACAATGCTTACAGTACAAAATAGGATTTGTTCTTAATTTTTTGACCGTCGTTCGTAATTTATTGTCACAATTTGGACATGGTATATCTATTTCAATTTCATCAAACATGGTATTTGCTCCTTATTCATTTGTATAACTTTTTATTTCATATGCATACACAAATATTGTAGAATCATCTCCACCGCCAGGACCGCCATGTGTCCCTAAATTCTCTATAAGAGCATTTTCTACCTCTCTTGCAGAAGAGTCACTATAACATTTTGCATATATCCAACGTCCATTTTCCCTGTTAACTTCATGTTCTTGAAATAATCGGCGTTCTGGATCATTTGCAATTCCTACATACCATGAACTATAATTAAAACCTAATGTATTTGAAACAATATAGTTTCTAATTTCGTCATATGCATTTTGTTTTGTTAATGTATTTAATGCCATCATTTGTCTCCTTTTTGACTTTGTACTATATCTCTACCACAATTCTTGTATTGTTTATTCTCTCACCTCCTCTTGCTTTCTATTGTTTTTTCTTTTATACTAATGTAACAAGAATTATGTGACATGTATAATGTAACACTTTTTTTGTTACATGTCAAGAGGTAACATTATGCAAAATTCAAAAAGTGCTATAGGGCTGAGGATAAAAGAACTTAGAGAATCAATTGGACTTACACAAACAGAATTGGCTCAAAAGTCGAAATTAGCAAGAACGGTAATTCCCATGATTGAAAATGGGCAGCGCTACCCGTCGGAAAAAACTCTTTCTAAAATTGTAGAAGCAATGGGAGTTTCTATGGACGATATTTATACAGATGAAGTAAGAGAACAGGCAATCAAAAATTTACAAGAATGTTCAAATAATTTTACTAAAAATGCAACAACAGATGAAATTATCAAAGTTTATAGAAAGATGATAAAAAATGACAACTAATCCTTATTTTCTTCCACATGTAGACGTATCTAATTGTGCAATCAAGTTGTTATCTGATACAGTTGGTACAGAAATAATACCAATAAATGTATTTGAAATATTAGAATACATTGAAGAATTAGGCATTACTTGTAAGTTTACAGATGAAAAATTTGTAGATAATTCTGAATATGCAATTACTGAACTCTCAAAAGACGGTCAACGACGAATTTATATAAATTCAAAATTTTATGGAAGTTCATTTCAGGATATAACAGATACTACTAAAAGAAGGCATTGCCGATTTACGCTTGCACATGAATTAGGTCATTGTTTTATTCCTGCACATGCCGATTATTTAACACAGCAGTTAATGCTAGACAAAAGCAACATACATTCTAAGAAATATTTATTTACTAAAGAATATGAAGCAAATACTTTTGCCTCTGAATTATTAATTCCATCAAGTACTATTGGTAAAATAGAACAGTATGGTTCTGATTTTAAACAAATAGTTGAAAATATATCGAAAAAATATGATACATCCTTCACCGCAACCGCTTTAAAAGTTGTAAAACTTCTCAAAGATATTAACTGTATATGTATCCAATTTGATGCTGATACAAAACAAATAATACAATTCAAGTATTCAGATTCATTCAGAGATTATAAAAGAGGCTTGTTTTTTGATCGAAATTCTCAAATATATAGTGGTTCTATTACAAACTTATTAATGAGAGGTGATGATAGATTCTGTTATCAAAGATATGATGATCCGAAAGGTTGGTTCCCAAAATTTTATGGCAATGATAATGCATATATTAATGAATGGGCTTTTAAGGTTGGTCCAAGTATAATTACATTTTTAGAACTAGTTGATACAAGTGAATATTCTTTATATTTCTAATCTCCATCTCATAGTTAATTTAATCTTGTTCTGTATGTTAAATTACAGCGGGTTCCAATCACTGCAATATTGCTTAAATCTAATCGATTATTTTCAAGAGCCTGTTTTGCACTTCCTGAGCGAGTTTTAAGGGTTCCTGTCAATGTTTCTAGCTCTTCTTTAAACTCCTGCTTCTGTTTGAGTTTTAACTGTCTCAAATGTTCAAATACAGGTCTTAACTTAACTGACAGAGTGTTATCATCTTCATTATAGGTAATACTTTCAATTATAGTATTGAGTATTAACCTTTTCTCATCCAAAGTTGCTTTCAAATAAAGTTCAGGAAGACGGTTGGCAAAATCAATCAGAATACTTATTCGTTTCACGGTATCTTTAGAATTTTCAGTGAGATTGTCAATCTCACGTTTTATATCGTCTTTACGGGCTACCAATTTCTGTAACACCTCAGCACGTGTGGATTCACTAATGCCTAGTTTATCAGTATTCTTCTGAGTTAACTTTTCAGTAATGTCATCTACTATCTGGTCATATGCTTTCTTTAAATCATCAATAGACTTATGTTCATATTGTTTCAGGTCTGTAATAGCGTTATTTATCTGCTTCTTTATACATTTTATCTCTTTTTCTGTAATATCAAAGCTGTCAATTACTTCCTGTATTGCTTCATCTATCAGATTTTCGTTAATATTCTTTTCTCTAGCATGAGCTTTCGTGTAGTTAGTACAGTGGTAATAAATATATGTACCACTATTGTGTTCACCTCGCTTAGTTACGGCTACCATTGAGTAACCGCATTTCGCACATTTAATAAAGTTTGAATATGTGTAAACGAGTCCTTTAGGTCTTTTTACATCCTCACCTTTTAACAAGAGTTGAACTCTGTAGAACAATTCTTCTGACACAATAGGTTCGTGTACACCATCAAAAATATCATCGCCATGGGTAACTTTTCCGATGTATACGGGGTTCTTGAGAATATCTTGAATGCGCTTCTTTGAGTATGGGTTTCCTTTACTGTCAACAAACCCATATTTAGCAAGTTCTTTACCTAACTTTTCGTATGCAAATACTCCTGTTCCATACAGTTCAAAACAACGCTTGATATGAGGAGTCTTATCTGGGTCTGGTTTAATTATACCATGTCGGTGTTCATCTCTTGTATTGATATACCCTATCGGAGCTTTACCGAGTTTGTATCCCTTTTCAGCTCGGTTTCTTAATACTGAACTTGTCCTATCCTTAATATTGTCAAGCTCATCCTCTGCCTGCCCGATATAAACTCCTATAAGAACTTTTTTTACCTTACTTATATCGTCAAAGTTTTCCATGATACTTGCAATAGTACAACCGTATTTCTTGATGGGTTTTAATATCTCAGCGAAAAAATCTTCAAGGCAACGAGAGAGTCTGTCCAGTTTCCATACAACAACATAGGCAACTTCGTTACGGTGTTCCTTTACGTATTTAAGCATTGCTCTAAGTCCTTTTCTGTTAGTATTAGAGCCTGTTTTCCCTGCGTCTTCAAAGTAAACAAATGTATAACCATCTTTGGTTGCTTTTTGTTCACATTGTTCTCGCTGCATGTTAAGACTAAGCCCACTGTTAGCCTGCTCAGCAGAACTTACTCTGCCGTAGCCTACAACGATTTTTTTTGTGTTACTTTGTTTGGTCATGTTCGTTCTCCTTTTTTATTATACTATTATTACGCTCAGGATTATCAACCCTGATACCAATTCGTGTTACCGTTATCATTAACTGCGCCAATAAGGCGTTATTTACAGCTATATCGTTAGCGTCATTATTAGGTACAAACATAACAGAGGGTTTCTTAGCCATTATTCCCCCTATTTACTGTTTCTGCTTGATAATAAGCATGTAACCTACAAAGAATATCCAACATTATCGTTACTGATTTAGGTTTACGGTAAACCAGAAACGTTAGAATATTTCTGCGTATGTTAGCCAAACGAGTAAACTCTTCAAGCTCCTTGTCTGTCGCATTTGCGTATTCAGTCCTTATGTGACTGCGTGCTATGTTAATGTCGAAATTATTATCTCTGAGTATTTCAATAAATCTTTCTGCTATGAAGATTTCATTGAGAGTCAAGTCGTCTGTTGTTGTCTCAATATTCTGTAACCAGTTCAGACGTTCCAATAACTGTTCAGGCTTGCCCGTAAACAGCTCTATCTGCTTCAACAAAACAGGAACAGTACAGTTGAGAACATCTGTCAATCTCACTATACGTACCTCATCCATAGCAATATCAAGGTTCTTGCGTATACTTGCTAAAGAAAAGAGTTTTAACTCAAATCGTAATGTTTTCTCAGCAAGTTCAACACCTGTATCCCCAATCATATCAGTGTATAAGGTTGCTTTAGTTGTTCTTCTATAACTGTAATCGAGTTCTTGACCTTTAGAATAAATCACAAGCGAAAAACCAGCCTTTTGAGCTTTAGGCTTTAACATTAATCCATGCCTGCCATATTTAGCGATGTTATACCTGTTTGTCGGAATCGGGCAGAATGAACTAATACCATCTATGTGTTTGCTGACCCGTTTTTGTGACTCTAATTGAATATCAACAACTACATCACAAATGAATACTTGAGCATGTCTAATAAATTCATCAATGTTAAAGTTAACTATTCCTAGTTCTATAACCTTTTGCAGGGCTTCTCTAATATTATCTCTATGCAGGCTTCCGAGTACACCACTATCCGCCATCCATTTGCCTGTAATATCAACAACAAAGTAACCTTTGAATAGAAACATATTGTTTAAACCGACAACTCTCTTATAGTCGTCATATCTGATACGGCGTTTTATGCTAAAATCTGAAAAAATATCAGGTTCTGCTTCTGATTCTTGGCTACTTGGCTTTTCCGATTTTTCTGTCTCTAAATATTCCTTATATTCTTCTTCTGAGTCAAACAAATCGGATATATCGTATTCTTCATCGTCATCTTCTTCATGCATAAATGAGCGTCTGGTTAGAGTATCTCCCTCATTCTTATTAAGGTATGACGGCGGTTCTTTCGGATTTTCAACATCTTCCATGCCAAAATCTTCAAAATGTATTATGCGCCCATAAAGTCCGATATTAATGCCTATTCTTAAACGGTCAAATTCTACTCTTGGAGCCGAAAGAATTTGTGTATTGATAATGCTCATTACAACCTTAATTTGAGCTTTTAATGTACTAAGAGCAGGAATTTTTTCTCCATTGAGGTTGAAGTCATCAGTCTTTAAATCACCTGTACTTGATATATCGTGAGTTATTGAGTTAGATGTTTTAGAAGTTTTTGCCATTGAATATGTCTCCCATATTCTTATTTGACAACCTCTAAACTAACTTCCTAACGGATTTCTAACTTGGTTAGTCTCCGCAAAAATAACCTGCTGTCAGGTATTGAACAGCAGGTATATGTAAATATTTGTAAAGCTTACTTTATAACTACACTAACCATTAGTTTTCAGTATTAGGTTGAAATTCTCTTGAAATCTCGTAAAAGCCAGTACCCTTATTCTTTTCAATGAGTGCTGTAGTTGTATTATTTATCTCTTTGTAACACTTATTCAGCCGTGATATTGCCATATCTTCATTTTTTGCTTTTAATTTCAATTTTGCTCTGTTAAATAAACTTTCAGGGTCTATTCTGTAACTATTTTCGCCCCTTACCCAATCGGTTATAACATCAAGTAATTTCCTTTGTTGTGGGGAGTAATCTGTGCGTCTTTTAACGGTAACAGTTTTATTTGCAGGTCTGTTAAACTTATCCAGATACCACTCCATGTCAAGCGTATATATACAGATAAAGTAATCTTGCCAGTATTGCGTTCTCTCAACGTCTCCAAACTCGTTATCTTCGTATAGTTCCATAGGATATGGCATTTCACCCTCTGGAGCGAGGCTAATACTCAAATCCTTGATAAACTCTTTATTTTCAAAGTATCTAGCTAATATCAATGGTGCGAACTCTGTCTTATCCGTTATATAGCGTTTTTTGTTAGTCTTTATATCCTTTGTTATGTCAATAAGGTCTTTATTTAATGCTTCAATGGACTCGTTGGAATTTTCCGTTTCTATCAGTTCTCCTTTACTGTATAAATCACTATATTCTTCAAGGAATGCTCTTAACTGCTCATTATTGTTGCAAGATATATTGACTCCACTTATGGTCTTTTTACGCTCTATGCAAGAGAGAGTAGAAGTTAATGTACTGCAAAATGTTATAAGCTGAGAAATAGACTCTGAGTCACTTATTTTTAGCAGAATATTCCCGCCCAATAAAAGACGTATAAATATAGAAAGAGTAACGTTGTCGATATAATTCATGTCTCTGTTATACCGTAAACAAGAAAAAATTTCAGTGAAACGAAAAATTTATATGTAAACGTGTTTAGAGACAATGTGAAACCGTTATACTATATATGTTATTTTATGAAAGGCTTAAATGAAGTTAAAGCTCGCTTCAACTTCATTTATCATGCACATTACAGGGATAAAAATTCCCAGAATACAGGAAATTTTCTCAGCCTTTTTTATCAATGTCCAGACTGATTTTTAACAATGTCCTCTATGTAGGTTTAGTGAATGTCTATTTTGTACCCTAATATATCCGCTATTCTCTGCATGTCAATAAATCTTAAAGAGCCTCGTTTCAACTTATTTGACAGGTTTGCTTTGCTCTCCTTTGTGTAATATTTAGCATTCATTTCCTCTGCAAGTTTTTCCATAGTGTATCCTTTGGCTACAATCATGGATTTTACCTGCCTTTTTAGGGCTTCTGTAGCTTGCTCGTCAAGCTCTTTTGCTTTCTGTTCAAGTTCGTTATTTATGTCCATATATTACCTCTATTTTAATAATACACTATATAGTGAACATAATCAATAGTAATGTAAACAAATGTAACGAGACAGTTTTCTAAACTATTGACAAAGTAAACTATTTCATGTATTATGTATATATAAGCAAAAACAAAGGAGAAAAATTATGGCACAAGTAATCACTACAAACATCAATTTAGAAGACAACGCAAAGGTTATCAAGTCTTTAGACAGCAAGATTGCTGAATTAAAGGAGTTGAGAGACGAGAAAATAGCAGAGGTTAAAGAAATTATGAATAAAGCTAATGTTATGGAATTACAGGCTGGAGCATTCACTTTCACTCTCAAAGAAATTACAAGAAATAATGTTGATACTAAGACTTTGAAAACAAAATATGCAGAATTATACAAGGCATTATTAAAGGTTTCTAGTTACATCAAATTTGAGATTGTGTAGGGGATAGCCCCTACACGCTCCTAAGAGGTTAAGGCAATGGATAACAAAGATAATATCAATACAATTTTAAAGTTCATGCCAAAAAGTCAAGCAATGTGTTTTATAGCTGGACTCAATGGAGCAGAACAGGAACATTTTAAGAGAATCGCTAATAAAATTGCTGAAATTATAGAGAATGCGCCTGCAATTTATGAGACAGAGGGTAAAAGGGATAAAGTTAAACCGGTTCTTCACTACTTTTACGGCAATGTTGACATCTATATAACAGAGATAGACCAGAGCAGAAATAATAAACATTTCGGATATACGAGTCTTGGTATGGGATATTTAGAAGCTGGATACATTGACCTTAATTATATCTTCAAAGAATTACCAGAACTTAACCTAGATTTCAATTTTACACCGAAAACCATTGCAGATTATAAGAGAAAGTATGAGGGATAGAACTATGGAAAAACAAGATATACAGGAACTTGCTGAGACAACATACGGGCTTATAGTTGTGCTGAAAGACATTCTCTGGAAATTTGAGGGATTTAGTAAGGATAACCAACGTAAATTTACAGGCATGCTTGCACTGATAGATATTATTGAGCAAAACAGTTACAACATTAAGGTTTGTCTGGAATGTCTATAACAATAAAAACGACCGTATTTATTATGGCATTTCATGCAATGAAAAGGACTGTATTTTATTGATTGAACACATACAAAGAAAATCCGTTATTAAGGTTTTTATTGAATATAAGGAAAAATTATGAGTACATACGCATTTATTAGAGTCAGCACATTAGAACAGGACACTGAAAAGAATAAGATTGATATATTGCAATTCGCCAATCGCATGAAACTTGGTAACGTTGATTTTACAGAAGAACAATGTTCAGGAAAAATTAGCTATAAAGAGCGGAAGTTAGGAGCATTACTTAATTCTATGCAATCAGGGGATGTGTTGATTGTACCGGAATTGTCAAGGATTGCACGCTCAATCACACAGATACTGGAAGTTATAAAGATTACTAAAGATAAGGGTATAACTCTTTATTCACTGAAAGAAAACTTCTGTAATAATGAAGACTCAATCTCTGCTACCGTTACATCTACAATATTTGCACTTGTTGCACAGATTGAAAGAGAATTGATTAGCATGAGGACTAAAGAGGCATTGCATGCCAAAAAGATTGCAGGAGTAAGGCTTGGACGTCCGAGAGGTAAAGGAAAATCTAAGTTGGATGTTCACAAGGACGATATACTAAAACTTGTCTCGCTACATGTACCAAAAATAATGATTGCTAGACAGTTTGATTGTTCAGTAGGCAATTTGAATAACTTTTTAAACAGACTTAACGAAACTAAAGCCGGATAAATATAGTATTTAACAAAACTTCATTATTTAAGAAATTATGTATTGTTCAGCTATAATTGTAGTATGAATGATAATCAATTTGAAATATATATTGATTATGATAAAGAGTCTGAAAATCCTGAAAGGGTCTTTCTATCATTAGCAAAGTTGGTTTCAGAGTTTTCAAACTTTGATAATTTAGTCTGTGAGTCTTTGCCCGTTAAAGTTAATAATAGAATTGTCTTAGACAAAGTTGAAGACGGTTCTGTAAAAGCTGTATTTAGACAACTGATTGAGTTAGTAGATGACGAGTCTTTAGCTAACTTGGATTTGAAAGGTATAGTAGGACACATACTTGTTAAAGGTAAACATAAATTATTAGAAGTACTAAATGAAGAGCAAAAGGATACGACATCAAATATAAAACTTTTACAGGAGGATATATTTGAGATGTCGAAAGACGTTAGAGTCAATCAACTTCAGACCGCAAAGTATATACCACCAATAAAACTAGCTAAGTGTTTAGAAGGTACAAATAATGCATTAGGCTATCTCACTGTAAAGGATAAAGTTAAATATATTACTAAAGAATCGAGTCTTGATACAAAGTTTAATGCTGCATTTTCTATGGCGTATGAAAAGACACAACTTATAGAGCAGAATATGACGAAAACATATAAAGCAATATTAGTTGTGAAAAAACCTGACCTCTTAAGCGATAGTAGCCAATGGGAGTTTAAATATAATGATAACTGTATAAAAGCAAGAATTGAGGATAGTGACTGGCTATCTAAATTTCAGAACAGAGAAATATCTATACAGGCTAAAGATTGTATTGAATGTGATTTGCAAATACAGACTAAAGACATAACAGGCATTAAAACAGAAGTCATATATACGGTGACTAAGGTTTATAAAGTTGTACCTTATAATCAACATCGCCAACTAAATATACACGGAAATCAAATTACACCTCAATAATTTCATCAATCTGTTGCATGAGGGTGTGGGTTTCTAAGAGGGCTTTTATGATTTTCTGGTAGTGCATAACCTCTTCATAGCTTAGGATTCTACCTTTGCGGTCTTTGAGCCATTTTTGTGCAGGCTGATAACCGCCTATATAGAAATTCCATGCAATTTCAGGCACGTTATCAAAATACTGGGTCTTATTGATATACACCTTGTTGTCTTTGTATTCAGGCTTTACAACCTCATTATCACCGCCTACAGGATATGAGGTTACAAATTCATTTACTATAGGAGACTCAAGCAGGTGTATTTCCCTCAGTTGTTTGCCAAGTTGAGCAACTTTAAAGAAATAGTCAGCATTCTCTGGGTATGGAATGCGTGGAAAATCAATCTTTAAAAACTCCTTGTACTTGTTTCTATACTTGTTAGAGTGCAGAACGCCGTATATATAATCCAATATATCTATAGGAGCAAAAGTTCCTGTTGTATCTTCCTTTTCAGGAGTAAAGGTTAAGCCCAGTTTCTGTTCCAGTTCATGCACAATATCCATATTCAAGTTAGGCTTACGGTTCTGGTCAAAGAATGATGTCTGGTTTGAGTTTTCTTCATAAAGGTATAGCGGAAAGATATTAGCTGCACCTTTATTACTTAACGTTATTCTTCTATCTACTATATTAGAGCTTACATATACGTGATTGAACAATGTATCCTCGGCATATTGTCTTGTTGTTATCAAGGAAATATTATTATGACTCAATAAATGCTTCATTACTGTATATCTTGCACGCTCTACTTTTGTTAGGTCATAATCTATATATCTTATATCAAATGGGCGATATAGAT
Organism: Candidatus Gastranaerophilales bacterium; assembly: GCA_944326545.1. Taxonomy (GTDB): domain Bacteria; phylum Cyanobacteriota; class Vampirovibrionia; order Gastranaerophilales; family Gastranaerophilaceae; genus Limenecus. Next base: position 32,275 of record CALVEH010000012.1, on the reverse strand, counting down.
ATTTGTAGTTGTATGGAGTGTTAAACATATGAAAAGAGACTAATTCATTGTCATGATGTGTTGTAATACCGCTTGAAGAAATTAACATCATCTCATCAATTTTAAACCCTTTATCATACTCCTCTTGTACGCTGAAATCTTTAGGCACAAAGAAATAATACGGTTCTGTCGGAGTCAGTTCTTTATAGCCTGCTGTTGATAGGTCATTAGCGTTCAGGTATTCGTATTTCTTCTCTCTTTCTCCGAACAACTCTGTATGATACACTTTCGCCAATTCATCAGGGTTTTTCTTACCTGTTTTAACAAAGATATTTATACTTACACCCTGCTGAATATTAAACACATTCTCATCTTTTGAGCCGTCAGGTGAGGTTTCCTTTTTCTTAGCATTGCCATGCAGGTCTAAGATGTAGATTTTATCGAACGTTTGCATAAGGTGTTTTCTCATCTGTCTATGGATTACACCGTCTAAGAAACTGTTGTTTGAAATGTAAGCAAGTACGCCCTCATTGTTTTTCTCAATAAAACTTTCACCCATACGGATAAACTTGATGTAATCATCAGAAAGAGGCTGTATGTTTCTTTCGTTTAAATCCTGTTTATAAACTTCCATAAGTTCATCTATGTAGTCATTCTTGTTGCAGCTGCTGACACTATAAGGCGGATTGCCCAGCACCACCATAATAGGCTTTTCAGACTTTATCATGCCTGCATAGCGTGCTTCTTCCGATAACCAGTCAAACAACGGGTATTTTGTTGTTTCATCTTTCTCCAGTGCGTTTGTCAGATAAACATTAAACCTATTTGTCTGTTTCGTTGTTGTGTAGCCTGTTTCCTGTAATAACAGGTCAAGTTTAAGATGACACATTACATAAGGCGTCATCATTATTTCAAATCCGTTTAATCTGGGTATCAGAGCATTATCAACATACTGAGACCATATCCCCTGCTGGTTTACAAAATAGGAATATATCTTACGGATTGTTTCAGCTAAAAATGTTCCCGTACCTGTAGCAGGGTCAAGGATTTGCACCTTGTACACATTCTCATCTGTTGTAACGGGTACATCTTCATATACTGTTTCACCCTTAACTTTCTTCTTCTTTTTCTCATAATATAGAGTGCGTGTGTGTTTTATAGTTGTATCATCAGCCAGACCATGAGACAGGTTGAATTCTGTTTTCAAAATACTGTCTACAGCTGAGACAATAAACTTTACAACAGGCTGAGGTGTATAATATACGCCTCTCTTTTCCTTGTTTACTTTGTCGTAGCTTTCAAGGAATGTTTCATAAAAATGCAGAAACGGGTCAGACATCTGAGTCGTTCTACCGTAGTTCTTCAAGAGTTTATTCAGGTCAACTGCTCTAAAGATTTCAACCAAATCATCGACAATCCATACAAGGTTATCATCAAGGTTTGCACCGGATATATAATCAAACAACTGCCTTAGAAACGGATTATTCTTTGATACAAGTTCCCTTGCTTCCTGTCTTGTGAAGTCATCAAGTGTAGTATCATTCAGTCTTGCTACAAACAAGCCGTATGCTATCGTTTGAGCGTACATATCGGCAAATGTATGGTCGGTTAAATCGTGTAACAGGATTTGTTTAAAAGCGTTTCTCTGGCTAGATAAAGAGCCTGCGCAATCACACTCAAGAGCATTAATAATAACATCACGTATCATAACCGCTTTTTGAGCCATAAGGTTTGCAAGCTGTTTAGGTGATTTTATAGTCTGCCCTTGATAGTCACAGAAATTGCGGATATGGTCAATCAGTTTCTGATACTCTTTCTCATAAACTTTAATCTTGCCGTTTACAATATCAGCAACTTTAACGGTATCAACATGCTCCCCATTCACAAAGAAACGAAATTCAAGATAATTGGTAAGTATCAGGTTATCGAGGCTTGCTCTGTATCTGTCGAGCTGTTCGGACTTTTCAACAACATCAAGATTTTTATCAATGTCCTTAGCTTCAATGTATCCTATAGGAATGTTCTTTTTCTGTATTATATAATCAGGAGCACCGCATTTTTGTCTTGTTGGTTCATTGATAGCCTGAACACCTGTAACGGTTCTTTCAATAAAGTCCTGTAAGTCACCCCTAAAGCTGTGTTCTGTAGTCTTTCCAGTCTTAAACTTTCTGATAATTCCATCAAGATACTTTTCTGTCATAAATGGATTATAGCATGAACATTACCTATATAGGTCTTATGTTAAGATATGAGGCTGAAAAATTTTAAGGTTATTCAGGGGTAAAATTTTTTACTTACGTAATGGCTCGTAAGGTGTAAAGGATTGATATTAAAGAAAGACAAGAGGATTTAAGGTAAGGGTATAATAATTTTTATTTATACAATGGATATTAGATATGAGGGGCTATTTTATGGCTTTATATGTATCAATAATTCTTTCGTATTCATTAATGAAAGAATTATTTTTCACAAGAAGATTGTAAATCACTGCGTACTTGATATGTGAATTATGTTTTTCATCTATACTCGGTACTGTTTCCGTATTTTCTAAACGTTTTATATCCTCATTAAACAGGTTCAGTTTTTGCGTATTATCTAAAGATACACGTAATTCTTCTATGAGCATATTATCAATTATAAAGTTCTCTAATAATTCAATTAATGAGGTCTTTTCTCCTAAATCTAACTTCGCAATAAAATTTTCAGCTTGATAAAGTAACATAATCCAGACTCTAAAGAAATCTATATAAGCAGGCTGTAAGGATAAATTTATAATCGATGGTGCTGGCTTAAGAAGTTTACTTATATCTGAATATTTGAGTGTACCATTACCGAAAATTCTATCATATGCACCTTTATATTGACTGAGATAAATGTAAAATAAGTTATTTAATCGTATAATTTCAAGTTTCTGTTTCTGTACAGTATCGTGTTCTTTCTTGAATGCAAAGATTACATCGATAAAAGCGATTGTAATAAGTATGCTAGCTAGTTCCGTAACAATGTTTGCCTTGTATTCATCATTATGAAAAAAAACTAGGATTAATATTATGGCAAGCACTAATATCGAGGCAATCCATAAAGTCGGATTATATATAAATCTTTTCAAATTATTATTCATTGTATTTATTCTCCGTATTAAGAGTTATTATCCCTAATTTTACTATAAAATAGTATTATTTACGCACACTCCAGCCTCAGAGCTATTCGCATGTTATAGTATTCCGTTGTTGACTCTTTCATAATACGGACAAGTTCGGCGTAAACACTCATGCCTGCTGTTGAACAGGTGTTTTTATCAGGTACGATTGGTTCCAATATAGTAACCTTAACGACACCATAAAAAAAGAGAGGCTTTGACCTCTCTTTTTTATTATGTTTGGAATTTGCATCCAACTTACAATCTAAATAATTCCCATACCCGGTGTTGTCATTCTCACTACTGACAAATGGTCTTGTAATGCCTGTTGAGCGATTTGTTGCGCAATCTGTTGCTGCCACCATTGGTTTTGATTTTGAGATATTTTAATGTTAGCAAGTGCCAAATTTTTCATTGCTTTGGAAAACCAAGAAAGTTGCTCATCTTTTTTTGTTTTATTTTCATCAGATTTTGTTTTACTTAACACGGGTTTTTCTTTAGATTTTTGAGATGAGTTAATATTCGCAACTTTCACGCTTGAGATTTTGTCTAACATTTATCAACCTTTCTTCGCAAAAAACTCTGGGACTTAGTGAGATAAAAACAAAACAATAAAAAAATTGCTATTATTCAAAAGAATATAACGGTATGTTAAAACTACATCAAACGATGATATAATAATTAAAAAGAATCAAAAGGAAGATATTTTGAACACAAATTTCCAAAAAAGAGTATTATTTATCGGAATGCCTGATATGGCTCTGGTTTGCTTATCCAGATTATTCTCCAGCGGATTTAACATTGTCGGAGTAGTTCCACCACACAAAAGTGAAGGCACTTACGAGCTTATGTGCAGTTTTGCAGAAAGTTTGAAGCTTCCTTTGATAAAATACAATCAACGAATGGACGAAATTGACTTTTTGCATGCAATACGTCAACTAAACGCAGACATTGCGGTTGTTTGTTCATACAACAAAAAATTTCCGCCTGAGTTATTGAGAACGACAAAAGATGGTTTTGTAAACTGCCACCCTTCTCTTTTACCTGAGTACAGAGGCGCAAATCCGTACAGCAATGTTTTAATAAACAACGAAAAAGAAACAGGCATAACACTCCATTTTATGGACGAAAACTTTGACACAGGCAACATAATTGCGCAAAAAAAAGTTGCCATTGAAAAAAAAGAAACAATGGGAACTTTGTTTAACAGAATGAACTATATGTGTGCAGAATTGTTGTGCGAATTCCTTGCTCAATACGAAAACAATTCAAACATAATATCACTGCCACAACCTCAAGGAGAATTTAAAAAAGCTCCTGCTATTGATTCTAAAAACTACAAAAACTACGTTGATTGGTCAAAAGATGCGGCATACTTAGAAAGATTTGTCAGAGCATTAAATCCGTTTATCACTGCAATGACAAGTTTTAGAGGCGTGTTTGTTAAAATCTACACAGCCGAAGCTGTAGATAAAAAAGTTAAAGAAGAACCCGGCACAATCTGCAGAATTAAAGATGATATCGGAATTGCCACAGGCCACGGCATTTTATACATAAAATCTTTGCAATTCGGCTCTTATATGATATCAGACGCAAAAAGTTTTATAGAAAAATTCAGACCGAGAATAGGAGAAAAATTCGGAGCATAATGGATACACTAAAATTTGTAACAGCGGGTCAGCCAATTTGTAACGGTTCTAACGGATACGAAAAAGCTTTTGATATTTTAGAAGAATTAAAACTTGACGGAATGGAGCTTGAATTTGTTCACGGCGTCAGGATGAGTCCCGCAAACCAAAAGCTTGTAAAAGAAGTTTCTCAATCAAAAAATATGGTTCTCACTGCGCACGGACCATACTATATAAACTTAAATTCCAAAGAAGAAGAAAAAATCGAAGCAAGTATAAAAAGAGTTCTTGATACCGCCAGAATGGGAAAAGACCTCGGCGCTTTTTCTGTTACATATCACGCAGCTTTTTATATGGGAATGAGTAAAGAAGACGTCTACAAAAAAGTTGAAAGCTCAATGGAAGAAATTTGCAAAACACTAGATAGTGAAGACATTGATATCTGGGTACGTCCCGAAACAACAGGCAAACCGACACAATGGGGCGATTTAGAAGAAATTGTTAAACTGTCAAAAGATTTTAAACAAGTTTTGCCTTGTGTAGATTTTTCGCATTTACATGCCAGAACAAACGGGCTTTATAACACCTATGACGATTTTTGCAATATCTTTGAAACTATAGGAAAAGAAATTGGCGACTACGCACTTGAAAACTTTCACGCACACATTGCAGGTATAGAATACGGCCCAAAAGGTGAGAAAAAGCATCTTATGTTAAAAGAAAGTGATATGAACTACCAAGACTTAATGAAAGCATTCAAAAAATTCAACGTAAAAGGCGTTGTAGTTTGCGAAAGCCCTATTATGGAAGAAGATGCTGTTTTATTAAAAGAATATTACTTGAGTCTATAATTCTTCAGGTATTGTATTTGGAAACTCATATCTTAACTCCCAGCCTTGTTCAAGATAATCATCAACGGCTTTTTCACCTTCTGCCCAAGCTTCTTTTTCTAGCAGATTTTTTCTGTATTTTTCATAATCAACTTCAGCGGGAACATAGTTTTTGTGCGCCTCGTAATAGGCTTTGCCTTTTTCAACAGCTGCCGGTGAATTATCTTCTCCGTGTTTTATCAAACAATCTGTAGAATATTTCGAACCAAATGTTTTTGTTCTACCCATAACTTCATACTGTTTAGCGTGAGTTGTTTCATGAAAAGCGGTATCAACAACTTCTTCTTTTGTAAGATATCTGTAGTTATAAAAAATTACCCCTTTATCATGATTAAAAGAACCCGTTGTTTTTTCAGACGAATAAAAATTGTCCTCTACCCTAATTCCTAAATCATGTAAATTGCGTTTTTTTAATGCATAATTAGTGACAGGTTTTTTGGCATCTTCTGAATCAAACATTCTAAAAGCCAAATACTCATCATCACGAGGAATAAGAACATCTCTATCCGACGTTATTTTTTGAATTTGAGGTATACCATTTTCATCCATCTTAGTTACAAAAGAGAGATTTTTTTTATTTATATTTTGATCAACATGAGCAATAGGAACAGGATATTGAGTCAAAGAATGCTTATGAACTTTTATAGGATATATTGATCTTTCATCAGTTGTAACTTTTGCAATAGTTACATAATCTTTTTGACCAAATTCATTTCTGTTTACAAAAAATTTTTCAGAAGCAGTTTTACACCACGCCTTAGGTGTACCGTTTATATTTATATTTTCAAAGGTTTGAACCAATTTACCCGTAACTTTTTCAGGGAAATAAGAATGCAAAGGTCTATACAATCTGTGTTTTTCCGGACGATTAACACCAATATATTCAAACACTCTTTCAACAATACTACCGGCAGAATCTCTAAATGTTGTTATTACTTTTTGTTGTTCAGGCTGTTGAGTTTTTCTTATCACAACAATATCAGCAGTTGCCGCATCTTCAATCCCGATTCTTTCTGCACTGATTTTAAGAGAATCAGCACTCAACCCAACTTCTTTAGATATTAATTCATAAGGCTTAACCCTTGGCGTTTGAGTTTTTCGCAAGGGCTTTACCATTTGATTAAAAACTGTTCTTATATTTCTTATATTCATGTCAGCTAAAACATGTAAAACAAAAAATAAAAAAAATTGCTAATTTTAAGGAACTAAAGAAATTTGTTGTTGTTCCTCTTCTACAATAGAAGGCTGAGGAATTTGTTTACTGTTTTTTGCACCAAGCTCAGTCAATCTTTCACACTGACGAACAAGATTGTCACGGCCGGACAATTTTGTCATAGCTTTTGAAAGATTTGTTTGAACACCGTTTAAATCTTTAACCATATCAGCAAACTTGTCCATCATTTTGCCAGCAAGGTTTGCAATCTCTTGCGCGTTTTTATTCTGTCTGTTAACCATATTAAAGCTGTTAATGATTTTTAAAGCCGCAAGCAAAGTTGATGGAGAAACAGGCATAATTTTGTTTTTCCAAGCCAATTCCCACAACTCGCCATTGTCTGCAAACAACATTGCATAACAGCTTTCTATAGGTATAAACATTAGCACATATTCAGGAGAAGCAAAATCTTCAATCTCAAAATACTCTCTTTTGGCAAGGCCAGAAATATGAGTTTTTATAGAATCTTTAAACTGCTTCAAAGCATAAATTGCATCTTGTTCATTATCAGCATTCAAAAATGCATCATAAGACGCCAATGATGTTTTAGCATCGATAAAGACTGCTTTATTTTCAGGAAGAAGTATTGTAGCGTCAGGTTTTTTAGAATCAAAACCTGCTTGAACGAGGTATTCTTCACCTTTTCTTAAACCTGAAAGTTCAAGAACTTTTTCTAAAATAAGCTCGCCCCATTTGCCTTGCTTCATATTATCGCCTTTTAGCGCAGCAGCCAAAGTATTAGTGTCGTTAGAAATTTTTGTACCTGTTTGAATTACATCCTTAATATGCATATCAAGTTGAGCATATTGTTGATTGTTAAATGTTGATTGTTTTTTAAGTTCCTCAAACTTTTCTTTGAACGGCTCAAGTATCTCGTTTATTCTTTCTTTAGACATATTAGAAAAATCTTGAGTAGTTTCTTTAAAAATTTTGTTAGATAAATTTTCAAACTGTAGCTGCATTTTTTCATAGACATCACTATATGCCTTATTTACAGATTCTTCTTTATTAGATTGAATTTTTTTCATCACAAAAAAGGTAACAATAGCACCAATTTTTATACCTATTAAAAATATTATTATAGCTGCAACTATACTCATACTTCCCCCTCAAGTTTTATATATAAAAATTTTATCATAACAATGTAACGCATTTGTATTTTGTAAAAAAAGAAATATAATAATTAATATAAAATTGACAAGACTCGGGAGAAAATTGTGGAAAATAAACGCTGGTATGATAAACATAGAGAATCTAAAATGGCATTGGATATGCTAAGAACGCTAAACCCTGCAGTCAGAAAAAAATTAACAGATGATATAATCAGCGTTGCAAGTGCAATAAAAACTGTGCACAGAGAAAACGACACAGCTCCGTTAAGCATTGGGCTTGAAAGAGTTCTTGGTCTATATCAAACAAACAAAGGCAGACGCTGGTATGACAAACAGCCTGATTTATCTGCAGCGATAAAAACAGCATCAACATTACCTGAAAGTGATTATCTAAACATCATGGAAGGTATATGTATGTCCCTAAAGTAGGTCACAATGACAGATTTTAGCCGCAATGAATTAATCTGGGGAAAAGAAAAACAAGCTTTGTTAAAAAACAAAGTTGTTTTTGTCTTTGGTCTTGGAGGTGTGGGTGGTTTTGCTCTCGAAGCATTGGCAAGAAGCGGAGTGGAAAATTTTACCATTGTAGATTTTGACGAAGTATCTGATTCAAATATAAACAGACAAATAATAGCTCTAAATTCTACCGTAGGACAAAAAAAAGCAGAATTATTCACACAAAGACTTTTAGATATTAACCCTAATATCAAGGTTAATAGTATTTGTGATTTTTATAATGAAAGTTTAAAAGAAAAAATTTTTGCAACAAAACCTGATTATGTAATAGATGCAATTGACACTATGCGCTCAAAAATAGATTTGTTGGTTTATTGCAAAGAAAACAACATCCCTGTAATAACCTCAATGGGCGCAGGCAACAGACTAGACCCTACAAAGCTATACATAACAGACATCAAAGATATAGAAAACAAAAAATGCACGTTTACAAAAAATGTTTTGTATCAACTAAAAAAAAGAGGTATCGATTCAGGTATAACCGCCGTATGCAGTAAAGAAGCTCCAAATGTGCTTGAAAAAATTTCTGTAGTTGAAAATATAGAAACAAACGAAGGCAAAAAAATAGAGTTTACTAAAATCACCCCGGGTTCTACACCTTTTGTCCCTGCTGTTGCAGGATATTATATGGGATATTGGGTTCTAAAAGAATTTTTAAAATAACAAATACGAGCTAGTCTTCTATAAACGAGGTATTTGAAACTTATAGCCAGCCAAGATATTTAAGCCACATAAATACGACAACTAATAGTATTAAATAGTGGAAACGGCTGTGCCGCTAAACAATTACATGCTAACTTGGGTATCAATATTTGATGTGTTTGATTAATATAGTCCGCAAAGATATTGAAACCTTATAAAGATCTTGGATTATTGGCAGTTCGAAAAGATTAATACATTACAAAATTGTGCGTAGGCCTGTGGCCCTGAACAAGTAATGGTGGACTTGTCGTCAACAATTGAAGTGTTTCACAATAATAGTCCGCAAAGATATTGAAACCTTATAAAAATCTTGGATTATTGGCAGTTCGGAACAAAGTCACTATTTAATAATCTATGATTCTTTGTTTTTTCATTGCATTTCCGTGACGCCATTTTCTAAAATCTTGGATGGTAGTTCGAAACAAAGTCACTATTTAATAATCTATGATTCTTTGTTTTTTCATTGTGTTTCCGTGACGCCATTTTCTAAAATCTTGGATGGTAGTTCGAAACAAAGTCACTATTTAATAATCCATGATTCTTTGTTTTTTCATTGCATTTCCGTGACGCCATTTTCTAAAATCTTGGATTATTGGCAGTTCGGCGGGAGTCACCGTCCCGCCTCACAGGACGTGCTGGGTTCGGCATAGCCTCACTCGGCGCACTTGCCAAAATCCGCAAAAAAAAGGGATTCATAATGAATCCCGTCGAATCTTTTTTGATTCCTCGTGTGTAAGTAAGTGTAAGTGTAGGTTAGTGTTTGGTAGGTCAGTGTGTATGTTATAAAAAAATCTATTTCTCTTAATTCTCTTTACAAGTGATAAACTTTTTTCTCTTTCTCTTTTTTATCTCTCGTATATATATAAAGTATTTACTTCTTAAATAATTGCCTTTTTGATTCAAAACAGCGTAACATTTCTTAATATTTGCAACAAAACCTTGTTAATACTAAGATTTTAGTATGAATATTAACTACGAATTTGAAACAATAAGCGCAATAGCCACACCTCTTGGAATGGGCGGTGTAGGCATTGTAAGAATATCAGGCGATAAAGCTTTTGAAGTCGCTTTGAAAATGTTTTCTAAAAAAGAACTAAAAGCAGGCCAAATAAACCACGGCTGGGTAATGGAAGACAACAATAAAATTGATGAAGTTGTAGTTCTCCCTTTTAAAAACCCTAACAGTTACACCGGCGAAGACATTGTTGAATTTCAATGTCACGGTGGCCCTAAAGTAGTTAAAAAAATCCTTGATTTAACAATAAAAAACGGTGCCAGACTGGCACAAAGAGGTGAATTCACCAAACGTGCATTTTTAAATAAAAAACTTGACTTATCTCAAGCAGAAGCTGTGCTTGATTTAATCCACGCAAAAACATCAAACTTTGCGCAAAAAAGCGCAAACAACCTTTCAGGGGCACTAACAAAAGAAATAGCCAATATAAAATCTTCGCTTTTCAAGCTTTATTCAAGAATCATAGCTGCGGTTGATTTTCCTGAAGACGTTGCAGAGCCTGAATATTCATACATACAGCAAGAAATAGAAACAAACACACAACTTATAGATAAAATCTTAAAAAACGCAAATGCCTCAAACATAATGCGTCAAGGTATAAAAATCGCTATTGCGGGATGTCCTAATGCGGGTAAATCATCATTGTTCAACGCATTACTAAACCTTGAAAGGGCTATTGTAACAGAAATCCCTGGTACTACAAGAGATGTTATCCAAGAATCAATAGACCTTGACGGAATCCCTGCAACATTAATAGACACTGCGGGTATCAGAGACAACGAAGAAGTTGATAAAGTTGAAGCAATAGGAATTGAATACACTAAAAACTGTGTAGAAAATGCCGATTTAATACTATTCCTTTTTGACTGGAGCAAAGGTTTTGACGAAAACGATGCACTGATTTATGAGATGATTATGGACAAACCTCATATCAAAATCGCATCAAAATCTGATTTAGCAGAAGTTCCAAACCCTGAAGCTTTGAATATTTCTTCTAAAACAGGTTACAACATAGAAGAATTAAAAGCAAAAATAAAAGAAACAATTCTTGATAAAGATGCAATGGAAACAGAATTTGTAACCAACCAAAGGCAACAGGAATGTTTGATAAATGCAAAAAAAGCACTAACAAATGCAATGATTGCAACACAAAACGGAGAGATACAAGACCTTATTTCTATTGACATAAAGTCAGCATTACTCGCTTTAGACGAAATCACCGGTGAGGTTATCACCGATGAAATCCTAGAAAATATTTTTGAGCATTTTTGTATTGGAAAATAAAAATAACGTCATACGCTACAAGAAACTACTTATCAACATAGTTTCTTGCGCAATCAAACATTGCATCTACAAGCCCTTGATTGGCCTGCAAATTCATGCCTGAAGTTTGCAAAAGTTGTCTTGCTCTTTGTTCCCAGTATGGATAAATTTCTTCTTTATCAATATCCAAAACTTGAGCCACCAGAGAGAGTTCTTTCCAATCAAGAGGTATCGGCCTTGCGCCTCTTAAAATATCAACAATTTCCACTCTTTTTTTACGAGGAAAACTTTTTAAAAGCTGAACAGTAGAAATTCCTTTATCTTTTTGTTTTTCTCGTAAAAACTCAATAGATTCGTCAATAAGAATAGGCTCTTGAGGAATTTTGTACTCAACAAACTCCTCAGGCTCTATATCCATAACTGTAGCAATTCTCTCAAGCGTTATCCCTCTTGTCGAAAAGGGTATCGCATTGTCTATAAGATTATAAACATAAGAGAGAGTAACACCTATCATCTCAGCAAAATCTTTTTTATGCAGATGATTTGACTCTAAAAAATTAGACACCTTTTCACTGCTTTTAAGATTCACTATAGCTTTACTTTTGGTTGACATTAGTCCCCTCCATCCCTAAAATATAAAAAGTATTTCGAAAATTTATTTGAAATATTATTTTTTCTATTATATTGATAAACTGTTTCAATCTTTTTGTTATTGGTAACAAGTATGTAACGTTTGGAGCAATCTTATTTATCTATAAAGTTAAACACCGATTTATATAGAAAGTTAAACAATGAAACTCATAGCAGGTCTGGGCAATCCGGGAGACAAATACAAATTCACAAGACACAATGCAGGATTTATGGTTCTTGATTATTTGAGCTACCAATGGGGGTTTGATTTTAAGTTCGAATCAAAATTCAATGGAGAAGTTGCTAAGATTAACCAATCAGGCGAATCAATTATTATGTTAAAGCCTCACACATTTATGAATCTTTCAGGGCAATCGCTCATCGCTGTTATGAATTTCTATAAAATAAACAGAGAAGACATACTGATAATATATGACGATATTGCAATGCCTGTAGGCAAAATGAGATTCCGTGCAAAAGGTTCTGATGGCGGACACAACGGAATAAAATCAATCATCAACGTACTTGGCGGTAACAATAATTTTGACCGTCTAAAAATAGGAATCGGCCCGCAGCCGCCTATACCATCAGAAGCTTATGTTCTTCAAAACTTTAATGACGAACAACTGACAGAACTAAAAAACGTTCTCAAAAATGCACAAGCTGCTGTTGAAACATATTTAACCGAAGGCATACAAGCAGCTCAAACAAAGTTTAATTAAAATATTTTTGCAAAAGACATAAAGTAATCGTTAATCACATTAACAATTACAGGCATAATCCATAAAAGAATTGCTGCACCCAATACAGGTTTAAACAGGAAGCTTAATTGAAAAACGTTAACCTGTGGAGCAGTTTTAGAAATTATACCCAAGATTAAGTCTTGACCCAGCGTTGCCAATAAAACAGGAGAAGCTATCTGCAAACCTATATACAAAACATTTGATGTAATAGTAACAAGATATTCTTTATTTACGAGTCTATCCATAGGAATAGCGTTTGCATAAATTGGAAAAATCTCAAAACTTCTGTGCAAAGCATTGATTAGCCAGTACAATCCACCGACATCTATAAATAAAATAACAGCAAGCAAGCCAAAAAAGTTCCCCAATATAGAGACCTGAGTACCGACTGTAGGGTCCAAAACCATTGCAGAAGAAAGACCCATCTGCATATTAATCATATCCCCTGCAGCAGAAATTGCTAAAACTATACAATTGGCAATAAAGCCTACCAACATTCCTCCAACTACGTTAAGAATCAAACCTAAAATCAATGACGAACCGGAAGGTACAGGCCCTGTATGAACTGTCATCATTAAAATTATTGTAAGAATCAAAGCAAATGCGAGCTTAACCACGCCGGGGATTTCTTTTCTGTTCAATACAGGGGCAAATCTTATAAAGCCTATTACACGCGCAAAGATAAATATACCGCCGCCAAGAGCCGCATTTATTTCTGGAAAATATTTAGGAAATGCTTCTAATACAGTTTCTATCATTTATCTTTTGTAATGTCCTTTATAGAATCCAATTCAATTACAGAAGAATCAACATCTTGCTGATTATCAATTAAAACCTTAATTGTATAAGTGACATTCCCCTGTTTATATGTGATATAAGAAATACCTTCCTCTTGAGTTGTCATAACAAGCTGTGAACTTGTAGAAAATATATCACTTGTAGAAGTAACCTCAAGAATTCTCGGATTTGTCACTTGAATATCAATCGGTCTCTTTTCAATGCTAAGAATATACACCCCATCAGAGTGTAAATTAATTGTCTTTTGAGGTTCAAGAGCCAAAGCTGAAGAACCTGTCGAAGCGATTAACAAACAAAATATAGCAAGTAATTTTTTCATTTATACCTCTATCTGTTCATAATTGCATTACGTTCAATAAGATTTGGTGTCGGATTTGGCATTCTGTCAGACGGATAATGTTTTGTCTTAGAGTTGTAATCTATAAAAGGAATTTTACCGGGATTTCTCATAATATCACCGATTTCCTGTTTATCAAATCTTGTTGCACTTTGTTTAAATTCTGCATCAAAAGGACGTGTATATTTATGGTAATTAGCAGAAAGTACATAACTCTCTGTTGCAGGAATATGGTTAAATGCCATTTGATAACCTTCCAACAAAAGGTTTGTCAAAAGCTTTATGTATCCCATACCCATTATCATCAGCACCAAAAACACGGCGAGAATCTTAGGTGCAGCAGCAATAGTTTGTTCTTGAACCTGAGTAACAGCCTGCAAAATACCAACAACAAGACCCACACCTGCTGCAACAAGTACGCAAGGCATAGATATCATCAGCATTGTAATAAGCCCTTTGCCCATATATTCAAGTAATACTTCTAACATATTTTATCCCTTTATTTAGAACTCATTAATCTAACTCTTTATCAGTTAAAGCTTGCAACAAGACCGTGTACAATCATGCTCCATCCGTCAACCGCTATAAATATAAGCAGCTTAAACGGCAGAGAAATAATAGTTGGCGATAACATAAACATACCTAACGCCAACAGCACGTTCGCAACAACAAGGTCAAGTACAATAAACGGAACATATATAACAAAACCTATCTCAAAGGCTGTCTTAAGTTCACTAACAATGTAAGCCGGAGCCACTTGCCATATTGTTATATCATCAGGAGTTTTAGGTTTTGGAGCACCTGACAACTGTATAAAGAAAGTCATATCAGATTGTCTTGTCTGCTTCATCATAAACTCTTTTAACGGTTTAGAGCCTTCGGCTACAGCAGCAACTATGTCACCGTTTTTTTGATAAGGAACAGACCCCATCTCCCACATTTTACTAAAAACAGGATTCATAGTATAAATTGTCAAAATCATTGATAAACCGACAAGTACAATCCCAGGTGGAACTTGTTGAGTACCAAGAGCTTGTTTTAACATAGAAAATACAATTGTATATCTCAAAAAACTTGTCATACAGGTGAAGATTAACGGTAACATTGAAAATACCGTCATTACAAACAACATCTGTAAAACAGGATTCATATCCTTTAATATACTTTCCATTATTTTATATCCCTTATTTTTATTTTAGTTATTAGTCTTTTGTTGTTACTCTTTCATCAAGTTTTCTTAAAAGTTCTCTCATAACAGGCCTTTTAAGGTTAGTGCTATCATCAAGCACTCTCATAACTTCTGTATAATCTACATTGGAAGATTTTTGATTTCCCTTTTCAATACTGTATGTTTTTTCCTCTTTTGCTTTTAAAGGAGCAGAAAAAGCTATTTCTTCCTTAAAAGTTTTAACAGGTTCAACATCAACTGTGGCAAGCTTTTCATCATTGTTAAGTTTTGCAAGAAAAGTTGTTCTTTCTGTATCGGCAGCAATTAAAAATTTTTCATTGCCTGCTTTAACAACGTATATTGTTTTTCTCGGCGATAAACTTAAAGCATTTTCCACCTTTAAACCGTTTGAATTTTGGGCAGAATTATTACCAAGCATAGTTTTTTTATAAACCATAACACCAATAAACAGCAAACCTACCATTGCCATTGTATAAACTATAAAATTAATCAGATACGTTCCCATTTATTTCCCTTTACTAATTAGTTGCTTACAAGTCATCTTCATCTACATCAAAATCACTGTAGTCAAAGTCTTCTTCATTTACTTCAGACTCTTCATTTTGAGTTAATGGTTGTTCCTGATAAGATTCTTCAACAGGTTGTTCTTCATATAAAGGCTGTTGTTGTTCTTCTTCAACAGGATGTTCTTCATAATGCTGTGCATTTTGAGAAGCTTGATTTTTTTCTTCTGTAAATATTTGATTAATTTTAACTCCGTACCTGTCATTTATAATGATTAATTCGCCGGAGGCAACAATTTTGTCTTCAACTTTAAGATCAATTTTGTTGTCATAAACGGAACCTATATCAACAACAAGACCTTCTGAGATTTGTTTTAATTCTCCTAAAGTCAATTTTACTTTTTCAAATTCAGCATTTATTTCAACCTGAATAGTATCCCACATGTTATACATATCAGAATTGGGCATTGCTTTATCTCCTTTCGAGTTGTATGAAGTTTCATCAAAATTGTTGTCATAATCCACAATTATTGCAGGGTTAGGAAGAACCCTCATCGGGATAGATTTTCCGTTGTAGATTAGTTGCATAAGAGAAGATTTACTGTTTTCAAGCACAACAATATCGTCTTTTTCAAGATGTTTAAGCTCACTGAGTCTGATTCTTGTTGTACCAACGCTCAAGTCAACTTCTGCTTTTGAATTTTCAAAATCAGAAATTGAAAAAGATTCTGTACTGTTTTCCAAAGGAACGGGGTCTATTGATATTACGGGAAGTTTAATAACAATTCTACCCATAGTAAAATTGTTAACTCTTAAGAAAAATGTCAAATTACATTCGTTATAATTATTATTATCTTCAGGCAAAGCCTCGCCTGATTTTACCATTTCACAAAAATTTTGATAAAGAAAATCGTCAAAACCTGTAAGAATTTTTGCCTCTAAATCCGTCAGTTTATCGATATTAAAGGGTTTGCCGTTGTCGCCCAAAATCTTTTCCAACAAAGCTTTAACAAGTTTTTTAGACAATCTTATAAAGACAGAAAGTTCTCTGTTTAATCTTATTTGAGTAACAAAAAATTCATCTCTTTCTGCCAATATATTAACGTTTTCACTGACGCTCACAAGTTTTACATCGGCTTCAACACCCCAAAATTCTGCAAATGTATCAGCCAAAATGTTTGTAAAATGGCTATCAAACCATTCAAACGTATGGTCAAGATTATTTGAAAATTCTGATGTTATGTATTCTTCCTCTTCCCTTATTTGCATATCAGCAAAGTTTATCCCTTAATCTACAACTTCCCCTATAGTAATCTTAGAAATCTCGAGAGGTTTTAACATCATTTATCCGATGTATTTTAATCAAAAAACAGATAAAGATGACATTAGCGTCTATTTATTATAAAATTTTCTATGTAAACAAATAAATAAAGTTAATAGAGAAGGGCATAAAAATGAAAATTTCACTGGAATGGCTTAATGAATACATTGATCTTTCGGACGTAACACCCGAACAAATCGCTCACGAACTCACTATGAGCGGACTTGAAGTAGAAGAAATCGAAAAGACAGGCCCGAAATTTTCAAATATAAGAACAGCTCAAATCAAATTGATAGACCAACACCCAAATGCTGACAAGCTTCACCTTGTTACTGTTGATTTGGGAACAGAAACTAAAACAGTTGTTTGCGGTGCACAAAATATTAAAGAAGGTCAAATAATCCCTTATGCTTCTGTTGGTTCAAAAGTTTTAGACAGAAAAACAGGTGAACAATTTGAACTTACACCCGCTAAAATCAGAGGGGTAGAATCTCAAGGTATGCTTTGCTCTCAAGACGAACTTGGTCTTGAAAATATGCAGGAAGAAGACGGCATACTTATATTAAACAGACTCTATGACAATGTAAAACTTGGTGAACCTCTGGAAAAATTATTGCAAATTAAAGAAGACATCGTATTTGATGTTGCTCCTACTGCTAACAGAGGGGACGAAATGTCTGTAATAGGTGTAGCAAGAGAATTGTCTGCAATATTCAACAAAAAACTAAACTTCTCACCGCTACAAAGCACACAAGATAACTCTACAGACAAATTCAAAGTAGAAATCATAGACAAAGAAGGCTGCAAATACTACAGTGTAGGTCTTTTAAACGACGTAAAAATCAAACCGTCTCCTGATTGGATGCAAAGACGTCTTACAGCTTGCGGAATCAGAGCAATAAACAACGTTGTTGATATCACAAACTACGTTCTTCTTGAATACGGATGTCCGTTACACGCTTTTGACAGAGACAAACTTAACGGCTACCTTTGCGTAAGACGTGCTTTTGAAGGCGAAACTATCGTTACTCTTGACGAAGTAGAAAGAAAAACTAACAGCGACACTGTATTAATCGCAACAAAAGAACAATCTGTTTGCGTAGGCGGTGTATTCGGTTCTGCAAACAGCGAAGTTGATGACAATACCAAAAATATAGCTCTTGAAGCAGCATACTTTACACCGGCACAAAACAGACGTTCAGCAAGAAGCATAGGTTACAGAAGCGAAGCCAGCGCAAGATTTGAAAGAGGCGTTGACATAGAAATGGTAAAACCTGCTTTGATGAGAGCAATGCAGCTTCTTGTAGAACTTGCAGAAGCAAAAGTTGACGGTATTGTAGAAACAGGAAACAACAAATTACCGGAAATCGATATAACTCTAAGATTTGCTCAAATTAAACGTATTTTGGGAACAGAAATACCTGCTCAAAAATGTATAGAAATCTTAGAAAATTTAGGATTTAAACTTTTAGGTAAAAACGAAATTGCTGCAAAATTCAAAGTACCTTCTTTCAGAATGGTTGATGTGTACAGAGAAATTGACCTTATTGAAGAAATCTCAAGAATTTACGGCTATGATAAAATTGACCCTACCTTACCTAAAAACACACAATCTCCTGAAATCAGCGAAGAATCAAAACTTCTTAAAAAGATTAACAACATGTTCTTAGGCGCAGGATTCTGTGAAGCAGTAACTTCTTCTCTTGTAGGAGATCCTATTTACAAAGAATTTTCTGTTAAATACGACGATGCAAAAGCTGTAAAAGTTTGCAACCCTCAAAGTGAAGAACACACAATGCTTCGTCAGTCAATGATACCAAGCGTTCTTAATGTTGTAAAAACAAATATTTCAAACGGACAAAAGAACCTTCGCCTTTATGAAATCGGACGTACGTACTTTATTGAAAAACCGGCAGATGAAAAAAATACAGGTGTTGTAGAAAAAAGAATTATCGCAGGTGCTCTGACAGGGGACGTAAGCAACGAAAAATGGATTAAAAAGCCAGAAACTGATTTTTATACAGTAAAAGGAATCATTGAAAACTTGCTTACACTTTTGGGATTAGAAAGCCGAGTTCAATTCAGAGAATGCAAAGACAAAGATTTCTTGCATCCAGGAAAATGCGCAAAACTTGTTATGCTAGGTAAACAACCTTTAGAAGTGGGCTTCTTCGGTGAAGTTCACCCTATTTTAAAAGATAAAGAAAAATTCCAACAAAACGTTTATCTTTTTGAAATAGATCTTGAAGAACTTTTAAAAGCAGTACATATTTCAACCGTTAAATACAAAAAACTTCCTCAATTCCCTGAGGTACAAAGAGATTTGGCATTTATCGTACCTGAAAACGTTAGCTGCGAAGAAATCTCAAAAATCATCAAAAAATCTGTTAAAAACAATTTGTTTAACGGAGAAGAACTCTTTGACGTTTACCAAGGTGAACACATAGAAGACGGTTACAAGAGTATGGCTTTCAGAATCAAATTACAAGACAAAGAAGCTACACTGACTGATGAAACTGTTGAAGAACAAATGAATTCAATAAGAAACAACCTTAAAAAATCAGTGGCAAACTTAAGCTTTAGAGAGTAATTATCAATGAATAACGAACAACTTGTAAAAGATCTGACAGCAAAAGACGAGCAAAAAGCCTTCTGTGCGGCTCAGGAAATAATCAATAAAACAAATACGGAAGCCTTCAAACTTCTTGCCGACAAAAGCGAATTTCTTTTTGATTTCGTAAAAAACAATGTGTGTAAACGTTTGAATAAAGCAATAAACCAAAACAATTACAGAAACCTTTTTGCGTTTTTAAAAATCTACTGTCCTGATTTTGAAGATGTAATAATAGGTTCACTTGCAAAATTTGCAAACGAAGAAATGACAGACGAAATGCTTGAGCTTTTAGAACAAGGTTCTGATGAAGAAAAAGCCTACGCAGCTAAGTATTTTTCATACATTCCTGACACAATAGCTATCGATGATCTTATACAGTATGCTTTTGAAGACAATGAAGCTTTAGCATTTAACGCAGCAAAAGCGCTTGGTGCAATGAATGCTAATATTGCATATCAAAAAGCAATAGAACTTTTAAACTCTGATGATGAGTTTACTGTTCTTAAGGCCGTAAAATTTCTCGTTGCTTATGAAAACAAAAATGCGGTAGAACCGATTTTAAAAGCAATGGAACACTCATCAATGAGCGAAAACATTGCAGGCGAAATACCATACATACAAAGTATTATGGAACTTTTAACAACTTACGATGACAAGAGCCTTGTACTTTTGTGTGTAGATAATATTCTTTCGGGACTTGGAGAAATTTTGCCGCTGAATCAAATATTTTGCTTTGAATTGTTTGAAGTTTTGTCTTTTTTGATAGAATACAATATCAAAAACAAAGACTCTCAAGCTGCAGCAATTTTATTAAAAGCGCTTTCTAAGTTTGAAATGCTAAACGAAAATGAAGAGTACACTTTTGACGAAGATAAAAATACAAAACAAGAGATTAACGAAATTTATAATCTGCTAAAAAACCAACAGGAATACTTTTGGAACGCACAAAAAAATCTTGTAAAAAATGAACTTAACCCTAGCTTGCCAAACTACAGGACAAGCAGCGCTTTAAGGGTAATAGCAGAATATAACCTGACACAAGCAGCAGACGAAGTAAAATCTTTGCTTAATTCTGAAAACGAAATCCTCTTGTGCGAAGCTGTCATAGCTTTAAAAAATCTCAATATGCTTGACGGAATCAACAAAGATGAAATCATCGGCAAGGTTAAAGACGAGAACAAAAAAGCACTTATACAGAGTTTAATATGCTAATAGACACCCATTCACATATCGACTTAGACAATTTTAAAGACCACTTTGATGAAATTCTAAAAAATGCACAAGAATATGGTGTAGGCAAAGTTATAATCCCGGGAACAGCTCCATCAGGCTTTGACAGGATTGTAGAACTGTGCGAAAAATACGAAAACCTTTTTGGTGCAGTTGGTATCCACCCTGAAGACTTAAATTCTTACAGTGATGAAGCAGAAAACAGAATCAAAGAACTTTTAAACCACCCCAAAATTGTTGCAGTTGGCGAAATAGGACTTGACTATTACTGGGACAAGTCACAAATAGAACGTCAAAAAGAGATTTTTGAGCGCCAAATAGAAATAGCAAAACAAGCTAAAAAGCCGATACTTGTTCACGACAGAGATGCACACGCAGACAGTTTTGAAATATTAAAAAAGACAAACGCCAAAGAAACAGGAGTTGTAATGCACTGTTTTTCAGGAAGCCCTGAGTTCGCCTTAGAATGCGTTAAAGAAGGCTTTTATATAGCACTTGGCGGTGTTGTTACTTTTAAAAACGCTAAGAAAGTAAAAGAAGTTGCAAAAGTTGTACCACTTGATAAATTACTTTTAGAAACAGATGCACCGTATATGGCACCAACTCCTTTTAGAGGGAAAGAAAACCAACCTGCATACGTAAAATTTGTTGCCCAAGAAATCGCAGACCTAAGAGGCATAAGTTTTGAAGAAGTAGCTCAAGCAACAACAGAAAATGCGCAAAGACTATTACACATTTAAAATTACAGAAACCTTTTTCCGTGTTCATGACATAATAAACCTATGGCGAAGAATAAAGAACGTTTAGATAAAATACTTGTTGATAAAGGCTTTTTTGAAACAAAAAGCAAAGCTCAAGGTGCAATAATGGCAGGCGACGTTAAAATAAACGACGAAGTCATTACAAAATCAGGTTACCAGTTAGAGCTCAAAGAAAACACCAAAATAGAAATTAAATCTCTTCCTTTTGTTTCAAGAGGCGGGTTAAAGCTTGATAAAGCAGTCAAAGCCTTTGAAATAGACTTAACAAACCGAATCTGTCTTGATGCAGGTGCTTCAACAGGTGGTTTTACTGACTGTATGCTGCAAAACAATGCCAAAAAAGTTTATGCGGTTGATGTAGGTTACGGTCAACTCGCTTGGAAATTAAGAAGCGACAACCGAGTAAAAACAGTAGAAAGAACCAATATCAAAAACTGTGAACCTTCTGAAATTTACACAGAAGACGATATTTTGCCTGATTTTTGTGCAATGGATTTGTCTTTTATCTCAATAACAAAAGTCTTAGATAACATAAAAAGGCTTATGAACCAAGACAACCAAGAGATTGTCTCTCTTATCAAACCGCAATTTGAAGCAGGTAAAGAGCTTGTCGGCAAAAACGGTGTCGTAAGAGAAAAAAGCACTCACCTAAAAGTTATTAAAGACGTTATAGAATACGCAGAAACAATTAACCTATACCCGCAACAACTGACTTTTTCTCCAATAAAAGGGCCGGCAGGTAATATAGAATATCTTGTGCAATTAGTCAACCATAAGACTGATTTTGATATGGAATTAATTGATAAAATTGTAGAAGAAGCAAATAAAAATGATTTCTAGGAGAAAGTAATGCCTAAAAAGAAAAGAACTCCCCAACACAGACCAAGAAAAAAGAAAAAAAGCGGCGGATTTTTTGGAAAGCTCATATTTTGTTTGTTTTTGGGAGTAATTTTATACTTCGGAATGAACACACTTACTTATGCAGAAACATTAAAATTTGCACAAATATCTGATGTTCATTTATCTGACAAAACCGTTGATACAAGCTATAAAGTACTTGCAAGCTCCTATGAACTTTTTAAAGACGAAATAGAACAAATAAACGAAACACCAAACGTTGATTTTGTAATAGTAACAGGCGATTTAGTCGATAAACCGAGAAAAAGCCTTGTGGATGACGCTTGCAAACAAATGAACAAACTAAAAGCCCCTTGGTATTTTGCATTTGGAAACCACGATGCAGCTGTCGGTACAAGTTTTAAAAAAGATGATTATTTTGAATTTATAAAACAAAACAACAAAAACATAAAATCAGACAAGCAATACTACTCATTTATTCCTAAAAAAGGCTACAGAGCAATAGTTCTCGACCCTACAATAGACACAAGAATTACAGCAAACGGGGAACTCCCAAAAGAGCAGCTTGACTGGCTGGATACAGAATTATCTAAGGCAAGTTATCAAAAACAAATTCCCCTAATATTTATGCACAACCCTTTGCACGAACCCTTCCCGAGCTTTCATCACAGATTGATTAATGCACAGGAATTGCAAACAATATTAGACAAATATGATATGCCAATTGCCGTATTCAGCGGACATTATCATGCAACAAAGATTTATAAAGAAGGTCACATATTACACGTAAGCACACCATCTCTTGTAACATATCCCAATGCTTTCAGAATAGTTACTATCAACAATATGCCGAACAAGGTAATTTTCACTTTTGATTTTAGAGAAACAAGATTAAAAGACATACAAAAAAAATCAAAACTGCTAACGTTTTCTTCTTCAACCTTAAAAGGAGAAGACTCCGACCAAAATACGGTTGTTATTATGGACAAATAGTGTAAAATAAGGTTATTAGGGTCGATTCGACTTGACAAAAAACAGGAGTTTAAGATGTTAGATTCAAAAGACAAATTCATAGTTAGATTCCGTGGTGTAAGAGGCAGTCACCCCAAACCTGACAGAAATTATATGGAATACGGTGGCAATACTGCGTGTGTCGAAGTTCTTGTGAACAATCATCTTATCATTCTTGATGCAGGTACAGGAATAATCAACAGCGGTAACGACATAATGCAACAATATGTCGCAAAATTCCATAAAGAGCCAATTAATGCAACTATTTTATTAAGCCACCTGCACAACGACCATATCCAAGGATTGCCGTTTTTTAAACCAATCCACCTGAACAATGCAAATATAAATATAGTAGGCTTTTCAGCTTATGAAGAAGGACTCGATGCAGTTATTTCTCAACTTGCGTTTGAAAAATCCTTTCCCCTCGGTTTAAATGAAATCAACGCAAAATTAAGTTTTTATGATATCAATGACAGCTACGCACTAATCTTTGACGACAACGACGACACACCTGATATGATAAAAATTGAAAAAGAAGAAGACGCAATCCCGCAAGATGAAGAAGTTGTTATCAGTTGTCTAAAATCAAGCTCACACCCCAAAGAAGGTGTTATGATTTATAAAATTGCATACAAAGACAAATCTCTTGTTTACGCAACAGATACAGAAGGTTATATCGGTGCAAACCAAAAACTTGCTCTGTTTGCAAGAGGAACAAACCTTCTTATACACGATGCACAATACACTACGGAAGAATACTTAAACACCTGCCAACCCAAACAAGGATACGGCCATTCTACTTTTGATATGGCAATAGATACATTTAAACAATCAAAGGCAGAATCTCTTGCATTCTTCCACTTTGACCCTAACTACAATGATGAATTTTTACTTGAGATAGAAAAACATTATACTAATAATTGTAAAAATTGCATTATGCCAAAAGAAGGTATGGAAATTGTACTTCGCTAAAATTATAACAATAATATGTCTTATAGTTATGCCTTGTTCAATGGCCTATGGCGTACCGACAAAGTACGGGGTAGTTTCTATCGACGCACAAAAAAACGCCATAAACCACAACAATAGGGGCGTAATCTATATGCAAGACAGGTACTATGCAGCTGCAATTAAAGAATTCCAAATGGCAGTGCTTTTAGACCCTGACACGCAGGCAAGTGCCTCATATTATGCAAACTTAGCAAATTGTTATATGAAAATCGGATACCCTGCACTTGCACAAGATACCTTGCAAAGAGCAATAAGACTCAACCCTATGAACTTTAACTATTATCAGGATTTGGCAGTTGTATACAAAAGACTTGGAATACTTGATACACAACTTAGACGTTGGAAAAAAGAAAGCATCAAAAATCCTGTTGGACAAGTTATGCAAGGAATGATACTCATAGAACAAGGTAAAAAAGATGCAGGACTTGCAAAATTACAAGAATTTGCGTATACAGAGCCTGATCTTATAATCACTATCGGGGTTAAAAACTTCATTGACCAAAAAGACAAAGAAAGATTTTAAATCCAGATTTTACCCTGTTTTAATTTTGCCAGTTCTAATGCGTTAAATCTTGCTTTTAGCAGCTCTTTTCTGCCTTCGGGTGTTTTGGTAAAAATAATCTCCATATAACCTAAAACAGGCTCTAAATTCTTTTCTAAAACAGTCACCTTTTTCTTTTTTGAAGCTATAATTTCAGGTACACAAAGATACTTAACCTGTTTTGTCTTAGGGTCTGTTTTTCGTAAAATATATCTCTGTTTTTTCGGTGGAGTAAACATCTCATTCAGTGTTTTGACAAAAAGATTTCTTTCATAATTTGAACAATTCAAAACCGTTAAAAAATGAGAAGATGTCTTTGTATTACAGTCAAAACCGATTTTATTTATCACTTGTATATTTTCATAAGGTGATAAAATTATTCCAGTTTCGCACATAGATTTTAAAAGAGCTGTTGCTATAGCATTAAAATCTTTCTGCGTAAAATAAACATATGCTTTGCCCAATATATTTCTAAATGCTTTATACAAGGAATTCCGACTATCATGATAAAAAATATCAGGTAATTTAAAATCATGAGTTTGAATCGTTTCGTAAACCTGAGGACGAATCTTAGATTCTATTAATTCACTTTCATCAAAAACCTGTTTCCATTTATCAAAAAGAAAAGCACGTTCTTCAGCCTTTTTAGAAGAATAATCATTTAAACTTTTACAATCGGCAGAATCTATCTTTTCAGAATCATATCCAAGTCTAAAAATACCGTTTTGAATTTTATCATCAACAAAACTTATACCCTCAAAAGTATTGAATCTCTTTTCTACAATATCTAAATCGGTACTTGCATCACCTTGAGAAAGAGATACAAGGTGCCAAATATTTGCAGCTTTTTTATGACAGTTTCTGTCTATTCTCAACGCTCTACCCCTAATTTGATTGGATAACATAAACGAGCCTACGGTACTTGCTATGATTAATGAATTAATACAAGGCGCGTCCCAACCCTCTCCAAGCAAAGATTGCGTACCTACAAGAATATTTATCTCACCTAAAGAAAAAAGTTCTGTAATAACCGGCACAATACTCACAGAACCGTAAGTTTCTACTCTGATATGATTAGCATCAAACGCAGAAGTTAAAACATTTTTTTTATCTATTTTGTATTTTTCAACAAGCTTGTATAATATTTCCTCCGCCGATTGTGGGATAACAACTACAGAACCTGTTAAAATACCACATTTTACACCTTGGCTGACTGAGTTAATCAGTTTATCAAATACTGATAAAACATTTAAAGCCAGCAAGTTTTTACCGCCAATATAATCAAGCAGAACAACCTCTCGTAAATTCTGCCCCAATAGTTTGTTTTCCAACAAAGTTATATCCAAAACAGCATCAAGTTTATTTACACTTCTTGCATACAGTTTTTTTAAATCAACTTCACCCTTTAAATCTACGGAAGTTGATGATTTCAAAAGCCCGTATTCTTTTAATTTGCCTTTGATAAGAGGTACGTTTTTAAAATGTTTTTTATATTTCCCCAAAAAACCGTTCAACAAAATCTCTGCAACAGAATAATCAAACTTAGGAATGCTTTCTTTAGGTACCGCCAAAAACTCCGTTAAAATTTTGGCTTCTATACTTAAATCATCAAGATATAATAAGTAAGAAATAACAGAAATCGTAAAATCTGTATCATCATAAATAAGTTCAATATTGTTTTCATAATCTGCCACAAAAGCAGAAGTTTTTATAGAATAAGAAAAATCAGCCTCGTTTTTAATATATTCAAAAAAATCATGCCTGTTTTTTTCGTAATCAAAAACACACTTTTTTTCTTCTGCACTTAAATCAGAAAACCATATCAAATCTTGATGAACACACAAATCACCGTTTTTAACCAATTCAGGAATAGAAATCTCAGCATCAACAGGCCCGCAAAGCGAATGATAATTATTCCACTCACTTTGAGAAACATCATAAGGCGGAGTTGCTGTTAATGACACTACCGTAAAATCCTGAGCATCAAGCTTTCTACACAAATAATCAAGAGAATGATACCACTCTGTGCGTAAATGATGCGCTTCGTCCAATACCAAAGTTTTCACGCCATGATTTTTTAACTCTGCGATAAATAAATCAGCATAATCAGGATTTTTCAAAAGAGTGTGCGCAGCTTGATAAGTAGTTGAGGTAACAACAGAAATATTTTTTATATTTGTACTCACCCAATTCGTATTGCTTTCAGGGGATAAAAAGCCTTCTAAAATTCTTTGTTTCCATTGATTTTTGATAGTTATTGTAGGTGCAAGTATCAAAGCAGGCTTGTTAAGTCGTTTTAAAATTTCTAACCCCAATGTGGTTTTGCCGGCACCCGGAGCAGCAACTACATTAAGCTTTTTATCGTCAATGTGAACAGAAATGTCATCAAGAAAATTCTGTTGATAAGATCGCCATTTGCCTCTAAAGAAAAAATCAGCAGGCAGCACATTTTTTGTTTTTTCTGTCAAACTTGCCATAAACAAATTCTAACATTTTTAAAAAATCAATTAATACATTATCCGTATTAAAACTGAGTGTCTTAGCTCTGTTGTGTAATGTAAAAAGCTATAGTTTCTTTTATCTTAGATTCATCAAAAAAAGGAGTATCGCACATGATGAATGACAAAGAATTTTTGAATGCGGTCAAAGATACCCGCAAAGCTCGTGACTATTTTCTTGATCAAATAACATTTTCTATAGGCCCTGACAGACTTTTAAAAATGGAAAAAAATTGTCTTGAAAACTTCAATCTTTTTGACGTCAGAGATTACGATGACTACATAAAAGGACATATTCCATACGCAACCCACATACCATTTAAACAAATCGAAGAACAACTTGAAAAATTTTCTAAAGACAAAGTAAACATCATCTATTGTTATTCTATATTATGTCAAAGAGCTAAAAAAACAGCCTATATGCTTGCAGAAAAAGGTTATCCTGTCATAGAGCTGGTAGGAGGTTTTAAAGGATGGAAAAAACGAGATTTTGAAATCGTCGAAGATGACGTTTCAGACTATCCCGGCTAGATTCAATCTATATAATAAGAGGACAGAGGATTATTTAACAATCTCTGTCTTTTTTTATACTTTTTTGTTAAGATTTATAAAACAAATATTCAAACATGGTAAATTTTTTACTTTAGCCGTTTTATAAGAACCAAGGAAGTGTCAAAAAAGACTGTATGAAGCTGGATGTTCTTAACCTAAGAAATTATATTCAAACGCCTGAATCAGGTAATGTGCGAAATAATGTTTCTAACACTATAAACAACTCTGCAATGACGGTGCCGACACAGATTGAATCTCAAAGACCTGAGAAAGAGATCCCAAGCAACGATTCGCAAAAAACAGAAGCTAAAGCGGCAGAAGCATTAAAAGCACAAACCCTGGCTCAGGCGCCTGTTTCATATAAGTATATAAGAGACATAAAACTTCCATTTTCTGCTCCTGCAAAGTTATACAAACTTTCTAACGGACAAAAAGTTGCTATTTTAGAAAAAAAAGGTCCAACAGTTCTTCAAACGTACTACAACGTAGGTTCGATGAACGAAGAAGACAATCAAAGAGGAATAAGCCACTTCAACGAACACATGGCTTTTAACGGTTCTAACGGGCCAAAAGGCGGCCTTGGCTCAGGTGATTTTT
This sequence comes from Candidatus Gastranaerophilales bacterium, assembly GCA_944326545.1. Lineage (GTDB taxonomy): Bacteria > Cyanobacteriota > Vampirovibrionia > Gastranaerophilales > Gastranaerophilaceae > Limenecus. The sequence continues at coordinate 3,624 of CALVEH010000012.1, read as the reverse complement.
TCAAAATAGTAAATAAGATGGGTGCAATGACAAACGCATCTACAGGCTTTTCTCAAACAAATTACTACATTTCATCCCAGCTTCTCAACAAAGACGACTTTGACACAAGTACTTACATCCAATCAGAACAGCTTCAATACCCTACCCACTCTCAAGACATGATAGAAAAAGAGAAAGGCCCCGTTACCCAAGAAATAGCAATGGTAGGTGACCAGCCCGAAAATGCAGCTTTTACCAACTGTATTAAAAACCTTTATCAAATACAAACAACATCTCAAGATTTGGTAGCGGGCTCTATTTCAAATATAAACAAGCTGACAAATAAAGATACTTTAGACTACTACAACCTTTGGTACACGCCCGACAACTGTGCGACAGTTGTAACAGGAGAAGTCCCTGAACAAGAGGCAATAAACACTGTTGCAAAATATTTCAACAAAAACATATCAGCCCCGATTGAAAAGCGTAAGTATCAAGACTTTAACGGAATCCAACAGCCTGTACGTGTTGATGTAAAAATGCCAAAAGCTCAATCAACAATCATGGCATTGGGTTTTGCAGGCCCCAGCAACAATTCCACAAAAGAAAATATCACAATGGAAGTTCTTATGACTGCGCTTTTAGGCTATAAAAACGCAAGAATAAGTAAAGAACTAAACAAAATCCAATCTTCCGCTATCATGAACATCGAACGTGTCGGAAACAGACCAACTGACCCAAAAACAATTCTGATAGCTTCACAATCAACACCTCAAAAAACAGAAATTATAATAAAAAATATTTATCAACAAATTGCAAATCTTGAACAACAACCACTTACACAAGAAGAGCTTAATACGGCCAAGAAAATATTAACAATGGCGTTTTCTAAGATTTCAGAAAACTCTCAAATGCTCAACATGATGTTAGGCAATGCTCTCTTGGATGACGATATCAATTACGTAGAAAATTATCTTGAAATTTTAAACAACATTACAAGCGAAGATGTAAGCAAGTTTGCAAAAAAATATCTCGACTTAAACAAAGCTTCTCTTTCTGTTGTCCATCCGCAAAGCCAAAATGATGCAGAAATTATAGAAAGTTATAAAAAAGTTAACCAACAAAACACTGCAGCAGTAAATACAAATAAAACCTCGCCAAAGTTATCGTTTAAAGCGAGATTAGAAGACAAGATGCTTGATTTATCAAAGATTAAGCAGTACCGTCTTGCAAACAACATGGAACTTGTTATAAACCCAAACAAGTCAGACATAGCAACAGGTCAAATCACATTACAAACAACCGCTCCTGCTGACGTAAAACCTGCCGTACCTGCCATACTTGCCGTTATTTTAAACGAAGGTTCTAAAAACAAAAATTACGAACAGTTTTATAAAGATGTGCATAAATCAGGAATCACATTAAAATTCGACTCCAGTTTCCGCTCAATTAATGCGACATTTGAGGCACTTGCTCAAGATACAGGTTACACACTCGACCTGATTAAAGAAGTCTTTATGCAACCAAGATTTAATGAAGCCTCATTAAAATATGCAAAAAATCTTGTAAAAGAAGCTATTTTAAACTTAGACGAAACAGCTTCAGATTCAGCATTAAAAGAAATGTTCCCAAACCTTAACGAATATGCAACTAAAGAAGAAATCTTGCAATCTATAGACACAACAACACTTGCAGATATCGAAGGATTTTTTAACTACATAAAAGCTAACGCAATGGCAAAAGGTATAATCACTGCACCTACAGATAAAATCCCCAACCTTGAACAAACAATCACTTCAAAACTTTCTGTAGGCTTAGACAACTATAAAACATTTAATACAGAATCTTTTAAATCTTTTGAGCCTATCGCGCAAAACAAAATTTTAACAAAAGCAGAACAAAGAAACCAAGCTGATATTATTCAGTATTACAAATTCAAAACAAACCACAACCCAAAAGACCATGCAACTTTTGCCTTATTGAATACAATACTTGGCGGCGGTCCTTCTTCAAGACTTTTTGAAGACCTTAGAGAAAAACAAAAACTTGCTTACAGAGTAGAATCGAATATCGATTTTGTAGGTAACACAGGTGTAATGGCTCTAAGCATTAAAACTACAACAGACAACCCGTTGGAAAATATTCAACAATTCGATAACATTGAAAAATCACTTAACGGATTTAAAAAGCACGTTGATTTGATAAAAACTCAACCTGTTTCACAAGAAGAACTCGATGCTGCAAAACTAAGAGTAAAAACACAAATACTAAACTCGCTCGAATCATCAGGAGCGCAAACACTTGTTTTAAATTCTGCTAAAGACAACAATATGGGCATTGCTGCGGTAAATGAAAACATTAAACTCATAGACCAAGTAACGCCTCAAGACATCTTAAACGCAGCTAATTATATATTTAACTCAAACTCAATCACATCAATTCTCGCAAGCCAAAAGACATTGGACAATATTAAGCTGTCATACAACGGTTAGTCATCATAAAAAACTTCATTCCAAGAAAATCGAAAAATTTCATAATCTTTTCACGTCTAGTTTGTGAGATTCTTCAGTCAATTTAATCCTTCAAAATACCAGAGTATCATTTACCAACAGACCAACGTAAACCACCAGTGAGTGATATACCGTTACGACCACCGTTGTGTATCATTGCTTGGCCAAAAGCTATAAATCTGTCTTTGAATCTCTTTTGAATACCTGCTCCATATTGTACATACGGGTCGATACTCATCTCTGGTAATCTTACATCATTTGCTGTTACCTTACTGTCATCTAACAGGTTCCATACCATTGCTACGCTTAAATACGGCTGCCATCCGGTTTTTGTGTTTCCGATAAGTTTTAATCCGGGGGCAAGTTGGATTGCATTTAACGGGTCTGACTTGATGCGGACACCTGCTCCGTTTGTGTAATCAAATGTATTTACAAATGTATATGATATTAAGAAGTTCGGTTGTAATATTATTCTTCCATCTTTAAATTCAAAGTTGTATCCTGTTTTGTTTCCTACACCTGCTAACAGCATTGCATAGTTTTCATTACCGTACATTGTACTTGCATCTCCTGCTGTTGCTCCAACTGATAATGTTGTTGCGTTAAAGAAGTTGCCTTTATACATTGTTGCTGTTCCGCCTAATATTCCTCCGTTTTGATATGCATCTACTCCGCTATAACGTTGTGATGCTCCGTTGTATCCTATGTATCCTGTTAATACTCTTTCCCAACCTTTGGCTATTGGTGTGAGTGAGCTATCATAACCGACTAATGTACCGTAGTTGATGTTTGATACTTTTGGACCGTTGTTTAATGGAATACTTTCAAAGCTTGCATATGGTTTTACCCAGAAGCCTGATGTATCTTCTTTTGTTAAAAGTGGTGAGAATGTTCCTACATCTGTTGCATCACCTGTTGGAGATACTGCATATCTTCCTGTGTTTTTCATTGCTACACGTTCAAGATATGGGATGTTCATGAATGTATCAGAATGTTGGAATGCATAGTTAAATGTTTGTAATTGAGTTGTGTATGCACCTGCTTGAGTTGCCACGCTAGGTGCTAAGACTGCAGGGTTGAATGCATCACTTGCATTACCATTGCTTCCTGAGCCTGACATGACTCTGTCAAAGAA
>CALVEH010000011.1 GCA_944326545.1 Candidatus Gastranaerophilales bacterium | reverse complement strand
AATCTTTAACGAAGTTAAAGTTTAACTAGCTCTTTTGATTTTTTTCCGACTGAGCTACAATGAATCTATTCAAGAAATCTTTTGTTTGTGCCCGTAGCTCACCGTTAAATCTTTAACGAAGTTAAAGTTTACAAGCTCTTTTGATTTTTTTCCGACTGAGCTACAATGAATCTATTCAAGAAAGCTTTTATTTGTGCCCGTAGCTCAGTCGGATAGAGCGTCAGTTTCCGAAACTGAAGGTCGGGGGTTCGAATCTCCCCGGGCATAAGTTTAACTATAATTTTTCAAATTTATATTATAATAGATAATGTAAATTCAATAGGAAATAAATTTATGAGCAATAAACCCATTGTCGCCGTAGTAGGAAGACCAAACGTAGGAAAATCCACATTTGTAAACAGAATTGTAGGTTCTCGTCAATCTATCGTAGATGACCAACCTGGAGTAACCCGCGACAGAATATACTTTGATGTCGAATGGCAAAATAAAGATTTTACCCTAATTGATACAGGCGGTATCATTCCGGGCGACGAAGATGAAATTATGCTAAATATTTTCACACAAGCAAAAGTGGCCTGTGACGAGGCAGACAAAATAATTTTTCTTGTTGACGGAAAAGAAGGCATAAACCCTATTGATTACGATATTGCAAACGTTTTAAGAAGAAGCAAAAAGCCAATATACCTTGCAGTAAATAAAATCGACGCACCTGAACATTTCAACAATATTGCAGACTTCTATGCTTTAGCCGTAGGTGACCCTCACCCTATTTCAGCATTACACGGCTCAGGCGGTGTAGGTGACTTACTTGAAGCAATAACAGAAGATTTTGTAATTGACGAAAACAAAACAGAATCAGACATCATAAAATTGGCTATTGTAGGCAAACCTAACGCAGGTAAATCGTCTATAGTAAACGCTCTTCTAGGCGAAGAAAGAGTTATAGTTAGCGATGTATCAGGTACAACAAGAGACAGCATAGACTCTAAAGTAAAATACGAAGGCGAAGAGTTCATACTTGTAGATACAGCAGGTATAAGAAAAAAAGCTAAAGTAGAATGGGGCGTAGAAAAATTTGCAGTAGATAGAGCTATTAGAGCTATCAAAGATTGTGATATAGCAGTTCTTGTGATTGACGCTATTGACGGCTTAACAGATCAAGACAAAAAAATATCACAAATAGTTGTAGAATCAGGAAAAGGGCTTATTGTTGCAGTTAACAAGTGGGACTTAGTTGAAGACAAAGACAAACAAGACCCTACTGCAAAATACACTCAAAAATTAATGCACGAAGCTCCATTTTTAGACTTTGCACCAAAAATATTTGTAAGCGCAAAAACTAAACAAAGACTTGTTAATATTTACAAACAAGCTAATGAAGTTTACGAACAATGTACAAAACGTGTTTCTACAAGCATTTTAAACAAAGTATTGTTAGAGGCAATGGCAATGAACCCACCAACTACAAAAAAAGGTAAAAAGTTGAGAGTTTACTATGCAACACAAGTAAGAACAGCACCGCCTACGTTTATTTTGTTTGTAAACGATGAAGATTTAGTACAAGACAGCTACAAAAGATATCTTGAAAACAAAATGAGAGAAGCATTCGGGTTCTTTGGTACGCCGATAAGAATGTCTTTTAGAGAAAGAAAAGAAAAAGGTAACTAAATTCTTTTCATGATAAATCTTTTTGCTTTATCAAAAATTGCATGAAATATAGTTTTGTATCTGGCACATTCTGGGTCTAACAGATAAATACGCCCTTTAGCGGATATGCCGATTTGGTGTGTATCACAATCGTATAAATCAAAAGGCTTAAAACCCTGATTTTTAATCATATCTCTTACTGTATCGACCCAATATTGAGGCATTTGATGTTGATAAAGTTTTTCTTCCAGATAAAAATGAGTTCTGCCACTTTTTCCTTGTTTGAAAACAGGAACATCAAAACAAGAAAGAGGTCTGTTCATCGGGATATGATTGCCATCGGTGATTTTAATAATTTTTCCGTCAGCAGTTTCAAAAGCAGCGGCACTTGAACCATAACCTGCAAGTTTTATTACTTTTCTTTGTAAAATCTTTTTTATTCTTTTGTTCGCTTGTAAATCACTAATAAAGCGTTCAATAGTATCTTTTTCAGCAAGAAGACCTTCATTTAGTTCATCTCTGTTTCTTATATCAATTAGAGCTTTTTTAAGAGTTACAGGCCTTCTGTAATCACACGCAAACATACCGTCTCTCAATGCATCACGATAAACAACAGGAGAAGCTGATGTTATCTTTTTAACTGAAAATCTGTTTGTATTATTTAATCTAGTGTCGCAGTTGTCGCCTCGAACCTTTGAGCCGCCACTGCTCACCTTTTCAAGGTGACACTCCCAAAATTCGTTCACGTCGCTTTGCTCCTTATCACGAATTTTTCTCGGACAATTTTTTTGCGTGCAAAAACCTGAGATAATTTTCATATATTCATTTTAAAATGCTAAATTTAAAAAATTGCTATTTTTTGATAAAATAATTAAAAATTCAACACAAACACGAGGAGAAATTATGCTACAAATTGCACTTGCTTTGCTTATTGGATACTTAATCGGTTCAATACCTACAGGATATTTAATAGTAAAAGCAAAAACAGGTGAAGATATAAGAAAAGTAGGTTCAGGTTCAACAGGGGCAACTAACGTAAAAAGAGTCTTAGGCAAAAAATGGTTCTTTATAGTAATGTTTCTTGATGCAATAAAAGGAGCATTGCCAGTTGTATTAGCGACATTATTTTTGCACGCATTTTCAAAATACGGAATCACACCTGTTGCAGCTGCAGTAGCAGTTTTACTGGGTCACAGCAAATCAATATTCTTAAAATTCACCGGCGGAAAATCAGTAGCTTCAGGAGTTGGCACAATTCTTGCATTATGCTGGCCTGTGGGATTAATTACTGCAGTTATATGGAGCATAATCACTTGGGTATCTAAATATGTTTCATTAGGTTCAATAATAGCTTTAGCTATATCGCCAATTCTTATGTGGGCATTTAAACAACCTGTTGGTTACATAGCTTATGCAGCAGTGGGTGCAATATACATAATATGGCTACACAGAGAAAACATTAAAAGACTTATAAAAGGCGAAGAAAATAAAGTAAGACAATAAGGTGGATAATATGCCTCAATACAAAGGTTTAAAAACTGTTCCTAAAATATCTGTCAACGATGCTGAAACATTAGCACTGGTTTATACGCCAGGAGTTGGCGCATCTTGTTTAAAGATTGCTGACACACCGGAAGCAGCAAGAGTCTATACAAACAAAATCAACTCTGTTGCAGTTATTGCTTTTGACTATCAAGAAGCTTTAAAACGAGCAATATTTTTAAAAAGCACGTTACTAATTGATGCTTATCCGCTTATTGTAAAAAAAGATTTATCAAAACAGGATTTAAAACTTGCTGTTGATAATATCGAAATAAACTTTTGCGCAATCGATTTGTCTTTGATGAAAGAATTTGCGTCTGATATAGAATTCAGCGTTGATATTCCTGTTTTAACAGAACCTGTTAATGATTTAAAAGACTTTTTTGGCGCAATTGCAAGAAATGTTTTTATGTTAGACATCTCTAAATTAAAAGGAGATATAAAAGAACGTTCTTTGCAGTTACATGAATTAGCCGGCGGTGTTATAGAAACAGAATTAACAGAGCATGAAAGAAACAAACCCGTTGCAATAGTTTCTGACGGAACTGCCGTGCTAGGGTTTGGGAATATAGGTGCATTAGCAGCCATTCCTGTTATGGAGGGAAAAGCAGCACTATACGCAGAAATGGCTGATGTTGATGCAATGTCGTTCTGTATTAAAACCCAAAATAAAGAAGAAATTATAAAAATAGTACAGATCTTTGCTGATTCTTTTTCAGCAATACATTTAGAGGACATTGCAGCTCCTGCTTGTTTTGACATAGAAAACGAATTAGCTGATGTATTAAATATTCCTGTAATCCATGATGACCAGCATTGTACAGCAATCATCGTTCTTGCAGGGCTTTTAAACGCTCTTTCTCTAGCTGAGAAAAAAATAGAAAGCACTAAAATAGTAATTTCTGGAGCAGGCGCAGCAGGTAATGCTATAGCAAAACTTTTGCTGTATGCGGGTGCAAAAAATATAATACTCTCCGACATAAACGGTGTTGTGTATAAAGGTAGAGAATCTAACGATAAATATTTAGAAGAACTCGCTCAAAAAACAAACCCTAACGATGAAAAAGGCACGCTCAAAGAAATCATTAAAAATGCAGATGTTTTCATAGGTGTTTCTAAAGGCGGACTGTTAACAAAAGAAATGGTTGAACAGATGGAATATCAACCTATAATATTTGCGTTGGCAAACCCTGAACCGGAAATAATGCCTGATGAGGCGACAAAAGCCGGAGCATTCATTGTTGCAACAGGAAGAAGCGATTATCCAAATCAAATTAACAACCTTTTAGCATATCCGGGATTGTTTAAGGGTTTAATTGACGGAAAAATAAACAAAGTAAGCAATGACATCAAGCTTGAATGTGCTATTATGATTGCGTCTATGATAGAAGAAGACGAACTAACCGCAGAAAACATCATCCCTGATGCTCTAAACAGAGTATTACCAATAAAAATGGCTCAAGTTATTGCAGAAAAATTCAAAGCTTAAGGTTTTATTTTAGCCCACAAATTTTTAAAGAAATCTGCGATTTTTGTACCTAAGGATTTAAAAGCATTGCCAATATTTTGTAAAAATCCGTTAGTTGTACCTGCCGCACCATTTCTAAAACTTCTTATTGCAGAGCCGAATTTATAAAGTCCAAAACCTGCAATACCTGTCAATAGTATAGCCAATGCAGCTTTTTTCCAAGAATCATTTTTAGGATTTTGAACGTAATTATTTATAGCCTGTTGATTAGGTATAGTATTTTGTTGAGAAACAGTAGTTGTCTGATATACATCAGTTCTTGGCAACGGAGGCTGAGGAGGCAAGCCAGGTAACGGATCAGGTAAAATTTGACCTGGGATAGTTGGGACACCGCCTCTTTGTGCAACATAATTTTGAAGATAAGGTGATGGTTGATCTGTTATGTATCCCACAACATCTTCTGCAACTACTCCATGAGTTGTAAGAAGGTCAAAACAGTTGGGATATATTGGGGCTCCGTAATTAATTGGTTGCATAATTCTATTCTCACACTTATTAACACTAATTGCGAAAGTCAGTAAACAATCTTTTGATTATTCTTCAACTTCACAACTATATAAGTATTCTCACTGTGTGAAATTGACTTTTTGACAACCGGCGTGTTACAAAACTTAATTTTTGTTTGTGCCTAATTTACCAAAAAAGAAATATCGTCATTGATAATATTTATTATGTAAAATTCACAGAATACATAGTTAAAGTTTGTCTTGAAACAATAAATAAACTGCGTAAGCAGTAGTACGACTATGCCGTTGTAGCTTTGATTACAGACTCATTTTAAACAGTTTATTTTTATGTTCATTTTCTTTCTTTGTATTGCGCAGGCAAAGAAAGAAAACGAACCAAAAGAAAGAAACCGGCGCTTATCAAAAGAAACAGTAAAATGTTTTATCAAAGATTTTGCCGTGACAAGCTACGGCCAAAATCTTTTCAAAACATAACTGTTTCTAGTCGATGTTACAACAGGGGGATTCCCCCTGTAACCCCCTTTAATAGTAGAAATAATTTATCAATTATTTGTAGATAATAAATATTATCGAAGTATGCTACGACATTATGTAATTAATCAAAGTTCTTACACCTGCACCTGTAGCACCTTTGCAAAATTCATTCTGTGGCTTTTCAATATACGCTGTACCAGCAATATCAATATGAGCCCAGTGAACTTTTTTAACAAAGTTTTGCAAAAACAAACCAGCAATCTGAGTTCCGCCCATTCTGGAGCCTGTGTTTTTCATATCAGCAATTTCGCTTTTTAAAGAATCTTTGTAATCATCAAACATAGGCATTTGCCACATTTTTTCACCGCCGGCATTAGCACATTTTATCAACTTGTCTATTGTCGGTTGATGATTACCCATAACACCTGAAGCCACGCTACCTAGCGCAACTACACAAGCACCTGTTAAAGTAGCAACATCAATAACTTCATCAACATCTAAATCACAAGCATAACAAAGGGCATCAGCCAATGTTAAACGACCTTCCGCGTCAGTGTTATCAACTTCAATAGTTTTACCGTTTTTAGCAACCAAAATATCCCCCGGTTTATAAGCTGAAGCACCAGGCATATTTTCGCAAGCAGCAATTATACCGTGTACTTCGCAAGATGGTTTTAAATCTTTTAAAACGCTCATAACACCTAATACGGCAGCTGCTCCTGACATATCGTCTTTCATATTCAACATTGATGAAGGTGGTTTAATATCCAAACCGCCTGAATCAAAGCAGATGCCTTTACCGATTATTGCAATTTTTCTTTGAATTAATTTTTGATTACTGCCTGCATATTTTATGTGTATAAACTTAGGCGGTTGACTGCTGCCTCTTGCAACACCCAAGAACGCACCCATACCCATTTTGGCAATTTCTTCTCTGTCATAAACTTTTACTTCCACGTCTTTCAAATTTTGTGCAATTTCTGCAAGTTTTGACGGAGTAGCATAAGTCGGTTGTTCGTTAGATAAATCTCTTGTAAAATTAACCGCTGAAGCAATAATTTTACCTTTTTTCATACCGATTTTTGCTTTTTTGCAATTATCCTCATCCATATCGACTATCACAAATTCATCAATTTTTTTAGATTTTTTATCAGTTTTATATTTATCAAACGAATATGCACCAAGCAACGTACCTTCTGTAATCATTCTTGCACTGAGCTCAGGATCATAACCACCAATACCAGCGCCGTGTAATACAGAGATAATACGTTTTGCATTATTCATTTTTTTACATTTTTTTATAACTTGAGCTGAAAGTTCTCTTAATCTGTTAGGAGTAAAATCTTTCACCTTGCCCATACCAACAAGCAATATTTTTTCAGCACCTATTTTTCCGTATGTTTGAAGAACATACATAGAGCCAAATTTACCTTCAAAACCTTCTTTAGCTATAACATATTTTGAAATAAGTCCATCCAAAGCTATATCAATAGCACCTGTTGCACCTGATGGAATTTTTACCCCTTCATATAAATTCAAAACAAGAACGTTAGCGGGAGTTTCTTCTAAAAGCCCTTTTTCTACGCTCAACTCTACCTTTTCAGCCATAACATTTCCTCTAATAAGCTATCTTTGCGACAATTATACGCCTCTTTTTTAGATATAGTCAACCTACAGAGGGTCTAAAGATAGAAACACACAAAGTTTTTTCTTATTCTTCAAGCTCTAATGACCATTTTTCAAGAATTTCAGGATCAATATCATCCAAAAACCTCGAAGGCTTCGACAAAACCATGCCTGTAGCGTGATCAAACATATCAATAGGATAAGTAATATACAAATAACTTTTTGCCCTTGTTGCAGCAACGTACATCAGTCTTAATTCTTCGTCCAATTCTTCTTCGGAATTAAAGGAATAAACAGAAGGAAATCTTCCATCAACTGCACCAATTACAAATACAGCTTTCCACTCCAAACCTTTGGCACTGTGTATGGTAGAAAGTGTAAGATATTCATCTTTAACAGCCCCGTCTTCAACTTCAGAAACAGAAGAATCAGGAGGTTCTAATGCCAAATCACTTAAAAAGTCCTCAAGATTGCTATACTGTTGAGACAAATACAAAAAATGTTCCAAATCTTTTAATCTTTTTTGGTAATCATCATATTTGTCCATAAGTATAGGTTCATAATAGGCAAGAACATTTTCAACTATCAAAGATGGCTTTAACACCAATTTTCTTTGATTTTCAACAGTATTAAAAAGTTTTTTTATACTGTCAGAACTTTTTGCAGGAAGCATCAACTTGTCTGTTTGAACATCCGGTTTTGCAAGCATAGGCAAAAGTCGCATTGCCGTTTGATTGCCTACTCCGTTAATGAGTAATAATATTCTGTTAAGGCTTATAATGTCATTGGGATTCAATATAAAACGAAGATGAGCTATAACATCTTTTATATGAGCAGTTTCAATAAACTTTAACCCTCCAAACTTTCTGTATGGTATTGATCTTTTTGCAAGCTCAATTTCAAGGTTATATGTCATTCTTGCACTACGGCAAAGCACTGCCATATCGTTTAAAGAAATATCGTCTTCTTGCAGTTCAAGCACTCTTTGAGCTACAAATTCTGCTTCTGTTTGCATATCATTTGTGCAGATAATCGCAGGTTTTTCACTAAATTCAATCTCAGAAAACAAATTTTTTGTATATTTTTCTTTTGCTTTTTTTATAATCTCATTCGTCAGCGCAAGTATGTTTTGAGAACTTCTATAATTTTGTTCAAGTTTAATTATCTTTGTATTTGGAAAAATTGCAGGAAAATCAAGAATGTTTCTAAAATTTGCTCCTCTAAAAGAATAAATACTTTGAGAATCATCACCAACAGCCATAACGTTATTGTGTTCCGATGCAAGAAGTCTTATAATCTCTGCTTGCAGCGCATTAGTATCTTGGTACTCATCAATCATTATGTATTTATACTGATTCGAGAGTTTTTTTCTTATTTCTTCATTAGAGCTTAAAAGCGTTTTCAAATACAAAAGCAAATCATCATAATCCAAAAGACTATTTTGTCTTTTATATGCTATGTATTCTTTTGAAATTTCATTGATTTTATCAATACAATGCGCAAACTGATTGTACTCAGATTCTATAACAGCTTGAGCAGACATATTTTTGTTTATTGCTTTTGAATAAATATCCAAAATAGTGTTTTTTCTTGGGAAACGTTTTTCCTGCTTATCAATAATTTTGCTTCTTATATGATTAACAACATCCTCAGCATCAGCTCTATCTATAATAGTAAAATTGTTTTGAAGCTCTAAATAATTGGAATATTTTCTTAAAATAAAATTAGAAAAAGAATGGAAAGTACCGCCTGCAACTTTTTCGCAACGAGAATCCAAAATCATAACAGCACGATTCAACATCTCATCTGCTGCTTTTTTGGTAAAAGTCAAAAGCAGGATGTTATCAGGTTTTACACCGCTTTCAATAAGCCTTGCAACTCGATAAGTAAGTGTCTTTGTTTTGCCTGAACCCGCACCGGCAATAACAAGTATTGACCCGTCTTTGCTTTTTACGGCTTCAAGTTGAGCAGGGTTAAGTTCTTTATCATAATTTATTTTATATTGAGAACTTGTCTCCTGTTTTTTTAAGACATACTTTTTTACGGCAACTTTATTAGACTGTTTTTGTGTCAAATTTTCCATAATAAATATTATACCTGCAAGTTCTTGATTGTTGTCAATTTTTTTTAGCACTCCGTTTTTATTTAACCGTAAAGTACGTGTGAAAAACAAAGGGAAGTCAATGGCAATTTCTCCAACAGGTATAACAAATACAATTAAACCCAAATTGCTCAAAAAGGTTTTAAATCAGGTAATTGAGCAAGAAACCATAAAAGAGAATTTTCCTAATGCAGTAACAAGAGATACTGTCGAAATTTTAAACAAATACGGAAAAGTAACCCACATAGACACATTACGAGACAAAGACAAGAATATAATTTTCAGAATTTATGATAATGAAATTAAGCCGTATTTTATAAAAAGATTCTACTCAAATGGAGAATCTCAAGTATTTAACAAAGGAGAGGTACTGCCTTATAGAGAAGTAAGAACTCATGTCGTTAATAAAAAAACTGGTAAAACAATAAAAACAAGGGCAGAAATTTTTACCGTAACTCAAAATCAAGACCAAAAGAACGTGGTCACAAAGTCTCTTGTCGATAAGCAAAAAATAAACAAAGATGCTCCACTGATTGAAACAACTTCGATAAACCAATACAGCAACAGAACACCTAAAAACTATTACAAAACAACAATAAAAAGAGACAACGAGGGTAATATCACAGAAAAAACAGTTACTCACTCAGAAGACAATTTAGCGGAAAATGTATATAACAATGACTATATACACACAATGCTTTTGCAACCTAATGAATTCAAACTAAGAACCTTTCAAGAAGCCATCCAAAGAAATGATTTAAAAGATGAAAATATAAAACTTGTAGCGCAACATCTTGGGTATAACAAAGGTCAATCTACTCAATTTGCGTATTATGATGATACTCCCAAAATTCTTGTATTCAATGCAGATTTTCCCGGGAGCAATTACAAACCGTTTTTTGTAAACATAACGGAACATGAACTTACACACGCTCGTCAATATAAAGACATCCATCTTAACGAAAAAGGATTGTTAAGCGGCGAAAAAGCTAAAAAAGCAGAACTATACAAAGAAAATTTTGACAACTACATACAATTTGACGACAACGAAGAATTATACGCACAACAAATAGTTGAAGCCGAAGCGCTTGAAAACGGATACAAAGCAGGGGATATTGTTTCCAGAATTTTTCACCAAATATTAGATAAATTTAACGGCAAACTAACAGACAAACAAGTACCCGGTTTTACAATAAAATAATTTTACAATCTTTAATCTACCCTGTACGGCAATTCTTTTTTGTCAGATAATATTTTATACTGCTCAGGTAAAATCAAAAAGGAGCAAGTAACGATGGATAAATACATTTGTAAGGTTTGTAGTTATATTTATGACCCTGAAGAAAACGACAATGTCCCCTTTAACGATTTACCTGCGGATTGGCTATGTCCATTGTGTAGCGCCCCAAAAGAGGAATTTACACAGATATTGTAATCCGAAATTATACAAGTAAAGGATTTTTGGCAGTGAAATCCCCTTAGAAAATAAGGAGATATCATTATGGATTTAAAAATCAGACCTATAAAGAACAATGTCTTTTACATTGGTTCTAAAGATGCAAACAGAAAACTGTTTGACCAGTTAGTTCCACTTCCTCAAGGAACAACATATAACTCTTATCTTATCAAAGGTAGCGAAAAAACAGCTATTGTTGATACAGATTACCCTAAAAAACTTGATGAATACAAAAAAAGACTTCAAGAAAACAACATCACAAAAGTAGATTACATTATCTCTAACCACGCAGAACAAGACCACTCAGGCGGAATCCCAATGTTATTGGAAATGTTTCCGGAAGCAAAAGTGGTTACAAACGCTAAAGTTAAAGAAAATGTTATAAATATGCTTCACGTTGATGAAGACAAATTTATCGTAATCAACGATGGTGATGAACTTTCTTTAGGTGACAAAACTGTTCAATTTATAATTGCACCTTTTGTTCACTGGCCTGATACAATGTTTTCTTACTTAAAAGAAGACAAAATGTTATTCACTTGTGACTTCTTAGGTTCACACTATACAAAACACGAGCTTTTTGCTGACTATACAGAAGACCTTGTTGAAGCAGCAAAAAGATATTACGCTGAAATCATAATGCCATTTAGAAACTTTGCTAAAAAATACACAGACAAAGTTAAAGCAATGGACGTAGAAGTTATATTGCCAAGCCACGGTCCTATTTATGACAAACCTGAATGGATACTTGATTTGTATGCAGATTGGACATCTGACAGAGTAGAAAACAAAGTTGTTGTTCCTTATGTATCTATGTACGAAAGTACAACAATGCTTGTTAACAGATTGAACGAAAAACTCACTCAAGCAGGCATTGACGTAAAATTGTTTGACCTTGTTCACTGTGACGAAGGCGAACTATCAATGGAACTTGTTGACTGTGCAACTGTTGTACTTGGTTCTTCAATGGTTCTTGCTGGTCCTCACCCTGCTGCTGTTACTGCTGCATACTTGGTTAACGCATTAAGACCAAAATTAAGATATTATTCTATAATCGGTTCTTACGGTTGGGGCGGAAACCTTGAAGGAACTATCGAAAAAATGTTCACAATAATCAAACCTGAAAAGCTTGATTATGTAATTGTAAAAGGTCAACCAAGACAAGCTGATTTTGAAAAAATTGATGAATTGGCTAACCAAATTATAGAAAAACATAAAAGCCTTTAATATATAGATAAAAACAAAAGACCCGATAATTAAATATCGGGTCTTTTTTAATTTTCTAAATCCTTGTGTGTTTTGTTAAACAAATCTATTGTCCTACAAAACTGAAAAGTTAAATCCATTGAATCCATTTCATCTATGTTTTTTGTTGCATCAAGTACAAAAGGTTCCTTTATATTCCAAACTTTGTTATGTGCTGATTGCAAAGCAGACGTTAAATTTATCAAATCAACAAGCTGAGGCAAAGTCATATTCATCTTTGCGGCAATTTCAGTATCAGCCAACTTGTGCAATGGGTTAGCCTTTTGAGCTCTCATATACACCTGACCTGATTCATCTGAGCTTAAAAAAATATCATTATCAGGAAAATGGCTATTAGCTGCGTAAATAAAATCCTGAACTTTTTCTTTGTTTTTATCGCTTAAATATTTTATGGAAGGAACATAATATATGCCTTTAAAAGAAACATTATTTGTTTTATCAATCATCGACTATTTACCTTTTTAAGCGTAAAAACATTAATAAAAAAATTTTTGTCAGTTTTTTAAGATATTTGAATAATTATTTACAGAGTTTTTATTTCTCAAATATTCAAGAATTGCCCCACCAACCTCTTCATTAGGGTCAAAAGGTATTTGCACAGGGTTTTGAGAATTTTTCAAAAACATTGTCATCAAAGGACCAAATGCGTCAGGAACTAAAGTTTTACGATAAATTCCCGCCAACATAACCTGAACATTGTGAGATTTTGAATAATTAAAACGAGAAATCACAGGATAAGTATCTCCCACATTTTTTGCACCTGCGTCAATTATTCTGTTTAACAAATACAGCCCTGCTGTTATTTCTTTTTCATTGTTAGTTTTTGACAACATATCAACTACAGGATTGATAGCATCTTCTTTGTATGAAGATATCTTAGATGCTAATTTTTCATCAAAACGAGAATAATTAACTTTTTCATCTGGCAAAATAAATGACTTTACAAAGGCATCAACCAACTCACAAGAATTTTTTTCATCAGTATTTTTTGCAACAGGTTTAATTGCACCTGTATAAAATTGATTAAAAGTAACAGACTGAACAAACATAAAAGAGTCTCCTTATGAATATACAAACGGAGGACCGTTTTTTATCTCATACAGAATATTTTCCGCTCTTGTTTTTAGCTCTGCTTTATCTTTACCATGCATCGCTTGAACTCTAAATTCATCCATCAAAGGCTCAATTACGCTCCTTTTTTTGGTTTCAAAATTCTTGAGTTCTACCCCGACCAAACGTTTTTGCAAATCTAACTCTATTTTAGCATTTTCTTTGATTACTTCAACCTCTTTAACAGCTTCTACCGTTTTGGCACCAACATAACCAACAGTTGTAACTGCTGCCATACCGCCAAAAACCATTTTTAGTAACGGGCTGTGAGGGTTAACAATCATATTGTACAAGTGAGAACATAAATCTCCGGTGTATGAAAACAAAACCGGCTTGTTAGACGGTTTACCTGCAATAGCTTCTGCGCCTTCATCCGTAAGTTTTTCTACTTCTCTTGTAACGTAATCTTTGTAACTATCGTACTTATCACCATTAAAGGAAGTATATTCACCTTTTGGAAGATTTTTTAGATTTGCAAAAAATTCTTCCATTTCTTCTTTATTAAGGTTTAAAGATACAATTCTGTTTTTGAGTTTTTCTAACACACCTTGAGAAGGCTCTTTTATTTCAGAAAATTTGCGCCCGTACTCTTTTAAGCTTTGTGAGGCAATATCTTCACAAGTTTTAGCAGCTACGTGCAAGTTTTTCAAAGAAAGATACCCGAGTATTGAAATAGCAACAGTGCTAACCCCAACACCTATAGCAGCAAGCAAATTATTTCTTCTTTCCTTTGCATTCACTTCTGATGCAGCATTTTGAGAATTTTTAAAAGAAATAAATTTTTTAAAAGTTGTATTTTCATTACCAATATTATTTTTATGTAAAACAGAATTAAGTTCTTTAGCTTTTTCTGCAAGCATATTTCTTAAAATTTGCATTTTGCCTGAAAAACTTTTTGTTTCAACTTCTATCAAACTTTCTTGCAAATCTCTTTGAACATCAGCTTGTTTTTTTCTGACCCAAATTTCTTTTACACCATCTACATAATTTTTAGCAACAAAACCTATAGAGCTTAAAACAAAAACGCCCAAAGCCCCCATAACATTTCGGTAATTTGGATCTCTAATCATTAACAACATTGCAAGATGAGGTTCATCATTAACAGAAACGTGCTTTGTAACCTCTTGCAAAGTTTGCCAAGGTTTTAGATTTTTCTTAATATCGGCAGCTTTTCTCAATCCAAACATAGAACCGGCCAACAAAGCAAACACACCTACTGTCGTTGCCAAAAGAGGTACTAAAGAACGATTGGGAGAATCTTGTTTACTTTTTTTGTATTCTCTGTTTTCAAAAGTATCAGGGATTGTTGTTTTATCAGGTATAACAAGATTGTCGTACATATTATTAATATCAGTACATAAAGATGCAGAATACATTTCTTTATCTTTTATCAAGTTATTTACAACAACACCCTCTTTTAACTCGGATATATTCTTTTTTTGAGTTTGAGTTTGGTTTCTGTATTGTTTTTGGGTTTCTAAATCTTGGTATGGCTTTATATAACTCATTAATTAGTCTTCACTTTCTTGTTTTTCGTTATTTTGTTGGGGAATTTGCTTTGTTTGGAAAATAGTTTCTTGTGTAGTATTTTCTTCGTGTATTAATCTTTCTTCTTCAATTTTTTTGATTTCTTCATCTTCTTCGTTTTCAACATCTGCAATACCAAAGATACTAAACAATTTCTTTTTAACATCTTTTAGTTTGTCAGATATTTTCTTTTCAACAAATGCTTTAGCTTCTCCAAAAACAGCAGTCAGTTTATCTGCAATATCAACAATTTTTTGTTTAACAGAGTCAACAACCTTAGATAAATTATTAACCACTGTTTGTAATGCATTAGTAACTGTTTGTATAGCTTTTGCCACAGGCATAACGACAGAATCTAAAACAAAAACGACTGCATTAGCCACAGGCTTTGGCAAAGAAGAATTTAGGACAGCAAGTTTCATTGCATTAATTTGTGTTTGCAAGTTATTTAAGTGAGCCTGTAATGTTTGATTAGCAAACATCTGCTGAGTATGCTGTCTTGCTAACTTTTGTGCCTTAAGCATTTGTCCGATAGCATAACACTCATTCCACGACATTTCTTTTGGCTTGTTGTCTTTTTTAACACTTCCGCCTCCGCCCATTCCGTTACAAATAGGGCAAGCACCTAAAGGTAAACCGTGCGGACAAGTACCTATTCTATTGTTTGATGCTCTGGAAAGTGTTGGAGCCATAAAAAATTATCCCTGTTCTTAATCCCTCTATGCTAAGGGAAAACAAGGATATAATTATAAGTTTTACTTATCATATAACCCCATGCCTAAATCCCGAAGCAATGGTTTTTTATAACACCTGAGTGTTGCGAGTATTCCGGCTATACGGTTGCGGCTCAGCCGAGGACTTTCACCTCGTTCCCTCTTTAATCAATTCTACTTTTGACAAAAAACAGTGTCAATTTTTAAGCTTATTATTTTTATATATTGTCACATAAGCCTGATATCGAATATTTTCTGATTGGAATTCGTATATCTGAGCTATAGAAAAACCTTTTGGCTCAAAGAAGTTGTGGTCAATATAACATCTTGAATCCATAACAACATCACCTTTTGACGGATTATCACTTGTATAAAATCCGCCTCTATGTTTTTCATAAACGCAAGAAAATGGTCTGTATTGAGGATAATAAGCATTTCCGTCTTTAGAAAGTTTATATTCTGTTTTAATATCTTTTGTCTCTTTTAAAAGAACAGTACTTATTATCAACTGTTTAGTTGTCATTACATAATCGTAATCATCATATTTATAATTAGGTACATTTTCCGGAAGCAACGTATCTATTTTGTATCCGTGGCTATTTAACATATCCAAAATATAAGTATTGTCTGTTGCATCTGGAATTAAAGCAATCTTAGTTCCCTTAGGAAGTCTTTGTATGTAATCTCTCATATAGCAATATGCATTCTTACCATCAAAACCTACATACAAAGCACATCTTATATGTTCTCTGGCATGAGACAAAGTAGGTGTTTTTAGTATCGTTAAGAAAACATCATAGAAATTTCTACCTGAAAGGTTAACACTTATTATCATAAAATAAGACATCACAAAAAACAGAATTAGTAATTTTACAATATTTGTCTTTTTTATGTAAGATATAGCCAATATCGGGGCAGATATTACTATTAAGAATGTCAAAAATCTCACACTATAAACCATATATGCTATCGAAAATGACATACATACAAGGTTTATTATGAACATTGCACCAAACGCAAACATCAAACGCATTTTTTTACTGTGATTTTTTACAACACCCAATATCAATGAAATAACAAGAGATGGCAAAAATACCAAAAAGCCGAGTATACCTGCACCTGTTTTAACGTTAATTAGTGTGTTATTAATCTCGTTATTGTCAGACATCTCTACACCCAAATCCATTGGGATGTGCAAGAATGACAATACAGCTTCTCTCGCTTTTAATATGTATTCGCCTACATATTCACTGTATCTGAATCCTGAAAAATCAAACAACATAAATATGTATCTGATAAAATTTCCTACAAAGGCTTTTATTCCGCCTCTAAATCCGTGTACTGCTCTCGCTGATTCACTTCCTAATGCGTTTCCGTAATCTATGTAATTTAATACATAGTTATAACTTGAAAATATTGCAAAGTTTATTATCAAAAACAATACATACGCCATTAACGGCTTATAAAATTCTTTTTTATCTGCTCTGTATGCAAAATAACTTATCAACAAAAATGCTGCCGGAAACGCTATTACCGCAGGGGACTTTGTACCCATTGCCAACGCATACGCCAATGATGAATAAAATATCATCACCGTGTTTTTTTCCTTTATTGAATGCAAAAATAATGTTATTGAACTTAGCACCAATCCTGCTATTAATACATCTGTTTCTATACTTGATAACTCTACTATTACTGATGCAAATGAGCTTAGGATAAATATACTCCACAGGATTCTTCTTCTGCTGAAGTGAAAATATTCCAATATATTGTAAATGCAAAATATTGATGTCAAATATCCGATAAATGATATGAAATACAAGCCTATATCATTTTTGAAAAACAATAAATTCCACAAATACAATATCTCTGAATTTATCGGCATTACCAGGTTTCTGTCATCTGAGATTGCAAAATGATTCAAACTCCCTTGATGCAACCAGTATGAGGCTCTGTTTAAGTGGTATGTTAGAGCATCTCCGCCTGTAACAGGCATAAACAAATCAAGCAGAACCACAGTCAGCATTAAAAATGCAAACCCAAAGCCCATTATCATTAAGATTTTATCTTTTTTAAGAGCTGTCCATATTTGAGCAAATTTTGTTTTAATTTGAGGAATGTACAAAGGTCTTGATTTTTTATTCCACAATACTGTACCTGCAATTAAAAACAAAACATTAAATATCAGTACGTTAACTTCATTTATTGCTTTAAACAAAGACAAAATTTCCATTGTTAAAACAACTTGAGAAAACATTGTTAACAACACATACAACAAGGGGGCAGGGCCGTAGCACCTATTTGTCTCTGTCTTAGGCGACATTGCACAAGATATCATATATGAAGATATCACTACCATTATCAATGATATAAAAAACAACATATTCTCTCTCCGTTACTATTTACCTTTACTAATTATATAACAACATTATTTTTTATAGTTTTTTATAGATTTTTACAAAATTTTTCAAGCGTCCGCCTTCATTTTTAAAATCATAAACACGATACGCGGAAAAGCCTTTATCGGTAAAAAAAGTTTCGCTAATAAAACATTGAGAATCTTTGACAACTTGATTGCCTCTTGGAAGTTCATAAAGAGCACTGTTTTGATTTTCATAAAGACAATAAAATTGAGGATTTTTTACTTGCAGATTTCCTGACGAATCTCTGTAATAATCGAGTTTTATATCTTCAGTTTTATTAAGTAATACAGAACTTACTATATAATTTTCTTTAGTTGTGATTATGTAATCATATTTATCATAGTTATAATTAAGTGCATTTTCAGGAAGCAATGTATCTATTTTATAGCCGTGACTGTTTAACATATCCAAAATATAAGTTTTATCAACATAATTTGGGAAAATTGCAATCCTTGAACCTTTAGGCAATTGTTTTATAAAGCTGTCTCTCAGATAGCAAAAAGAAGTCTCTCCTGTATAACCGACATTTATAGAACATCTGATTTGTTCTCTTGCTTGCATCAGACTTTGAGAATTTTTTATCACCTGCCAAACATGGTTAACGTTTCTTTCGCTAATGTTGCAATTGATTATAGTTAGATAAGAAACCACAAAAAACAGAATCAGAAGTTTCATAAAATTTGTTTTCTTTATGTAAGAAACAGCTAATATAGGCGCTGATATTACTATTAAGAATGTCAAAAATCTAACACTATAAACCATATATGCTATTGAAAACGACATACATACAAGGTTTATTATGAACATTGCTCCAAACGCAAACATCAAACGCATTTTTTTACTGTGATTTTTTACAACACCCAATATCAATGAAATAACAAGAGATGGCAAAAATACCAAAAAGCCGAGTATACCTGCACCTGTTTTAACGTTAATTAGTGTGTTATTAATCTCGTTATTGTCAGACATCTCTACACCCAAATCCATTGGGATGTGCAAGAATGACAATACAGCTTCTCTCGCTTTTAATATGTATTCGCCTACATATTCACTGTATCTGAATCCTGAAAAATCAAACAACATAAATATGTATCTGATAAAATTTCCTACAAAGGCTTTTATTCCGCCTCTAAATCCGTGTACTGCTCTCGCTGATTCACTTCCTAATGCGTTTCCGTAATCTATGTAATTTAATACATAGTTATAACTTGAAAATATTGCAAAGTTTATTATCAAAAACAATACATACGCCATTAACGGCTTATAAAATTCTTTTTTATCTGCTCTGTATGCAAAATAACTTATCAACAAAAATGCTGCCGGAAACGCTATTACCGCAGGGGACTTTGTACCCATTGCCAACGCATACGCCAATGATGAATAAAATATCATCACCGTGTTTTTTTCCTTTATTGAATGCAAAAATAATGTTATTGAACTTAGCACCAATCCTGCTATTAATACATCTGTTTCTATACTTGATAACTCTACTATTACTGATGCAAATGAGCTTAGGATAAATATACTCCACAGGATTCTTCTTCTGCTGAAGTGAAAATATTCCAATATATTGTAAATGCAAAATATTGATGTCAAATATCCGATAAATGATATGAAATACAAGCCTATATCATTTTTGAAAAACAATAAATTCCACAAATACAATATCTCTGAATTTATCGGCATTACCAGGTTTCTGTCATCTGAGATTGCAAAATGATTCAAACTCCCTTGATGCAACCAGTATGAGGCTCTGTTTAAGTGGTATGTTAGAGCATCTCCGCCTGTAACAGGCATAAACAAATCAAGCAGAACCACAGTCAGCATTAAAAATGCAAACCCAAAGCCCATTATCATTAAGATTTTATCTTTTTTAAGAGCTGTCCATATTTGAGCAAATTTTGTTTTAATTTGAGGAATGTACAAAGGTCTTGATTTTTTATTCCACAATACTGTACCTGCAATTAAAAACAAAACATTAAATATCAGTACGTTAACTTCATTTATCGCTTTATACAATGACAAAATTTCCATTGTTAAAACAACTTGAGAAAACATTGTTAACAACATATACAACAATGGGGCAGGGCCGTAGCACCTATTTGTCTCTGTCTTGGGCGACATTGCACAAGATATCATATATGAAGATATCGCTACCATTATCAATGATATAAAAAACAACATATTCTCTCCGTTATTATTTACACTAAAATTATAGCCTAAATAATAATCATATTTATACAATTGGGGAGTTTTTAAATACTAAACGATTTAATAATATAAACATTGTGCATATTCCACTCTCACTCGTAAACTGTTTACTTTATGGCCGTCGATACTTTACCGACGGTTTTTTTTATTAATTTGCACTATCTATATACAATCTTTGATCGTTTATCAATTTATCAATATTCAACATATTATAGACGTTATTATCTATGTAGGCTTCTGCGTTTATAAACAGATTATCGAGATTAAGCTCATTTTTATACACAATACATTCCTTTGCAATATTGATAATGTTAACAATATCATCAACGTACAAAGCAAGCTTTAACTCAGATGATTCAATAACAATAACCTTACCTTCCGTTTTTGTTTCACTCTCATCCGATTCATCAGCATCAAAACCTATGAATTTTTTCAAATCGACAACGGTGTAAAAACTTCCCTTTAAGTTGATAATCCCCATTATAAAATCAGGAGTATAAGGTATTTTTGTAATAGGATAACTTTTTATGTTAATCAACTCTTTAACAAACAAAGAATATATGCAATAAGTATGTTTAGCAAGTTTGAATATAACATACTGGTCTTTTCCATAGACATTAGCATCCAGATTCATATTCGGAATAGATGCAATCTCATTTTTGCGCTTATTTAATATGCAAACAGATTCTTCATCATCGGGGAACAAGTTTGCATAATGAGTTGTATTTTCGTTAAATTGTGCTTTTTTAATAACTTTTTCAAGGTTTATTATGTCAATTATATTAATAACATTATCATCAAGCTTGTAAAAAGTTCTTGTAATGTTGTTAAAATTCTCACCCATAACCCTTTGTATTTTAGAGGGCAAAGCTGTGAAAAAGTCAGTTACCTCATCAACAATTATCGCAATCAAAGACTCATCACCTTTGAGAATAATAATTTTGTTGTTAAGCTCATATTTTTTTTGAGGCAGAGCAAAAATCTTTCTTATATCAACAACCTTTATAAACAAATCATTGTAGTTTAATATCCCAACAATGTACTCAGGCAATTTTTGAGGTTCGTTTAACATTGGCAAGGAAGTAACCTCAAGGATATTTTGAGCATTAAGGGCATATATGTTTTCGTCCAAAGAAAAACACAAATGCAAATTTTCCGGATCGTTGATTGTTAAAAGAGGTGTTTTATATTCCATATTTCCTTCATCGTTTTAAGACTTAATAATCGACATAAACTAAAATTTGTAATAAAATAATTATATTGCATTTTCACCAAAAATAATAGGAGTTATAGGATTTATATTATGGACAATAATGAGTTTGATTATCAAAAAAGAGCTGACATTAAGTTTATATTGGATATATTATTCCTCATAATAATTCTTGTCATGATTCTTTTTGTATCCATTAAACAAATTTGGAATATTACAACAATTTCTGTTGTATCGTTTTTGTTTATTGCTTACATAGGACAATATATCTGGTCAAGAGAGTGGATACTAAAGGCTCTTAGCAACGACATAAAAAACAAAGAAAAGAAAACATCAGATTCTGCGTCCAAAATACTTGATTTAACAATTAACCAAAAAAACGAAATATCAAAATACGAACATTCTTTTTTAGAAACTGCTAACAGTGTAGAAAAATTGAAATCATTAAGTTTTGCTTTAAAACAAAATTCAAAAGAAGTTTTGTATAAAGTGACACAATCTTTAAAAAATGCAGAAATAGAACAAAAACCGGTACAAGCAAACATAGATAAAATGATTGTGTTGAAACAAAGAATACAAATTATTGCAGAGTTAATTTTGGAATTGAGCGAATACATCCAACAAATCGGTTCAATCATCGGGCTTGTTGAAGATATTGCAGAACAAACAAACATGCTTGCACTAAATGCTGCAGTAGAAGCTGCAAGAGCAGGTGAGCACGGTAAAGGTTTTGCGGTTGTTGCAGGCGAAATCAGAAAACTCGCTGACGAATCAAAACAAGCAACTACAAAAATTGCATCTTTGATTAACGATATCCAACACACTACAAACTCAACAGTAATGGCAACTGAAGAAGGTAGTAAAGAAATCGAATCAGGCGTAAAACTTGCCAGCAACATCGAAGAAAACTTTAATGTGTTAAATAATACACTTTCTACTTTAATGAAGTTTATAGAAAATGTTTCATTTAATTCAGAAAACCAAGAAAAACTGTCAGGTGAAATTGTAAAAGATTTAAAAGAAAACGTAAGTGACTTGTCTGATATATTAAAGACTTTCAATTACAACATTGAAAACATAAACAACTTAAAAAATATCTAGAAAACGGTAAATAAATGGATTTTTCACCAGAAGAGTTTGATGAAATATTAAATATATTCAGAGGAGAAACTGAAGAGATAGTTCAAAAACTCAACAACAACCTTCTTCAGCTTGAATCGAATCCAAATAACGAAGAGCTTCTTGTTTACTTATTTAGAGATGCCCACTCATTAAAAGGTGCGGCAAGAATGATAGGCTTCAATAATATCCAACGTCTTGCACACAAAGCAGAAGATGTTCTTGGTCTGGCAAAAGAAAAAAAGATAAAAATAAACAGAGAAATCTCCGACGCGCTTTACAACGCAATTGATTTGATGTCTGAGCTTATACAAGAATCAGTAAAGTTGAAAAAAGAATATTACACGGATGATATTCAAAAACAAATTGATAATATTGATACAATACTCAAAAAAAATGAAGAAAAACAAATCATTAAAGAACCGGTTGTACCAATAAAAGAAGTTCTCGAAGAAACTACACCCAAAAATGACATCAGTGAAGAGCACCAAAAAAGCATTAACAAAGTAAATGCCCTACTTTCTGAATCATACTTGCTATTAACCAATATGGCAGGAGAAGAGGGATCTTCTTATATAGATACTTTTGACGATTTAATAAAACAGTTAAAAGAATCTTTTGAAGAAACAGAATACTCTGAAATAAAAAAAGAACTTAGTGAAATAGAGCAAAAAATAGACTTTGTTATGCAAAGTTCCAATATAGTTAACGAAGACGAAGTCGCTGAACTAAACAAAAAGTTAACCAACATATTAAACAGCCTCAACAAGATTTATGAATCACAAAATATCAATAAACTTGATATAAAAAAATTAATCTCTAACAAAATCAACACAGAAAAAGAACAAAACGAAGAAAAAAGTGACACAAGTCAAGACTCAGACAACTCACTGCCAACAGAATTATTAAATAACATAAACACAATAAAAGAAGGTTTAACCCATCTTGAAAACAATCTGTCTCAAATCCCTGAAATACAAGAAGCAATAAATAATATCTTGCAAAACAACAGTAGTTCAGAAATTACAGACTTAGTAAAAAAATTAAACGAAATCCTGGAAATTCTAAAAAACAGCAAAAGACTGCCGGAAAAAGAAATTGTCGCAGTATTAAAACAATGCTTTGCTTCCGTAGAAAAAATGGCAGGCGAAGAAAAAGACCAACAAGAGGATATCTCTCTTGTTTTGCAAAGACTCGATATAATCAAGCAAATGCTCGATTTGAATTCATCAGTTAACCCTCTGACAAACTTGAGTGCAACCATTGATGAATCAGCACTACCTGTAAAAAAAGCTCAAGACTTTTTCAACTCTTATGAAACAACATCAATCAGAACACTGCGTGTTGATTCAAAAAAACTCGACAGACTCGTAAACCAAATGGGTGAGCTGATTATAGGCAGAATCAAGCACAAAAAAAATATCTCAGAGCTTGAAAAAATTCTTACGGATTTGAATGAATGGAGAAACTTCAACCACAAATCCCAAAGCTTTATAAAATATTACGACAGAAAATACTTAAATAAAGATGATCAAATAGATTACTCAACACTATCGGTTTTTAGCAAACAAATTTACTCCATATTTCAAGAAAATTCAGCAAAGATTTTAAAACTAACAAACAGAATCCTGAGTCTGCAAAAATCAGTAGACGAAGAAGATACAAAACTCAATGTCATAATCACTCAACTTGAAAGTATGGTTAAAAACATCAGAGTTTTGCCGTTAGCTACAATTTTCCATATGTTTCCAAGGATGATAAGAGATATTTCAAAAGACACAGGCAAGGACATTGAGCTCTTAATATCAGGTAGTGAAACCAGTGCAGACAAAAAGGTCATAGAAGAAATAAAAGCACCTTTAATGCACATAATAAGAAATTCTATCGACCACGGTATAGAAACACCACAAGAACGTATTGCAGCGGGCAAACCGCCAAAAGGTAAAATTTATCTCATTGCCAAAAGTCTCCAAAACAAAATTATTATCGAAATCCACGACGATGGAAGAGGAATTGACCTCAAAAAGATTGTAAACAGAGCGTTAGAAAAAAATCTGATTAGCGCAAGAGAAGCAGAATACCTCTCTGCAGAACAGATAATGAACATTATCTTTTGGCCTGGTTTTTCTACAGAAAAAGTTGTAACAGAAATCTCAGGTCGTGGGGTAGGGCTTGATATTGTACAAACCAAAATTTCTCAACTCAACGGCACAGTAAAAGTATTTTCAGTACCAAATCAAGGTACCAAAATAACTATTGAGCTGCCTATCACAATGTCCACATTAAAAGCATTTATAATACAATCTTCTAAACAGCTGTTTGCAATGCCGATGACATCAATAAAAAATGTTATGTGGATTGATGAAAAAGATATTTATGTAAGAAACAACTCAAAATCTTTTGTTATCGAAGGCAAAACAGTCAACCTATTCAACCTGAGTGATTTGATGAAACTGCCCCCTGATATGGAGTATCAAAATTCTGACAAAAAGACTGTCATACTTATTGATGTAGAAAACAGTCTTATGGGCATAATTGTTGACAAGATTCTTGGCGACCAAAACATCTTACAAAAGAAACTTGAACCGCCTATTATGAAACTTAAAAACATTTCAGGTATAACAACTCTTGCAAACGGAGATGTTTGTCTGATTTTGAATATACCTGAGCTATATAAAAGCACATACGTTCCCGTTGAAAAACCACTCATTGCGGCACCCAAGTATCAAATGCAAACAAAGACCAACAAAGACTATAAAATCCTTATTGTTGACGATTCAATGACAACAAGAGAATTGTTGAAAAACATCCTTGTTCACTGGGGATATAGCTTTGAAATGGTTAAAAACCCGAGAGAAGCTTTTGAAAGTTTATACAAAGATGATTTTGATTTAATTCTTTCGGATATGGAAATGCCGGAGATGGATGGTAGAATGTTTGTAAAAGAACTAAAAAACCATAGAAAATTAAAAGACATACCGATAATTTTAATAACATCATACGACACAGAACATCTGACAAAAGACATGCCCGATGTTAATGCTTTCATAAAAAAATCTAACTTTAATCAAGACTACTTGCTGGACATAATAGAAAAATTACTAAAAAATGAATGAACTAATGACTAAACCAAATTTGTTTGAAAAATATTGCAAAAATAAAGAACACGCAAAAGAAGTTGAAAAATACTCATTAATGATTTTATCTGCGTTAAAAAACGGAGTTGAAGATTTTAAAAATCTGCCTGAAAAAGCAACAGAATACCTGTCACAAGCTTCTTTGCTGCACGACATAGGCTACTGCATAGAAAAGAAATCTCACCACAAACACACAATGACAATCATAAAAAATGAAGGTATAGAAAACTATACCAACGAAGAAATTGATATTATAGCCAACGTTGCAAGATACCACAGAGGTTCTTTCCCTGACACAAATAAACACGAAGCTTTTGCTCAATTAACACAAGAAAACCAAACTCTTGTCACAAAACTCGGTGCAATACTAAGATTGGCAGACGGGCTTGATAAACCTCATAAAAACCTGATACTGAGAATGGAAGCCATTGAATCTGAAAAAACTATTGATATCAAAATAAAAACAATAGGATTTAAACCAAACCTAAAAATGGCAGAAGAAAAAAAAGATTTGCTTGAATTTGTTTTGCAAAAAAAGATAAACTTCCTTTTTATGTAAGTATAATTGATATTTTGGCTAAAATGTGCTATTGAATAAGTAGAAACGGAGGTTTTATATGTTCAGAAGTACAAATCCTGTATTATCAAGAATGGATGGAGATAATATAGAAACACTAAGCAGCGCACCAATGACTGTTAACGGAACTATTGGCAAGACTTTTGCATTGATTGCAATTGCGCTGGTTTCTGCAGCAGCTGTAGTTTATGAGGCAATAATGGGCTACGCTGACAAAGTAATGATGATTATGTTTATTGCCCTAATAGCCGGTTTGATTAGCGGTTTTGCAGCAATATTTATGCATAAATTTACTAAATTTATCGCCCCTATATATGCATTTGCAGAAGGTGCATTACTTGGCGGATTGTCAATTATGCTTGAAGCACAATTCCCAGGCATAGCTTTACAAGCAATTTCTGGAACATTCATTGCATTTATGACAATGTTATTCCTTTATAGAGTAGGTGCAATTAAAGCGACTGAAAAATTCAGAGCAACACTTACTACTGCTATTTTTGCAATTATGATTTTGTATTTAATTGATATAATAGGCAGCTTTTTCCATTTTTCAATTCCTTTTATATCAGGTTCTTCACCTATGGCTATGGTATTTAGCGGATTAGTAGTATTGGTAGCATCATTAAGCTTGATATTGGATTTTGATTTTATAGAAAAAGGCGCAGCAAACCTTCTACCTAAAGATTACGAGTGGTACGGCGCATTCGGACTTACTGTAACTCTTGTATGGCTTTATGTAGAAATTCTAAGACTTATTGCACTTTTGAGAAGAGAATAATTATCTTATATCAAAAAATTTATGTACCTGTCCAATAAGTCTGGTATTATAATATTTTTCAGAAAAACAGTTAAAGGTTTCCATGATTTTATCGTGAGAAACCTTTATTGTATTGCCATCCATTTTTGGCTGTAAGATAACGGCAATATCATACTTTTGAGCCAATTTAATACATTCATTTATTTCAAAATCTTTTATTGTTTCATCAAAAACAAGCTTTGCAAAAGTTTCAACCCCAGCGTTAGAAGCCTGCTCTAAAAATGCATCGTGTTTATTGTACAAATCACCAATTTTTGCACAAGAATCTAACTTAAAATCCATAGAAATTATATCAACATATTGAATAACATCAGCAAGTGCTTTTGATAAAGTTCCGTTTGTTTCAAGATAAACTTTTACGCCAAGTTTTTTTAACTCAGGCAAAAACTCTTTTAAAAACTCATAATGAATCAATGGCTCACCGCCTGTTAAACTGACAGAATGAATAGCTTCAAGATTATATTTTTTCACCTCGTTTAAAAGAGTTTCTACACTGTACAAATCACCATTGTTAAATTCGGTATCGCAATAATCACACAAAAGATTGCAACCGCAAAATCTTATAAACAGTTGTCTGTAGCCAATATACGGTCCCTCTCCCTGTATAGAATCAAATATCTCTGCAATTTTAGCATTATTTGTCATTTAATAAATTCTCCCTAACATTGTGTTTTGAAAGCATTTTTAATTGTTCATACAACTCAGTTTCTTTTGCAGTCAAATCTTTTGGCACAACAATTTTTACGGTAACTATCTGATCACCTTTTTTATCTGACTTGCCTTTGGAATCAGCTATGCCTTGTTGTGACAAACGGAATTTCTGTCCTGTAGAAGTATATGGCGGTATTTTCATAGAAACACTACCTGATAAAGTTGGAACTTCAATATTTGCACCCAATACCGCCTCAAAAGGAGTTATAGGTATTTCGCACAATACATTATTGCCCTCATATTTAAAAAAGCTTGATTCTTCAATATCAACAAACAGGTATAAATCTCCGTTTTTACCGCCGTTATAACCTTTATTGCCCTCGTCTGCAATTCTGATTTTTGCACCTTTTTTGATACCTGCAGGAATTTTAACGTTAAGTTTTTTATGGATTGAAACCTCTCCTGTTCCCTTGCACAAAGGACATTTTGCACCGTTAATAAATCTTCGGCCTTCGCATTTTGGGCATTTTTCACTATGCAAAACGTTTACGGTTCTGTTAGTTCCTGATATAGCTTCTGAAAGTTTTATTGTAACGTTTAAATTTATATCTCTGCCGTTTTCAGGTTTTAATTTTTTCTTTTGAGTATCAGACTTTTTATTTTTAGGTTTAGAATCGTATGTAAATAATCCGTCCAAGATATTTTCAAACACTTGAGAAAAAGAACTTTTATCGTGGTAATCTTGTTTTTTTTCGTCTTTTTTTTCAGAATTTGACGTATAAGTCTTAGTACTTTCTTTTGAGGTATTAGCCTCCGTATAGGCTTTTTTAGCCTGGTTTTCAGTATATTTACTTTCTTTTCTGAAATTAAAGCCCTTCAATATGTCATACTGACTTCTTCTTTGAGTATCAGTCAATACTTCATAAGCTTCTGTGATTTCTTTAAATCTTACAATGCTTTCTTGTGAGTTGTCATTCACATCAGGGTGCCATATACGGGCTTGTTTTCGATATGCAGATTTAATAGTTGCCTCATTTGCATCAGGCTCAACTCCCAAGATGGCATATAAATCTTTTTGATAATACTGGTTCACTTGATTTTCCGATTTAATTAATACACACAAATATTATTAATAATATTTTATCAAAAGTCAGATTTTACAGCTTTATTTATTAAATCAGGAATTTCCTCAATTTCTCCATAGCTGATATCTGCTCTTAATGAAATTCTAACTCTTGCAGTATTTTGTGCAACAGTCGGATGTCTGATAGGGAGCAGGTAATATCCGTTATTGATCAACTCTTTGGATGCCTCAACCGCAATCTTATTTTCACCAAGTATTACAGGTACTATATGGCTGCTGCCCATAGTTTTTAGCCCTAAAGAAAACAGTTTTTCTCTTAATTTATCGGATGTTTTTAACAATTCTTGTCGTTCATTTCTTAAATTTGGAATAACTTCTGTTATTACATAATAAGAAAAAGCAATATTTATCTCGGGGATTGCTGTAGAAAAAATCAAAGGTCTGCACTTGTTTATCAAGTAATTAATCAACCCATCATGCCCCGTACAAAAAGCCCCCATAGAGCCAATTGCTTTACCGAACGTTGCAATCAAGATATCAATTTCATCAATACAACCTTGAACCTCTGCAAGCCCGAGTCCTCTGTTACCATAAACGCCAAAAGCGTGCGCTTCATCAACAACTAGTATTGCATTATATTTCTTTTTAATTTCAACCAATTTATTTAAATCAGCAATATCTCCATCCATACTGAACAAAGATTCCGTAACTATTATTGCCGTATCGTATTCATTTCTGTTTTTTTGAAGCAATTCTTCCAAATGTTCATAATCCAAATGTTTGTATCTGAACATTTTTGCCTCAGACAACTTTATGCCATCTAAAATACTTGCGTGATTCAATTTATCGCAAAACACAACATCTCTTTTGGACAATAAAGCAGACATAATACCTGTATTTGCATGATATCCGCTGTTAAAAATCAAAGCTTTATCTTTTCTGTACAAAGCAGCTAAAAGACACTCAAGCTTTGCATAGACATAAGAGCTGCCGGTCAAAAGTCTTGATGAAGCAGAACCCATAGAAAAATCTGCAATTTTTAAAAAGTTTTTTAAAATTTTTCTATCTTCTGCAATACCCAAATAATCGTTAGAAGATAAATTTAAGTATTTTTTATTATCCTCAAAAATATATTTGCCTGATTTTTTCAAAGAAATCAGTTTTCTGTTGCAAAAATTATCTTTGAGTTCTTGTAACTCTTTATTATATCTTTCAAACATATTTCACCTTATATAAATGACAAAGCCAAAAGTAAACTGACTATCAATGTTAAAATTTGAATATTTGTATAGAAATGAACTTTTTCATAAGAGGCAAAATGCCCAATAATAAAAGGTAAAAACAAAAAGATAGGAAATATTGCGGAATAAACTGCATTACCTGCAAAAAGATTGCTTATTGAAAACCAAATAATAGATATAAAATACAACGTAAATAATACGCAAATTACAACAGAAAAATAAGCATAAAACTTAACCGCATTTTCATTCTTATAAAGAGCTAACTTACCAATAATAAAACCTAGTATCAATAATATGTTAGATACGATAATAAATTTTAAAGACAAAGGAAGAAGCGATATAATTTTTAAAACTTGTGAAACATCAACGTGCATTTAAAATATCCTCGCTTTCCATAAAAACGGGTTTTTTATTGCTAATCGGAGCATAAGCAGAAAGACTGTTTAAAAATTCTATAGAAGTATTAAAAACAAAATCTCTCTCATTATCCATTACAACAAGATGGTAGCTGTCTTCAAGCTCAATGTATTTTCTGATTGATGAACTTACATTTTTATAAACAAAAACAGAACCTTTTGTACTTGTTAAATCGTCCTCTTTTGCGTGCATTAACAGAACGGGAGCTTTTACCTTAAACATATTTTTTTGAGCAAATCTTGATAATTTCAAAAGCTCGTATATGCAAGACATAGGATAATTATCCAACGCTTCTGTATTTCTTTTTTGCAATGCAGCAATTTTTTTTCTTAATGCTTCATTTTTCAATCCGTATGGTTCTCTTTCAGGGAAAGAGTAATAATATCTCAAAATTGTATGCAAGCCTAAAGGCATAAAAAAGTTGTACCAAGGAATAGTCCAACCATCCAAAAACAATGTAGTTGAAAGAGAAATAATACCCTTCACCTCTCTGTATTCACTCGCAATTGTTAGCGCCAAAACCGCCCCCATACACAAACCGCCAAGGAACACTTCATCGTATTTTTGGGTCAATTCTCTGTAATGCATCGTAGAATCAGAATACCAATCCTCCCAACGCACTGTTTTTATGTTTATAGGGCTTGTGCCATGTCCGGGAAGACAATAACAAAACACATCGAAATCTGCATCGTATAATGCACGCCCCATTTTTTTCATTTCAAAAGGGCTGCCTGTCATTCCGTGAAATAACAGGACAGCTCTTTTACATTTGTTTTCATGGATAAACTCAAAATCTAAACTCTGGCCCACAGATACATACCTTTTTTAATATTTTAAGCTTTTTCCATATATCTTTCAAACAACTGATCCATAAGCTCAAGAGCCATATCAATTTCTTCATCTGATATGTATAACTGAGGAACAATTGTGATAATGTTTTTGAAATATCCGCCATTATTAAGGATAAGACCGCATTTTTTGCCTTTGTAAGACAAATCACCTTTAAGACCAGCCTCAATAATTTCATCACAAAGTTCTCTTGCAGGAGCAAAACCATCGTTTTCTGTAACTTCAACACTCAATGCAAAGCCTAAGCCGTTAACAGTACCGATATTTTTGTATTTCTTTTCAAGAACTTTAAGTCCATCCAAGAATTTTTTACCCTTACGAGCAATTTCTTTTTCAAGAGTTTCTCTTTCCTCTTCAAAAATACTCATTACCTCATAACCTGCACGAGTACCTATAGGGTTAGCTGCATAAGTTGAGTGTGTTCTGCCTGCCGGGAATACTTCAGGATTAATCAACTCTTCTTTAGCCCACATACCGGCTAATGGGTTCATACCATTTGTAATAGATTTAGCAAATGTCATAGCATCAGGTTTTGCGCCAAAATGTTCCATAGCCCACAACTTACCTGTTCTAAAGCAACCCATTTGAACTTCGTCAACCATAAACAAGATATTATACTCATCAAGAACTTCTTTAAGAGCTTTAAAATAACCTTTTGGAGGAACAATATATCCGCCTGTACCTAAAAGAGGCTCAGCAATAAATCCACCAAATTCACAATCTTTTGTTTTTGGATCATAAACACCGTTATATTCACTTTCAAAAAGTTTTGCAAACTGTTTTACGCAATACATACCGCAAGTTTCACAATTCTTGCCGTAGTGACAACGGAAACAATATGGGAATGGTACAAAGTGTGCTGTATCAGACATATGACCAAAGTGTTCTCTGTATCTGTAGCTTGAAGTTACAGCAGTTGTACCGATTGTTCTACCGTGATAACCGCCCATAAAAGCAAACATTCTTGGTTTCTTTGTATAATTTCGGATTAATTTAAGCATATCTTCATTAACCTGAGCACCACCCACGTTAAATTGAACACGACCTTTTATACCATATCTGTCAAGGTTTGCTTTTGCAATTTTCTTAGCCAACAATGCTTTGTAATCATACAAAAATCTTGATGAGATTTGAGGCATTGTTTGATATTGGTCAAGAACTGCATCCAAAATTCTTTTATTCTTATAGCCCAAGTTGCAGCTAGAATACCACATTTGTAAATCCAAATAAGGAGTGTCATTACCATCGTACATATATGACCCTTCGCAATCTCTGAAGATTGTTTGATCATCATGGTAGTGAACAGTATCACCCCAAGAGCAATATTCTTTATCCATTGCTTTGATTTCTTCATCTGACAATTTCAATTTTGTGTCGAGCATTTTTTCTCTCCTTATTTACAACGCTTTTATATAGCTTTTGATTTCCTCAAATGTTTCAAACTCTGTAAGGTTATCAATTTTAGTATTTTTACCATACTCCAACAACTTGCCTTTGGCAAACAAAATATCTACCTTTTTTGATGCACAAAAGTCAGACATTCCGTCCCCTGCGTATAATAGACGCTTTGTAACAATTCTGTTCGATTTTATAACATTACATTTACAAACACCAGAACCGTTTTCACAAGAGCTAATAAAATACGGGAAATTTATTTGAAATTTCCCGTTTTCAAACTTTAAACCGTTAGAAAATATCTTTACATCAAAAATGTTGTTATTATTCAAAATTCTTTTAATAAAATAATCAAACCCGTCTGAAACTATATAAAAATCAATGTTTTCTTGTCTCAGATATTCCAAAAAATCCGGAAATGTAGGATCTATCTCAATTGAATCAACGAATTCTTTAATCGTCTTTTCATCCATTGCGGGAAACATCTGCATCTGTCGTTCAATACATTCTTTTGAACCGATTTTACCTCTTACCCATTCATCTTCTACTTTAAGCCATTCTTTATCTGCATAAAGACTCAAAAATTTGTTTAATGTGTCTTCCTTTGTGATAGTACCGTCAAAATCACAAAAGAACTGATAATCTTTCATAATTATTCCTCTAAAAGATTATTCTACAACAAACAAAAATATTGTTAAATATATTGTTCTAAAACAGAATAAAGTTCTTTTCTTTCTTGGCCATCCAGTTCAACAAGCGGACTTCTGACATAATTTTTTATTATACCCATTTTAGAAAGACACTCTTTAACAGGAACAGGATTTGGAGCCATAAAGATTTTTTTGAATAAAGGATACAATTTTAAATGCATATCTGTTGCATCTTTAACTTTACCGGCTTTATAAAGATTCAACATCTCATGCATTTGATTGCCTATAATATGTGAAGCAACTGATATTACCCCATAAGCCCCAACAGACACCATAGGTAAAGTTAAACTGTCGTCACCAGAATAAATAACAAAATCATCAGGGCAAAGACGTCTTGTTTCTGTAATTACATCCATATTTGCAAGACTTTGTTTAACAGCAAAAATATTTTTGTAGTTATGAGCAAGCTCAGCAATAGTTTCAGGATTCATTGTTATCCCTGTTCTACCTGGTATGTTGTACAAAAGAATAGGTAAATCAGTTGATTTTGCAATTTCGCCAAAGTGTTTTAACAATCCTTTTTGAGAAGGTTTGTTATAATAAGGAACAACCGACAATATAGCATCTGCACCGGCTTCTTTAGCATTATTAGTAGCCATAACAGCTGTTTCCGTACAGTTTGAACCCGCTCCCATAAGAAGTTTGCATCTGCCATTTGCTACTTTTTTTACAAAATTAAAAATCTCTACTTCTTCATCGTGGGTTAAAGTTGGAGATTCACCTGTTGTACCTGCAACAAGTAAAGCGTTAGAACCTGTTTTTATAAGATGCTCGACTAACTTTTCAAGAGATTTATAATCAACTTTTCTGTTTTCATCCATCGGCGTAACCATTGCCGTAATAATCTCTCCAGCATCAAAACGCATAGTCATAAAAATCTCCTTACTTTCTTAGTCCAGTAAGAACAGTATAATTTATTTGAGCTTTTTAGACAATGGGGTATCATTTAACATAAGAGCAATAACCTTTTTCTATCAAGTGTTGGTTAAGACTTACTCCATTTACATAGAATTCACCAACCAAATTATTTCTCAAACCATACCCTTTTGCCAAAAATGTAATATTGTCACTATACTCTTTGAATAAGTATTTCACATATTTTGTAGCAGCAGAATTATTTTCTTTAGCGAACTTATCCGGCTGCAAATAAGAAACTCCATTAAAATCATTCCTTTTTGAAGAATATTCTTTACTTGCTTTATAAACAACAGTTTTAGAAAACTCATGACAGTCCAAATTAGACACATACACTGTCATAATGCCTTCTCCAGCATCATTATACAACTTTGTCGGATCTTTTATTACAAATTTATTAAAAATAACCTTTACCTGAAGAGCGTTAGAAACATTAAAAACCCTGACGGGAATAGCTCTACCGCCTAAAAAATCCGCACCTGTATACTTCATTGCACACACAGGTAAAGCAATCATAATAAAAACTATCATAAAAGCTACAAACTTATTCATAATAAAACTCCTTTAATTAAAATTAAAAATTTTGCTTTGAATTATAACTATCATTATCGGAATTCTGATCGTTTTCCACACGAGTACAGAAACCTTTTTCTATTAAATGCTGACTTAAACTCACATCACCTATATAAAATTCCCCAACGAGATTGGCAAACAACCCATAACCGTTTGGAGCAAAATATACATCGTTTGGGTATTTTTCAAAAACAGAAATAACATAATCTGTCACTCTTGAACTAACTCTTTCAGATAACCGTCTTGGTCTGACATAAGTATACCCGCGTGAGCTTTTTAAGTTATATGTTCTCGAATATTCATGACAATCCAAATTGGATACATACACGGGCGCTCTCATTTTATTAAAGTCAATCCGTATTTCCAATGCATCAAATACTCTTTTTACTTCAACCTTTTCACGTTTTCCCCAAGGATAAGGATTTATTTCTTTCATTGCAAAAGACGGTAAGACTGTTGTACAGAAAACAACTGCAAACAAAAGAATACTGACTAAGCTAACTCGCCTCTTAAATGCCATGTGCTTGCTCCCGTAATTTTTACATCAACAAATTCACCAACAAGGTTTTTATCCCCTTCAAAGTGAACAATTTTATTATTTCTTGCACGCCCTGCAAGAATAATTTTACCGTCTTTAACTTCGTATGATTCGACAAGAATTTCAAAAATCTTACCTACGCATTTTTCGTTAGATTTGAAACAAGCCTGTCTGTTCTTTTCATTGAGCCTTGCAAGTCTTTCAAACTTTGTTTCTTCATCTATAAATTTGTCAGTCCATTTGGCAGCTTTAGTTTTAACTCTTGGCGAATATGCTGCAGTGTTTGAATAATCCAACTCAAACTCATCAATAGCACTCATTGTATCCAAGAATTCTTCTTCTGTTTCACCGGGGAAACCTGCTATAAAATCAGAAGTAATAGCTACATTTTCAAAAGTATCTCGAATTTTTTTAACAATAACACCGTATTCTTCACGGTTGTATCTTCTGTTCATTTCTTTCAAGACTTTTGAATTACCGGACTGCATAGGAATGTGGAAAAACTCACAAACCTTATCACATTCTTTAACCGCTTTAATCAAATCATCAGAAATGTCCGTAGGATACGAAGTCACAAACCTTATACGGAATTTACCTTCTATTTTATTCAAATCTCTTAAAAGGTTAGCAAGAGTGACATCTCTTCCGTCATAATCTTTTTCGGAATCCAAATTTTTGCCGTAGCTGTCGACATTTTGCCCCAAAAGAGTAATTTCTTTAAAACCTTCTTTAATGGCTTTTTTAGCTTCATCCAAAATTTCAGACGGTTTTCTGCTTCTTTCTCTACCCCTTGTAAAAGGAACAATACAATATGTGCAGAAGTTGTTACAACCTTCCATTATAGGAATCCAAGCATTCAAACTTTTAGCTCTTTTGATTTCGTATTTTGCTTCTTCTTCTCCGTCAGTAAACTTTTTAGGTGTTTCATTTGTAGCACAAACTCTTTCGCCATCATTTATTCTTTTTATTAAATCAGGCAATTCATAAACATTGTTTGTACCAAAAACCAAATCTACATAAGGGAATCTTTTCAAAAGTTTTTCTTTATCTTGTTGAGCAACACAACCGCAAAAAGCGACTTTGATATTTCTAAAAGGTTTGCCTTGCAATTCTTTTTGACGCTCATCATTTTTCCACTTGCCCCAAACACCGACAAGACTATATGCTTTGTCAGCAGAAAGTTGGCGAATGGAACATGTATTAACCATCAACAAATCAGCCTCTTTAGGTTCTTCTGTTTCTTCATAACCAAAGTGAGATAACATTCCCAAAATTCTTTCAGTGTCAGATTTATTCATCTGACAGCCCATTGTTTCTATATAAACCTTTTTTGTAAAATTCTTCTTTTCCATAGAAAAGATTATAAAAAAAACATAACTGAAATAAAACAGCCCACAATCTGTAACAAAATATTTAATAAAAAAAACAAAAACGCAAAAACAAATATGTTTGTACTTTAAACATAGCAAAGGCAGAAAGGATAAAAAATGTTTAATGTTACAAGAATGGCAATAAAGGCAACAACTTTTGGCAGAAAGATTATTAACAATGTTGAAAAGGGAAAAGTAAACCCAAATAAATTTAGCGAAGATTTAGATACTTTTTTTAAAAGCTCAAGAGAAATTGAACCTGCTCAAAAGAACTTGTTTAAAAAGATAAAAGCTTGGTTTAAAACATTTGTACACAACTACAAAACAATAAAAACAGGCCTAAAAGAAAATTCTGAGGAGATAAAAAAACACAACCTTGTGGATTACAATATCAATAACGTTACCCCAAAAGCAAACAAAAGACTTACAAAAATCACCAAAAAATTCGTAAATGAACTTATCCTTTTGAAATTTAAAAATTTGAAAAACGAATTAAAAGCACTCCAAAAAGAACAAAAACAACTACATAAAACAAAATAAAAAGCCGGCTTATCACCGGCTTTTTTATTATTAAATTTATCTTATTACAAATCGTGATGTTGTCTTTTTTCTTCAACACGTTTCATAATTTCAACAAATTCTTCTTCGTCTAAAGTTTCTCTTTCAAGCAATTCTTTTGAGATAACTTCAAGCATATCTCTGTTACCCAAAAGAAGTTCTTTAGCAAGATTGTATCTTTCATCTACAATCTTTTTAACTTCTCTGTCTATATCT
Organism: Candidatus Gastranaerophilales bacterium; assembly: GCA_944326545.1. Lineage (GTDB taxonomy): Bacteria > Cyanobacteriota > Vampirovibrionia > Gastranaerophilales > Gastranaerophilaceae > Limenecus. The sequence continues at coordinate 19,295 of CALVEH010000011.1, read as the reverse complement.
GCAGCAATCTCTTCTGAGTAATCTCTTGAATGACCAAAATCTCTACCCATAAAGACGTGTTCTTCACTCTTACCGTAAGCCATGTTACCCATTTTGAAAGACATACCGTATGTAGTAACCATATTTCTTGCAGTAGCTGTAACTTTCTCTAAATCATTTTGAGCACCTGTTGTAATGGAATCAGGGCCATAAATGATTTCTTCTGCAACACGACCACCCAAGAGCATTGTAATTCTGTCTAACAATTGAGATTTTTTAAGAGTTAAATGATCTTTTTCAGGCAAAGTCATTGTAACACCTAAAGCCATACCTCTTGGAATGATAGAAACTTTATGAAGCGGATCTGTATTTTTTAGCAATTTAGCCAACAATGCGTGGCCGACTTCGTGATAAGCAGTATTTTCTTTTTCTTCATCAGAAATAATTCTGCTTTTCTTTTCAGGGCCTGCAATTACTTTATCAATTGCTTCTTCCAAATCAGGCATTTCGATTTTGTCTTTATTTTTACGTGCAGCTAACAATGCAGCTTCGTTAAGAAGGTTCTGTAAATCAGCACCTGTAAAGCCTGGTGTTCTTTTAGCAAGAACTTTTAAATCAACATCATCTGCAAGCGGTTTGTTTTTAGCGTGAACTTGCAAAATCTGTTCTCTACCCAAAATGTCAGGTCTGTGAACAACAATTTGTCTGTCAAAACGACCGGGTCTTAACAATGCATTATCCAAAATGTCAGGTCTGTTTGTAGCTGCAATCACAATGATATTTGTGTTTTCATCAAAGCCGTCCATTTCAACAAGCAGCTGGTTAAGAGTTTGTTCTCTTTCATCGTGTCCACCACCCATGCCTGCGCCTCTTTGACGGCCTACAGCATCGATTTCATCGATAAATATGATACAAGGCTGATGTTTTTTAGCTTGTTCAAACAAATCTCTAACACGAGAAGCACCAACACCGACGAACATTTCAACAAAGTCAGAACCGCTTATAGAAAAGAACGGAACTCCAGCTTCACCGGCAACAGCCTTGGCCATTAATGTTTTACCTGTACCTGGGACCCCAACCAGCAATACGCCTTTTGGAATTTTAGCCCCAAGTTTAATATATTTTTCACCGTTTTTAAGGAAATCTACAATTTCTTCAAGTTCTTGTTTTTCTTCATCAATACCGGCTACATCTTTAAATGTAACTTTAACTTTGCTGTCAAGCATAAGCTTTGCTTTGCTTTTACCAAAAGACATTGCTTGAGAACCGCCTGATTGCAATGTTTTTGCCATAAGAACAACAAAACCGATAATTAACAACAACGGCAATACAGTAGAAAGTATTGCAATCAACTGAGAAGAATCACTCGGTTTTTTAACATTTACATCAACTTTGCTTGCTTCCAATTTTGAGTATAAAGAATTATCATTCATCGGAATCATAACTCTGTACTGAATTGATGGAGCAACACCTGCTCTTTTGGCGCCCATAACACCTGCAATAGAATTATCTGAAGCAGGAGTTTCGACCTTATCAGCTTTAGATTTAACAGGTTTTGCAAGCAAAACATCTCTATCTATTTGCACAGACTCAATTTGACCGCTTTTTACCTTAGCAAGAAATTGAGAATATGAAATATCCTGTGTGCTGGTTGTTTGCCCCGGAAAAAGCATTGACCCAAGACACAATACAAGAAGGATAACAACTATCCAAATTCCGGTTGATTGGCTTTTGTTCATTATTAAAATCCTCTAATTGTAATCAACTGTTAAGTTATAAGATTATAACACATTTTGTAAACTTATGTAAATTATAAACTAAAAAACATAAAGTTTCCAATTAATTTGCCGATACATATAGTACAAGCAATAAGGGGTATGGCAGCAATGAGTTTTGGCATTACATTAAATACAAACAGAAATTATATCGACACTTCAGCAATCAACGAAGTTGCAAAACAAATTTTCACAAATGCTCAAGCTAAAACAACAACTTCTGATTTAAATAACGTTGATTTGTCAAAATTCAGAAGACCTGAAGTTGGTATCGATTTATACAGCCAAAGAACAAACCTTGATACAGCTAAATTTGTTGCTGTAAGAAACGCTGGTCTTGATGTTAACTTGAATCAAAACTTCATCGCTAACGTTCAATACTTAAACACAATGGCTGCAATGGGCGCTAACAAAGTTCAAAAAAACGTTGAAGGCAAAATGATTGCTCCTGTTGCTGAAGGCGAAAAATCTGAAATTAAAAATGTTTTCAACCTCCCAGGCACAATCGAATTAACTAACGCTAAAACATTAGACAAAGACAAAAGAGGTTCTAATCCGTTCTCTTTCTTTTCAATGAACACTAACAAAGGCAAAGAAAAACAAGAAGAAAAAATTATCAACATCTTTGCTTAATAAAAAGATTAACTATTCATATTCCCCTAATTATAAACTATTGCTTGATTATTAGATGAGTTATTTAACTCATCTTTTTTATTTGCAAAAACCTATCCTCCGAATATAGTCATAATTCCAAGGATAACATTTCCTAAAAGATCAAATATTCCCATAATCTAACCCAAATCGCTTATTGCAGTTCTGCCAAATTTTGCACTTAAATCATCAATATGGTGAATAAGGTACAACAACGGGTCCAAGTCTCTTTCATTCAAATCAACAATAGCACCCCACTCTGCACGTCCATGGTGAGCTGCTATCATTTTTGCAACAGTTTTAAAACCGTTTGCCATACAATTTGAAAATCCCCACTGCGAGTGAGTAAGCCATTCTTTAGGAAAATCTTCATCATACTCAATAAGCCCTGATTCTAAATCAATTTTATACTCAAAAATTTTACCGAAATCGTGCAAAATACAAGCAGCATAAACATAAGACTTATTAACTTTTTTGTACAAACCTGACATAACACACTTTGAAATTTCAAGACACTCAAAAGTGTGTTCAACCAAACCGCCCAAATAATTGTGGTGCATTAATCTTGCAGCAGGAGCGGTTTTGAATTTTTCTTCATATTCAAACAAAAGCCCTACTACATATTTTTTCAAATCTTCTTCTTCAATTTCATTTGCATATTCAACAATAGAATCAAAAAGTTTGTTTCTTTCTTCTTCATCAAGACCGATTTTAGCTTCTTTAACAAGTTCAACGCTGGAAATCAAACAGTTGTTATATTTTTCGTTATAAGAACCGCCTAAAATTTTAAGGTGGTTACCTGTTCTAAAAAACTTGCTGTCATATCTGTTAAGAGTTTCTTCCCACAAAATACAATTTAAAAGAGAATCATCCGATAAATTTTTCAACTGCAGTTTTCCCATTTTTGTGCCTGCTTTAGTATCCCCAATTGAAAAAATTACAACTTCATAAGTTTGAGATAAATCCAACATTTTTTCCCTTTCGTAAATTGTACATATAATCTAGTGAGTTGTTACAACCATTGTAGATTAACAGTTTTTGTTTCAAACCTTTATTTAATTATATTAGCATTAAAAATGTATAAATGTTAAATAATGTATAAAAAAATGTACAATATAAGCGTTTTATACTACAATTTTACTTAAGTTTTTTATATAAGAAATCGGGGAGTGAACGTTTTGATTAAAAAAGCAATGGTTATGGCAGCTGGTGTAGGCTCAAGACTGGACCCATTAACACAAAAAATTCCAAAACCTTTAGTACCTGTCTTGAATAAACCTGTAATGGATATTCTTTTGCAGAAACTCAGAGACTACGGAGTTGAAAAGGTTATTGCAAATACCCATTATCTCGCTGAACAAATACAAAACAGATACACTAAAAACTCACCGGTTGATATACACTTCGACTACATACACGAAGAAACACTATCAGGCACAGCTGGTGGCGTAAAAAAATGTGAATTCTTTTTTGATGATGTAGAAGATTTTATAGTAGTCAGTGCAGATGGATTACACGATGCAGACTTAGACAAAATAGTAAAATCTCACAAAGAAAGCGGATGCATCGCAACAATGGCAATTTCAGCAGTTGACCATGCAGAAGTTTGTCACTTTGGTGTAGTTGTACCAACAAAAGAGCACTATGTTTCTGAATTTCAAGAAAAACCTTCCATAGAAGAAGCAAAAAGCAATTACATAAACACTGGTATTTATGTCTTTAACAAACGTATTTTTGACTTTATTCCTAAAGGCGAAAAATATGATTTTGCAAAAAATGTTTTCCCAAGACTTCTTGAAGCAGGCGAAAAAATAAACACATACAGAATTTATTCTTATTGGTCAGATATAGGAACTATTGAACAATATATCCAATCTAATATTGACGCATTAAGCAAAAAAGTTCTGATAAAAGACCCTAATATAATAAGAAAATACAACTCTGTATATGTAATCGGAGAAAACACAAAATTACCTGAAGATACAAGTCTTTTAAACAATGTTGTAATTGGTAAAAATTGCACAATAGGCAAAAACGTAAAAATGGAGAACGTAATTTTATGGGACAACGTAACTGTTGCTGACAACGTTACATTAAAAAATGTCGTATGTGCAAACAATACAACAATAAAAAGCTCTCTGGAGGGTACATCTCGTTGGGAAGTTATAGGCCCAGACAGAATTATTGAATGCAGTAACGTATAAACAAAGGGAAAAGCCGAAATGATTATAATAATGGAACCAAAAGCAACTGTAGAACAAATCAATGCAGTCAAAAGATACATGGAAAATAAAGGTTTTAAAATCGTTTTAAACCACGGCGATGTAATGACAGTTCTCGCTGCTATCGGTGATAAAAGATTAATAGAACCTCAATCAGTAGCTTCTTTTGAAGGCGTAAGAGAAGTAAAACTTATTCAAGAACCATATAAACTGGCATCAAGAGAATATCGTGAAGAAGACACGGTAATAGAATTTAAAAACGGAGTAAAAGTCGGCGGACTTGAAAGACCTGTTATGATGGTTGGACCTTGCTCCGTAGAAAAAGATTTTGACGGTTTAATGCAGATTTCAACAGCAGCAAAAGAAATGGGCTGCGAATTTTTAAGAGGCGGTGCATTTAAACCAAGAACTTCACCTTACGATTTCCAAGGGTTAGGAGAAAAAGGGCTTCAATACCTAAAAGAAGCAGCAGAAAAAACAGGTATGTTGGTTGTTTCTGAAGTTATGGACACAGCCGATGTAGATATGTTCTGCGATTATGTTGACCTGATTCAAATCGGCGCACGTAACATGCAAAACTTCAAATTGTTAAAAGCTGTTGGTAAAGCAGGCAAGCCTGTTTTATTAAAAAGAGGCCCTGCTGCAACAATAAGAGAATTTTTACTCGCAGCAGAGCACATCCTGGCAAACGATAACGATAAAGTTATACTTTGCGAAAGAGGCGTAAAAGGTTTTGATTCAACATTTACAAGAAATACTCTTGATATTGCGGCAATTCCTATCATCAAAAAATACTCACACTTGCCGATTATTGCAGACCCAAGCCACGGAACAGGCAGAAGATATCTTGTAGAACCTATGAGCAAAGCTGCTTTAGTTGCAGGAGCAAACGGCTTGATGATAGAAATCCACAATGACCCTGACAACGCTTCATCAGACGGCGCACAAAGCTTGAGCTTGCCTCAATTTAAAGAAGTTCAAAGACACCTTAACAAGATGATCGGCAGAATCGACTACGACAATAAAGTTCTTAAATCAGAAAAAGAAAAGGCTGCTTTAAAATAATGAAAAAATACGCAGACAGAAAAGAAATTAAAATTGGCATAAAGAATCAAAGCACTGATTTAAAAGAAATATTGAAAGACAGTCTTTTAAAATCACTTGTTTATGAAAAAGCATTGAAAGAGTCTGTTCAAAAAACAGCCTAGATAGATTCTTTCCTTTTTTCTTGCAAAGTGCCTTGTGAATCTATTTCCATAACAAGGCGTATAATTGCATGTATTATGATCAGAAGCTGAGGAGAAACTTTTAAACTTTTTGAAAAAGTAATGTTTGTATCATTCTTTTCATCTTCAGTTTCTGACTTTGTTCGTGTAGTGTATGTCGGGGGATTTTCCAATACAAAAGAGGTATCAGACTTAACCGCCTCATTAAATCTGTCTTTAGGAAAATCCTCACGGCAATTAACATCCATATTGTATCCGTCTGTTTCTTTATACAAAAGGATTTTTACGATACCGTAGTTTTTTGTAGTAATAATAATCGTAATTGTATCTTCACCCGCGGATTTTTCACCTTCGTTAGCAGAATCTGCCCCGAAATTAAATCCAACACTTTCATTTAACGGAAGCCAAGGCAGATACATTATCATAAAACTCTTTAAGATTTGTGATTGAGAGGCATCATTTGCCGGGATACAAGCATTGATAAGAACAGACATCTCTTTTAGCTGCTGCGTGTTATAAATACCGGACTGATTTAAAGTCGCAATCATTTTGGTTATTTTTTCAAGTGCAGATTTACCGTTAGTTTGCAACAAAACCAGTAGTTTTGACAAATCCAGCTCTTTTGACATGAGAGCTAAAAGCTCCTTAGAAGAAACAGTTTTTCCTTCTGTAACAAAATTTTCAAGCAACTGAGAAATATTTTCAGGGAAGTTAAATAAATTTTTCATAAGCCAAGAACGTTCCATATTAGAAAGTTCTTTTAGCATCATTTGTGTTTGCAAGATATTTTGTTGTTGAGCAAAATTTTGTGTAATATTTTGAGCTGTTTGCTGAACCATTTTCATTGCTTCGTTTTGCGCACGCTGAAAATTTTCGTTGGCAACTTTACCCGGCTGTTGTTGTACGGGTTTTCCTGTGCTGTAGTCAAAGACATTTTTTATAAATTGACCAAGACTTAAATCGCTCATGTATTGCTTTCAAATTAGGTACTTATATTTTTAGTATAATAAATTTTTCAAATAATGCTATGGCTAAAACTTATTATTTTGGCTTTTTTCAAATATTTCTCTACTTTTAGCCAGTGCATGATTTTTAAAAGCACACATACCTTTATCTCTGTCAAACACACCAATACTGGCTAAACGGTTTGATACAAACTCATTTAAATCATCAGGCGCAATAAACAAAGCACACTCTGGAGTGCATTCATCAAAATTAAAAGGGCATTTTTTTGTCATATTAAATCTCCTGTCCCATCAACATTTTTACACTTTTAGAGAATATTAACATACGCAGTTCAGGTGATTTTTCAAAATTACGACTTAACATTTTTTAATAATGTATTATAATTAACATGACTAACAGTAAAAAATCCGTATATTTTAATTGTTGATAAATTAGGTGTGTGAAAGGACTGTTATGATACAAAATCTTTTAGGTTTAATTTCTAAAACATTGACCCCGCAACAAACTACTGCGATTACAGCTGTTCGTCCGGCTTCCGGTAACCCGTTTGCCGCTCCGTCAACAAATCCTTTTATGCAAAATTCTTCAATGAGTTCTACTTTTTACGGAAAAAACCAACCTGTAAGAGGCGGTTACTTTGCAGGTTACTATAACGGAAAACCTAATATTGTAGGCAGAAAACTCTTTTTAGAAGTTTAATTATTTTTATTCTGCATTATTTTGGTTTTTAAGAGCTTCAAGCTCTTTTAAGATGCCTTGGTTAATTTCCAAAACATCAACACCAAGGTTTGCTAATACCTGCATTGCAACAGAATCAGGCGTTTGAGTGATTGCCCAAAGCAGATTTTCTGATTCAATTTTGGAATTTTTGTGTTTTTTAGCTTTTTCCCAAGCGATTTCAAGAATCTTCTTCGCTCTGTCAGAAAACATAACTTCGCCAAAAGTGTACGAATTTCCATAACCGAGAACTTTCTCTACCTCAATACGAGCATCTTTAATTGTTATACCCAATTGAGAAAGAACTTTTGCGCCAATACCAGCACCCTCGCCAATAATACCCAACAAAATAAACTCACTACCAACAATATTTCTGTTCATAGATTGAGCTTCTCTTTTCGCTAATCTCAAAATAGTAAGCGTTTCAGGCATTTGTTTTTCTATAGGTTTAATAATTTTGTGTGCCAAATCATCATCAACAACATTCAGTTCTTTAAAAATGTTGTATGCAATACCGCTTTTTGCCTTTAACACACCGAGTATGATATGTTCAGGCTTTACATTTGCAGAACCGAGCTCTTTTGCTGTTTCAAAAGCCAGCAACATTGTCTTAAAAGCATTTGGAGTAAATATAATTTGCTTTTCTTCAAACTCCGCTTGTCTTGATGAAACCTCTTTTAGTTTCGAACAGTAACTATCAAGATTAATGCCGGATTCATTCAAAAGCTTTGTCACATCTGTATTTGAGTCTTCTAAAATAGATTGAACAATTTGTTCCGTACCCAATATTTCATAATGAGAAGCAGTAAGCTTTGCAACAGCTCTTTCAAGTATAGTCTGAGCTTCACCCTCTTTAAATATTGATTGAACTGTAGAATATTCGCTTCTGTCTTTTCTACATTCTTGTTCAGGGTGTAATTCATTCTTTTTATCGTTTTTGGCTATAAGTTTTAATAGAGTCTGCTTTAGTTTGTGGATATCTGCAACGTATTCTTTAAAATCTTCAGCCAACTCAGGACCTTTTGATTCCCCAACAATGATTAATGCCAAAAGGATATGTTCAGGCATTATATAGGATTTTGTTTTTTTAGTAGCAAGTTCTGACGCCAATTTAATAATTTTTTGCGAACCGATACTAAAGGCAATATTTGTATGTTTAAACTCGTGAGATACATTTTGATACTTGTTATAAACATATTTTCTAAAAGTTTCGGGATTCATCCCACCATAAGCAAGCAGACGTGAACAAATGTTGTGCTTAGTTTCCAAAATCCCTAGCAATATGTGTTCAGGGTAAATTTTATAAGTCTGAGAATCAGCTGCCTCTTTTTGCGCCATTGCAATTATGTTTATTGCTTTTTCTGTAAAACGTTCGAACAATATTTTACCCTTTCATAACATAGTGATGCGAAAAACAATTTCTTTTCTCTATTGTTTCACAATTTACGACTTTTGCAAAGCCTTTGTTTTAATTCTTCAAAAATATCTGAAGTTGTTTTATTTTTTATCTCAAGCCATTCAATATCTGAGTTTTTTCTAAACCAAGTAAGCTGTCTTTTGGCATATCTTCTTGTATTTTGTTTTATTTTTTCAACAGCTTCATCATAAGATAAAGCCCCTTCAAAATATTCAATAAATTCCTGATAGCCAATAGTATTCATTAGGCTGGATATTTTGCCATACTTTTCAAAAAGAGTTTTTGCTTCTTTTTCCAAGCCCTGTTCAAGCATAATATCAACTCTTTTGTCGGTTCTATCGTAAAGATATTGCCTGTCTTCACCGTTCATATGCCCAAGCCCAAACCATTTGACATCATATAAAGGTTCTTTTTTCTTTTGAGCTTGTGACATAGGCATATTTAAAGTCTGACAAACCTCAAGAGCACGTATTATTTTAACAGTATTATTGGGATGCATTTTTTCTGCAAGAACAGGATCTAAATCTTGCAGCATTTTGTACAGAACATTAACGCCCTGCTCTTTTTCAACTTTATGCAATTCTTCACGCAATTCTTTATTTGGTGCAACTCTTGGCATATCATAATTTTCAAGAAGTATTCTAAAATACAGACCAGTACCACCAACAACCACAGGGATTTTGTCTTGTTCAAATAAATTGTTCATTATTTTAGACGCTCTGTCGGCAAAATCAGCAACAGTAAATTCTTCAACAGGCTCAATTTCATCAATCAAATAATGTTTAATCCCTTGCATTTCTTCTAATGATGGTTTTGCTGTTGCAATATCAAACTCTTTAAATATTTGTCTTGAATCAGCAGAAATAATCTCAGATTCTAAATACTTTGCAACTTCAACAGCCAAAGCACTCTTTCCTGACGCCGTCGGGCCAACAATTGCTATTACGGTATTTTTATTTTCCTTCTTCATAATATAAGAATATCAAAACAATTGCGTATGTCACAAAATAGAATGATAAAATCAAACCAATTACAGAAAGTATTATATTAATACTGAAAAATACACTCAATATAGAAAATACTAACTGTAAAAAGTACAAGAAAATAATTATACCAAGAGACCCAAAAAAGTGTTTAAAAATAAATACTATGTTTCTGTTGAAAGCAGAAAACGGAACAAAAAAGTATTGTTCTTTTTTATCAAAAGCGGCAGGAAATAAAAACATTGTCAAAAACATAAACAATGAAGAAATTCCGCCCATATAAAACATCCAAAGGTTTATTGCTTTTAATTGAGCAAAGCTCAAAGAAGCAACATACTTTTGCATCTCAACAGGAGTAGAATTAGCAGCAGCCATAAAATCAGACCAGTTTATATCGATTTGAGGCATAAAGCGCAAACCGGCCTTGAGGCTGACAAACATTAGCAATATAAATACTGCGACATAGCATAATACAGTGAAGGTTATAGCAGGAAAATAATCACCAACACCGGGGAAAAACTCTTTTCCCAAAGCTAAAGAAGCTTCTGCCTCTGCTTTTTCATCTTTGTATTCATCGTTTTCAGCCTTTTTGTTATGTGCAATAGTTTTCTTTATCATATAAAGCCAACCTGATAAGAAAGCTGTAGCTAACAAAATATTTGCAGTCAAAAACACAATATAAGTGATTTTATGTGCAAGCTGAAAAACTGCTGACGATGTAAATGTATAAATAATCAAAAACAAAACCAGCGGCTGGATAATTATTATATTTTTTCTTGTTATATCAAAAGCTTTTTTTATGTATGAACTCATATTCTGAATTATACCATATTTCATAAAAACTTGTAGTATAATTTTAACTGTAACAATAGTAGTTAATAAACAGGATGACATCTATGAGAAGTGACAGCGTAAAAAAAGGGATACATAAAGCACCTCACCGTTCTTTGCTATACGCGACAGGTGTTTCAAAAGAAGGTTTAAAAAAGCCGTTTATCGGTATTGCGAGTTCTTTTTCAGACTTAGTCCCTGGTCATGCAGGAATGAGAGACCTTGAAAGACAAATCGAAAAAGGGATACACTCAGGCGGTGGTCAATCGTTTATCTTTGGTGTTCCTGCCGTATGTGACGGTATCGCAATGGGTCACTGCGGAATGAAATACTCACTTCCATCAAGAGATTTGATAGCAGACTGTGTTGAAACAGTAGCAGAAGCTCACCAACTTGACGGTCTTGTGCTTTTAACAAACTGCGACAAAATCACCCCTGGTATGTTAATTGCAGCTTTAAGATTAGACATTCCTTGTATTGTTGTAACAGCCGGACCAATGATGGACGGTTGCTCTAAAAATGAAGTTTTGACAATGATTCGCGGTTCATTTGAAGCCATAGGCAAACTTTCTGCAGGCCAAATCACAGAAGAAAGACTCCACGAAATGGAACAAGAATGTTGTCCTTCTGCAGGTTCTTGCCAAGGATTATACACAGCAAACACAATGGCTTGTTTAACAGAAGTTATGGGTATGAGTTTACCTTTCTGTGCAACAGCTTCAGCAGTTTCTGCAAAGAAGAAACAAATAGCTTTTGAATCAGGTATGCAAATCGTTGAACTTGTAAAACATAACATCAAACCGTCAGATATAATCACTCGTGATTCTTTAAGAAACGCAATAGTTACAGACTTGGCTCTCGGCGGTTCAACAAACTCCATTTTACACCTTTTAGCAATTGCTAATTCAGGCGGAATAAATATTACATTGGACGATTTTGATGAGTTAAGTTACAAAATCCCTCAAATAATAAAACTCGATCCGTCAGCGTTACCAACAATGACTGACTTGCACAATGCAGGCGGAATCCCTGCCGTATTGAAAACAATTTACGGAAATACTCCGGAAATGAAGGATACAAAAGGCGTATCAGGTTTAAAAATAAGCGAAATAGCAAAACAAGCTTGGGCAGATAACACAATCATTCATACTTTGGATAATCCGATTACTTCAAATCCGGGATTAGGTATATTAAAAGGCAACTTAGCAAAAGACGGAGCCGTAATAAAAATTTCCGGTGTAGATCCTTCTGCTTTAACTTTTGAAGGCAAAGCAAAAGTCTTTAATTCAGAAGAAGAAACAATGGAAGCAATCGACAAAAACCAAATTGTTGAAGGTGATGTCGTTGTAATCTGTTATGAAGGCCCTAAAGGCGGCCCTGGAATGAGAGAAATGCTTGCGCCTACTTCAATGCTTGTAGGCAAAGGGCTTGGTGCAAAGGTAGCATTGATTACAGACGGAAGATTTTCTGGAGGAACAAGAGGACTTTGTGTAGGTCATATTTGCCCTGAAGCAGCAATGGGTGGAATCATCGGCTTGATTAAAAACGGTGATAAAATTAAAATAGATATACCAAACAGAAGCATAGAACTTTTAGTTTCTGATTCTGAACTTGAAGAACGCCGCAAAAACTTCGTAATGCCGGAACCTAAAGAAGTTAAAGGCTACTTGGCTAAATACGCAAAAATCGTTCAAAGTTCAAACGTTGGCGCAGTAACATTATAGATAAATAAAGGAAATATATATGTCAGGACACTCAAAATGGTCAACCATTAAACACAAAAAAGCAAAAGTAGATGCCCAAAGAGGTGTTGCTTTTCAAAAATACTCAAGAGAAATCATAGTTGCAGCTAAAATGGGAGGACCGGACCCTAACGGTAACTTCCGTTTAAGAACAGCTATAGAAAAAGCTAAAGCAGGCGGATTGCCAAACGACAATATCAAAAGAGCAATTGAAAAAGGCGCAGGCTCAGGTGCTTCTGAAAACTATGAAGAACTAACATACGAAGGCTACGGAGCAGGCGGTGTTGCAGTTATTGTAGAAGCAATGACTGATAACAGAAATCGTACTGCCGGTGATATAAGAAGCTACTTCACTAAGTTCAACGGAAACCTTGGTGAAACAGGTTGCGTAGGCTGGATGTTTAAGTCTGCTGGCGTTGTAACTTTCTCAAAAGAAGACAACGAGTATGAAAAACTTTTCGATGAAGCAATCAATGCTGGTGCAGATGATTTTGTAGATGAAGAAGACGAATACAAAGTTATCACAGAACCTGATAACTTCCAAAATGTTGTAGAAACTTTAGAAAAACTCGGATTCAAGCACACAAGTGCAGAACTTACCAAAATACCTCAAAACACATTAGAAATCACTGATGAAAAAACAGCTAAAATGATTCTTTTGTTAATGGATAAGCTAGAAGAACATGATGATGTACAAAATGTTTACTCTAACTTCGATATACCTGATGAGGTAATGGAAAAAGTTCAAATATAAAAAAGAGGTGCAAGTCACCTCTTTTTTTTACAAAAAAAGCAAAAAAAAGAGATGTATAGGTGCATCTCTGTCGTTTTAAACATTAGCACAATGTGCTATGTCTGGGAATTAAAAAAAACTTTATAATGTTGTGAAAGTTATTGCATACAAAGCTATAATTGCTACAGCACTCAACATAATCCAACCGTTAATAACAGGGTGCTGATTTGCAATTACCTCTGCAAGTGTAAGCTTTCTTTCATCAAAATCTGTAAAATCTGCGGAATTGATCTTCATTTATAAATCTTTCCTGTACGTATTTAAACATATCTTACATATGATTTTACCGTTTTTATAACTATTTACATCAACTATTTGATTGATAAGTCAGCATGCATAAAAGTTTCCTCTTATAGTGCTCATCCTAAGGTAGGATTGCAAATATTGATATAAGTATTAAAATATCTGTAACTAAAACAAATATTATGAGAAATGAATAAATATGAAAAAAATTGAATTTTTTAACCTGCTTGCAGATACTTTTTCATCTACAAAAGTAATCAACTTGCTTGCTTTTATTTTATTTGCATTTTTAATGACAGCTACACTTGGTGCAAGATACTACCTGTTCCAAAGCATAATCGCTGATGACGGAACAAGTAAAAAAGAAATTATTGCTCCAAAAACAATAAAAGTTGTAGATACTTTTAAAACAGAACAAAATAAAAAAGAAATTGCTCAAAAAGTAGAGCCGATACTTACTCCGGCAGAAGATACTTACATTAAAAATAATTACGCAACACTTGTTAAAGCAATAGAACAAATCAGAGCCAAAGACGCAAATTATGCAAAGAAAAAAGATGACATGATGTTACTTTTTGACTTTGATAGCAACTATAATAAGGATTATGTCCTAAATTATCTTATTAATTCATCAGACGAACATCTTCACAGCACACTTGCTAAAGCTAAAAAAACTCTAAGCAACGTACTTAATCAAGGTGTTACAGAAAAAGATTTTGAAAAAAACAACCTAAATACAATGATTTTAAGAAACTCTCATTTTGAAACATCAAAAGGAGAGATAAGAGTTATATCAGCACTGTTGGAACAAGTAATAGTTCCTAACATGGTGTTTGACGAAACAGCAACAGAATTGGCTAAGAAAAACGCTATAAACTCAGTTGCACCAACAGTTGTAAAATTCGAAAAAGGTGACAGAATAGTATTCGCAGGAGAACCTGTAACAAGAGTAAAAAAAGATGCTTTGCAAAAAGCAGGCTACAACATACTAGAACTCAACCCTAAAGGGGTAGTTGGTATATTAGCTCTTGTTTCTTTAGGTGTAATAACCCTTTTATACTATCTCTTGTATTACGAAAAACAATACGTAACCAAAAACTATCTTTCTGTATTAGCAATATTGGCTATTTTAATGGCAGGGCTCGCAACAGTATTGCCTACAGGTAGTTCGTTCTACTTCTTGCCATTCCCTGCAGTTGCAGTTCTTATAGCGGTATTTACAAACCCAAGAGTTTCTGTAATTGCTTCAATAATTCTTATAACAGTAATTTCACTGTCAGAACAAATTCCAATACAACCTGCAGCAGTATTTATTACAGTTTGTATAATCGCAGCAATAGCAACATCTAAAATAAGATATTCAAGAAGATTTGACCTAATTAAAATCGGTGGCGAAGTAGGGTTATCAATGTTATTTTCTATTTTAATAATCTACTTAATAGAAAACTCTATAAACCCTATAGATTCCAATTTAGTATGGACAAACACTCTTATAGGAACCGTTAACGGTTTACTTAGCGGTATTATCGTTTTAGGTATAATTCCGTTATTTGAAAGCTTATTTAAGCTCGTTACTCCTTACGGTTTGGCAGAGTTAGCAGACAACAATCAACCTTTATTAAAACGTTTGCAATTTGAAGCACCCGGAACTTTTGCGCACTGTTTAATGGTAGCAAACCTCTGTGAAACAGCCGCAGAAGCTATCGGAGCAGACCCTGTATTGGCAAGGGTAGGTGCTTTGTATCACGATATAGGAAAACTAAAAAGACCATTGTTCTTTGTTGAAAACCAAACATATTTTGGTATTGAAAACCCACACCACAAGCTCAATCCAAGATTAAGCAAAATGGTTATTACCGCTCACCCAAAAGACGGTATTGATTTAGCAAAGGAATACGGATTGCCTCCTGTAGTACAAAACTTCATCGTTCAACACCACGGTGACTCTGTTGCAAGCTATTTCTACAACCAAGCTAAACTTGAAGAAGGCGAAGAAAAAGTTACAGAAGAACAATTCCGTTACACAGGCCCAAGACCTAATATGAAAGAAACAGCAATCCTTATGATTGCAGACTCTGTAGAATCAGCAGCAAGAACGCTTAAAGACCACTCTCAAGAAGAACTTGATGCAATGATAAACAAAATTATTCAAACAAAACTTAACGACGGACAACTCTCTGACAGCCCGTTAACTCTTAAAGATTTAAAAACAATTGCAACAGCTTTAAGCAAAAACTTAAGAGCTGCTCACCACCAAAGAATTAAATACCACGAAAACATTATCCAAGAGCTTGAAGAAAAAGCATTAAAGAAAAAATTCGTAGCTCCTGATAAAATAACAACTGACGACGAAGAAAAAATCGAAAAGAAAATACAAAAGCACTTACAAAAAACAGAAGACTCAGAAAAAAAAGATGAACAAAACTAAAGAAATTAATATCTTTATTGAAAACACCTATGAAGATTTTTCTCAAAAACTTGATTTAGCTCAAGTGACAAATGACGCTATCTCAATGGTAAAAGCCTTTTTGAACAAACAAAATTTAGTTGATGCTTCTTGTCTTAAAGATTATGATTTCAAACTTTTGTATTTTGATATTGTTTTTTGCGATAACGAAAAAATACACGAAATCAATAGAGAATACAGACAAAAGGATTCGCCTACAGATGTTATAACTTTTGCAATATTTGCTGACAGCCCAAAGGAAGAAAGATTTATTTTTGATAACGAAATTAACCTTGGAGAAATTATCATCTCTTTGGACAAAGCGCTGGAACAATCAAAATCTTTAGATCACGGTAACAACTCTTTTAAAGAAGAATTATATTTTTTAATTGCTCATGGTATACTACACTTGTTGGGATATGATCACCAAGATGAAAAATCTCTGGTTGAAATGTGGAATATCCAACAAGAAATAATTAATTCAAAGAGTGAGTAAAGATGTCAAAATTTACATCAAGCGGTTACAAAAAAAGCTTGTCATACGCTCTTCAAGGATTGAGCGTTGCATACAAGTCTCAAAGAAATTACAGATTTCATCTACTTGTCGGTTTTTTGGCAATAGTTGGAGGGATTTTACTTAACTTTAAATGTATTGAAT
The DNA here is from genome assembly GCA_944326545.1 of Candidatus Gastranaerophilales bacterium. GTDB lineage: Bacteria > Cyanobacteriota > Vampirovibrionia > Gastranaerophilales > Gastranaerophilaceae > Limenecus. The sequence continues at coordinate 2,646 of CALVEH010000011.1, read as the reverse complement.
ATTGCGTTTTAATATTATCAATAAGCTTTGTTATAACAGCAGAACTGTTTAATTCTGTAATAGAATTTGCGCTTGATGCATTGTACAAAAACAAATATTCAAAAATGGTAAAAATGGCAAAAGACCTCTCTGCCGGAGTTGTTTTGATTGCAGCGATGACAAGCATCTTGATAGGTTTGATGCTTTTTGGACGCAAACTGTTGATTATGTATCTATACTAACAGGTTTATTATTTCTGCTGTTGAATAAATGTCTTTTATAACATGGATTTTGCAACCCAGCTCTTTTTCTGCTTGAGCCAAAGTGACGTTATCCAAAAAATCATTTGTAAATTCTCTAAGCATAATTGAAGGAATAACAAGATTTTCTATGTCTTTTTCTTTTAATTGGTTTATTAAATCCTGCCCCGTTATTAAGCCGGCAACAGTGACATTTGAGCCAAAGAACTCGTTTTTAAGTTCAACAATCTCGCCATTAAAATTTTCAATCGAATTAAGAGTATCAACAATATCTTTGAAAACATTTATAGAACTTTGCGCAACAGCAAAAGTATATTTTACGGATTTAGCAAGCTTTTTAGGTAATTTCTTTTTACGTTTTTCAAAATCGTCTATTAAAAGCCTCAATGCCCCAACCCCGTCTTCAAGTTGAGAAAAGCTTCCGTAATATTTTTTATCGGGAATCGGATAATCCGCCTTTAAAAAGAACTCATCACTCGCCATCGCAAGATGTTTTTTTACTTTTTTATTAAAATCTTCAACCTGTTTAATAACGTGCAAAGCATTTTCTTTGGTTAAAGTTTTTAAATCATTTTTATGAAAACGTGTAATACCAACAGGCACAATCGCTACAGATTGAATTATTGACTTAAACTTTTCAAAGTCTTTAAGAGTTTTTTCAAGCTCCTCACCATCGTTATACCCCGGACAAAGAACAATCTGCGCGTGTATTGGGATATCTGCATTTTTTAGCCATTTCAAATCTTCAAGAATATTAGCAGCTTTAGGGTTGTTAAGCATCTTTGAACGCAAGTCGGGGTTTGTCGTATGTACTGAGACATACAAAGGTCCGAGGTGCAACTGTTCAATTCTTTTTTTGTCTTTTTCTGTCAAATTAGTCAAAGTAACATAAGTACCTTGCAAGTATGAAAGCCTATAGTCATCATCTTTGATGTATAAGGATTTTCTTAAACCTTTAGGCTGCTGATCAACAAAGCAAAAAATACAATGATTTGTGCAAGGCTTTATTCTGTCAAAAACAGCTGATTCAAATACAACGCCCAAATCTTCATCAAAATCTTTTTCTATTTCAAAGACTTCAATCTCACCGTTTGTTTTTTCAATTTCAATCTCAACATCTTCGCTACACATCATATAGCGGTAATCAATCATGTCTTGCGGCTTTTCACCGTTAATAGAAAGGATTTTATCCCCTTTTTCAAATTCAAGTTCTTGAGCAATAGAATCTTCAAGAATTTCGGATATAACAGCACTCATTAAATATTACCCTCCAATTCTTGAATAAACTTTTTAAAATTTTCTACATCATTTATATTCTTTTTCAAAAGAGCTTTTTGATAATTGTCGTATTTTATATATTCATCATCAAGCGCATTTTGCATATCAAGCAAAAATGATTCCAGCTTAATTAAAATATCATCAATAAAAGTTTGTTTTAGCTCATCATCGAGCAACGACATAACAGCGATACGAGATTGAATTTCTGTAAAAAACAAAGTCGGATTTTCGCTAAGCGGGGTAAAAAACAAATCATGAAACTTTTTTGTCCAATGCATAGCTAAACCGTAATAGGTAGACTTTTTTCCACCTTGAGAGTAGTCGTTTCTCAAAGTAACAACATTTGAAGCAAGCAACCTTTTAAGAGCAGGGTGCAAAGTCCCAACACTTGGCTTTGTGAAATAGCCAAACTTTTCTATAATATCGGCACGCAAAGAGTAAAGCGTACGTTCACGATTTTTTAAACTATACAGAATAAGAAGTTCAATCATAGGTATAGGATAGCATGAAATTCTTGTTGCAAAAACAATTGATTAATTTTATTATAGTAGAGCTTGCCGATGTGGTACTCTGCCGAGCGGATTGAGACAGGCACGCCGAGGACGCAGTCCCCAGTGCCTATGTGAACAAGGACAATGCAGTGTAAAATTTTTAGAATAAAAATTTGAAGCGGAATGCAAATCCTTGTGAACGTCAAAATCCAAGAAAATGATTAATCGGTTACCTTCGTCACTAAGGCGCAACTATTGAACTTTGTAAAATCAATTGGACTTTGCCGATGTGGCACTCTGCCGACGAGAAAGTGACTAAATGTCACTTGCGAGGAGAGGGGTAATAACGAAGTGGTTACCTTCGTCACTAAGGCGCAACTATTGAACTTTGTAAAATCAATTGGACTTTGCCGATGTGGCACTCTGCCGACGAGAAAGTGACTAAATGTCACTTGCGAGGAGAGGGGTAATAACGAAGTGGTTACCTTCGTCACTGAGGCGCAACCATTGAACTTTGTAAAATCAATTGGACTTTGCCGATGTGGCACTCTGCCGACGAGTAAGTGACTAAATGTCACTTGCGAGGAGAGGGGTAATAACGAAGTGGTTACCTTCGTCACTGAGGCGCAACCATTGAA
>CALVEH010000010.1 GCA_944326545.1 Candidatus Gastranaerophilales bacterium | reverse complement strand
CATTGGCTTTCTTCTTTAGATTATTACCTGCCATAGAAGGCAGGATTGACAATTAAATATGCGGAAGTAACTCAATGCCGGAAAGCATTGGCTTTCTTCTTTAGATTATTACCTGCCATAGAAGGCAGGATTGACAATTAAATATGCGGAAGTAACTCAATGGTAGAGTACCTGCCTTCCAAGCAGGCTGCTGCGGGTTCGAGTCCCGTCTTCCGCTCCATTTGTACATTAAAGGTAAGATATTTGACTCTCACACGTATTTCTAAGCAAATAAATTTGCAAGAACTACGGTTTACGTGTTCGATTTGCTTTCGCAAATCGCCAGCACCCAACATTCTACAAAATCAAAGATTTTTTGAATGTCGTGCGAGTCCCGTCTTCCGCTCCATTAGTATGGCGGCATGGCCAAGTGGTAAGGCAGGAGCCTGCAAAGCTTTCATCCCCAGTTCGAATCTGGGTGCCGCCTAACTTAATAAAAAGACCTCAAATTGAGGTCTTTTTTATTTGTGTAAAAATGTCTAATACATTTTTACACAGGTATTAAACGAGGAATATATTCTGTTTTAATTTATTAATAGTACTAACCGCCGCAAACTTTGCAAGGAACTCCACCTCTTTTTTTTGCTTCTTTTTTGTCAATTTTTATACAATTAACCGTGCATTTTTTAGCCCATTTGCAAGTCAAAGAGTGGTATTTTCCGGTTTTGGTATTGTACATAACCATTTCAGCCAATACAGGCATGGATGTTGTTACGTTAAAAGCTAAAATTAAAATTAAGATAAATAGTTTTTTCATAATTTATGCCTCAAAAAACTTTATGTTCATAGTTTCAGATTTTTTATTAATTGCCTTCGATTATTTTAATAAACTAATTATAAGAAGTAATTGTACTACCTAAAGATGATAAATCTAGTGATTTGTATGTGATAGATAAACTATTTGTGAACATTGGAATCTTAAATTATGTATTATTTAGTTTAGTAAATGAAATTTTTAACTGTTTACTGTCAAACGTTTTATTGGAATGATTCGTAATTGCTTTAAAAAGAGCAATATTATTTGTGATTTTTGCCAGACACAAAAAGTTAAATATCTTTGCTAATTTTTTATTTTATGTTAATATAATCACGTTCGAAGATTTCCGCAAGATTATTGATTTTATTGTGTTTGTGGATGCTGAGACGTTTGAAAAAATAATACAAGATTTTTAAATGGGCGGTTGGCGCAGTTGGTAGCGCATCACATTGACATTGTGGGGGTCGCTGGTTCGAGTCCAGTATCGCCCACCATTTAAAAGGAAGTCTTAAGACTTCTTTTTTTGTTGCGTTCTAAACCAAAATAACAATATATTTTAAGTTATACGACATTTCAACTTGAAATAGAGCAATTTTTCAACAAACAAACACTTTTTATAAATATATCAGGTAGGACAATATTTGTATGGTAGTATCTTTTTCTCAAAAAGCAATAGCATTTTTAAAAGCAAATAACAAAACAAGCATTTTGCAAACAAAGCCACAATCGCTAAAAAATGTTGATATTTCTTCGCTAAAATATTCTAAAGCTATAAACAAAGATACTGTAAGCATTTCTCTAAAAGCTAAAAATCTAAAAATAAAAAATTTCACACAGGAAGAAATGCTCAATTTAAAACCAAGCGAATTTGAAAATATTTTAGCAAAAAGAGAAGACATTATCCCGGCAATAAAAGAGAATATTGCAACGCCAGAAAAATTAAACCTGTATGACGAACTATTAACAATAGATTCGATAAAAAACATGCCAAAAGAAAAGTTTGATAAAGCATTTTCTTCGTTATTTTCTGAATACAACAATAAAATAGCAGACAGTGCTGCTCAATTGGAAACAATCCCAAATCTTGTAAAAAAAGGTTACCAACTGGAAGATATAGCAAGCCTGCCTATACTTCCAAGTAACAAAAATCAAATAGAGCATGTTTTAAAAAACAAAGATAAATTGATACAAAAAGCTTGGGAAAATCACATCATAAACCTAACTCAAGAATACAAAAACAGAAATTTACCCCAAAGCGCATTGGAACTGACAATAGATTGCCACAAAAGAAATTTTCCCAAAAATACAATAAAAGATATAGTAACATTTGTAAACGACAAAAATGTTAAATATCTAGAAGATTGCATTGAAACAACAGGTTCTGTGCACACTCTTCCATATTGGAATAATGACACTGCAAAAATATTAAAGGAACTGGCTGACACATCTTCTATAGACCGTTATATTGAGGTTCTTGACCGATTACACAGACGTAATCACAATTTTAATTCAGTAAAACAGATTTTCGGTAACGAAAAAATGAATGAATTAACATCAAGACTATTAGAATTTAAAAATTACGAAAAATTTAAAAACATAGGCATAGATGATATTCAAAAGCTTTCAACAGAAGATAAAAAAGAATTGTTGAACAACTTTATTTCTGCAATTTCACCTAAAGAAGCAGCTTATCGTTCTCAACACAAACTCGATAAAAATTTTGAACAACTAAGTAACAAAGTCAAAATATTTAAAAATCTAGATACAAGCTCTAACGAAGCTTTTATAAAAACATACAACGATACAGTAAGAAAACTCTTAAAAAGCATACCTGAACAAGAACGTCAAATAATAAGAACAGACATTGACGTAAAATCTTACAGAAAAGCGTTTAGAGAGGCCAACCCCATACCAACATTGGTCGACGACGTAGAAACAATATTAAAACCAGAAATTAGAGAAATAAACGGTAGAAAAATCAAAGTCGCACAAATGGATAAAAATGCAGACATCGGAATTGCTACTCACAGAATACCAAATGATGAAAGCATTCTTATAGTAGAAACTCTTGAGGCAACAGACCCTAAAATGCTTCTTTGTGTTGGAACAAAAGGTGGAAACAGAGGCTTAAATTTTTCACCAAATTCTTATGCTGTAGCGATGAAGCCAAGAAAAGGCAACGACTGGTTTGTACAAGCTTACTCCGACATAGACAGCGGAAATAATGCCAGCAAAAACATTTATAATTTTGAAAACATAATACTCCCGTACTGCGGAAACCATTGTGATGCAATAGATTTAATACCAAGACTTATCAAGAAAAAACTCAATTTGTCTCAAAATGAATATACACAAAAAATGCAAAAGCTAAAAGCCTGCACAACCCTACAAGAAATAGCTCAAAAAGATGAACAAATGGAAAAAACCATACGTGAAGTAATAAAAGAGCAAGGATTATATGAAGGGCTTATTAGACCTGAACCAATGGGTGTTCTTGTAGATGCAAAAAGACCGCTTGAAAACATCAGCGATGACATATTAAACTACTGCGAATTAAGAAATATTCCTTTAATTCAAGTTAAGAACAACAAACTATAACTGGTGGTAATCAGAATAAATATCGTCTCTATCTAATCTGTTATTTACATTAATAACACAATTTGTATTTTCAATAGGAACAAAAATAATCAAATCTTTTTGTGACATAGGCGGCATAGTAAACTCACTTATCAAACTGCCATAATATTTTTTATATTCTCTTTTGATTTTTTTATGCGCAAAAAACTCTTCTGTCTTTTGTTGAGGATAAACCCCTAAAAGCCCAGCTCCTGCAACCACTGCACCAGCTGTAGCCGAAACATAAATCAAACCTTTTTGAGCCTTTGCCACAGTGCCGTCGCCAACATCTTCTTTGTAGCAATCAACAGCAATCTGTTTAGGTATCTGAATCAACTCTTTAAGAGTAATTCCACCATTCAATATCTTATTTACATTAGAATCTAAAACCGCATTAGAAGGAATAGAAATATCTAAAGTGGAATTAGTTTTATTTTCTAAAGAAGCTTGATAAACTCGATATTCGTTTTTTAAATCACTTTTTAAATCAATCTCGGCAGCTTCCACAGAAAGTTGTCTAGGTTCTTCTGAACAAACCCAATCAGAAGTATCTACAGGAAAAGCCAAAACACTCTGACTCATAGATAATATAACCAACACTGTTGCCAAGAACTTCTTCATAAAAACATTCTACTTCAAAAAATCAATTTTGCCTATATACTTCACAAAAAACATGCCCTATCGGGTAATTGTTTCTAATATTATTTATAATAGTATTTAGTATAAAAGGAATTAAGGAGAAAAAGAGATTTTTCAATTTTTTTTAACAGCTACAGCAATAATATTACGTATTTTTTCAAATACACTTGGTAACGTATATCAAAAAAAACTTACGACCAAAAGCCATCCTATTATGATATCTTTTTTAACGTACTTTTTGCTGTTTTTAGTTTGTATTCCTATAATATTTTCTAACGGATATGCAATAAATAATAAAGAATTTCTAATATACTCAACACTTATGGGAATATGCGGAGCTATCGGGAACGCATTTCTTGTAAAATCATTAAAAAGAGGTGACTTATCGGTTATAGGCCCTATTAACTCATATAAATCAATTATCGGGCTAATTTTAGGGATAATCTTTTTAAACGAATACCCCAATTTGCTTGGTGTAGCAGGTATGGCTTTAATATTTTTCGGCAGCTATTTTGTACTCGACACCACAGAAGAAAAATTTACCCTTAAACTGCTAAAAAATAAAGAAATTCAATACAGATTCCTTTCCTTATTATTTTGTTCCATAGAAGCAATAATAATAAAAAAAGCTATACTCATTTCTTCCGTATGGGATGCCTTCGTTTCTTGGTGCTTGTTTGGAGCAATATTCTCAGCAGTTCTATTAATACTTGAAAAAGTAGACATACAAACCGAAGTCAGCATATTAAAGACAAGAAATTCAGCCAACATAGCAAAGCTTGTTGTGTGTATGGGAATAATGCAATATACAACGAACTACGTCTTTGCCCATATGAATGTTGGTTACGCTTTGTCTCTTTTTCAACTTTCTTCTGTTTTAAGCATAATTTTCGGATACAAAATATTTAAAGAAACAAATATAATCCCAAGACTAACAGGCTCAATTATAATGGTCGCAGGTGCCGTTGTGATAATACTTTTTAACTAAACAAAATACACGATAAAAGGGATTGTTAAATATCGTTTTTTGAAGTACAACGACATTAGCTTACTTAATCAGGAGTTTATTGATATGAAAAATTTTGAATTAAACCTTTCACACGAAGAACTCGTTAAAAGGACATCAAAAGACTGTCTTATTCCTAAAGAAATGCTAAAAGAAGACAGTAAAGAATACGAAGCACTAGCTGAAGGTGACAAACAAGCGCTCATCCACCTTGTAAAAGCAGCAAAAGCAATAGACGAAGTCTTTATGAAACAAGACAACCCAGACAACCTCGAATTTAAAGCATATCTTGAAGAAGAAATAAAAAAAGGTAACGAAGATGCAAAAATGACTTTAGACCTTTTTAACGCACAAATAGGTATGAACGCTGTTGACTCAGAAGCAAACAAAATCTTCCTTGCAAAAGATACAAAAGAACTCCCCGGCAAAGGCTTCTACCCTACAGACCTTACAAAAGAAGAGTTTCATAACATTCTTATAAAAATGTTAACCGACAGTGAAATTGAAGAAGTAAAAAATATACTTAACCAACGTTCAATGGTTGTTAGAGAAGGTGACAAACTTAAAGCCATTGACTACACAGAATATTTTGCAAAGGAATTTTCGTACATAGCAGATGAACTTGAAGCAGCTGCAGAAGTTTCTACTAACGAAGAGTTTAATAAATACCTAAAACTTCAAGCTATTGCACTATGTGAAAACAACCCTAAAAATGACGCTTATGCCGACAAAAAATGGGCAGAACTTCAAGACACACCTCTTGAATTCACAGTTTCAAGAGAGCAATATGCTGACGAAATGACAGGAACTGTTGTAGAAAATGAAGAACTTAACAAACTGCTCGAAAAATACGAAATTGAACCGATTTCAAAAGATTCTATAGGTATAAGAGTCGGTATTGTAAATAAAGAAGGTACAGAAAAACTTCTTGAAATCAAAAAATATATGCCAACACTTGCTCAACATATGCCATATAAAGATGAATACGAACAAAACATCTCAGAAGGCGATGACGAAAAACAAACAATGGTAGATGTTGATATTGTTACCCTTAGAGGTGATGAAGGCACATACAGGGGCGGAATAACTTTAGCTCAAAACCTTCCTAATAACGACAAACCGTCATTAAAAATCGGCGGTGGAAGAAGAAATGTATATCATAGACAAATAAGAATCAGCACAAGCCCTGAAGCCAAAGAAAAAAGACAAAAAAGACTTGATGCAACATTGGCAAAAGAATTTCATAAATATTACAACCAAGAAGCAGACCACTGGTTTACAATAGGACACGAAAACGTCCACTCTCTCGGGCCAAAATCAGGTACAGAAGCTCTTGGCAAATACAAAAACATTATAGAAGAAAACAAAGCCGATATGGGTTCTCTTGCACTGCTAGATGTTCTTGTAGAACTCGGTATGTACAGCAAAGAAGAAAAGAAACAAATAATTGTTACTTACGCTGCAGATAACTTCTTAAAAGCAAAACCAAACTTGTCACAAGCTCATAGAGTCAGAACAGTAATGCAGTCAAAATATTTCCTTGAAAACAAAGCTGTATGGCTCAATGATGAAGGACTTTTAAAAATAGACATGGATAAAATGGTTCCAACAGCACAAAAAATGTTAGCTGAAATCATTCGTGTTCAACTTTCTAAAGACTTTGCAACAGGCGAAAAATACGTATTAGACAACTTTGTTTGGACTGATGAAATGGAGATAATATCTAAAAAATTGAAAGAAATAGATAAAGCCTTAAACGGCACTCTAAAAACCCCATTAGCAGACAAACTTGCTGGTATGTAAGATTTAAAAAAGCTCCTTTTGTAAAGGAGCTTTTTTTATATGTAATAGTAATACTAATTTATTTACCAACAGACCAACGTAATCCACCTGTTAAGGATACACCGTTACGACCACCGTTGTGTATCATTGCTTGACCAAAAGCTATGAATCTGTCTTTAAATCTCTTTTGAATACCAGCGCCGTATTGGATATATGGGTCAATACTCATCTCGGGTAATCTTACATCATTTGCTGTTACCTTGCTGTCATCAAGTAAGTTCCATACCATTGCTACACTTAAATATGGCTGCCATCCGTTTTTTGTGTTTCCGATAAGTTTTAATCCCGGTGCAAGTTGGATTGCGTTAAGTGGGTCTGACTTGATGCGGACTCCTGCTCCGTTTGTGTAATCAAATGTATTTACAAATGTATATGATATTAAGAAGTTTGGTTGTAAGATTATTCTTCCGTCTTTAAATTCAAAGTTGTATCCTGTTTTGTTTCCTATACCTGCTAACAACATTGCATAGTTTTCATTTCCGTACATTGTACTTGCATCTCCTGCTGTTGCTCCTACTGATAATGTTGTTGCGTTAAAGAAGTTGCCTTTATACAATGTTGCTGTTCCGCCTAAGATACCTCCGTTTTGATATGCATCTACTCCGCTATAACGTTGTGATGCTCCGTTGTATCCTATGTATCCTGTTAATACTCTTTCCCAGCCTTTAGCTACCGGTGTAAGAGAGCTATCGTATCCGACTAATGTTCCATAGTTGATGTTTGATACTTTAGGACCGTTGTTTAACGGAATATTTTCAAAGCTTGCATATGGTTTTACCCAGAAACCTGATGTATCTTCTTTTGTTAAAAGTGGTGAGAAGGTTCCTACATCTGTTGCTTCTCCTGTTGGTGATACTGCATATCTTCCTGTGTTTTTCATTGCTACACGTTCAAGATATGGGATATTCATAAATGTATCTGCATGTTGGAATGCGTAGTTAAATGTTTGTAGTTGAGTTGTATATGCGCCTGCTTGAGTTGCTACACTTGGGGCTAATACTGCAGGGTTGAAAGCATCACTTGCGTTGTTCGATGTTCCACCGCCTCTTAAGAAGGTAAAGAACCCATCTTCAGGGTTGTAGCTTACTTCGTATTTGTAAATTGGAGAATAGGCAATCGGAGATACTCCGGTATATGTAACACTTCCCGCAATAGGCTCATCCGCAAAGAGAATACTTGTAGTGTCTTTTGTTGCATCAGAAAGAAGGTTTAACCCCTGGACATTAATTTTTCCGTTAGACTCACCGTAAGTTTGTGCTGTTATTCTGCCCATGGATTCATTAGCAAGATCAACGTCTACGGAAGCCAGATTAATTGTTCCGTTGTTGGAGAAGCGTTCGTAGTTGATATTTTGATTTGCCAAATGGTTAATATTCAAAATACCAGAGTTAACTGCAAGACTTCTTGATTCTGCAAGGTTTGAAGCTTCGTTCACATAGACATTTGTATTATCAACTGAGATATTTGCATTGATAATTTTGTTGTTCAGATATATTGCACCTGTGTCATCGCCGTCAAGTGCTAAGGTGTAACTATAGTTATCTTCTTCTGTTGTTGTTGAAATTGTTTGTTCATTATTAATGTCCACATATCCCCTATTTATCAAATCTGTCACAATATTTTCATTTGTCATATCCTCTTCATACCACCAGAATTTAGTCGGATTTGCTTTTACATATTCAATAAATTCCGAAATATTTGACACGTTATAACTATTTTGATAGTTGCTATCAATGACAAGATCTCCAGTTTCCTTTACTGTAGTTGTACCAGCCGTAGAAATATTACCATTTATTTGATCATCAATGATTATTACACCGTTTGTGTTTGCTTTAAGTGAAAGGGTTGGATTAAAATCGGGTGCATTAACTTCGGTAATTTTATTGTATGTTACTTTATTGTTATCTACTGATGTTATATTAATATTGCTGCGTCCTCTATTTTGAGCTGTTTCTATATATATTGCCTCAGACGTTTTTACACCGTTGACTTCCGTATAGTTGCCTGAAAATACTGATTTGCCACCATCCTGTGCAATAATGTTTAAATCTGCATTTGTCCAGATAGCGCCACCCGCAGCGACTCCATCTTCTGCTGTAGTTGTTACGTAGTTGCCTATAAAGTTTGAGTTAATGATGCCACCTGATAAGTTACCAAATTCATCTTTTTTCCCAATTATACCTTGGGTATATATAGCACCGCCTCGTGCATTATTTTCTCCTTTTACATAATTACCAACAAAATTGCTTGCTATGCTTTCGATAACACCATAGTTATAAATAGCCCCGCCTGCTGAACCTGAATAATTTTCAATGAAATTTGAATTCAAATTGCCTATAACTGATATAAGTGATGTCGAACCGAAATTATATATAGCACCACCACTGAAAACAGCATGGTTGTTTATAAAGTCAGATTGAATATTGTTTATTCGAGAAGTATCTTCTTCATCGTAACGAAAATATTTATTAGCGATAGCTCCACCATAAGATGCATAATTATTAATGAAACGGGAGTTAATATTATCAATTGTTGCGTCATGATAACGCCCCATATTTAAAATAGCTCCGCCAGGACCTGAGATTACATAATTATTAATAAATTCTGCAGTAATATTACCGATTGTCGTTATATTGGCAATTGCACCTCCTGCTACATAAATATTAGAACCAGAGGAATGAGCATAGTTATTGATAAATTGTCCTGATATATTTGAGATATTACCTGAATTGTAAATAGCTCCACCAATAACATACTCATCTGATCCCAGCCCTCTTCCAAAGCTGTGGACATAATTATTTACAAAATTTGCATTAATATTTTCTATGATAGATGAATTATAAACAGCTCCACCTATGGCATACCTGTATGCATCTGCATAATTGTTGATAAAATTTCCTGTTATATTAGTAATAGAAGATGATGAAGTATTCATAATTGCACCACCTTCAGCAATATTACCTGAAGAATATGAATAATTCCCTATAAAATCGCCTGTGATATTCCCGATTGTTCCAGAGTTATAAATCGCTCCGCCATCGACAGCATAGTTGCCAATAAAATCGCCTGTGATATTCCCGATTGTTCCAGAGTTATAAATCGCTCCGCCTGTACTAGACGCATGATTATATATAAAATTACCTGTTATATTTCTTATAATTCCACCGTTACTAATAGCTCCACCAAAGCGATCAGAATAATTACCTATAAAATCCCCGGTAATATTTCCGATTGTTCCACCGTTATAAATCGCTCCGCCATCTGTTTTATGACCAACTGATGAATAGTTTCCGATAAAATCGCCTGTTATATCACCTATTGTTCCACTGTTATATATTGCACCGCCAGATAACCCGTCCCCTTTTGATGATACATAGTTACCTATAAAATTCCCTGTAATATTCCCGATTGTTCCACCGTTGTTATAAATCGCACCGCCATAGGCATAATAACCTTGAGCATAGTTGCCAATAAAATCGCCTGCGATATTTCCGATTGTTCCATAGTTATTATAAATCGCTCCGCCTTTGACATAAAAACCTGAAACATAGTTGCCTATAAAATCGGCATTTATATCGCCAAGCTTTGCACTACTACCGTTGTTGTATATCGCACCTCCATATTGATTTCCTGAAGTACTGCCTGTTGTTTGACCTATAAACACACCTGTCGTTGTTTTAGAAGAATTATCAGTCGAATTAGTAAGTCTTGTTTGTGCGTCTGATGAATTATACTTATATGTTATAGTCTGACCTACAGGATTTGCCGGATCTTTTTTAAATTCGAGGTTTCCATCAGCATTCTTTTCCCAGCCCAAAATTAGTGTTTTATCTCCGTTTGGGTTTCCATATTCTGTTTTATTCAAGTCAACACGATAATATACAGGAATAAGTTTATTTTCTTTGTCAGACCATTCATATTTTGTGATTGTGTTTTCACCTGCTTGGTCTACTTTTGTAAGTGTATAGGCAGAATTTTCTCCTAGAGTTGGTACAGGGACTGTATCTGCAAAAACTGGTAAAGTAACAAATAATGATAAAGCTAAGCATATTACTGCAGTTTTGGCATAACGAATTAATTTGTGAAATTTTGTTCCACGTTCAGAATGACAAATTACGTCATGTTGAGGCGTCAGCCGAAACATCTCACAAACTTGGTGTGAAAGAGTACAATCTTGAGATTCTTCGCTTTGCTCAGAATGACGGTCCAAAGTATCGCATTCGCTCAGAATGACGTTTGTATCGTCACGTTGAGGCGTTAGCCGAAACATCTCACAAGCTTGGGGTGAAAGATTACTATCTTGAGATTCTTCGCATTCGCTCAGAATGACGTTAGAGAGTTGTTTTATTAGGCTTTCAACGCCCCCCCCCGATTTTGAAATCGTTGTGGGACAAGGTTTTTAACCTTTCTTTATCTTTTGAGCTCTTTTTCATATCTTTCGGTCCTCGTACTTTCACACCTATATTTTTAATTCCCGTTTTTTTTATTTTTAAACCAAATTTTGTAAAAATTTATCATTTCTTTACATGATTTACTTAAAATTTATTCTTGCTTGAAAAAATTTTAGTACTAGAATAATTACTGCACTAGCTTTGTAATTTTTAAAACTTAAGAGGAAGTTTAAAAGATAAATGTAATTACATCTTGTAATTGCGTTTGTTTAATGTGCAAAACAGGTAAAAAAACAACAAAAAAGGAAACAAAAATGACAACAGAAACACAAGAAAAACCTCAAACAGAAACTCAAGGTTTTGTTACACCAAACGGAGTTGTTCATCAATTTAGCGACTCTGTAATGCCTACAAAAGCTAATTATAAAAAGACAAAAACTTTTGCCCTTGCTATCGCAGCAGGTGCACTAATCGCATTCGGTGCACAAGTATCATTGACAGTAATGACAGGTGCAGCAGAAAACCTTAGCTGGGGTTTGGCTAAACTTATCGGTGCTGTTACATTCTCTACAGGTTTGATGATGGTTGTACTAACAGGTGCCGAACTATTTACAGGTAACACAATGATGACTTTTTCAGTTATCGAAAAGAAAACAAGCCTTTCAAAGTTAATACGTAACTGGTCAATCGTTTACGCTGGAAACTTTGTTGGTTCTGTATTACTCGCAGCTTTAATCTACTACTCAGGATGCTCACACAACGCACACGAAGCTCTTGGCGTTTTAGGTTTGCAAACAGCTTATACAAAAATGAACCTTAGCTTTGTTGAAGCATTTACAAGAGGTATTTTATGTAACTGGTTAGTATGCTTGGCTATATGGATGGCATCTTGCGCTAAAGATGTTGTAGGTAAAATCTTTGCTATCTTTTTCCCTATCACAACATTCGTGGCATCAGGATACGAACACAGTATTGCTAATATGTACTTTTTAACTAACGGTATTTTCTTAAAAAACACAGCCGCTGTTGCAGCTGCATCTGGTATGACTGCTGATCAATTGGCTACAATAAATCTTAAATCAATGCTTATCGGCAACTTGCTCCCTGTTACATTGGGCAACATTGTCGGTGCTATTGTATTCGTTGTTTTACTTTTCTGGGTTGCTTATCTTCGTGATGAACACATCAGAGAAAAAGAAGAACAAGCTCAAAACAATCAATAAGAACCGTTCTCATAAGTTAACAAAAAACGCGTCATACAAATTGTGTGGCGCGTTTTAATTATTCAAACAACTGATAAAAATGATAAAACTGTAACGGATCTAATGTCGTTATTTGTTCTACAAACTCAACGTATTCTTTTTGCATTTTTAAAAGCGTTTCTTTTTTAGTTCCTACAGCTTCAAAACGTTTTAGATATATTTTATAAGTATCGTCTTTGTCTTTTAATGCACAGATAAAATAAACAGGAGTCTCCATGAGTTGTGCAAGCTTAAAAGTCCCAACAGGAAACTCAACCTCTTTATCAAAAAACAAGTGTTTAAAAGTCAAGTTAGACGTACCTGACGAAAGCCTGTCACCTGCCATAAAAGCTATTTCACCGGTTTCCAACTTTTCTTTAAGTTCTATAGAAGTTTCTATACTTATTTCTTCTACAGGATAGAGAGAAACTGTGTTTTGCATCTTTTTTTTGCCAGTTTCATAAACTTTTTTCAAAAAAGTATTAAAAACTTTGCATTGTTCTTCACTCAAAAAGACATTAACATCTGAGCGCATCATCGGGTCTTTGTTTTTAAAAAACATTCTTAATACGTTGACATTCCCTGTATGAGAGCATATAAAAAATATCCCTTTTCTTGCTCTTATATCGTCATAAAAGATTTCTTCGTCTTCAGGTTTATCAAAAAAAATCTTTTTTACATTAAAATCACCTGCAAAGATTTCCATATTATCAACAAGGGAATATGCATAGTTTAAAACATTTTTAAAAGAATTTATCAAATCAGGCTTTGTTTGTTTAAGATTATTTTTTTTACAATATTTTGCAATCACAGACAAGTTGTTTTTAGAATATTCTCTCACAGGCTTTGCTGCACAAAACGCGCACAAGGCTACAAAAAACGTCAAAAATTTAACGGGAGATTTTCCTAAAAACTTATAGACATACCACATAAAAAGCAGTCTTTTTTCGCCGGCTGCACGTTCTTTCATCTGGTACCATTTTTCAGCCATAAAAAACCTCAAAAACTAAGCTTTTACACACTCTAAAAGAGTATAGTCATATTTGCCTATGTTATAAAAAGCTCTTGAAACTTTTAAATTAGAAGCATTTATTATACTTTTCATATCCGCTTCGTTGTACATTTTGCTGCAGCCGTTTGCCATACAGGTAAAGTACAAAGAAATATGCGACAACGCATAAGCAGCCCCTGCAAATACCTGATTATCAATAAAAGGCTCAAGAATATAAACTCTTGTGTTTTCATTAATTCTTTCTGCAACCTTATTTAAGATATGCAGAATCTGCTCTTCAGAGAAACAATCCAAAAACTGGCTCATAAGTACAGCCGCAGGCGCATCTGCGAAAGATTTCATATCAGGCAAATTGTTTTCTTTTAACAAAATATCCAATGAATGGAATTTTAGTCTGTTAAAATCAGCATTTTCCTTCTCAAAGTTTTCTTTTGCTACTTCGATATTCACAGGCAAATCAATCATATTAACCTTGCAGTTTTTATCAAAAGCAAGGCAAGCTCTTTCAAATTTACCTGTATTCCCGCCAATATCAAAGACTTCTGCAAGATTATTTTCAAACATTATTTTTAAAACTTCACCAAAACAATCATCAGAATAATAATGATCAAAATCATACCAGCTTTTGAGCATTTGTTTCGGCAATTTAGGCAAGATTTCATAAATTGTTTTAGAATTTATAAAATGTTTTTGCAATCCTACAGGCGCGCTTTGCTCAAATGATTGTTTAAGTTCGTTAGCCCCAAGGTAACAAACATCTTTTACAAAATTGAAGTTAGCAACAGTCATAGGGTCAAGCAAAAAGGCTTCTGCTAACTCGGTATTAGAAAATATCCAATTATCATCTTTTTTCAAGATACCAGCACACAACGCAGCATCAAACAGAGTATAAACTGTATATTTTGACAGGTTGCATTTTTCCATAATCTGTTCACGAGTCATTGGCTGCTCGCTCAATGTTTGAAGGATGTTAAAATCCAACAAAGACGATACAACCTGAAAAGTCATCGGCGCAAAAGCAATCTTTTGAGCTTCTGTCAAAATTTCGACCTTAGACGTTTTCTTTTTTCTGTCTCTTCTATATGCAGTTTTTATTGATTTTTCTTCCATAATTCCATTAAAATTATACCATGGAAATCTATTTCATTAATATTGAAGAGTTTTTGAAAAATGTTGAGCATACGTCACTTGAAGCTTTTATGGATGGCAAAAGTTTCGGTTCTCAAAAAAGAAAAACCGAATTTTGTCTCGGACGTTTTCTTATAAAATATGTTCTAAAAAATAAATACAACTTGTCTAACCTCGACATTTTGTTAAACAACAAAAAGCCTTATGTGACTGATTCACCAGTGAAGTTTAGTCTAACTCATTCAAAAAACTATATTATGGCTGTTTTTGATAAATCAGAAACCGGCATAGACTTAGAATTAATGAAAGAAAGAAATTTTATAAAGCTTTTTGATTATTACAAACTTACCCCGCAAAACAAAGATAAAGCTACATTTTATCAACTTTGGACTCAATACGAAGCAAAAATAAAGCTTCAAAAAGAACCAAAAACAATGCAAAGTTTTGTCTTTAGAAAAAACTATTCTTTAAGTGTTTGCTCAGATAAGCTTTTTGATATAAGCAAAATGCTTAAAATATACGAACTCAAAAGCCCGACACACAATATGAACCCTAACGAGCTAATCAACTTAAAGCTTGTCATAGAAAGCAACAAAAACGAAAACGCACTCGTTGCACAAGAAATCAATACTGCCGATTTAGAATTGCTGTCTGCACTACCGTTAAACCTAAAAATTGAATAATCCATACTAAAACCTATTATCAAAAACATTGCCAGTATGTGAAAAAGGTTCAAACTTTGATTAAACACCCCTATCAAGCCGATTGAAAACAAAGCCCCCAAAATAGACGGAGCAACAATTTTTAAGGCATTTTTAGGCTTGTAAATAAAAGCCAAAATTACAAAAAGCAACAACACTGCAGGAACAAATAATAACATACATGCCTGTCTAAAATGTCTAACTTTTTGTGAAATATCATTTTTCAGGTTAATAACTTTTGCGTTTTTTAAATCAATGCTTTTGACATCGCCATTTATTATCATTATCGAAGTATTTTTATCGATTAAAAAGTCTTTCAACATCGGCATATCAAGCTTATCAACCGTCAAAAAGCCTTTGTCTGTATTAAGAGTAAGAAGTTTTTTTACAGCGTCTGCTGATAAAAATTGAGCATAAGATTTTAAAGAATTTTTATAAAGCGTATTGATAAGTTGTCGGTTTTCTTCTTGTCTTTTGATAGAAGGCACAAACTTGCTCAACGAATAAAAATCCATATCATTTTTAACAAGTTGTTGAGCAATTTGTTCTTCCTTTTGCAAAAGTGTTTGTTCGTCATCCCCGTTGATTACAACAAAATTGTAATCAAAACCTGTATCAGAGAGTTTTGCATATAATTTTTCAGCATTAGCAAGGTCTTTAGGCGGCACATACATATCTTTTATGTCGTCATTAAAGTTTATATTAAACATCCCTGCAAAAATAACAATAGCAGCAACTGCCAGCAAAATGGCTTTTTGTTTTTTATCAATAGGTCTGAATTTAAGTTGTTTCATTTCACCAAGAACAATATTTTTGCAAATGAGAGGATAAAACAAAACGACAAAAAGATACACGCATATAAGCCCTGTCACAGTAAAAACAGAAATCTGCTTTAACAACTCTATATTAGAAAATTGCAACACCAAAAAAGAGCAAACCGTTGTCAAAAGGCTTTGTGTAAGACTTGGCATTATGAGTTTTAAATCTTTGTTATGAGCAAAATAATGAAGCGAATAATCTACACAAATACCAATAAGAGTTGATGCAAAAACAAACGTTAAAATGTGTATTGAATCAAACAAACACGAAGTAACAAGGTATCCTGTAAACATTCCTAATACAAGGCTTATTCCTATAGGTATAAGGATTTTAAAGGAATTAAAATAAAATTTGCATAATAAAACAATAAAAAGAGAAGATATTATACAAATCAAATTTATCTCTCTCATTGATTTTGAACTTGCAAAATAAGTATGTACAGGCGATCCTGCAAGATATATTTGAGTTTCTTTATCAGATAGTGAATCTTTCAATTCTACAAGCTTTTTCATCTCAATATTTAATAATGTAGGAGATAGAGCAAGTTCTTTTTTTAGATTAAATTCTGCTATTTCGTAGTATTTCCCATCCAGCTCAGTAAGCCCGGACTCTTTTGACGAGCCCAAACTTTTTACATAATCATCAAACAAAAGAAACGGGTCATCTTCAATCGGTAACAGACCCAACCCCATAGGGTTATACAGCCTTTCAAAAGCTTGTTGTTCAACGGTTTCATATTGTTTATTTTTAATTAAATCCGCAGTTTTATAAGATAAAATATTGCCGTGATATTGTTTGTATGTGTTTAAAACACTACCTACATTAACATCATTTGTGTAAAAGGCATTTTTATCGAGTTTTTCAAAAAAAGTTTTATAAACAGATTCTATAGCTTCCGGAGAAGAACTTTCAAATATTACATTTATTCTGCCTGCTTGTCTTTTACTTAAATCGACAAGGATTTCGTCATTTTTACTATTAGATAATACGGCTTTTAAAATATTTGTTTCTGTCTTTTTGGGGTGAAAGAATACGAAAACTGACAACAGTAAAATTGCTGCAACAAACAATATTCTAAAAATATTATTAAAAGTTATTTTCATTATTTACAATCCGTGTAGTGAATTGATGTTTTACTGTTTAGCGTGTCTATTACCATATATTCTATAACTCTTTGACCTTTAATAGTTATAGACTTAAGTTGCGCAGAAGCCTTATTATCTTTTTTAGGTTTTAGTGCTAACTCCCAGACTTTAGCGTTATTTTTTTGAAAATAAATATCAAAATTTCTTTCAAGATAGGTGTAATTTTTGTTTGCAATAGCTTTTATTATAGAGCTTACTTGTTTGTTTTGAGCAGAGGTATAAGAAGAAACAGACTTGACAGGGTACAAAGTTTCAAAAGTAACACCTTTGTCTTTTTCAAACTTAAAATTTCCGCCTGATTTTAGCTTTATCTCACCTGTAGAATTATTTCTCATTGATTTTTCCTGAGTAAATTTGCAAGAAGAATCAGAAAAAGCAGGCAAGTTTTCTGCCACGTATTTAGCCGAAGCCTTATGATTAAAAACACTGTCTGCATAAACAGAGACAGAAGTTAAAACAAACGTAAATACCAGTATAAAAAATAATTTAGCCTTCATAATTTTCAATCTTTTCTAACAATATTTTTGGAGCGTTATAAACTGTTTTTCTTGTCTTTATATCAACACAAATTTGCATTGTCTTTGCACTGAATAATTTTTCGCCTGTATTTTCGTCATAAATAGTATATTTAAAATTTAGCGAAGGCTCTACTTCTTCAAGACAAGTTTTTACAACAAGATTTTGCATAAACACACAAGGGCTAATAAACTTCATCTCCATTTTGGCAACAGGATAAGCAAAACCCTCGTCTTTTATATCCATATAAGTGCAACCCAACTTAGACAAAAAATCGCATCTTGCAGCTTCTAAAAATTTGACATAGTTCCCGTGCCAAACAACATTCATAGGGTCTAAGTCGTAAAACTCAACTTTTATTTTATACTCGGTCTCAATCTTTTTCATTTACAGTCATCACCCCACCCGAACAGATTTGTTCGTCTTTTTTATAAGTATAAGTTATAGAATTGCCTTTTTTTTCAAATATCAAAGTCAATTTCTCATCAGGCTTTATTATTTTAGAAAACTTAATTTTTTTAACGGATTCTGTACTTACTTTTACACCAAAAGCCTCTTGAGCAAAATAATTTGCAAAATACAACTGAACAACCCCTGGTAATACAGGAAAGTTTGTAAAATGTCCTTCAAAAAAATTACAACTTTTTGGGAATACCACCCCGTACTCAACATAGTCTGAATCTTTTTTTACATCAAAAACAAAAGGCATCGACACATTTGTTGCAAAAATTTGTTCAATTTTTGCTTTATCAATTTTCCCTGTTACTGTTTTTGGAATTTCGTATAAAAACTTCCATTTTTGAGGAACAATCTCAACTTTGCCGTTAAGATAATTTTTTAAGTACGAAATAATCTTTGTGTAACAAAAACCGTTCTCAAAAAAGAAATCAATTCCCTCTTTGGAAAGAGCAACAGCACAAGCCAATTTTTCTGCTGATTTAAAACAAAAACACTCTTGTACAAAACTGTTTTTTTGCACAATTTCCTCTACCTCAGGTGCGGAAATACGTTTTTCTTGAATTTTTAGTATTCTATCTGCTCTATTCATCAAAATAAAACTCTTTTTGTCAACAATATTTACTATATCACCTAAAGTACAGCTTGTTTCTATAAAGTATGGAGATTTTACTACAATCTGAGAATTTTCATCAGGTTCTATCTCAACGCTTTTCATACAAGTCAAAGTATTTTCTGAGGAATGTCTTTTAAATGCTACAGTACCTGTTTCTGTACTGCCATAAATATCAATTACAGTGCTGTCTTGTTCTAAATATTTACGAACACTATCCTTAATCTTTGCCCCAGCCGTAAAAATCACATAAGGAGAGTATTCGTTTTTTACATTATACTTTTCAAATTTTTCTAAAAACGATGGGGTAGAAACAAACATACTGTCTTTAAAATCTGCATCATCAGGATAACAAACATCTGTTGTATCCATTAAAAGTTTTTCGCAATAAACCAACGGCAAAATAAAATAATAAATAAACGGAAACATATGTTGAGATTTTGTAGAAGTTAAAACCCTAAACGGATTTTTATAATCAGATAAAAACTCTGCAAAAACATCCTCTGCTTCAATAATAGTATTAGTCAAAGTCTTAGTTATCATTTTAGGTTTTGAGGTAGAACCTGATGTAAAAAAGTTAATACTCACCTTATGACAGTCTATTGGGTCATATTCAATATTTTTGTCACATTTTTTATCAAGAATTTTGTCAAGAAGAACATACTCAAACTCCAAGTACTTTAACTTTGATGAATCTGTTAACAAAAATATTTCTTTTTTTGCTGCAATACAGGCAAAAAACCATACAACAAAATCAAACGCATCTGAGCTTAAGACAACAGCGTTTTTGCAACTTTGAGAATTCAAAAAATTAACAGCTACAGAAATAAACTCTTTAAACTCCTGTAAAGACAAATTTTTGCCGTTTCTTTTTAAAATAGTCTTTGTATCAAATTCTTTTGTATGAAAAATCTCAAATACGTTCATAGTCCGTGTCTTTTTTTAAAAAAGATTCTAAAAACATATTCTACAGCAAAAAAGCTTCCCAGTAAAATATAAGAAACACAACCGTTAAAAATCATCCAAACTTTATCAGACATAAACAAAGTTGCAAATGAAACCAAAAACTGGAACAATAAATAAACACACCATATATAAGTGAGATTTTTTGTGTAGTTTTTGGTTTTAGGGTCAAGTTCTTTGCCTTCAGATAGCCTGGCAAATTTTTGTATAATCGTTTCTTCAGAAAATACAGAAGTAAAAAACATCATAAAAATACAAAAGTTCATTACGACAGGATACAGCTTAAGCCCGCTTAGCCTTGTAAAATGGAACAACGCAATAACAACAAACGTAAACAGCGTAGAAAAAACAAACCCGTATTTTTTAAAACATTCTTTTAAAAAACGCATGCTACGCAAGAAGCTGCTCCACAGCTATAACAACATCATTAACTGTTCTGATTTCTTTAAAATTGTCAGGAGAAATCTTACGATTTGTATATTCTTGAAGCCTTACAGCCAAATCGACAGCATCTATGCTGTCAAAATCTAAATCCTCAAATAAATTGGCATCAGGAACTATTTGGTCTTGCTCGATTTCAAAATCGTTAACCAATATATCTTTTAATACATTAAAGATTTCATCTCTTGTGTATTGAACCATTTACCACACTACCTTATACTTGAGAATTTCTGATAAAATCTGCCAAAGTTTTAACAGAATAAAAATGTTTTTTGTTTTCTTCTTTGTTGCTGCCCAAAGAAAGTTTATATTTTTTCTTTAAAGCCATACCAAGTTCAAGAGCATCGATAGAATCCAGCCCCAAACCGTCAATAAATAACGGAGCATCAGTTTCGATATCAGAAGGGTCAATATCTTCTAACTCTAATGCTTCAACTATAAATGCTTTTAATTCGTCTTCCAGACTAATGTTATCTTTATCCATAAGAGTATTATGGCGTAAGCAGCAACCAAAGTCAATTAATGTTTTAATGGCTTATTCTATCTTTAACAATAGCATTTAAACGCCTTCTCAGTTTTGTATCATCAAGATTAGGCTCTCTATATTCATCAATATTGATTGTTTTATTCAATGTTAAGTAATAATTTACGGGCTTTGTTCCTGCATCTAATATTTTTTGGTGCTTTGCAAGAAATTTATAATCACAGCTAATATGTACTGGGACAATAGGCGCATTAGCATACATTGCTATAGAAACAGCACCTTTATGAAGTTTCATATCCTCACCTTCTACAGTCCTTGTTCCTGTAGGGAAGATTATCACATTAAATCCGTGATTAAGAGCCTTTGTAGCTTCTTGCTTAAGCAACTCATTATCTTCATCATTGATAAGATAAGCAGATGTAGCAATATTGCTCATAATAGGGTTCTTTTTTACTTCTTTTTTTACAACACACAAAGAATTTGGTATCAAACCTATCAACAAAACTATATCTATAAAGCTCGGGTGGTTAGCCACAATAACAGAGCCTTTTGTATTTTTTAAAGAAGTTTCTGTATCCTTATCTATGTTGAGTTTTATAGAACCGGCAAGCTGCATCAAGTTTGTAAAAAAAGCCCACAAATTATGAACGACATTACAATAAAATGGTCGTCTTTTTTCAGGCTTTATAAAAAGTCCTGTCAACGGGATATAAATAAGCCCCAATATCAAAGATCCTACCCCAAAAAAGCAAAATAAAAAAAGTACAACAAAAGAACGCCAGTACTTCATCTAACTTTCACCTCTGAAAACAGAAAACAACCCGTCATAAGAGGCAAAACTGTTAACTTTATTTTCACAAAAGCCTTTAAAATCCAAAAACTCATCAGCAGAAGTTTTTTCGCAATCATTTTGTTTTAACAAAACTTTTATTGCACCGTCACTCGGTTTTAATGACACACATAATGCACAGGCTTTTACCTCTTTATATGCATCCGCATAGCAATATAAAACATCATTCTCATCACTTGCAGACATATAGCTTTCCAAAAGCCCGATACTTAAACTGTTATCACCTGAAGCCAATGCGTTATAACTTTTTTTAATTCCGTTTAACAAAGAAAACTGCCCTACAATAGAATTATGAACAGAAGTACTAAAAGTAAAAGGTGATACTTCATTATCTTCCTGATACTGAGAGATAATTTTATCCAATCTGTCCAATTCTCCGTATTGAGAAGAAAATATAATCACAGGCTCTTTACATTCAGATTGATTAAATGTGCTATTCATTACACACAAAGCAGCTTTATCAATTTGGCTAAGCTTTCTTCTTGCCATAGGCGGTAAAAAAGACACATCTATGTTAGATTCATCAGCAAAATTTATATTAGAAATATAAAAAATTTTTTCAAAATTCATGGTAGTATTATATCAAATATGACAAATATTGCTATAACATCTTACAGTGCTGTATGCAACCTTGGCACTAATATACAAGAAATATTTAACAACGCTCTTATTGCGGACTCGACTGTCTTCTCTTGTGATGACAGTATTGTTAAAGGTACAAAATTTTTCTTTGGCAAAGTTAAGCAAGAATTACCCAAAATAGAGAATCCAAAATTTAACACGCGAACAAATGCACTTTTATTACACTGCTGCAGCCAAATAAAAACAGATATAGACAATTTAATAAAAAAATACAGCAACAAAAGAATAGGCGTAGTTATAGGAACAACAAATGCGGGAGTAAATGAGTACGAGATAAGCAAAGATGTATTCCACTCTCAAATAGGCTCGCCTGCAATATTTTTAAAAGAACACTTAAAGCTTGACAGCTATTGCGCTGGAGTTTCAACCGCCTGTACATCGGGAATAAAAGCTTTCTCAACAGGGGTAAAGCTTATTGAAAACGGAATCTGTGACGCTGTACTATGCGGCGGTTCTGATTCAATATCAAAAACTCCGTCATTTGGCTTTAATGCACTCGAAGTAATGACCCACGACATTTGCAAGCCATTTTCAAAAAACAGAGACGGCATAAACCTTGGTGAAGGAGCGGCGTTGTTTATTCTTGAAAAAAGCGACAAAGGAATACAAATCCTTGGTATAGGAGAAACCTCTGACGCATACCACAGTGCAACGCCAGACCCTGAAGGGGTTCAAGCATCCGTTGCAATAGAAGAAGCATTAAAAAAGGCAAATATCAATGCCCAAGATATAGACTACATAAACCTGCATGGGACAGGTACTGTGAGCAATGACTTAATGGAGTCTAACGCAGTTTATAGAGTATTCCAAGACAAAGTACCTTGCAGCTCAACAAAATCACTTACAGGCCATTGCCTTGGTGCATCTTCTGCGGTAGAATCAGCACTTTGTCTTGCATTTTTAGATGAAACGATTAATAAACAAAAAGCTTTATTACCGCACAACTATGACGGAACATACGATGATGCCTTACCTAAAATAAAACTCACTAACAAAAACGATAAAGCAGAAAAACAAAATTATGTTATGTGTAATGCCTTTGGCTTTGGCGGATCTAATGCAGTAATTATTTTTGGTAAAGCCAAGCAAACCAACAACTATGACAATTTGGATTTAGCAAAAGTATTACCACATGACAGACCAATGATACTTATAGACAAAGTGTCTGATATCAATCTTGAAGAAAATTCTGCCAAAGCTCTTGTCACAATTGACGAAAACAAGATTTTTTACGATGCTACAATTCAGGGAGTTTCTCCTCTTGCAGGGATAGAATTTATGGCACAGACAATAGGCTGTTTTTCTTACTTTAAAAGAGGTTCAGGCGAAGCAAAAATAGGCTTTCTTTTAGGTAGTCGCTCATACAATTGCAGTTTAGAAAAATTTGAAAAAGACAAAACGTACGAAATCTCTGTCAAAGAGGTCTTTACAGATAACGAACTTGTTTCGTTCGAGTGTTTTATCTATAATGATGGTATAGAGTGCGCAAAAGCTGTGATCAACGCCTACCAACCTGAAGATATAACAAACTCACAAATAGAATTATAATCTGACATTTATAGGGGAATTGAATGGTTAAAGAAGTACTTGTTACCGGATCATCCAGAGGAATAGGGAAAGAAATTGCTCTCTACCTTGCAAAAAACGGTTATGACGTAGTATTACACTGTCAAAAAAATATAGAAAAAGCCAAAGAAGTTCAAAAAGAAATAGAAGAGCTTGGCTCTAAAGCAAGAATTCTGCAATTTGATATAAAGAACAGACAAGAATGCTTAAATACAATAAGCAAAGACATAGAACAAAACGGAGTTTATTACGCAACTGTTTTAAATGCAGGAATTGCAAGAGATAACGTGTTCCCTGTTATGGAAGAAAACGAATGGGACGATGTACTAAACACAAACCTCGGCGGTTTTTACAACGTACTAAAACCAATAATTATGCCGATGATTGAAAAAAGAATAAAAGGAAGAATTGTTACACTGTCTTCTATCTCAGGTCTTAGAGGTAACAGAGGTCAGGTTAACTACAGCGCATCAAAAGCAGGTATTATAGGTGCAACAAAAGCACTGAGTCTTGAACTGGCAAAAAGAGGGATAACTGTAAATTGTGTTGCCCCTGGTGTTATAGAATCTGATATGACAAAAGATTTGCCTGTTGATGAAGTTAAGAAAATGATTCCGATGAAACGTTTTGGCACAGGCAAAGAAGTAGCAAGCCTTGTTAATTATCTACTAAGCGAAGACGCTTCTTATATTACGGGACAAGTTATTTCTGTTAACGGAGGACTTTATTCTTGAAAAGAGTTGTCGTAACAGGAATGGCTCTTGCTAGCCCGCTTGGTTGTACAGTTGAAGACGCTTTTTTAAGGCTGCAAAAATACGAAAATTGTATTGCATATGACAGCACGCTTGAGGAATACCAAAACCTTAACGCAAAACTCTGCTCAAAAGTACAAGGTTTTAAGACACCTGAGCACTTTAACAGAAAAATAACAAGAACAATGGGAAAAGTTGCGCTGATGAGTACTGTCGTCAGTGAACAAGCACTTAATGATGCAGGATTACTCACAGACCCGATAATACAAACAGAACAAACCGGCGTAAGCTATGGTTCTTCTTCAGGGTCTTTAGAATCAATTATCGACTTTTACACAATGGAAGTTGAAAAAAGAGTAAAAGGCATTAACTCAGGCTCTTATATAAAAATGATGCCACAAACCACAAGCGTAAATATCTCTTTGTACTTTAAAACAAAAGGCAGATTGATACCTACCTCTACAGCGTGCACATCAGGCTCTATGGGCATAGGATACGCTTACGAAGCAATAAAAAACGGTTACGAAACAATTATGATAGCAGGCGGTGCAGAAGAGCTTCACCCGTCACAAATTGCTGTATTTGATACCTTGTACGCAACAAGCCAACAAAACAATCACCCTGAACTAACCCCAAGACCGTTTGATAAAAACAGAGACGGGCTTGTCATAGGAGAAGGCGCAGCAACATTAGTGCTTGAAGATTACGAACATGCTAAAAAACGCGGTGCAAAAATATATGCAGAAGTAATCGGCTTTGGTACAACAACAGACGGAACACACATCACAAACCCGAACCACGAAACAATGGGCAGTGCAATAGCAAGAGCAATCAAAGACGCAAATATTTCAACAGATGATATCGGCTATATTAACGCCCACGGAACAGCAACTCACAGCGGAGATATAGCAGAAAGCATTGCAACTTATGAGATATTTAAAAGACAAGTACCGATAAGTTCTATAAAAAGCTACACCGGTCACACCCTAGGTGCTTGTGGAGCTATCGAAGCAATAATCTCTATAGAAATGATGAATAAAGGCTGGTTTTGCCCAACCTTAAATCTTAACGATGTAGATGAAGAATGTGCAAACCTTGACTACTTAAAAGGTGAAGGAAAAGAGTTTGCAACGGATATTGTTATGTCTAACAATTTTGCTTTTGGAGGCATAAACACATCTTTAATCTTTAAAAAAGTTTAGTTTTTCTTTGCTTTTAACTCTTTTAATGATTTTTTATACTCGTCTTTCAAGCACATTTTTTGGTTTGTCAAATCGACAATCTGTTTTTGATAAGCAACGATTTGGGCTTTTACAATAGGGTCATTACAATAGTCATTTGACGCAAGTTCTTGTATAGCAAGCATTTTACCTTTTACCTGAGCATTAATAACCTTATTTTTAATCATCTTTCTGTTATGAAGCATTTTCTTTTGTTGTCTGTAAGAACACTCACAATCTGCATTTGCAGCTAGGGAAGCAGCAACAAAAAACACAACAAACAAAGCTAATACTTTTTTCATAAAAAACTCCTTTAGTATTTTCTTTGTAAAAATAAATAAAATAAAAAAACAAAACTATTAGCTAAGTTATTATGCAATAAGAATTATTTTACGGAATCATCTTTTTTCAAACGAAAACGCAACACTATTTTTTCTCTATCATCGGTAAGCTTTTGTAACCTTGTAGCAAATACTTTAGGATAGCTTGAATAATCTTTCAACTTGCCCTTATTAATGAGATTAACAATATAATCCATATATTTTTGTACATTCACTTTAAACCCAGGATGAAGCTTATACCAGTAATAGAAAGAATAATACGATTTTTCAAAATTACAATCTTTACACATCACCGTACAGTTATAAATTGAATTTTCTCCATTTTTGCTTTTTGGAATCAAGTGATCTACTGTTGCCACAGAACCATTTATAATATTTTGCGCAATCGGCTTCATTTGAGATTGCAACTTAGCAACAACAGAAGCAGGCGGATAAAGCAAACTTTGTGCTTCACATAAAATGCGAACAGACTCTTTTGTTATCATTATCATTTGAGTTTTCAACGGACTTTCGCAACTGCCTATAGTTTGTCTTATCAAATTGTTGTACTTTGTAAAAGGAAAAGAGTTATTTAAATCCCAAGTTTTAAAATCTTCTTTTGTTTCTTTTATAAACCGTTTTACTTTCGATATGTCTGATTGGCTCAATTTGTTTTGAACTAAAATGTCATTCAGTTTTTTCTCATTTTCTTCTATCTGATTAACAATTCTTTCGAAAGAAATTTTTCTTAGCTCTGAAACAACCTCTTTTTGTGTTGCAAGAGGATTTGACTCTAATATCCCTGCAAAATTTTCCAAAATAAATTTATTACGATTGCTTATAATATTTTCATTTTTTTCTAAAATTTCAAGCAATTGCCACAAATTTTTTGTCTTGTTAATTTCCTCATATAGAGCCAATTTATGTTCATGATTAATAGTAGGCTTGCCGCAACAAGAACAAGGAACACCATCATAAGTTACAGGAACAAAATCCAATTCTGATTGAGCTATATGAAAATTCATCTGTTGTAAAGCTTTAACAGCAGCATTGTTCTTCTCTGAAACAACATTACCTTTTGTCATTTTTCTTATATGACTTTCAAGCTTAAACGGATATAAGTTGTTCCCTGTCAAAAAACCATTTAATATTTGTTTGGCAATATCAGATTGATAATCAGAAAACCTATGACCTGCATCAGGCGAGTTAAAAAATGAAAAGTAAAAACTTTTATCCTTTCCGCAATCATCGCAAGTCAAAATCTTATTACAGTTGTCATTAGAAATATCATCTTTTAGAGTTCCGATAGTCCTTATTCTGGAAACAGAATGACCCAATACATTTTTTAAAGTAATGCTTGTTCTTATGCTGTTTGGTGTATTAGGGTTTATTGCAAGCCCATCTCGCAGCATAATAGCATCTCTTACAGGATTTTTTAAAGTCTCATACAAAACCCATTTCTTGTCAGAATTAAGCATTCCTACGGTTTCTTTAATTACATTTTTGTAATCATCATACACAACTCTGTTAGGATCATCATTTAATGCTTTCAGACGTATTTTACACTCTTCTAACAATACTTTGTCTGTATCAGAATAATCATTAGATGTTTCAGCAAATTTCAATGAAATAATCGAATTCGAAATATTCTTTTTTACATCAGCGGCCGCAGCAAAATAAAGCTTCTTATAAAAATCAGCTAATCCAATATCAGGATTCTCGGCTATAATACTTTTTGATTCTTTCAAAACCGGTCTAAAAGGCTTTCTGATTGATTCTTCATTTTCTTCTAAAATATTGACAAAATCCCTTGGAGTTTTTACAGAATCAACATTTCTGGCAATATTTTGCAATTCATCTCTTGGCAGCATTTTCACACCGCAAATAGGGCAATGCACATCTTTGAGTCCCAACATTTGCTGTTCAAAAGGTGTAAAATTTGCACCGTCAAAAGAGACGGGTTTATGAGGCTTAATCGAATTTGTTTGAAGAGAAAAAGCTGTATAAAAATTGTTATTTATTGATAAAATTTTCATTACAATTTAGATAAAAACCGTGATTATATTTTTTGCTAGTAAATAAAATTTTACAACAAATGACGGATTTTAAAATAAAAAACCTTAACTATAATTAAAATAAAATATGGGGAGAGTATAATTATGGGACTTCAAATCAATAATGGAGTACAACCTGAAACAGGCTTAATAAATAATTTATACACAAAAGCTCAAGACTATGCATCAAAGCTTTTGAAGTCTGATGCTCTTGATTTTGCTCAATATTTAGAAAAAAACTATGATTCTATAGACAAAAATAAAGACACAGAACTTTCAAAAAATGAAATTGCAGCAGCAAGTGTCAGCACAAGAAGAGATGATGAGCTTAAAAAGATTTTAGAAAACAACAACATCGATGATTTAACTCAGAAAATTGATAAAAATCAAGATGGCAAAATAACTCACGAAGAAACAAATCCAAACTCTAATGTCCCTGATATTTTAAAATCAGCTTTAAGAGAAATTCAAACAACAAAAGATTTTGGAGTTACTGCACAAAACCTTGCAATGAATATGTGTAAAAATTATTACACCAACGCTACTATGACAACATTGGCAAGTAATGCAGTAAGCTGTTTATTGTAAAAATATCTTTATAGCATATTGAAAATTGCCCTATAGTTCGTTATTATAAAATCCGGTTATAACACAGGTGAAACATAATAATGATAGATATTGTTGCAATAAAAAAAGATACACTTGCCTCGATTATTGTATTTTTAGTAGCAATGCCTTTGGCTATAGGTATTTCAATAGCTTGCGGATTACCTATTTACTGCGGGATTATATCAGGTATCATAGGCGGTATAATTGTAGGTGCATTGTCAGGTAATTCTTTGCAAGTTTCAGGCCCTGCGGCAGGGTTGATTCTTATTGTTGTTGACATCATCAACAATTTGGGAATGGAAAAACTTTTTTTAATCATATTCGTAGTCGGGCTTATGCAAATCTTGTTTGGATTTCTTTCTCTCGGCAAATGGTTTAGAGCTATATCACCGGCAATAATACAAGGTATGCTGGCCGGTATCGGTATATCAATTTTTCTTTCACAATTTCACATAATGCTTGATAGCAAACCAAACAACTCATTTATTGCAAATATTTTAGACTTGTGGAAAGTGATTGTAGATTCGGTACTTCCATTAGATGGTTCAAGTCACCATTTAGCAGCAATTATAGGTATCATAACCATCGCTATAATCATTTTTTGGAACGCAATACCATTCAAAAAAATAAAGGCGATTCCTGCAGCATTGGTTGCAGTAATTGCGGCATCCCTTATTGCAAACCTTTTTCACTTTGATATTAATTATATCCAAGTGGGTGAAAATTTTTGGGGAGATGCAACATTTATAAAGCTTGAAACCTTTAAACATCTGTTTGATTTAAAAGTATTGATTAGCGCCCTTGTTATAACTTTTATTGCTAGTGCAGAAACACTTTTGACCTCAACGGCAATAGATAAAATGAGCGATAAATCAAAGACAGATTATAACAAAGAAATCATTGCCCAAGGTGTAGGCAACTCACTCTCAGGTATTGTTGGTGGTTTGCCGATAACAGGCGTAATAGTCAGAAGCGCCGCCAACATCAACGCAGATGCACAAACAAGGATGTCAGCCATATTGCACGGTGTATGGGTACTTTTGTTTGTAAGCTTTTTCCCTGCAATACTAAATTACATTCCGATTTCTTCACTTGCTGCAATTCTTGTTTACACGGGTTACAAACTCGTAGATGTCAATGCGGCAAAACACATATTAAAATTAAGCAAAGGCGAATTTGCGATATATGCAATTACACTTGTTGCTATACTGTTTACAAACCTGTTTGAAGGTATATTGGCAGGGTTTATTTGTGCATTGATTAAAAGTGCATATAAAGTTTTAAAGGTGGATATTGATACAGAAATAAACGAAGAAACAAATACAATTACAGCAAAAATTCACGGAAATATAACGTTTATTCAACTTCCTACATTAATAGAAGCTCTTGAAAGTCTTCCCAAAGATAAAAACATTACCCTTTGCTCTGAAAGACTTCACTATATAGATCATGCCTGTGTCGATTTTATAAAAGAATGGGAACACGACAGACAAAGTGAGATAAAGAAAAGAAACCTTAACTATGACGTACACGTTGCCTGGGATGAGATAAAAGAAACTTATCCGTCTTTCAAATGGTGTCATTTCCACAAATCTCACGAAGAAAAGAAAAACTCATCAGGTCACTAATAATCCTTATAAATAACCAACAGGCTATAAGAATTTCTCTCATTTTCAAATAAGCTTTCATATATGAAACAAAGTAGGAAATGGGGAGAATATGAAAACAATAATTAAAACTTTATTGTTATTTTCTTTTTTGCTTCTCCCTGCCTATAGCGAAGAATCACCAGGTTTGATATGGGACTACAGAAATGATAACTTTATTGAATCCTTAAAAGAAGGTCATGGCAGCTATGATGAATTAACTAAAAAAGACCTTGATGACCAAATAAAACAAGGCCTCGACATAAACCTGATTCCCATAGATTTATCAACCTGCATCTATGTTGCTATGGAGAACAACTACGATATAAAAATAGAAGGCACAAAAAAAGAAGAAACAAAATGGACCTACTTCAATTCTATAGCCCAATTGTTACCTGATTTTTATTATAGATATCAAATACAATCAGTTTATGGTGAATTTTTAGTTGGGGATATTCTTCCACGAACAATTGACCAAAATCCTGTTTATAGCGGTATATATGTAAATTATCCAGTTATAGGTAACGGAGCTCCGCTTTTTGATATAGCAAGCACAAACAACCTCAACAAAGCCCAAAAGCACAATCTTCAATACACTCAAAGTGAAATACTACTAAAAACAACAACATACTACTACGATTTGTTAGAAGCAAAACTAAATATTGAGGTTTTAATCTCAAATATGAGAGACCGCCAAGAACAACTAAAGTTAATGCAAGCCAGATATCAAATAGGAATAGGCTCTAAATATGATATTTTAAGGGCAGAAGCTCAATATGCAGATGCAAAACAAGAACTCATATCAGCCCTCAATTCTCTAAGATTACAACAGGCAAAACTTGCTAATATAATGGGTATAGAAGTTACACTAACCCTCTACCCCTACGAACACGGCGTCACCCCAAGAGAACTTATACTAAAAAAGAACAATGTTGACAGCCTATACAACGTTGCACTGCAACAAAGAGAAGACATTCAGGCAAAACGAGCACAAATAAGATCCCTCGTTAACTTAAAGAACAAAAATTACACGGATTTTGCGCCCAATATCAACCTTAGCTTTGAATTTGCAAAAGTTGGTACAACATCAACCGGAAGTCTTAGACCAAACCACACTCTGAGCCTCAACGTCGATGTACCGGTAGGAAAAAAACTTGGGGTAGGAACACTCACACAAAAAAATGCAGATGTAGCAAAAATCAAAACAGCCCGATATGAACTAACAACTTTAGAAAGACAAATAAAAGAAAATATAGTAAGCTCCTACTACAGCTCAAAAACGGCTCTTGAAAAAGTAGAATCTAACAGAATACAGGTTAAAGCAGCTGACGAAGGATTAAAATTTTCACTTATTGGTTTTGATGTCGGTCAAAACACCTTCATTGACGTGCTTACATCTCAAACGGAAAAAACAAAAGCCAGACAACAACTGTTGCGCTCAATCATTGAATATAACAAAGCACAAGCTCAGTTGTTGTTTGATATAGGGCTTATTACCCCGCAGACTTTATTGTTAAATTACAAAGGTCTATATGACTATAAAAAGCAAAAATAAAAGACCCGCTAGGTATAACAGGCGGGTCTTTTACTAAAAATTTGAAATTACTCTTCAATACTTAGACTGATTCTTCTATCATCAGGATTGAACTTAATAATAGTTGTTTTAATCTTGTCACCGGCTGCCAAAATGCAACCGTTTTTGTTTTGATATTCAACAACTTCATTATTAGGCAACAAAGCTTCAACACCAGCAAAAACTTCCACAAACGCACCAAAGTGTTTAATTCTTGTGATAGTACCTTCTACTTTATCGCCTTCTTTAATTTGTTTTTTAGCTTCAATCCAAGGATCAGCTTCAAGATTTTTCAAGCTCAAGCTGACTCTTTGTTTGTCGTGGTCAATACCGATAATTTCAACATTAATTGTATCAGCAATTTTTAAAACATCAGACGGATGGTCAACCCATCTCCAAGACATTTGTGATAACGGAAGTAAACCGTCCATACCGCCGATATCAATAAATGCACCAAAGTCAGTAATACGAACAACTTCACCTTTTACAACTTGACCAACTTCAAGATTTGAGAACATATTTTCTTTTGCTTCATCTTGAGTATCAGCATAAACCTTTTTGTTTGAAAGGATAAAGTTATTTTGAGCAGGATCCAAAGAAAGAATCTTAAGCTCGATTTTTTGTCCGACAATATTGTCTGTATCTTTTGCTCTTAAGTGGCTTGAAGGGACAAAGCCTCTAACGCCTTTAATTTCAACAAGCACGCCGCCCTTAACTACAGAAACAACCGTACCTTCGACAGTTTCATCTGCATCTTTGAGAGCTTCAAGTTCTTTCCAAGCATAAGCCATTGCAACTTTTTTGTGAGAAAGAACAAAACGACCATCTTCGTCTTCTTCTTTTATGATAAGAAACTCATATACTTCGCCCTTTTTAAGAGTTTCTTCAACCGACACTGATGTGTCAACTCTTGCTTCTTTTTCCGGAACGCTTGCAGATGTTTTTGAACCGATATCTACGACAACACCTTCGGAATCATATCCACAAACCAATCCTTTGACTAAATCACCTTTCTGAAACTTATAATCGTATTGCGATATAAGTGACTCAAATTCATCATCAGTGTAGGTTTTTGTGACCATTAGTTTTCTCCATTTAATTATCCATGTGTTTATTACTATAGTTATAATAGTAAATTTTACTTGATTTTGTCAAATAAAAAGTTAATGAACATTAATAATCCTCAATGTTTTGACCAGTTTTTTTAAACAAATATCTTTTTATCAACCCCTAAAAACTTCCGAAATTCAGAAATTAACATAAATTAACAAACTGTACAAATTTCATAAAGTTATTTTTTCAAATGTCGATATATAGAAAGTAAAGAAAGCAGGGAGCATAAATGGAACATAATAACGAATATGATGAAACACAGATAATGCATATAAAAATGCAGGAAGATCTGCTTGATTTGATAAGAGTAATAGACGGCTGCATTGAAGAAATGGACAAGTTTTATTTC
Organism: Candidatus Gastranaerophilales bacterium; assembly: GCA_944326545.1. Classification (GTDB taxonomy): domain Bacteria; phylum Cyanobacteriota; class Vampirovibrionia; order Gastranaerophilales; family Gastranaerophilaceae; genus Limenecus. Next base: position 49,375 of record CALVEH010000010.1, on the reverse strand, counting down.
TATGCAATGAAAAAACAAATGCTTGCCGGTTCAACTAATAACTAGCAAAGTGTTTTAATTCTAACTTGTTTTGACTATAATCTTTGTAAGATTAGTAATTTACAAGGTGAAGTATGTTAAAACAGTATATTATCGATGTTACAACAAATGCTATTAAAACAGCCGCTAAAAACGGACAATTAAATCAAATGCAGGAAAACGATTCGTTTACGTTGAATGCGGAAATCCCCAAAAACGAAGAATTTGGCGATTTAGCAATCAATGTATCTTCTCTTGCTAAATATGCAAAAATGGCACCTCCTGCAATAGCCCAAGCTGTAGCACAAGCTATAAGCATCGATGATTGCAAAGTAACAACAGTTGCAGGGTTCATAAACTTCAAACTCGGCCCATCATTTCTTAACGCAATAGTTAAAGAAATCCTAAACGAAAATGCACAATACGGTGCTAATGACTTTGGTAACGGACAAAAGGTAATATTGGAATACGTTTCAGCCAACCCTACAGGGCCTTTCCATATTGGTCACGGACGTTGGGCTGCTATGGGCAGTGCTCTTGCTAATCTTTTAAAATTTGCAGGATATGACGTTTTTCAAGAATTTTATATAAACGACGCAGGCAACCAAATCAAAAACCTCGGTCGTTCTTTGCACGTGAGAGTACTACAAGAGCTTGGTGAAGATATAGATTTTCCTACTGATGAAATTGAAAGAAAATCTTTCTACCCCGGGGAATATCTTATACCTGTTGCAAAAGAATTTGTTAAAGAAAATCCGGAATTTTCTAAAACACTCACAAAAGAACTTACAAACGAACAACTTGAAAAACTCAGCTCATTTGCAAAAACAAGAATGTTGGAACTTCAAAAAGAACTTTTAAACAAATTCCACACACATTTTGATAACTTCTACTCAGAAACTGATTTGCACAAATCAGGCAAGGTAGAAGAATGCGTTAAAAAACTCAAAGACCTCAATATGTTGTACGAAAAAGAAGGCGCTCTATGGTTTAAATCTTCACTGTTTGGAGACGACCAAGATAGAGTTCTAAGAAAAACAGACGGTTCAAATACGTACTTAACAGCTGATATAGCTTATCACCACGACAAAATTAAAAGAGGCTTTGATAAGTTAATAAACATCTGGGGTGCTGACCACCACGGTTACGTGCCAAGGATGAGAGCATCTATAGAAGCTCTCGGCGATGACCCTAACAAACTTGAAGTTTTATTAGGCCAGCTCGTTAATATTGTTATGAACGGCGAAGCTGTCAGAATGGGTAAAAGAAAGAACATGGTAACGCTCGAAGACCTTATTGACGAGGTAGGTGTTGATGCAACAAGATACTGGATGATAATAAGAAGCATCGATACAACTCTCGACTTTGACATAGAACTTGCAAAATCAAAAACAGATGAAAACCCTGTATTCTATGTACAATACGCACACGCAAGAGCTTGTTCTATCTTCAGAAATGCAAAATCAGAACGTATCAACATAGAAACCAAAGAAAAAATATCACCTTTATTTGAAGAAAATGAACTTAACGAAGCTATCTTGAATGCTGACTTAAACCTTTTATGGTCAGTTGATGAAGACAAATCAGCAGCTTCTGCTAAAAAACTGATTTTAAAATTGGAAGAATTCAAGCCAATGATTCTTATGGCAGCTAAAAACAGAGCGCCATATATGATATGCAAATACTTGCAAGAACTCGCAGGATGCTTCCACCAGTTCTATACATTCTCAAGAGTGCTCACTGATGACAAAAAACTCGCAGCAGCAAGACTTGCGCTTGTTAAATCAGTTGCAACAGTTATAAAAACAGCGCTTAAAATACTTGCTGTTGAAGCTCCTGAAAGAATGTAAAGCTTTTTACTTTACTAAATAAAAAAAAACATTATTATAGAATTATGAAACGATTTTTTGTAAGTTTATTCTTATTTTGTTTTGTAATGTCATCATTGCCATGCTTGGCCTTTGATGATGATTTTTGGGATGAACCGATAAAAATTGATAACGAGGCTAAAAGCCAACAAAAAGCGGTAACAGACCAAGAATTTAACAAGGTTTTGGATTTCTTTAACAAAAAGAAAAAGAAAAAAGAAGAAAAAAAGAAACCCAAAGGTGCACCTATAGGCCCACAGCTGCAAGAAGGGCAAACACCGCCTATTGATTCAAATATCATTAAAACAAAATATGAAGATTATCCGACAGTAATGATTCCTGTCACACTTATCACCGACAATGGCAGAGAAATAGAACCGGGATATTACAGAATATTGTCAGTTAAGGCAGGTGAAAATGATTTTTACCTGAACTTTTATCAAGGAAACAATCTTATTGCAAAAATACAAGCAATAAATTCAGGATATGACTATAATCAAAAATCTCTTAACTATGCAAAAGTATTTCCTGTTGGTGAAAAATATATGCAGGTGATTTACGGAGATATAGACTGTAATATCGAAGCAAGACTTGATATAAAACAACATTAAAAAAAGCCTCAACAACAAGTTGAGGCTTTTTATTATTTATTACTGATTAAACTTCTACATATTCTCTTAAGCGTTTGCTTCTGTTTGGATGTCTCAATTTTCTTAAAGCTTTAGCTTCGATTTGTCTGATACGTTCACGAGTAACACCGAAAAGTTGACCAACTTCTTCCAATGTTCTTTGACGACCGTCATCCATACCGAAACGAAGTCTTAAAACATCTCTTTCACGTGGAGAAAGACCGCTTAATACTTCAGCTAAATCTTCTCTCAAAAGTTCGTGAGCAACTGTTTTTACAGGAGCATCAGCATCTTTATCTTCGATAAAGTCGCCCAATCTTGAATCTTCTTCTTTACCGATAGGAGTTTCTAAAGATAAAGGTTCTTGAGCTACTTTGATGATTTCTCTTAATTTTGAAATTGAAATATTCATTTCTTGAGCAAGTTCATCTTCGGTTGGTTTTCTAGAAAGTTCTTGAGCAAGTTTTCTTGTAACTTTCTTCAATTTATTGATAGTTTCAACCATGTGAACAGGGATACGAATTGTACGAGCCTGATCAGCAATAGCTCTTGTAATTGCTTGACGAATCCACCATGTTGCATAAGTAGAAAATTTATAACCTCTTTCGTGGTCAAATTTTTCAGCAGCACGGATAAGACCCAAGTTACCTTCTTGAATAAGGTCAAGGAACAACATACCTCTACCAACATATTTTTTTGCAATAGAAACAACAAGTCTTAAGTTTGCTTGAACTAATTTTCTTTTTGCAACTGCACCGACATTACCGCCTTGAATAATTTTTCTTGCAAGATCAATTTCTTCATCTGCTGTTAAAAGTTTAATACGACCAATTTCTCTTAAGTACATTCTAACAGGATCATCTAAAGATACACCTCTTGGAACTGCAATTTGTTGGTCATCATCTGCATCCAAATCATCTGATGGCTGCATGTATATTTCATCTGCTGCAACTGAGCTTGATTTTCCGATGATTACATCGATACTGTCTGTTGTTATAGTTTCGGGTTCGCTAAATAAATCATCACCAGTTGTATCATCTGTTTGAAGATCATCTTCATCCATTATACTAACGAGTGATTTGTCTGACATTTTTTTTCTGCTCATCAATTGTCTCCAGTTCTTAGCTTGTTTTTGTTTTTTAAAAGTTCTTTTAATTGAATTTGCTTTTCAATAGCCTTTATATCATCATCGTTGACATCTCTGTATTGAGAACGTAAATGACTTTTGACTTCCTTTTCCTTAAAAGCATTAATAGTTTCAATATTTTCATTAATAGCTGTTTTAAAGTCCTTATCCGACAAATCCTTAAAGCTATCGGACAAATATATCAAATCTGTGATTATGTCTTTGACTTCATAGTCCTCGGCAAATTCTGTGTACAGGGCTTCCGTTAATTCTTTAACATTATTTACCCGTTGAACCAATTTGTCAATTGTATTTTTTACAATTATTAATGTTTCATTCGTATAGTCGACATCTTTTAAAATGCTGTTTAATGTTTGAATACTATATGTACTTTCATTTAGTAAATACATCGACAATAAATTTTTTTGCGCTTTTTCTGAAATATTTAAAGATTTCTTTACAATAGGAGCAAGTTGAGCTTGTGGCTTTGGTTTTGGAGAATAAGTGTTATCAAAACCATTGCTTAAAATCTTTTTGAGTTCATTTACTAAAACACGCTCGTCGATTTCAAGCCTTGTTGCAACAATTTTTATGTACTCCCCACGAACAATACTGTTGTTAATCTCAGCCAAATAAGGCAAAACATCTTTAACTATATTATTTTTCTCAATTGGAGACATACCTTTTTGATAAGATTTAAGGATGCTGTTTATTTGAAAATCAACAAGCAAAGGCGCATCTTTCAAGACTTCTTGATAAGCTTGAGCTCCGTTTTCTCTAATAAATTCATCAGGATCTTTACCCTCGGGAGGAACAACAACTCTAAGCTCACAAGAATACCTGTTATCAACGCCGGAAAAAGATGAAAAGCTTTCATCAAACTGCTTTATATTTCCCAAACCTGCAAAAGCTTCTTTTATAACTTGAGCCCCTTTTTTAGTGGCATTTTGACCGGCTTTGTCTGTATCAAAAGCGAGATAAATTCTTCTTGATGGTGTATATCTTGAAATCAACTTTACATGGCTATCTGTCAACGCAGTACCACAAGCACCTACAGCATTTTTTACTCCGTTAATTTGTGCTGATATAACGTCAAAATACCCTTCCATAATAACAATAGAATCGTTTTCTTTTATCGCTTCTTTTGCCTGAAACAACCCGTACAAAATATGGCTTTTGTTGTAAACAACAGTGTCAGGTGAATTCAAATATTTTGGGTTTTGACCTGCCTCTATTGCACGTGCACCAAAAGCAACAATATTACCTTTTTCATCAAAAATAGGGATTGTTATTCTGTTACGGAACCTGTCTACATAACCTGAGTTATTTTCTCTTTTAATTATTAACCCTGCTTTTTCTTGAATATCTTCAGAATATTTGCCTTTTAAATATTTCTGCAATTCATCATAAGAATTTGGTGCAAAACCAAGCATGTAGGTTTCTATATTTTCGTCAGTAATTTCTCTGCCTGATATATATTTATAAGCTACGGAACTTTTGTCAGCCAAAAGCGTCTTTTTATAAAAGTCTGCTGTATCTTTCATACAAGCATAAATTTGTTCTTTAATATCTTTATTATCATTAGCTTTTTCAAATGTAGAAGGAAGTTCTATACCAAGGATTTCAGCCTGTTCTTTTATTACGTCATGAAAAGACTGATTGTTTATTTTCATCAAAAAGCTTAAAACGTCGCCGCCTTCTCCACAGCCAAAACATTTATAAATCTGTTTAGCCGGGCTTACGCTAAAAGAAGGTGTTTTTTCATTATGAAAAGGACAACAGCCCCAGTAGTTTCCTCCTTGTTTTTTGAGGATAACATACTTGGAAATAACATCGACTATGTCCAGTCTGTCTTTTATTTGCGATACAACATCTTGATAAGTTAGGGTATTCATCTTGATAAAAATTATAGCACAGTTATTTTTACCCTAAAGGGTAAAGTTTTTTATCTTAAAAAAACAATACAATATATTTATGAGGTATATATGAATTTAATGAATTTAACATAAAGTGTATTTGATACTTTTCAAATATAAAAAGATATGTTAATATTCTTAATACAAAACTTTATGAAACGGGCAATTTTTTCAAGCCAAATGTTTTTATATAAATGTGAAGGTGAATTGGAAAATTTGTGTGTGAAAGGAAGTAATCTTAATGTTAAACATGATTAGTAATTTTGTTGAGTCTGTTCTTTTTGGGCTTTTCGAATTAGCCCCTGTTTACATCACCGTTGATTGCAACGATTATCGTCGTAATAGATAAGGTCGCTTTTTGCATAAATAAAGTCATTTAAATTTTTCTGCCATTTGTTTGTAATTTATGGTAAAATTGCAACATAAACCAATTACAAGTTATTTGGGGATGTTTATGGACAGAAATTTAGATGTATTACTAATAGACAATGACGAAAATTCAAGAAGCGTCATAAAAAGCTATTTATCAGAAATAGACGGCGTAGGTATTTCTGCAGAATTTTCTGATTTTGAGAGAGGATTCTCCATTGCGGCAGAGTCAGGTAAATGTGCTGTTATTGTTGACATATCAGAAAATCTTGAGCGTGCAGTATCTGATATAAAAGACTTGAAAGCAAAAAATAAAGAGGCATTGGTTATTGCATTATCTAACAGAGCTTCTGCCGATATTATAATTAAGGCAATGAGAGCAGGTGCAAAAGAATTTATTGCAAAACCTGTCATAAAATCTGAGTTTCAGGAAGTTTTCCAAAATATCATCAAAGATTTAGATTCAACAGAATCAACTGACAGCTGTAAAATAATTTCTACTTTTTCAAACAAAGGCGGCATAGGTAAAACATCTATTGCAGTAAACCTTGCTGTAGAATTAGCTCAAATTTCAAAAGAAAAAGTTGCGTTGATTGATTTAAACCTTCAGCTTGGTGATGTTGCAACTTTTTTGGATTTAACACCACCATTTGCAATGGATTATGTTGCAGACAACATAAACAATCTCGATCAGGATGAACTTTTAAAAGCAATGACAAGATATAAAAACACAAGTCTTTATGTCATAGCTGATCCATTAAACATTGATAAGTCTAAAGACATTACTGCTGATCAAATAAAATGTATTTTAACTGCTCTAAAGAAAACTTTTTCATACATAGTTATCGACATAGGAACAAATATTGACTCAAAAACAATTTCTGCATTAGACAGCAGTGATTTAATTCTGCTGATAGCAATTGTTAATCTTCCTGCAATAAGAAGCACACAAAGATGTATGGAACTATTCGACAAGCTTGGATACTCACAAGAAAAAATTAAACTTGTATTAAATCGTTATATGGAAAATGAAGACATCAAAACTTCTGATATAGAAGAAGTTGTAAAACAAAAAGTTTATTGGAAAATTCCTAATAATTACCTTACAATGATGTCAGCAATAAACAAGGGTGTGCCTGTTAACGAAATCAATCCTGATGCAAATGTTGCACTAAACTACAAAGAATTTGCATCAAAAGTGTCAGATTATCTGATAACACAAAAATTAAACAAAAATTATAATAGAGAAATAAGAATATAGTTGGAGATAAAAAATTGTCATTAAAAGATAGAATAAAGGGTAAAAAATCAAACGGATACACTGAAGAAGCAGGGGAGTACAAAATTTCAATAGCAAAAGTAGCCAAAGCCGTTGCAAAAGTAAAAAACCCAGCCGATTTAGGTAATATTGTTAAAGAATTTGCCAGATTTTTAAACTCTATGGACACAAAAGATGCACAAATTGTATTTAGAGGAAACTTTGACTTAGGTCAAAGAACTCTTTTAAATTGTGTACTTTCAAACTTTATCGATGACGGAATTTATGATGAAGATTCTGACGAAGATACAGAAGAAAAAGCACCATCAAAACTCATCAGAAGAAGAAAATCCGTTAAAGAAAGAATGGCAGAAGAAATCGAAGAAGAATAATAAAGATCTCTACGCAGTCTTACAAGCCCATTTGTGCCAATAAGCTTGTTCTGTATAAGAATATTTTTTCATCTCGTATTTAAAATATTCTTTAGGTCTGTACGGTCTTCTTAAAAGCTTCATGCCTGCTTCTTTAGGTGTTTTATCAGCCTTATATTGATTGCACTCTTTACAACAGGTAACAATATTTTCCCAAATATCTGGCCCCAATCTTGATTTTGGGAAAACGTGATCTAAAGTCAGTTCTTCTGCAGAAAACTTTTTGCCGCAATACTGACAAGTATAATCATCACGAACAAAAACATTTATACGACAAAATGGCAGTTCCTTGTATGGAACTGCCACATCATAATTAAGTTTAATAACTTTAGGAATCTCGGTATTGTTAATACTGATATAGTCCTCTATATTTTTAATACTCTTGTCACATTGAGCCTTGCCTTTTAACAACAATTTAAGAGCGCGCTTCCAACTGCAAATTCGAAGCGGTTCGTTTTCATGGTTCAATAAAAGCACCCGATTCATATCTTACTCTTTCTTGTTGTTACATTTGTAGTATAACATATTTTTATAAAAAAAATAAGTGCAATATAGAGCATTATTAACAATTGTAAACACTTCTTTTCCCTTAATATATTTGTGTTTTAACGGATTTTTATATAGAATTTATTTATGAAAAAGACGGTGGTTTTTAGCGGATATTTATTAATTATATTGGGGGCAATTTCCATGTTGGCTCCTTTTATATGGATGCTTTGCGTTTCTTTTATGACTGAAGCTCAAATATTTTCTTATCCGCCCAACTTTATTCCACATCCTTTTATAACAGACAATTACATTCATATATTTGAAAAACTGCCAATTACACGATTTTTTATAAACAGTCTTTTTGTCGCACTGTTAACAACAGTTTTTCAGATTTTATTTTCGGCAATGGCTGGATATGCATTTGCAAGAAGCAAATTCAAATACAAAGATTTTATATTTTTTATATTTCTTGTGACTATGATGATTCCACCACAAGTTAACATTGTTCCTTTATTTTTTCTTATGAGAGAACTTCACTGGATTGATACCTATCAGGCTCTTATTGTTCCTGGGATATTCGGTGGTTTTGGTGTGTTTTTAATGAGACAGTGGTTCAAAAATATGTCTCACGAGATAGAAGAAGCCGCAAAAATTGATGGTTGCAATATATTTGAAATATTTTTTAAAATAGCTTTACCACTTTCTATACCGGCGATCGTTACATTAGGACTGTTTACGTTTATAACAACGTGGAATAGTTTTATGTGGCCATTAATTGTAACCAATTCACAGGATATCACAACTTTACCGGTTGCTCTGGCTCAATTTAAGGGAAGTTTTAGAGAAACTATTATGTGGGGAGATTTGACAGCCTGTTCTGTTATTCTTTCTTTGCCTGTAATTTTAATATATTTGGCAGGCAAAAAGTACTTTATTAATGATATGTTATCCGGCGGAATCAAAGAATAAATTTAAGAAAAAATAATAGCCAGTCGGGTAATTCTTATTTTTGCAAAATCGTTTTACGATAAACATCCAAACAAAATGGTGAAGTAAGAATGGAAAAGACTAAAACAAGCAAAATTAACCCAACTATACAAAGGCTGTCAGAAGAAATTAGCAGACATGAAGATATTTTATCCTCCATTATGTCAATGTCTTGTGATGAGATAATAGTAGTTGATTTAGATTTCAACATTATTACAAGGAATTTCAAAATATTTAATGAGAAATCGGATAATGTAGAAAATTTTATTGAGCTTTTAGAAAAAAGACAACTGTTCGAAGCTATAGAAACCATAAAAAGATACAAAAAAAGCAGAATAAACACAACATTTTTCAGAATAGTTTTACCTGAAGGCAAATATATAAAAGCAAATATCACCAAAAGACACTGTGGAAGGCTACATCACGGCTATCTTATAGTATTAAATGACTATTCTGAAGAAATAGCAAGATTAAAAGATAAAGAATGTTTTATAGAAACACTTATGCATGATTTAAAAACTCCAGCAAGAGCCGAAGAAAGAGCTTTAGAGCTACTATATGATGAAACGTTAGGAACACTAAACCAGCAACAAAAAGACATGCTAAAAGAAATTTTGAACTCATCAAGATATATGGTTAGAATGACTGACAATGTGCTTACAAAACTCAGACTAGAAACAGAGGGGCTCATACTAAAAAAACAGCTTAATTCAATAAAAAAATCTGTCGAATCTTGTGTTGACGACATTAAATATATGCTTGAAACAGCTCAACAAACAATAAAAATAACAACAGAAACAGAAGACGACACTTTTGTTTATGATGAAGAAACAATTAAACTAGTATTAAACAATCTACTTACAAACGCATCAGAATACTCCCCCAAAAATTCAACAATATACATCTCTATCAAAAGAGGAACTGACGATATGATAATTTCGATCAGAGATGAAGGCGCTGGTATTTCTGATGAAAAAATACAAACTCTATTCAATAACCCTATGGCTATGAATAAAAGATTTAAAAAAGTCAGCTCGGGTTTAGGGTTATTTATTACAAAAAAGATACTTGAAGCCCACAATGGAACCATCACAATAGCACAAAATCTAACAAGCGGAACTGAATTTGTTATAACACTACCGTTTAAAAAATACATTGCAACAGATTGTTCCACACCTCTTAACTAAATTTGTAAGGTTCATCATAATATACATAATTTTTTATGACGTTATTCTTTTTTACATATTGAGTGTACAAAACAGGTTTGTAAATATTTTTTTGTATAATTTCTCTCTGTCTGTTTTCAAACTCCTCATTAGAATATATGTGCATATTCCCTGTCCCTCCTCTTTGTAAATATTTAACTCTATGGCATTAACAACGACACTTTATATATGCTATATTTGTTGATAAAAAACCTTGCACACTTATATAAAACAAAGTGCTAAATAAAACAGGTTTTTAAATTTAAATAATCAAGGGAAATGGAAGAATTGGACTGGAAAAAGAAATTAAAGTTTATAGCAATAACAGCAGCGTTTGCTTTTTTGATTTTGATTGTACTGACAAATGTCTTTAAGATGACCAGAGTCACCGAAAAAGATCTTAAAGCATACAATCAAGGACTACAATATTTAAGACAAAGCGACTACGAGAACGCTTATTATAATTTTTCTAACGTATCTAAAACATCTGCAATATATGAAATTGCGCTATTAAGACAAGCTATGGCAGCAGACAAAATCAATGATTTTCAAACTGCGTCTAAAAAATACAGAATGTTTATAGAAAAATACCCGGAATCAATTTTTATACAAAAAGCATATTACTCTCTTGCGCATAACTACTTTAAAGCAAAAGATTATAACAAAGCTGAAAAAACATTCAATGATATAAGAAAAAATTTTAAAGATACGGAATACACAAAAGCATCCAACTATTTTTTAGGTGTAATCGCCAAAGAAGAAATTAAAGAAAACGACAATGAAAGAGAAATCTTAAAAAAGAAAGAAAAAGCAAAAAACTATTTTGTACAATACCTACAAGATGCTCCTGACGGACGTTATGGTCTTGATTGTATAAAAGAAATTGCAGCCTTAAATATTCAGATACTTCCTAAAGAGTTCTTTTTTATAGGTCAAACTTATTTTAAAAACGGACTATACCAAAGCGCATATAACAATCTGAATTTGTCACCTATGCCTTTTGCGTGGGGATATTTGAGCATAATTTATACTAAAAGAGGCGAATATCAAAAAGCGAGAGAAATTTTTGAAACAAACTACCCCAAATATGCAAAAACTCTGGATTCTGAAGATTTAAATAAAGTTATAGAAAATTACGCAAGCTTAAGCCCAACAGGAATGAAAGCAGGTTGGTACAGAGCCCTTGAAATAGCAGAAAATACAAAATCCCCAGGTGAAGACTTTATTCTTTACAGGCTTACAAAATATGTCTCAGGTGAAGAACAAAACAACTTATACAGACAAATTTTCACCCAGTTTTCAGAAGGGAAATACGCAGCAGATGCTGTAGCCAACCTTTTTTGGGATGCCTATCAAAGACAAGACTATCAAGATGCAAGACTCCTTGGCAATATTCATATAAGAGATTATCAAAACACAATATCAGCCCCCAAAGTTCTGTTTTGGATGGCAAAACTTGATGCTCAAAAGGGTAATAAAAATGAGGCAAAAGGACTTTACCAAAGAATCTTGCAAAAATACCCTGACAGCTATTATGCATACAGAGCAAATAAATCTTTAGGATACTCAAAATACTCTGACTGGAAAACAAAACCTTCACACAGGTTGCCTGAAAAAACGGCGTATATTGAATTTCCTTACAAATATGCAAATATTTCAGACGACAATAGAAAAATCGTTGATACAATCTTAAAACTTAACGACTTTAAGCTTATTCAAGAAATTGATGAAAACAATAAAGCGCTATCAAGCTGGATTAAATACAAAGAAGGAGAATACGGAACCTCCGTTATCCTCGCAAGAGATTTTATAGACGATCTTGCAGAAAAACCAGACTTTGAAGACAGCATATACAAACTTGCATATCAATTACATTATCAAGACATAATAAATGAAAAAGCAAGAGAATATCGTCTTGACCCTTATCTTGTTACTTCAATAATAAGAGAAGAAAGCTACTTTAATAAAAAGGCTCAAAGTATAGCCGGAGCTTCAGGTTTAATGCAACTTATGCCATCAACTGCTAGGTATATTGCTAACCAAAAAGGAATCCCATACAGTGGAGCAAGCTCATTGTTTAACCCAAACACTAATATAAATCTTGGTTGTGCGTATTTAAATTATGTAAAAAAATCACTTCATAACGATGATATGCTTGTAGTTGCTTCTTATAACGGAGGGCCAAATGCAGTCCAAACTTGGAAAGACAACTTAAACTATAAAAGCTTTGATGAATTTATAGAAAATATCCCATACCCGGAAACAAAAGAATACATCAAAAAAGTATTTAGAAGCTACTGGGTTTACCTCAATGTCTATTGATATATAACAACGCAAATCGTTATAATGTAGGTATGAAAACACTCGTAAAAATAAAAGATTTAAATGTATATTATCCTGTAAACTCTGGTGCGTGGAACACAAACAAAGAATATATCCATGCACTTAATAACATCTCACTTGATATAAAAAAGGGTGAAATACTGGGTCTGGTTGGTGAATCAGGCTGTGGAAAATCAACTTTAGGCAAAGCATTATTAAGACTTGTTGATTCACAAGGAAAAATAGAATACGAAGAAGAAAATATACTTGATTTTAAAGCAAGTGAGCTTAAAAATTTCAGAAAAAAATCTCAAATGATTTTCCAAAATCCTTATTCAAGCCTCGACCCACGAATGACTATATACAAAATCCTAAGAGAACCTTTGGTTGTTCACGGAATCAGAGACAAAAAGGAAATTGATGAAAGAATTAATGAAATAATTGAACTGACAGGTCTGAACAAAGAGGACTTAAAACGCTACCCTCACGAATTTTCAGGAGGGCAAAGACAAAGAATAGCAATTGCAAGAGCGTTAATTTTAAAGCCTGATTTTCTTGTTGCTGATGAACCTGTATCCGCACTTGATGTGAGTATTCAAGCACAAATAATAACTCTTTTAAAAGACTTAAAAGAAAAGCTAAACCTGACAATACTTTTTATATCTCACGATCTTGGTGTTGTTAAATATTTATGTGACAGAATTGCAGTAATGTATCTTGGGGATATTGTAGAATTAGCAGACTCAAAATCTTTGTTTGAAGAAACAAAACACCCGTACACAAAAGCTCTTATTTCTGCCGTTCCATCCATACACGAAAAAAAAACTCAAGAAATAAAATTGGAAGGCGACTTACCATCGCCAAAAAATCCGCCTAAGGGTTGCAGATTCAACACAAGATGTGCTTACGTACAAGAAATATGCTCACAAAAAGAGCCCGCTATTACAAAAATCTCGGACTCTCATTGCGTTAGATGTTTTTTATACGAATAAATTATTTTTTATTTGCGTATTTCAAGAACTTTTGTTGTTTTGTGTACATCATTTCTTCTTTAATTTTCAAATTGCCGTTTGCATCCATACCTATTACAAAGTATGCAGGAATCTTGTAATCACTTGTTGATGGTTGTCTTAAACAAGAAATTTTGTAATCAGCACCTTGTTTTGTGATTTTTCTTTGAGTATAGAAGTTTTTATACTTGTTAAGTTTAGCAAGGTTTGCACCAATTCTCATTTGATTAAAATATTGTTTTGTATCAGCTGTAACAGTTGCAGTTGTTCCATCAGGTTTCATAACAACTCTGATAATTTTTGCATTTGGTGAATAAAAATCAGTAATTGTTTCGCTATAAGAGTTAGCTGCATCTATATACTTATTAAAAAAAGCAAGAGCCTGTTCAGGTGTTGCTGTAGCAGCATTTGCAATCATCATTACCCCTGCTGCAACAAAAACAGCAAATAAAGCAAAAAGTTTTTTCATCATTTAATAATTTCTCCTTCTCACACGTATCCGCATGTACATTAGTACACACATTATATAACGAAAAAAGCGTCAATTTGTTCACTGTTAAGATATTATGTTACAAACTAAAAAACTACATAAAATAAAAAAAAATTTTTTTATTTTCATCAAAAAATCTATCATAAAAAATTTGCTATAAAGCTAGACTTTAAGGTAATGAAAAAAGCATTAAAAACATTAATAATCTCATTGTATAGCCTAAAAAAGGAGATAAAAATGGGAGTAAACGTACTTGAAAGAATCTATAAAGCAATAGAAATGACAGGCGGAGTAAAAGATATTGTTGTTTTTACACAAAGTTTTAAAGCTTACGGAACTGTAGTAAAAGACCATAAAGACAATTTAAAAGATATATTAACTCTTAAAGATGCAACTATCTGTCACCATTTTGACGAATGCAGCTGTAACATAGAAAGCCCAAAATATGAATGGTTAAACATAAACGAAGAAAAAATCATTGCATTCAGTATTTTAGGCTATATGACTTGCCAAAATTAAAGATTAAAAAAGACCGATATAATCGGTCTTTTTTTTAGTTGTTTTCATGTTTTAAAACAAGATTTATTAATTCATCAAGCTGTTGGACACCAGCCTTTTGAGCTACAGGCTTACCGTCTTTAAAAAGTAATATCGCAGGTATACCGCTTATAAAGTATCTGGAGGCTATATTTCTGTTCTCATCAACATTTATTTTAGCAATTACCGCCTTATCCCCAAATTCATCGGCAAGTCTGTCTATAATAGGATTTTGAACCCTGCAATGCCCGCACCAAGGAGCAAAAAAATCAACAAGTACAGGATGTTTTGCATTTTTTATTTCTGCATCAAAGTTTTCATCAGTTAATTCAACAACTTTAGACATATCATTCTCCTTTTAGTTTTCACAAATATCACTCTGCTCAGATAAAATACGTTCTCCTATTTCGTTTTTGGGCAGCTTTTTAAAACACAAAAACCAGTCATAGCACTTTACGTTATCCATACTTTCAAGACGTTCTATAGCCTCTTTTTTTGTTGAAGGCGGAGGAATTATTACTTCATCACCTACCTCCCAATTTGCAGGTGTTGCAACGTTAAATTCGTCACTGGTTTGCAATGCAACAACAATCCTTTTTATCTCATCAAGATTTCTACCTGTTGTTTGCGGATAATATAAAACAGCCCTAACAATGCTATTAGGGTCAATAATAAATACAGCCCTCACAGTCTTTGTATCATCAACATTTGGTTGAATCATTCCGTATTTACGAGCAATTTTACCGCTCAAATCGTCAATAACAGGGAAATCAACGTCTACATTATTCATTCCGTTATAATCAATTTGCTCTTTTATACTTTTTAGCCAAGCAAGATGAGACCCTATACTATCAACAGATAACCCCAATAGTTTTGTATTAATTAAAGAAAATTCCTCCTGCATTGCCTCAAAGGTCATAAACTCAGTTGTACAAACTGGGGTAAAATCAGCAGGGTGAGAAAAGAACACAACCCAATTTCCCTTATAATCTTTTGGGAAATTTATAATTCCTTTTGTGCTTTTTGCGCTAAACGATGGTGCTTTATCCCCCAATAAAGGCATTTTGTTCTTTTTTTTTGCACAATAAAAACCTATAGCTACTGCTAAAAAAGCGGCAGGTAATAAAAGTTTTTTAAACATATACATATTCCTTTCAATTACACATAAAACAAGACTACCTGAATAATCTGATATTTAGACTTTTTTATCATTCCCCTAAAAAGATTGCCAAAAGAATAATTTTTTTTACAAGACAAATTTTACAAATTCTTTTATTGAATCCCAATTATCTGAATGTTAAAATTTGCCTATAGAAAGCAGTTACAAAATGAGTGCAAAAACAGATACAAAAACAAATGTAATGAGGATTTTAGACCAACACAAAGTTGAGTATAAACACTACTCTTATGTCAATACTAACGCAATAAGCGGCATAGAAGTAGCTCAAGTACTCAACCAAAACCCCGCTCAGGTTTTTAAAACCCTTGTAACAACAAGCAAATCAAAAAAACACTACGTATTTATGATTCCTGTTGCAGAAGAACTTGATTTAAAAAAAGCTGCTTCTGCCGTAAATGAAAAATCTGTAGAAATGTTACATTTAAAAGACCTTTTACCAACAACAGGCTATATACATGGCGGTTGTTCCCCTATAGGAATGAAAAAACTTTTTACAACAGTTATAGATAGTTCTGCACAAAATTTTGAAACAATAATCTTTAGTGCAGGCAAAATAGGCTACCAAGTAGAAACATCACTCGAAAATTTAAAAAAAGTAATTCCATACTCGTTAGCAGATATAACAACCAAAAGCTAACTTTTTTTTATGAAAGCTTATACGTGAATAACGATCAAACCTAAAAGCATACCGATGATTACAAAAAATGCAGGAAGTTTGCTTCTGTACATAAGTATTGATTGAGGTAAAATTTCTCCAAATACAACATACAACATAGCTCCGCTGGCAAAACTTAAACTCAATGCCAAGCCCAATGGACCTATGTCACCAATCCAATACCCTAACAAAGCCCCAACTATTGTAGGCGCACCTGTCAACGCAGTAACAAGTATTGCCATACGTCTTTTTACACCGCCGTTTATCAAAGGAACAGCAATAGCCATACCTTCAGGAATATTGTGCAAACCTATCAACACCGCCAATACAAGCGCAGAACCGTGCATTAAACCGTTAGAATTTGCGTAAGAAGCACCTATTGTCATACCTTCAGGCAGATTGTGCAAAGCGATAGCACAAGCCATAATCACACCAGCTACAAACAGAGAAACCCGGTCATCGTGTTTTCTTATGTGAACAGAAAGGTGGTTACTGTGAATAATTTCATCAAGGTCATCAGCTGTTTCAGGGTGAGCTTTATCAATGTGTGAAACTTCGTGGTTAGTAGTTTTATCAATAAAAAGGTTTAAAAGATATACAATACCAACACCCGCAGCAATCCCTGAGCAAACAGTATAAACACCGGTTTTAGTTTCCAATGCACTCAATATCAAATCAAAACAAACTATCGCAACCATAACCCCTGCGGCAAAGCTCAAAAGCAGGCTGGCAGTTTTGTTAGAATCTTTTTTAAATAAAGCTCCAATTATACCGCCTAAACCGGTTCCGCCAATTCCAGCAAGTGCTGTTACTTTTATCAATAAAATAATTTGTTCCAAATATTTATACCTCTCAGTAACTTCTATTCTTTAATAAAGTTATCTGTATGTAAAGCCCCGAGCGCATTTAAAATTGCAATAAAGGCTACACCCACATCGGCAAATACAGCGCCCCACATAGTCACAAAACCGAATGAACCCAGCACTAAAAACAGCAATTTTATTCCTATTGCAAAAACTATGTTCTGTCTGACAATCCTCATTGTTTTTTGTGCAATTCTTATACTTGTAGCGACTTTAGATGGCTTATCATCCATAATAACTATATCAGCAGCTTCTATTGCCGCATCAGAGCCCAATGCTCCCATAGCAATACCAACATCGGCAAGAGTTAATACAGGAGCATCATTTATACCGTCCCCAACAAAAACAACACTTTTATTTTGTTCTTTTTTAGCAATTAAATCTTCTGTTTTTTCAACTTTTTGAGCAGGTAACAATTCAGAATAAACAGAACTTATACCAAGTTTTTTTGAAACATCAATAGCTGCAGAAGCAGAATCACCTGTTAACATTACTATATTTTTAACTGTCTTTTTCAATTCTTGAATAGTTTTTGCGGCATCAGCTTTTATCTCATCTGATATCACTATGCAACCAAGATATTGTTTATCTTTTGCAACATAAACAATAGTGCCAGATTCTTCTACTTTAGTGAATTTTACATTAAATTTTTCTAATAATGAAACATTGCCAACAAGAATTTCTTCACCATTAACAAAAGCATGTACACCGTTACCTGCAATTTCTTTAACATTTAAAATTAAAGATAAATCCAAATCCTTTTTACAGGCTTTTCTCAAAGCAACAGCAATAGGATGACTTGAATAGGCTTCTGCCATTGCAGCATAATACAAAAGCTCATCACCTTGAACATTTTCTGCAGGTAAAATCTTGCTAACTTCAAACACGCCTTTTGTTAAAGTCCCTGTCTTATCAAACACTACTGTCTCAACATTTGATAAAATTTCAAGATAGCTGCTGCCTTTAATCAATATTCCGCACTTAGAAGCCCCACCGATTCCGGCAAAAAAGCTTAAAGGAACAGATATAACAAGCGCACACGGACAAGATATAACCAAAAATGTTAATGCTCTTGATAACCAAGTAGAAAACTGAGCACCATCAATAACTAATGGAGGCAAAATTGCCAATAATACTGCACCTAAAACAACTATTGGTGTGTAATATCTTGCAAATTTTGTTATAAAATTTTCTGTCTTTGCTTTTTTAGAAGCTGCGTGTTCAACAAGTTCTAGTATTTTTGAAACTGTTGATTCGCCAAATTCCTTGCTTACAGAAATTTTTAAGAATCCGTTTGTATTTATACATCCGCTCAATACACTGTCTTGATGTCTTACAGAAATCGGCACAGATTCACCGGTTAAAGCAGAAGTATCAACTAAAGCCTCGCCTTCAATAACGGTACCGTCCAACGGAATTTTTTCTCCTGTTTTTACAGCAATAATATCGCCTTTTTTGACTTCAATAGGGTTTACTTTTACCAATTTTCCATCTTTTTCAACATTGGCATAATCGGGGCGAATATCCATAAGCTGCTTGATAGATTTACGGGATTTTTCAACAGCTTTATGCTGAAAATACTCACCAATCTGATATAAAATCATTACCATAACAGCTTCTGGGTATTCTTTAATCGCAAATGCACCTATTGTTGCAACACTCATAAGAAAATTTTCATCAAAAACTTCACCTTTTAAAATATTTTTTAAAGCTGAATATAAAACATCACCACCTGCAAGCAAGTAAGCAAAAGCAAATAAAAAGAACCTCAAAATCCCATCTGTATGGAAAACAAAGCCAACTGCAAAAATTATCAGAGCCACAATAATTCTAATCAATTTCTGTTTTTGATTTTCATGATTATGACCACATCCGTGTTCGTGATGATGTTCGCACATATTTACCTCTTTTCGATTGAATAATCATTCAACTATTCATAGTATAATTGAACAATTGCTCAACTGTCAATATATAGTAAACAAAAACTTTACAAAACTTTGACAATTGAACAACCATTCATATATAATTATTTTAGTAAGGGGGCTCAAAACGTTTATGCAAAATAAAAAATCAGACTGCGAAGCTATAAATATTGATTTGGTCGAAAAAACAAGACCAAACATGCCTGCAAAAGAGCTTTTATATGACTTGTCAGACTTTTTTAAAGTTATGGGTGACGGCACTCGTATACAACTATTGTGGGCTCTGGAAGAAAGTGAAATGTGCGTAGGCGACTTGGCTGTATTACTTGATATGACAAAATCTGCGGTCTCTCACCAATTAAAAGTGCTTAGAACAGCAAAACTTGTTCGCTCGGAAAAAAGAGGCAAAAACGTTTATTACGCCCTCAATGACCACCACGTAAAAACTATCTTAGAAAAAGCACTTGAACATGTTTGTGAATAAGGTTAAGAAGAGTTAAGAAAAAAACATAGAAATAGCAAAAAAAAATCTTCCTATGATTTCAACAATCAAGTTATCAATACGGGAGAGCATTATGCATATTTCACCTATTTCTCAATCATATACCTTTTCAAAATATAAAATTGCACAAAATCGTATTTCAAGTAATGAAACATCCCCTCAAAAAAGTACTAATACGACAAAACTGCCATCAATAAACGAAGTAACACTTCCTATAAATTTTAAAGCAGAAAGAAAAACAGTTCCTGATGTAGATTACTTTAGCTACAGAACTATGTCAGAACCTATGAAAAGATTTTTACGAAAAAGATGTACAGACTTTAACGAAAAAGTAAAAACTAGTGAACTTGAAAACCAAAACAAAAAATATCTTCCTCTTATGAAGGATGAAGATATGAAGAAATTTGTTGAAATATGTTCTCAATTCAATAAACTGAAAGATGATCCTATTTTATGTTTGGGAAGAAGTCCTAAATGGTTTTTAAATACATCATTATGGATGAAAGACGGTATCGACAACTACAAATTTGTTGCATTCTCAAAATTTTGGTTCAGAAAACAAGGTGACGAATTGGTAAAAATGGGACCAATGTTCCAACCTACACCAGAAGAAAAGAAAGCTTACAAAAAATATTTAAAAAATATTCAATGCGATCCTCAGCACATTGTAGATGTAGCTAAAAAAACAGGTAAAAAGATAGTAATTACAGATTACATAAATACAGGTAAGGGTGTTTCTTCTTTCCTCGATTTGATGTCCGAATTTGCAGAACAAGACGGTATACTTGAAGATTTTGCACATTCTATACGTATTTATGGAATAGGCTGTATGGAATATACTGAAAAATTCTATCACGATGACGAAGAAATCTCTGAACCAAGAGTACAAATGCCAGACAGACTGGCACCTTATTCAAGAGAAATACCTCAAGAATATCACGATATGCCAATGAATATATTTGAGCAAATGCTCATTAACGAAAACACAAACGAGTGCAGAGCTTCTTTCTACCCTCACGAAGTATGGACTATATACAAACCTGACAGATACAAAACAGGTATGTTGTCATATAAACAAATTGCAGCTCTTAGAGAAAAATGTCCACGTTCAATGACAAACTTTTCACCTGCAATGAAAGACTACAGAAACCTTCTAAACTTCAGAATTCTTGATTACATGGCAAAAACTGGAGACCTCAGAGGTTCTTTAGGCTCAAAACAATGGGATTAGTTATAAGCCGTTAATCTCTTTATAATAATCAAGAGGAACACCTCTAACGGTAGAAACTATTTTACCGAGATTTTTTGCAGCCATTCCGACAGTATTCCAAAAGAAAGAAACACCCAATATAATAGACGGAATTGCAGCCAAAGCCATAAACGAGAAAGAAACTAAGGTTTTGAAAAGATAAACGGCTTTTTTAAATTTATTTTTATTGTTCTTAAATCTCAACAATGCTCCTGAATAGCCGTTATAATAATATCGGTTTAAAATCCAGTGCATATTGGCTCTTTGATCACCAATAATCTCATAATTAACAGCATCATTATTCCAAACTATTGTATAACCTGCTTCTGAAGCTCTTGCAAAGAAGTCACCATCTTCTCCACCCATAAAAACAAATTTGTTATCAAACCACAAATCAGCATCTTTTACAACTGAAACAGGGAAAAACACGTTTCCGCTAGCACAAATACGTCTGATTGCACCGGTCTTTTTAGTAGTAGAGGTCTTAAATATTTTGTTATTGCGAATATACGAAGGATATTCGCTTTCAAATTTACTGTACGTAGGGCCGGAACTAATAATAACGTTGTCATTAGTCTTATAAAATTCTATATGGTTAATAAGCCAATCTTTGTCCAATATTTCGTCATCATCAAAAAAGGCAATATGCGATGCGTTTAATTCAACAGCTTCTTTCAAAACTCTGTTTCTTGCAAAAGCAATACCTCTTTGTTTTTCACTCACGTAATGGACTGGGATTTTAGAAGTCTGAGAAAAATTCTCAACAACCGTTCTTGCTGATTCATTTTCGTCATTATCAACAACCAAGAGTTCTACTTTTGTATTTTCACAAAAATTCAACTCATCCACTGACTGCAAAGCAGCAGAAAGCATATGAGGCCGCTTACACGTACAACAGCTTATCAATACAAACTCTATCTCTGTTTTTATTACCTTAGTATTTTCCAAATAAAACCCCATAGTAATCTTATACATGTAATCTTACTATAAAAAATCAGTAACAAAGTAATGGTGTTATAAAAATTGTTACAAGAAAAGTTACTTGCATATTGAAATAAGCACACAAATATGATATCTTTTTCAACAAAGGAAAAATAATGCAAAGTAGATTCACAACAAGACAACATCATAACCACCATATAGTCCCGATAAGGCTATAGGGTTGTTTGTTGTTCGTGTGAATTAATAACCGTTTCTTAATAAGAAAATAGCCTTTTCGGGAAAAAACGAACAGGCTATTTTTTTATGACAGAATCGGAGAAACAAAATGACAATTACAAGCATTATTTCAGCTATCGGAAACACTAATAAACAAGCACCACTTATAGTAAGAGATTGCGGAATAGAAGTTCCATCAAAAATAGTATTAACTTACAACCAAAACAAAAAGGAATCTAAAGACGTAGCAAAACTTGCAGCAAGAGAAAGATTCTTAGATGAATACGCAGTTTCTGCCGTATGGCTTGGCTGCATACCACTTGTTGATAAAATTTCAAACTATGTAATACGAAAAAAAGGCTTCAACCCGGATATAAACCTAAAATTATTTAAAGAAAGTGACTGTCAGGGAATAAACCTCAACATCAAAAACTTTGAAGGAAAGGTAAGTGACAGCATAATTAAGGAACTCAAAAAAGTTAAAGATAACAAAGCAATATACGAAAAACTTTTAGCTGGCAAATTCGTACTTTCAACAACAATACCTATGGCGCTTATGGGTTTTGTACTTCCAAAACTTATTTTTGCTTCATCAAGCAAGAAAATTGAAAAACTTAGAAAGCAAAAAGAACAAAAAAACTTACAACAATTTAAAAACCCGATGGAATACATAAAAAATGGCCAAATATCATTTAAAGGAAATTTAATCTCACAAATTGCTAATTTTTCAACGGTAGAAAAAATGGCAGTTACAGACGGTGGATACGGAGTAGGCAGAGTAGCAACGGCACGCAACAAAAACGAAGCTCTTGATGTCGGGTTTAAAATGACAGGCATGATGATTCTTAACTTTTTATTCCCTCCATATCTTGCAAAATTCTTGGACAAACTTACATACAAAGTTGCCGGATTAAATGTTGCACTTGATCCATTGATTCTTGATGATAAAAAACTATTAGAAGCTATAAAAAATCAAAATTTAAAACTTCCTGCAAGCTCTACAGAAAAAGATATTATAGAATTTTTGGACAAAAACCCAAAAAGCCTTTTTTCTCAATATGCAACAAAATTTTATGATGTAAAATATCTTGAAAACGGAATCCGTGACCCAAGAGCATTTGTAAACACTAAAAAACTCGCCGAATTCAAAAAAGAACTCGAAAACTTTGCAAAAAATGCAATAGACTCAAAAAACGTCACAAATTTTGCCAAAAAAGCAAAATGGGCAAAAGGTTTCAATATCATAGCCAACATAAGTTTAAGCAGTTTTTTACTTGCGTATGCACTGCCTAAAGCTCAATTTGCCTTTAGAAAAATTGTAACGGGTTCTGACTTAGACCCTGGTCTTGCAACAAGTAAAGACAAAATTTAAGTCGAATGTTTGACATAAATAAAAAATAACGTAGTACAATCTTATTGTGATAGTTTAGCGAGAGATTTACTATGTTTGGCAACTACATTGCCTATTTAGAGTTTTTGAACAAAAAACTTGTACAATTTTTTGCAAGCCAAAAGCCCTTCATTTTTTGTAAAAAAGGGTGTTCAAAGTGTTGTCAAAACTCAGAATTTCCCTACTCGGCCATCGAAGCAAAATTCTTGTTACAAGGAGCATTGACACTGGATGAAAAAACGCAACAGCAAATAGAAGCAAATATTTCAAAAACACTTGAAAGAAAGAAAAAATACAAAGGCAAACAATTCAAATACGATTGTCCTTTTTTAATAAACAATGAATGTTGTGTTTATGAATACAGAGGCGTAATTTGCAGAACATTCGGATTAATGACAAATTACGAAGATGGTAAAGTAAAAACACCATTTTGTGCATATAAGGGTTTAAACTATTCAAATGTCTTAAACCTCAGAAAAAGCACAATTTCAGCAAGAAAATATAAAAAGCTCAACGTAAAAGAAGAACCTCTCGGTTTTAACATCAGTTACAAATACCTGACAAGCGAAGATTACGAAAAAGCTTTCGGACTCAAATTCGGAGAAAAGAAACCATTGATAGAATGGTTTCTTGACTAGAGCTATATATTTTCAAGTATCTCTCTCATACCTTGTCTGAATTCTGTCGCACCACCACAAGAAGGGTGTCTTATATATTGGTACTTATCTTCATTTAAAAGAATATTGTTATTTAACAAAATATTTTCAGCTGTTTTGCCTATAGCAATGATTTTTTCTCGTTTTGGATAAAGCAACAAAAAATCTTTTAAAATACCAATACCCTCTTGCAACTCTTTATTATTCGGTTTTCTCGGAGAAAAATTATCTTTGTATGTTTGAAACACAAACGCATTCCATAATACAAACTGTTTTTCTTTCTCTTTTATCATTTCCCAAACATAAGAGGCCGTACCTTCTCTTACATCACCTTTAACAGAAGTTGTTTTATATTGAGAAAATATCTCGGGATACTGCATCATAACACGTTCTGAAGTCATTGCTATCCCTGTATAATGGCAACCGTGGCTTGGTGATTCAGCAAGCAAAATATACTTTGCATTTTCGTGGTTTAAAAGATATTTTTTTAAATTTTCACAACGAATATTAGGAGCATCTGACGAAGAATCCTTGTTATCAGTATCTTTCCAAGGGTTAAAAACAAGGCCTTTAGATTCATACTGTTTTAACTTACCAATTAAACAATCAACTTTATGTTCAAAATCCTTCATAATCCCTCAACTAATAAATTCTTTAGATTATAATTATAACATTAAGGCCGAACCTATGATTACAATAAACCTATCACAAAATCGATATAATCAAAATAATTACCCCAACTTTAAAGGCTACCGTACAGCTTTCAGTAAAGAGCTGGATATAGTTTTAAAAAAAGGTTCTGCAAACAAAAACGAAAAAATATCTCTTGTTAACAGGCTTCAAAAGATACTTCAGACAAAGACAACCCCGCAAAATCTTGTTGGCGAAGGTAATTATGGACAAATCTACAAAATTGACAGCAAGTACGTTCTAAAAAAAATAACAAGAAAAATAACCTTTGCTCATACTATGAATAACATACAAAAGTCAGATTTTGGAGAGCTAAAAACCTACTACGGCGAGCCTGTTGCAGAATTTTATGATGTAAAAATATTAAAAAATCTTTCACCAAATAATAATCAAATCCCTGCTGGAATTCCGAAAAGATTCTCGCAGACATATTCTGAAAAGGACTGCCAAAAATACTACGAAACAGTTTACTTACCATTATTTTCATCTGTTCCGCAAAAAAGTTATAATGCAATCGCTAAAGATTGCCACTCATTAAACCAAAAACACAACGGGGATTTATTCTATAATTTTGATTTTATAAACCCCAATAATATTGTATTAACAGGTAAAACCCTAAAAATAGCCGATGATATTGCGATGGTATCAACTCCTGACCCCAATAGCACATCAGATTTATTATACGTATTTTTGCAAAGAATGAGTCTTACAAAGCCTGCTATGTACAACAAAAAAGCTTTAAAACCGAGACAAGAAATTTTCAAAAAAATAGTAATTGCTTCAGTTAAAAACAAACTTGCTCTTGGAGACAATACGGCTTATGGCAAACAGATATGGAAAGTTGTTGCAAATGAACTTTGTAACGCAAAAGATGACCACTTAACAATAATTGATAAGTTAAGAGAATTTCAAACCAATATTCCATCTCCACAAAAAAGAGTAAAAGCAGCCCAAAATTATCTTGATAAACTTTTTTAGAAAAAAACAATGACAAATTTTCGTGTAACAAATAACAATCAAAATACATCAAGCATTAAAAAGTATTTCAAATACTCAACAATTGCATTATCAAGCGTTGCAGTAGGATATTTGTATGGAATAAACACATTTGAAAAACATTCATATAAAACAAATTTTTCAAAACTACAGGTTATTGAAGAATTAAAAAGCTGCTGCAAAGAGCTAACACTAAAAACAAAACAAAATCTTGCCTTTAAAGCTCTTGATATAAACCCGTCAAACAGCGACAAATATATAATATTTTGCAACGGTATGTTCACAACAATGGATAGCAAAAATCAAAAAATATACGCTGAATTACTAAAGACTAAAAGAGGTGTGATAGCTTTTGATTACCCAGGTAGAGGAGAAAGCACGGCAAACTTTTCTCAAAAAAATGCACAACAAAGCATAGAATCAGTACACAACTATCTTTTACAAAAAGGAATAAAACAAGAAAATATTGGCATAGTTGCACACTCTATGGGATGTGCTGTAGCTGGAAAATTTGCAGCCACGCACAAACTCAATTTTCTTGTGTTGTTAAGTCCATACAACAAAGCTAAAGATTTAGTAAAAAACTTTGTTGAAAGATCAAAACTCCCACAAATAATAAAGATTGTGGTAAAAAATATGCCGACTTGTTTAATTCCTTTAAAATATACATTTAATAACGAAAAATACTTAAAAAAAGCCAATTGCTCAATAATGATAATAGCATCAAAGGACGATAAAACCGTGCCAATTAACTTAACCCAAAAGTTAAAAGAAAAAATCAAAAATAAAAACCTTACATACAAAGAATTTTTAATTGGCGGACACGAAATCAATAAAGAAAAAATTGACGAAAGTATAAAATACATACAAAATATTTTGTCCGAGAAAAATTCGTGATAAGTAGCACTCTGCCGAGCAAAAGCTTACTAAATGTAAGTTTTGGCGATAAGAAGACGTGAACGAATTTTTAGAGTGTCACCTTGAAAAGGTGAGCAATGGCGGCTCGAATGTTCGAGGCGACAACTGCGAGACTAGATTAAATTATAACTTTAGTTTGTTATCAGCCAATTTTTCAGCTGCTTTTTTGACTTTCATTACTTTAGGCTTTTTCTTAAAATAGTGTTCTAAATTTGTTCTCAACTCAAAGAAAAACACCTTTTCCATAAGATCTATAAACTTGTCATAATCCTTACCGCTAATAATGTACAAGTCTTTTTTTTCTTTAGCCTTTTTTACCCCCAGAGTGATAAAATCACCTTCGTTATTTAATAACTTTTTTCTAAAATCATCAACAGCCTTAGCTTGGCCTTTTACTTTTATAAATTGTCCAAAGGATGGTGTATTATTTCGGGTTAGTCTAGTATTCATAAATTTTTAATTCTCCAGTATTTACAATTATACCAAAATCAAAAAAAATTATTTTTGCTACTTGAATAATGAAACAGCTGCAAATATTTTTATCAATTTACCCTTAATTGTTTTTATAGCTGAAAATTGTTTTTTTATGGCAATTGCACATTCAGGGTCAAGCAAATATAGTTTTCCATCTTTAGACTTTCCAAACTGCTCAATTCTGATTTGAGGATTTTTTTTGCTCTTCTCATCACTATAGAAATGATCTCTAAAAGTGTATCCTTTTTCTTCTATTTGTTTAATAAACTTTTTTAATTCTTCTTGGGTAATTTCTTTTTGGGTCATTTTTTCTTCAATATAATAATAAGTTCTGCAAAAACGTCCTTGTTTTATTATCGGAACATCAAAACAATCAGGTTTTCTTCTGTTAGGAAAGTGATTACCTGTTGTTAATTTTAAAATTTTTCCGTCATCTAATTCAAAAACAAACGCTTTTGCGCCAAGCCCAACCATTTTTTTTACTTTTAAAGTACTCAAATAATCATCAGACGCTACATCAAGAGACATCAATTCCAGTTCATCAGGCGTATGCATTTTATACAACAATGCGTCTGTTATGTTTTTATCAGAAGAATATAACAATGACAAAACAGCCTTAGCGGGAGTTATTGGCATTTTAAAATCAACATAATCTAGCTCGCCAAACTTGTTATTTTGGGAACATAGTACATAATCATACTTTCTAACAAAACAATCTTTTTTATTTTTACAAATTTCTTTGGTAGAATTTTGTCCCCTAAAATTTAAAGGCTTTATTTTACCAGACTTTATGTGAAAAGAAGAAATAACATCCATATTTGAACAACGCATAAAAAAAATAAAATTTGCCAAAACTTAAAACTTATTACAACTTAACTTGTTTAATTTTTTCAAAAAAGCTACACTAAAAAACAATAAATAAAAGGAATATCTTAAGTGAAAAAAATATTTCTACTAATAATAATTATTTTGTCGTCTGCACTATCAACAAATTGTGTATTTGCATCGAACTCAATAAAGCAAGAAAATTGCTCAAAAACTGCACAAACTCAAATTACAAACCCTGAATATGACTGGAACAAATATGTAAAAAACGTACAAGCAAAAGTAAAAAAGCATTGGTATCCCCCAAAAAGCACAGACAATTATAAAACGATAGTGAAATTTACAGTTGATAGAGAGGGAAAAGCTCACTCTGTTAAGGTTATTTCTTCATCAAATGAAAAATCTTACGATGAAGCAGCTAAAAAAGCTGTTATTGCGGCATCTCCATTTGAAAAGTTCCCCGATTTTGTAAAGGACAGCGGTATTAATATTCAATTAACACTCGAATACAACCCACTTCTTGGCCCGAATAAACCACCTGTAACAAAAGCCAATCAAGAAAAGCTCTACGCAGAGAAATATTTTAAACTTGCTTTAGAAAAACATACTAAAGGGAATTACGAAGACGCAATAGGCTACTACTCAAATGCAATAATACTCAACCCCAAAAATCATGAGCTTTACCTATATCGGGGTTGCGCATATGCAGATAACAAAAAGCATTTGAAAGCCATAAAAGATTTTTCAACAGCAATAAAGCACAACCCTAAAAACCCAAATTTCTATGCAAAACGCGGTAGCAGTTATATTGAATTAAAAGAATATAAAAAGGCACTGTCTGATTACAAAAAAGCAATAGAATTAGCACCAAAAGAACCTGCAGTTTTTGAAAACAGGGCTAATTTGTATTTTTTAATAGATGACTACAAAAACGCAATTCCAGACTACACAAAAGCAATAGAGTTGACTCATAAAAACAAAGATTTAGAGGATTTATACTATTTTAGAGCAGCTACATACAAAAACTTAAAACAATATGACAATGCAATTAGTGATTTAAAAAAAGTAATCAAGATAAATTCCCAAAATGCAGATTATTACTTTATGATTTCTGCAATATACGAAATTCAAGAAGATTACAAAAAGGCTTTTTACTATCATCAAAAAGCTAAGAAATACTGTAAAAAAAATAATATAAAATAAACTATTTATAAAAATAGCAATTTTTTTTGTCAGCTAACTTTATATGCTTAAAGGAAGTGTTTAATGCAGATAAAGTTACTAAGACAAATTGTTGATAATGGTTGGACAATACAAAACCGAAAAAATATTACCAACACCATCGGAAAAAATGATTTTAAAGAAATATGCGAACTTGCCCAAAAATCAAGACTCAGTGGTGATGTATTCACTTACAACTGCGCAAAGGATTTGATTACTGCACAAAACACAAACAAAATAAAAGAAACCCTACTAAGCTTTATAAATAATATTAAAAATGATAAACAATTAAAATTTGCATCTATACGATATCATTATGAACCTCAAGGAATAATAGCATTTGGTTATCCTAAAGAATACACAAATCTTTTATGCAGAGAATTTGTTGAAGCAAAACCAGAAAGAACAGCAAAATTCGGAAATAAAAATCGTATAATTAAAGCTCAACCAGCACATTATGAAGAAACATACGAGCTTTTGCCGCACTACCATATTGACGAACTTTGGAGTAACGGAAAAGGGACAGGAAAAACTGCGGTTCAAGAAGTAGTCCTAACCAGTTTAATGGACAACAAAACTAAAGGCAGAGTAACACTGGATGCAAGTTGCATTGATGGAAAAACATCACCGGCAGGATTTTATTACAAATTGGGATTTAGAATGATTCCCCCTTTCCTAAATGATGAATTAGCTCAATGGGTAAAAAACGGAGGCAAGCGTGAAAATGCACCGTTCTTTACCGGTACAATGTATCTACCAAAAGAAAACATCTTTGAGTGCTTGATGTATTAATCTTTTTTTCAAAAATATTGAAATACTCACACAAATAAATGCAATAAGAGTGACTTAAAATCGGAGAGGGTGGGATTGTCTTACTCGCTCGCGTGTAACGGCAATTACGTGTTTTGTTTTCGTGATTTCATCACTACAAACAAAAACACTCCAGCCTCAGTATAAAAGAACACATGGTTTGATTATATTTTACAGATAGTTTGATTATTTCGGGCAAAATAAATTTAAAATGTTAAACAAATGAGCAATGTTTTCATTAATACATTCTTAATAAAACCCTGTTTTTAATACGGATTTCTTATAATATTCTATTTCATTGGGTACATACACATTAACTCTGAGAACAAAGCATTATCCCCCTATTTCCGACCTTTGTTTCGGTTTTGTATCAATTATGATATATTTAACTTATGCAAATTAAAGAAATAACTACGAATAAAAAGGATTATATGGATATTCTATTAATCGGCGATGAAGATAAAGCAATGATTAACAAATATCTGGAATCGTCAAAACTTTTTGCTTTGTACGATAATGATATCTTGACATCAATCTGTGCTGTTATGGAGATTGATAAGGAAACCGTTGAAATAAAAAATCTTGCAACTTATACGCAGTATCAAAATAAAGGCTATGCCTCAGCATTGATTAATTTTGTCTGTAATAAATATAAAACAAATTTTAAATATTTAATCCTTGGAACCGGAGAAAATAACAATACCTTGAAATTCTATAAAAAACAAGGTTTTCAAGAAACTCACAGACTAAAAAACTTTTTTATTGATAACTACCCGCACCCAATTTTTGAAAATGAAAAGCAGTTGGTAGATATGATTTATTTAAAGAAAATTTTATAATATTCCAACCTTAAGAAAAAACTTCCGATTTTGTTTTAAA
Source organism: Candidatus Gastranaerophilales bacterium (assembly GCA_944326545.1). GTDB lineage: Bacteria > Cyanobacteriota > Vampirovibrionia > Gastranaerophilales > Gastranaerophilaceae > Limenecus. The sequence continues at coordinate 18,332 of CALVEH010000010.1, read as the reverse complement.
ATTTTTAAAAGTTTGCGGAACTGGACTGTTCCAAAATAATCAAATTATCCGTATAGTTCAAATTTGGTGCGTATCTCACTGATAATATACAAATCTCAATCTATCCGTACAGTCCAGAAAAAGTCCAGTTTTCCAGTTTGATTTTTTTGGAACACTTAATTTTTCCGACCCGAAAACGCCCACACAAAGCCAACTTTACCAAAATAATCTATCTAGCCGTATGTAAAGAGTCACATGGTTTGATTTCTTGTTACAGATGGTTTGATTATTTTGGGCAACATAAATTTAAAATTTTAAATTTATGAGCAAATTTTTATTCCAAAGTTCATAATAAAATTAGAAATTTTTAATAAAACTCAGCTCTAGATACTGAATTAATTTTTCTCCTATGATACTCTATTTCATTTTTAAAAGTATCTAAAGTGTAAAATTTAATAGGAATCCTTGTTTGAGATAAATTCAAATCAAAATATGGCATTTTAGTTAATGATAATAAAGTTTCATATGGAAGCATTTTATCTGCCTTGTGATTTTCATATATTATTGTTTTATATGGAATCATTATAATGACCGCTGATATGTGCTTATTTTCTTCTCTTTCAAACATTCCATTAAACTTTAATGTTGGTATATTACCGGCACCGGAATAATCTTCCAAGACGAGATCTCTTTCCTGAGCATAAAAAGCCTGCCATAAATATCCAGAATAAAAATATTCACCTCTGAAAGATAAAAATAATGGCTTTGCAGCTTTGCCTGAAATAGAAAAATAATCCGGATTAAATAGATTAATTGCTAATATATTATAATTTCCTACACTTAATTGTCCGCTTGATGATTTTATATTAGAAAACTTACTAATACACATTTCCCCTACTGTTTTAAATTTTGGATTATATCCAACGGGAGACACCGTAATAATTGATGATTGTATACTTCCCTTTGGTGCACTTTTTATTTTTTCTGCAACTTCTTTTTTAAATTTTTCTAGTTTTTTCTGTTCTTGTTCATTCATTGAAGGAGTATTAACTTCAATGTAAACTTTATGTCCATTTATTATACTTTCAAAATCAGGTGTTGCAGTTTTCTTTTCTTTTATAGGAGTAAAGTCTTCAGGATGAATAAAAAATATATATCCCATAGTAAAAATTTCACCGAGAATCGCATTTCTTCCAGATAAAGTTTTTTCTTTAAGATACATATCAAACTTTTTTCTTAACCATTGTTTATGTGTCTCATTCCCTAATTTCAAAACTTGTTCTATTATGAGATTTAGCCTTGTGGCTTTTTTATTTTCATCGTTATCATTGGAGTTAAAGGAATGTCCGAAATGATTATTTGTTACTGCGGATAACATTATCTTAAGCGGATCTTTATCTTTGAAACTACAAATTTTCAATAAATCACTGTCTGATAAATATTGATTCAAAGTTGCCTTGAATGTTTTTTGCAGTGCCATTCTTACTTTATTATAATTTGTATATTCAATAATTTTATAAGTAATTTCAGTATATGAACCGACATTTTTTTCTTCAGAAAATTCCGCCTGAATATCGTGCTTTGTACAAGTTTCTAATTCTTCTATGTCTAAAGACATATTTTTGCACTGCCGTCTTAATAAATTCATATATCTTGTTGCATTATTGGGGATTATAAAAGAAATACGTTTATTTAATTCATCAAGCTTTACTTCAAACTTAGCATCATTGAGAATGGGAATCTCTTGCTTGCAAAACTTTATTTTTATTTCATTTGACTTAAAGTTCTTCATTAATATCTCCAATAAATTATATATACAATACGTTAAAATAAGTTACTTTCTATTAATCCATGGTACAAAAAAAATCTATTTAAACAAAATAATTCAAATACAACAATCAAAAATAGCCAAACTGTTTTTAATTACTAAAGAATGAAATTTATGTGTACGGAGAATTTTTTATAATATTTTATGCTAAAATTAGTGCAGATTATTTATGAGAACAATCAATACAAAGTTTCAGAATCAATATTCTGCATTAATAGAGGCAAAGCGTCTTGAAGAATTGTCAAAAGACAAAAATTTGTTGCCTGTTTATGCCTCATCGACTGCAAAGATTTTGCCATATCAGATAGCGGCGGCAAGATTTGCATTACGGTCTGACTTTTTAAAAGGCTGTATTCTCTGTGACGAGGGTTCTCTTGGTAAAACTTATGAGGCATTGTTTGTTGCAGGACAAAAATGGTATGAGGGAAAGGAAAACATTTTGGTTGTTCTTCCGTCAAATCTTGTAACACAGTGGAAACGGAAACTTGACAGGGATTTTACACTCCCGTATGTTTTTTGGAATAATACAAAAAATATTCCTGATGAAGACGGTATTGTTTTGACAACATACGATTGTGCTATCAGACATGCCGATAAAATAAAAGAACGTGATTGGGACCTGGCGATTTTTGATGAGGCTGATGTACTTGCAAATTACACAAAAGACACGACGGTCATATTAAAAAATGCAGTACGTGAGGCATACAAGTTACTTTTAACTCCGACACCCATTACAAAAGACATTCGGGACATTTACGGGCTAATTCATTTTATAGATGAAAGTATTTTGCCGGATGTTGATTGGTTTTACAAACGATATTTCAGAAAGCCCGAAAATTACCCTGAATTAACAGGCTGGGTTTCGCAATTTTGTTTCAGAACACTTAAAACTCAGGCAACTGAGTATGTAAATTTTTCACGCAGACTGCCGATTACTGTCGATTATCCACTTATACAGGAAGAAAAAGAACTGTATAAACTTATTTCAACATATATTGCCTCTGACGATAAGGTTGCTTACCCCGAAATAGATGAATACAACCTTAACCTGTTGTTTTTCAAAACACTTTCATCTTCACCGCAGGCGTTTGTGAATATGATATCTCCCGCAATTCAAAGAACTTACGGACTTGAAAAAGCCGCTCTGCTGCATATTCAAAAACTTGCATCCGAAATAAAAATTAATTCAAAAACCACACAGCTTTTGAAGATTTTAAAAACAGTTTTTAACCACCTGAAAGCAACGAAAGTTAATCAAAAAGCGATTGTCTTTGTGGATAATAACACAACACTTGATAATCTTTATATGATTTTCAGGCAAAACGGATATAACACGCTTAAATACAAAGATAATGACACACTTGAGAATTTCCGTAATGATGAGGATGTTCAAATCCTTGTAACAACGGACACAGCGGCAAAGGGTTTGGATATAGAATACTGTCCTGTAGTTGTGAATTACGATATGATTTACAATTCAATTCAAATGGAGCAGAGGATTTGCAGGTGCCACAGACAGGGACAGAATTCTGATGTGCTAGTTATTAATCTTTTAAGCCATGAAAATTTTGCAGATGTCAGAATGCTGGAACTTATAAACAAACGGACTTTGCAGTTTAACGGGATTTTCGGGATGTCGGATGATATTGTAGGAAATTTTGATGTAAAGATAAAAGAAGTCCTAAAAGGTTTCAGACACAGAGATGAAGTTGCTCGGGCATTCAAAGAAAACTTGACGGAGCACAGGCAAGCAAATGAACAGCTTGTTGAAAATTCGGAAGATATTCTGTTTACGACATTTACAAAATCTATTGCCGATAAAGTTACGGTTACTCCTGCATATATTAAAGAAAAAACAGAGGAACTAAATAATGACCTTTGGGAATTTGTGAAATATTACTTTGAAACAATAAAGCCCGACTGGTACGAAATAGACGAAGAAAATAAAACTTTGACCCTGATTGAGGGTTATAAACGCCCGTATTTGTTTTCGTTCAACGATAACGGACGAATGAGAAATTATGAGGGGTACAAAAGATACGGATTAGGCAAGGATTTCAAACCTCAAACAGGCAGAATAAGTTTTACATCTGTTTTTGCAAAAGGGATTTTGAGAGAAATTGACACGAACATTGCCCCCGAGGCGAAAATTTATGTAAATGCGGATATTGAGCCTTGCGAGATTGGATTATATAATGTAGCAATAACCTCAAAAGATGTTTCGTCAAGCCATTGTTTATTAATCGGACAGACAAAAAGCGGGGAGATTTTGCTGGATGAAAAGTGCAGACAACTGTTAAGTTTGCCCGTAATTGAAATTAAAGAACGAACAAGTCTTGAAAAAATAAGGCTTGGCAGTTTACTTGAAGATTTCGGGAATTTGGATGAAAAAATATCTAAAGATGAGATAATACAAGAGTATATAAAAAGCCAGGAAGGCTCATTTGCTTTTGAGGTTGAAAAAATAAAACTTGTTGCAGGCAGAAAGAAAACTCAGCTTGAAACGGATTTGAACGATATAAAAACAGAAATAAAAGATTTGAAAAAACAGGCTTGTGCAAACAAACTTGAGGAGCTGAAAACAACAAAACAGATAAAGGTTTTGGAAAAAGAACTTTTGCAGCGAGAAGAAAAACTATTTTACGATAAAGCAAAGATTGACGTTGAAACAGAAAAGGAAATAGCGGATTTGTCGGATGAATACAATTTTAATGTTCTTATGAGCCCGCATTTCAAAGTGCAAATTTTCAGTACAAATAAAAAAAGCAGCCCGAACAGGCGTTAGAGGAACTTGTTTTGGAAGATCCAAATAGCAGATATTGCATCAAGCCTCAGGGGTAATTTTTGTGGTAAGATTAACTTAACAGGGAAAATAACTAATAGGAATTTATATTGTGGATATTGAAAGATTACCGTCACAGAGTATGGATATTGAAAAAGCGGATTTAGAAAAGTTTAGAGCGGTTTTTCCTCAGTGTTTTTCAGAGGGAAAGCTGGATATTAGCAAACTTTTGGCTTTATTCGGAGAATATGATGATAACGACTTTGAGAAATACAAGTTTGAGTGGAAAGGCAAATCAGAATGTTACCGTATCGCGGGAAAACGTTCAACCGGAACGCTAAGACCCTGTGTTGAAGAAAGTGTAAATTTTGACACAACAAACAATATCTATATAGAGGGTGATAACCTTGAAGTTTTGAAACTTTTGCAATCGTCTTATTACAATAAAGTTAAGATGATTTATATCGACCCGCCGTATAATACCGGCAATGACTTTGTATATGAAGATGATTTTGCTGACCCAATGGCAAAGTATAAGGAAGTAACGCAGCAGACAACAAAGTCAAATCCTGAAACAATGGGGCGTTTTCACACCAATTGGCTGAATATGATGTACCCAAGGTTACGTTTAGCGGCAAACCTCTTGCGAGATGACGGTGTGATTTTTATTTCCATTGATGAAAACGAAATAACGAATTTAAAAAAAGTTTGTAATGAAGTTTTTGGAGAAGAAAATTATATAGGCTCGTTCATATGGAGAAAAAAAGACGGCGGCGGGCAAGCAAAAGAATATTTTGTAATTGAACATGAATTCATAGTAGTTTATCGCAAAAGTCAACAGCTTGTATGGTATGACAAAGAAGAAGCTCGAGATATTGCTCAATATAATAAATCAGATGAACGAGGGAATTTTAAAATTACGAAATTGGCAAAATGGGGGAATACAGCGAGAAGGGAAGATAGACCTTCTATGTATTTTAGTTTAATTGCTCCTGATGGTACAGAAGCTTTTCCAATAGCTCCTGATGGGAATGATGGACGTTGGAGAGTTGGTAGGGAACGAATGAATGAATTATTACAAAATGACCTTGTACATTGGGAAATGAAAGAAGGGAAATGGATACCTTACGAAAAAGAATATTTTGCAAACCAAGTGAAAGTCTTAAAACAAAGAAGTATTTTATATGATGTAGCAAATACTGGCGACGGCTCAAATGTTTTAACCGGCTTGTTCAGTACAAAAGATATGTTTGAAAATCCAAAACCAATTGAACTTGTAAAAGTTTTTCTTGAAGCAACAACAAAGGACAATGACATAATCCTCGACTTTTTCTCAGGGAGTGCCACAACCGCTCATGCAGTAATGCAGTTGAATGCCGAAGACGGCGGGAACCGCCAATTTATAATGGTACAGCTGCCTGAACTTTGCGATGAAAAATCAGAAGCCTACAAAGCCGGTTGCAAAAATATTTGTGACATCGGCAAAGAACGTATCCGTCGTGCCGGCAAAAAACTTACAGCAAATAACGGTCAACTTGCATTGGAAGAAAAGAAGCCATTAGACATAGGTTTTAAAGTATTTAAACTAGACACGTCAAATCTTGTAGAGTGGGACAGCACGCCAACACAAGATGAACAGGTTGTTGCACAAAGATTTTCATTACTGAACGAAACTATCAAGCCCGACCGTAACGACCTGGATGTTGTTTATGAAGTAATGCTAAAAATGGGAATTCCACTTGATTACAAAGTAATTCCGACAGAAATTAACGACAAAAAAGCGTATTCAATAGGGGAAGATTGCTTAGTGCTTATTTGTCTTGACTATGGCAAAGACGGAATAACTCCTGAAGATATAAAAGAAATGTGCGAGCTTGTTCCTGCAAAAATCGTCTCCTCTGAACAAGCCTTCAAAGACAGTACGGCTCTTTCAAATGCTTACTACATCCTGAAAGACAAAGGCATCGAAATGAAATTGTTGTAAGGAGTACGTTTTGTTGATGGATACTGGTTTTCAATCAAGAATGAACATATTAACAAGCGATTTTCAACGATCAACAGTACCGTTGCTTGAAAGTCATGGGTGGGTATGGGAAATTGAAGATACTGTAGAGCAAGGTGAATACCTCATTATTAAAATATACAGAGGAAATTGGACTAAAAGATTTGCTATACTTTATTCTCAACAAACAAGAAAAGAAGTATATTCCGTTATCCAACAACGTGCTGACGCTTGTTTGATACATGGAATGAATCTTGACCCAAATTGTTCTTTCTCTTCAGGTTTTAGCAAACCTCTTGAACTTGCATCCAACTTTATAAATATACTAAAGGACTGGAATAAAGAATGTCCTACAGAAGAGGTTAATTCTCCACAAAAAGATTGCAGAGGGTGTGTTAAAACTCCTATTAAAATATATTTGACAGCAGAGAACCCATCAGAACAGTATTGGATGTTAATTAAAACATTAAAAAGCTCAGAAGTTTGTAAGCGTTTCTTAACTGAACGTTATCCAGATTTATCTTCAGAAGTAATTAAAAGTAAGTCAGAAGGTGTAGCATTCTTAATGCAAAATTCTTGTGATTATTTTGACTCGGCTCAAACTCAGAATCCAACACAAAGATTACTAAATCTTTATTACGGCACTTTAGCACTTATTGAAGCTGATATTTTAATGAACTCTGACAAGTATACAGATTTGAAAGCTGTTGAAGAAATTACAAAAGGCGGACATGGATTATATATATACATTCCAGAGAATGATTATAGTATAAACTCATTATATACTTGTATTCTTAAGAATGGATTATTTGCAAAATGGCTAAATGTACTAGATTATGATACTAATGATTTTCCTGAAAAACGCATACGTAAAGATGATGAGCTAAATAAGTATTGCTACTTGTTTAATGATATCTTAGCTAGAATTCCCGAATTAGCAGTCCTTATGAGAATGATAAACCCTGAGTATTCAACAGGCTTCTTAGAACCACACTACTCAGATAGATTGAATCAAAAAAGTAGTATAACCAGTAGAAACCCTGGTTATACTACACAAAATGAAGGGTCTTATATTAGTTTAGTTGATAAATCTGGTTGTTCAAATTTAGATATGGTTAAAACACTAATAGGGAATATCGAACAAGTATCCGAAAATCGTAGCGAGCGAGACCAATTTGATGAGAATGATGACGGCAGGACATACAAACGCTATAGCATATTTGTAAAACATTCTCCTGATAGTCACTGGTATCAACATCTCAATTTGTATAAAAGTTCTTATTGTCTTCAGAGCATAATTATTCCACTATCAGGGTTAAAGGATGACTGGATTGTATATGCCGTTATGATTTTATATACATTCTCAATAATTGTAAGGTATTATCCTAACTTATGGAGAAGAATGCAAGACGGAGAATGGGATAAATATTATACGGTATGTTTACAATTTGCAATGATAGTAGAAAAAATAGTTCCACACATATTTTATGAAAAGCTGACAGGACAAAAGTTACATGTATCATCATCTATATGGTAATAATGAGGATTGAAAAGATGAAAAACGAAATTAAGATTTTTGAACAAAATAATATTCGTTCTGTATATGATGAAGATCAAGAAAAATGGTACTTCTCAGTAGTTGATATTATAGCGGTTTTAACAGAAAGTAAAGACCCTGCTACATATTGGAGAGTCTTAAAAAAGAGATTAAAAGAAGAAGGAAATGAAACCGTTACAAGTTGTAACGGTTTGAAAATGATGTCCAAAGACGGCAAAATGAGAAAGACTGATGCTCTTGATGTAGAAGGGTGTTTGAGACTTGTTCAATCCGTGCCAAGTCTGAAGGCTGAGCCTGTTAAATTGTGGCTTGCAAAAGTCGGATATGAGCGTATGAAAGAAATGGCAGATCCTTCAACAGCTATTGATAGAGCTAGAGATACCTATAAAAAATTAGGCAGGTCTGAAAAGTGGATACAACAAAGAATGATGGGGCAAGAGACAAGGAATAAACTCACTGACTACTGGAAAGACCATGAAATTAAAGAAGGTGAAGAATTTGCTATTCTTACAAATATCATTCATCAGGAATGGAGCGGCTTATCTGTTAAAGAACACAAGAACCTCAAGGGATTAAAATCACAAAATCTTCGAGATCACATGTCTGAGGCAGAACTTATCTTTACAGCACTTGCGGAACTTTCAACAAGACAAATTGCTGAGAGCGAAAATGCTACCGGCTTGGATGAAAATAAGACTTCTGCAAAGAAGGGCGGCAAAATTGCACGTGAGGCAAGGGAAAAGTTAGAGCTTCAAACCGGACAAAAAGTTGTAATAGACAACAATTTCCTGCCTACAAAGAAACAAAAGCTGATTAAAGACAAAGGACAAACTAAGTGAAGTTAAAATTTAAACATCAAGAATTTCAAACAGAGGCAGTAAATGTGGTTGCTGATTTATTTACAGGTCAGGAGAAATCAACAACTACATTTTCTATTGACAGAAACCCCGATCAGATGAAGTTAATTCAAAATGATTTTGGTTTCGGCAACAAACTTGAAATAGATAACGACACACTGCTTTCAAATATGCACGCAATTCAAAGACGAAACAAACTCCCGTTATCTCGTGATTACGACAGCCACCAGTTTTCTATTGAAATGGAAACAGGAACGGGTAAAACATACGTTTACACAAAAACAATTCTTGAACTCAATAAGCGTTACGGATTTTCAAAATTTATTATTGTTGTTCCGTCCGTTGCAATCAGGGAGGGTGTTTTTAAATCCTTGCAGGTAACAGAAGAACATTTTAAAAACCTTTATGACGGAATTCCTTACAGATATTTTATTTATAACTCGGCTAAACTTTCGGATGTCCGCCAGTTTGCGACATCAGGTAACATTGAAATAATGATTATAAATATTGACGCATTTAAAAAAGCCGAAAACATAATCAATCAGGAACAGGACAAGCTCAACGGCGAAACTGCTATGAGATACATTCAGGACACAAATCCCGTTGTAATTATTGACGAATCGCAATCCGTTGACAACACTCCGAAAGCAAAAGAGGCAATTCAATCATTAAATCCTCTTTGTGTTCTCCGCTACAGTGCAACTCACAGAGAAAAAATAAACCTGCTTTACCGCTTAACTCCTGTTGATGCTTATCAAATGGGCCTTGTAAAACAGATTTGCGTTTCGTCAAACTCTGTAACTAATGACTTTAATAAACCATATATTCACTTAAAATCAGTTTCAAACCAAAACGGGTTTACTGCAAAAATTGAAATGGATATTGAAAGCAAAGCAGGAAAAGTAGAACGTAAAACAATTACTGTCAAGCCTGGTGATGATTTGTTTATGCTTTCAGGAAAACGCAGTTTATACGAAGGCTATACAATTGAAGGCATTGATTGCACAAAAGGTTTTGAATGTGTTGAATTTACGAACTCCGAAACAGTTAAACTCGGCAAATCTATCGGAAGTATTGATGAAAATATAATTAAGCATGCTCAAATATACAGAACAATCGAAGCACATCTTGAAAAAGAACTCCGCTACCACGACAAAGGTATAAAAGTTTTGTCATTATTCTTTATTGATGAGGTTAAAAAATACCGTACTGAAACAGGCGAAAAAGGCATATATGCTCAGATGTTTGAAGAATGCTATAACGAGCTTATGAGCAAAGAAAAGTATGCCCCGCTGAAAACTTATTTTAATACAGATATTGAAAAAGCCCACAACGGTTACTTTTCACAGGACAAAAAAGGGATTTACAAAAATACTAAAGGCGATACCCTAGCAGATGATGATACGTATAACACAATTATGCGTGATAAAGAATGGCTATTGTCTTTTGATTGTCCTTTACGGTTTATTTTCTCCCACTCCGCATTAAAAGAGGGCTGGGACAACCCGAATGTGTTTCAGGTTTGTACATTAATTGAACAGAAATCAACATTTACCTGCCGCCAAAAAGTCGGACGAGGTTTAAGGCTTTGCGTAAATCAGGAGGGTGAACGGATTGAAGATAGAAATATAAACATCCTGCACGTTATGGCAAACGAAAGTTTTGCTGAATTTGCCGAAACTCTGCAAAAAGAAATTGAACAGGAAACTGGCATGAAGTTTGGTGTGCTGCAGCTTAGTGCGTTGATGGATTTGACTTATGAAGAAAAAGTCGAAATTGAACATCAAATGGATGAAGCCTCAGCCTTTGATGTTTATGAGGCACTTGTGGCAAACGATGTTCTTGATGCTAACGGAAACGTAAAAGAAGATGTAAAAATAGAAGAAATTGAACTTCCTGAAATAGCAGAGCCACTAAAGCAGGAAGTCAAAAAAATAATGAAACAGGCTGAACCTGTAACTTTTGAAAAGCTTAAAGAAGTTAAATGTGTTGAAACCCGTATTGAAGAAAAATCATTTACGCATGAACAAGCCTCAGAGATCATGGAAGAACTCAAAGAAATGAAAGTAATCTCAAAAGAGGGTAAAATAAAAGATACAATGAAAGCACAGCTTAAAGCCGGCAAACTTGATTTGAGTGAACGTTATTCAAAAGCCGCACAGCGTGCAATTATTCAGGCATTAGAAAAAGCCGACAACCGCCCTGTAATTCGTGATGCAAACAAAGAAGTTACGGTTAAACTGAAAAAACAGGCAATTTTATCCCCTGAATTTAGAGAACTGTGGAATAAAATTAAGCAAAAAACAACATACAGAGTAAATATAGACAGTGAAACTTTAATTAAAAATTGCGTGAAAGAGCTGTCTGAAATGCCGGTTATTCCAAAAGCAAAACTTGTTTCATCAACTGCAGAAATAGAACTTGAAAATTCCGGAGTATCCTCAACAGAAATGCACAGAAGAAGTTTGGATATTGCAGGCTCTTATGAAGTTCTGCCGGATATTGTCAGATTAATTTCAGCCGAAACACTTTTAAAACGGAGCGACATAATCCGTATATTGCAGGAAAGCGGCAGAATAAAAGATTTTATAAACAACCCTCAAGGATTTTATGAAAAAGCACTTGAGATAATCTCACGCAACCGCCACAGTCTGGCTATTGATGGCATAAAATATGTTAAACTTGCAGGCGAAGAATATTATGTTCAGGAAATTTTTGACAGTGCTGAACTTCTTGCAAACCTTGACCGAAATGCTGTTCAGGTAGAACACAGTGTTTACGATTACCTGATTTATGATAGCGGAGTTGAAAGCAGGTTTGCCAAATCTCTTGATGAAGATCCGGATGTAAAAATGTTCTTCAAAATCCCGCCAAGGTTTAAAATTGAAACACCTATTGGAAGTTATAACCCTGATTGGGCGGTGTTCTTAGAAAAAGACGGCGAACAAAAACTTTATTTTGTACTTGAAACAAAAGGTACAACAAGCCTGTTTGATTTGAGAAGTCCTGAAAGATTAAAAATTCATTGCGGGAAACAACACTTTGACGCCTTGCAAGACGGTATTCTATTCTCAGAACAACCGGTTAAGGATTGGAAAGAGTTTAAGGTTAACATATAATTCATGAAAAAATGTGTATTTTGTGGACAAGAATTTAGTGAGTTAACAGAAGAACATATTATTCCTAATGTTATATGCGGAAGAATAAAATCAAAAAATTTATTGTGTAAAAATTGTAATTCTTGGTTGGGCGACAATATAGATAATGCATTTGATGGTGTTTACAACCAAATAATTAATATGTTTAAAATCAAAAGAGAACGGGGAACGCCACAACCTGTACTGGTTGATGATTTAAACAGTGAACAACAATATTTGTACAAATATGGCGGAGAATATGAACTTGCAGATGTATATATAAATGAAACCCCATTGCATCAAAACGGTTTTAGTTTTCAAATTCAGGGGAATAAAAATAAACAACAAATAAAAAACAAGATAGGTAAAATTCTTGCAGATAAAAAACAAGAACTTGAAAAACTTGGTATTGATTACAAACAGGAAATAAGGAAACAGCATAATATCATTGATGCTGGCTGGGCAGCTATTTCTCAAAATACTCACAAATTTAAACCCTTTATGATTAAGTTAAAATTTGATTTTGGTGGAAAAGGTGTAGCATTAGCCGTTCTTAAAATTGCATATTTGTTTTTTAAAGAGGTTAAACCTGATATAAAGATTGATGATACTGAAATAATTAATATTTTAAAAAGTCAATCAGATAATGTTTTTGACAGATGCATCTATTACTCACTTGCTAGTGATTTATTTAAAGAAATACCTGATGAAATATCTCATTATATATATATTAGTGGTTCAAAGGAGAAGAAAAAGATTATTGCATATCTTAAACTTTTTAGTATTACTCCTTATATTTGTATACTGAATGATGATTATCATGGGAAAGACTTTAATGTTTCATACGGATTTAATTTACTTTCTCAACAAATATTTACTCCTATTTGTAATGAACTTGATACTGTAAGTAATTTAAAAGAACTGCTAGATTATGCAAAAAATTTTGATAATACGAGAATACAAATAGAAAAAGACATATCTAGAATTATGGATTTGTACTACAAGTTAAATCCGAAGGCACGATACAATGAATTACAACTAGATGTTGATATGTATTTAAGGACACTTGTTTGTGACTCTATTGTAGATACAGAGTTATGCCAATTTTGTATAAATAATATTAAAGGTGATTATACAATAAATCTTTCTGAAGATAATAAGATAAAATGCACCAAGATGTTTGCTGATGCAATAATTAATGCTTTGGATTTGATTTTAAAACAGAATAATGCTATTCCAAATAATTCATCGTTGAAGCAATTATTTCCTCAAAATCCTCATCAGTAAGTTTTAAATAAGGACGTGCAGGAATTTCAACAGATTTATTCCGCCCTGACTGTCCGCCGAGTTGGTGTATTGCTGCGTATTCAAGGTTTGAACCTATAACTGCTGAATCGTTATCATAATAAGTATTAACAGAAGAAGCAAGCTGCCCTGTTACCTGCAAAATCATGCCGGGCCACTGTTTATTTTTAGTTCGCTGTTTAATTGTTGAATCTTTGAGGTTTTCCCATTTCAGACGACCTTCTTCTTTAAAATTTTCTTCTGTTGAATATGCGAAAATCCCTGCGATGTTTTTCATTAACGGCCGCAGGTTTTCACTTCTTTGAGCCAAATAAAGGAGTCTTGATTCAACTTCTTTGTTATCAATTTTTATTTCGATAGAGTCAGACATTTTTAGATAATTTTTTTATTGGATAATTAGCAATGAGCAATTCTTTATATACCTTGTTCGCCCTGCTAGTACCCTCACGATTGTTAATTCCGTTCTGTCTTTCAACTTCAATCATCTCAAAGCCTTTGTATAATTCTCGGACTTTTGGAGAATCATCGTATGAGAGCAGAAAACGCCCTTTGATGTTACCTAAAACATCTCTTAAACGTTCGTGGTCAAAGTCTGCGGTAGATGTTACTTCATAACCGCAACCTGAAGTGTACGGCGGATCGCAATAGAAAAATGCACCTTCAAAATCGTATTGTTTAATCAATTTTTCAAAGTCACGATTCTCAACCATAACTTTATCAAGGCGTTTGTGGATTGCATCGATTTTTTCTAAAACATTGCGTTGGGATTTCGATGCACCGCCTGAAGATTTTTTTACAGTTCCGAAAGTATCACCACGACCGCCAAATGAACGTGTAATTAAAAACAGAAATTGTGCGGCTTTTTGGATATCGGTAATAAAAGTTCCGTTCAAAAATTGGAAAAACATCTCACGTGAGCCTAAAAGATACTGTAATTCTTCTTTTAAGGCATTAGGGTGATATTTTACAATCCTGAAAAGATTCACCAATCTACCGTCAAGGTCGTTGTATATTTCCAAATCAGCCCAACGGTCTTTATAAAACAAAACCCAACCGGCACCGCCGAAAGGCTCAATGTATGATTGAATATCCGTAGGAATTAACGGTGCAATACGTTTGCGGAGTAATCTTTTTCCGCCAACCCAGTTTAATAAACTTTTTTTATCAACTGTCATTCAAAACTCCTTTAATTATTATTCAAATAGCGTTCAAATATCGTTTAAACCTGAAGCCGGATTATGAGACCACCCGACATCAGGGGCAATCTTTTTACCTGTAAGAGGGTCTGTATAAACTGTAACGGGCTTATACTCACCTGATTTTTTAGAAACTAATCTCATCTCCTGTGACAAAGTACCAGTGGAATTACCCGGCTTTGCATCTTTCTTTTTGAGGTTATAATCTGAAAGAGCGTTAACTCTGCAACGGCATCTCCAACCGTTAGGAGGGTAAAAACTTGCCCAGAACGGATCATCATATCTGTAAATTAATCCATGCAGTTGAGCGTGTTCAGGTCGGGTTCTGTTATCAAGGACAGCAACGTATTCCCAATAAGGTCTATTGTCAACATTATCCATCTGAGTTTTATACCGCCCTGTCATATATGAAGTCTGCATATTAACGGCATAGATGGTTTTTAATCGGTACATTGAACCAAGCTGAACTTTTTCTGCGTTGCCTTGAGTATCAACAATAATCTGTTCTCCCCACCAGCCTTTCTTTTGCAGGGTTGGTTTGAGTTCTTTTTGAAACTCACTGAATGTTTTTCCCTCAGATAGGGCTTTATCCAAGGCAGAGCGAATATCTTTTAGAATATCCTCACGCATAACTTTGGCGACTGTGAAAGTTTTTTTATGTGCATCTTGCCATAATTCGTACCAATCCCAAGTGAAAGTTTGACCTTTCCGCCTGAAATATTTTATTGCCGCCGCCGGAGCAAGTTTAAATAAGCCTTTAAGTTCGACCATTCTCGACCTCTGCCGCTTGGTTGCTCGCATTAAACGGGTCTGCGGTCTTGGACTTCTCCAAGCCCTCCGCCCTCTGCTCGCAATCCGCGATTTTTCTTGCAACAGCTTCAACAACATTTACGGTTACGGCATTGCCTGCCATCTTGTATAAACGACAATCTGCCAGTCCGATTTCACGTGCTTTCTCTATCATTTCATCAGGAAATCCCTGAAGTCTGAAACACTCAAGCGGAGTTAATCTGCGGATTCTGTATCCGTCAATAGTTCCCATATTGCAGTTTGTATCAAGAGTTTGAGAACAGCCTTTACCAACTCTTCCTCGTCTTGTTTTAGAATGTGGAAAAGCAAGATTTATTCCGTCTCCGGGACCTGCTTCGTCAAATCCTTTTTTAGTTCCGTTTCTAACTTTCATTAAAGGAGTATCGCCCGCAACTTTTAGAGTTTGAACTGTATCAGAGGCTTTGTATTGATTGTGCCGAGGCTTGTTAATAAAATACAACCCTGTTTTAGCACCGAGTCCGCCGCCGTTTGCAGTAAGACAGGAACTTAAACCATCCGGTAAATAAATTCTGTTACCTTGAGGTGTCTTGGGACTTAATGGATGTTTATTGAGCGTGCTAATATTTTCGATTCCGTCCGGGGTGAGAGGAAATATTTTTCCGGCACATCCTTTTCCATAACATCCAACAATGTACACTCTTTCCCTGTTTTGAGGAACTCCGAAGAACTTAGAATTAAGTAATTGCCATTGCACTTGATACCCAAGGTCGGTGAGAATTTTAAGTATTGTTTGGAAAGTTTTTCCACTGTCGTGATTAAGTAAGCCTTTAACGTTTTCGAGTATAAAATATCGGGGTCGCTTGTCTTTGAGAATCCGTGCGACCTCAAAAAACATTGTGCCTCTGGTGTCTTCAAAGCCGCGTCTTTTTCCTGCAATCGAGAAAGACTGGCAAGGAAACCCTCCGCAGAGAATGTCGAAGTCGGGCAATTCTTCTGTATTGATTGTTCTGATGTCATTAAAAAATAACTCCTCTTCGGTATTAAAATATGCTTTGTATAATTTGTTGGCATATTCGTCATTATCACAATAGCCAATACTTTTAAAACCGGCTCTTTCAAGTCCGATTCTGAAACCGCCTATACCGGAAAACAAATCAAGGAAAGTTAATTGTTTAGTCAAGACCATCACTCCTCCCTTGCAGTTCACACAGGAAAAGTGCTTTTTGAAGAGATTGCTCAAACTTCTTTGAATGCAGGTTTTTATCCGTTAAAAGTTCATAAGCCTCATCAAAATCATCACAATCCTCAAGCAATGAAATTAAAGGTGAAAGCATCTGTTGAGCCTGTTCATTTAATTTCTTTGTTGAAATAAACTCAAGCAGATTTTCTATCTGGTCTTGTCCGGGTACGGACGGTTCGCTTTCCTTAAATTCTTTAAACTGCGGACTTGTTGCAGGGATAACATCTTCCCTGATATCAAAATCCTCATCTTCAAGACCGTAGGCTTTAATAAAATACTCTTTAGTGAATTTAACGCCGGTATCTGAGAGGATTTTGTCTCTTTGAGCAAGAGTCAAATCAACATCTTCTGGTGCATACATTTCAAAAACTGGAACGTCTTCGTTTGAGAAGTTAATTTCATAAATCCAACGAATAAGTTGGTTTATAACGCTTTCAACGAGTTTTTTATCAGAATCAATAATATCCTGACGAACAGCCATGTGCGTATTTGCAGCAGCATAACTTCCTGTTGAACCGATTTCAGTCGTAAGAGTTTGTCCTAAGATTGCTTTTGAGATTTCAGAATTCATCTTGTCGATGAGTTTTTCATAAATCTCGGCAGATGAAGATTTATTGGCTTCTTGGATTTCAACAGAAGAATCATCAGGAATAACAGCGATTGCATCTTGAACCATATCCTCTAACATATCGGCAAGAGTCGTGGTTTCTTCTCGTGATGCCCCTCGTGGGTGTTTGCCTATCAAATGAGGCATTCCGTATTTTTCAGTAAATACTACCCAAAACTTCAGTCCGCCTTTTTTAAATGTTACAGACCAAAAGACACGAGATAACGTTCTCTCACCGTAAGGATTGTTATAAGATGGATTATTTTGAGCAAGCAGGAATTTTTTATCCGGAACAATTTCGCCGTAGTAATTTTCTTTAGTTCTAAATTTTAGATTATTGTCATCATCAAAACAAAACCATTCCGGCGGCTTTGCAATAATTTTTTCAGGCAGAACGTGTCCTGATTTGGTTTTCTTCCAGATAATCTCTAAAGGCTGATAACCAAACTGAGTTGCATCAAGAATATCATTTATTATTTTATGAATATCCAGTTTTTTAAGTAATTCTTCAATCGCCTCAGCATTTTTGTCTTTATCCAAACCACGATTGATTTCCCAATCAAGAGATAAAACACCTGCTTTTCTTGATTGAGTGCAGGCAAAAACGTGCGGATCACAAAGCAATTCCTTATAAATCCTAATATCCTTGCCCTGTTTTCTGAGAACAATATCAGGATCAGGGAGAATGTTTGCCAATGAATAAAAGTTTAATGCTCGTTTTCGGGTCGCAATTTCTTCTGACAAACTTTTTTTAGAGTTTGCTTTTTTAAGAATAGAATCGTCTGTCATTAAGCCCCCGTATTCTTTTTGAATGTAGCGAGCATATCGACCATTCCGACCTTGTAGATGTTTTCAAGAACATCTATTTCAAAAATCTCGACTCCGTCAACGATTAATTTGGCATAGGTTACAGCCATAGTTGTTTCATATTCGGCATTTTCCTGCGGCTTAATATTACCGAGAGGGAATTCTTTGAAAGTTCCGATTAAAAAAGCAGTAGCAGGAACTTCCTTAATTCTTCCTGTACCGTTGTATGTTTCTAAGTTTGCACGAACTTGAATCATCGTAGC
>CALVEH010000009.1 GCA_944326545.1 Candidatus Gastranaerophilales bacterium | reverse complement strand
GGCAACTTCTTTAACGCAACAACATTATCAGTTGGAGCAACAGCAGGAGATGCAAGTACAATGTACGGTAATGAAAATTATGCAATGTTGTTAGCAGGTATAGGAAACAAAACAGGATACAACTTTGAATTTAAAGACGGAAGAATAATTTTACAACCAAACTTTCTCATAAGCTATACATTTGTAAATACATTTGATTATACAAACGGAGCAGGTGTAAGAATAAAAAGCGACCCACTTAACGCAATCCAACTAGCTCCGGGATTAAAACTTATCGGAAACACTAAAAACGGATGGCAGCCATATTTGAGCGTAGCAATGGTATGGAACTTGCTTGATGACAGTAAGGTAACAGCAAACGATGTAAGATTACCCGAGATGAGCATCGACCCATACGTACAATATGGAGCAGGTATTCAAAAGAGATTCAAAGACAGATTCATAGCCTTTGGTCAAGCAATGATACACAATGGCGGTCGTAACGGTGTATCCTTAACAGCTGGGCTTCGTTGGTCTGTTGGTAAATAATCTTTATTTACAAGCCCTCTCAGAGTTGAGAGGGCTTGTTATAACATCAATTAGTGGAAGGGCTACACCCCTAAACAATTATAGTTAGCAAAGATATTGAAGCCTTATAAAAAATTATGAAAAAATTTTAATATGTGCTTGATTTTCATTTTTGAAGTTTCATAATTAATTACATTATGACATTAATAACATTATCGATTTGGGTTTACACAATCGGTGGGATTTTGCAGCTCTTTTTTAAAGAAAAACACAAATGCAATTTTCTCATCTTCATGAATTTTATTGCGGCAGCACTGGCATTCAAGCCTATAGTGTCAATACTATATGACCGTAATATTTTAGAGACAACTGTTTATATGGGACAGTTGCTAAAGGACGTAGCATTCCGTGTAGATGCTTTGAGTGCGTTCTTTATAATGATAATCTGCGGAGTCGGATTATTAGGTACAATATATTCTAAAAAGTACCTTGAACCATACATTGAACAAGGCAAAAAACTTGGTTCACACCTGTTTTTATTTAATGTTTTCCTTGCGTCAATGTTATTGGTAGTTATGTCACAAAACATCATTTTCTTCCTTATAAGTTGGGAATTAATGAGTTTTTCATCATTCCTTCTTATGATTTTTGAACACGAAGAAAAAGAAGTGAGACAGTCTGGTATAAACTACTTAATAACAATGCATGTTGGGGTAATGTTCCTTGTTGTAGGTTTTATCCTTATGTATTTAAAAACAGGAAGCTTTGATTTTTCAGCTTTTAGCGGACAAATCAGTGAACTTGTTTTTGCGATTATGTTTATTGGCTTTGGAATTAAGGCAGGCTTTGTTCCATTACACAGCTGGTTACCAAAAGCTCACCCAGTTGCACCGACTCATATATCTGCGTTGATGTCAGGTGTAATGATTAAAACAGGTATTTATGGTATTTTGAGAATGCTTTTATATATGGGCAAGCCTACAATCACTGTTTCTTACTGTGTATTGTTGGTAGGTTTGGCATCAGCATTTTTCGGAATTCTTTATGCAGTAGCGCAAAGGAATTATAAAAAAATGCTTGCTTATTCTTCTATAGAAAATATAGGTATAATCACAACAGGTATGGCAGTTGCTATGCTTGGTATGGCATATAACAACTTCATTATGACAATGTTTGGATTCTTAGGATGCTTCTTGCACATCTTGAACCACTCTATATTTAAGACAATGATGTTCTTTAATGCCGGAGCTGTTTATACTCAAACCCATACAAAAGATATGGAAAAATTAGGCGGACTTGTAAAACCAATGAAAAATACGGCAATACTTTTCTTGCTTGGTTCACTTGCAATTAGTGCATTGCCTCCGTTCAACGGATTTATAAGCGAATTTTTAATCTATATCGGATTTTTAACAAGCTTTTCAACACAAAATTATTTCTTATACACAATAATTATTGCAGCATTTGGAATAATAGCATTTGTTGGAGCAATGGCATTGATTGCATTTACAAACGCATTCAGCATTATTTTCTTGGGTTCTCCAAGAACAGAAAAAGCACAACATGTAAAAGAAGACGTATCAATATTTATGCAGCTTCCTATTATTGTTCTTGCTTTTTGTTCTTTAGTAATAGGCTTGTTCCCACAAAGATACATTGATCTTGTTGTTGCACCTGTTCAACAATTTATACCGTTTAGCGTTCCTTATGAATTGTTGACCGTTATCTCAATATTCAACATAACTCTTTGCGTTGTGATTCTTATTGTAATAGGATTAAGAGCGTTGTTGTTGAGAGGCAGAACAGTTGAACACAGAGAAACTTGGGGCTGTGGCTATCAATACCCGACAGCAAAAATTCAATACAGTGCAAATTCATTCACCAGACCTTTCTTAGGATTTTTAACACCATTCTATAAAAGAGAGTTGAATTTTACACAAATTAAAGAATTATTCCCACAAAAAACATCATTTAAATCAAGAATTTTAGATATCTTTGAATACTATATTATCAAACCGATTGTAATCGTTGATGAATTTATTATTTCTAAATTCTACTGGATTCAAAGCGGTCACACTCAAAGATATTTGATATACGGCGTAGTATTCTTAATAGTTGCTATTGCCCTTCTTATCGGAGGTAAAATCTAATGACATTTTTAACGGTTTTACTTTTACCTTTTCTGTTTATAGGATTAATAAATAAAATGAAAGCTGTATATGTTGGCAAACAAGGTGCACCTATATTACAGCCATATTACGACTTTTTTAAACTTATAAAAAAAGGTGAAGTATTAAGCGACACAAGTTCTTTTGTTTTTAAAATCGCACCATCTATAAATCTTGCTTGTACAATCGTTGCAACAATAATACTTACATTATTGAATTTTAATGGAGATTTTATACTTTTCTCTTATGTATTAGCATTAGGAAAATTCTTCTCTGTTATTGCAGCAATGGATACAGGTTCAAGCTTTGAAGGAATGGGTGCATCAAGAGAAGTAAGCTACACATCACTTGTTGAGCCGGCTTTCTTTATAATAATAGGTTCAGTAGCTGCTCTTAGCGGAATCCATTCTTTCAGAAATTTATATGCATTAATCCAAACTCATAACGAAATAGTTATTTTAATATCACTTTTAGCAATATTTGCATTGTTTATGATGATATTAATCGAAGGTTCCAGAGTTCCTATTGATGATCCAAAAACTCACTTAGAATTGACAATGATACACGAAGTAATGGTTTTGGATAACTCTGGTGTTGATTTGGCATTTATACATTACGCAAGCGCAATGAAAATGCTTTTATTCTCAACACTAATTGCTAATATAATTTGTCCTCAATTTTGGTGGGCATATTGGTTAGTACTTTTAGTTATTGCATTTTTAATCGCAACTATCGAATCTATCGGAGCAAGAATAAGACTTACTCACATTATTGAATACACATTTGTAATGATTTCAGTTGCATTAATTGTGATGTCACTCGTTCTTTTAGTAATGCACGGAGGACACATAGCATGATAAATTTATTAATTGTTTTGTTTGGTGTTTCTATGCTTTATATGGCAAGTTCAAGCCGTATAATGGCGCAAATAAATATGCTAAGACTACAAGGTCTTATCCTTTGTTTGATAACAATAATAGCTCACCATCACGCAAACATTGCAGGTATAGTGTTCTTGTTAATAGAAACATTTGTTGTAAAAGCAGTTATGATTCCTTGGTTTTTGGAAAAGGTTTCTAAAAAGAATAATATAAAAAGAGATAACAACCCGCAGTTTCCAAACTTTTATACACTCGTTGTATCAAGCTTTGTTTTATTTGCCGGTTTCTTAATAGCAAATATTCATAGTGATTACATGAAGAATATTTCTAACTTATATTTTGGTATTTCTATTTCTACTATTATTACAAGCTTTTTATTTGTTGCAGTTAAGAAAAGACTTCTTACTCACGTAATAGGCTTTGCAATGTTAGAAAACGGTATATTTTTACTTTCATTATCTGTAGCAAAAGAAATGCCATGGATTGTAAACATTGGAGTATTGCTCGATGTATTTGTTGCCGTATTTATTCTCGGATTGTTAATTGGTGAAATCGGTAGCATATACGAAAACCCTGGAGTTTGTCACCTTTGTAATTTAAAAGACAGTGAGAGTGAAGAAGATGAGTAAATTTTTTGCGCTGGATAGTTTAAATTTGTTATTTATGATAGTTCTCGTCATCGTCACGGGTGCTGTAATGATTTATCAAGGTAAACAAAATTGGAGATACTACACAATTTTCACTTTGTTTTTCCTTTCTATGACAGGTGCGATATTGAGCAGTCACCTTGGTTTAACTTGGGTATTTGTGGAAGCAACCACTTTAACAAGTGCATATTTGATTATGCAGCACAAAACCCAAAACTCTCTTGAAGCTACTTGGAAATACGTTTTCTTATGCTCAATAGGTATTTCTTTGGCTTTCGTAGGTATAATTTTATTATTGATAGGTTGTGACGGAGTTAACTCACTTGCATACAGTGACCTTTACTCACACGCAACAGCAATAAACCCGTTTTGGTTAAAATTATCATTTATATTTATTTTAATAGGTTTTGGTACAAAAGTCGGCTTGGCACCTGTTCACAGCTGGTTGCCTGATGCTCACGCAGAAGCTCCTTCTCCTGTATCAGCAATGCTTTCAGCCACTCTTTTGAACTCTGCTTTTCTTGTAATTTTGAGATATTACAAACTCATGGAATTAGCAGGAGTTCAAGACACAGCAAAAGTTTTGCTTTTAACAATGGGCTTTTTATCAATATTCGTAACAGCAGTTTATGTTTATAAAATTGCAAATTACAAAAGAATGCTTGCATATTCGTCAATTGAAAATATGGGTATTATCGCAATAGGTACAGCTCTTGGTGGAGTTGCAGTTTTTGCTGCTGCATTACACCTTGTTGCTCACTCATTAATCAAAGCATCTTTCTTCCTTACTTCAGGAAACGTTTTGAAACTGTATAAAACCAAAGAAGTTGCTGAAGTCAAAGGTATAATAGAACAAGATAAAATAACCGGTTGGTTGTGGGTTATTTGCGCAATGCTTATTGTAGCAGTGCCACCATCACCAATATTTATATCCGAATTCATAATGATTAAACAAATGATAGTAGAGCATCATTACATATTATGTTTTGTATTTATGCTTTTATTGACAATGGTAATGTTCGGAATAATGAGAGCTGTTGTAAAAACAGCATTTGGTAAATCAAATTTAGAAGAAAAAACAAAACTCGGATTTAATAAATACTTGCCACAAATAGTATTATTAGCTGCAGCAATAGGACTTTGCGTATATTGTCCAAAAGCTGTTTATGACTTGATTGCAGGAGCTGCACAATGGATGTAAATATGAACATATTGGAATTTAAAAATAATCAAAAAATTAAAAGAGCTGATATTCCTGTCATGGATTTTGAAAGCTTTTCCAAAAAGATTCTTCCATACGAAGTTAGAGTTATCAATCTTTTTGCAAAAAAAGAAGATGGTAAAAACAGACTATATTGTATTTTTGCAGATGACAAAAACAAAAAATTGTTTTTAACAACAACATACGTAGGAGAATCATATCCGTCATTAACATCAAGCAAACCTTGTCTTCATATGTTTGAAAGACTTATATATGAAGAAACAGGTATTATGCCTGAAGGTCATCCGTTTTTAAAACCTGTTAGAAAACAAGACGGCAACACATACAAATTCTTAGAATCTCACGATACACAAACTCACGAAGTTGCTGTAGGCCCTGTTCACGCAGGGATTATTGAACCCGGTCACTTCAGATTTTTGTGTAACGGGGAACGTGTGAACCACCTTGAAATACAGCTTGGTTTCCAACATAGAGGGGTAGAAGACTTACTTAAAAAAAGACCTTCAATCCAGTTGGCTGAGTCTATATGCGGTGACGAAACAATAGCTCAATCACTTGCATACGCAAGAGCAATGGAATCTCTTTCTAACATTGAAATAACACAAAGAGAAAAATTAATAAGACTTATTGCACTCGAAATGGAAAGAATGGCTATTCACGTTGGTGATATAGGTGCAGTTGCAGGTGACGTTGCATATTCAATAGGTGCAAATGTTCTTGGCGTAACAAGAACCCTTGTAATTAACACAATGCTTGAATTAAGCGGAAGCAGATTCGGCAAAGGTTTAATGAAATTTGGCGGTGTAAATTTTGACATTGACCTTACAATGAGAACAAAAATCTTAAATATGCTTGAAGAAGTCTGCGATAGAACAGATAAAATGGTTGAGGCAATGTTTGCTCACGCAACTGTTATCTCTCGTCTTGAAAACACAGGCTTTGTCGGCAAGAAAAAAGCCAGAGAAATCGGTCTTGTTGGTATGGCGGCCAGAGCTGCAGGCGAAGAATTCGATGCAAGAGTATTTGACGATTACGAAGATTTTGAAATCACAACGATGAAAACCGGTGATGTTTATGCAAGAACATACCTCAGATATCTTGAAATCAAGAAATCTGCCAAAATAATAAAAAATCTATTAAACAAACTTGAAGATACTGAAACAGAAATCAATAACAAAAGATTTAGTCTTAACTTAGAACCGGACTGTTTTGTATTTTCAATTGTAGAAGGTTGGAGAGGTGAAGTTGCACACTGTGTAATGACAGACAAAAACTCTTATATAGAAACATATAAGATTAAAGGCGCTTCTTTTAACAACTGGTTTGGACTTGCTCTTGCAGTTAGAAATAACCAAATATCAGATTTTCCTGTCTGCAATAAAAGTTTTAATCTCTCATATTGCGGATTTGATTTATAATAAATTAAAAAGAGAAGAATTATGCTTGAAACATTAAAAACACTCGGATTACAAAAAAATCAATTAATAAAAGACATTAGAACAGCAACACCAAAAGATGGATTTAGAGGCTTGCCGTCTATAGACATTAATGCTGATGAAAATTGGCAAGAATGTATGTCTGTTTGCCCTACAGGTGCTTTAAAAATAGCTGATGGTGAAGCATCAATTGATTTAGGAAAGTGCACTCTTTGCGGAGAATGCGCAAGATACTGCAAAAATGATGGTATCAAGTTTTCAAAATTCCACAAACTCGGTGCAGTTAACAGAGAAGATTTAATTGTTAACGGAGAACTTAATCCGATAAAATGCAAAGAAGAAATAAAAAAATTCTTTGGCAAATCATTAAAGTTAAGACAAGTTTCTGCAGGCGGATGCAACTCTTGTGAAATGGAGTTGAACGCTTGTTCAAACGCTAACTTTGATATGGGAAGATATGGAGTTGATTTTGTAGCTTCCCCAAGACACGCTGACGGTGTGGTTATCACTGGACCTGTAACCAAAAATATGGCTAAAGCCCTTGAAGATACTTACTTCGCCTGCGCAGAACCGAGAATCGTTATAGTTGTCGGTGCATGTGCTATTTCTGGCGGTGTTTTTCAAGATTCTGAAGAGATTGACAGAAGCTTTTTTGAAAGACACAAACCCGATTTATACATACCGGGTTGCCCTGCTCATCCATTGACAATAATTAACGCTATCTTAGATTTTATCGGCGCAAAATAATTGACCTTTTGACCAAAACAAAAGGTTGGATTACTACGCCTAATTAGTGTAATTTATTATTGTTGTTATGAAAAAGATATTAACTTTACTGGCTTTTATTTTTTTAATAGAACTTCCTGCGCCTGCCGCACAAGAGGTCATTGAACTTGATTTAAAAGATAATCATCAGTTTGCAGAAAATATAATTGCCAAAAATATGGAAATAGAAAACCCTGTACTTGAAACAGAATCAGAAAGTACAAAAAATCCGTCAGTTTTTCAAGAAACCATTCAAAAAAACGAACAGGATAAAGCAGAAACTCAAGTTCAAACTCAAGTTCAAACTCAAGATAGAAGCGGCATAGCAGATTACGACCCTACAATGGGCGGAACATCTCCAAAGTTTTTTCTGTTTAATGCAATAACAAAAGCTGCCAATGATGTTTATAAACTAGAGATTGAAAGAACTGATGTTCCTTCACAGCTTTTAAAAGATCAATTAACTTTTAAAGTAAACAAAGGACCATTAGACAGTATTCATATTTGGTCTGCATATCAAATGAACTTTTCAACTAATGTACCAGAAAGAGGCGACACAGATTCAAAGTTTGACGTAGGTTTGATTAACATACTTATCGATGGAAAGTTCAAAGGTGGCAAAGAAAATTTCAGAATAATGCTTGACCCAACACACAGAAGCAGCCACCCAAACTTTATGCAACCATTCTTTCAAGATTTTTATATTGAATCACACAGAATACCTCACCATACTGTTCTAGTTGGTAACTCTCGTCCCGGCGTTGGTATAGAAGGAGCACAATCACCTTATACACTGGCATTTATTAATCGTTCACAGATTTCAAGAAACCTTGCAAATATTCGTAAATTCGGTGTAAGACTAAGAGGTGACTATTCATTAATGGATTATGACTTAGGTATCTATAGTTCTTCTACCAATTTCACATCATTCTTCCCAGGGCATGAATTTGACGCTTGGATGAACGTAAAACCACTTGGTAAAACAGATGGAAAATATGGAAAACTTGTAACTGGTGCCGGTATCCAATCAGGTGAAAAGCACAGCACAAGCTACTATTTAACAGGCGTTTACGCAGGTTATGACTACAAAAAATTCTGGTCAAAATTTGAATACGCAAGAGCAAACGGATCAAACGGCGGTTCAGGTCTTACTGATAACCGTTCACAAGGTTTATTTGTTACTTTAGGTTATCACCTTACAAAAAAACTTGAACTTCTTGCAAGATACGACCAATTTGACCCAGACAGAAGCATAAGAAACAATAATCAAAAAGAATTTACTTTAGGAACAAACTACTACCTAAAAGGACAAGCTTTAAAACTTATATTTAACTACGTTTACTGCCAAAACGATAATAAAGTGGATTCCCACAGATTAATGATGGGGACACAAATAGTATTGTAATTACCAGTTAGGATAATAATAAAGTTCTATTGTCTCTCTTTCTTTGAGAGATGCATGCCCGCCTTTGATAAAGTTGGTCAAAGATCCCGTCGGAGGTAGAAAAGTTAACGCCCATTTTAAAGGGAACACCCACAGACTTCTGTCTTGACCAAATATTTCAACCGTATCTGTAACTTTGGCAGAATCAATATTATCAAACTTAAAGTCACCAATTATAATACTTGCAGGAATACCGTTCATACCGCTTCTTATAATAGTTTCTACCCTTGCATATACAAGATCATCCTTTTTCAAGACTTTTCGGCCATGAGCATATACGTCATGACAAGCTCTAAAAACTATTGTCTCACCCTCTTTGATATCTTTTTCGGATTTTATGTCTGCAATAACTTTTAATCCTATAGATATACGTCTTAAATCCTGATAATTATACTTGTAATAAGAATACGGATTTTTTAGATTTTTATCTTTTAAAGTGCTATCAGCAAAATCATCTTGCAAAAGTGTAGCTGCATTACACATCGATGCGCTTATAATAAAGGGTATTATCAATGTTAAAAGGCGATTTTTCTTATTCATACTTCAATTCTTTTTTAGATTTTGTCTTGATTTTTTCTTGCAACATTCTTCTATTTTCTAAAGAGGTAAGCAAGAAATTTTGATAGTGTTCATTAGTTAAATATGTATTGTTAGCTAAAAAATACGGATACTTAGTATAAATATACTCATAAATTATAGCCAAACGTTTTGACGCCAAGTTTTTGGTTGAAATAGTATCAAATCTTTTTTGAGGACAGCTTTTTTGAATGAAAGTTATTAAACCCAGAGGGTTATATCCTGCGTTCACCATAAAATCTACGGCTCTTTTATCTGCCACTATTTCAAATTTTTTAGGTGCAGCTTTAATTTGTAATGCTGTCAAATATCCGTTAAAGAATCCGTCATAAGATTTCATAGCTGTCAAAATACCTCTTGCAAGATATGCTGCAAGTTCATCATCGTTTTGAGTAAATTTATAATATTCATCATACAAAACAACTTCTCTACTTGTTACAGTAGGGTCTATTGTTAAAAGATTTTCTTTTTTATTTTTGTCATATACAAAAACTATTCTGTTTTCTATTTTGTTTGAATTTAAAAGCTTTGAGCCTATATTATTAACTCTTGATTGAATACTTTGTTCTTTTTCTATAGCTTGTTCATCGGCTTTAACATCTACTTTGTTATTTGTTTCTTCAGCGCAAACCATAAGTGGAATTAAAAACAAAATTAAGACAGCCAGCGTTTTTTTTATCATAATTACCTCAGAATAAATCAAAATGCGTTAAACATACTACCATATAATCTTTTATAAAACGTTATAGCAATATATGCAACTATTAAACCGACAAGAACAATCGTTGTAGGCTGTAGCCATGCCATTACAATATTTAGGGTATCTTTTAACTTGTTTTCGTAGTCTTGTGCAACATCTTTAAAAGCCTTACCTAAACGTCCCGTTTTTTCACCTACAGCAATCTGAGAAACAGCATAAGGACTGTATATCTCAGAAGAAACGAATGCAGATGAAACATCACTACCGTTTTTCAACATACTTACAGTTTTCATCGAGCCAAGTATACAACGTTTATTTTTAAACAATGAAGCAGCTTGTTCCACTGCATCAACAATAGGTATACCGGCTTCATAGCAAGAAGCTAATACATAGAAAAAGTTAGTAAAATAAATGCCGTTAACGATAGGAGCCAAAAAAGTTTTTTCTGTCAAATAATCCATTAATTTTTCATATCTTTTTTTGTCAGAAACAAAATAATATATGGCAAAAAATATCAGTGCATATGCCAATGCTACTTTAAATATTGCTGTTATAAACAAAGCAAATTTTGTTGCAGGACACATACCCGTTGTGTACATAACGTCAAAAACTTTAAAGAAAAAAGAATGACAAAATATCAATACACCTATAGAACCTAAAAACAGCAATGCAGGATAAGTCAAAGATGCAATTAAACTGCTTTTAAGCTTTTCAGTTCTTTGTATATCCTCTTTTATACGAGATATTGAGTCTTCTAAACGACCGCTTTTATCTCCTGCACAAAACAACATTGCATATTGAGGACTGACAATTTCTTTGTACTGTATCATTAATTCATTTATAGGAGTGCCACTTTCTATGCCATCTCTAAAAATTCTGCACAAGTTTTTTATCTTTGTATTCGTACTTGAAGTTTCAATTGTTCTAAAAACATCAGTGTAAGAAAACCCTGCAGCGTACAAACTGTCGATAGAACTAAAAAATTGTTTTTTTTCTGATAAAGTTAATGGTTTCATAATGAACTTATTATACAATTTTTTAATTCGAATTCATACTTTTTTCATTCTGTAGTATGATTATTATGTATAAATAAACACATACGGGGGATAAAAACATGATGTATCAGGTTTATACCAAAAAAGGCGGCTCTGATTTAACAAAAACTCAAGTCGGTGAATTTTCTGATTTGGAAGAAGCTCTTGACTTTGCAGAAAAAGCAATAGAAGGCAAACCTGACCTAAAATATATAGTAGAATCTACTTCAGGCCATTTTAACAGTTACGGAGAATTGCTTGTAGAAGTTATTGCAGAAAGTGACTAATAAAAATAACGCGACATAATAAGGAGAAAACAAAGTGATTACAAAAGAATCCATCAAAAACTTAGGAATTACAACAAGCTTTACAGGCGTAGATTTTTCAAAATATACAGCTAAAACAGCAGAATTTGTAAACGAATTTGCCAAAAGAGCAAATCAAAAAGGTCAATTTTTAAATTGGGTAAACCTTCCACAAGAACAAGCAAAAAGAGTTGACGAAATTTATGAACTTGCTTCTAAATTAAAAGCTCAAACTAATGCAAAAAAACTTAGCGTAATGGGTATCGGCGGTTCTAAACATACTGTTGAACACATGCTTTCAATCAACGGATTAAATGTTAAAGGTGATTCTGTTGAATTTTATTCTGATGTAGATTCAGCAAGCCTTGAAAGATTCTTATACAGATTAAACGACAACGTACTAGAATCAAGCTTTATGATTGCATCAAAATCCGGTTCTACTTTTGAAACAAAAGACGGATTCTTAAGAGTTCTTGCAATGCTTGAAGATGCATACAAAGCAAAAGGCCAAAGCGAAGAAGAAGCTAAAAAATCAGCAAACAAACACTTTATCGCAGTTACTGACGGAAACGCAGAAAAAAGCGAATTAAGAAGAACATCTAACGAAAACGGATGGTTAGGTGACTTATACATCCACGATGATGTAGGCGGAAGATTCTCTGCTTTTGACGATCACGCATTATTCACACTTGCTTGGGCTGGTATGAAAAAAGAAGATATGACAGAAATGCTCAACGCTGCTCAAGAAATGTCAACTATAGCATTAACAGCAGATTTAGAAGCAAACGATGCATTAAAAGAAGGTATCTTCTGGGCTGATGCAAAAGCTAACGGAATAGACGCATCTGTACACCAATACATGGGTTCAATCTTTGAACACACTGTATACTGGCACGCTCAAATGCAAAACGAATCAATTAAAGATACACTAAAACAAGTTGCAAAAGTTCCTGATGCTATGCACCACAGTGCAGAAGCACACTTTAACCCTGCAAACAAACTCGTTTTCGCTTTAACTGTTCCTGTTGACAAAGGTGTATGCAAAGAAAACGCTGAAGCATACATTGGCGCATTAACAAAATCTTATGAGGTTACAGGTGCTACTTTTGTTGAAAGAATTGAAACAAGAGGTATGGGTTTAACACCAAAAGCAGCGGGGGCAATGTCTATGCTAAGAGCTTATGCAACTGTATATCAAGAAATAGTTGAAAAAACTATGTCAAATACAGCATTTCCTGAAGTTCTTGAAAGCGTTCTTCAACCACACGTTGAGTTCTACAAAAAGAACCTCAAAGGCGGGGTTGTTGTACCCGGTAGAATTTCAAAATAGTTTTTTTGATTTTATACAGAAAAACGCAGGTTTTTACGACCTGCGTTTTTTGTTTTCTTTTATTACGGAAAATGCCGTTAAAAATAACACAATATCCTTTTTTATGATTTAATTATCTTAATGATTCTAATGAGAAATAGGAGAGATATGGAAAAGAGTGCTAAAGTAAAACTGGGTTTAATCGGTTTAGGAACTGTAGGAACAGGTGTTGTCAAAGTATTAAAAGATTTTGACAATATTGAAATTACAAAAATTGCAGTTAAAAATATCAACAAAAAAAGAGATATAGACAATCTTGATACATCTATTTTAACCACGGACCCGTTTGAAATAGTTAATGACCCTGATATAGATATAGTTGTTGAAGTTATCGGAGGGATTGATCCAGCTTATGAACTTTTAAAAACAGCTGTAACAAATAAAAAACACATAGTAACAGCAAATAAAGAACTTCTCGCTAAAAAAGGTCAAGAACTCTTCAATCTTGCAAATCAAAATAACGTCGTCATTCTGTACGAAGCTGCAATAGCCGGAGGCATTCCAATCATTATGCCTATTAAAACAACTCTTGCAGGCAACAAAATAAATAAAATCGAAGCTATTCTGAACGGAACAACAAACTATATCCTGACAAAAATGGAAAAAGAAGGTGTTTCGTACGAAGAAGTTTTAAAAGAGGCTCAAAAACTGGGTTATGCAGAAACTGACCCGACTGGAGATGTTGAAGGCTTTGATTCTGCTTATAAAATAGCAACATTGGCAACAATAGCTCTTAACCAAAGAGTAGATATAAACAAAATTTATCGAGAAGGTATAACAAAAATCAGTGCAAAAGATATGCTAAATGCAAAAGAACTCGGTTATAAAATCAAACTTATTGCACTGGCGAGACTAACTCAAGATAATAAAGCTGATGTAAGAGTTCACCCAATGCTTGTTCCTGTTAAAGATTGTCTTGCAAGCATAAACGGAGTTACAAACAGTGTTGTTTTAGAAGGTTTCCCTGTTGGCAGAGTTATGTTTGCAGGCCCAGGAGCTGGTGAATTCCCTACTGCAAGTTCTGTTTTAGGTGATATTCTTGCAATAACAAACAGCTTGGGTTCAACAGATATTTTGCCGTTTATGAAATGTAACCACAATAAAAACGCTGAACAAATTGACATAAACGACACAACTAACAAGTATTACCTTTCTGTTACAGCAACAAACACTCCTGGTGTTATAGGTACAATCGGAGAAATTTGCGGACGTCATAATATAAGTTTGGCAAGTGTTCTGCAAAAAGGTATTGATGAAAAAAATACTGCAGAAATTGTTGTTATAACGGAAGAATGCAAAGAAAATGATATAAATACTGCTATAGAAGAAATAAAAAATAATTCTACTATAGTAAAAATAAACAATTTAATAAGAGTTATGGAGTAATAAAATGGAAAAATTTCAACAAAAAGGCCACTATGAAGGATTAATCAACAGATATAGAGAATATCTTCCTGTTACGGATTCAACACCTGTTGTAACGTTGAACGAAGGGAATACTCCATTAATAAAAGCAGACAATCTTGCACAAAAAATCGGTCTTGATAAATTAAACAGCGAAATCTATCTTAAGTTTGAAGGTGCAAACCCAACAGGTAGTTTTAAAGACCGCGGTATGACAATGGCTGTAACAAAAGCTAAAGAAGAAGGTGCAAAAGCAATTATTTGCGCTTCTACAGGTAACACTTCAGCAGCAGCCGCAGCATATGGAGCTAAAGCAGGATTAAAAACTTATGTATTGATACCAGACGGCTACATCGCTCTTGGCAAACTGTCACAAGCAATGATGTACGGAGCAGAAATCATTGCAATCAAAGGCAACTTTGACGAAGCACTTGAAAGAGTAATAGAAATTTCACAAAAATATCCTGTTACACTCGTAAACTCTGTAAACCCATACAGAATAGAAGGTCAAAAAACAGGTGCATTCGAAATTTGCGAAGCTCTTGGCGATGCACCAGATTATCACTTCATCCCCGTAGGCAACGCAGGCAACATCACAGCATACTTTAAAGGTTACGAAGAATTCCACAAACTTGATAAAATCTCTCATCTTCCTAAAATGATGGGATTCGAAGCAGAAGGTGCCGCTGCAATCGTTAAAGGCGAAAGAATTATGAAACCTGAAACTATTGCAACAGCGATAAGAATAGGTAACCCTGCAAGCTGGAAACAAGCAGAAAATGCGAGAGATAAATCAGGCGGCGTTATCAATTTTGTAACTGATGAAGAAATTATTGCAGCTTATAAATTGATTGCATCTACTGAAGGTATCTTAGCTGAACCTGCAAGCGCAGCATCTGTTGCCGGTGTAATAAAAGCATTAAAACTCGGTCTTGTTGAATCAAACAAAAAACTTGTTTGTATCTTAACAGGTAACGGATTAAAAGACCCAGATTCCGCTATAAAATACTCAGGTTGTGAAGTTAAAAAGACAACATCAGAACTCAATGACATTGTAAAGGCTATGGCTCTATAATAGCCTTACCGACTTATTGGTCATTTTAAATATTTTCTGCTAAAATATCCCTATATAAATAAGGGATATTTTGCTAAATAATTTATTTAAGGAAGAGAAATGAGTACATTTTCAAAAAGAGATGCAAAAACTTACAACAAATTCAGAACATTCTTTCAGTGGTTGGCTTGCTCTTTGTGCTTTGGTACGTTTATCAGATTAATGTATAACTATTCAGTAGAAGGCAAAGAAAATATCCCAAAATCAGAGAGATTTATAGTAGCAGCAAATCATATTTCAGGTAGAGATCCGTTTTTATTACCATTTGCTCTTGGCTTGCCGATTGCTTTTATGGCTAAAGAAGAACTATTTGAAAAATTCTTTTCAAGAACTCTAATGGATTATTGCGGAGCATTTGCAGTAAGAAGAGATAAAGTTGAAGTATCAACAATTAAAACAGCTCTTAATATCAAAAACACTAAATGGATGCTAGGACTGTTTCCTCAAGGAACAAGAGATGCAAGCCACAAAGTAGAAAAAATAACAAAAGGCTTTGCTTCATTTGCAAAAGCAACAAAAACAGGTATCCTACCTGTAGCTATCATCGGAACAGATCAAAAGCCAAGATGGCCTTTTAGTCCAAAATTAACTGTCAAGATAGGGAAAGTAATCCCCTACAGTGACAACATTGACGATATGATGAGACAATGGTGCAACGTAATTTCGGAATTAACAGGCAAAGAATACGTCTTGGAATAAAAAGAAAAGTATGAAAAAGACAAGGAGCATAAATGTCTAGGAATTATGCAAGAAGATACGCAAATGAATATAATATATTCAGAATGATATACCAAGTACTTTGGTGCATATTTATTGCCATACCTGTATTTTGGTTCTTCTACAAGTTTGAAATAAGAGGCAGAGAAAATATTCCAAAAGGCAAAAAATTCATCTGCGCAGCAAATCACGTGTCACACCTTGATCCGTTTTTAGTTTCGATTGCGGTTAGAAAACCTATTGCATACATGGCTAAAAAAGAGTTGTTCGAAAACTTTGGATTTTTTACTCTCAACATTGATTGGCTTGGAGCCTTTGCCGTAAACAGACAAAAATTAGAAGTTTCAACAATTAAAACAGTTAAAGAATTATACAAAACTAACTGGCTTCTTGGAATATTCCCTCAAGGCGGAATAAGAAGAAATCATACTATAGAAAAAATAAACAAAGGTTTTGCTGTGATAGCCAAAGCCGCAAAATGGGATATTCTTCCTATCTCTATCACAGGTTGTGAAAAATACAACTGGATACCTTTTAAAGCAAAAGTTATCGTTCAAATAGGCAAACCTATCTCTTATGAACTATCACAAGATGAAATCATTGAAACTTGGGGCAAACAAGTAGCATCAATGAGCCACTATCAATACATAGAAACTGAACCAGAAAATAGCGAGGTTCAAGATCAACAAGAATTTGCAGAAGCTTAACATTAAGATATATTACAAGAGTAATACAAATATTTAAAAGTGTACAAAACACAATTTATAAAAAGGAATACGGCCAATTTGTATTCCTTTTTTATTTACTACATGCCTAGCAGGGTATTGACGAAAATAAAAACAAAGTGTAGTCTAAAACCTATAAGAAAAATATTGCTAACCAAAAGGGTATAAATGATACTAAAAAGTCACGTACATTCCAACCATAATTCTGTTCGTTTCGTCAAACGAGTAGTTTTCGTGCGGCTTTTTTAATAATTGATAGCAATAAAATATATTCACATCAAGCCGCTGATAGAAGTTATTTATCAACGGTTTTTTAAGGATGACAAAAAGGGAGAAAAACACTTATGCAAATTTCAGCAATCAAACCTTACTTTACAACTCAGCCAAAACTCAATCCTCAAACAAACACTCAAAATCATACAACTCCGTGTATAACTAACAATGGTTTGTCAATGCTGAAGGACACTACTTACGGACAACTTCTTGTAAAACCTGTATCAAAGAAAGTTTCTTTCACGGGAATAGAAAAACTTGGAGAAATGGTACCGGAAGTCATCAAAAAAATTCCTTTCGAAGAAAGACTTGGCTCTCTTATGGAAATTATAGACAGCAACGATGTAATTATTGCAGCCAAAACTAAAAGAATAGCCAACAAATTGTTAAACGAATCTATTGAAGCATTTGACAAAGTAATAAAAAGGGTATTCTTTCTACCTGAAGAAAAAATCCCAGAAGCAATCGCCATAACAAGAACAGACGTAGCACCGACATTAATAAATTTGGGAGATACACCACTACTTGTAAGCAATCTCGAATCAAAAAACTTTCTTGTTGGTAAAAAAGCAGGCGTATGGATAACACCTGAAGCAGTAGTTAATCTGAATAACAAATTCAAATTTAGCGTAAAAGAACAATCTACAGAAAATTTAAGTATGATGCGTTCTAAATTTTCAGAACCATACAACCTTACAACAGATGTTCAACCTTCAATTATGAACGTGAACAAAAAAAGCTTTAAAGACATTTTTTTGGAAGCTACAGCTGCACCCAAAACAGGACTAGCTGACGTTGGGGGAATGGATGAAGTTATCAAAGAATTAAAAAAGAACATCTTATACCCTATCAAAAATCCAGAACTTTATGCCAATAGAAAAATCAACCACGGGATAATATTGTACGGCCCTCCAGGCACGGGAAAAACTTTCTTGGCAAAATGTTTGGCAAATGATGCAAACGCAAGCTACTTTGAAGTAAATGCAGGTTCATTAAGGGGCGGTCTTGTTGGTCAAACAGAGGCAAACTGGAGAAAACTTTTCCAAGAAGCTATTGATAACCAACCAAGTATAATCCTCGTTGATGAATGCGACGCTGTTTTTAAAACAAGAAGCTCTCTTCAACCTTATGCAGCTGATGAACTCAACCAAATTTTAGGCTTAATCAGCAATTTAGAAAAAAGCAACGATCAAGTTTTTGTAATATCAACAACAAACAAACCAGAATTGCTTGACGACGCAGTACTCAGAGCAGGAAGACTTGGAAAACAAATAAAAATAGCAGCACCTGACGTAGAAGGATTAAAAGATATTTTTGGCAAACAAATAAAGAACATAAAAATAGATGAAAATTTCAATAAAGATAAGTTTGCAGAAAAATTATATCAAGCAAATCTGACAGGAGCTGACACAAACCAAGTTATAGATAACGCCTATGATATGGCATTTGAAAGACTTGGAATATTCGAAAAAATGGAAAGCCCTGACTTTAACCCTGATGAAGTAAAAGATATAGTTCTAAATGCAGAAGATTTTGAAAAAGGTCTGCAAAAACACTTGGAACAAAACATAAAAGCATCAGGCAAAAACAAAAGAAAACCTATCGGGTTTACTTCGCCTAAAGGTAATCCTCCGCAAGAAATAAAAGAACAAATCTTAACAAACGACCCTCAAATCGCAGCAGCCATGGGATAAAAAAAGAGGCCTTAGGGCCTCTTTTTACAATGGATTTTTTCTTGCTTGTCCCGACTTACGAGGATAATCCTTTGACGTATTTTTTAATTTTTTAAAGACAAGCAACTCTCTAACAAAATCTTCTTCTAACGGTAACTCATAGCTTATGCTTTCAACATATTCACAATTTAGTACAGATATAGCATTTTGAGCTAGTTCCAATTCTTCTTTTGCATTTTTAGACTTAAAGGCAACAAAATATCCGCCAGATTTAACAAAAGGTATAGTATATTCCAAAAGAACATTTAAAGAAGCAACCGCCCTAGATGTAACTACATTAAATGAATTTTTATAATCTCTGTTTAAATCTTCAACTCTTTTACAAATAGGGTTAATATTTTCAAGTCTCAATTCTTTTTGAACAAGTTCTATAAAACCTATCTTTTTTGCAATAGAATCTATTGCAAAAATCTGCATTTCAGGAAAAACAATACTCAAAGGAACAGAAGGGAACCCGCCGCCTGTACCTACGTCTAGCAACTTAATATCATCATTTATTTGATACTTTTCAAAAAACTTGCACAAGCATAATGAGTCATATAGATGTTTTTCAAAAAACAATTTTTCATCATTTTTGCTTATCAAATTAGTATGAGAGTTATATATTTTAAACAATCTCTCATAATCACTAAACTGCAACAATGTATTTTTTGAAAGTTCTTTATTTAATAATTTATTAACTAAACTAATTTGGTTATCATCCATTTTTATTCACTTCATCCGTTATTTTATCTATTAAATCTTGTGATACATTTGCTTTTATATCATCAATTCTTAAATCTATGCTTGAAGAATCATCATCTTCTGATATATGTTTTTTGGCCAGCAAAAATGCTTTCAAAGCTTTTGTATAACTTTCTTTTCCCAAATAATAATCACCTAACTCTATATAAGCATTAGTTATATATATAGGTTCTTTAGTTCTTTTTGCAGCAGACAAAGATTTTAGCAGGTAGTCTAAAACTTTTTCAGGCAAACTTGTCTCGTACAGTTGTGCAAGTTTCAAACAAATATAGTACATTCCTTCATAGTTAGAACGTTCAAAATCAATTTTAAGCCCCAATTTATAATAATCGGCTGCTTTGGTCGTATTACCTGAAGCTTTAATAATTTCTGCAATATTTGTATATGCTGCAGACAAATAAATATTTTCATCCTTTTCTGTTCTTATACTTCTTTGATAAAAATCAAGAGCAGCTTGTGTCTGGTTAAAATCATCCAATATCAAAGCATATTTAAAATAAGCTTGCGCAAGTGCAGCCGACTTAATTTCTACACCATCATTTATATAAGCAAAAGCCTTTTTAAAATACTCAACAGCCTTATCTGTATTTGACAAATCCTCTTCTATCCCAGCAAGTTCTATGTAAGAACGAGCAAGAATACTATCAGAAGCAGGCGACTTTTTGTTTATAAAATTTTCATAAATCACACGCGCGTGGTTAATTTTATAAATTTCTTTATAAATTTGAGCAATCTCAAGACGAATCTCATTCATATTTTCAATCTGATTGCGTTCAGAATACAAATCAATAAGTTTGTTATAAAAATCTATTGCATCAGTTGTTTTATTCATTTTTTTAGCACATATTGCCAATTTTTCCAGCAGCAAAGGTTCATAATCATAAAAAGCATCATCCATACGTAATGCCAAAGCCTTTGCATAAATAATAAATGCTGTCTCAAAATCGTGAGATTTTTCCAATTCCAAAGCTGTATTATAGAGTTCTCTTATTTTTTGCTGCTCTTTTTCTTGCTTGAGTTCTTCTTCTTTTTGCTCAAATGTTCTATGCAAAGTCTCTCGAGCTGCATTTTCTTGTTTTTTTCGCATATCAACAGGAACACTCAACAAAGAGAGCTCTTCTTTTGTTAGTGCGTATTTTTCAAAATTATTGCTTTTGTCTTTTATACTATCTGTTTTTTTAGTTCTTTTAGATTCTTTTTTATCATCGTCATCAATATTAGTGTTTTTTATATTCCACGCAGTCAAATTGCTATTTAAATAGCTCATCAACGACATATCAGCAGGTTCAACATCTTTAGATTTTTGAGTTATAACAAAAGATGAATGATACTCAATCTGTGCTCTCATCGTGTCACGCGAAATCAGCATAGCTCTTTCATTCGGTTTTAAAGGAAGCTGTGAAGTATAAAAATCACGCCACAAAGTGTGATATTTTATTTTTTCAAAATGAGCCACTGTACTTTGAAGATATTTTTTTAACGAATTTTTCAAAAATACAACACCGTACTCACTTGAAATAATACCTTTTTCTTCCATGTAAGAAAGTTGTTCGGAGGTAAAGAACCCCTCTTGTATCAAATACTTTGGACTAATACCTTCATTAAAAACAGACAAAATACAAAGAGTCTTTTTTACATTTTCAGGTACAAAAGTTACCAATTTTTGCAAAATAAAATCTTCGTAAAGGATTCTTTTTCTATTAAATTCAACGACCAAAGCATCAGGCGAAATACCCAGTGTAGTGACAATGTTTGCCGTTGTATAAATATAGTTTTGGTTGCCACGTGTTATTGAATATAAACTTTCAAGAGTTTCAGAATTTATAGAAATCCCTCGCGACGCAAAATACTCATTTATTTCTTCTTTGTCAAAAGGTTCTGTTTTTATGCTGACTACATTTGGCAAATCCAATTCAGACTGAGCAAAAGAGTTTGCAATCAGTATGATTTTAAATTTATTCATTGAATTCAAATGTTCAATATAACGGCAAAACTCTTCCTTTTCTGTTGAATATTTTTTATTGAAAATATTTTCTAAAGAGTCAATCACAATAACAGCCGGCAAGTTTAATCCTGACAGATAACTGTTAATCCTTTGTGAAATTGAGCTAGTTTCAATTTTTGCAAGCGAAATTCTTTTTTGTTGAGAATATTTTTTTAAAGACTCAAAAAATGCAAGATAAATATCATCTAAAGTTGAGCCTTCAAAACATTTGAAAGCAAACAACAACATTTTATCAGACACAGGCTTAAAAGCATCTTTTACCAACTGTGTTTTAAAAGATCCTGTCTGTCCTTCCAAAAAACACACGCCAGAGGCTCTTGTATTCAAAAATTCTGATAATGCATTAAGTTTATCCTGATTCATAAACTTATCATATCATATTTTAAATTATTATTGTTCCTTTAAAACGTTTATAACAAAGTCAACTGCGCCTGAATTTTCATCAAAAATTTTGTGAGTGTCATCACAAGCCTTTTGATAAAATTCATCATCTGCCAAAAGTTTTGTCATATCTTCTTTAAGTTCTTGGGAAGTTGATGACAATTTTGCAGCGTTGGTTTGTGTTAAAAACGCATAAATATCTTTAAAGTTGAATACACAATCACCCGACACAACCGGCTTACCCCAGATATTTGCCTCTAAAGGGTTGTGCCCGCCTGTTGTTGAAAAGCTGCCGCCGATAAATGCAAAGTGACAAATTGAGAACATCTTCATCAATTCACCCATTGTATCAAGCATAATTATGTCATTATTTTCGAAAGTATCATTTTGACTGCGTTTGCCAAAGCTAAAACCTGATTGAGCAATCAACTCTGAAACTTTTTCATATCGTTCAGGGTGTCTTGGGGCAAGCAAAAGTTTAATTTCAGGGAACTGAGCTTTTAACTCCTTAAAAGCCTCTAAAACTATCTCATCTTCGCCTTTATGAGTACTTGCAGCGGCAATCATTCTTGCGCCGTTTAGCTTTAAACTTTCTGCCAGTTCTGTTATTTGAGAATCACTCAAAGTCGGTTTTATATCAAACTTTAAGTTGCCCATACATTTTGTGATATCTTGTTTTGCACCAACATCAAGAATTCTTTCAACATCTCCTTGAGTCTGCATATATATGCCTTTGTACTGAGCAAGTACAGGTTTGAAGAAGAAAGAAAACTTTTTATAACCCTTATAAGAATTAGGTGAAAGTCTTCCGTTTACGATATAAACAGGGATATTTCTTCTATTTGCCAGATAAACAAAATCGGGCCATATTTCTGTTTCTGCAATAACAATTTTATCGGGTTTTACAGCATCCAAAAAAGAATTTATGCTAAAGAAAAAGTCAAACGGAAAATATGTAATAGCATTAACAGTTTTTTCCAATTTTTTATGTGCAATTTCCTGACCTGTTTTTGTTGTTGTAGAAAGAACAATATTTGCATCAGGGAAATTTTCTCTTGTCTTTTTTATAAGAGCTTCCACTGCATTAACTTCTCCAACAGAAACAGCGTGGAAAAATATTGTTTTTTTATTCCTATCAAGATTAAAATCAGGATAAAAGCCCAATTTTGTAAACAAACCGGCTCTAAACTTTGGAACCAAGGCCAAAGCAATTAATATCACAGGCAAAAGAATCAATGCCAAAGTAATCAATAAAAAATTATAAATAACGCAAAGTAAAAACATAAACACCCTCTACTTATAACCAATACATAAAGTTTATAAAAAACAAAATATCTGTTCAATTAAATTTTTACTTTAGAGTATGTATTATAACCGTTAAAAGCTTTGAAAGACAAAGGCAACGGATTTAACATTGTAATATTGCGTTTTATTTGAGTTTTTCTTATTTCAGAAGTTTCTTTTTCTAACATATGATTTTGAATTTTAGAAGCTACAATGTTTCTCACATAAGGAGTAACAATATTACAAGCAATAACAGAAGCAACTATTGCAGAAATAACGCCAACATTATCTTTATGGTCTTCCAATTTTTCCAGTGCTGCAGCTATAAGTTTTTTTGCCTGAGCTTTTTCATCAATACTTAAGCCTTTCAACATATCAAGATTATCAGGATCTTTTAAAAGTTTTGAAAGTGCTGTTTTTAATTCATCTTTTGTAAAAAGATTTTGCCAATTTTTATAATCCAAATTCATTGAAGGTTTAATGGCTACAAGAGCTTTAGCCACATCATCACTTAGCAATTTGCCTTTTTCAACAAGCTGATCAGCACCTCTTTTTATTACATCACAGATTGTATAATACATTGCAACGTTAACGGCAGCGTCAGCGCCTTCTTGCGGAAGCAAAAATCTTTTTTGTTCTTTATCGATGTTTTTGTCACCAATAACAGCACCTATCTGAGCAGCAGAGCCTAAAACCCAGCCCAATGCGCCCAAGTGCACAAGCAACTTGCCACTATCTTTTGAATAGTTGTCAAACATATATTGAGAAACGTTTTGCAACATCTTAGACAATGACATTATTGATTAACCTCCTTTTCTTGTGTTTTAGAAGGAGTATTGATATGTTTTTGAAAAACATTTGTAAGATATTTAGTCAACGGAGCATCTAACAAAAAGTTTGTAGCAACCATTGCTATAGTCGCAACCAATGTCCCCATTGCTTTTCTGTATTTTGTCATACGTTTCATCAACTCTTTATCAGATATAGGGAAAATTGATTTTTGTAAAAATAAAGGAGTTAAGAAACCTTTTTTAGCATCAGGAATAATTTCTTTAACAATAGTTTTTTGCGCATCTGCATAAACTTTTTCAAACTGAGAATATTTGTTAACAAACCATATACCCGCGTATCTCACAGCAACACCTACAGCAGTACCCGCAATAATTTTAGCGACAGTTCTTGCTGCAGAAAGTTTTCTTGTTTCTTCATCAACATCTTTATTATGCAAATCAATAAACGGCTGTGTTGCAAGAGCTGTTGCCCCAAGAACTATTCTTTGTTCCGGTGCGTGCAAACGTTTGCCTGCCCAAGCCAATCCGTTTTTTACATGTTCATTGCTAATAATCACAGTAGTGAGACCTTTCACACTTAGCCAATCTGCTTTTGCCGAAAACAGATTAAGCTACACCATACAAGACATGTAAAACAAAACACACTTTGGAATTTACAAACAAATCGTTATTGTAAAGGTTTTTTAACGTTTTTTCTTATCTAAAAATTCACTAAATTTTTTATTAATTTTAATGCTGTATCCGCAAGTATCAAAAGTCTCACATCCGCCAAGTCTTATTTTAGAATCGACCATCGGATACATTCTGCAATATATAGAACGGAACATATAATCTCTGCATCTGTTATTTTCATCTAACGATTTACATTTAAAAAGCAAAACACCTTTGTCATTTCTGCCTGCTATTTCAAAACAATTGTATTTTTTATCAAACTGTTTTAAATCCTCAAACTGTTTTTCATCTCTGACATATTCATCCTCTATCATAAACACGATATTACGACAGCAGGCACCGCACTGAAGGCATTTGCCCTCTATTTTATATTTAGAAGAGAATAATTTATCAAAATAAAATTTTATGTATAGAAAAAAATCTCTAAACACTACTTACCAATCCAAAAATCATTTCTTATTATAGGCCAATCGAAATCGTCAAATGAAAATATTTGCATAAAATAATACCCTGGTTCATCTATAACAAAATAAGATTTAAAATATTTTAAAGACTTATCA
Organism: Candidatus Gastranaerophilales bacterium; assembly: GCA_944326545.1. Taxonomy (GTDB): domain Bacteria; phylum Cyanobacteriota; class Vampirovibrionia; order Gastranaerophilales; family Gastranaerophilaceae; genus Limenecus. The sequence continues at coordinate 68,928 of CALVEH010000009.1, read as the reverse complement.
ATCTGATAATCTTTTGCCCAATATACCTTGTATCCCCAGTGGTTGGTTTTTTCTTCTTTTTTTACAATTTGAACTCTTATATAGTCATCCTTAAAACCTTCATTGTTTAAAAGGATATAATAAACTTTTTCGCCTACAGGAAAATGTCTGCCTGCGTTGTTAATTGTTTGATTCGTTATCGGCTGGCTGTTAAAAAGCAGTAAAGCGTCACGTTTTCTGCATCTAAAGCCAAAACCGCAGCAAATAAACACGCTAGCTATACATAAAAGAATTAAACTGTATCGAGCCTTATTGTTCATTAACTTTTGTTTTTAAATACTCAATTTGTCTTTTAACATCGGCTTTAACATCAGCATCTGTTGTCAGACCAACGAACTTTTCATAATTAGCAATAGCTTGAGCGTAATCCTTTTCATCCTCATATGCAATACCTAAAGCGTAATAAGCATAAGCATATTTAGGATCTATAGAAATAACTTTATTGAAGGTATCTTTGGCTTTGTTCTTTTGTTTGAGCTCAGCATAGCAAAGTCCTGCATTGAACATAGCATCCACATTTTTAGGATTCAATGTCATTACTTTTTCGTATTGAGAAAGCGCATTATTTGTATCATCAGCAGCTTTATATGTATTGCCGAGTTTTATTAAGACAGCCTCATTATTTGCTTCCAGATGCAACACCTTTTGATATTCAGCAACTGCTTTATCTAACATCTTTTCTTTAAGATACAAATCAGCAAGAGCCTCATGTGCTTCTACATTTTTAACATCTGTCGCAAGAACTTTGTTATATGCAACTATTGCATCTTGGTTACGTTCATACTTATTCAACAATTTTGCATAATCTAACAATATTTGAGTATTTTCGGGGTTAACTTCAAGAGCTTTTTCAAATTTTTCCAAAGCTTTTACTCTAGCGCCCATCGAATCATACACACCAGCCATCGCAACAAGAGCAACTGAATCATTAGCATTCAAATCTGCAGCCTGCTCGTAATAAGAAAGAGCCTTCTTTGTCTGTCCGTTTTTCATCAAAGACTCACCTTGTGCAATATACGCTTTACCGAGATAATCTCTTACTTTAGGCTCATTTCTTTGAGCGTAAAGATTTTTGTATATTGCAATAGCAGCTTCATAATTACCAAGAGCATGTTCTGCAATTGCTTTGTTAAACAAAACGTTATAGTCGTTCTTATCTACAGTAAGCAACTCATCATATAATTTGATTGCTTCCGGGTAATTTTTAGAAAGGTGGTAAGTTCTAGCCAACTCTTTTTTTACATCAACGTTAGAAGAATTTATTGCAAGAGCAGACTTAAACGTGTTAATAGCATCTGCATATTTTTCATTCTTTTGATATACAAGACCTAGATTATAATATGCTGTAGCATCTTTTGGTTTGTACTGGATATACTCTTTGTACATAGCAATAGCATCTTGAGTCTTACCCATATCAGCGAGCAAGTTTGCATAATCTAGTTTTAAATCGTTTAAATCAGGTTTGATAGAAAAAGCATTTCTAAACTCAATCAAAGCCAATTCGTCTTTAGACAATCTGACATAAGCCAAGGCCATATTCGCATGAGATGCATAGTCTGTAGAATCATTTCTTACAGCTTTTTTAAACATCTCTACAGCATTTGTATAGTCGCCTGAGCGAAGCAATGCCAAGCCATAATTAGGATATTCTTTAAAAGTTGCCGGATTTTTTGTGTACAAAGTAGCGTACTCATCCGCTGCATCTTGATACTTATCCATCTTCAAATAAATAGATGCAAGATTTGCTCTTGCTTCAGTATCATCAGGATAATAACCTAAAAAAGTTTTAAAATATTTAATAGCTTCCTGATCATCACCTTGCAAAGATTTAACACTGGCAAGGTTCAAGTAATTGTATTTATACTCAGGAAAGATAGTTAAAGCTTGATTATATGCAGCAAAAGCATTTTCATAATCGTGTTGTTGCTGCAAGATATTACCGATACTAATATAAACAACAGCATCATTAGGTTTGAGTTTTACTGCCTTTTTGTATGCAATCAAGGCATTATCCCAGTCACCCATTTCAGAATACAAACCGCCAAGTTTTATATACAAAATAGGTTCGTCAGGAGACAAATCTATAGCACTCTTTATCTTTTCTATTGCCATAGAATAATTGCAATCTTTTTCCAACACATTGGAATCTTGATAAAGCTTGTAAGACTCGGGGGACATTTTTGCTGAAGCGCTAAAATCCGAACATACCGGAGTAAGAGCCAACATCAATGATAATGCTATAGTTAAATTTTTTCTCATAATCCTAATTATTATATGATTTTAAAAAAAAATCAATAATACCTCTCTATCACTTTGAATTTAGTTCTTTTTTTGCCTCATCTAAAGACATTTTTGTTATCATTTGTTTTTTATTCTTTTTAAATATATCTTTGCTGTACACAGCTAACCAATATTTCTCTCCTGAACCGTTAACAACAAATGATATCTTTTGAGTAACAGGTTTATTAAACTTTAACGGCCTAAAAAACACTATAGAATCCTTATTTTCAGGAGCATAAATTACCCCTTTATTATCAGTTAGCTCTACATATACAGCTTGACTAAGTATAGATTTATTTTTTGCTTGAACTGTAACACTGACTTTTTTAGGAGAAATAGAAATCTCGTTAATTTTAAAATAAAGCCCATTTGAAACAAAAGCAGTTTTACCAACACCAGTAACAACACGTTGTCTGGCTTGTACAGAGGGGACAAAAGAGACAAAACCGATTAACAGAATCAAAACTGTAATAAACACTCTTTTCATATCTTTATTCTATAAATTTTATAACATATTGTCAACGAAACCGACTACTCAGGGATTTCTTCAACAACTTCTCTTTTGGCAATAGGTTTGCCTTTCGAGTTATAACCTATATTGCCTATCCAATGGGCTTTTAATTTTCCGTTTTTAGTATACGCATACTGTTCTTCATCAGAAACATACAAGCCAATAGAAACAAGATTCCCCGTTACCGGATTATATTTACCCACACGGTATGGGTAGTCATCTCCAAAATGTTTATCTACATCAACAGCAGCAAGGTATCCGCTTGTAGTGTAGTAATACGCGTATTCAGGTTTGTCGTCATAAACAATAACATAACCTTTAACAAATCCTCTTATATTGAAAGACATTATACTGCGGCCTTCAATTTGTTTGCCGTTTTTTAGAGCTTCCCTGTTTTCTTTATTGTTTGCGTCAACAAGATAGTCCTCAAGAAGTTTTTTATCAAGTTTTAAATCTAATCCTTCAAAAGCAAGTTTTCTGGCTGATTCTTCATTGTACAAAACACTTCCTTGCAACACTTTATCCTGTGACAAAGCGGGAGTGATAAAAAATAAAGATAAAGCAAAAATGATAAAAAACTTTTTAAGCATTACTACTCCAATTCATCTTTAAATATACCTTTTGTAAAGTAATAAAGGACATAATATAAAGTCAAAAGAATATAAATCTGCACAACAGGGATTATCGGGCTACCCTTCAAGTAATACCAAGCTACCCCGGCTGGAACAAATGTTAACAATATGTGGAAAAGTTTTCTATACGGAACTTGCCAATTTAAGCCCGGAACAACCACAAATACCGTTAACAAGAAATAAAGAATATTAGATATCAATGTTGCAATACCAACACCAACAAGCCCCATTTCTTTTATTAAATAAATATTTAATACCAAACCAATAATAGCAGAAACAACTTTTAATGTTGTTAATATATAGGTTTTACCTGAAAGGTGATATTGATAAGTTGTATAATCTGTAAAGCTCAAGAAAAACGCACTAAATGCCAAGTAAGGAATCAAAACAAATGCGTTATGGTACTCACTATTAGCAAACAGCGCTATTAAATCTTTTGCATACAAAGACATAATAACAACAATAGGTAGCGAAATCAGCATATAATAACCTGTTAACTTTGATATCAAAGGTCTTACATCTGTTTTTTCTTCATACAAATTAATTAATCTCGGATAAGCAGCAATAGTAATAATAGCAAACAACGTCATCAAAATAGGGAAAGTCATATTGTAAGCAACCCCTACAAAACCTGCATCTACAAGGCCATGAAAATGACTTGTTATAAATTTATTACTTTGATTAATTACCCACAAACTTAATGAAGCAATTGCAATAGGAACACCATACATAAATAGTGTTTTAATCATTGAAAAATCAGGTTTTTCAAACTTTAACAACCATAAAATATCTGTTTGAAAAACGAGAACAACGTCAATAATCGTAATCGAAATTGCCATAGCAATTAGAACAGAAACAGCCCCAAAACTAGTAAACTTTAATAGTAATACAGCTAATACAATTGTCAAAATCTGGTTAATAATCGTAGTAACAGTAAAAGCTCCCGGTTTTATTTGCGCTCTCAAAACCTGAAATAAAAGAGCTCTCAATGCAACGGGAACTATCAAAACCAATACAAAAAGAAATATTTTTGGTGAAATATTAAAGTACTGGTAAAACTGATTTCTTAAAAGCATTGCTAAAAAGAACATCGCAACAAGGTTTGATGCTAAAATCATCACCAAAGTAGAAACATACTTTGGTACCAAACCTTCCAATTGATTTTTTCTAAAAAATCGTAAGCCAGAAAGTCCTATCCAATCGGAAAAAATTATACATAAAAAGCTTAAAACAGCCAAAGAAATTGCATAAATCCCGTATTGACCGGGTGACATCAGGTTTGTATAAACTGGAACAATCAATATATTTCCAAACAAACCAAATATTTTAGACGGCGCATATTTAAGCATATCCTTAAATACAGCCTTCATTGGCAGTGCTACCTCTTTAATATATTTATTTACTTCTTCTGTCATAATTTACTTTACTTCTTTCACAATCTCGTTTGTTATATCTTCTCCACCATACAATACAGAATCTGTTGTAAGAATCAAATCGTATTGTCTTTCTTTACCAATTTTATTAATTTCTGAAATTATTTCTTTGTTGGCATTCAATAGTTTTTCTTGATATTGTTTATCAAAATTTTGTGTCATTAATTTCAAATCATTATTTAGTTTTTTCTTTAACTCAGCTTTTTTAGCTTTATCTTTTTCTGCATTTAATTGAGCATTACCCTCTTTTAAAAATTTATTGATAGCTTCTTTTTGAGCAGCTCTTTCTTGTTTTAATTCTTTAACACTTTGAGAACTGTTAACAACCTTGGTAACATCAACCACTGCATACTTCTTTGATTGTTGCGAATTATCAGCAGCAAAAGAACAACTTTGAATTGCACAAACAAAAGACAGTAATACCACTACAGAAAACACTATACATCTAAAATTTTTCATCCAACAATTCCTATCCATCTAAATAAATTTGAACAAATTATAACATAAATCGTTTATGAATACATAGAACACCAAAATTATATAGGTAATTTAAATAGCTCTAAAGAGCTAGTGTAGAAAAATTAAGATAATAGGATGATTTAAGAATAAAAAAATTTTTCTAAAATGAACATACAAGGTAAATAGAGTTGAACAGATTTCTTCGTATAAAAATAATACCAATGGTTTTAACGCTGTCATTCACGTTTTGTCAGCTATTTTCTTGTGCTTACGGTTTTTCAATACCATTTAAAAAAGATAAACAAACAAAAAGCAACGAAAAACCGGCTGTACAAATGAAGGCAGAAGTAAACAAAACAGTAGAATACTCTCTTGAAGATTGTATTAATATTGCACTGGCAAATGACCCGAGTATAAAAATAGCAAATACACAAAAAGATATCGCAAATTCACAGGTAGGTCTTGCAAAAGCTGATTATTTTCCTAACCTGACTGTAGGTAACGGTTTCACATCCCAGCACAACAAAAACTCAGGCTCAGGTGGCGGTTTTTACAACCAAGGCGGAAGTACATCATCTGACAACAACTATTATCAATTAAACCTTGGAGTTAACCAACTTATATGGGACTTTGGCTCAACAATAGCCCGTATTAATATGCAAAAATACAACAAAGAATCAGTTGGTTACGATTTAGAAAATACAATTTTAAACACAATATATAGAGTAAAGCTGGCTTATTTTGAAGCATTAGCAGCACTCGCTAATCAAGATGTTTTTGAACGCTCAGTTAGAATTAACAAATTAAATTACGAAAGAACAAACGCCCTATTTCAAGAAGGATTAAAATCCAAAATCGACGTTGTTAACGCACAAGTGTATTTAACAGATGCGGAAATATCACTACTAAATGCTCAAGGACAATATCAAAACGCAATTGTTAACCTAAACAACGCAATGTATTATCCTGACGCGCCTGATTACAGGTTAAAGAATACAGAAAGTTTCAACTTTCAAAGAACAAAACCGCAAAAAACACAAGTTAACGTAAATACAATCAAAAAAAGCGGCAGTAAAGAATACGAACAAACCGCAATACTAACATCTGGTATCGAAAAACAAGACATTTTACAAGATTACAAATTTCAACCATTAATCATTCCTGTTGATGAAGCAATCCAAAAAGCATATGAAAACCGACCTGATTTAAAATCACTATTAATGGTAGAAAGAGCACAAAAAGAATCACTAAAAGCAATAAAACGTTCTTACTTCCCTGTATTAAGCGCAAGTTCCGGATACAACTACAGAAAAAACAGTGATGTATCTAATACAGGTTTTAATATCGGTGTATCCTTAAATTTCCCTACCTTAAACTTTATGGATATGAAATACAGTATCGAACAAGGCAAATCATATCTGCAAATGGCAGAAGAAAATATTGATTTGTCTAAAAAAAATATACATTTTGAAGTTAAAAACAACTACGTAAATATGGTTGTTCTTCAGAAAAAAATTCCACTTATGGCTCAAAAAGTTCAACAAACTTTAGAAAACTTTGAACTTGCTGACGGCAGATACACCGTAGGCCTCGGCAATTTTATAGAACTGCAACAAGCACAAACAAACTACAACAATGCTCAATTGTCTTTTGTACAAGCAGTCTTTGACTATAACGTAGCAAAAGAACAATTTCAAAAATCCATGGGGGTAAGATGAAAAAACGAATAATTATAATAACAAGCGTAATTGCTGCCATATTTTTTGTTAGCGGTTTTGCGTTTTTCTTTGGAAAAAACCCAAACGCTGACTACGTCACAGTCCCCGTAAAAAGAAAAACTATAATAGAAGCCGTAGAAGCCTCAGGTACTGTTAACCCAGTAAACACTGTTGACATAGGCTCTCAGGTATCAGGTATGATTAAAGAAATTTATGTTGACTATAACTCTAAAGTTAAAAAAGGACAACTCCTTGCCCAAATTGACCCGTCGTTATTCCAAGCACAAGTTGACAAAGCAAGAGGTGACTTAGAAGCAGCTCGTTCAAACAAAGCAAAAGTTGAAGCAATGCTTGTTTATGACAAGAAAAATTACGAAAGATACAAAAAACTATATACAAAAAACTATGTAGCCAAAAGTGATCTCGACCTTGCAGAAGCAACTTACAAATCTGATTTGGCACAAATTGCAGCAGCTCAAGGAACAATTAACCAAGCTCAAGCAACATTACAAAACAATTTAACAAACTTGAGATATACAAGAATCGTCTCTCCTGTAGATGGTATTGTTGTTTCAAGAGCGGTAGATGTTGGTCAAACTGTTGCAGCAAGTTTCCAAACACCAACATTATTCCAAGTTGCACAAGATTTAACAAACATGCAAATAGAAGTAAACGTATCAGAAGCTGATATTGGCAGAATAAAAAAAGGCCAAGAGGTAGAATACACTCTTGACGGATACGCTGATGAAGTATTTCACGGAAAAGTTACAGAAGTCAGAATTGCACCAACAACAGTTTCTAACGTTGTAACATATACGGTCATCGTTGACGTTGATAACAAAGACCAAAAGATGATTCCGGGTATGACTGCTAACGTTTCTATCATTACAAATAAAAGAGAAAATGTAATCTGCGTTCAAACAGACGCACTAAGATTTACAGACAAAGAACTTACAGGCGGCAAAAAATATAAAGACCAAGGGTTGTGGGTTATAAAAGACAATAAACCTCAAAGAATTACAATTAAAACCGGAGCCAAAGATTCTGACAGAACTGAAATTATATCAGAAAATCTTAAAGAAAACGACAGAGTAATTCTTAAAAAAAGAAGTGAACAAGACCAAAAAACACAAACAAGAAAACCTCGAATGAGAATGTTCTAATAACATGAAATTAATTGAAATAAAAAATTTAATAAAAACTTATTCAACAGGAGAAACATCATTTAACGCACTGAACGATGTTTCTCTAAGCATTGATAAAGAAGAATTTGTTGCAATAATGGGTGCATCCGGTTCAGGGAAATCCACCTGCATGAATATTTTAGGCTGTCTTGATAAACCGACTTCAGGCAGTTATTTTCTTGACGGAATAGACGTCAGCAAAATGTCTATGAACGAACTTTCGACAATCAGAAACAGAAAGCTCGGATTTGTATTCCAAGGGTTTAACCTTATCCCAAGAACATCAGCGATAGAAAATGTAGAAATGCCAATGATATACAAAGGCATACCACCAGAAGAAAGAATAAAAAGAGCAAAAGAAGCCCTAAAAATTGTAGGACTGGAAGCAAGAGAAACTCACCTGCCAAACCAAATGTCAGGCGGACAACAGCAAAGAGTTGCGATAGCACGTGCAATAGTAAATGATGCCCCAATTATCCTTGCAGACGAACCTACAGGAAACCTCGATACAAAAACATCCATAGAAGTAATGGAATTTTTTGTCAAACTGAATGATTCAGGCAAAACAATCATTCTTGTAACGCACGAACCTGATATCGCTCAATATTGCAAAAGAATAGTAAGATTTAAAGACGGAAACATAATAAGTGATGAAATAAACACTAACAGAACGGAGGTTCGAAACGTATGATAGATTTTGAATCAACGCTAAAAATTTCACTTCGTTCCCTAAAAGTAAATAAAATGCGCTCTATACTAACCAGTTTAGGCATCATTATCGGTGTTAGCGCAGTTATCATAATGCTTTCCATAGGTGAAGGAGCAAAAGAAAGAATAAATAAAGATATTGCCTCAATGGGCTCCAATGTATTAATGGTTTTATCAGGTTCTACAACCTCAAGCGGTGTAAGAATGGGGAGTGGAACTCAACCGACTTTGACCATTAAAGATTCAGAAGCTATGCTAAAACACTGCCCGTCAGTTTTAGAAGTAGCTCCAACAGTCGGTCAAGTTCAACAGCTTGTATATGCAAACCAAAACTGGTCAACAACAGTAAACGGCATCACCCCTGGTTATATGCCAATAAGAATGTGGGAAGTGGAATCTGGCAGAGGAATAACAGAAGATGACCTCAAAAACACAACAAAAGTTGCCTTACTTGGGGCAACAGTAACTGAAAATCTATTTGGTGATATGGATCCACTCAACAGAACAATCCGTATCGGAGGTATGCCATTTAAAGTAATCGGCGTACTAAAATCAAAAGGTCAAAACGGTATGGGACAAGACCAGGACGATACTGTATTAATTCCTATTACAACAGCTCAAAAAAAATTATTCGGTTCTGATTTTCCGGGAATGGTTAAACACATAAACGTACAAGCTAAAGATGCAGAAAGCCTTGATTCTGCTCAGCAAGAAATAACAGAACTGTTAAGAGAACGTCATAACCTAGGAAAAAACAAAGAAGATGACTTTAGCATAAGAAACTTTACTCAAATGTTAGAAACAGCAAAACAAGCCTCTAACACAATGGCTATTTTACTGGGTTCTATAGCTTCAGTTTCACTTCTTGTCGGTGGTATAGGCATTATGAACATTATGCTTGTATCAGTAACAGAACGTACTAAAGAAATCGGTATCCGTATGGCAATAGGTGCAACAGCAATGGATATCAGAATCCAATTTTTATTTGAAGCATTACTATTGTCTTTAGCAGGTGGTTTTATAGGTGTCTTAATAGGTGTTTTGGGAAGCAAAATTGTCGGACTTTTTTCTGAAATGACTGTAATAATTTCCCCCATACCTATTTTAATTTCATTTGGATTTGCTGGTATTGTAGGCATAGTATTTGGTTATTATCCAGCTTATAAAGCATCATTATTAAACCCGATTGAAGCTTTGAGATATGAGTAAAAAGAAAGGCCGCAAATGCGACCTTTTCTTTTTTATCTAATTAATAGTTAGATTGCAACAAGCTATATGCAGAACTCCACGGATTAGTTGATTTAGCCATGTTTCTTGCTCTTTTTAATTTGTCCTTTTTTAATTTCTCTTGTTCTTTTTGTGCTTTTTCAAGTTTTTTAGGGTCAGCTTTTCTAATTTTTAAATTAGCATAAATCAAATTTAAAGCACTTTGATAAGACTCTGTCTTGTAATTTGCTTTAACAATATCAGGATAATTATAATTAGCGTAATCATAAATATTCATAATTCTGTCTTCGCAAGAAAGTTTTTCATCCATCAAACCGCCAACATTGGCTAAATCTGACTTATAAACAACAGAAATCAAAGCTAAAGGGTTATATTTTGCAGTTGCTAACAAATCGACAGCAGTAATATCTGCTTCTTTTTGATTATCTCTGCTTACTTTGCTGGAAGACATAGTCTTTAAAATATTAACGGTTGTAGCACCCTTACCGGTTCCGCTTGTTGGAGCGATAGAAGAAAGTACATTGTTAAACATAGTTGATTTTGCATAATGACCGTTAACTAAATGACCGATTTCTGAAGCTACAACAGCAGCAAGCTCGTTATCATTTTCTACATACTTTAAATCTTCTCTGTAAATATAAACAACCTTTGTGTAAGTATCTTCAGAATTCATATTCTGATTGTCGGTAACTTTAAAAGTAACTGTTGTAGGCATTTTATTTGCTTTAATAATATTTTGCCCAATAACATTCAAATGACTAACATTTTTTGTATCGAACCAATTTGTTGATGTATTATACGAAGCGGCAAATGCCCCTGAAGTCAACAAAAACATACTCAACACAATTCCAAACAGTTTTTTCATACCAAAACTCCCTTTCTATTCACAGAGATATTATACCAAATAACAATAAAGCCGTCCCAAAAGGAACGGCTTTATTAATTTATTTTAATAAGAATTATTCACCAATTGTGAAATCAGGTGCTCCGAACATACCTTCAATTTCTTCCAAAATTGCAGAAGGTTTTCTGGCATTGTTCTTTTGAGCAGCTCTTCTTTGAGCTTCTTTATCTTTTTCTTCAGAAGCGTGAGTTAAGTGGTAGTAACCGGTACCGGCAGGAATCAATCTACCGATAATTACGTTTTCTTTAAGACCTCTTAACAAGTCTTTCTTACCATCAACAGCTGCTTCTGTAAGAATTCTTGTAGTTTCTTGGAAAGAAGCTGCTGAGATAAAGCTTTCAGTGTTCAAAGAAGCTTTTGTGATACCAAGCAATACAGGTTCGTAAGTTGCAATCTGTCCGCCTGCTTCTTCAACAGCTTGGTTTTCAAGTTCTAATGACTGAATTTCAACCAATTCACCAGGAAGAAGTTTTGTATCACCTGAGTCAAGAACTTTAACCTTCTTAGTCATCTGACGTACGATAATTTCAACGTGTTTATCGGCAATTTCTACACCTTGAGAACGATATACTCTTTGTACTTCATCTACAAGGTATTGTTGAGCTGCTTCAATACCGTTTAATCTGATAACGTCATGTGGGTTCAAAGGACCACTTGTCAAAGGTTGACCTACGTGGATTTTTTGTTTGTCTTGAACAATGATATTTGAATCGATAGGATATTTGATTTCTGTTCTACCGTTTTCGTTAACCAAGTATAATCTTGGTACATCATCTTCAATTTCGATTTCAGCAACAGCGTCAAATTCAGCAAGAATAGCAGAATCTTTAGGTTTTCTACCTTCAAGAAGTTCTTCTACCCTCGGAAGACCTTGTACGATGTCACCTGTTTTTTGTCTTTCAAATACCAAGTTAGCCAACATATCGCCTCTTAGTACGAGAGAACCAGAATCTACCTGTAACATAGTACCTGGGCTGATTAAGTAAGGACGACCGATACGGATTTTTACCGAATCTTTTTCAACAGCTACAACTCTACCAGATGTAGGAGTTGTTTCTCCACTTTCAGAGATAACACCGTCACGTCTTACAAAGTCGCCTTCTTTAACAACAGGTTTTGTCTTTAATTTAACAACTTGTTCTACATTATCAGAAATAAGAAGCAATCTTCTTAAATCTTCTTTGTCTGATTTAATGCTTGCAACACCGTCGTTAACAGCCAATACCTGAGTTTTTGCAACAGGTTCTTTAGGTGCGATTGTTTGACCGTCTTCAACCAAAAGTTCAGTTTGTAATGAAGCTTTATTTGTACCTTCAACTTCACGTCTTACAATCAATGTTTCAAGAACAACAACCTTCAAAGCATTGTCTTTAGTCATTTCAACCATACCTTTTAGGTGGCTTAAATAACCTTGCATTTGAAGAACTAAGCTTGTTCTTGTCAAAGTAGAACCGTCAAGGTTTCTAACTCTTGCACCGTCTTTGTATTGCAACTGAGTTACAGGAACTATACTAATTGCTTCATCTGTACTTTCAAATTCGATGCTTACAGATTTTGGTTTAATTTCAAATTGTTGAACAGGTCTTACCAAGATTTGGATTGGTTTATTTGTTATAGCTTCTTCATCTAAAGAAGTAACATCAATTTCTTCTTCCAAATCATCTATTGGCAAGCTGTCATCTTCTGATTCAAGAATTGTAACGATAGAAGTTTGTTTAGCTTTAATTTTACCAGCAATTACAGTACCTTCTTCAACAACTTCACCTTCTTCAACTTTAAGGTCGCCGATAGAATCAAGTGTATAAATTTCACCGGGTCTAACAACAACTTCGTGAATGATGTCGTTAAATTCTTTAATTTCAACAATACCATCAATGTGAGTATAAAGGTCTTTAACAACCTCTGTACCAGCAGTAACAAAAGTATTGTTTTCTACCATCTTCAAAGCAACGTCTTTGCTTATTTGATGAACTTCTTCAGGAATAAAGATTACAGAACCAGGTTTTGTGATAATTTGGTTTTCATCAACTTCGATACCTTGGTATCTGATTTCACCTGAAGAGTTAACTGCATATTCATCATCTATCAACTCAGCGATAATCATTCCGTTTTCAACAGAAGTATCAGCTGGAGATTTTACAATGTATTTTTCACCAGTTGAATCAACTGTCCAGAATTGTTCTTTCTTAGTTGTTTCAAATGTTGCGTTAGAAGGAGCGATAGAAGCAATAACAATTGTCAATTCTTTACCTTGAACAATTTTCTTAATCTTCTTACCGTCAAACTTAACTTCTTCTACAACAAGGTTATCGCCAACTCTAACTTCACCGCCGTGTTCAGATGAGATATGAGTTTCAGCAAGTTTTCCACCTGTTTTAATTTTTTCACCGTCTTTAACAAGAATTTTAGAACCGCCTGGGAGGTTATAAACGTCGCCGCCTAATACCCAAACAATACCGTTTTTGTTAGCAGTTCTTGATACGTTACCTTGTCTGTCTTTCTTTTCATCGGCAACAAAATCTTCAAAGTAAACTTCACCTGACAAATCAGAGTTAATATCTTTTGTTGCTTTTTCTGTCAAACGGCTACCATCACCAGTAGAAGCTGGTTCAAATTCGGCAATCATATCGCCTTTTTTGATGCTCATACCGTTAACAACAAACATCTTAGCACCTGTAGGTACGTGATATTTTCTTGTTAATTTAGCACCTTTAACTTCAAGATCACCTTCTTGAATGTTAACTTGTACGATATCACCGTGACGAGTTCTCATTTCTTTAGTTCTAAGCTTAGAAACAACTTCACCATCAATTTCAGAGTTAATGTGTTTCATAGCACCTGAACCTTTGAATACACCACCAGTGTGGAATGTTCTCATTGTAAGCTGTGTACCAGGTTCACCAATTGATTGAGCTGCGATAATACCGATAGCTTCACCAACATCAACCATTTTTTGAGTAGTCATTGCCCAACCGTAACATTTACGGCAAACACCGTATTCTAATGCACAAGTTAAAGCAGAACGAACTTTAAGTTCATGAAGGTCAAGAGAGTCAATTTTCTTGATATCTTCTCTATCCATTGTTGTGCCGGCAGGAACAACTACGTTTCCTTCAGCATCTTTAATATCTTCTGCAATTGTTCTACCTAAAAGTCTTTCTTTTAATGGAGCAACAACTTTGTCGCCATCTTTAATATCTGTCATAGTGATAAATTTAGTTGTATGACAGTCATCTTCTCTAATAATTACGTCTTGAGCAACGTCAACCAAACGTCTTGTCAAATAACCGGAGTCAGCTGTTTTTAACGCAGTATCTACAAGACCTTTACGTGCACCGTATGATGAAATGATGTATTCTGTAACTGACAAACCTTCTTTAAAGTTAGATTTAATCGGCAAGTCGATGATTTGACCTTGTGCGTCTGCCATCAAACCACGCATACCAACAAGCTGTGATACCTGTGATAAGTTACCTCTCGCACCGGAGAATGCCATCATATAAACCGGGTTCAATCTGTCAAAGTTTTCAACTACCTGTTCTGTTAACTTAGCAGTTGTTTCTGACCAAGTGTCGATTACCTTTGTATATCTTTCTACTTCGGTAATCTCACCTTTTAAATAACGGTTTGTTGATTTTTCAATTTCTTTTTCAGCATCAGCAAGCATTTCTTTTTTAGTTGGAGGAACGCTCAAGTCACTGATAGAAATAGTAGTACCTGATTTTGTTGCATATTTATAACCAAGGTTCTTTAAGCTGTTAGCCAAGCTGGCAGCTTTTGAACCGCCGTACTCGAGGTAAACCTGAGCAAGAAGGTTATTCAATGCTTTCTTGTTCATTACTTGGTTAATGAACTCCATTGTTTTCTTATTATGTTTGTGAATTAATGTATCCATTTTTTCTTTTCTTCCCTTAGTTTTTTTGTACATCTGAGGATTTTTCAGTGTCGGATTTTTAGGGGGAATAAAAACTTCCCCGTTTTAAAATCCATTATGAAGAAAGTGCCTTTCTTACTGTTTCGTTAAAGATAATTCTACCAACTGTAGTTTCGATTCTTTCACCTTTTTCGTCTCTTACAACGATTTTGTCGTGAAGATCGATAACCTTAGCTTCTAATGCAGAAATAGCATCTTCAAAGCTGTAGAAGTATCCTTTAACTTCATCGTTACCATCATGGTTTTTCAAAATAGTCAGATAGTACATACCCAATACCATATCCTGAGTAGGAGTGATGATAGGTTTACCTGTAGCAGGAGCCAAAATGTTATTTGTAGCTAACATCAACATTCTTGCTTCTGTCTGAGCTTCAATTGATAACGGAACGTGAACAGCCATTTGGTCACCGTCGAAGTCAGCGTTAAATGCTGTACATACGAGAGGGTGAAGTTGGATAGCTCTACCTTCAACAAGTTTAGGTTCAAATGCTTGAATACCTAATCTGTGAAGAGTAGGGGCACGGTTCAATAGTACAGGGTGTCCGTCGATTACCTCTTCTAAGATATCCCATACAACCGGTTCAGAACGTTCGATTTTCTTTTTAGCTGATTTGATGTTTTGTACCAAACCACGTTCGATTAACTTATTAACAACGAATGGTTTAAACAATTCGATAGCCATTTCTTTCGGCAAACCGCATTGGTTAAGGTGCAAACTAGGACCTACAACGATAACTGAACGGCCTGAGTAGTCAACACGTTTACCCAACAAGTTTTGTCTGAAACGACCTTGTTTACCTTCGATGATATTTGATAATGATTTCAATGGTCTGTTGTTAGGACCAACAACAGTTCTGCCTCTTCTGCCGTTGTCGATAAGAGCATCAACAGCTTCTTGAAGCATACGTTTTTCATTTCTTACGATGATTTCAGGAGCACCCATTTCAAGCAATCTTAACAAACGATTGTTTCTGTTAATAACACGTCTGTACAAATCGTTTAAGTCAGATGTTGCAAAACGTCCACCATCCAACTGTACCATAGGTCTTAAGTCTGGAGGTGTAACAGGAAGTACATCCATAATCATCCAAGTCGGTTCTGTATTTGAAGCAATTAAAGATTCGATTAATCTTAATCTCTTAATTAACTTAGCTCTTTTTTGAACAGATCCGCCTGCTTGAGCGAGCTCGCCTCTGATTTCTTCAACAAGCTCAGTCATATTAATTTCGCCAAGAAGTTCTTTGATAGCTTCAGCACCGATACCTACTTTTAAAGCAGATTCTTCGTTTTCCATGATGAAGTCTTCATATTCTTCTTCTGACAATAATTGATATTTTTTGAATCCTGAATCAGCAGGGTCAATTACAACATAGTTGTTGAAATAAATAACTTGTTCAAGATCTTTTAAAGACATATCTAAAAGCAAGCCAAGGTAAGAAGGAATACCCTTCAAGAACCAAATGTGAGAAACAGGAGCAGCCAATTTGATGTGGCCCATTCTGTGTCTTCTTACTTTTGAATCGGTAACTTCAACGCCGCAACGTTCGCAGATGATACCTTTATGTCTTACTCTTTTATACTTACCGCAGAAACATTCCCAGTCTTTTGTAGGCCCAAAGATACGTTCGCAGAACAAACCGTCTCTTTCAGGTTTCAAAGTTCTATAGTTGATTGTTTCCGGCTTTGTAACTTCGCCGTATGACCATTTCAGTATACGCTCCGGAGAAGCGATACTGATTCGTATATAGTCAAAATAATCTATACTTGTAGACAATTTATTATCTCCTTATTGTTATTCTTTAAATGATGTAGGTGTTTCAAAGAAGTTGATATTCAACAGCTCTGAATCGATATCTGACAATGTTCTCTTAGCTGAAGATTTTCTCAAATCATCAGTATCAGACATTAAGTCAACTTCTTCACCGCCTTTTTTAGCAACAGTGATATCCAAACCGATAGATTGAAGTTCTCTTACGAGTACCTTAAATGATTCAGGAATACCAGGTCTTGGGATGTTATCACCTTTAACGATTGCTTCGTATGCTCTTGAACGTCCGTTAACATCATCTGATTTGATAGTCAACATTTCTTGAAGAGTATAAGCAGCACCGTAAGCTTCTAATGCCCATACCTCCATCTCACCGAATCTTTGACCACCGAATTGAGCTTTACCACCCAATGGTTGTTGTGTTACGAGTGAGTATGGACCTGTGCTTCTTGCGTGAATTTTGTCATCTACAAGGTGAACAAGTTTCAATACGTATGTCAAACCAACAGCAACAGGTCTGTCAAATGGTTCACCGGTTCTACCGTCGATAAGTCTAACCTTACCGTCTTCGCCAACCCAGTCAACACCTGTAGCTTTGATACCTTTAAGAAGTTCTTCTTTAGTAACTTTTTCTGACATACCATCACCATACATTTCATCGAATGATGGTGCTTCATAGTGAGTTTTGTTCAAGTATGCAGCCATACCTAACAAGTTTTCGTAAGTTTGACCTACGTTCATACGAGAAGGTACACCAAGTGGGTTCAACACAACATCAACCGGTGTTCCATCTGGCAAAAACGGCATATCTTCTTTAGGAAGAATTCTTGAAACAATACCTTTGTTTCCGTGACGACCTGAAAGTTTGTCACCAACAGAAACTTTACGTTTTTGAGCAATGTAAACTCTGATAACAGTGTTTGCTCCGGGTGGCAATTCGTCACCTTTTTCACGGTCGAATACTTTAACGTCGACAACACGACCGCCTTCACCGTGAGGAACTCTCAATGAGTTATCTTTTACATCTCTTGCTTTTTCAGCAAAGATAGCTCTTAATAATTTTTCTTCTGGTGGGTGTTCAGATTCACCTTTTGGTGTAACTTTACCTACCAAAATATCATCTGCATAAACTCTCGCACCGATTCTTACGATACCTCTTTCGTCCAAGTGACGTAAAGATTCTTCAGAAACGTTCGGAACTTCTCTTGTGATTTCTTCAGGTCCGAGTTTTGTTTGACGAGCGTCTATTTCTAATTTTTCGATGTGAACAGAAGTAAAGATATCATCGTAAACGCATCTTTCAGAAAGCAAGATAGCATCCTCGTAGTTATAGCCTTCCCAAGGCATATAAGCGAGAAGAACGTTCTTACCTAATGAAAGTTCACCCATATTTGTAGATGCACCGTCTGCGATAACATCACCTGCTTTAACCTCATCACCGTCTCTTACGATTGGTT
Organism: Candidatus Gastranaerophilales bacterium; assembly: GCA_944326545.1. Lineage (GTDB taxonomy): Bacteria > Cyanobacteriota > Vampirovibrionia > Gastranaerophilales > Gastranaerophilaceae > Limenecus. The sequence goes on along the minus strand of CALVEH010000009.1, from coordinate 50,674 downwards.
TTTGGTTAATACAAGTATCTTGGTTACTTCTAACATATTTCATTAATTGATATCTGTGAAGTTTATTTGCTTTATCTCTGATATAGATTTCTTCACCGACAACTTTTTCAACTGTACCGTCAACATCAGATACAACAACCATACCTGAGTCTTTTGCAGCTCTCTTTTCAAGACCTGTACCTACTACAGGACGATCTGTGATAAGAAGAGGTACTGATTGTCGTTGCATGTTAGATCCCATCAATGCACGGTTTGCGTCATCGTGTTCAATGAACGGAATCAAAGATGTAGCAACAGAGAAGATTTGGATTGGAGATACACCGATGTAGTCAACTCTGTTTGCTTCTGACATTGCGAACTCTGATCTGTAACGTACAGGTACGTATGGGTATTTGATACTCTTATCAGGGTTCAACTCAAGGTCAGCAGGAGCGATACGTAAGTTATCTTCTTCATCTGCTGTCAAGTAGTGAACTTCATCTGTTACAACACCATCTTTAACAGCGAAGAATGGTGATTCGATAAAGCCATAATCATTAACTTTAGCGTGAGTAGCCAAAGAACCGATAAGACCTGCGTTCGGACCTTCAGGAGTTTCTACAGGACAAATACGTCCGTAGTGTGAAGGGTGAATATCACGAACAGCAAATCCAGCTCTTTCTCTAACAAGACCTCCAGGTCCTAATGCAGAAATACGTCTTTTGTGAGTCAATTCTGCAAGAGGGTTAATTTGGTCCATGAACTGAGACAATTGAGATGAACCAAAGAACTCTTTCAATGAAGCAACTAAAGGTTTAGTGTTCAACAAGTTCAATGGTGTCAATGTATCAGAATCTTGAAGAGTCATTCTTTCTTTAACAATTCTTTCGATTCTTGAAAGACCAACTCTGAATTGGTTTTGTAACAACTCACCTACAGAACGGATTCTTCTGTTACCGAGGTGGTCGATATCATCGATAGAACCTTCGTCATAAGTTAAGTTGATTAAGTATTCGATTGAAGCAACCAAATCCTGAATAGTAATTGTTCTTTGAGTTTCAGGAAGGTTCAAGTTCAATTTTTTGTTTAATTTATAACGACCTACACGACCGATATCGTATTTCTTTTCGTCAAAGAAACGAGCTTCCAAAATAGAACGTCCGCCAGCAGCAGAAGCTGGATCGCCAGGTCTCAATTTTTTGTAGATTTCGATTAAAGCGTCATCAGTTGTTTCTGTTGTATCTTTATCAAGAGTCTTTTTCAAGAACTCAGCGTGAGTAAAGAGGTTTTCCATTTCAGAAACAGTGATACCCAATGCTTTAAGCAATGTAGTAGCCAAGATTTTTCTGTTTTTATCAATCTTAACGTAAATTACATCGTTAGCATCGGTTTCGATTTTTAACCAAGCACCTCTGTTTGGAATAAGAGTTGCGTTATATAAACGTTTACCAGTTGGAGAAATTTCACGTTTGAAATATACACCAGGAGAACGAACGATTTGAGATACGATAACACGTTCTGCACCGTTTACAATGAAAGTACCTTTGTCTGTCATTGTAGGGATGTCGCCGATATATACTTCTTGTTCTTTAATTTCACCGGTATCACGGTTAACAAGTCTTACCATTACACGAAGTTGTTTTGCATAAGTAGCGTCGTGGATACGAGCTTCTTCAACTGTGTATTTTGGGTTATCGAAGGTATAGTTAGGAAGGAAGTGCAACTCCAAACGACCTGTATAGTCTTTAATTGGAGAGAATGAAAGTAATTCTTCCTTTAAGCCTTCTTTTAAAAACCATTCAAAAGAATTCTTTTGAACTTCGATTAAGTCAGGTAAATCATCCAATCTGGTATTTGGGATACCCATTGGTGTTACTCTGGTTGCTAGTTGTTTTGTCGACATTTATTTACCTCGCTAAATGTGGCGTACTACATTAAATTTTTTGTAAACTGTTATTAAATTTTCGGGCATAGACTCCGCCTGCCAAACGCCCTTGGACTCTAATTTTTATATGAATTTGTAATTACAATATATTTTCACCTATATCTAACCATTATATAATCTTATTTGCTAAAACATGCCCGTCAAGAAAAACACCGTTTTGGCGTTTTTTTGTGAAACATTTTTTAATATTATTTAACAAAATTGTTACATTTGGTTTCAAATCATTGTTATTACTGAAAAGACCTGTCAAGTGTACTAAATGATAATATTTATTATGTAAAAATAATTGATAAATTATTTGTACTATTAAAGGGGGGTACAGGGGGGATCCCCCTGTTGTAACCTTGATTAGAAACAGTTATGTTTTGAAAAGATTTTTGCCGTAGCTTGTCACGGCAAAATCTTTGATAAAACATTTTACTGTTTCTTTTGATAAGCGCCGGTTTCTTTCTTTTGGTTCATTTTCTTTCTTTGCCTGCGCAATACAAAGAAAGAAAATGAACATAAAAATAAACTGTTTAAAATGAGTCTCTGTAAGATAAAATAAATTCTTTTTTCTTTGTTCATTTCTTTCTCTTTTTTGCGACGAAAAGAAAGAAAACTATCTAAAAAACAGATTATTTATTTTTCTATGTTCATTTTTTCTTTTTGTTGCGACGCAAAAAGAAAAAACGAACCAAAAAAGAAAAACTCGCCTTATAAAAAACACTGTAGGATTTTAGAGCAAATTTTGCATCCACTTCACCTTGTTACGGTCTGTCAAAATTCACTCTAAAATCTGACAGTGTTTAACCAAACTTACAACGGCAAAGCCGTATTACTGTTTACGCAGTGGGGTTTTTATCAAAGAAATAGAGAGCAGGGCTGCGCCCCTAAACAATTACAAACGGACTTGTTGTCAATAATTAGAGTGTCTGATTGTCATAGTTTGCCAAGATATGGAAGCCCTATAAAAAAATAAAAATCCGACCGTTGTGAAATGAATTACAGAAAGTTATTTAAACAACTGCAAACGAGGTATTGTTTGAGGCACGGGGAATTATTTGTATCACAATCAGTTTTTGTACCTTAGCTATTTTTACGTGCCGAGTTGCCGAGTCGGGTTTAAATTACTTTCTGTATGAATGGAACAGCAGGTCGGGAGCTTTTGGTACTTTTGTCGGCACAAAAGTACGTAAAATAAAAAATAAAAATAAAACAATTGTACAGCCGTATTACTGCTTACGCAGTTTATTTATTGGTGCAAGACAAGCATTTAACTATGTGTTTTATGAATTTTACATAATAAATATTATCATTACCTAAGCTCTGAATACTTAACAAACTCAGACAATTGCCCGTTCCACTCATTATTCCATTTATCAATCAAGACATCAGCAGGTGTGATTTTTTTATCAACAAAAGCCTTTACAGGCTCAAGATATTTTTCTTCCCCTTGATTAAAAGACTTCAAACTTTGATACGAAATATCAACAATTTCCTTAGCCAAATCAGCCAGCGAGAGATGTTTAATTTTCATATCTAAACCGTGTTGCGGAGCTTTTCTTCTGATATATTCAAAATCAAAATAAGTAAATTTTTTTAAAACATCATTAACTGCATCCAAAGCGGATTTGTTATAGATTATACCTTTCCAAAAAGCAGGCACAGAACATATTAAATTCGAACGTTGGTTGTCGTGGTTTCTTATTTCGATATAAGATTTCAAACGAACATCCGTAAAATACAGGCTCAAATGAGTTTCCCAATCATTTTTTTGAGCCAAAAATCCTTCATACCCCTGTTTCATAAACTGCCTAAATGTAAGATTGTTAACCTTAATTGCAGTATTAACGCCATTGATTTCACGTTCGATAAAAATCATAGGCACATCAAGCAGAATTTGCGCATATTGGGAAAAAGAAAACTCACCTGAAAAAACTTTTGCGCTAACCAATCCGCAACGGTCATTGTCTGTATCTAGCCAGCTTGCAGCACGATTTGATTTGTATTTTGTAAGTCGTCCGTTACGAATAGGAGAATTTGAATAAACAGCACTAACAATAGGAGAAAGCTTTAATGCTGTTGCAAACTTTTTCATAGCATCTTGTTCGTCAGAATAATCAAAACTTGCCTGAATGCCAGCCGTTTCTCTCATCATAATCAGAGGCTTTTTCGCGACTGTCGGAAGATACTTTGTCATATACTCATATCTTTTTTTGGGGATAATACTGATGTTTTTATAAGTTGAAACAGGCTGTATCCCATACCCTAAAAATAAAACGCCTTGGTCTTTTGCTATATCAGAAGTGAATTTGTTGTAACTATTTATGACCGCAGAAATTTTATCAATACTATCTGACGGATATAAACTAATTTCTGTTTGTGAACCGGGCTCAAGTGTAACTGTTCCATTTTTACCCAACAGCCCTAAAATAGCGTTATTTTCACTTATACCGTCTTGCCAATCATTACTTTTGCTTTTCAAAGATTGCAAAATTTTCGCCACTTGAAAATAAGGAGCAGCAGAAAAGTCTTTTTTCAAAACAGGCAACTTTTCAAACTCGACACCTACTCGTTTTTGGGTGAGGTCATCTTGAGATTTTAGGCCTGAAAAAAAGATTTCTGTTAACTGATTTTCATCAGTCAGCATATTTAATCTAGTGTCGCAGTTGTCGCCTCGAACCTTCGAGCCGCCACTGCTCACCTTTTCAAGGTGACACTCCAAAAATTCGTTCTCGTCTTCCTCTCGCAAAAACTGACATTTAGTAAGCTTTTGCTCGGCAGAGTGCTCCTTATCACGAATTTTTCTCGGACAATTTTTTTCAACATTTATTAAAGACTGTTTTAGCATACAGATGCGGGGGTTTTTCCTTGTTTTAATTCTATAAGTTCTATTAGTTTGTCCATTAATTTATCTTGGAAATTTTCATTGTTGTGAGCGTTAATTTCACGAATAAAATAGCAAGGGCTTGTTACGTTTATTTCCATAATCTTGCCGTCGGCAACATCCAAACCAACCATGTAAAGCTCAACAGAATTGAGATATTTTGCCACTTCTTGTGCCATTTTTTTCTCATCTTCAGTAAGTGTTGCGGTTTGAAAATACTTGTCAGAATGAACACTAAATTTAAAGTCATCTTTACCAGGAAGCTTTGTGATGCATTCGTCAAAGACGTGTTCACCAACAATCAAAATACGTTTGTCACCTTTTACGGCCCCTTCAAGATACTCTTGTACCATAACCATAGTTTTACCTTCGTTCGTAAGATTTTTAATTATGGCATTTATGTTGCGTTCTTCTGTATCAAGATAATACACACCACTGCCAAAGCATCTGTTAAGAGGTTTGATTATTGCTTTTTTATGTTCTCTGACAAAGTCTTTTATCTTATCTGTGTCAGCTGTGACGATATTTTGAGGTGCAAACCTATTAAAGTAATTTAGATGAAATTTTTCATTAAAGTTTTTAATTGCAACTGGGTTGTTTATCATAACAGTACGTTCTGTATCAACATAATCAAACACGTTGCAAGCGTTTATGTAGTCAATATCAACAGGTGGATCAGGCCTAAAGAAAACAACATCAAAATGTTCTATAATGTATTCTTTAGGTGTTTCTTTTTTATAAAAGATATTATTATCTTTAAGATAAACTTCATAGCAAATTGTCTTTGCTACATCGTTTTCTGTAAAAAGCTTATTTTTAACGGTAATGAAAACTTCAAAACCTCGCTGTAATAGCTCTTTGATAATCCAAAAGTTAGTTACTAAATCATTAAACTCAAAATATTTGAGTTCTAAATCATCGATGACAAATAAAACTGTTTGCTGTAATTGAGTCATAAATTGCTCCCCATTACATAAAACTATACCAATTAAAGTAAAAAATACAATGATATGATATGATTAACCCGTAAGGTTATTTACATTTTAAGGAGACTACATTTATGAAAATTTTACACGCAATGATAAGAGTAAAAGACATTGATGCTTCTTTGAAATTTTACACAGAGCTTTTGGGCTTACAAAAAACTCACGAAATTAAACTTGAAGATTGTATATTACACTTTTTAAAAGGAGAAGACGGAGATTTTGAAATAGAGTTAACCCAAAACTTTGAAAATCCAAAAGACGGTTACACAAACGGAAACGCATTCGGACATTTTGCCGTAGAAACAAAAGATATGGATGAGTTTGATAAAAAATTCAAAGCGTTTGGCGGAGAATATCTCTATGAACCATTCGTTATGGAAGAAGCTCAATCAAAAATAGCATTTATTAAAGACCCTGACGGAAACGAGATAGAAATTATTCAAAATTTATAGACAAAAGGCAGTTTAAAAACTGCCTTTTGTTTTTATCTACTTATAATAAAAAAGCCGGTAATATAACCGGCTTTTTAGATTTGGAAATCCGTCCAAATCTCCTCCCAAAAATTTTTCTCAACAATTTATTTATTGATATTATTAAACCATTGAAAGTGTCATTTGTACAGCATTTTGATGTCATGGGAACGTAACATTTTTTTTACAATCATGGATACCCGCTTCTCATCATGGTTTTCATGATTTTGTATCATGTAACATTTGTTAATATATCGAGTTTTTATAGCGCAAAAATTACACTTGTTACTTTAAAACTCTTACTTTTTAATTTTATAAATCTTAAATTCTGAAGGTTTTAGCTCGCCAAAATGCAAAGAATTTTCCGGTTTTGAAAACTTCACTTCTTCAAACGCACCACAGCCAATTTTTTCACTATCTTTATAAACGTATTCAGAAACTATTGAATAATCGCAAGGCATTTGAACAGTCTTGTCGTAGACATTTTGCCCCTCTTTAATGTAAGTATTTGAAAAACCATCATCGTGATTTTCCGTAACTTTTTCAGTCGGCGCATTATAATTTGCAACAACAAGCAAAGACTCTTTAAGAGGGTCTTTAGAAACTAACCAGCAGACAAAGCCGTCATTATCTTGGTTTATAATTTCTGCTTCACCCTCACGAGTTAAAACATTTTTTAGCGCAAAGTTATTTATCGCATTGAATTTGTTAAAGAATTTGTAATCTTTAGCTCTCGGCATAGAAACCTCTGACCCGATTACACTTTCTATACCTGTTTTAGTAAACGACTCATCTCCGTCAATAAACATAACAGGTCTTTGAGCATTTCTGCCACCAGGTAAAAACTTATACTTAAACCATTTAAACAAAGCACCTTCTGCACCAAGTTGCCCTGGGTATTGGTCAATAGCACGGAATTCTCCGTCTTGGTTGTTATAACTTTTTAATATAGAAAGATTTCCGTATGTTGTATCAGGGTTAGCAATATTAAACTGTTCTAGTTCTTGGTTATCACACACAATAGCTTGAGGATTTTTAGAGAACTGAGAAATTATGTCATTACCCCACAATACATCAAAAGCCATATCCTTGTGATATTCTTTGTAATATTTGTCCCAAAGCATATATTCAGCAAGAGTAGCAAAGTGAGAAATAGTCTCTTTTAGTTCTTTGTTAGCTCTGCCCAAAACAACTCTAGGCGCACGATAACTTATCGGAACACCGTCTTTTTCAGAAACTTCATCAACAATGTGGTCAATGTGGTCAACTCTAAAACCGTCAAAATTGTAATCACTTTGCAATTTTTTGAGATAATCCACATACATATCAATTACGGGTTTATTGTACTCACCAGACTCAAGATATACAAAATAGTACGGTGTTTGACAATCAAGATTTGCAAAATGAGTTACATCCTCACCTTTGTAATCAAAATGTTTAAACACAGGATAATCTCCTGTTTCAGACATCTTATCAAACACAGGAGTACCGGCTGAGCACCAAGCACCACCTGGAGCAGGCCACAAGCCTTCTTTTATAAGAGCTTGGATAGTTTCTCCTTGCTTAGTGATAGAATCTTCAGTAAGCTTTTCTGACGGTTTATATCCGTTTAGCTCCGCTGTAATATCTTTTGCTCTTGTATGAATTTCTGCTTGAGAATTTCTTTTCATCATCGCATCAGAAAATTCTTTTTTCTTAGGAGCAATAATCTCATCAAATCTGTTATAAATAACCTGATAATGTTCTGAAAGGTCATTAGAACCTTTTTTAAGAGTAGATTTATAGATATCTCTTACAATTTCCGCATCTTCCTCATCAAATTCTTCTTTAACGATATCAAAAGCTTTATCAACTTCTTTTTCTATTTGTGAGATAAGTGCTTTTACATCATACCAACGTGCAATAAACGGATTTGCCAACACCATTTTAGAAAATCTTCCTGTTTGAGGAAGTACATCATAAATAACACAGTGTCCTGCTAACTGAGCTAATTTAACAAAAAGTTGAACCTGTTGTTTAGTATCTAATCCGATATTTTTTGTGATTTTTTTGTCTTCGAGCATAGGGCTCACTTCACTGCTTACAGGCAAATAAGCGCAACCAAACTCTCTTGGATGGAAAGGAATCAAATACACTGTAGTTGATAAAACGCCTTTTTCGGGAATACCTGCAGGTAAAATTAATACCTGTCTGAGCCAGTCGATTAACTTACCGGTTTCTTCCGTATTATTACCGTTGCCAAGACCTGCGAGGTTTATCAATTTGATGTTATGTTGTTCTTTTTTCAGCCAAGCACCGTTTCTAAAATCTGCCCTTTGTGCAGGAGAAATCATATTGTTTTCAAAACAGAATTCGTTTTCTTCTTCAGAAAAAACCCCGTTCAATTTCCATTTAATTTCCAACCCGTACAACACTTCAGCAGGAGATAATTCTTCAAGAGCCTTTATGTGAGGATAAGGGAGGTATCCGTTTTCTTCAATCAAATTTTTTAATTCTTCTTTTCTCTCATCAGAAATTGAATCAAAGTCGTACAAGTCTTTTAGTTTTTTATAGACTTCGTTAATTTCTTTATCTAATTTTTCCTCTTTAGCCCCTTTTAAATTTTTCAAAAAAGAAAACATAAATCCAAAATACCTCTTAACTGTTCAACTTACAAAAATCATAGCACAATCCTCAACAATGATAAATAAACCAAAACAACGATATCGAAACAGATATCAGTCAAACTCAAAGGTTATGTTAGTGAAAATCTGTAATTTATGCTAAAATTGCAGAAGATACAGACAAATACGGGCAGGGGTATGAGTACAGGAAAGACACTTATTTTAATCGACGGACACGCATTAGCATTTCGTAGTTTTTTTGCATTGGAAAGAACAGGAATGAAAACCTCGGACAAAGAGCCGACTTGGGCAGTGTTCGGCTTTTTTAAGGCTATTTTTGACCTGTTAAAAAACCCCAAAATCAGCCCCGATTGTATTGCCGTAGCTTTTGACGTTAGTCATCAAACTTTTAGAACAGAGTGTTTTGAAGACTACAAAGCAAACAGAGAACAAATGCCCGACACAATGAGAAGCCAAATGGGGTTGATTATGGAAGGTTTAAAAGCTTTCAACATCCCTATTTACACAAAAGAAGGCTTTGAAGCTGACGACGTAATAGGCACAATCGTAACCAAAGCGTCAAAACTCGGCCACAAAACAATTATCCTCACAGGCGACCAAGATGCATTCCAGCTAATCGATCAAGAAGGCACAGTCAGTGTTTTAATTCCATCAAAAGGCGAGCTGATAAATTACGACTGGGCAGGTGTTTATAACAAACTAGGAATTTATCCTGACCAAGTAATCGACTACAAAGCCCTTAGAGGTGACACTTCAGACAATATCCCCGGTATAAAAGGGATCGGAGAAAAAACAGCCGTAAAACTTTTAGAAAGGTTCAAAACTCTTGATAACGTACTCTCTCACATAGATGAGGTTGACGGAAAATCATTAAAAGAAAAACTCACAAACGGCGTAGAAATGGCAAAAATGAGCTATTTTCTTGCAACTATCAAAAGAGATGTTGACATAGATTTTGATTTTGAAAAAACAAATCTTGAAATGCCCGACATTGAAGAAGTAAGCAACTTTTTAAAACGTGTACAATTTTTCAGTTTCTTAAAAAATCTTCCTGATATTTTAAGACCGTTTAGCGTTTGTTCTTTAGGCTCAACCCCTGACACAGAGAATGCAGAAATACAACAATCAGCCAGCGAAAAACTTGTTAATTTGATAGAAAACACACAAAAAGAACAAGCAGAAGAAATAAAAGTTTCTCAACAACCTGCACAACAACAGCTTGGACTTTTTGCAGCTGTTGAGGCAAAAAAAGAATTTAATCTGCACAACGAGCGAAAAACAATCGTTACAGAGCAAGATTTAGAAGACTTAATCAACAATCTAAACAAACAGACTCTAATCGCTATTGATACGGAAACAACTTCTGTCAATGCTCTTGAAGCTGATTTGGTCGGGATTTCTATCGCTTATAACGAAGAAATCCAAGCAAAAGATTCTAAAGTTGTCGTGAACGAAAAAGCAGGACAAACAAAATCCTTCTATATCCCTGTTTTTCATAAATTTGGCGATCAGCTTGAAATGGATTATGTACTTGAAAAATTAAAACCGATATTCGAATCAAAAACAATTTTCAAGACTTTTCAAAACGCAAAATACGAAATTAATACACTGTTAAAATACAACATCAATCTTGAAGGCATCATTTTTGACACTATGCTTGCAAGCTACGTCAATGACCCTTCAAGAAAGCACGGGCTTAAAACACAAGCAGCCGAAAATATCGACTTTTTTATGACAGAAATCGACGAATTAATCGGTAAAGGCAAAAACCAAATAACAATGGATGACGTCCCTATAGAAGATGCATCAAATTACGCTTGTGACGACGCATTTGCAACGTTGGAGTTAACAAGATACTGGCAAGAAAAACTGGACGACGATGGTAAAAAACTCCTTTACGAAATCGAAGTACCTGTTTCTCTCGTCCTTGCAAAAATGGAAGCTCAAGGGGTAGCACTAGATACACAATATCTTTCAACTTTGAGTGAAGAACTCAACACAAACATTAACGAAATTGAAGAAAAAATATATGAAATTGCCGGAGAAAAATTTAACATTAATTCTCCAAAACAAGTAGGCTCAATACTTTTTGAAAAACTTGGAATCCAAACAAAAACCAAAAAACGTGGAACACAAAAATTCTCAACAGATGCAAAAGTTCTTGAAGAGCTTGCTCAAGAGCACGAAATTGCAAAATATTTGCTTGAATACAGACACTATTCAAAAATGAAATCAACTTACGTTGATGCTTTGCCTGATTTAATCAGCCCTGTTGATGAAAAAATCCACACAAGTTATAACCAAACAATCACAGTAACTGGAAGATTGTCTTCATCAAACCCAAACTTGCAAAACATCCCGATAAGAACAAAACTCGGAAGCAGAATAAGAAAAGCATTTGTACCTGAAAGTCAAGAAACACAAGTGCTTTTATCAGCAGACTATTCTCAAATAGAATTGAGACTCCTTGCTCATTGCTCGGGTGATGAAAACCTTATCCACGCATTTAAATCAGGAGAAGACATTCACGCTCAAACAGCAGCAAAAGTTTTTGATGTCAAATTGAGCGAAGTCACAAAAGAAATGAGAAGCAAAGCAAAAGCCGTCAATTTTGGTATTGTTTACGGTCAAACACGCTACGGACTTGCTTCGGCTCTTGGCATATCAAATGCAGAAGCACAAATGTTTATTGATAAATACTTTGAAACTTATCCGAAAGTTAAAGAGTATATGGAAAACTCCATACAAGAAGCTTACAGAAACGGCTATGCAAAAACAATGTACGGAAGAAAAAGATATCTTCTTGATGAATTAATGAGTTCAAACCACAACATAAAAGAATTTGCTCAACGCGCAGCAATAAATACTCCGCTGCAAGGTGCCGCATCAGACTTGATAAAACTTGCTATGATCGATTTAGACAAAAAACTTGAATCAAACAACCTAAAATCAAAAATGATTATGCAAGTTCACGACGAACTCATCATAGAAACCTACAAAGATGAACTTGAAAAAGTAAAAGAACTGACAAAAGAAGCGATGGCGCTAAATCAACCGTTATTAGTTCCGCTTGTTGTTGATATGGAGTGGGGTTCTTCTTGGTTAGCAGAAGAGGAGTAAAAAATGAAGCTTATAAAAAACACGATAACAGCTATATTTATTTTATCAACATTGTTGCTTTTCTCACAAAACGCAAAAGCTGAATCAACAATTGATAAAACATATAAACAAAACCAAGCTTCTTATACAAATTACCACGACTGCATAAGACTTTATAAACTACCTTTTGGAAAATTGTATTTTCTTGCTCAATCAGCAGCAAACGCTTTAAATTATGAAATAAAAGAAATGCAGTCAAGAAACGGTTATCTGATTATTGAAGCAGAAGGTAGGGAGTTTTTACTCGACATATCAGCAAAAGACAAAACTTACACCTACCTAAAACTAGCTCCTTGCGACAACAACTACTACTTTAATCCGCAAATTCCAAGAAAAATTTTCAACTACGTAGATTTGCACTTTAACACTGACATAAAAGAGTTAAAATTCTAAGATAGTGACAGCTACTATCTTTTTAGATATACTAAGCGTATGACAAGAAGAAACATTAAAAACGTAAGAAACTTTTGTATTATTGCCCACATTGACCACGGCAAATCAACTTTGGCTGACCGCTTGTTGGAATATACAGGCACAGTTGCAGAACGTGATATGCAAAACCAACTACTCGATTCTATGGACATAGAAAGAGAACGCGGTATCACAATCAAACTGAATGCTGCAAGAATGAACTATAAAGCCAAAGACGGACAAGAATACGAACTCAACCTTATCGACACCCCCGGTCACGTCGACTTTTCTTACGAAGTTTCTCGTTCTTTAGCAGCTTGCGAAGGTGCGTTGTTAATCGTTGATTCAACTCAAGGTGTTGAAGCTCAAACACTTGCAAATGCTTATCTTGCAATAGACCAAAACCTTGAAATAATACCTGTAATAAATAAAATTGATCTTCCTTCAGCAGATGTTGAAAGAGTTAAGGAAGAAATAGAAGAAGTTTTAGGCATCGATGCTGAACACGCAATACCAGCAAGCGCAAAAGCCGGTATTGGTATTGAAGAAATTTTAGAAGCAATAGTAAAATTTGTTCCACCGCCTGAAGACACATCAGACAAACCATTGAGAGCGCTTGTTTTTGACAGCGCTTATGACCCTTACTTGGGTACTTTATGCTTTTTCAAAATAGTTGACGGAAGCGTAAAAGTTGGCGACAAAGTTCAATTTATGGCATCTGGCAACAAATATGAAGTTACAGAACTTGGCTACCTTAACCCAAACAGAGTCCCTGTAAAAGAACTTACCACAGGTGATGTAGGGTATATGGCTTGTTCAATAAAAGAACTTACAAGGTTTGTAGGTGACACTGTAACTTTAGCAGAAGCCCCTGCCGCAGAGCCTCTACCCGGGTATAAAGAAGCTTTACCTGTAGTATTTTCAGGGCTTTATCCTGTTGATAACGATGATTATCAAGATTTAAAAGAATCATTGGAAAAACTTAAGCTCAATGATTCTTCAATAACCTTTGAACCTGAAACATCTTCTGCGCTAGGTTTTGGTTTCAGATGCGGTTTTTTGGGAATGTTGCACATGGAAATTGCCCAAGAAAGGCTTGAAAGAGAATACGACCTTTCTCTTGTAACAACAGCACCGTCTGTAGTTTACAAGGTTCACAAAACTGACGGCTCAGTTGTGGAAATCGACAACCCTGCAAATCTGCCTGATCCTCAGTACAGAGAATTTATTGAAGAACCTTACGTAAAAGTAAATATTATTGCACCAAACGATTATGTAGGCACTCTTATGGACTTATGCCAAACAAAACGAGGCATATTTGTCAATATGCACTACATAGACAAAGTGCGTGTAGATATTGAATATGAAATGCCATTGAGCGAAGTTATTGTCGATTTTTATGACCAGTTAAAATCTCGTACAAAAGGCTACGCAAGTATGGATTACGAGTTTAAAGAATACAAACGTTCTGATCTTGTAAAACTGGATGTAATGCTTGCAGGCGAAGTGGTCGACGCACTAAGTGCAATTGTTCACAAAGACAATGCATTTTATGTCGGTCAAAAATTAACTGCTAAATTAAAAGACATAATCCCTCGCCAAATGTTTGAAGTACCTATTCAGGCTGCTGTTGGCGGTAGAATCATCGCAAGAACAAACATAAAAGCTTTGAGAAAAAGCGTTCTTGATAAATGCTACGGCGGTGACATCTCTCGTAAACGTAAATTGCTTGAAAAACAGAAAAAAGGTAAAAAACGTATGAAAGCAGTGGGAAGAGTTGAAGTTCCACAAGAAGCATTTATGGCAGTGCTTTCATTGAATGAAGAATAGAAAATTATGGCAATTTTCCTAACTTAAATGTTTTTATACAAATAAGGACGTTTTGGTAGATTATTTAGTTAGGAAAGTTAGTTTATGCAAATTAAGCAATTTGTTGGTTTAATACCGACCGGCAGTAATTTTTTAAGATTTAACAGAAAAAGTCTTATGAAAGCAATTGAGAGCAATTATGGAGAAAGACAATTGCTAATGAGACAGCCCCTAAATCAAGATGTTGTTCAAATTAGCAATAACACTCAAAAAGCTGCCAATGTTTCTGTCAACATTCCTAAATCAAATGAACTTAATAATGAAATTATTACAAGACTGCAAATCCCCAATTTACGTGTATTAGAGTCAAACTCTATATCTGGTTCGACATTTGAAAAACGTAGTGCAGAAGATTTAAAAAAATTAAAAGACTCTGGAATAAGAGCTATTATCGACTTTAGAAGTGAAGCAGGATGTACTTTCGGGAAAAAATGCAATGAACTAGGAATGGACTATCTAAATATTCCAATAGAACATTCTTACAATATTTTCGGAGGTCATAAAAAAGGAAATTTACCTACCACAGTAAGTGATGAATTTGTTGAACAATTAAAACAATTCTTTAGTTTAGCAAATAAAGGTAATAATTATATAGGATGCAATTTTGGTATAGACAGAACCAATATTGGATTGGTCTACAACTACCTGCTTAATATGTCTGCAACAAAGCCACCTAAGCTTTTATCTTGGGGAGATTTTTCACATCAAAATGTGATAAATAGAACAATAAAACAAGTAAAAAAGACAATAAAGCACCTAACACCAGAACAAAGAGAAACATTAAATTTACCAAGCAACTATGAAGAAATTCTAAAAGAAAGAATATTTCGTCTCCGTTTTGATAATGATGCACTCTCAAGCATAAAACAATAAAACAGCTTAACATTTGTTTATATTTTTTAAATTATAGAGCAAATTTTTTCATTTATACTCTTTTGCTAAAATACATTTTATTAGGAGCAATAATGACAAGCATTAAACCTTACGATATAAAACAACAACCAAGCCAAAATAATATCAGCAATAAGCCAAATATGTTTGTAAACTTAAATGTTATTAAAAATTTATCTTTACAAAACAGTAAAATTTCAGGCTTAAAAACTGACACAATAGAATTTAGTTCGATTCAGCCAAAAAACAAACATTTAGACATTGAAAAAATCAAAAAATTAGATGTGCTAAATCTGCGAAGATTAAATGAAACAACCCTAAGTGGTGGAACATTTGAAGTTAAAGACGATGCAGCAATTACAGAATTAAAAGAAGCAGGCATCAAAACAATTATCGACTTAAGAGCAGACGGAAAAGACACTTTTGGAGAAAGATGCAAATCAAAAGGTCTAAACTATCACAAAATTCCTTTTGATGACGTATATAATTTAAACAACAAAAAATATTTTCACAAAGAAAAAGGTAAAAAAACAATAATTAAAGAAGATTTTGTGAAACTTTTACAAGAATATTTCAACAATTTAAGCCAAGGCAACACTTACGTAGGTTGTCATTATGGAATAGATAGAACTAATATGGCTTTAATAGCCGACTATTTACTTAATCCACAATCACAACAAATACCACCTAAAATTGTCACTTGGCCAGGCGAAAACAAAAAAACTGTCTTAAACAAAAACATTAAAGCAGCAAAGAAAATTTATAAAAGTCTTAATGAAGAACAAAAGAAAGAACTCAATCTTCCACTTACATACGAAGAATTTCTAAAAACAAGAATTGCGTCACTAATTAAAGCAAATAATATTACTTCAGAATAGATTTTACAAATACTTTTTAACTGTATTTAAAAACTCAATCAGCTGTATTGGTTTTGAAATGTAATCTACACAGCCAAGTTCTTTTGCCTTGTTTACTTCATTTTCCATCGCACAAGCAGAAACAACAACGACAGGCGTTGTTTTATTATACATTTTTAAAAAATCATACCCTGAGACAACCGGCATTTGAATATCAAGCAAAATGAGAGAGTACTCATTTTCCATAGCTTTATCAAGCCCCGCTTGTCCGTCTGATGCAGTATCAACCATATAAGATTGAGCTTCTAAAACATCTTTCATCAATTTTAAATTGAGTTCGTTATCTTCAATTATAAGTATCTTACTCATCGATTATAAATTTTCTTCTTCTTTCTTTTGCGGCTGTTCTAAAGGCATTTCTACAAAAAATGTAGTGCCTTCTCCAACAACGCTTTCAAACCAAATTCTGCCGTTATGAAGCTCTACAAGCTCTTTTGTAATTGTTAAACCAAGACCTGTTGAACTCTCTTTTTTAGAATACACGTTGTTAAGTTGAACAAATTTGCCAAAAATTTTGCCTTCGTATTTTTTATCAATGCCAACACCTGTATCTTTTACCCAGATAAGAACATTGTCATCTTTTTGTTTACAACCGATCTCTATTTTACCTTCGTCTGGCGTAAATTTAATAGCATTGCTCAAAAGGTTGTATAATATCTGCTGGATTTTTTGATAATCCGCTTCAATTTCAATAAAATCTTTTGCCGACTTTTGCAAGTCTATATGTTTTTTGTTAGCAAGAGGCCTTACAATATTAACAACCTCATTAACAGATGTTTGAAGATTGTATTTTGACAAAGAAAGTTTTATAGCCTTAGCTTCTATTTTAGAAAGCTCTAAGATTTCATTAATCATACCAAGCAAATGCAAGCCTGATACGTGAATATCAGTAACATATTCTTCTTGTTTTTCGGTTAACGGGCCAAAAAGTTTCATACTTAATGCTTCAGAAAAACCGATAATAGCATTGAGTGGTGTTCTCAATTCATGAGAGATATTTGCCAAAAACTCATTTTTGACCTTATCTGCAGCAAGAATTTTTTCATTCTGCATTTTAATTGTCGCAAAAGCATGAGTTTTTTCAACAATACTATCTTGCAAAGCTCTCAATTGTAGCTTAAAGACATTTGAAAGTTCTGAATCCTTTATGGAATAAGAAATTAAAGAAGCAGCAGCCTTGACCAATTCTTCATCTTCTTTTGTAAAAGGATAAGTCTTTGGACGAGATATTAACAAAAAGCCAAATACTGTTTCTCTTATATTTAATTTTGCAATCATAAATTCAGAATTTGTTTTTTCAAGCTTTAAAGCATTAAAAAATCCTGAATTTTCATCCAATGAAAAAACATCACAATCATACAATTTTGTTTTTAAAATTTCAGGGAAATTAATCATAGATTCTGCAGGGTTAACAGGAACCTCTTTACAAAAACATTTGCGATATTGAATATTAGCGCAACCTGCATTCAAATAGCACACATAAGCACAGTCAAAATCGACTATCTTTTGCAATTGTAAAACTGACTTTTCAAAATTTTTTTCTAAATCATCATCAGAAGATAAAATCTCCGGAATGCTTGATATTACTTGTTTAAATTTATTTTCCATAATTGTAAATTATATTGGCAATTTTCTTTTTGTTCAAGTTTTTAATACTCTGCAAGAATTTTATGCTAAAATATTATTCGCCGAAACTCACCGAATAAATTAATAACAAAGGGAATACAACAATGATTAAAAAGTTGTCAAAGCCAACTGTATTATACAGAGCATGTAAAATAAATTTTAATAAACACAAAAAGATAAAAAAAATCGCCAAAGCAATGGAACTTGGGACATTTGGAACTCTTGCAATGATTCATACTGGAGAGTTAGTAAAAAGCCCTGTTGTTGACACATTTGTGAGAACTACAGCTCGTAAAAGTGATATTGTTATAACAAGATTGCCTCACGGCACACATATGGGTCCGTTTGTTTACAACGAAAAGCCAACAAATTCATTAAAGGAATTTCTTTTTAACATTCCTCAAAAACCAATGTCAAGAATAGAACTACGAACACCCCCTGCATCTGCAATTGATATTGTCTATCAAAAAAGAATTATTACCAAGATGATGGATGAGGAAAAGAATTTACCTAAAAACCTCGACAAAGACAAATTAGCATCAACAATCATAAATGTTTCAAACGAACTTGGTGCAGATCCAATAACAATTGCCTGCATTATAAAAAGAGAAAGCCGATTTAAAACAGGATTAGAAAATGCCGGAGCAAGAGGCTTGATGCAAATTACTAAAATAACAGTAAAAGACATGTATCAAAAAGGAAGAGATAAACTCTACCACGAAATATTAAACACATTAAAAGCAGACCACCCAACATATTCTTCTTTATATGCAGATTTAAAAACACAAGACTCGATTAATATAAAAACAGGAACTATTTCGTATTTAATGAGATTAAACCAGTCAAAAGGTAATGTAAGAAAAGCTCTTGAAAATTACAACTCAAGCAAACACAAAAAATCTTATGCAGAAGATATTTTGAATAATATAAAAAAATATTCATCCGAACTTGAAAATTTAAAAAAAGAAACTAACAAAGCAGTTTAAAAAACGACTAAATCTTAGTCAAAATTTATACGCTAAACAACTTTATATATATAAGGTTGGTTTTTAGTAGGAAAATTATTATGGGAATCTCTTTTAGAAATATTCAAAATGTGGTCGCTTATGTAAGAAAACCGTCTGAAAGCATACTTTCAACCAAAAAGCTTACACCCCCAATAAATACAGAATCTTTAAAATACGCAGGCGCAAAAGCTCAAGAGCAAATGCCTTATGTTTTTAAAATCCATAATAACGGATTAAAAAGGCTGTATCCTCAAGAAACAAGCAGCTTCAATTATGCTATGTCAGATTTGGAAAAGTTTAGATTAAAAGGACTTGACTCTACTGCTAATTTAAATGAACAAGAGCTGGAACAGTTATATTCTCATTTGCGACAAAATTTTGATACAAAATCATTTACTCTGGTATCTTTGGGAGTTCGCCCAGCTATGGCAACAATCCATTCTCCTATCATTTCAAAAATAAAATCCCCAAATTTTGATACAGTAGTTTGTGACTACAAAGACGTTATTATGGATTTTGTAATAAACAAAAAAGCTGCACTAGAAAACATTCACAGAAACAAAGATTTTTACATACAAAGGTTTAACCTAACAAAAACGACTTCTGATGAAGATATTTATAAAATATTAATAGGTGAAAACAGCCCGTTAAAAAGAAGAAGCAACAATGACGACATCATCGGAATGATTATGGGATTTCCGCGCAAAGATAATCTTATATTTCAGCTTGAAAGAAATGCAGGATTACACTACACTTTAAGATCAAATCCCAAAAAATATAAGGAAGCATTGCTAAAAGAGTTACAGTCACCGAACTATGCTTACGCAAAATTCGATGACAATTTAAAAAAGGAAATAGAAAAAGCAGTAAACTCAATTTCCAGCATAAAATCAGCTAAGGAATTAGGGCTTCCTGACCAATACGTATTTATAAATTTCGTTGATGATGTTCCAGAAATAGCAAGAATAAATAAAAAAATCAGAGAAGCTATGCCAAAACTAAAAAAAATCAATGAAGAAAATCAAAAAGCTAAAGATAAGGAATTTTATGACAATTTGATTAATTCTGATCCACAAAAAGAGTTGCAAGATTTCATAAAAGCATTACAACAAGAATTGGGTGACTCAAAATCAATGACAAAGAATCTGAGCGACAATCCATTTAACAACATTTTTTAAAAATAAAAAAACTGGTCCTCTTTACAGAAGACCAGTTTCTACTTTTTTTAAGACTTATTAGTCATCAGCGTGACCAGCTGTTCCTAATACATCTCTCATTTTGTGCATAACCATTTCTTTAACGGCTGTTCTACCAGGACCCATATATTCACGTGGATCGAATTTTTCAGGATGTTCGATAAAGAATTCTCTGATTGTAGATGTCATAGCCAATCTCAAGTCTGTATCGATGTTGATTTTAGCTACACCGTGTTTAGAAGCGTAGTTAAGCATATCTTCTGGAACACCTTGTGCATCAGGTAATTGACCACCAAATTTATTACATTTAGCAACAAATTCTTTTGGTACAGAAGATGAACCGTGCAATACGATAGGATAATCGTAGCCAACTGCATCAAAGATAGCTTTTTTACATTCAGCCAATCTTTCAAAGTCAAGTTTAGCTTCGCCTTTGAATTTGTAAGCACCGTGAGAAGTACCGATAGCAATAGCTAAAGAATCACAACCTGTTTCTTTAACAAATCTAGCAGCTTCTTCTGGGTCTGTATATGTTGCGTGATGAGCAGCAACTTTAACATCATCTTCAACACCAGCTAATTTACCCAACTCAGCTTCTACAGAAACGCCTCTTTCGTGAGCGTATTCAACTACTTTTTTAGTTAAAGCAATGTTTTCTTCGAGTGGGAATCTTGAACCATCAATCATAACTGATGAGAAACCGCCATCAATACAAGCTTTACAAATATCAAAATCTGCACCGTGGTCTAAGTGAAGAGCTATAGGTACAGTAGTTGTAGCCAAAGCAGCTTCAACCAATTTGATTAAGTAAGTTTGGTTAGCGTATTTTCTTGCACCAGCAGATACTTGAAGAATGATTGGTGATCTTGTTTCTTCAGCAGCTTCTGCAATACCTTGCAAGATTTCCATGTTGTTAACGTTGTAAGCACCGATAGCATATTTGCCAGCCAATGCTTTTTTGAACATTTCGCCTGTTCCTACTAATTTTCTTTCTGCCATGAGTTTTTCTCCTCTTTCTTACTCGAGCATATTCATGACAAAAGTACCTCAAAAAAAGGTTTTTTACAAGGCTTTTCTAGAGTTAATATTTGACAATATTTCTTGTCTTTTTAAACCAAAGAGTAAAGCTGTTTAAACTACTTATTATTTGCTTTTTCTTGGATTCCTTGAGCAATCATATTACCCAATCCAACAGCTGCGCCTAAAGCAACTGCAGTCAATCCATATGAAGAAAAAGCAGTCAAATAATTTTTAGTTAACTTGCTAACTTGAGCAGGATTCAAGTATTTCTTAGCAACTTTTATGCCTTTTACTGAAGCAGCCGCTTCCTCAATTAACATAGGCAAGAATGTTGCAAAAGTAATTTTACCTGCATTATTTTTAACAAAATCTTTTGTTTTTTCCCATAAAGATTTAGGCTCATTAGCTGATTCCGGCTTAACTCTATGGAACAAGCTTGCGGCAAAAAGACCTAATCCTAATACAGGTACATAAAAAGGGGTAAGAATTCTTGCCTTTTGCATAAACTTCATAAATTTTGATGAATTATAATTCATAGCGTGTCCAATCTCGTGGAACACTGATGAATAAAGACCTTTTTCGCCAATATAAACTGTATTAGATTTTGGTTCAAATGCAGCATTTGCGCCAACTTCAAACATCTTAGCAAAATTTTTAGCCAATCGTTTTATAAATGGCGTTTTCTTATTTGCAGTAATCAATTCTTGAGCAACTTGAGCACTATTTTGTGAGTTAACAACGTTTAAAGATACACCTTTTCCTGACAAACCTGTATCTTGAATAGCTCTTTCTGCTGCTGCTTTTATATTGTCGAAAGTGTCAACGTCAGGCATCATCTGCTGCATAAGACTGCCTACACTTTGCATACACTTATCACTCTTAATAGAGATAGAATCTCTAAAAACCAAAGCAGAAGGAATCCCACCAATAAGAGTACCTGCAAGAATAGCTTTAGCACTTCTTTCGGGAACAGTCTTCTCATTTTTTTGTGATTGATAATTAACAGACTGGCTACTAATCGGTTTTAACTGCATTTTTACTTCCTAAAGACTTCACTACACATACATGTAAAAAAAACAGTCACGATAATTTGCCAAATTAACTAAATATTTTACAAAATATTAACAAGCTCTTTTACCTCTTTACGCTTAATTTTACGAGTAGTTGTTTTAGGCAAAGGAGTTTTGTTCACAACAATATTAACAGGCCTTTTGTATGGAGCAAGATGTGTCGACAAAATTTTCACTTCTTCTCTGACTTTAGCGTTTAATTCTTCTTCACTACATTGTGAAGCAAAATCTTCGTTAGGAACAACAACAGCTACAATATCCTCTGTACCTTCCTTATTACCACTTGTCCTTGAAGCACCAAAAACACAAACTTCCTGAAATTTATCACTTTTTTCAAGTACTGACTCTACTTCTTCAGGAAAAACTTTCTTACCACCTGACAACACTATCATATTTTTAATTCTTCCGGTTATATGAATATGCCCATCTTTGTCTATATTTGCAATATCACCTGTATGAAGCCAACCATCCTCTTCTAACACCTGAGCAGTGAGCTCGGGTCTTTTGTAGTAACCTTTCATTACAGAAGGACCTCTGAGCAAAAGTTCTCCGGTTTGTTCATCAACCTTTGCTTCAACGCTTTTTAGAGGTCTTCCAACAGATGCAATATCATTACACTTGTCATAATTAACACTAACAACAGGGCTTGTTTCTGTTAAACCATAGCCTTGGAAAACTCTTATACCTATTCTTTCAAAAAACTCCCCAACCGAAACATCTAAAGGAGCACCGCCTGAAATACATCCGTAAAATTGTCCGCCAAATTTTTTATGAATACTTCTAAACATCATTTTTCTAACAGTGTAAGACGGAATAAATTTTGTCAAAGCATACATAACTTTAAACATTACCTGAACATGTTTTGGAGCAGCCTTTAATTCTGACTCAATACCAGTTTTTAAAAGTTTTAAAAAAGCAGGAACAACAATCATAAAGTTAATATTTTTCTCCTGCATAATTGAGAGAATGTCTTTAGGTTTTAAACTTTTTGTGTAATAAACAGACAAGCCCCAACTCAAAATCATAGAGAAACCTACCGTCAACTCAAATAAATGATTCATAGGCAAGATTGATAACAAAGAAGTAATTTTTTTATTGCCAAAAAACCTGTGATATAAATCAGACAAATCTTTAAGCTGCGTAAGCATATTGTTAAAAGAAATTTCAACACCTTTAGGCGCACCTGTTGTTCCTGATGTATAAATTATCAACGCAGTAGCTTTAGAACTTCTGTGTCTCCATTTTGCCTCATAATCAGCAGGCAAAGTATTAAGAGAAGGAATATTTTGGGAATTATCAGTATTATCAAGACAAATCACATATTTAATAGAAGGAACTTCTTCTTTCAATTCCTTAGCCAAACTCAAAAATTGATTAGAAACAATTAATACTGTAGGCAAACAGTCATCAAGAATCGACTTAAGCTCATATTTTGTCAACTTTATATCAAGAGGCACAGCTATTGTTCCAGCAAGCACTGATGCCAAAACACATGTACCAAACTCAGGGCGAGATTCCGACAAAATAGCAACTCTCTCTCCTTTGTGAATTTCCAATGTTTTTATAAGATAACAAGCAATTTTACGAGATAAACGCCCAACACCGCCATAAGTTAATTCATTCCAACCATGCGAACTTCTTATACCTAAAGCAATACGATTTTTATAATCCTCTGTTTTATTCTCCAAAAAGAGCAATATGTTCCTATAAATTCTGCTTTTCTTATCAGCAGAAACACCTTCACACAATTTCCCCATATACCAGCCCCAATCTTATAGATGCAACACACCATATTATAGAATATGTTTGAACTTTTTGCCAATATTTAAAATTTAATCTAGTGTCGCAGTTGTCGCCTCGAACCTTCGAGCCGCCACTGCTCACCTTTGACTTCTTTTGCCGAAATCTTTGATTTCGTGCAAAATGTCTTCACGTATAGAGAACAAGGTGACACTCACAAAATTCGTTCACGTCGCTTTGTTCCTTATCACGAATTTTTCTCGGACATAATTATTGACCATATGGTCGAGTACAAACAAAACAGTTTATAATAGAATACAATCAGGGGAGTATATTTAATCAGGTAAAATTATGAAAAAGACTTTAATATTGTTGATAATCGGTATGATTGTATTTTCTATGGCCACAATGGATTCACAAGCGGCGAGAAAATCAAAAAAATCTGCAACTGCGATTACTCAAGATGATATAAATGCAATGAGTGCAACAATAGACAACTTAACTCGCAAAGTTTATTCTAACTCACTATTTTCGCCTCAAGACAACGCAAAAATGATTGAAGTAAAGATTAAACTTGATAATCAAATGTTGATTTCACCTGATTTAACCTTGGCTCCTTTGTACTATAAAGCAGGTAATCTTTACCTAGCAAGAGAATACAAAAAGGAAGCAATCGATTGCTTTCAAACAATTTTAGAAAATTTCCCTGATACTGCTCTTGCACCAAAAGCAGCCCAAGCATTGAAAAATCTTGGCGTTGAAGTTGTAAACCCTAATGCAGAAGAGGAAGAAGAAGGTTCAACAACAGGACAAGCTGCAGATATGCAAGAAAATCAAACAGAAGAATCGTCTACAACATCTGAAACACAAATGCAATAACAAGTTTACAGTTTTTTTATAAATTCTATTGCATCATCTTTTGTCGTAACTTCTGATGATAATTGAGCTTCTTTTAATTTTTGGATTATTTCTCCTAGTTTTCTTGACTGACCTATGCCGAGAATCTGCATAATATCATTACCGTCAAGAAGTTTTGGAAGCGGTTCAAGTTTGTTCTTTTGCTCTAAATATAAATGTAAAAGCTTTTCTAAACCTTTTATATTTTTTTCAACAACCTCATCAGTTATATCAGGGCCAAGAGCAGACATTCTATCGCCATAAGCTACGGCAATTAAATCTATGACTTCATTTTCCATCTTTCTAAAAAAGCGCATATAGGCTTTTTCTGAAGCTTCATCAGAAGTAACTACACCTGCCGGATAAATATGGTTTTTTATTATTTTTTGAATATAAGCAATCTGTTTTTTAGAGAATTTTAAATCTTTCAAATACGGTACAATAACTTTGGCCCCAACACTGTCGTGCATAATAAAACGATGCCTACCTGTATCAGATTCAATCTGCCAAGTTGAAGGTTTTCCAACATCATGCAAAAACGCACCGAGCTTCAAATATGCAATTCTTTTATATCCGGCAAAAAGTTCTTCATCAAAATGTTCTTTCACTTCTTCACAAGCATTGTCATAGTAAAGTTGAACTTGTTTCACCGTTTCTAACGAGTGTTCAAACAAATTTAAGTGATGATGAGAATTTGGAGGAATCTTTTTTATATCAGACACTATCGGTAAAATAAGCTCTAATATTCCATAAGAATCCATTGATTTTAAAACTTCTACAACATATTTTCCACCAAAAAGTTTAAGTAATTCCGTATTAATTCTTTCTTTAGCAGTCTTTAAAATACGCAAATTATGTTCTTTTAAAATTCTTTTTAATTCGTCAGAAAATTCAAACCCAAACTCACTTTGAAAACGAAAAGCCCTCAATATTCTTATAGGGTCATCAACTATATTAAACTCTGAAATCTCTCTTATAACGTTGTTATTTATATCATCAACACCGTTTGTAACATCAATAACAACATTATTTTTTAAATCGTATGCAAGAGCATTCATTGTAAAATCACGTCTTTTTAAGTCTTGTTCAATGTTTTGTCCAACACATTGAGCAACATCAACATAATTTTTTTTATCTACAAAAACTACTCTGTATATTTTATTCAGATCATCAAGCTCTACAAAATACCCGTTTATACAATCCGCCAATTTTTGAGCAATAACTTTTGCGCAAGAATTTTCTACAACAATATCAACATCACAGCTGTGTTTGTTTGTAAGACAATCTCTCAAAAAGCCACCAACTATATAAGCTTTACAATCTTCTTTTTGAAAAAAAGGAGCTATCGTCTTAATTATATAATTATCCGTTAACGTATTAATCATCTTGCTCAAGTTCATATATAACATTTGACAAGGCCGAAATTACAGCAGTTTCTGCTCTTAGTATAAGGTTGCCTAAACTAACCTTATAAACATCATCAGAATTATTTAAAAGTTCTAATTCTGCTGCACTAAATCCACCTTCAGGACCAATTATAACAATAATTTTTGGATTTTGCGACATATCTATATTTTTAAGACAAGATTTCAAAGTCAATTGCTGACATCTTTCAACACACGCAATCTTTATGTCATAACTTTTATCTTCTATAATCTTTTTTAGTGTTGAACGCTCGCTAATCTTTAAAAAATCAACACGTTCACACTGTTTAACAGCTTCATTAGCTATTTTTTGCCATTTATCAATTTTAGCGTCTGCTACACTGCTTTTTATAACAGAGTTATCACTAACATAAGGTATTATCCCTTTAATACCAAGTTCTGTAGCTTTTTGTACAACAAGATTTTGAGCATCAGTTTTTAAAACACTTTGAGCAAGATAAAGCTCTGTATTAAGTTTATGATTAGATTTTGCAATTTCTACAACTTTAGTTGTAATTGTGCTTGAACTTATGTTTTTTATCTCAGCTTTGTACTGAGTTTGATTTTCGTCAACAAACAAAAGGGTTTCCCCCACTTTTGCTCTCAAGACCTTTGCTATATGGCGAAAATTTTCTTTGTCTGAAACTGTTATTATATCTTCATTTACATCTTTTGTTGAAATAAAAAATTGCGGCATACAAGGCTTTCTGTACTTTTTCTACATCAAACGTACGATTTGTCATACCAAAGTATAATAGCAGTAAAATCTTTTTATAACAAGCCTTTCAGAGATTTCTAGCTCCATTTTTTGCAAAATATTATACTAAAGTATAATTTGGTTTCTTTCGATATATGACATGTTCATAAAAGTAACAAAGAGAGAAACCGAGAGAAAGAGAGAACAAAATGGCTTTATTTATTAACACAAACGTAAACTCTTTAGTTGCGCAAAACAGTTTAAACAAATCAACAAACAGTTTACAAAAATCACTTTATAGACTATCAACAGGTCTAAGAATTAACCAATCAGGTGATGACGCAGCAGGTCTTTGCGTAGCAGAAGGCTTAGAATCAAGAATCAGAGCAAACAAAAGAGCAATGTCAAATATTCAAGACGGCTTGAACATGATGTATATCACAGAAGGTGGTATGACAGGGGTAACAGAAGACTTACAAAGAATCAGAGAATTATGTTTGCAAGCTGCAAACGGTATTTACTCACCTGATCAAAAACAAACTTTGATGAATGAAATCAAAGAAAGACTAGAAAATATTGACGCAATCGCAAACACAACAGTATTTAACGGAATGCAATTAACAAACGGCTCTAACCCAGAAGTTATCTTGCAAGCTGGCGCAGGCTCAGATGCAGCAAACAACACAATTGACATCACATCTGCTATGACAAATTTATTGTGTACTGCATTAGGTATTTCACTTGATATAGTCTCAATGGACGAAGCAAACGACGGCCCGCTTGATCCAGATTATATGGACCCAGGCTCAGGTTATAACCCTGCAAACCCACCGAAAGTAAACGGCGACAACTGGACAAACGAGGCTATCAGAGCTTACATCGATAAGTTGGATGCAGCAATTGATACAATTTCTCAAAACAGATCTCAATTAGGTGCTTATCAAAACAGACTTGAATCTGCAGCACAAAACTTAACAACAATGAACGAAAACTACGAACGTTCAAAATCACAAATTTTAGACTGTGATATGGCTGAAGAAAGTGCAAACATGGTTAAATACCAAATCCTTCAACAAACATCAACAACTATGTTATCACAAGCTAACCAATTGCCATCAATCGCAATATCTTTATTACAAAACGCTTAATAAATTAAAAAACTCAATGTCTCTCTTAACGGCGGCTTTAAGAAAAGCCGCCGTCTCTCGTATATTAACCTTTTATTTGAAAAGGACACATTGTACATCTTGCCTTTGGAACAAGAACCAAATTATCTTCAAGATCATACATTTTAGCAATTCTTGTTATAAGCTTAGACCCGCAAACAGGACACTCTAAATTTTCAATATCATTTGCCAAAATTTGATTTTTAATAAAAAGAGTAACCTCGTTATCAGGAAGCAAAGATAAATTAGGGTGCTTTTCATGCTGTTTTATATCAGCAGGGTTAAGCTTTAAGCCTCTTGCTAACTTTTGTCTTATCGTAGAAGCCAAAAACAGCTCCTGACCTGATTCAATATCTTCAATGGTTTTCAAAGGCAGAGCCGACTTTTTAGCCAGCCCTGTCTGTGATAAACCTAATTTTTCTCTTGTTTCTGACACAAATTGTGCCAATGCTTTTTCTGTTTGTTCAGTCATTAACTATACCTTTAAAGCTTCACTTTGTCTTGATGCTGAACCTTTTTGAGATTCTTTTCTTTCTCTCCACCAATCAAGCAATGTTGAAGCAAAGAAAATACTTGAATAAGTACCGATTGCAATACCGACAATCATAGCTAACACAAAGTCTTTTGTTGTTTCGCCACCAAAAAGGTACAATGCCAATAATGTAATCAATGTTGTTAAAGAAGTGTTGATACTTCTTGCCAAAGTTTGGTTTACACTGGCATTAACAATTTCAGGGAAAGATGCCTTTTTAGCAAGGAATCTTAAGTTTTCTCTGATTCTGTCAAATACAACGATTGTATCGTGGTTAGAAAACCCGATTACGGTAAGTACTGCAGTGATAAACAATGCATCGATGTGTACATCAAAGAAAATACCTAAAATTGCAAAGAAACCTAATACAAACAATGCATCGTGCGCTAAAGAAATCAACGCAATAACAGCGTAATCAACCTGAAATCTGAATGACAAGTACACAACAATACCTAAAAAGGCAAGTGCTAATGCATACATAGAATTGATAAACAATTCTTTACCCAAAGAAGGTCCTATTGAACTAACCTGAACCAACTCTGCCTCAGGATAATCAGCCTTAACAACTTCTGAAATCTTTTGTTCAGATGTAACATCATTACTTTTGAAAGCTGTTTTTACAGAAATTACAGTTGAAGGTTCAACATTTTCTGCTTTTGAAATAGTATTATTTGATTTCAAAACCTGAATAACAGGATTTTCAATTCCTGCTTTTGTGAGTTTATTTCTTAAAGCTTCAACTTCACTATTAGCTACATCATTCTTTACAGAATACTGAGTAATAGTACCACCGGTAAAATCAATACCCACTTTAACTGGCATATGTTGTGGAGAATTCAAAATCAAATATCCCATCGCAAAGACACCAGGTAATATCAAAAGTAAAGACAAGCCAAACCAGACCCATCTGTATTTTACGACATCAATCCATTTATGTTGATGTAAAACTGTTTCACTCATTATAATTTCTCCTTAGATTATTCATATAGTCAACTGACTCCTGCTACTTATTGAACCGGTGCATTATACAAGCACATCTTTGGTTACTATTTCTGGCACCGACAACAAGTCCAATTGGTCGATTCGGTAAAAAGGAGGACTTAGTGTCTCTCTCCGTATAAGCTTACAAAAGCGAAGCCCATCAGACAAAATCCGTTAGTCTAATATACCGAATTTAGCTTTTTCTTTCTTAGTTTCTTTTGCTTCATAAGCTTTTCCGATTTCAGATTGTTTTATGCCAAACCAGCCCGGATGTTTAAGCTGTCCTGCACCAAATAACAAATGCATAAAGTTTTTAGTAACAGTAATTGCTGTAAACATACTTATAACAACACCGATAATCAATGTTAAAGCAAAACCTTTAACAATGCTTGTACCTAAGAAATACAAAATCACACAAGTAATAATTGTTGTCATATTAGAGTCAAAAATACTTGTAAATGCTCTGTCAAAGCCTGCATTAATTGCAGTAAACAACGTTCTGCCTGCTTTTAATTCTTCTTTAGTTCTTTCAAAAATAAGAATGTTAGCATCAACAGCCATACCAATACTCAAAATGAAACCTGCAATACCTGCCAATGTCAATGTTACAGGAACAATCTTAAATACGGCAAATACAAGTAATGAATAAATAATCAAAGCAATGTCTGCAATAAAACCCGGCAAACGATAGTATAAAAGCATGAAAATCATTACAAGCCCTATACCAATAATACCTGCTGTTTTACTTTTAGAAATACTGTCAGCACCAAGTGTAGGACCAACCAAGCTTTCTTCAATAATTTTAGCTGGAACAGGCAATGCACCGGCATTAAGCAAGTCAACCATTTTCTTTGCTTCTTCATAAGCAAAACCTGAGTCACCGCCTGAAATCTGAGCATGTCCGCCCAAAATAGGTTCTTGTATAACAGGAGCTGATTGCAACTCGCCGTTAAAGAAAATAGCCATAGGTTTACCAACCAATTGTTGAGTTAACTCACCGAATTTTTTGGTACCTTTATCGTTAAATTCTAGAGCAACAACCCATTGTCCGCCAGGGTTTGTAGAAATAAGAGCTTTTCTTACATCTTTACCTGTCAAACCTGTCGGAAGCCAGCCTGTAGCTCCATATTGATTATCCAAAGGTTTTTTAAATTCCAACTCTGCAGTTTCGCCTAAAAATTCTTTAGCTTTTGCAGGATCAGATATGTTAGGAATTTCTACCAACAAACGTTTTTCACCTGTTTGTTGAACAACTGTTTCTGCTACACCAAGAGCGTTTACCCTGTTTTCGATAGCAAATTGCAAACTGCTCATCATGTCAGGTGTAATCTTTGCAATAGTGTCTGTTGTTTGTGCTTCAAGCACAATTCTTGAACCGCCTACAAGGTCCAAACCAAGTTTTGTAGGCATTTTGACAATTACAACAATAGCAGCTATAGCCAGTGCTATAATCATCCAAAACATCAATAATTTTTTGTTTTTCATTTTTAGCCTCTCTATACCCCTAATTTATTGATTATAAATTATTATAGTCGAATTTAATCTAGTGTCGCAGTTGTCGCCTCGAACCTTCGAGCCGCCACTGCTCACCTTTTCAAGGTGACACTCCAAAAATTCGTTCACGTCGCTTTGCTCCTTATCACGAATTTTTCTCGGACATACTCTAATTAACTTTATCATTGTAGCAAAAAAACAAACTTTAACGCCAGAAAATTCTCTAAAAATAACCCTACTGGCGTAATTCTTATTAATATTTGTTACAATTGCCAACCAATTATATAAAACTTATAGAAAAAATGCCGATACTAGCAATATGGAAATAAAAAAAATTGATAGTTCCACAATTATAAAAACAAACCAGACACAAGAGAGCCAAATAAACAGCCCTCAAATGTTCTCTGCAGAATTTAACAAAGAAGAAGGTCTTGAAGTAGAAAAACAAACCCCTCAACAAGATTCAAAAGAAACCTATACAAAAATTTCAAAAGATGAAAACGGAAACGAAACGATTTTAACCTACAGAAGCAGAGACAATGCTCTCATTCAAAGAGAAATTAAATACAGCTACGGCTACACAAAAACAGAATTTATAAAACCGGGAACAAATATTGTGCAAAGCTCTACAGAAAAAGATTCTGACGGAAAAATAACAGCACAAGCAACATACTACGAAAATAGTCCTTTTGGAGTCAAAGAAATAAAAGAAATCAGCCCTTCAACAGGGGAAACAACTATGATTTCTTATTACGAAAACGGTTCTGATACAGCGACCTCAAAAACAATATACGAAAATGGCTACACAACAGTTATGACACTTTTAAACGGAGAACCTGAAGAAACAACCGTTTACAGAAAAGATGGTTCAATAGAACAAAAAACAACTCCGCAAATAATTGAAGGAGAAAAAAGATACCAAAGCTCAACTTTTCGAGAAGACGGAACATTATTTTCTTCAGGAATATACGCAGACTCTTATGCAATATTTCCAATAGAACAAACCGAATATTCTTTTGACGGAAAAACAATCGACGCAAAAGAATACACAGTCAACAACAACAGCGTACACAGAGAAAGATATGATGCAAAAGGCAACCTGCGAGTAAAAGAAATATATGACAGAACAGGACGATCTCTTGAAGAACGAATAATATATGACCAAAAAGGTGAAGAATTCATTCGCACACAATATGGTGCAAATGGAGAAATAACTCGTTACGAAAAAAACGAAAACTCAACAGCTAACTTACCTTTTAAAGAAAAGCTTTTAAATGGCAAAATAGACACATCATTTAAACAGGGACTGGCAGGTACTTGTTATATAGCAAGCACTATTAAAAGTCTCCTTGAAACAGAAACAGGAAGGCAAGTTCTTGCAAATTCAATCAAATATGATGAAACTAGCGGTACTTCCACAATAATGTTTCATGGTGTGCAAAAAGAATATTCATTTACAAAAGAAGAAATCGAAAAAGCAATGGGCAGACTGGGAACAGGCGACCCTGATTTTACAGCATTTCTTCTTGGATATGAAAAATATCGAACAGAAGAACTACAAAGAGCGATAGATGGTGGTTTAGGTTCCGAAGTAATCGAAGCCTTACTTGGCACACAAGGAGAAACAAACGTTATGTTTGGGTCTATGACAATCACAATAACTAACGAAACTTTAGATAAGCTGCAAAAAGATATGGAAAATAGTGACATCTTAATAACAGCAGGAACTCCCCCAAAAGACATAAGGACAGAGTTTAGTGAAAAAGACAACAAAATGGGGCTTTTAAATTCACACGCTTATGCAATAAAACAAATCACAAATGAATCTGTAGTTTTAATCGAACCTAGAAAAGATAAAGAAATAAAGGTATCAAGAGAAACATTCCTCAAAAAATTCGTATCTTACTTTGCAGTAGACCTCAAGTCGATATAAAAAACCTATTGAGCGGAAATATAAAGCAAAATTGCCCCTGCCATACTAAGGTTAAGTGACTCAGTCGCATTTGATATAGGTATCGTTGTTTTTATATCAGCCAAAGATATAGCTTCTTCAGACAAACCGTCAGCTTCAGAACCCAACATTAATACAAAAGGTTTTTTGTAATCTATCTTTTGAGGATTAACAACATCTTGATGATTTACAACAGAAGCTATAAATGTTGAAGTCGAAAAAGCTTCCCTAACTTTATTTATAGAAGCCTTTAACAGAGGTAACTTAAACATTGCACCAACAGTAGAACGAACAACCTTTGGATTATAAATATCAACGGTTTCACCGCAAAGGACAATACCATCGTAAGAAAAAGCACAAGCACAACGAATTAAGGTCCCCAAATTGCCAGCATCTTTTACATTTTCAATCAGCAAAATTCTTTTTTTGTTTTTAATATGCTCAAAAGAATAATTCATCTGCTTTGCTACAGCAACGGCCTCCGGCATACTATCCGTTGTTGATATTTTTTCCAAAACCGCATCTGAAACTAAAACAACTTTATTTTTCAAAAAATCAAATTTTTCAAAATGCTTATCTGTAGTATAAAGCGTTTCTATATCCACACCTGAAGAAAAAGCTTCAAATATTGGTTTATAGCCTTCCAACAAAAAAAGACCTTTTTCATTTCTGTATTTTTTTTGTTGCAACTTAGCTGTTTCTTTTACTTTATTATTGGAAACACTAAGTATTACTTCAGCTTTTTTCATTTTATTCCTCAATTGCTTTGTTTAATTTCTTCACAAGTTTGTTTAAAAAAGAATCTCTTTTGCTCACTATATTTTTCCCGTTCTTAACTTCCGTCAACTGGTCAGCAGAGAAAGAATCCGTATAATTATATTTTTTTGCCACTAACTTACCATCTTCCATATATGCGCGAGTAAATTCTACTTTCATATTGGCCTTAACAACTTCTTCACCAATATCCATCATATTTGTCAAAAATCTGTCAAAAGGATGGTCATTGATTTTGATTGAAAGATATTGTATTTCGGCAATAGGAGAAGATTTTATCCCCTGAAGAATTTGTTTTTGCATATTTTGTTTTGTTTTAGAAAGAGCGTACGACGTCACACCTGCTCTGTTTCTCATCAAGTCCAGTTTTATCATTAATGTTCTCCAAACTATTTGTTATTCCATTCAGCCAGCCATTTTTTTTCTTGGTCATTCAAAAGACTGTAATCAATCGCATTCTCTTGAAAAGGTACGTGAGAAAAAGACTCAATCTTAAGTTTTCCGTTTTTTTCTGTTAAATAAACGGTGTTCTCTAACCTTACACCGCCCAAACCTGTTTTGTAAAGACCAGGTTCAATAGTAAATACCATATTTTTCTTTAAGACACGTTTTCCCATAGAACCACAGGATATCGTCGGAGGGTTTTCGTGCACATTAATACCAACGCCGTGTCCAAGTCCATGGTTAAAATTAAAATCACTTAAACCTGATTTTTGGTGAATTTTTCTTGCTACAGAATCCAAAGTATAACCCGTTGTTCTGTTGGTAACCTTGTAATGGTATGCATTTAAAAACATCTTTAAAACAGTTGTGTAAACTTTTTTCTGCAATTCAGAAGGTTCACCTTTTACAAATGTTCTTGTTATATCTGTCGAATATCCGCCTTCAAAATGCCCGCCACAATCCAATAAGACAAAATCACCGTCTTTTATTTTCACCTTATCTGACGGATGCGAATAATGTATTACAGAAGAATTATTCCCTGCAGCGAGTATTGTTTTAAAACTCAACTGCTTTGCTCCTTGTTTTAAATACTCTTTTTCAACCGCATCACTTAACGATTTTTCGCTAAGATCATTTTGTTCACACACAAGCTCAAACGCTTTGTTTACAACTTTGTCGGTTCTTTCAAAATTCTTTTTAAAATGAGAAATTTCCGCATCATTTTTAATAGCTTTCATCTCCTTTAGGTAATCAACAGAAGATTCACAAGCTTTTGATTTAACAAGTTTAAAATCATAATAATTTATTGTTGAAGGATTAAATAAAACTTTTTTAGCTTTTTTTAGCACTTTCTCAAAATCAGCCAATGGCAATATCTCAAAATATTTTCCGATTTGTGTTGAAAATTTTTCATCACTAAACACAAATACATTTTGTTTTGAAACAATAATTTTAGCTTTAAAAGTTGAAGCAAAAGGAGTTTTATACTGTCTGCAATTTGTAAGATAAGCAATATTTTCAAGATTAGTATCAATATAGACTTCGTCTTTTTTAAGTTTTCTTGATATTTTTTTAAACTTGTCATCAGCACTTACACCGGCAATATCAAGACTAATTTGTTCTACCAAACTGCCGTTATCAGACATCTTCAACTCTTGAAACTTTTCTACAGGTTCAAAATCCAATGCTTTTATTTTGCAGCGTTTTTTATCAAGCTTTGATTTTAAAATTTTATAAAAATTAAGGGATATTTTTTTAGAAACAATTCCGACAACACTATTAGGCGCGATTCCTTCTACAAGTTCGTTCAAAAAAGTTTGCCCCAGCTGTAATTTAACAACTGTTGTTGTTTTAGTATCACACTCTTTATCAGCTTGTTCGTGGTACCTGCCATCAACAAACTGGAACAAAGAATCATTTGACAACAAAACATCTCCGGTTGAGCCGGAAAACCCTGTAACAAAATATCTTGCACAGTTGGATAACTCGTTATACTCAACAAGAAATTCATCTGTTGTGTTTACCAATAGATAATCAAAATTGTTTTCAGCCAAAAAATCCCTTAATTTTTTAATCATTTTTAGTCTTTCTTATCTGTTAAATAAAGTAAGTGCCAGCCGAATTGAGTTTGGATAGGTTCTGACAAATCACCTACATTCATTGAAAAAGCTGCATCTTCAAATTCTTTTACCATAACACCTTTGCCAAAGAATCCAAGGTCCCCGCCGTTAGCACCTGATGGGCACATAGAAACAGCTGCTGCAACATCTTCAAATTTTTTGCCGTTTAAAATTTCTTCTCTAAGTTTTTTTGCTTCTTCTTCTGTTTTAACAAGCAAGTGACTAGCTCTAACTTCTGCCATAATAAATTTCCTTATTTTTGTGTACGGGTTTATTATATCAGCATTGATTGTTCACTTGCAATTGCCAATAAAAAATACTAGAATAACATATACTTTTTATTCATTAAGGGGATATATGACAAAGAAAAAAATTGTTTTGGCATCTGTATTGGCATTGATAATTTTAAGCCAGCTTATTTTTGTCGTATTTAAACCGTATTTTTCAGCCAAAGCAATTTATCTTGCACAAAAGTATGCAAGAGGCAGATTTGTCTGCACTCTTAATGCTCAAGGAGAACACGTAGGCAAACTCTATAAAATAAACAACGGAAAAGCCGAGCTCATACATAGCGCAACAAGTAACAGCTGTATATTTTCTCGACCAAAAGTTAATGCAGGTTTCTTTATATTCGCAACAGGCGGAGGCGGTGGAGCAACGCCTTATGAAAGCGGACAAAACGGACAAATAATCTCCAAAAGACGCCATATTACAAAACCGGTTATCATAATAAAAATCGGCAAAGGCGGACAAGGCACACATCTTGGAGAAAATGACGAATTTATAGACGCAAAAGACGGCGAAGCAACAACAATATCAGAAATAAAAATCAGAGCCAACGGAGGTCTTAAATCCACAAGAATGACCCCTCTTGGAACAAAACACCATACTCAAGAATACCACATACCTGAAAAATATCACTACCTATACGATATTCCTAAAAGTGCAAAATACGGCAAAGGCGGACAATATAACGAAAAAACAGCAAAAACAAGTGCTAAAGCCCAAGACGGACACGCAGGTGCTGTCATTATTCAATGGTAATTATTTGCAAATCTGATTAGTAATAGCGTCTATACTATGAGAAAGTGACTTATTAGTTTTCAATTCTTCTTTAACTTTGTCATAAGAATAAAGAATTGTAGTATGCTTTTTATCAAAAAAATCACCTATTGCAGGGAAGCTCTGTTTCGTAAGTTCTCTGCTTAAATATATAGCCACCTGACGAGCTTCGGCTATCTTTGCTGAACGGCTCGAACCTTTTATATCTTTAGCCGAAATATTGTAATAAGAAGCAACTTCATCAACTATACCGTCAAAAGTATAAACTTTTTCTTTTTCGTTGTAATTAATTATTGTTTTTACATTATCTATTGTCAAAGGAGTTTCATTGATACTTGCGTAAGCGGTAACTCTGTTGAAAGCACCTTCCAACTCTCTAATGTTACTTGCATAAACAGTTGCCAAAAATTCGATAATATTGTTTGGAACTTCTATATTAGAATCTTTTGCAAGGTTAGATAAAATAGCCATTCTTGTTTCTATGTCAGGAACTTGAATATCAGCCATCAATCCCCATTCAAAACGACTTATTAACCTGTCTGATAAAGATGGAATTTCTTTAGGTGTTCTGTCAGAAGTTAAAACAATCTGCTTTCCTGCCCCGTGCAATGTGTTAAAGGTATTAAATACCTCTTCTTCAGTCCTTGTTTTACCTGCAATAAGCTGGATATCATCAATCAAAAGAACATCAACTTCTCTGTATTTTTTACGAAATTTATTCATGTTCTTTGTTTTTTCGTCCCCTCTTGCAAGAGCGTTTACAACATCATTAACAAACTCTTCCGCTGTGATAAACAGAACCTTTAAGTCAGGGCGATTTTTGATAATATAATGACCAATTGCCTGCATAATGTGAGTTTTACCAAGTCCAGGGCCACCGTAAATATACAAAGGGTTGTATTTTTCACCTGGTTTTTGAGCAACCGTCTGAGCTGCAACATAAGCCAATTTGTTATTTGAGCCAACAACAAAATTTTCAAACTTATATTTCAAGTTAAGATTTGATGACTGCATTTGAGTAAGGCTGTCATATTTTGGCTTTTGAGGTTGTTCTGCAGGTTCTGCAACTGCAGCTCTGGCTTTTGACTTTTTAGCAATCTTTTTTTGAAGTTCTTCATCAAAAATGATTTTTACTTCAAGTTCCTTGTTCAAAACAGACTTAACAGCATCTACAATTTGATTGTAATGATTTCCTCTTAAGAGGTTAACGGCAAAAGCCTGGCCAGTATGAACAACAAAACAATTATCGTCAAAATATTGAGGTTCTAAAGGCAAAATCCAAGTAGTAAAAGTTGATTCGGAGATTTGTTTCTCCAAAACTTCCAACACCGCATTCCAAACTTCAATAATATTTTCCTGACTCATATTTTTCATTTTACAACAAAATAATATGTCGGCATAAATTTAGCGGCAAAGTCTTAAGTTTCTTAACGGTGTTTCCGCAAAATCGATATAAGTGCTTTTTTGACGTTTTACTTCTATCTCTACGTTATCAAGTTTTAAGAGCTGAATTTGCTCTTTAATTTTTTCCTCTTTAACAATCCATTTAACTTTACCTGTACAATATTTTGCATAATGGAAAGTTGAAGATAAAACACAAACTTTTAAAGCATCAATAACATTCAAACCTGATATATCAATGCTCAATGTAGGACAATCGTGATTTTGAATAAAATCCTTAGCTTCATTAATCGCCTCAAAAACATTACAGTGATAATTTCCTACTTTTAAAAAGGCTTCTTGTCCGTACAATGATTCAGTCATAAGTTAAATTATCCGTATCTCTATTAATTAAATACTTCGCTCACATATAAGATAACGGGTAAATTTTTAAAAAATTAAACAGGATAATGAAAAACTACATCTTTCGTATGACTATCAAGCTATTATTGGTTTAAAGACGACAATTTTTCTTCAACGGCAGACTTTAGCATATCAACACTAATATCATTTATACACTGATAATTTCGTTTACACTTTTTCTTTAAACCACAAGGCTGACAAGGTAAATCAAGTTTTATAACAGTATGATTTTCTATTGCAGGAGCCCATTTAACTGTATTCATAGGACCAAATACCCCAACAACAGGTACACCAACAGACGCTGCAACATGAAGATTTCCGCTGTCACAACCGACAATCAAATCGCATAATTTTGTAAAAGCCAATGTTTGTCTTAAGTTAAAACTACCGCACAGATTTATCGGCATAATTTTAAGGTTCTCTTTTACATAAGACATTATTTCTTCATAAGTTTTAGAATCATTTTTTGTTCCGTTAAAAAGAACCTGAACACCTTTTTCGTTACTCAACCATTCAATAACCTGAGCCCATTTTTGTTTATCCCACTCTTTTTTACGGTTTCCGCTTGTTGCGTGGACTATAACTTTTTTCAAGCCTTGATTATCGGGTAAAATTTTGCTGTTAATTATCTGTTTTACAGATTCAAGTTCTTCATCTTCAACCCAGTTTTCAAGATAATTGTCTCTTATACCAAAACCATCTTCTTTTAAAACATCTAAAAAACAGTCTATTTCGTGTTTGTTTTCAACATACTTAACCCTTTTTGTCAAAAGAAAACCTCTGCCTTCGGTGTCAAAGCCGATTCTTTCTTTTATACCCGCAGCAAAAGCCAAAAATGCGCTCGAAAAAGAACGTTTTAACACATATGCTTTATCATAATTTTTTTCTTTCAAAAGTTTGACGTAAGTCCAAAAGGTTTTCTTTTCTACGCCTTCTTTATTTTCATATCTGTGTTTTTTAGTAGTGTCAAAATAAATAAAATTATCCACATAAGGACATTTTTCAATAATTTCTCCTGATACAGGAGCCACTAGCATATCAATTTGTGCATCAGGATAAGCATATCGAAGATTTCTTAAAAAAGGAACTGTCAAAAGAGTATCACCGATAAAGCGATACCTCATAACAAGAATCTTCATTTTTTTGTGCTTATCAATCATCCAAAAGTCCTTTCAAATCAAGTGACGGTTTTAATCTGAGAGCATAAATTTCATCTTTTGCAGTAGCTATATCTTTGAGTTTTACCGCATCTTTTTCGGTAGTAATCATAGCCTCAGCGCCATATTTATTTTTTAATCCGCCAAGCTCTCTCAAATCGGCGTTTGTATAAATGTGATGGTCAGGAAAATCTTTTGTTTCCATTACATCAAATCTTCTTAAATATTTATAGAACTGTTCCGGCTGAGCAATAGCGCTAAAGGCCACCACCGCTTTTGTCTCATCTAAAAGCTCTCCGGTTACAATATTATAAATTTCATCAGGCTCCATTGAACAAACAAAAGAAGGTTTATTATATTTCTTTCTTAAGTATCTTGCAAAAGTCTTTGACTTTTTATCGTTAAAGCCTTTATTAACAACAATAATTTTGTCTGCTCTTTTAATTTCCGAAACAGGCTCTCTCAATGCTCCAAGCGGTAAAACGCAACCGTTAGAAAACTGTTTTTCACTATCAACAACAAGTATATTCAAGTCACGTTCAAGTTTTTGATGTTGAAACCCATCATCAAGAATTAATTTTGTACAATGGAGTTCTTTTTTAGCAAATTGCGCAGCTTTAGCCCTGTTAGAACAAGTCACAACAGCAGCACCTTTACATTTTTGCGCAAGCATAAAAGGCTCATCCCCCGCTTGTTGAGCTGTATAATTAATTTTTTCTCCGTCAGAAATAACGTTTACTTCTTTATTAGACAGCTCTCCGCCGTAACCTCGTGACAAAATTGCAGGATATTCACCTTTTTTTACGTAATAATTGGCAATTTCAGCTGTTATTGGAGTTTTCCCCGTACCACCAGTTGTGAGATTACCGACTGAAATAGTGTACTGATGAGGTCTAAATGTTTTGATAATCTTTTTTCTGTATAAAAAATTTCGAACCTTCACTACCCCGAGATAAAACAAAGAAGGCACAGCTAGAACGGCATATACCCCCGACGCTAAAACCGCCTCAAGAGGAGTATATTTTTTCTTGTAATGAAACTGTGTTAAAAGTACTTTCATATCTCAATATCTATAACAATATTCCGGCAATACAAGCAGAAAGATAAGAAGCTAAAGTTCCGCAAATAAGAGCTTTAACACCAAGTTTTGCAAGGTCTTTTCTTCTGTTTGGTGCAAGTTCGCCAATACCACCGATTTGAATAGCAATAGAACCCAAGTTTGCAAAACCGCAAAGAGCAAATGTAGCAACAATGATACTTTTAGCGCTCAACACAGGTCTTAGTGCTGTCAAATCAAGATAAGCAATAAACTCGTTGAACACAAGTTTTGTACCCATCAAAGAGCCTACATTCACTGCTTCATCTAATGGAACAC
Source organism: Candidatus Gastranaerophilales bacterium (assembly GCA_944326545.1). Classification (GTDB taxonomy): domain Bacteria; phylum Cyanobacteriota; class Vampirovibrionia; order Gastranaerophilales; family Gastranaerophilaceae; genus Limenecus. Next base: position 9,519 of record CALVEH010000009.1, on the reverse strand, counting down.
CCATAACAATTGCAAAAAGTGAGAACACTGCACCCAAAATTTCTTTTAAAGAAAGGTGGTTTAAATCTATATGAATAAATGCAAGATTCATATGCAAATATTTAACCAAGAACAATCCTAAATGGCCCAAGAACCAATCAACCATAGAAATCAAAGCAGTCAAAGCAATAAGCATTGCAATAACGTTTATAGAAACTTTCATACCGTCTGATGCACCGTGAGCAATAGAGTCTATAAGGTTTACGTGTGTTTTTTTAATTTCTACTTTAACTTCATTTTTGGTTTGAGATTCTTCTGTCTCCGGATAAACGATTTTAGAAATAACAAGCGCACCCGGAGCTGCCATTATAGAAGCTGCCAACAGATATTCAGCAGGAATACCCATTCCGACATACATAGCCATAACACCGCCTGCAATACAAGCCATCGAACCTGTCATTGAAGCCAACAACTCAGACATAGTCATCGTTGCAAGATATGGTTTAATCATAATTTGTGCTTCAACCTGCCCAACAAAAGCTGATGCAATGTTAGACAATGATTCAGCACCTGATACGTTCATCAATCGATACATTATCTTGGCACAAAACTCAACAACTCTTTGCATTATGCCATAGTAGTAAAGGATATTTACCAATATCAAAATAAAGATGATAGTCGGAATAAGTTTTAAAGCGAATATAAAGCCTGCACCGTTACCAAAGAGTTCTTCCATACGAGCAGGACTGTTTGTTAACACGCCAAAAACAAAATTTCCGCCTTCATTTGAAAAATCAAGGATTTTTTGAATAAACATTCCTATATAATGGAAGATTTTTTGACCCAAAGGCACTTTCAAAACAAATACAGCTAAAAGCACCTGTAATATAAAACCGGGGATTATCGTTTTTAAAGAAATTGCTTTTTTGTTGTTAGACATAGCATAAGCAATTGCTAATATAACTACAATACCGATAATTCCAACAAATCTATCCATATATATTCCTTTTTATTCTGTTAAATTTATTGTACTTAAAGCGTAAATAAATTACTAAATATTTTTTGTATATTTAAGATATTTGTAACAAAATTAACAATTATAAAAAATTCATGCAAATATAATCAACCTTTCGTTTTATAAAAATTGTGAAAGTGTAAGGAAGTATTATGACCACACCTGTTTCAGCAGCTCCAATACAGCAGCCGATAGGCGCATACAGCCTTAGCGGATCAAAAGACCTTAAAGCAGGTCACTTTGTAGTTAATCCGCCAACAATAAGGCCTTACTCTTTTTATGACAAAATAAAAGTAGACCCGCAATTTTATAACGAACTGATTAACCCTAAAAGCAAAGCTTTTTATCACAAACCAACCGTTAGAAAAAGCAAACTAAAAGGAATACTGCAAACAACAGCTTTTGTCGGGGGGATTGTTTTAGCGTTTGCTTATAGAAAAAACATACAAAAATTTGTTGTAGAATCATTTAACAAAATAAAAAACATGGTAAAAAAATAAAAGAAATACCGCATTTAAAGGGTAAATTTTTAAAATAAGCGGGACATAATAAAAATATGAACTCACCAAACAACCCTAATAGAAACACAGAAAAAAAAGAATTTTTCCAATTGACGGGACATCAGCTATCCGTCAATATACATAGGTATGAAAAAGTTTTAAATAAACCGCAGGTAACGATATTTAATAAAAAACAGTTAGAAGAAATCGAAGAAGAAAAAAAAGAAAGACTTCAACTAAAAAGGCTTAATGCAACAGACACTTCTATGTTAGAAGAAAACGCATACAAAGTACTGGATAATCCGGAATTAAAACTCGAAAAACGTATCGAAGACTGCGAAAAAGCACTGACAGATATTAACGAAAAGCTTATCGTTGCAGAAACCATAAAAGACGTAAAGGCACAAAAAGAACTTTCTTATAAAAAAAATGTGCTTGAAAAAAATCTAAACACTTTACAAACACAATACAAAGAACAAAACTTTGAAACAGGCTTAACAAGCGTAATAACAAATCTTTTATTATTACCTAAAAAAATAAAAGATAAGACAAAAAGCTATTTGAAACATCTTTTTAAAAACTCCAAGTTCTTACGCCAACACACACCAATAGTGCGCACGCTAATGGTTCGAGAAACTTTGGGTAAATTAGATAAAATCAACAAATCAGTTGATGAACTTGTAAAAATGAAAGTTCCATTCGGCGAGCAGGAAGAAAAATATGAAACGCTAGTAAACCACTTGCAAAAAGCGGGTGCACTGCACGCTCAAATACTTAAGGAATTAAAAAACTAAACATTTATATTTGCTAAATAATCTAAAGAACGTTTAGACAACATTTCATTTTTTAGTTTTTTATTCTTTTTAATTTTTCTATCTACATCCAAATCGGCAACTATTCCCCAATTGGAATTTATCGGCTGAAAATGTTTCTGCTCTGAATCAGTAATATACTTCATCAAAGAGCCAAGCATAGTCACATCCGACAAAACAAGCAAATCTTCACCTTGCAAATATTTTGCCATATTTATACCGGCCAACATGCCTGAAGCAATTGATTCAGTGTAGCCTTCAGTACCTGTAATTTGTCCTGCAAAAAACAAATCTTTTCTTTTTCGGCATTGCAAAGTCGGCTCAAGCAAATTAGGGCTGTTTATAAATGTATTTCTATGCATTACGCCATATCGAAGAATATTTGCATTTTCAAGCCCAGGTATCAATCTCAGCAACTCTTTTTGAGCTGGCCATTTCAAGTTTGTTTGAAAACCTACAAGGTTGTACATCGTTGCAGAAACATTATCCTGTCTTAATTGAACAACGGCATAATTTTCAACACCGGTTCTTTTATCAACAAGCCCGACGGGTTTCATAGGCCCATACCTTAAAGTATCTACCCCACGAGAAGCCAAAACCTCAATTGGCAAACAAGATTCAAAAAACTTTGCATCTTTTTCAAATTCTTTAAGCTCAATCTTTGGCGCATTAATCAAATAATCATAAAACTTTTCATACTCTTCTTTATTCATAGGGCAATTTATGTAAGAAGCCTCGCCCTTATCATAACGACTCGCATAAAAAGCTTTTTCAAAATCAATAGAATCTTTTTCAACAATCGGTGCTATAGCGTCAAAAAAGTGCAAATGCTCAGACCCTGTAAATGCCTTAATATCATCAGCCAATGAATCCGAAGTTAAAGGCCCTGAAGCAACTATTGTTGGACAATCTGTCGGAATATTTGCAATTTCTTCACGAATAAAATTAATCTTTCCGCAGTTACTAATAAGTTCCTCAACCTTTTGAGAAAAGACCTCTCTATCTATCGCAAGGGCATTGCCTGCAGGAACTTGAGCCTCTTTAGCTACATTTATAAGATACGAGCCCAACTCCATCATCTCGTGTTTTAAAAGTCCACTTGCATTTGTTGGATCAAAAGAACCTAAACTGTTACTGCACACAAACTCAGCAGGTCTATCAGTGGAATGTGCACCCGTTGTTTTCAAAGGTCTCATTTCATATAAATCTACTTCAAAGCCGCGTTTTACAAGCTGTAAAGCAGCTTCACAACCGGCAAGACCTGCACCGATGACCTTAACTCTTTTTGACATTTCCATTATTGTGCCATCTCTTCATAGGATTCTAAATCATTATAATTGTACATATTTACAAATTGGTACAACAATTGAGGTGTAAATTTTCTTGACCCAACCTCAAGCATAATTCTTAACGCATCTTTTGTATTTTTAACTCTGTTGGTTGTTCTGTTTGACGTCAAATCATCAAAAAAGCTGCACATACCAATAATACGAGCCATCTCACTTATTTGTTCACCGGAAAGTTTAAACGGATAACCGGAACCGTCATTATTCTCGTGGTGTTCTAGAGCTACCAAACAAATATCTTCCGGCATACCCATCTCGTATTTTAAAATTTTATACCCAATTTTAGTATGTGTCTGAAGAATTTTATTATCTTGCTGGGACAAAACAGATTTTTCCAAAATTTCTTTAGGAAGTTTTGTCATACCGATATCATGTAACAAAGCAGCCTTAGCAAGTTTTTCTATAAAATCCTCATCCAAATTAAGCCTATACCCAAGAGCAGTAGACAATATTGCTGTATTCAACGAGTGACAATCATAATAATTCCCTAACAATTTTAGCTGAGAACAGTATTTGACCTCAGGCAAAATTGCATGCACATCATCAAGAATTTTGTCTTTAATCTCACCAATCATTTGAACAGCGTCTTGCTTAGCATCTTCCTGCATAGCAAACATTGTTGTGGCAAAATAAGACTTCATATCAACCTGTGATTGTGCCTTAAACTTAGATTTTCTATTAACAGTCTTATCAAAAATAATTTCTTTAGGCTTTTCTTTTTCAAAAGAAGCATCGTGATCATACTTATCTTCTTCTACAGTTTGAGCCTTAGCAGGTCTTCTTTCTTCCTGCTGTTTTGGCATTTCTTTATATAAATTTTCATACTGACTAATCTGCAGCAACTTGCCGGATGTCAGTATTTCACCAGCATTAACAAGCTTTACCCCACTATCGTTATACAAATCGAAAGGGAGCATTTTAAATTTTACTAATTCTTCTACATCAATCTTTTCCATATATGTATAATTATAGTCAATTAAAAGACATTTGCCAACAATTTGTTTATACTATACCCGAATTGTTGGTATAATAAAAAACAAATCAAGGAGAAATTGTATGCTGAATATTCATTACATAGGTCACAGTGCATTTTATATAAAAACAGAAACAAACGGAATACTAATAGACCCTTTTATTTCAGGTAATCCAAAGTCTGTTTTTGATTTACAGACAAATAAAATAACAAATATATTTTTAACACACGCGCACGCTGACCACCTTGGAGACGCTATACCAATATCTAAAGCAACTCGTGCTGAAATAACTGCCATTTTTGAACTTGCAAATTACTGTATGAGTAAAGGTGCTTTATCAAAAGGGATAAACCTCGGAGGCAAAATCGAATACCCTTGGGGCAGCGCAAGATTTTTACCTGCATTTCACAGCAGTTCAACACCTGAAGGCATCTATGCAGGAATGCCAGCATCCATCCTTTTTGAAATAAACGGGCTAAAAATATACCATGCAGGAGACACTTGCTTGAATGCGGAAATGAAAACAATCGGAGAAGTTTATTCCCCTGACATTGCCTTGCTACCTATCGGATCTACATTCACAATGGATATTGTAGAAGCAACAAAAGCTGCAAAATGGTTAAATGCAAAACAAGTAATCCCAATGCATTACAACACCTTTGATTTAATCAAAGCAGATACTGATAAATTTAAAAATGCAATAGAATCACAAGGTCAAAAATGCACAATTCTGGCACCAGGAGAAAGTATTAATTTATAAAAATGAATAAAAAAGCAGCATTAATGATAGTCCCAACAGGAATAGGAGCATCAATCGGCGGTTATGCCGGAGATGCAAGCCACTATGCACAAAAAATAGCAGAGCATATTCCTTTGATAGTAAACCCTAACATAGTTAATGCAGCTGTATTTTCTGGCATAACAAACAACATGTACTATCTTGAAGGCTGGGCTATTGAACAATTTGTCAAAGGTAATATCGGACTAAAACCATCAAAAAACAACAAAATTGGTATCATTTTTGATAAAGCAATAAGCCAAAAAGTTTTAAATATTCACATAAATACAATAAACGCAATTAAAACAGTCTACGACATAGATATTTGCGGATACGAAATAACAGAAGAGCCTACCAAAGTAGAGTTTTTCAAAACCCAAAGCGGCATATCATCAGGCAAAGTAAATTCGCCTCAAACACTATTAAAATCAGCCAAAAAACTACTTAAAAAAGGTGCAAATGCTCTCGCTGTAGTTTGTTCATTTGACGAACCTCCGGAAGATGATTATGAAGACGGTAGCGGAGTTGATATTGTAGGCGGGGTGGAAGCTGTGATATCGCACTATTTAACAAAAGAACTTATGTGCCCTTGCGTTCACGCACCTGCTTTTGAAGATGTCACAATCTGTGACAAGCAAGTTCACCCTAAAGTGAGTGCAGAATACATAACTCCAACCTTTTTGCCCTGTCTTTTATTTGGCTTAAAAAATGCCCCTTTGTTAGTTAATATAAAAAACTCACAGCAAGATGATTGTTTAAAGGTTGAAGATTTACACTCTGTAGTCGTTCCTTTCAATTGTCTTGGCTCTAGTGTAGTGTTGGATTCTATAGAAAAAAACATTCCGGTATATGCAATCAAAGAAAACTCAACTGTTTTAAATGTTGACAAAAACAGCTTAAATTTAACCAATGTTATAGAACTTGAAACGTACGAGAATTACATTAAAACATTAAGGAAATAATATGAGCAAAAAAGCATATAATTTAGCTGAAATGATTTTAGTATTAGTAATAGTTGGCTTTATTATTATGTTGATGTACAAAACAATAAAACCATCCTACAAAGCAATACCTATAGCATATTACAGGGTGTTCACATCTCTTGAAGATGCCGTATACAACTCTTACGAAAAAATCAGAGAGAAAAATTTTATTTTTCCAGGTGCTAACCAAAGACCTGACCCTTATAAATCAGCTCAGGAATTATGCTCACTTATTGCAACTAACCCTAACAAAACTGATAGTAAAGGCTACATAAACACAATTGTTTATAACTGCGACAATGATAAATTCAAAACTGTTCCAGAATATATAAAAAATGATATTTTTAATGACGAAAATATGGCATTTCAGGCAGCAAATTCAATGAAATTTTACATTTCTCCCCTGCAAGAAGTGGACATAAAAAATGCTGTAAGCGAAAAACAAATTATTACTGTTAGATATTTCATTGTTTGGGTTGATTTAAATGGTAAAAAACGCCCTAACTCAGCCTTTTTAAATAAAAAAGGGCCAATAGATATAGTACCGTTTATTGTAACAACAAGAGGCGAAGTTCTTCCTGCAGGATATCCAACAACAGATATCAGATATATGTCTGCTTATGTACAATATCCGCTAAATCACACACCAAGAGCATCTCAATCAAGAACGTATTATGATGCCCAAACAGCAGCATACAATGGAAGAGAATACCCTTATTATGATGTATATTCAATAAGAGATTCAATATTACGCCAACACCAAGGTACACCTCTTGAGATAAAATCATTCACTCCTCAAGCATCAGGCTATGACAAGCCATGCACATTAAAGAACAAAACAGATGAACCTCTATGTAAAATCGAAATAAACCCAAGCTTATAAAAGTTTTATATTATTCATAGCTTCCTTATGTTGAGGATTAGATTCCAATACTTTTTCGTATTGAACTTTAGCTTCTTCTTTTCTGCCTGCGACTTCATAGGCAAGAGCAAGATTATATCTCATATCCAAATTTTGATTATCTAATGCAACTGCTGTTTCTAATGATTTTATGGCACTATCGTGCTCACCGTCTTTTGATTGCAACGTTCCCAGCAATGCATGCGCTCTGGCATTTTTGGGATCAATAAAAACAGCCTCTTTGTATATTTTTTTAGCTTCTATGAAGTTTTGAATATCCATATAAATATCACCCAAAGCCTCATAATACAAACTAACTTCCGGAGCCAGCTCTATAGCCCTTTTACACTGTTTTACAGCCTCTGAGTAATTTTTAATAGAATGATTTGCAAGAGCAAGTTTATAATATATTTCAGGGTTTTCGTTATTATACTGCATAGCCTCGTGGAATTTATCAAATGCTTGTTTAGTTTTCCCCTGACCTAAAAGAAATACGGCTTCTTCTGTTAATATAGAAGAAAGATTGTTATGAATAACTTTTATGTCAGATGGAACAGCAACCTCTATAGCATCATGACAAACTTTTTTGGCCATTTCAAAATCTTTTTTCATACAATAAGCCATCGCAAGGGTTTGACTCAACAATAGGTTTGATGGATCTTGATTTATCGTTTCATTAATAAGCTCAATACTTTCTTCTACTTTACCTGTATATATGTATATCTTAGCAATATAGTTTTTGAGAGTATATAAATCAGCATTGGGTAGCTCCATTGCTTTTTTAGCGTACTCGAGAGCGTCCTCATACATATGAAGATGAAATAATAAATTTATAATTTCTTCGTATGCAGAATAATTATCAGGCTCCAAATTAATCAACAACTTTGAGTAATACAAAACTTGATCTGTATCTTTTAGCTTGAGATAAATCCGTCTCATATCTTTAATGACTTCAATGTTTGCAGAATTTACATCAAGAACCTTTTTGTATACATTGATAGCCTTGTCATATTGTCCTGTAGAAGAATAAATATCTCCTAAAATTTCGTAGTACTCAATTTTCTCATTTTCATTGTCAACAAGAGTAACAAGCTGTCTGTACAATTTTAAAGCAGAATCTTTTTGTTTATTGTTGTAATAAATAAGAGCAAGTGCTTTCATCGCGTGAAGGTCATATTTATCTTTAGTTAAAATGTAACTGTAGTAATAAACAGCCTTTTTACTCTGATGAGTATCTCTATACAAATCAGCTACTTGAGTACATAAATTCATATCATCAGGGTATGCTTTTATCAAAACCAAAAGGTTTGAAATAGCTTCATACTCCTTTTGTGTGGTTGTTAAAATATTTACAAGCAACTTTCTCAACTCGTGGTGATATGGATTTTGCTTCAAGTATTTTTGTGCCAATTTTTGAGCTGTATTGTAGTCACCATTAGCAATCAAAGCATCTACTTGTTGATAGACTTCTTCAGGAGAAATCTGCAAATGTTCACCATTATTTTTGGGTGACTTCATGCTTTGTTTTATTTGTATATAAACATAAAAAACACCACTAACCAAAAATACTAATAAAATAAATAAAACTACATTATTAAAATTCAACATTAAAATATTCCCAACTAACCCGGCGGCCATTTTAAAGGTCTGCCTGCCAATATATGAATGTGAATATGAAAGACAGTCTGTCCTGCTGCTTCTCCAGTATTTATAACAGTTCTATACTCTTTTATACCAAGTTTTTTAGTAACATTTTGAACAGCCTTAAACAAAGCAGACATAATATTTTCGTCATCAACTTCGTTTAGCGAAGAAAAATGCTTTTTAGGTATAACAAGAATATGAGTAGGAGCTTGCGGACTTAAGTCATTAAAAGCTACTGTATATTCGTCCTCATATACAAAATTTGAGGGTATTTCTTTGTTAGCAATTTTACAAAAAATACAATTTTCCATAAACTATCCAATTATCCTCTCTTTTAATTATTATAATGCATTATGTTTTAATTTAAAAGCACAAAATCTTTAATGAAGTTAAAGTTTAACTGGCTCTTTTGATTTTTTTCCGACTGAGCTACAATGAATCTATTCAAGAAAGCTTTTGTTTGTGCCCGTAGCTCACCGTTAAATCTTTAACGAAGTTAAAGTTTAACTAGCTCTTTTGATTTTTTTCCGACTGAGCTACAATGAATCTATTCAAGAAAGCTTTTGTTTGTGCCCGTAGCTCACCGT
>CALVEH010000008.1 GCA_944326545.1 Candidatus Gastranaerophilales bacterium | reverse complement strand
AGACCTACAAGTCGAGCAGGTGCGAAAGCAGGACTTAGTGATCCGGTGGTCCCGAATGGAAGGGCCATCGCTCATCGGATAAAAGTTACCATAGGGATAACAGGCTTATCTCCCCCAAGAGTCCACATCGACGGGGAGGTTTGGCACCTCGATGTCGGCTCGTCGCATCCTGGAGCGGTAGTACGTTCCAAGGGTTGGGCTGTTCGCCCATTAAAGCGGCACGCGAGCTGGGTTCAGAACGTCGTGAGACAGTTCGGTCCATATCCGGTATGCGCGCAAGAGAATTGATCGGAGTCTTCCTTAGTACGAGAGGACCGGGAAGAGGGAACCTCCAGTGTACGGGTTATCGCGCCAGCGGTAAACGCCCGGTAGCTGTGTTCCAAGCGGATAAGCGCTGAAAGCATATAAGTGCGAAGCCCACCGAAAGATGAGTTCTCTCACAGCATAAGCTGGTAAGTCCCCACGCAGATCACGTGGTTGATAGGATGTAGATGGAAGTATGGCAACATATGTAGTCGAGCATTACTAATAGGACGAGGGCTTTTCCTAGATTAGGAAAGTTGAGATTGCGTTAAACTTATAATTACTATGTAGCTTTCAAGGTATGGTCAGATGACCGGTTTGATTGGTGATGTTTTTCATCAAGAGCCAATCAAAATCGATTTTCTGGTGACCAAGCGGCAGGATCCCACCCGTTCCCATCCCGAACACGGTCGTAAAGACTGCTTGCGGCGAAACTACTTGGCGGATGACCGCCTGGGAAGATAGCTAGTTGCCAGATTCTAATTTTAGCAAAAAAGACTTTGAACATTGTTTCAAGGTCTTTTTTGTTTTTGTATTTTATAATATCCTATATTGGCTTTTATATACTTTGTGCAAGTGTTTTTGTGTTATTAAGCAATAGATATCAGTGAATATTATAGCTTCTTTTTTATTTAGCTATTTGGCTGTTATATTGTTTAATTATTTGTTTTTTATGATATTGACTAGTATAATCTATAGCGAAACTATATGAGGAGCTTTTATTTTTTATAACTGGGTAACTTAAAAATTATTTTTAAGAGCGTTATTGTCTTTTTAATTTTTAGATAAGAATATAGCAGATTATTTTACTTTATCTTTTATCTAAACTTGTATCCTATTTTTAAATATGCATTAGTAGTATCTTATTATAATAGTGTGTGTTACTTGTGTAAGTATTGCGATTATAAATAGCACAGTTGTTATATTTAATGTTTGTTTAAGTTTATTATTAGTGTAATTTGTTGTTGCATAAAAGATTGTCATTAGTGGTAAAAGTAATATAGAAAAGTATCTGCCTTGTAGTACCATTGTTGGGTAAAAATTCCCAGGAGGAGCCCAACTTAAGTAAAGCAATGTACTAATTGCAATGTAGTTAAGTAAAGTGAGTATAATAAATTTTATATTTGTTTGTATTTTTATTTTTAAATTGTTTGTATCGGTTATTAATATTGCATTTAATATAAACAGTACTATATATATGAAATAATAATATTTTGGTACTGACATTTCCAGCCATCCCATTATGCAGATTGCTTCGAATAATATAATGAGTGAATCAAATGTTGGTTTAAAGAGCGCGGTTAGATATTCAACAGGATGATTAATTATATATGATATTTGTCCAATAGCATCAGCATTGTTGAGCGGTATATATATGTTTTTTACCATTAAAGCCCAGATAATGCTTGCTGCTAGGGCTGGGATGATAATAGTAGCTATTTTTAATGCTGAATTAGACCCAAATCTTTTTGCCGGAATTATAAATATAAAAAGGGTAAATAGAAAGCTTTGTTTACATAATGCTATAAGTAAAGCTATGATTGTTAAAAGAATAATAGCTTTAGTATCCAATATCTTTTCTGTAAAGTAATACTGAAGTATTTTTGCAAAATAAAATATAGATAAGCAAAATAGTACTGTATCTGCAGAGAATCCCGATGCAATGATTAAATTCATTGGGGTGAGTAAGACCAATAATGTGCCCCATTTTAAAATAGGGATGGTTTTTATTGACAAGTATCCCATTGCAATAAAAAAGAACAATGAAAATAATCTACCAAAAAGAAGTATTGCTACTAATGAATTTGTAAATAATTTTGAGACAATAATTCCAATAATTTGGGGAATATAGCATACAGGAGAATATAATGCAGTATTTGGAAAATTAAAGAACATTTGTTTGTTTTTATTATATTTGAAGGCCAAAGACTTTTTAAAATCATCAAAAGAAGTTTTTTTATCAAGATTTTTTATAATTGGAACGTATTTTTCGTGTATTTCATCTAAATCAGCAGGTAAATAATTGCCTGTATTGTCATTAATTTTTAGAGAAATAATTCTTTTTTCTGTAATACTTAACGCTCTGTAAAAGTGCTGAGGTTCATCTGGAATTTGGTACGGAGGTGTCAAAACGGCTAATAAAACGCCAAAGATAAGCGCTATTATCAAGAAAAGTTTTTCTGGTAAGAATATATTTTGCATTTAATCTCCGTTGTTACTTAATTTAATGATAACATTAAATATTTTTATGTTAACATCTGTAAATTTATTTGTATTTTTGTAAAAAAAAACGTATTCAACCATATAGAGGTGCTATTTTTTTTTGAAAACGGGTATTAATAATATATGTCGGTTATGGTACTTGGTACTTATTGATATATGTCAAATTATTTAAATGAGGGTTTTGTATGACTAAAAAAAGAAATTTTATGAATGCATTTTCCCTTGCTGAAGTATTAATTGCAATGACTATTATCGGGGTTGTTGCAATGTTGGTTATTCCTGGTTTAAAAAAATATACTTCGCAGCATGCATTTGTAACACAGTTGAAGAAAGATTACATGACACTGAATCAGTCTTTAGATTTGGCTTTTGCTGATGATATCAGCATAGACATTGAGAAGATGGGTGGTAGTAAATTTTTTACTGATAAATTTGCTCCAGCTTTGAATTCTATTAGAATTTGTGATGCTAGTAATATGTACGCATCAGAGGGCAATATAAACGGTTGTTTAGCTTCTGAAAATGAAGGTTTGACCCTTACACCTCAAAACGCCGTTATTTTAGCTGATGGATCTACAATTGCTAATGATAATATGTATTATATAGTTGATGTTAACGGGCCAAATCTTCCTAATGTTGTAGGTTCTGACATTTTTACTTTTGAACTTAAAAAAGTTAAAGGTGAAGGTCTTGATCCTGATGCTGAAGAAGATGGGGCAACAACAGGAACTTTGGCGATGCTAACTCCTATGCTTAATAAAGCACTAGAAATGGCAAATAATGCTTTTATACCTGCGGCTTATGCAATTAATAGTTCTAATAATCATGTTGTTGATTCGATTATGCGTCCAGATTATGGTATAAACGCTGGAGGAGGTGGTGGGGGATCTTCCAGTTATAATGGTGGACCTTTAACCCCAGAGTGTATGCCTGGTTATGATTGCGATCCTCTCCCTAAACCAGATACTGGTGATGGCGATTCTGGCACAGGTGGCAGTGATGGAACTGATGGCGGTACTACTAATCCTGGTGGTGATACTAACACAACTCCAGGATCTAATCCTGGAAGTAACCCAGGAACTCCTGCCGGTCCTCATGGTACACCTGGTGGTGGATATACACAGGACGACACAGATTATTCTAGTAGTGGTTCAGGATGGAGATTTGTTCCATACGATGAAAAAACAAAAAAAGTTATGAATAAAAATTGGAAAATTGAAGATTACGGAGAAAAAGAATCTTCTAATAATTAACCCAAAAGCCGCTCATTAATGAGCGGCTTTTTTATATTATAAATGGTATAAATCTATATTTTACTTTTTGTGTATATTGTTGATATTCTGGATCTTTTATTAAATGCCGTTCTTCTGTAAGTGCTCTGAAATAGTAGACAGTCGCACAAGATATCATTGCAATGATTATAAGTATTATGTCTTTTATGTACTTTACTAAGCTGAAATTAATTTCGTTAAAATCAACAAAAAACATTGGTAGTATTGTTAATAACCAAAACATGTTTTTAGCAACATAAGCGGGATGTCTTACTATGTTATAGGGGAATTTTGAGACGGTCCCTCTATTAGTTAGGTTACTTGCTTTTGTTCCTAGAGCTATTGAGGCAGTTACGTATATTAAAAGAAAAAATATTGCAGGTATTCTAAATAACCAAGTTATTGGTGAATTAATATCTCCAAATGCAGTATAGTTATCATTTTGTGGCAGGTGTATAAAACTTTCTGTTATTGCAACAAAAGGGGCATAACAAATTAAACAGAAGAAAACACCAGCAAAGCTGGTTTCTACTGAACGTATTTTATTTTTTAATAATGATAGTTCACTTAAATAACCTATGCAAAATACCAATAAGTCAATCGAGAACAGAATCATTATAGTGTTGTTGTATAACATATTTTTATAATATGCAATTGCTGTTTTTAATGCTGTAATATCTAAATTTATGCAGGCTGTTTTTATTGTTTTAACAAATTTTGCATATATATCCATTTTGTTACTCATAAGTTCAATATTATTGGTTAACCCGCTGAGCATCAAAACCCCAAAGAAAAATTTTATAAATATTAGCATCATTGATTGCTTTTCTGTGTAAGTGGGTTTAAAGTATTCAAGTTCTTTTTTTATATCTTCTACGCTAAGAGTTTGTATTTGTGGGGCTTTTAGAAAAATTCTTTTTATATATTCACATATTGAAATGTTATGAGATATCCACAAAGATTTTGGCCGATAGTAGAAATATATTATTGGTGCGATGATTATGTAACATAAGTAAAATGATTTAAGGAGATATCTTGTTAGTTCATTTGAGTGTGAGTAGAAAAAAGGATTAGTCCATAAAACAAGCAGAGCAATACCATATACGATTATTGAACATATATAATGTTTTATAATGATTTTATTGTCTGCCTTTGGCAAAGTTTCATCAATATAACTTATGTTGATATTTTTGTTAAAGTATTCTTGTTCCTCTTGTGTTTTTGCTTTTAAATCTTCCATAATCTCCTCCATTAAAAATATTGTAACAAAAAAAAGGGTCTCTTTAATAGAAACCCAATGTCTGGAATTAAGAATAGTTGGAAGTATGAAAAAGATTTATTGATTATATTTAATATTAAATTTCATAATTGAACAATTAACGTGTTGTCTATTTTTTATTTAGAAATGTGGCTAATTTACAATGCTTGCGAAGTAACGCTTTTTTAATTAATATTGTTACAAAAGTAAGCGAGGGGATTATGAAATTGGCTTTAAAGCCTGAAAAGATTTTTTTGTTATTTGCAATTTTTTTAGGATTGTTGTTAGTCTTTTTGATGCCTCCTTTAATGGGTGCTGATGAGCAGTATCATTTGTCTCGCATTTATTCTTTGTCAGAAGGAAAAGTAGCTTCTTCTATAAATCAAGGAATGACAGGAAACTTTGTGCCTACCGCTGTTCATTCTTTTGTAGAATTTTGGTATCCAATGATTAAAGATACTCATATTAAAACTGATTGTGCTCAAATAGTTAGATCTTCTAAGATTTTTACAGATAAAGATAATTTGCAATTTTCTAATCAAAAGTATCAGACTTTGTATCATCCTTTAGCTTATCTGCCACAAACTATGGGGATGATTTTTGCTAAGTTTTTTACTAAATCTGTGTATTGGTTGTTGATTAGCTCAAAATTGTTTTTATTAGCTTTTTATATTGCTGTTGGATATTGTGCAATAAAAATTACACCTGTTTTTAAGTGGCTGTTTTTAACATTTCTTTTGATACCTACAGCAATGTCTTTGGGTGCTTCTGTTTCTGCTGATGGTGTTTTGATTCCTATTGCTTTTTTGTATTTTGCATATATTTTTAAATACACTTTTGAAGAAAATTTGTATGTTGATAAAAAGGCTGTATTTATTTTTTCTTTACTTGTAATTATGTTAGCCTTAGTTAAGCAAAGTTTTTTGATTTCTTTGTTTTTGTTTTTTATCCCTAAAAAGAAATTTGGTAGGTTCTATTTTTATAAAATTTTAGCTATTATTTTTCCTGGTGCATTGTGTGCTTTTTTATGGTCGATTGTTTGTCAAAGATGGTTTATTCCTCTTAATCAATCTTCACCGGTTTTACAGGCTCATTTCATATTTCAACATCCTTTTATTTATTTGATAACACTTTTAAAAACAATAAAGTTTTGTTTTGTTATGTGGCTTTATATGGTAATCGGGGTTCTTGGATGGAATAATGTGTTTTTATTCCCTGTTACATATATTTTGTATTTTTGTATGATAATAATGAATTCTGTATATGACGATTCTTCTATTGATAAAGCAGTTGTTACTTGTTGGCAGAAACTTTTATTATTCGTAATTTTTATAATAAATTTTGTTTTTATAGCAACAGAATTGTATTTGTCTTGGACTCCTCCGTATTTTACCGAATTTATTTCTTTTATTCAGGGCCGCTATCTTATCCCTATCTTGCTGCCAGTTTTTGTTTTGATAGGATTGTTGTTTACTTCTTGTAGAAAACGCACTGCAATATTTAATTATGTATCTTATATTTTTCTTTTTATAACTTACTTAAATGTGTTTGTTTCGATTTTTATTTTATATTATTTGAAATTTTAATAAAGATAAAAATGTTTCTGATTTTTTTTATTAAAAATGTTGAAATTATGGCAATAATTTTATAGTTTTTGTTTTTTATAAAATGTAAGTGTTAGTCAAGAAAGGGATAATGTTTAATGTCTAATGTTGGGGCAGTTGGGGTTCAAGCACAAAATAACGTGATAGTAACTAATGATGGAAAAAAGTATGAAAAAGCGGGTTTTGCTAAATCTGCAGGTGCCGTTTTAGCAGCTAATGCTGTGGGAGGATTTGTAAATGTAGGCATACAGAAAATGGGAACGGTTCCATTTCAATCTGCTATAAAAAATCTAACTGATGCGGATAAACTTGTTTATAAAAATGCTGTTGATGACGCTTTTTTGAAATCAGGATTGGAATCAAAAGGGGTTTATATCCTTGATGCTACCGAACAAAATAAAGACAGTATATTAAAAATAATTAAAAACAATCAAACGGCTTTACAAAAAAAATTGAGCCAAAAAAATAAAGTTTTTGCTAATTATATGGAAAATATGTCAAAAAATATTACCCAAATTATGTTAGAAGGTAAGAATGCAGCTTTTATGCCTGCAGATAATGCTATTGTTTTTAATAAAGAGAATTTTTCTATTGCTTCTTTCCATGAGATGGGACACGCGATAAATAAAAATATGTCGAAATTTGGTAAAGTTCTCCAAAAAATGAGAGCTCCGTCTGTTGCGTTAAGTGTATTGGCGTTGGGTACTGCTTTATTAAAACGTAAAAAAGTTGAGGGTGAAGAACCTAAGGGGCTATTTGATAAAGTAACAACATTTATTAAAAATAATTGTGGAAAAATTGCTTTTCTTGGAATGCTCCCAATGTTGTTAGAAGAAGGATTAGCAAGTATAAACGGCACCAAGCTTGCAAAAGGAATTTTATCTCCAGAGCATTTGAAAAAACTTAAAGTCTTTAACGTTAAAGCTTGGTTTCCATATGCAGCTGCGGCTGTTGGTATGGGGCTTGCTACATATGCTGCGTCTCATATTCGTGATAAAATCGCAGGACCTAAGGAAATTCAAAAATCATAATAATACATATATGTATGCAAAATAAAAAGGTCTGAGAATTCTCAGACCTTTTTATTTTTATTAATTTTATTATGCCATCAAACCGCCGAATTCTTTTGGTTTAACTTTATTCTTTTCATCTTTATCAGGAGCAGATGGCTCTTGTTTTTTATCTGTTTGTTCAGTAAGTGCGGCCATAAGTTTTTCAAGTTTTTCCTGTTCTTCAATCATCTTATTTTCGAGTTCTTCAACGCTCATTGATGGTTGTGAGAATGCTCCTGTAGATCCTTGAGATCCTTCTGAACCATTTGTAGTAGCTTTTTCATAAGCATTTTTTGCATCTGTAAATATATCTGATTGTGTATTTAATTCTTGTTGAATACTTTTTGCTTGTTGATTACCTGTTAAATCTAAAGTTTTTAATTTTTGTAACATACCAAATTGAACGCTTGTCATAATTTACTCTCTTTCTTCTAATAAAATTTTTTGCTCTCTTGTATATATAAAGTATATACTTTTGGGGAAATTGCTAAAAACTTTTTAAAAGATTAAGAAATGTTACGATTTGTCTTTAAGTTGATATATGCACTATATAAAAAACGTTTATTATAATATAGATTCTTATATTTATAGGAATTTATGTGGCAAATTCGGTTTAACGTATAAGGTTGTGAGCTAATGATAAGACTGGATATTGATTTAAGTTATCTTACCAAGAACTTTGAGATCGGTACTCAACGTTTAAATCAATATGGCGCCAAAAGCATTGACGAAATTATGGAAGCCGAAGCTGCTCAGGGTAATACAAGGGCTGAGGATTTTCAAAAAGATGTTCTTAATGACCCTAAACAGATTTTAAAGTTATTTAAGCTATCAAATGCTCAAAATAGATACGCTATTCTATCTAACATGAATTCTTCAGATTTGGAGTATCTTGTTCAATTTTTAGAGCCAGGTGAATTACAGATGGCTTTGATGTTTTTCACCAAAGAAAAGATTTTAAACCTTATATATGATTTGCCAAAGAACAAAATTTGTTCGATTTTGTTTCAAGCTTTTTCAACAGAACAGTTTTTAAAAATGATTCCCGAAAAAGAAATTGATAAGTTTTTTGAGTCGGACAAGTTAGATAAGAACAAGATTCTTGACTATGTAAAAACCATACCACCTGATAAACTTAATAAGATGGTGGAAAAATACATGTATCAAGAAGAAGGTAAAATTCAAGAAAATAACAACTGGAGTAATGAACATGTTGTAAAATGGCTTGACCAATTAAAGCCTGATCAATTTGTTAAAGCATTACAGTGTTTTGAACGAGAAGAAAAAATGGGATTGATAACTGATCTTACTAAAAAAGATAAAAGTTTATTTACAGAGTTTTCAAAAAATGCTCTTACAATTCCATTAAGACAACTTGATAAACCTGATATTGTTAAAAATATGAATAAGCTTGAACCAAGTGATTTGATAAAAATGGTCAATGAATTGCCTGATGAGTTACTTGCTGTGGCTGTTACACAAATTGATCCTCAAGTATTCGCTGAAGTTCTGTGCAAAAATTTCCAAGATATTTTGAGTGAGATTGGTATAGGTAATATATAATATTTAATATTTAAAAATAAGTTATATGTATAAAATAAAAACAGGATTTCTTATGAAATCCTGTTTTTTATGTACAAATTGTAATGTTTTTTGTATTTTTTGAATTTTTTAATGTTTTTGTGCGATGATAAAATATACGACTTGGGCTTACGATAATATTATATTACTGCCAAAAATGTTATAAAAAAGACTGGAAGAAGTATGAGAAAAGTAAAAGTAAAAGGAATTAGAAAAAGTATAGTTTTAAGCATCGCTATAATGTTTTTTGCTGTAGGTTCTTCTGCGTTAGCTGATGCTAACTGGGATAATTTTACAGGTCAGGCTAGTGGCGGGTCTGGTGGCAATACAACAATGAATCTTGGTGGAAACGCTACTGCGAACAACTCGCTATCTTTGCCTCCTGTTCCATCAGGTGCTAATAATTATGTGATCAATGGCAATGGTCATACGATTACTGCTGATAATACAACAAATACTAATCAGTCTGTAATTACCAGTCAGGCTGCTAATGACGATAATCCCGTGGCTCCAACTGTTACTATCAGCAACATTAATTTTAAGGGGTCTAATGCTGGTATAACTGGTAATGGTGCTGCTATCACGAACAGTGGAGCAATGACAATTAATGGTACAAATACAGGTGGGGTTAATGTCTCAAAAGGTACTATTAATACCGGAAATTTCTCAACATCTTTTAAAAATAATTCCGTTAAAGGTAACGGTGGTGCTATTTCGAACCAAGGTTCTATGACAATAGAAAATGTTTTGTTTGGTGGATCAGAAGGAGATGGAAACAGTTCTGCTCAGTCAGGAGGTACGAACGGCTTTGGGGGTGCCATTGACAACAATATTCAAAATGGTGGCACTTTAACAATAAGAAATTCAGGTTTTTCGTATAACACATCTGACAGTTTTGGCGGTGCGATTGCCAACAGAAGCGGCAATATGAATATTAGCGGTTCTGTATTTAATAACAATACAGCAACGACTCAAGGTGGTGCTATAGTTAACGCAGCTAACTTGACTATTAACAATTCAAGCTTTAATAGTAACAATGGCGGAAATTACGGCGGTGCTATTACTAATTCTTTGACTATTGATGGAAAAGTTCAGGATACAAGCAGTTCCTTGACTGTAACTAATACTGATTTTAGAAATAATACAGCACAAAACGGTGGTGGCGCTATCTTTAATGGTGGTACAACTACAAGTGATGTAAAGCATACATTGATTGTTAATGGCGGTACTTTTGAACATAATACTGCAACTTTAGGCGGTCAAGGTGGCGCTATTTATAATAGCGTACCAACTGCGGCAGGTGGTAGCCTTTCTGTTGCAAATATCAGTAATGCTAAGTTTGTTGCAAATGCTGCTTCATCAGGCGGTGGTGCTATAACTAACGCCGGCAAGATGACAATAAGTAATTCTGTATTTGACGCAAATGGATCATATAATGGTGTAAATACACAACAAGGTGGTGCCATAAGAAACTTTCAATCAGGTACAGTTGGTGTTGAGAATACAAACTTGACTGTAAGTAATTCAACATTTAAAAATAACGTTGCTTCTAATTATGGTGGTGCTGTTTACAACTCTAGTACAACTTCAAATAAAGCTATTGCAACAATTACTGATTCCACTTTTATTGGAAATACGACAACATCTGGTACAGTGGCATCAGGTGGTGCTATATATGGTGGTAACAATTCTGTAACAAACGTAACTGCGACAAGTGGTGGTAAAACTACTATAGGTGAAACTTTGTATGGAACTCGTCCTGAAAGTTATAATGCATCTACCGATACAATAAGTTTTGTAGGTAATGCTATTGGTAACTTTAATGCTGCTGAAGGCGGTGTAATTGAATTAAACACTGTTGTTAGAGGTGATGCAGGCACGGCTGACTCTGCTATAAACATTAACCAAGGTAATTCTACAGGTCTTGTTCACGTTAAAGGTGATGGTGGTACAATTCAAAATGCTAATATTCACTTGTATAATGGTGAATTAAAGTTTGACCACGACAAGAGCTTAGATAAAACAAATAATGTATATTTACATGGTGGGTTATTAAACCTCTTAAATAATGAATATGGTTCAAATCAAATTCAAGCACAGTCTTTGCATTTAATGGGTGATTCTCACGTTAAATTAGATGTTGATTTGGGCGGTAATTATTCTCAATCAGGCAATCCCGAAATGGATGCTTTGTTAAAGGCTAATATTGGAACTATAACTAATGATGGCGGTAATACTTTGTATATTGACCAGATGAAGTCGGTTTCAGAAGCAAAAGGCGATGACGTGAGAGTTTTATTCACTGATGCTGATGCTTTAATTGGTCACGTTCAGCTTTCTAAAGGGGCAAACATTGTAGAGGCGCCTATTAACAAATATGAGGTAAGACAAGAAACTATTCCTGTTCCGACAATGGGTGGAGGTGGAGCTACTTCTGGTGTTGATCCTGGAGAGTATTTTGTTTTTAACAAAATTGGCAACTCAGATTCCGTAATAACTGCTCCTGTTGCTGCTCAGGCTGCTTTCTTGATTCAGGATAACTTGTATAGACAGTCATTTGCTAATATGGATATGGTTACGTTGATGACTCCTGAACAGAGAATGGCGTGGAAGATGAGAAACAAATATGCATCTGCTTATCATACTGGCGTATTTGCTCCAAATATTATCCCTGAAGAAAGAGATGGATTCTACGTAAGACCGTTTGCAAACTTTGAGAGTGTACCTTTGCAAAATGGGCCTAAGGTATCAAATGTTTCTTATGGGACATTAATTGGTGGAGAGTCTGACCTTATAGATTTAGGGCACGGTTGGGATGGTAATTTCTCATTCTTTGGTGCTTATCATGGTTCTCACCAAGCATATAATGGTGTAGATATTTGGCAAAATGGCGGAACTATCGGTGGTGTTGCAACTGCATATAAAGGTAATTTCTGGACTGGCGTTACTGCCAACATTGGTGCTAGTGCGGCTCAATCTAGTCACATCTTTGGCAATGATGACTTCCCTATCTTAATGACAGGTGCTGCTTGGAAATCCGGTTATAACTGGGGATTATTTAATAATAAGATGGTTATTCAACCAAGTTATATGATGAGTTATACATTTGTTAATGTATTTGATTACACAAATGCTGCTGGCGTAAAAATATCTCAAGATCCGTTGCATGCGATAGAAATTATTCCTGGTTTAAGAATTATTGGTAATCTTAAAAACGGATGGCAACCATACTTGGGTGTTAATATGACTTGGAATATTATGGATAAAACCAAATTCTATGCTAATGATGTTGCTTTGACTGAACTTTCTATTAAACCGTATATTGAATATGGCTTAGGTATTCAAAAACGTTACGGTGATAGATTTACTGGTTTTGGTCAAGCTATGATAAGAAACGGTGGTCGTAACGGTGTCGCCTTTACTCTTGGTATGAGATGGGCATTGGGTCACTAATTCTTAACATAAGTTAACAATTTGAAAAGTGCTATAAGAAGGGCGTTTTGACAATAAACGCTCTTCTTTTTTTGAAATTTTTGTTTAATATAGGCAATTTTGAAATTCAAAAATTGTTCATGTAAGTATAGAGGATTATAAATTTTTTACTAGACATTTAGAGAAACGAAAGGGATATTTACATGAGCGGAGAAGAATTGAGAATTAACGGAACAACAGATGCAGTTAAACAAAATCGTAACATTGATCCAGAGGCTGCAAAAAAAGCTGCTAAAGAAAAAGCAGCACTTGAATTAATTAACAAAATTGCAGGTCAAAAAGGATATAAAGAATCAATGTCCACTGATGATCTCCAAAAAGAGTTGGAAAAAGATTTGAAGGCATTACATTCAAAACGTACAAGAGATGATAAAAAAAGAGGAGTAACAGGTTTTGCTCCAATTAATGACGAAACTTATAAAACTGCAATGGATGTTTTAGAAAAACAAATGAACTATCGTGCTGAAGCTCATGAAGCATTTGCGCAACAAAAAGTTAAAGAAATTGCAGGTTTGACAAGACATCTTGTTGGTGAAAATACAGGTATTGATGTAACAAATGATAAAGATGTCAGAGCTTTTGTAAGAGAAGGTTTAAAAGCAGAATACGAAGCCGGTAATCTTACAAAAGAACAATACGATGCAGCAAGAAAATATGGCGAAACTAAAAAGGGAACTCACTTCTTTAAATCAATTTGGAGAGGTATTACCGGAGGTCAAAAAGAATCTTCTGTTGTATATCAATCAGTAGGACAAAATAACAATGTCGCTCAGGTAAGAAATAGCGAAAAAGGTCCTCAATATGATAAAGAGTTACAGGCTAAATTAGATAAAGCAGGTATTTCAGATGAATTGATTTATCAAATCGGTGATAATTTAGTTGGTGCAGAAGCTGTTGTTTCATACTCAAATAAAAAGATTCAAGCAGGTGAAGCAGAATTTATCGCTGATGAATTAGATAAATATGCTCGTAGAAACGGTTCAACAGAAAGATTTACAGCCAAAGAAGCTAGAGAAATAATGAAAGGCGCAGGCTACGGAATTGAAAAGAAAGTTGATGCAAAAAAAGTCGTTAGAGATATGGTTATACCTACAAGCTTAGGTGCTGCAGCAGGTGTTCCAATGGCACAAATTGATGTTTTACAAGATCAAAATGTAAATATTAACTATGGAGATTTCGGTGCATCAGATAAAATTGATCAATCTCAAGCATTAAAAGCTGTTCCTTGGGCTCCGGCTGTTACAGCAGCAGTTGCAGCAGGTTTATCAGCTTTAAATTCCGTAAAGGAACAATTAACAAGAGTTGAAGATAAAGCAATTCCTGTACAAATTGATTCTGATATCAAAACAATCGGTGACTATGTTGAATTTGTAAAAGATTCAAAAACATTCCCAACAAAACAAGCTAAAGCAATGGCTATGAAGATAGCAGCTTACTATACAACTGATGATGGCACATTATTGAAAGATCAATTGTTGGATGCTTACAGACACGCAGGTGGTTCTGCAGGCGATGGCGATAACAACAGAGATGCAAGTGTTCTTAACCACAGAGAAGCAATTGCTTTGTTGACAAAACTTGAATCTGGTGAAATTAAAGTTAAAAAACCAGAACCTGTAGATACTCCAACACCAACAGTTGCTCCTAAAGAAAATCACTATGTAAACCTTCAAACAGAAATTGAAGAAACAACTGAACCAACAGATTGTTACCAAGTAAAATCAGGTGATGATTGGGCAACAGTTATCAGAAATGTTTACAATGTTTCAGATTGGAAAGATATCAATTACTTAGTAAGACAAGTAAAAGATAAATACTTTGAAGAAAATAAAGAAGAACTTACTAAGAAAGGTATAACAAGCTCAAAAGGCGCATTCTTCCCTAAAGTTGGTGCAGATTTATGTCTCCCTTGCACAATCAAAGGTAAAGACGGTCAAGAATACAAACTTAACACAAAAGTTGATTTCAAACGTAACAAACCAAGCGAAGAATACAAAGGGGTAACTTATACAGCAGCATCAAATCCATTCCAAACAACAAAAAGATCTGAATTCTATGTTGTAAACAGCCACGATGATGAAAAACTCAACAGAGAAACATACGCTGGTTCAGATAGAAATAAAGCAGAATCTGTTGTTAAATCATACGAAGATCAATACAAAATTAAACGTACTGAATCTGAATATGTAAATGGCACAAGAACAAAATAGATATTGGCTAATGACATATAAAAACCCTCTAAGATTTATAATCTTAGAGGGTTTTTTATTATAAAGCTAAATTGCTTTTTAGTTATATCTCCAACCTTGGTGGTAGTATGTACCGCCAGCTGATCTTGTTTCTGTAGATGGTGGAGTTTGTGCTTGTTTAATCAAATCGATTAATTCACGCATTTGTTCTTCTGTTGGAGGGTTTTGTCCTTTGATTTCTGTGAGGATTTGATCTACAAGGCTTTGTAATGTAGATGTGTCAATAGAAGAACCGTTACCACCACCTGATGGGTCAAGGTTAGCAACAAGGTTAACCAATGTTTCAATCAATGCATTTGTTCTTGTAAGATCTGGTTTTGTGTTAACAAAGAAGTTTTCTAAATCTTCACTTGTTATAACTTTACCGATTTTTTCACTGATTTCGTTCAATATGTCTGAGTAATCAGGAATGATCTTTTTCAATTCATCGATTGTTAGGCTGCCGCCGTCGCCTTTGCCCATATTTTCGAAGATTGCTTGCAATACTGCAAGTTGTTCTTGTCTTTGTTGTTCAGCTTTTTGGAGGTATTCTGTATAGCTATCTGCGTATACTTGCAATGTTGTCTTATCAACCATATTGTTACCAATTTTTTGGATTTCGTTAAACAACTTGTTACCATATGTTGTTGCAGATGCCATATATTTATCAAGATTATCTTTGATAGTGTTACCAGTTTCAACAATTGCGTCAAGTGATCCTTGCATACCAGCTAATTTATCTAATACTTCTTTCAAGTTAGCAATAACTTGTTCGTTATTTGCATTGCTTGAGTTTTGGAAGTCTTTGATTGCATTTGCAATTTCTTGTAATGCATCAGAGTTACCGTCCATATCAAGGTTAGCAACAAGGTTAACCAACGTTTCAATCAATGCGTTTGTTCTTGTGAGGTCTGTTTTGTGAGCTTCAAGAACTGCTTCTAAGTCACCAACTGTGATTTGGTTGCCTGCAATATTGTTCAAGTACTCTTTGAGTTCTTCATAAACAGGACCGAACATTTCTTTAACTTGATCCATTGTTAATGTTTTGTCATTAATTTGTTCTAACTGAACTGTCATATCATCAAGTTTTTGTGAAATTTCTAATGTTGTTTCGTTATTTTGTTCTTGGTTAGAAATAACTTTATCAAGTTTGCTATCAATGCTGCCAACACCATTGTTGATGCTTTCCAATACGTTCATGATTTCGTCTTGGTTGCCTTCAAAGTTTGCGTTGAGTTCAGCAATTTGTCCTGAAATTTTGTTAACGGCTTCAAGGATAGCACTTGTATTAGCTTCGATTTTACCCAATAAGTCAATGATTTGATCTAATGCTTCACTTGCTGTCAAATTACCTTGATTTATTGCGTTCAAAATAGCGTCTAATTTAGCGTTCATTTCTGTATCACCAGCAGAAGCATTTTTCATTTCTTCAAGAATTTCGCTTAATAGTGCGTGTTCTGTTAATTCGCCTTCTTGGTATTTTTTAATGAACTCGTCGATCTTACCTGCCAAATCAGGGAATTCTGCTTTAATTTGGTCAACTGCTTCTTGCAAACCATCTAATTTGTTGTCAATACTTGCCAACAATTCAATAATCTTAGCAATCATTTCTGATTCTGTAATTTGTCCGTTTGCTAACTGTTTAGATAGATCGTTGATTGCTTTCAATATATCAGAGCTGATGTTACCGTTGTTTTTAATAGCTGCAAGTATTTGTTCCAACATTTCTGAGTGAGAAGTGTTACCGTCTTGGAAGCTATTATAAATATCGTCAACTTTGTTGTATATGTTTTGGTTTGTTTCTTTCAAAGTATCAAGCAATTTTTCTATGTTAATCAATAATTGATTTTGTTCTTTGTTTGCTTGTAAAATTTGATCCAATTTATCAGCTGAATCAGCCTGGCCATTTATAATTTGGTCAAGTTTTGCTAAGAACTCAACGTCATTAGCGTTAGCTTCTTCTAGCAATGCAACAATCCTAATCATTGCAGCTTCAATTGATTGAGTTGTTCCATCAATGCTTTGTAATATTGATGAAATTTCTTTGTTTTGGTTAATAATATCTTTTACAAGGTTTATCAATTCTTTGTTATCGGAATTCATTTCTTGCAGGTAAGCCAACATTTCTTGTTGTTGTTGGATTGATTGCTGCATAAGCTTCATCATAGCATCCAATTTTTCTAAAATTGGAGCCATATCGATGTCAACGTTTTGTTCTTGAGTTATGTCTCCGCAGCTTTGTAAAGTTGCTGCTGTACCACCCACTGCAGCTGCACCACCAGCTACTTTCATAAGACCTAATACATAACCAGCCAGAGCACTGTCTCTTAATTTTGCTAGGGCTGTTTTTTCGGCTTCTGTCATTTCCGGTTCAACGGAAGGACCTTTAGGAGCTTCTTTGGATGTTTTATTAACATCTGTTTTTTTAGGAAGCTTGTTAAAATTAATACCGTCAATAGTCATGTTAATATTACTCCTTTTTCTTGTTATTAATGAATGGCACCTGATAGAAATCTTCTGAAGATTTTTATTTGCGCATGTTTTTCAAATATGTAAAAAATCTTTACAATTATCGGCTAAAAGTCTACCTTTTCTTGACAAAAATTCTTACATTAACGTATTACTTTACCGCAATAACTTCAATTTCTATGAGGGCTCCTTTGGGGAGATCTTTCACTGCCACGCAGGAACGAGCCGGTTTGTTATCAGTGAAGTATTCTGCATACACTTTGTTAAATTCAGCAAAATCGCTCATCTCTTTTAAAAAGCATGAAACCTTCACTATATTAGTAATACCCATTTTTGATACTTTCAAAACATTTTTTATGTTTTTTAGGCACAAATGTGTCTGTTTTGTTACATTTCCTTCTATAAGCTGTCCAGTTGCGGGGTCTATAGCTATTTGTCCTGAGCAATACAAAGTGTTGCCTACAAGAACAGCTTGAGAATATGGGCCAACCGGCTCTGGTGCTTCGTTAGTGTAAATAATTTCTTTCATTAACCTTATCCTTACTTGTCTGATGATAGTCTATAACCTGCTTTACTCAATGCCTGTTTGATTTCACACAGGTGTCTTAGGTTTCTTGTTTCCATTGTTATTTTGAGGTAGCAATCGTTAATATCAGTGTTTTCACCACCTTGGTTGTGTCTTACACGGATTACATTTGCTCCTAAATCGGCTATTATTCTTGAAACTTCTTTTAATTGACCGGGTTTATCTAACATTTCAATTGTTAAGTCTGCAATTCGTCCGGCTTTCAATAAACCTCTGTTTATTACTCTTGAAAGTATGTTTACATCTATGTTTCCGCCGGACACAACGCAAACAACTTTTTGATTTTCTATAGGGAGTTTTTTAAACATAGCTGCAGCTACACTGAGTGCGCCTGCTCCTTCTGCTATGAGTTTTTGCCCTTCAATCAATGTTAAAACTGCTGTTGCGATCTCGTCATCGGAAACAGTAACAATTTTATCCACATACTTTTGACAAAATTCAAAAGTGTGTTCTCCAGGCATTTTTACTGCAGTACCGTCAGCAAATGTTGAGACATGTTCTAACTCAGTTCTTTTGTTTTGCTCTATAGAATAATACATACTACCTGCACCGGAGGCTTGTACGCCATATACTTTGCAGTCAGGTTTTAACATTTTTATTGTATAAGCGATACCTGAAATTAGACCGCCTCCGCCAATTGGGACAATAATTGCGTCAACATCCGGGAGTTGGTCTATTATTTCAAGAGCGATTGTTCCCTGACCTGCTATAACGTCTTCATCATCAAACGGGTGAATAAATTCTGCTCCTGTTTCTTTTTGGAATTTAACGGCTTCATTGTACGCGTCATCGTAAACGCCATCAACAAGCCTTATATTTGCACCGAATTTTTTGGTTGCTTCTGTTTTTGAGATTGGAGCAGTGCTTGGAATAAAAATAGTTGATTCAATACCATTTTTTTTCGCAGCCAATGCAACACCTTGAGCATGATTACCGGCGGAACAAGCTATAATCCCTTTAGCCTTTTGTTCATCAGTTAGGCCTGCAATTTTGACATAAGCGCCACGAACTTTAAAAGAACCTGTAGTTTGCAAGTTTTCTGATTTTAAATAAATTTCATTGTTTTTTGACAATGCAGAAGAATAAATCAAATCGGTTTTTCTTATAACAGGTTTAAGGGTTTCTGCAGCTTTAATTATTTTGTCTATAGTTAACATTTCCAACTCCGCCAAAATGTGGTTATTATAATATATCAATTTTGTTATTAGTTTGCAATTAAATTGTTTAAAATTAGATTTAATTTAGATTAATAGAGCTTCAATATTTTGAAGCTCTGTTTTAATATATTTGTTTAGTAATCATTTTCTACGCTGTTTTTAGGCATTTTTATTTTATATATGTCATATTTTGGATCAGTATAATCCTTTTCAATTTCTAAAACTTGCTCGTGCTTAAATCTGTTCATGACTTTTTCAAAATGATATTTGTCCAGTTTTGTGTATTTTCGAGTTAATAAATCTTGTGACTCTATTTTATTGTCTTGTTTGTATTTTTCTGCATTGGGTTCATAGGTTCTGTCCACCCTATAGTCATTGCCTTTTTGTACAATTTCTCTGTATGGAACTTTTTCTTTTGTGTCGTAGTATACTGTTTTTATTTCATTAGACAGTGGAATTCTTCTTTCTACATCAATTTCTTCATTATCATTATAATGATAAGTTACGTTGTTGAAATAAAGAGCATGTCTTTCAAGTATTCTTTTACCTGTTTCTGGGTTATATTTTGTACCCCATACAAATGTATTGTCACTTTTTCTGTATGAAAGTTCTTTTAATAGTTGACCTTGTGAGTTATACACATATTTTGTGTAGTAATCAAAACCTTGGGTATTATAAGATTTTGGGTTTTCTTCTTTTGTAAAATAGTGTCTTTCTAAATATATTGGTTTTTCTTCATTGTTGTATTCAGTCGTTTCTTTGTAATCTCTTTCTGTAAAAATTGTTTTTATTAGTTTATTAGATTCGTCGTAAAAGTATTTAGTTACTTTTGGCTCCAAAACAGGGCATTCTTCTCGGTGTTCCAATATTTTGCCTGAGTTTTCGTCATAAATTGAGGTTTTAACGTTCTTGAACCATATTGTCTTGCTGTCTGAATCATGTAGTTTGCTGGTTTCTTCATGTCTAATTAGAACACCTTTTGAGCTGTATTCATCGATTATAGGGAAGTCATTTTCATCATATTTTACGTGTTTTAGTAATATCTGTTCATTATTCGGGTCAAATTCTTTTTGTTCTTTAATAGTTACCCCATCTTTTGCAAATGTTGTAATTTTTACATTTTCGCCAGCGTTTCTTTCCGTAATTTGTATTGGTATATTATTTGCGTCAACGACAACTTCTTTAACAATTTTTCCGCTATCGTCTTTTTGCGTAATTATTTTGTTATTTGTATTTGGTTCTATTGCAAAATTGGTGTTAAAAAATGCTCTTGCATATTCTAGTGCATCTTTTTTTTCTTCTCTTTGTTTAAAAGATATGTTGGTATTTGTAACAGGCTTTTTTACTTTGTTATTTTGCGGGTTACGGTTGATAGAATTTGTTGATAAAATTGCAGAAATTGCCATATAACTCTCCTTAAAAATAAATATATATCCTCAAATGAATATAACCTGTAAATAAAATCTTTTGCTAGTTATATGGGGTGTTATTAATTATTTTTTACAAAGTTTATTGTAACGTAATATAAAAACATTTTTTGTTTGATTAAGTTTTGCATTTTTATAAAAAAAATAGAAACTTTTAAGTTCTAATTTGATTCATTTTATTCAAAATATTTGGTTGTAAATGCTTTTTTACAAAATGTTTAAGTATTGAGTATCCTCATGAAGTTTAAAGATTTTTGTCATACAAAATATTTTATTGCACAAATTAAATAAATTTCGCATAATTATATAAATAAAAACGACAACTATTTATTGAACACTGCGAGACATAAGGAGAGTGCTATGAGTATGTACGTGCCAAAACAAGGCGTTGAGCTGACAGATGACGAGATTAAAAAACTGATTGATGAGTACAATGTTAAATTTGTAAGACTTCAATTTGTTGATATTAATGGTATGGTCAAAAATTTGGCTGTTCCTGCTAAGCAAATAGATAAAATTTTAAATAATGAACTTATGTTAGACGGTTCATCAATAAAAGGTTTTAGAAGCATTGAAACTTCTGATATGTGCTTTTATCCTGATCGTTCAACTTTTGCAATTCTTCCTTGGAAAGAAAAAAATGGTGAGTGGAACGTAGCAAGAATCATTTGTGATATCCACAATTCTGACGGAACACCTTTTGAAGGTTGCCCTAGATGCAATCTTAAAAGAGTTATAAAAGAAGCTGAAGAAATGGGCTTTGTGATGAACGTTGGTCCAGAGGCAGAGTTTTTCTTATTTAAAAAAGATGAAGACGGTATGCCAACAACTTACACTCATGATGCTGCAGGTTATTACGATGTTGGGCCTGATGATAAAGGCGAAGATATAAGAGCACAGATTGTAGATAGCCTTGAACAGCTTGGGTTTGAAATTGAAGCCAGCCACCACGAAGCAGCAAGAGGTCAACACGAAGTAGATTTTAAATATGCAGATGCTTTAACAGCTGCTGATAATATTGTTACTTTTAAATATGCGGTAAAAGCTTGTGCTGATAAATTTGGTTTACATGCAACATTTATGCCTAAACCTATCTATGGAATTAATGGTTCCGGCATGCACTGCAATATTTCTTTGTTTAATACCAAAGAAGGAAAAAATGCTTTTTATTCTGAAGATTCTACGTATCAGTTATCAAAAGAAGCATTGTATACTATTGGTTCAATACTGGAAAATGTTAAAGATTTTACAGCGATTACAAACCCTACTGTTAACAGTTATAAGCGCTTGGTTCCTGGATATGAAGCACCTGTTTACATTGCGTGGTCTCTATCTAACAGAAGCGCTTTGATTAGAGTACCTGCCAAAAGAGGTAATGCGACAAGAATTGAGCTTCGTTCTCCTGACGCATCTTGCAACCCTTATCTTGTTATGGCTGTATTGCTTACTGTTGCAATGGAAGGTGTTAAAAATCAAACTAAGCCGCCACTTCAAACAGAAGAAAATATTTACGAGATGAGTGCAAAAGAAAGAAAAAGAAATCACATAGATGCACTTCCAGGAAGTTTGAATGAAGCATTGGCTTTAATGAAGAAAAGTAAAATTGTTAAAAAAGCTCTTGGAGAACATATCTTTAATGAGTTCTTAACCGCTAAAGAAATTGAGTGGGATAGATACAGAACAGATGTTTCTCCTTGGGAAATTAAAGAATATTTGGAAAAATATTAATCTTAAGTTGATACTAAAAACTGAATGCTTTCCTTTTATAGGAAAGCTTTTTTTTAACCTTGTGTCTTTATTACGTTTTCAAAAATGTGATACACGTTATTTCTATAATCAGTGGCTTCCGGTGATGTATTGAATGCACCATCGTAGTGTCGTTCACATTTAGTCCACGCATCTGAACCATTCATTTGTTTGGCGTGCATCATTACTTCATGGGTGTTTGAATATGGTGATAAGGGGAATATATCGTGCATTTGCATAAATGAAGGAAGCTTTTCTCCTACGTTATTGTAAGCAAACAGGCATGAATTTATTCTGTTCAATCTTTGAGGGAAACAAATTCCGCCGTCGTCATTATCATTGGATACCTCGGGGCCTCCGGCATATTCTCCTGACCAACTTTGTTGTTGTGATTCCCATTTTACGCTGTTAAAGTCATCTGCTTTCCCCCAGTCAGTGCCAGCGGTAAAGCCCATTTCTTTGTATTCTTGTCTGTTATCGCATTTTTCACCGATAAACGATAGGTCTGTTCGTCCGGTTTGTTCTCTTATTTTATAGAGTATGTAACCCATTTGTGCTTTGTTTGGTAAATCTCCAACGCCTATATAACCGTTTCTGTCTGTTATATGTTTTGCACTGTCAAAGAATATAGAGTCAAAACCCAACTCTATACCCCAAACACAGGCATCAATAAAAGCTTTTTCATCTTTGTACCAGTTGAATTCTTGACCTTTTACTCTTAACTGGCCTGCTGATAAAGGTATCCTAAATCCTGTTTTAAATCCAAGCAAATGAGCCATATCATTGAATGCTTTTACTTGTTCATCTGCGCCCATTTTGCCAAATAAGCCGTCTGCAGTAAGTGTTTGGCTTATACCTGAGTGTAGGTCAGTGCAGTATAAAGAAGCAGCATCGTCATATCCGTCACCATAGATACAAGGATATAACTGAGATAACACAATACAATTAGCAAATGAGTTAGGTGATGTTGGAATTGCTCTCATTAATTTCATTGTGTTAAGCAATCCATCGGTGAGTCTGTTGCTGTTGTTATCGTATTTTGCTATAACTCTTGGGTTTATCTCAATGTAATTAGCTCTTCTTCCCCATTTATCACCGAAATTTGGAGAAGGAATATATGGAGGAATCCCCGGATACTGAAAATCTGGCTTTGTTAAAGTACACAATGACTGAATTGTTTGCTCTGTAGTGTGTCTCAATAATTCTGCAGGGTGTGCATTTACCCATTTTTTTATGCCCACTTGATATAGGTGGTCTTTTGTCCAGTTATCTTCGTATACATCATTTCTACCAGTAGAAATCCAAAATAATTTTTTTAGTGGCTGTGGATCACCGTAATAGCCTTTGAATGATATCAAAGACTTGTTAAGCATTGCTCTGTTCATATCAAACAGGGCAAAATTGTTTTTTATGGACGGCGATACTGAATAGGAAGTCTCTTTTATTTGTTTCTTAGTAGTGTAATCAGATAATCCCAGACATGCCGAATTTAATGCAGTAATCTTAAGTGGCATAATTCCAGTAAAACACAAATAAAAAATTTGTCACTACCAACCGCTAAAGATTTTTTTAATTCCTTTGCCTATGGCCTTGGCTGCATTAGCTACGCCTTTTCCAATGGCTTTAGCAGCTTTGCCAATGCCTTCGCCAAGTTTTTTTGCTCCATTGACAATGCCTTTACCCAGTTGTTTGCCAAAATTAACAATTCCTTTGCCTATTGAGAATAATCCTTGGTAAATACCTTTTATGGGCTTCCAAATGGCGTTTCCTATGCCTTTGAACATTGTGCCAAACCCGTTTAAAATATTTCCTTTGAATATTTGTCCCCAGCCTTTTACGATACCGCCAAAAAGGCTTGTAACTCCTTGGAAGGAACCGTTAAGAAAACTATATGCACCGTTGCCTATGCCTTTTATCATGTCCCAAGCTCCAAGACCAATACCTTTTATGACATTCCAACTGTACAAGCCGATACCAGCAATAAAGTGTGCGCCACCTTTTATTCCACCCCAAATGTTATGCATAGGGGCTTTTAAAAATTCCCAACATCCGCCAGCAACATTTTTAAGGCTTGGTTCATTTGCTTCTTCTATTTCAACTTCGCCTTCTGCATCTTGAGATGTGTATTTTGATATAAATGCAGTGTTAGAGTATAGTTCATTAGCTGTTACAATGCCATCTTTGTTGGCGTCAAGCTGATAAATTTCTTCTGACGACAATGCTATATTTGTGAATGGATTGATTTTTATATTATCTGTCATAACCGAATTTCCCTGTATCGTATGTATCGGCATTATTGAGAATAAGTTTAGTAGTTATTGCTGGTTTTTTATGTGTGTTTTGGAAAATCCTTGCTATAATTGTGTTTTGGGTATAAACTTGAATTAACAAAAGTTAACAAAGGTGATGTATGAAAATAGCTCTTATTATGGTTAAGGCGAAAGTTTACGGTTTTAAAAATCGTTCAGTATTTTTTAACCATATGCCGGACTGTTCTACTCTTGGAATGTTACACTCCATAATAAAAAGAGCGTATCCTGAAGTAACTGTTGAAATTTATGACGAAACTGTAGAAGTTGTTGAAAAAGAAAAAATTGATGCTGATTTAATAGGAATTTCTGCGATTACTCCTGCTATCAACAGAGCCTATGAATATGCAAGATATTTTAAAAATAATGGCAAAACAGTTTTTATTGGTGGTGTTCACGCAACTTTAATACCTGAAGAAGTAAAACATCATTGTGATAGTGTTGTTGTAGGTTTGGCAAATGAGACATTACCGAGGTTAATATCAGATTTTGAAAAGGGCGAATTAAAAGATTTTTATTATCAAGATAAGAATATGTCTTTCGAAAACATGGCTTTTCCTTCAAGAAAAATATATGAAGAAAAAAGTTTTTTGGGCGATGAACTTAATATGGTACAAGCGACTTTTGGTTGTATGAATATGTGTGAATTTTGTGTTCAACCCTATGTGTGTTTTGGTCATCATAAAAGACCTGTCAAAGATGTTATAGAAGAAATAAAGCAAATCGAAGATAATTACGTTGAGTTTTATGACCCTAACCTTGCAAAGGACAAAGAATATTTAAAAAACTTGTGCAAGGAACTTATACCTTTGAAAAAGAGATGGTTTGCTCCTGTTACAATTTCTGTTTGTTATGATGAGGAGCTTCTTTCTTTAATGCAAGATGCAGGGTGTTGTGAAGTTTTAATTGGGTTTGAGTCGTTAAGTCAAGATTCTGTAAAATCAATAAATAAGACTTTTAACAGTGTCGATGATTACAAAAAATGTGTTGAAATTTTGCATAAGTACAATATCAAAGTGACAGGCAGTTTTGTTTTGGGGCTTGATTGTGATGATAAAGATTCCTTTAAAAGAACACTTGATTTTATAAATGAGGCACATATAGATTTTGTGAGATACACAATTAATACGCCGTATCCTGGTACTCCTTATTTTGAAAGAATGAAAAATGAGGGCAGGTTACTTGAAACTAACTGGGATTTTTATGATTGCCGACATTGTGTAATAAAACCGATGTTAATTACTAAAGGAGAATTGGAAAACGGCTATAAATGGTTGTGGTTTCAAACTTATTCGTTGAAAAATATAATAAAACGACTTTCGTACCACAAATCAAAATGGCAGTTCATAAAGCAGGTCGTTATTAACTACGTTTTTGGCTTGGTTTATAACAAAATGATGTTTAAAAATACTATTAATTAAGGATTCTATTAAAAATAACCTGATTTAAAATTATAGTATGAAAAAGCTTTTTACACAGTTTCTTTTAGTGTGTTTGGTGATGACACAGCTTTCGTTCGGCGTTTTTGCAAAGGAAAAAATGCCCGATTTGCCTGATTTGCCTCCTGAGTTTGATACTGTGTTGCCACCGGATGGTGTTGATGTTTTTTCTCCATCAACTACACCAGCTCAAATAGCACCTGAAAAACCTGTTGTGACAAAGCCTTCTACAACTGTGCAAACTCAATCAAAGCCTGCACAACCTACAACTACAAGTAAACCAACAGTTTCAAAACCTGTTACTCAAACACAACCTAAAAAGAATACAACAACAGCACCTGTTAAAAAGCCTGTACAGAGTGTTCAAAAGGTTAATACATCAAATAACAGTTATTATAAAAGCAATACTCAAAGCACGTATATTATCCCAAAAGGGAAAAAGTTTGAGGTCAGATTACAGCAGACAGTTTCAAGCAGTACACCAGTAGGAACAAGAATCAGTTTTGTTAGTAGATATCCTGAAACATCTACTTATATAACAATTCCAGCAAATACTGTATTTAAAGGCAGAGTGGTTGATTCTCATCCCCCACAATACACTGGTAATGGTGGTTTGATAGTTATCGAAGTGGATCAGGTTATCTATAACGGCAGAGCTTATGAAATAGATGCCAAAATTAGCATAGCAAATGAAAAACGTATCTTTTTTAATAATATAAAAGGAAAAAGAACTTATTTGCAAAGTATTCCAAAATCAATAAAACCGGGTAGCAGATTCTTCAAAAAGATGTGGAGAAAAACTAAAAACCTTGCTAAAAATGAAAATGGTGTAGAAATTATTCTTACTCCGTTTACGTTGATTACAGGTGTTGTAGTTTATGCTGTGAACTTTGTTGCTTCACCAGTGCTGGCTATTTTCTACAAGGGTAAATCGATAACAATTCCATCAGGTTCTTTATTTACTATTCAACTTAGAGAAGATGCAATATTAACAAAATAGCATTAAGGCAAAAAGTTTAATTCTTTTTGCCTTTGCTTTGAGATTAACTAATTACACAGTTGTTTAAATATTCAATTGTGTTGAGTTTGTTGTCGTATAAGTATTTTAAAAAATCAAGATGTTCCCTGCTGAAAGAAGAAATCACTAAATTTATTTCAAAACCATCTGAGCAAAAAGGTTCGTAGTCATATATTACGTAGCTGTTGTATTTGCTTTTCCATTCTTTTCTGTCTATTTTGCAATTATTTTCAACAGCAACATCTTCCAGCCAAGGTAAAATTTCTTTGCTGACATTTGTGAATTCCAGCTGGTGACGCTGTTTAAGGTTATCTATATACCTTTCAGTAAGCATTATAAGACTCCTCTCTAAGATATCCATTGTTAGTTTAAGTTTCTTTTGCAAAAGATAAAATACACCAATGTACAATCATTGGGTGTAAAAAAGTGCAATCTTTTTTATGAAAAAATATTCGCGGTTGTAGACTTTATGCTATGATTGTCTTTATAAATGAGGGGTTAATGTAAAGTGCATAAAGAAGTAAATTCTGTTGGTTTAACGCAGACAAAGTATTTTACGATAGAAGATAAGATTGTTTTAGAGTCGGGAGTGGAATTTGGACCTATACAGGTTGCTTACGAAACCTATGGGACGCTCAACGACAATAAAGACAACGCAATATTGTTGCTTCACGCGTTGACGGGGGATGCTCACGCAGCTGGTTATCATAATGAGGAAGACAAAAAGCCTGGCTGGTGGGATGATATGGTTGGCCCAGGCAAAGCTTTTGATACAGACAAGTATTTTGTCATTTCATCTAATATGTTAGGCGGATGTTCTGGAACAACCGGCCCTTGTTCAATTAACCCTCAAACGGGTAAACCCTACGGGCTTGATTTCCCTGTTATCACTATAGAAGATGCTGTTAAAGTTCAGAAAAAACTTGTTGAATTTTTAGGAGTTAAAAAGCTTATTGTTGCAGGCGGTTCAATGGGTGGTATGCAAGCTCTTGAATGGTCTATAGCTAACGCTGATATGGTTGATGCTGTTATTATTATTGCTTCAACAAGCAGATTGACTGCTCAGGGTATTGCCTTTAATGCTGTAGGAAGAAACGCTATTCTTTCAGACCCGAACTTTAATAACGGTGATTATTACGATAAAGAAAAACAACCAGAAAAAGGTCTTGCTATAGCACGTATGGTTGGACATATCACATATCTTTGCGAAGAGTCAATGCATAACAAATTTGGTAGAAGATTCCAATACAGCGATAAACCAAACTTTGATTTTAATATTGATTTTCAGGTAGAAAGCTATCTTGCTCACCAAGGGCAGGTTTTTGTAGACAGGTTTGATGCTAATAGTTATTTATACATAACAAAAGCTGTTGATTACTTTGACCTTGCTCAAAAACACGGTTCTTTGAAGGAGGCTTTTTCTAAAACAAATGCTCGTTTTCTTGTTATGTCTTTTACTTCTGATTGGTTGTTTCCGACATCACAATCTAAAGAGATTGTACAGGCTTTGATAAAAGCGGGCAGAGATGTTTCTTTCTGTGAGATAGAGTCACCTTGCGGGCATGATGCCTTTTTGTTGGAGTTTGAAACTCAGACAAAAATTGTTAAAAGTTTTCTTGCAAAGGGGGAAAATAATGGATAATATACAGGATTCTTTGCATCTTAACTATTCTGTTATTACGGAAAATATAGAACAAGGGGCAAAAGTTCTTGATCTTGGCTGTGGTAGCGGTGAACTTTTAAAAATGCTTGTCGATAAAAAACACTGTACAGGTTGTGGTATCGATATAAACCAAAACAACGTTATAGAAAGTATTCAAAAAGGTTTATCTGTTGTGCAAGGTGATATTGATGAAGGCTTAAAAGAGTTTTTGGATAATGAATATGACTATGTTATTTTGAATCAAACTTTGCAATCTACGGAAAAACCGGATTATGTAATTGAAGAAATGTTGAGGGTTGGCAAAAAGGTTGTTGTCAGTTTCCCAAATTTTGGCTATTGGCGAGTAAGATTTTATCTGTTTTTTAAGGGCAGAATGCCTAAATCCAAAATGCTGCCTTTTAGCTGGTATGATACGCCAAATATTCATTTGCTGACGATAGAAGACTTTTTTGATTTTTGCAAAGAAAGAAATATCAAGATAAAAAAATCTGTTTATATTAAAAGAGGGCAAATCAGTAAAAATCCGTTCAATAGAATTTTGACTAACTTTTTGTGTGAGGAAGCTCTGTTTATTATAGAAAGATAATATCAAGAAAAATCAAATATAATTTTGCGAGAGTATAGATCCCCTGCTTTTAAAATAGGTTTTTCAAACTCAGGACAGGCAAATGCGTTAGGAAATGCCTGACATTCAAGACAAAAACCATATCTTGATTTTATTAGTGAATGGTCTTTTCCTGTTGAGGCTCCGTCTAAGTAATTTCCGCTATAAAATTGAACCCCTTTTGCATCTGTTAAAACGTTGAGTTTTATACCTGTTTCTTTAGAAAAAGCAGTAGCTGCTTTTTTTATGGTTCCGTCATAATCTTTTATTATCCAGTTGTTATCAAATCCTTTTGCTTGTTTGATTTGTTCATAATTGGAATTTATGTCTTGTCCTATTTGTTTTGGAGTATTAAAATCCATAGGTGTTGATTTAACGGGTAAAATTTCTCCTGTCGGTAAGGATTCTTCATTGTTTGGGGTGAAATAATCAGCAAAAATTTGTACGTATTGCCCCAAAATATCACCGCTATTGTGTCCGTTAAGATTAAAGTAAGTGTGATTAGTGATATTGCAGACAGTATCTTTTGTTGATTTTGCAAGATATTGAATGTTTAAAGCTTTGTCTTTTATTGTATAAACAACATCTAGTGTCAGTTCACCAGGATAGTTTTCTTCTCTGTCCGAGCTTGTGTATGAGAATTTAACTCCGTTTTCGGTCTTTTGAGATTCAAATATTTTTTTGTCAAATCCTATGTTGCCGCCGTGTAGGTGGTTTTTTGCGTCATTACAGTTTAAAAAGAATTTTGTGTTATTGATTACAATCAATCCGCTTTTTATTCTGTTTGCACATCTTCCGACTGTTGCTCCTATGTATTTGTCTTGATTTTCGTAATCATAAAGATTGTCATATCCAAGCACAATGTCTTTAAGTACATTATTTTGGTCAGGTACTTTTATTGAGATAATATTTGCACCAAACTCTGATACGATTACTTCAATATAATCGTTACTTAATGTATAAGAATAAACTTCTTTATTATCTTGTGTTTTGCCGAATAAATTTTTGGATACAGTAATCATATATCTGATTTTACAACTT
This sequence comes from Candidatus Gastranaerophilales bacterium, assembly GCA_944326545.1. Taxonomy (GTDB): domain Bacteria; phylum Cyanobacteriota; class Vampirovibrionia; order Gastranaerophilales; family Gastranaerophilaceae; genus Limenecus. The sequence goes on along the minus strand of CALVEH010000008.1, from coordinate 73,353 downwards.
TTTTAGTCGTTTTTCTACAAAAACTTTGGTTATTACTGTATGCAAGGGATGATTTTTTCTGAAAAAATGTTATTATTATATATACCATAAGAAAGTTAAAGTAGTATAAATGTACATTTAGAAGGGACAAGAATGACTAAAATTGATGAAAAGTCCGTCAATGCAATACGTATATTGGCGGCAGATGCTATCCAAAAAGCAAATTCAGGACATCCGGGATTACCGTTAGGTGCTGCACCTATGGCTTATACGCTTTTTAAAGGATATCTCAATTTTAGCTTTAACAACCCTTATTGGTATAATAGAGATCGATTTATCTTGTCTGCAGGTCACGGCTCAGGGCTTTTGTATGCCTTGTTGCATTTGTTTAATTGCGGTTTGTCTATTGATGACATAAAAGACTTTAGACAATGGGGCTCTAAAACTCCCGGGCACCCTGAGTATGCTCATACTCCGTTTGTTGAAGCTACGACCGGGCCTTTAGGTGCAGGCATGGGAATGGCTGTAGGTATGGCTATGGCTGAGGCTCATTTGGCTTCTGTTTTTAACAAGCCTGATTATCCTGTTGTTGATCACTACACTTATGTTTTAGGTGGCGATGGCTGCTTAATGGAAGGCGTTTCTTCGGAAGCTTTTTCTCTTGCAGGTAATCTTAAACTTGGAAAATTAATTGTAATTTATGACAGCAATAAAATCACAATTGAAGGTGATACTGATATTACTTTCACTGAAGATGTAGAAAAACGTATGCAAGCTTTGGGATTCCAAACAATTACTGTAGAAGACGGCAATGATATGGATGCTATTGCAAAAGCAATTGAACAAGCTAAAGCAGAAAAAACAAAACCGTCATTTATTACCGTAAAAACTCAAATAGGTTACGGTTGTCCTGCTAAACAAGGCAAAGCTTCTTCTCACGGTGAACCTTTGGGTGTTGAAAACGTTGCAGAACTCAGAAAAACACTCGGCTGGGAGTGTGATGAGGCCTTTGTTGTTCCTCAGGACGTTTATGACCACTGTAAAAAAATTGCACAAGAAAAAACGGTAAAAGAAACACAGTGGAATGAAATGTTTGCAAAATACTGTGAAAAATATCCTGAAATGAAAGCTCTTTGGGATGAATATCACAGTGAAGTTGATGCAAATAAACTGATGGAAAGCGAAAAATTCTGGGCTTGTACAGATAATGCTGCAGCTACAAGAAGCACATCTGGTGAAGTTATTAACCGAGTAAAAGATATTATTCCAAATATGATTGGTGGTAGTGCTGACCTTGGCCCTTCAAATAAAACTTACATAAAAGATGGAGGAGAGTTCAGTGCTCAAAATTACTCAGGCAGAAATATTCACTATGGCGTAAGAGAACAAGCAATGTCTGCGATTGCTAACGGGTTAGCATTGTATGGCGGTATAAAAAATTATGTTGCAACATTTTTTGTCTTCAGTGACTATATGAAGCCTATGATGAGATTGTCTTCTCTTATGGAATTACCTGTTACATATGTGTTTACTCACGATAGTATAGGTGTTGGTGAGGATGGGCCTACGCACCAGCCTGTTGAACATCTTTCTATGTTAAGAGCGATTCCAAACCTTATTGTATATAGACCTGCCGATGCACAAGAAACAATTGCAGGTTGGTATGTTGCTTTAACAAGCAAAAAAACACCAGTGGCATTGGTTTTGACAAGACAAAATATTGAACAATGCAAATATTCTTCAAAAGATGCTTTAAAGGGCGGTTATGTTATTGCTAAAGAAACTAAAGAAAAACCTGACGGAATAATTATTGCAACAGGTTCAGAGGTTGATTTGGCAATAAAAGCTAAAGAAGAACTTTTGAAAGACAATATTGATGTTAGAGTTGTAAGTATGCCTTCAATGGAACTTTTTGAAGCTCAAAGCAAGGATTATAAGGATTCAGTCTTGCTTCCTGATGTCAGAAAAAGAGTCGTTGTTGAGGCTGGTGTAAGCTTTGGTTGGGGCAATTATGTCGGTTTAGACGGCAAATATGTCACAATGGATAAGTTTGGTGCTTCAGCTCCAGCAAAAGTTCTTTTTGAAAAATTTGGTTTTACTGTTGAAAATGTTGTAAAAACTGTAAAATCAATGTTTTAAGAATGTTTTTAATCATAAAAAGCTTAACTATTTTGTAGTTAAGCTTTTTTTATTATTCATCGATTTGTTGCGTTTGTTATAAAATTTAGTTATGGATAATATGAGGCTGGAACAAAAAATTTATCAAATGTTTATTCTTGGGTATGAGGAGGAAAACCCGCTTGCTTGTGCAGAGTTTATGAGCGCATTAAAAAAAGGTTTGGGCGGTGTAATATTCTTTACAAGAAACATTGTTGAAAAAGAAAAGTTTAGAAATGCTGTGCAAATAATAAGAGAAAATGCTTTATTTAAACCGTTTTTAAGCATTGATCAAGAAGGTGGTCGAGTAGAAAGAACATTGAACCTATATGGTGGTTCTCACTATTTGAGTGCCAGAGATGCAGCCAAAAAAGGCCCGGCTTTTGTAGAACAACAAACGCAATGGATTTCGCAAGAACTTAATTATCTGGGGTTGAATATGAATTTTGCTCCTGTGTTGGATGTTGATACAAATCCTAACAACCCTATTATCGCAGAACGTTCATACTCTTATGACCCTGATGAAGTTATCAAATTTGGAAAAATTGCAGCAGAAACTTACAAAAAGAACAATATTATCCCTGTTGGCAAGCATTTTCCTGGTCACGGAGAAACTAATGTCGATTCTCACCTTGATATGCCTGTTTTAAATTTGAGTATGCAAGAGCTTGAATCTGTACATATAAAACCATTTAAAGCTTTGATTAATGATGTTCCTGCTATTATGGTTGCTCATATTCATTATACTGCTTTTGACAAAGATAAAGTCCCTGCTTCAATATCTAAAAATGTTATAAATTATTTAAGAAACAATCTTTGCTTTAAGGGGCTTATTATTTCTGATGATATGGTTATGGGTGGAATAAAAAGATTCACTCCTTTTGAGGCCTGCAAAAGAGCTATAAATGCAGGTGTAAATATGTTTATATACAGAAATGCTGATGAAAAAACAATCGCACTCATAGAGCAAATTATAAACGCTGTAAAGATTGGTGAGATTAATGAAGAACAAATTGATAGGAGTGTAAATTATATAACCTCTCTTAAAAATTCTTTTAAATGTTGCTAAATCTTAACCCAAGCAGACGTCCCCCCTTGATATATGAATATGTTTTTATTAAGATACATTTATTGTCACCAAAATGTGGCTGTCGTGTAGCAATTTAATTATAGTAATAAAGGAATAAAACAATGAATCCGATAGTTGAAGCATTAGGAAAAAAACATGTTGAAAACAGCAATCTTCCTGAATTAAATCCCGGAGATACTGTTAAAGTTTTCGTAAGAATCATCGAAGGTAACAAAGAAAGAACTCAGGCTTTCGAAGGTATCATCATTAAAAAGAGAGGCTCAGGCGTAGGTAAAACTATTACTGTTAGAAAGACTTTCCAAGGCGTTGGCGTAGAAAGAGTTTTCCCTGTTTACTCTCCAAGACTTGAAAAAATCCAAGTTGTTAGACGTGGTGATGTTAGAAGAGCTAAACTTTACTACCTCAGAGAACGTTCTGGTAAAGCTACAAGAATTAAAGAAAAAATCGAAAAAAGATAATTTTGAGATTTTTAAAACAGAAATAAGCGGCAAGAGATTTGCCGCTTTATTTATATAAACACTTAATGGAAAAAGGTAAATTGTATGGCACACATTCACTGGTACCCAGGGCATATTGCTAAAGCGGAGAAAAAGCTAAAAGAACTTGTCAACCTTGTTGATGTTGTAATCGAGGTCTTAGACGCTCGTATTCCTGAAAGCTCTGTTTATCCGGATATAAAAAAACTGCTTGGAGAAAAGCCACGACTTATTGTTTTAAACAAAGCTGATCTTGCAGATGAAACAAAATTAAAAGAATGGATAAAGTTTTACCAACAACAAACAGGTTTCCCTGTTATTGCTTCGTGTGCTTCAAAAAACAATGATATTTCAACTATCGTAAACAAAGTCATTGAACTTGCCAAGCCTAAAATTGATAAACTTGTTGCAAAAGGGCTACTTCCAAGACCTGCAAGAGTAATTGTTGTTGGTATGCCTAACGTTGGTAAATCAAGCATTATAAATAAATTGATAAAAAAAGGAAAAACTAAAGTTGGGGCAAAAGCTGGTGTAACAAGACAACAACAATGGGTTAGGGTTAACCCCAAAATAGACCTTTTAGACACACCAGGGATTATTCCTCTTAAACAAGAAGACCAATTCAAGGCAGGAAAGCTTGCTATGGTGAATTCTGTCAGCGAAAACGCCTATGAAAACGAAGAAGTCGCACAAGAGCTTCTTGATATTTTAAAAGAAAAATATCCCCAAGCAGTTAAAGAATATTATAAAATAGATAGTGAGTTTACTCTTTCTGAAATAGCAAAAAGCAGAAACTGGATTGTTAAAAATTCTGAACCTGATACTGTTAGAACAGCGGTTATGGTTTTAACTGATTTTAGAGCTGGTAGAATAGGAAAGTTTATTCTTGATGACGACAAAACAGAAAACTAAAATACACGAGCTTTTTGAATTTGACCATACTCATAAACAAGACTATGAGTATATTATAGGTACTGATGAAGCAGGCCGAGGCCCTGGAGCCGGTCCTGTTTTTGCAGCTGCTGTTTGTTTTACGCAAATAAATGATGCTCTTTTTGAAAAATTGGCAATTTTAAATGACTCAAAACAATTGTCAGAAAAGCATAGAGAGGAATTATACGATATTATTAAAGAAAATTGCATATACAAGATTCAACAAGGAAGTGTAGAAGATATCGAAAAAATGAATATTCTAAATACTTCTTTGGAATGTATGCGAATATCTTGTGTTGATGTTGAAAACAGATTAAATTCTAAAAAATGCTTGGTTTTGGTTGATGGTAACAAAAAAATTAAAAACTTTAATAAACCACAAATTACTGTAGTAAAAGGTGATTCTAAATCAGCGGCAATAGCTGCTGCAAGTATTCTTGCTAAAGTTGAGCGTGACAGATTTATGAAGGAGCTTTCTGTAGAATATCCTCAATACGGTTGGGAGCAGAATAAAGGCTATTTGACAGCTTCTCACGTAGATGCAATAAAAAAATACGGTCCCACAAAATGGCACAGAGCTAAGTTTTTGCGTAAAATCCTTGGTGAAGAAGAAGAAACATCTTCTCAGTTAGGTTTATTTTCTTAAACAAAGTTAAAAAACTAGCAAAAAATATATTATAGGTGCTTTGTATATTCAAAGGAGAATTTTGTATGAATATAAGTTTTCAAGGCATAAAAAATGCCGGTGCACAGGCACATATTCAAGAAAAAGACGAAATATTGAACAAAGGAGCAATGTTTGAGGTCACTATTCCAAAAGGTAAACACGTGAACTTGCATGTTGAGCTCAATAACGAGGGTGACAATGATCTAGACGATTTTAGAGAGATTTTGAAAAAATATCCTAACCAATACAATGCTAAAACACTTAATATTGATTATGATGAATTTGTGAATTTAGATACGGGTGAAAAAGAAAAATCTTATTTTCTAAATGGAAAAGATCTTGAAATGACCTCTGAGAATTTTAAAATTTTTAACAAAATATTTAGACTTTTAGAAAAAATTAAGGTTATGCCAAATGAAAAACTAAAAGTAGAAAATTCATATATATATTCTGATGAAGCCAAGGATTCATTCTGTTTTTATGAACCAAGATGCAAGAACGAGGATGAATTTACAAGGCTTATTGATTCTGCTCACTATCCAAAAAATGTTCGTGCCGGAGCAAAGGTGCTGTCTCAAAAATTTAAAAATGAAATGCTTGAGTATATAGGATAACAAAAAAGAGCGGTTTTAAACCGCTCTTTTAAATGTTTGTTAGAAAAATTATAATTTTTCTGCAACCATTTTTGTAGTTTCAGCCAATCTTGTAGAATAACCCATTTCGTTATCATACCAAGAAATGATTTTAACCATGTTGTCGCCCATAACTCTTGTTAACAAAGCGTCAACTGTTGAAGATTGAGATGAACCAATGTAGTCAGAAGATACGAGTGGTTCTTCTGTGTAGCAAAGAACGTGTCCGTCAGCACCTTCTTTAAGAGCTGCGTTAACTTCTTCAACTGTAACTTTCTTTTCAGTTTCGAATACAACGTCAACCAAAGATACGTCTGGAGTAGGAACACGCATAGCGAAACCGTCCAATTTACCTTTAAGTTCTGGAAGAACCAATGCAACAGCTTTAGCAGCACCAGTTTTTGTAGGAACGATGTTCAAAGCGCCAGCTCTAGCTCTTCTTGGGTCTTTGTGGCCAGCATCTAAGATTCTTTGGTCACCTGTATAAGAGTGAACAGTTGTCATTAAACCTTTAACGATACCGAATTTTTCTTTAATAACTTTAGCAACAGGTGCTAAGCAGTTAGTTGTACAAGATGCCATAGAAATAACATTGTGTTTAGCTGGATCGTATTCGTGTTCGTTAACACCTAAAACGATAGTTTTGTCTTCGTTAGTAGCAGGAGCAGAAATGATAACTTTTTTAGCACCTGCAGCGATGTGAGCTTTAGCTTTTTCAGCATCTGTGAAGAAACCAGTAGATTCAACTACAACTTCTACACCCAAATCTTTCCAAGGAAGATTTGCTGGGTCTTTTTCAGCAAAGAATTTAATTTTTTTGCCGTTTACGATGATGCCTTCTTCGTAAGCTTCTACTTCACCATCAAATTTACCCATTACAGAGTCATATTTGAAAATTCTAGCAGCATCTTCTGGTTTTAAACCTGGGTCGTTGATAGCAACGTAATCGATTTCATCGAAGATACCTTCTCTGATTGCAGCTCTTAATGTGTTACGGCCGATTCTTCCGAAGCCGTTGATTGCAACTTTCTTAGCCATTTTTTAGCTCCTCTTCTTTTTTTACTGTGTATTAAATACTCCCATGTTATAAATTAAACATGAATTATAATCAAGCTTTCATTTGTATTAAACACGTGAATTTATTTTGCTTTACGGTGTTTATAATACTCAATTATGCCAATGTGCAATAAAGTAAAAAGTCCTGACAAATATGCCAAATTTTTATGTAATTTTATTTTTTTATTTGCCCCTGCAATTGCACTTGTTATACCAAAAGCTGCAGCTGCGTATCCTGTATCTCTTACAGAATTTTTCAGCAGTTTTTTTAAAGTGAATTTGTTCTTTGAGTTCTGTGTAGGTGAAGATGGGGTAATAGCGTGAATTGGCATATTATCAAAATCCTTTTTAAATACACTTTAATTTTAATACAAAAACACACCTCATAGTGAGGTGTGTTTATTTTTTATCTTCTGTTGTGGTGTCTGTTGTGATTTTTGTTAAAATTATGTTTTTTGTTTTGGTGCTTGTTAATTTTTTGTTGACTTTTATTGTATTTTTTTACGTTTTTTTGATGCTGTTTTTGGGCTTTAAAATGTGCTTGTCTGTTTTTTTGAACTTGTTGGTGTCTTTTTGCCGATGCTCTTTGGGTATGTTTTTTTGAAACTTGCTTTGCCGGCTTTTTGTGTGCATTTTTGTGACTTAATTCTTTATGTTGGTTATGTTTAAGACCTTCGTGCGGAGCTGCAAAACATTCTGAGCTTAGCCCCATTCCTGCAAATAAACAACCGATAATAAATAGTGATAAAAATTTCTTTTTCATATAATCTCCTTTACTCTTAATTCCAATTTGCCTTCCACTTTTTATAACGATTAAAAAAAAACAATGTTCATTTTTAATAAAAGTCTTGACTGAGAGTGTACTCTCAGGTTTATAGTCTTTATGGTGAAAATATTTAAAAAGTGAGGGTTAAATATGAGTAAAAAAGTTCTTGTAATATCTGCAAGCCCAAGAAAAGGAGGAAATTCCGACATTCTTTGTGATGAATTTGTTAAAGGAGCAAAAGAAGCAGGAAACAATGCTGAAAAAATATTTTTAAAAGATAAAAATATTAATTGTTGCACAGGATGCGGATATTGTGTTAGCAACGGATATAAAGACTGCTTCCAAAAAGATGATATGTCAGAACTTGTTAATAAAATGATAGAGGCAGACGTTATTGCTATGGCAACTCCTGTGTATTTTTATACAATGAATGCTCAAATGAAAATGTTTATAGACAGATGCTGTTCTAAATATACAAGCATAAAAAATAAAGAATTTTACTTTATTGTAACTGCTGCCGACGGAAACAAAAGAATGTTAGACAGAACATTTGATGGTTTTAGGGGATTTCTTGCATGTCTTGATGGATCTGTTGAAAAACAATGTATCTATGCCCCCGGAGTATGGCAAAAAGGCGAGGTAAAAAACACACCTGCAATGCAAGAAGCATATAATGCAGGCTTAAGTTTATAAATAAAAAAAGGCATCTGTTTTAACAGATGCCTTTTTTATAATCTTTAACTATTATTTTGCGGATTTAGGCTCAATCTCAGGTAAGTCGTTAATACATTTACTTTCACCTGCATAAGCTTGAATCTTTTTAGTAGTTATTCTCTTACTGTTCAAACAAGCTGAACCTGCAACACAACCGCCTTCGCAAGCCATGATTTCAACAAGATTGCCTTCTGGACATTGTCCCTTTTTAGCCCAGTTTTTGAGATCACGAACTGATTTTGGGTTCAATCCGTTCACACAAGTTGGATAAAGCTCTGGGAAGTCTTTCAATGCAACTTTTACAGATTCTGCAACACCGCCTGTAATTGCGAAGTTTCTGCCTTCTTTTGATGCTTCATTTGCAAATTGATAGTCCTCACAGTTTGCAACTTCTATGTTTAATGCAACAAATAAAGCACCCATTTCTTCAAAGTTCATTACATAGTCAGTGTATTCATCTTTTTGTGCTTCTTTTCTCTTTGCAACACAAGGTCCGATGAAAACAGTCACTGCATCAGGATACTGCTCTTTTACAAATTTTGCAGTATAGTGCATTGGCGTTCTTGTTTCAGAACGGAACGGAGCCATTTCTGGAATATGTTTGTCAACAAGTTCGTTGTATGCTGCACAACAAGATGTTGTCATAAATTCAGCACCGCTTTCCATTCTTTCTTTGAAGTCTTCTGCTTCTGTTCTTGCTGTTGTGTCTGCACCTTGTGCAACTTCAAAAACTTCTGAGAAGCCTGAATCAACAAGAGCTTGTGCAATTTTATTTAAAGAAACAGGAAGTTGACCAACAACAGCAGGAGCAACCATTGCAACTACTTTTTTGCCGGCTTTCATTTCTTTTAATATGTCGATTATTTCGCTCTTTTCATGAACGGCTGCAAACGGACAAGCTCCAACACAAGCACCACAGCTTATGCACTTGTCAAAGTCTATAACGGCATGTCCCATTTCGTTTTTGTGGATTGCGCCTACAGGGCAAGCGTCTTCACAAGGAACTTTTATTTTAACAATCGCGCTGTATGGGCAAACTTGCATACACATGCCGCAGTTTTTACATTTTTCGCCATCTATTACAGAACGACCGTCTTTAATTTGGATTGCACCAAATTTACAAGTAGATACACAAGGTCTGGCAACGCAACCTTGGCATAACTCTGTAACATATACACGGCTTGGTACACAGCCTTTGCAAGCAGCATCAACAACCGTAAGAATTTCTTTTTCAGGTTCTTTTCTTTCCATTGCTGCTTTAGCATAGTCATTTAATGATGTCATTTCATCATCAGATTCAATGCTCATACCAAGACCGGCGATAGTTCTTTGTCTTAAGATAGCTCTTTCTTTATAGATACAACATCTGTAAGGAGCTTCGCCGTGTTTTGGTCTCATTTTGAAAGGTAATTCTCTAAGATTACCCATTTCTTGATTAATAAAAGCTTGAATTAAGCTAACCAATACCTCTCTTTTGAGGTGAGTAGTATTACTGTTATCCATTTATCTTTCTCTCTATTGCTTGAATTATCTTCTCAACCGTAGCCTCAGAGATTATCTCTCCATCGAGTTTTACAAAGGGAGCTTTCATATAAGTTGCGTTTTTACACAAATCCAGACAGGTATGTGCTTTAACTTCCACTTTGTTTTTGTATTGAGGAGGAATATATTGTTCAATCTCCTGCAACTTTGAGGCACCCATTACAAAGCATGTTGTACCAAAGCATAGTTCCAATAATATTTTTCCGGATTCTTCCATTTAGTTCTCCCTTTTTTTTGAAAATGTCACACTTGTCTTGTTAACCTCTTGTGTTTTTATGGGGGTGTATAACATTATGCAACAATTTCACTAGATAAATTTGAGGTTTACCTTTTTAATATAACGTCCTGATAAAATTTTTTCCAGTTGTTTTACAACATTTTTACGAATTTCAAGTTCCAAAGGCAAATCAGGGTCATAATGTGCCTGATTTAGTTTTGAACCAATCATAAAATCTATAACATCAGAGTCTAACAAAAGTTCAATTAATCTTCCGGCTGCATCGTCAGGCCAACGGTCATAGCCTTCATTTAAGTATTCCAAAACTTTGGTTAAAGTCAAAATACCTTCTGTAATAAGATCAACACCATCCATGTGTGAACAAGCCGGAAGCATTCCCTTATTGTATTTTTCTGTTGTAATTTCTCTTCCTAATTCTCTTGCAATAAGGTTTGCAGTGGTTCCTCCTACTATAGCTTTTCTTCCGTCAAAATCATCAAAGATTTTTGAATACTCTGCATCTCTGTCTTGACGGTATGGCGGACCTGTAAAAATGAGCAATTTTCTTGGCTGTCTGAAATATAAAACAAGCGCAGAAACATCGTCTTTAGCTTGATGTTCTGGTTCTTTTCTTATTGCTTCTTTAACGATTTCTTGAGCGAGATGACGGCTTGATATTGCAGGGTTTCTTCTTAATTCTGCCTCTACAAAATCAATTAGTCCCTCACGTCTCCAACCAAGCTTGTATTCATTTGTGCCCATTCCTGATTGAGTTACACCATCCGAGCAAAAAATAAGTCTGTCTTCAGGTTCTAACTTAAAACTGTACAAATGCATGTGCCTGTTAGTAAATGTTTTTGATGTAACAATTTTAGGTTTATGTTCTAGTACAACACCGTTTCTAAGGTGAATAAAATCCGGATTACCTTCTTCTACTATTTTAATTTCACCTTCATCAGAACATTCAAAAGCAGAAAATGTCGAATAACTGATTTTTCTAACCTGACATACGGGCAGCGAGTTCATTATAACTTCTGTTGCCTTTAAAATATCCTTGCCTTCTTCAATGAACTTTAAAATCATAGTGGCTGTCATTGTTGCAAGAATATTCGCTTTTATTCCGCTACCAAGACCGTCTGATAAAACAGCAAGCAACCTGCCTTCATCCGTAAAACGTTTTGATTTAAAGCAGTCACCAAAAGTATTTTGTCCATGTTTTTTTTGTTGAAAACAATCTATGTCGACAAAGAAAGATTTTTCAGGCATTATTTTTCTCCTGATTCTGTTCCGTCAGAGTCTTCGGTCTCTGAACCGTCATCTTCATAACCTTGAGCAATTTGGCTTAGTAAAAGTTCTGTATCAACCATGTGCTCACCTAAAAGACAAGCGATATTTTGAACGGTTGCTATGTTCTTTTCAATTACTTCATGAGCTTTTTTGGCAATTTGTTCACGTTTCATCTCAGTTTGTGTAACATCTGTGATAACTGCACCAACAATCTTATTGCGTTCTATTTCAAAAACAGCAATGTCATAAAGGTTTTTGCCTACAGGATATCTTTCTTTATGGATATCTTTGCCAGATTTAAGAGTTCTTTTAAACAGGTCAATAAATGGTACAACCCTATCCAAAGCACCACCAGCCAAACCTTCAGGACGACTTGTGAATAACTCTAAAAGTTCAGGGGCAAACATTCTTACAAATGCTTCGTTGGTTTCAAGAATATTTAAGTCTTGATCGGCCATAACTATGGCAGATGGCATAGAACGCAACATTGCACTTGCCTTTCTTATTGCGAGTTTTCTCATATAAGAAACACACATTGAAGGTTCTGCATCTCCGTTCAACAATGCTTCTGCAAGTTGGCGGCAAGTATCGTAACCGCAGCCACCGCAGTTCAATTCGTCTTCTGCACCGTGTTTACCAATTCTTGCCATTGCTTCTGCAATTTCTTCTGTTGAATAAACTCTCGTGTTTTGAGGGCGTTCTCTATATTCTTTTTCAACAACTACTTCAGGTTCTGTCGGGATGTCGTCTCTTAATTTGACTGTCCTTAAAATATCAGACATTGTTATAACACCTGGCTTTGAAGCATCTTTGCAAGGGCCGTTTGCACATCCTCCCGGACAAGCAAGAGCTTCAATGAAGATGGTTCTGTCGAGGTTTTCAGGTGTTAGGTTGTTCAAAGAATCTTTAAAAGCAGGAATTGAACTTACGCTGACAAGTTGAATATCTTTTGCACAGCCAGAAAGTCGGATGGTTTTGTTCATACCTCCTTCTATAGGGTAGTAAGCGCCTTCATAGGCTTTTTTAGGCACGAATTTTACTTCTTCCGTAACTTCAACATTATCCGGTTCTATGTTATCGAGTGCAAACCATTGAGAAAGCTCATGAAATGTCAATGAAACATCTATCAACTCAGGGTTTCTGTCTGCTTCATTTTTCTTGGCAATACAAGGGCCGACAAATACAACACCTATGTCATCACCATATCTTTTCTTTAAAAGTTTTGCGTGTGTCATTGCAGGAGAGCCAACAGGTGTAATGTACTTTGTGTATTCAGGCATATAGAGCCTTACATAATCAACAATTGCAGGGCAAGCACTTGATATATGTATTTTATTGTCTCTTTTAGAAAGGATTTTTGTAACTTCGATAGAAACTTCTTGGGCACCCAGCGCGGTCTCTGATACGCCTTCAAAACCCAGTTTTTTAATTGCTGTTATAAGCTTTTCAACAGAACAATTCCAAAATCCTGCCCAACTTGGCGCTAATGATACAAATACTCTTTTTTTTGCTGTTAATACCGCTCTTGCTTTGTTTATGTCGTTTCTTATTTTTTTTGCTTCTGAAGGGCAAACTAAAACACAGTGTCCGCAAGCTATGCATTTCTCAGGAATAACTGATGCGTGACCGTTTTCTATTTTAATAGCTTTCATGCTGCACTGACGCACGCATTTATAACAATCCACACACTCGTTTTGCAGCGTATAAATAGGGTATTGGCTATTCATAAAGAGACCTCATCTTTTTAAAAAACAGACTTGTCCTATATTGAACAAGTCTGTTTAAACTATAAACTTATAAATATTTTTTTAGTATTGCTTCTAATCTAACAGGAGAAGCTGATTCACAATTTTCTCCATTGATTATAACGTTAGGACCTACAGCGCAATTGTTTTCGCATCTGCTGCCAACAACTTCGATTTTTGCATCAAGACCGTGTTCTTTAACAAAATTTTCGATGTAATCAAGGTTTGCAGCGTTTCCTCTAGCAAAACAAGAGCTACCCATACATACTTTAATAGTAATAGTTTTGGTTTTTTCTTTTTCCATTTTCTTAATCCTTATAGATGTCTGCAGAATATTAAATTGTGATTATTTTCACCCTTACAATTTATATTTTATGCTATTTAATAGCAAATGGCAAGCGATAAATAATATGCTGTAATCCAATTAAGTAATTATATCTGCACTGCAATTATTATTGTTTTGCAAAATTAATCGTGATTTTTTTCGTGATTTAATGTATAATTTTGGTTGAATTTTATAAAGGTGTGAAAAATGAGCAAAAATATACCCGAAAAAGTTTCCAATAGATTAACTCTTTACCACAGCATTATGGTTGAGTATATTGAGGCAGGTATTGAGACAATATCAAGTCCGCAGATTGCTCAACGTCTTAATATTGACGATTCTCAAGTCAGAAAAGACTTTAAACTGCTCAATAATGCAGGTAAATGTCGAGTTGGGTATATGGTTAAAGATTTAAAAGACTCAATCGAAAAAACACTTGGTTTTGCAAAAACTAAAGATGCTTTTATTGTTGGCTCAGGACACTTGGGACTTGCGTTGGCAAAATATGATAGTTTTAATAGTTACGGCTTAAATATTCTTGCGCTTTTTGATAATGATCCGCAAAAAATAGATATTCAAGTAAACAACAAACAGATTTTTCATATTTCAAAACTGCCTAATTTGGTGCAAAGATTGGGTGTAGAAATAGCTATTTTGACAGTACCGCGTCAATATGCACAACAGGTTGCGGATTTTCTAATAGAATCAAATATCAAATATATCTGGAACTTTACCCCTGCAGTGTTAAAAGTCCCTCCATCAGTAAAAGTTTGGAATGAAAACTTGATGGGTAGCTTTTTACAGTTTGCTTGCAAAGATATTGAGTAGATTTTTTATTACTACAAATTTTCTTCGTTTATATCAAAATCTTCGTTATTGACTTCTCTTAAAAAGTCGATCCAGTCGGTGTAATAATCAGTAAGCGCTGCTACATAACCCACTATTATATCTTGGTATGATTGTTGCATAACAATTACTGAGGTGAGGTCAGTTTTGCCTTCATTGTAGTTTTTCTTAGATATTTTTATTAATTCCTCAGAATCTTTAATCAGTTTTTGTTTATAGAATAACAAATTTGTTTGTGAAGTAACAAATCTGTCATAGGCAGAACTCAAATCTTTTGTAGCCTTGTTTTTTGCTGATTCATAATTTATTTGAGCTTGTTCAATTTGTAATTTTGCATTTTTGATTTCCGGTCTGTAGGAATAGAAAACAGGAACATTGTTTATTCCTGCTCCTGCGTAAGCACCGGGTTCAAAATGTCCTGAATCGCTGTGAGTTGATGGCAAATATGAATAACCTCCCAGAATTTCCACATCAGGGATTCTTTGACGCTCAACAACAGTAAGATTTTTCTTTGCTATTTCTATTTCTTGTTTTGCCGCTTGAATATCTAGTCTTTTTTCAAGAGCTTTTTGTGCAATTACGTCAAAGTCAGGCATTTTAAGATTATAATCAGGTGTTTTTAAAGAAATAAAGACTGTTTCACCAGGCAAATCATCTTCTTGTGTATCATAGATTATCTTGCTGTCTTCTTTTAGATTTAAAGCTTTATTAAAATTGTTTCTTGCTGTAGTTATGTTTGTTTTTGCAGAATTGATTTTGGTTTCCATTTGGTTTAAAGCAATTTGTGCTTGTATTACCTCTGATTCTGCGGATATTCCTGATTTTAGCTTTTTCTTAGCTAATTCTTCCAACTCAACAAGTAATTGTTTTTGCTCTATAAGACACTTCAATATTGTTTTAGCACCTACTAAATCAACGTAAGTTTCTCTTACGTCCATTTCCAGTGTGAATTCAGCAAGTTTTACGTCAAGTTCCTTTTTGTATAGGTTTGATTTTGCTAAGTTTTTTCTGGGGGCTCGTTTAGCTATTTCAAGGGTTTCTGAAATACCTATTTGTTGAGGTTCGCTTTTTCCTGCTTTTCCCATATTGTAAAATATATTTATGTCAGGGTTTTTTAATCTGTTTGCTGTTTTTATATCGTTTTTAGCCAGTACTACATTAATTCTTGCCGATTGCAAATCCAAATTGTTAGAAACAGAAAGTTGAATAGCATCGTCAAGATTTATTTTTTTGAATTCATCCGCAAAAACACTCCCTGTGTTAATTAATGCAGGTATAGCCAGTGTTATTATTAAATATTTTAATCTATCTTTAACCATATCTCCGTTTTATAAAAATACTTTATATGGTGCATAAAATCAAGATAACATTTTTAATAAAAAATGTTATAATTGTTTTATCTTACAAATAGAGGATTTTTAACTTATGGCAGACAATTATGAATTTATTAAATGCCCTGCTTGCGGCAAAATTATGAAAAAAGTTTTTCTTGAAAACCAAGGTTTTATTGTAGATATATGTCTTGATGGTTGTGGCGGAATATGGCTTGATACAAGAGAACTCAAAAAAATTGATGAAAAAAGTGAAGATATTACGCCAATTTCTGAAGCTAAAAAAGGCAGAGAATTTATAAAAGTAGATACAACAATGGATAGAGAGTGTCCTATTTGTCATAAACCTATGGTGAAAAACCATGTAAGTGCAAAACAAGAAATAACTATTGATGAATGTTATACTTGCGGTGGAAAATTCTTTGATCATAGTGAACTTGAAGCTATGAGAAAGCAGTACAATTCTGATGATGAAAGAATTGCTGATGTTAAAAGGTTAATGGAAAATTCTGAAAAAATGCAAATAATTTTTGATACTTTATTACATGAAGACGCTATTTAGGTTGTTAAGAAGCTAAAATTTTATTAACTTCTTTTTTATAAATATTAACGTGGGGCTGTACTACTTCTGGGAGTTTTTCTTTAGTAGCAGCCTCTTGATTTTGTTGATTTTTGATAGCTCTTAACATCATGCCCGTGTATAAGGTTTCAAAATGTTTTAATTCCACAAACTCACCAATCGATTCAGGCGAAAGATCTTTTAGCTCAATCAAAGACACAGGATGTCTTTCACTATAAGCTTTTAAGCTTCCGTTTAATAGAGCATTATAGGCTTTATAATCTTCACTTTTATCGTTTTTAATGGCATTAAAAGTATAGAAGGAAGTATTATTACCCTCGTCTAAATCACTTTCTGTAGAATTGTGTAAAAATGCGGGGCCTACTAAATCAGCTGACACTTTGTACAAGGATTTGTGAGATTCTTTTTTCATTTGTGTATTCCACAAAGCTGTACCCTCAAACCTGTCGCCAAAATAGTAGTCGTGTTGATTTGCTTTTCCGTTGAGAACAGACTCAACGTTGAAAGCAGCTCTTTGTAAAGCCGGATTTGATTTAAAATCTGGATTCATAAATTTTGTCTGTGCTTTTAATGCAGATTCTAGCATTTTTTTTATATCTTCTTTAGGCATACCACAGTACGCTAAAGCAGTGAGGGTGTGGTCGTCAAAAGCGCCAAATCTTCCTCCGCATCCGTCGTGGATAATTCCGCATTTGTAAGAATTTTCATTTGCAAGCTTTCTTAATTTGCTTTTGGATTCATCTTTGTCTGTTATACAGGCATAATTTTTAAAATCATCGCCAAGGAGTTTTCTTACCTGTTCAAAACCTACAGAGGGTTCCAGTGTTGTGCCTGATTTAGAGGCAACCATTATTGCTAATGTCTTTTTGTCACCTAATTTATCAATAAAGGATTTTATGTCTTCAGGAGTAACAGAAGAAAGAAATACTGCTTTGTCAGACAATCTGTTTAAAGACAGCATATTTTCTATAGTGTGTTTTGAACCGCCTATACCTATAATGCCAAGTTTACCTTCTCCGTTTTGTTTTAAAGAATCAGCAAGCGCATAAATCTCATCAAGTCTTTTAATTTGCTCTTGAGGTAACTCTTTAATCCAACTGAGTTCTTCAGAAACTTTTCCTGCTCGATTTGATAAATCATTTACTGCTTTAGTTGCCTCATTTGCATATTTTTCTTGCATCTTATCAGGAGAAAGCGTGTTGAAATATTTTATTTCAATATGTTCATTATTCCCTGATTTATTGATATTGCTCAAATATGCAACAAGCGTTGGTGTAGGCACTTTTGTCAATTCCACAGGTTGTTGCTGTGAAACATCTTGAGATTTAAAAGCAGGTTGAGCTGAAGCAAATTGCTTATTTATGTATAAACTTCCATGCGTAATTTTATTTATCATAGTGCTATAAAAGCTGGTAAATAAAATTTTTTGCTATTTGTTTTAAATTCTTGTTTACATTTGTTTTTTAATATTTGCCAGCCTTAAATACGATATGGTATTTTGTTTCGCCATAATACAAGATGATTAAATACATATCACCTTCAATATTTTCTGAAACAATGTAAGAACTTGGCGGAGGAGATTTTCTTGAAGAGTTTCTGAAAATTGTATAAAATCCATCTCTGACTGATTTACAGAATTTTTGCCATTTTGTATATTTGGGGGTTGGCATATTGTTGTGGTAAAAATCCACAGGAACAAGTTCTTTTTTTACAACAGGTATTATGAATTTTACCTTGCCTGCTTCTTTAAAAAATATGTAATCCTTACCGTTCATTGTGCGAGGAGTCAATATGTAATACCCTGCGGGTATAATTTGTGTTTTAAATCTAACGTCAGATGCTAATCTAAATAGCGGATAAGGTGACCAAGCATATTTTTGATAGTCTTCATTTTGATATGGGTCTATACTATGCACCAGTTCAAAATCCGGTAATTGTGCATTTTGATACAATTCTTCGTATTCACCTGCTGCAAATGCCGGTGAAAATAGTAACCCTAAAAATAAAAATGTTATAGCGATTAATTTCTTCATAAAATATATAATAATATTATTTTGTTCAAAATCAACATTTCTTTGTTTTAAAAAGTAACAATTAGTTTTTTGAAATTTGCACAATGAGTATTTTTTTATATAATGGATATAATTATTAGATTGTTCGAGAAAAATTTGCGATAAGGAACGTGAGCAAATTTTTTGAGTGACACATTGAAAAGGTGAGTCTTTGAGCTTCGAAGGCTCGAAGCGAAAAAGACGACACTAGATTAGATTTAAAAGGGAAATTCAATGATAAATTCAGTTGTTTTAGTTGGTAGAGCAGGTCAAGACCCTGAAATGAAATACTTTGAATCAGGCAAGGTGAAAACAACTTTTTCTGTTGCTGTAAGCCGTTGGGATTCAAAAACAAAAGCTGAAGTTACAGACTGGTTTAATGTTGAATTGTGGGATAAACTTGCAGAAGTAGCAGGCGAATATGTAAAAAAAGGCAAATTGGTTGCAATTGATGGCAGACTCGCTTCAAGCAAATGGAATGATGCTTCAGGCGCACAAAAAGAAAGATTCTTTGTCAGAGCAACTAATTTAAGATTGCTTTCTGCAGGCAGAGCTGATCAACAATCAGCTTAAATACAGGGATAGAAAATGTTTATATCTAATAATATCGGTATTATTGCTGATGATTTAACAGGCGCAGATGATACATCATTGCAATTTCATTTAAGAGGCGCAAACACCCAAATTCTTTTGGACTATTCAGTTATCCCCGAAAATAAGGTTAGTACTCAAGTGTGGGCAATCCCTACAGAAACAAGAAATTCTGACGCGCCTACAGCTTATGAAAGAGTAAAACAAGCAACAAATGTTCTTGCCGAGACTTATAATGTTGAGTATTTTTACAAAAAAATGGATTCTACCTTGCGAGGACATATTGCAGTAGAAGCACTTGCAATGTTAGATGCTCTCGAATGGGATGCCGCTGTTATTATTCCTGCTTTTCCACAAGAAGGAAGAACAACTATTGGCGGTTACCATCTTTTAAAGGGTATACCTATAGAAAGAACAGAGTTTGCAAGAGATCCGAGATTTCCTATTTATGAATCTCATATTCCAACAGTATTAAGAAACGAGCTTCAAAACGAACAAGACGAACTTGTTGATTTAATTGAGCTAAGAACTGTTATTAAGGGAGCAGGCCCTATACTCAAAAAGATGAACGAGTTAATAGAAAAGGGCGTTAAACTTATTGTTGTTGATGCAATGTCTGTTACTGATATAGAGCAGGTAGTTTTAGCTATAGAAAAAAGTTCTTATAAGATTTTACCTTGCGGTTCTGCAGGTTGTGCTCAAGTTTTGGGAAATATTTGGTTACCTGAGACAGAAAACCATCAACAGGAAAAAACAATTCCGTCATTGCCAAAACTTTTAGTATCAGGCAGCGCAACTCAGACAACTGCGTTGCAAATCCAAAAGCTGCAAGATGATGATGATATAGAAAATACTTACTTCATTGCCTTAAAAATGGAAGACATTTTAGAAGGGGTAACAGACACTATTGTTAAAAGAGTCAGTGAAAATCTGGTTAAAGACAATGTTGTTGTCGTACATACATCAGATTTGACTGTTGATTCAAAGATAATTTCTCAAATTCTGTTTGAAAATGAACTTTCTAAAGCACAATTTTTATCAAAAATTAGCGAGTATCTTGCAACGCTAACCAAAAGAGTTTTGTTTAATAGAGATGCCATATTAATCACTGTTGGAGGTGAAACCTCTTTTAAGTGTTGTAAAGCAATCAATAGCAACAGCCTTCAAATTATCGATGCAATATGTCCTGCAATCCCACTTTGTCTTGACACAAAGGCTCAATGGGTTGTTACAAAATCAGGCAATTTGGGTAACTCTAACACTTTGATTGATATCTTAAAATACTTTGAACACCATGAATAAAAAAATAGCAATTACTTGTGGAGATTTTAACGGTATAGGGCCTGAAGTTATAGAAAAGGCTCTTAGTAAACTGTCTTTGCCTGCCGAAAAATTTCTTATCATCGGTTCGAAAGAGCTGTTTGAAAATTTAGACGGAGAATATGAATATGTTGAGATTCCATTAAAAAAAGAATGGATGAATATAGGAAAAGAAACTAAAGAAGCAGGAGAATTTTCATACAATTGTCTTATAAAAGCTTGTGAACTGGCAAAAGAAGGCAAAATTAAGGCAATTGTTACAGCTCCTGTATCTAAAAACGCTATGCACCTTGCTGGACATAATTTTTCAGGACAAACAGAAGTGCTAGAAAAAAATCTTGCAAATCCTGCTAAGGATGAAAAAGCTGAGATGCTTTTTGTTTCTGATGATTTTAGAGTTCTTCTTTTAACAAGACATTTGCCATTAAAAGATGTAATAATAACCAAAGAACTTTTAATAGAAAAAATTCAACGTATCCACAGAGTTCTTACAAAAAATTTTAATATTAACAATCCTAAAATTGCGCTATGCTCATTGAATCCACATGCCGGTGAAAACGGAATTTTAGGCAAAGAAGAAATTGAAGAATTTGAACCTGCAATAAAATATTTAAGAGATAAAGGTATTAATGTATCAAACCCAATGCCATCTGATACGCTTTTTGTAAAAGCATCTAAGGCTTATTTAAATAAAGAAAAACAACCTTATGATGTTTATTGCGCTTGTTATCATGACCAAGGCCTTATACCAATAAAAGTTCTTGCTATGGATGATACAGTTAATATGACAGCAGGCTTGAATATAATAAGAACATCACCGGCTCATGGCACTGCATACGACATCGCCGGCAAGGGTATTGCCGACGAAAGTAGTATGATATGTGCAATTAAACAAGTTTTAGTCTAAATTTGACATTAGTTTTTCCAAGTATTCAATTGCTTCTTTTTGATTTGGAACATATGGGCTGTTTTTTAATAGTTTTTTTGCAGATTTGAGTGTTCTGTATGCAGCAACCGTGTCTTCTTGTGCATCTGATTGTATTTGAGCAAGGGCTACAGAATCCATCACTATGTCTTGAACTACAGCAGTTGATGTTTTTAAAAGATAATAATCGGTTTTTCCTTTTGGTTTACCAATACAAGACATTAGAGATTCATCAGCTTCTTTTGCTGTCATTTGGTAAAGACATTTATCTGTAGTTTTTCTTTTATAAACGTTTAAAATCTGTTTGCTTTGTCTGATTTTTTCTTTTTGAATCATCGCAGCTTCGTCATACTTTTTATCTCTTACAAGCTGACCAACATATACCTGACAAGATGGAGCAAAAACATTTTTGCACATATCGTTAAAATTTTCTGACGGGTTATAAAGTACAACAGCTCTATAAATTAAAGATGCACAAAATAGTACAATAAATATTATTCCGTACATAATTGCTTTTTTCTTTGTCATTTAAATTTCTCCTTTTCTAACTGTTTTAAACTATATCACGTTTTTATACAGTCGGGGAATAATCTTTTGTAATGATATTTTTATACTGCATTTGTAGAAAAATAGGAGAATTTTTATGACAGAAATTTTAGAAATGTATAAATGTGAGATATGTGGAAATTTAGTAGAAGTTGTATTTTCCGGAGAAGGAGAACTTGTATGTTGCGGTGAACCAATGAAAAAGCTTAAAGAAAACACAAAATCACAAGAGATGTCAGGTGAAAAGCATGTTCCTGTTGTTGAAAAAACAAACGATGGGGTGACAATCAAAGTCGGTGCTACTCCTCATCCTATGGAAAACGAACATTATATTATGTTTATTGAAGCTAATTCTGCCGATAAGAAATATGTAAAAAGAAAATATCTCTACCCAAACGAAGAACCTGTATTGAATTTAAAATGTTCTTGCGATAAAGTGATTGCGAGAGAATTATGTAATATTCACGGATTGTGGACATCAGAGGATGCACATTCCGCTGATTAAATAGATTGGAGTAGAAAATGATTTCAGAAAAAATGAATGCAGCTTTTAACAAGCAAATTAAAGATGAAATGTATTCTTCAAACCTTTACCTTTCAATGGTAGCTTATTTTGAAGAAGTAGGCTTAAAAGGTTTTGCTAACTGGATGCGTATTCAAGTTCAAGAAGAAAATGCTCATGCAATGGGCCTTTTTGATTATTTAATTGAACGTGACGGACGTGTGATTGTTGAAGCTATAGACAAACCTGAATTTGAATGGGATTCTCCATTAGCTTGTTTTGAAGCTGTTTATAAACACGAACAACTTGTTACTTCTTTAATAAACAGTCTTGTAGATGTTGCAGAACAAGAAAAAGACAGAGCAGCAATTTCATTCTTGCAATGGTACATCAAAGAACAAGTTGAAGAAGAAGCTAACTGTTCTGAAATCTGTGCAAAATTAAAACTTATCGGTGACGACAAACATGCATTGTTGTTAATTGACCAAGAACTCGGTGCAAGAACTTTTGTTGCCCCTGTAATCGGATAAATTTAAATTTTGTAAAATTTATTGAAATTATTGTAAATCCACAACTTTCACAACAGTTGTGGATTTATGATTATAAATTCTCTCAACAATTTTCACAAAATACAACAAGAAAACAAACCCAAAAGCATTGAAGATACAACGGTTGAGTCTAAAATACAAGAACCGTCCGCTGAGCTGCCAAAAGCTGATGTAGAAACATTAAAAGCTTATAGTGGTATTGTAACTAAAAAAGAATATGTTTCTGAAGAAAAATTATTTGATTATTTAAGAGAAAAAAACTTTAATAGAGAAGATTTATTTGAACAAATAGCTCAGGCATTATCTGATCAAGATGGAAAAATCAGCCAAACATCTTTTGATTTTTTTAGAAATTATCAAGACAAAAATTATCCTATTGGGTACGCTACAAAAATTTTTATAGCAGCTAAGGAAGACGGAAAAATCAATTACAATGCGTTAAAGGTTGCAGATAAGTTAATCAACAAAAAAAGCGGATTAATGTATAGCAAAACATTAGATGTTGCATCGGTCTTAGATAAGGCAAAAAATAAAGACGGAACTTTCAACAAAGATGTTTTGGAAATAATTTCTAATAATTCAGAAATTCTCAAAAAGGTTTTTGAACTTAGACCTAATTATATTTTTAATATTTTGAAAAATAATTCAAATGAATTTTCTGAAATAAACATTGATTACGTAAAAACACGTGCTTTAGATAATGTTGATATTTTAAAAATCTTAACCGAAATTCAGGAAGCAAAAAACCAAAACGGAGATTTTTCTTCAAATATCAAAAATCTGAAAGAATATATAAATTCTACATTTGATAATTGGAGTAAAAATCTAGTTGCTTCAATAGTATTTTCTTTTCCTGATGATGCAACCGATAAGCGTGCAAATTTTTTGCAGTTAGCAGAATCATATAAAAATGAAAGAGATTTTTCTGATGTTTTGTCTTTTATTAGAGATAAAAAACAAGACGAAAACGATAAATCTTCACTAGACTACAATAAAAAATCTTTTGATTTTGTTAATGATATGTTAAAAGCTTGCTACGGTGATAAAGAAAAGCTCAGTATAGTGCTAAAAAAGATCGGATATAGTTACGATAAGATAGAACCTAATGAGCTTGAGACTATAAAGAAGCTATGTTCTTTGGTTGAAACAAAAGATGTAGAAACCTTTATTGATGCAGCTACATATAAAGTTGGCGATAAAAAAGGTCAATTCTGTGTATCAAATCTTGAAAAATATCTTGATATATATTCAAAAAACAGGTTTTTTATTGGAATTGAAGACATAAAATACATGGCTGGCTGTTTGGAGTTGGACGAAGATGACGAAGCTTTAACACTTTTACAAAAATTGCATAACCAAAGATGGAAAACTGATGCAAAAAAATATTCAAACGAAGAAATGTTGAATAAAGGCAGCATAAATGGAGTATTGAGCCTTCTTTGTTTTGAAGTTGACGGGCATGCAACCAGACCTTGTTACAAAGAAGCAGTAAAAAGATTGTCCAAACTTTTTGAATTACAGTTACCGATGTCTTCAAAAGGTGCATTTGAAAACTTTATGGTTTTACAAGAAATGAACGTGATTGATAAACTTCAAAAAGTTAATTTTGAAGAGCTTGGTATTAATACAGGTGAAGTTACTTGCGGTGTTTTTAAAGATGCAACAGAAGAACAACTTTTACAATTTAAAGAATATTTAAAAGAATATCTTAAAGATAAAAATGTTAAAAATATCAGTATTGAACTTAACAGAAATGTTTCAAGTATCGTTGAACTAACAACAGGAACTAGCTTGAACAATACAAAATTATTATACGATTTTAAAACAGGCAAGCCTATTACAGAATTAAAAAGCCTAAAATTTGGATCAAGATTGAAAAAAAGTCAAAAAGATTTTCAAAATAATACTATATCAACTCAACTTTTTGATATAAAAAAAGAAGGTCCCTATGGAATGTTTGAAATACCTGTTTTAATAGAACAATCTTTTGAAAAACACGACAAAGATGAAAACCTTTTATTTACAGAAACAATGAAAAAATCTCCTGTGGATAATGTTTATAATATCCAAAAAGTTTATCCTGACGGCAGAGTTGAAAATATTTGTACTGCAACAAAGACAAAAGATGGCAATGATATTGTTGAAAAACATATGGAATCTTTTGATGGTACAAAAACAGATAGCTATTACGAAGATGATCCGCAAGGAAACCGAATTTTTGATTACAAAATAACAGATAAAAACGGAAAAGTATTGATGGATAACTCTGTCACCTTTGAAGTTCTTGATGAAAATCATTTTATTTCTTCAAGAAACAACAAAAAATTTGATATACAAATTAAAGATAGCGGCATCATTGTAAAAAATCTTCAAAACAATAAAACAGCATTTATTAATATTGAAAAATTTACAGAATATACGCAAGACCAGATTCTTCCACTATTAAAACAAATCCCCGGAGATGAGCTTTTTGCAATGAAAGAGCTCAATTTAAAAGCATTTGCTTTGAATAATAAAACCTCTAACGCAGCATTTTCTCCAAGCACAAATGCAATCATGTTTAACGAAAAATATTTAGATTTGGGTGTAGCTCTTCACGAATGGGGACACGGCAAAGATAATCTTGCTTTTGGTGAAATAGGTCAAGAAATTTGTGAAGATCCTGTGCTTAACAATATATACAAAGAAGAAAAAGAAGCTTTTCGTAACCATTTTAGTGACGCCCAATTAGAACATATAGGCTATTTTGCTGCTGATTATCACTATCTTGGCCGTAAAAAAGCCATAAAAGAAGGTATTGCAGAAACAAATACTATTTTAAATATCTGTCCTAAAAATGACACCCAGGCAGTCCGTTCTCATTATTGGCAACAGTATTTTCCTAAGACAATAGCTTATCTTTCGAGTTTGTTAAACTAGTAGATAAACATTATTCAGGCATTTTTATTTTATTCATTTGTTTAAACAAATTTTCGACTGGTTCAATATATTTATCACCATTCATTTTGCCTGAAAAAATCTCTGCATTAAATTCCAAGTAAGATTCTTGCGCTCTTGTTGGGAGAATAATGTTTTCTTTTGCTTTTTCAAAAATTTTTGAATTATTTTTTTTAGCTTTCATAAAGCTAAACATAGAGTGTTCTTTCATATCAAACATATGTCCGAACTCGTGAAATAAATAATCATATTCGTTGTATGCGATATTCCCCCAAAAATCAGTAACTTTTGTTTTCTCATCTTTCATTAACTCAAAAATTTTGTTTGCAATTTTCTCATTTTCATCAATTTGTATCAACACCTCAGTTTTTCTGACAATAGCTGACAATAAAGATGTTTTTTGCGCAAAAGACAATCTATTCGGGTTTGACATATACTTAATTAACATCTGAGGTAATATATCTTCAGTTTTTAAACTTATAGGAGCAAAAAGCACGTCATGAGGTATCACGCGCAAATTTTGTTTTATAAGATTATCTATATTTTTATAAAGCGATTTATTAAAGAGAATTACATCATTTCCAATGTTATATTGAGCACCAACAATCTGTGTCGGCTTAACAGACTCATCTGGAAAATCGACAAGTTCTATCTTTTTGGGCATAAAAGTTCTACCCTTAAACTTATTGCTAAGTTTGGTAATACCTTGATTTATCCAATTAGCAGTATCTAAGTTATCAACATTAAAATAATCTATTTTAAAATTCTTTTTTGCAAAATTTGCCGCTTGTTCAATATTTTCAGCTTTTTGAAAAATTATATTAGGACTTAGCTTAAGTCTGTCCCCATATTTTACAAAAAACGTTGAAAAATGGGCACCAAAACCCAAACCACCTAACACCCCATTTACAATTGCCCAAGGCAAACTCGTCTGACCAGAAGTAAATGCTGCAATTTGACTGATTGCTGATGAATACAAAGCAGAATTTCCAAATAGTCGCAAGTTTTTTTCGTTTATAATACGACCTTTAAAATTCGTTTCGGCTTTGTTTTTTTTATTGTTGTATTTTCTATGACAATGGCTTTTTATTGTCATAGTGTTATTAATTTTCAAAATTTTTCTCACTTTTTTGGTATTCCTTTAAGGTAAAAGAGTGAGAAAAAATTTTTTTGCTATCTGTTTTCTAAATTAGCCTATATCTTGTTTTAAGTCTTTAGCAC
Source organism: Candidatus Gastranaerophilales bacterium (assembly GCA_944326545.1). Classification (GTDB taxonomy): domain Bacteria; phylum Cyanobacteriota; class Vampirovibrionia; order Gastranaerophilales; family Gastranaerophilaceae; genus Limenecus. Next base: position 46,369 of record CALVEH010000008.1, on the reverse strand, counting down.
CGATGATTTTTAAATGTCTGTCTTCACCTTCGCCAATGCTAGTTGATGAAAGATTATGTTGATCAACAAGGTCGTGCTGCAATTTTCTTATGTGTTGAGATTGCGGAGAAAGTTCAACTGATTCACCGGTTTCCATAACTTTTTGAATAGCTTCTTTTACTTCATCAAGTGCTTCTTCTGTCTCATCGTGGAAAACTATTCTGTTATCATCTTTTAAACCCAAGGCTTCTTTTAAAACTTTTTGAACTTGAGATGTTGAGTTTGAACGAACGTAATAAACGGGTAATCTGTATTCGTTTGCAATACTCAATATTTTATTGCCACCTTTTGCAAAGTTTTTGTGAGCAATAATGATATCTGCATCGTCAATGTTTTTAGTCAGTTCTGCATTGAGATTTAATCTTTCAATAGATTTATCCATAATAGAGCGAGATACTGCATAAATATAAATCTTTTTGTATCCCTTAACTTCATTTACGTATTTTTCTCTTGAAAAACTGAAATTCAAAGCATTATTGGCAGAGGTAATTTTGCTGTCCAGTTGATTGATTTTTTCAACAAGATTAGGTTCAGGTGGCTGTGTCATATCAACTTTTCTTATGACAGGCTTAATTGGCCAGCCTCTTAAGATGCAGTCAACTGCTTCTGCTGTATTTGGATATACAGCTAGCGTGTTTCTGTCAATAATTTCTATAACAATATCAAAAGTTGGTTGTTTTTCTCTTTCCAAAACTGTTTTTTGACAAGCTCTTCTTTTTGCTTCGTCATCACCTAGTGTTACAGACTGAATACCACCAACTAAGTCTGATAAGACAGGGTTTTTTATAAGGTTTTCAAGTGAGTTACCGTGAGCTGTAGCAATCAGCATAACACCACGTTCAGCAATTGTTCTTGCTGCTTGAGCTTCTGCTTCTGTACCTATTTCGTCAACAACAATGACTTCCGGCGTATGGTTTTCAACAGCCTCAATCATTATATCTTTTTGAAATTCCGGTTGAGTAACCTGCATACGTCTTGCGTGACCTATTGCAGGGTGAGGAGTATCACCGTCGCCTGCTATTTCATTAGATGTATCAACAACAACTACACGTTTATGCAATTCGTCAGCGACAAGCCTTGAGATTTCTCTCAATTTAGTCGTTTTACCTACACCCGGTCGTCCTAAGAACAAAATACTTTTATTTTGTACGACAAAATCTTTAATACAAGCGATAGTTCCTGTTACAACTCTCCCTATTCTGCAGGTAAGACCTACAATTTTTCCTTGTCTGTTTCTTATTGCGCTTATTCTGTGCAACGTGCCGGGGATTCCCGAACGATTATCTTTAGTAAACTCTTGAACTCTGTCAGTGATGTATTTTATATCTTCGTCTACAATATTATCATCACCGAGATAATCAATAGTTCCATCAGCATGCCTTATTTCGGGCTGTCTGCCTAAATCTAAAACCAGTTCAATTACGTCGTCTAATGTTTCATGGCTTAAACATTTTGTAATCTTTGGCGGTAGAATTTCAATTAACCTATCCAGGTCACTGTGAAATTGCACATTGTTCATATAATTTAATGCCCTTTCAATCGGCTGATACGTAGTGTGTTAAAATCTCCTTGTGTTGCACTTTCAAATACTACTTACATGTACATTATAACATCTTTTTTTTATGAGGGCATTATATAAACATACTACTAATGTAGTAAATTTACATATCTTTATAAAAACAAACAAAGTCAAAAATAGCCTAAAGATTTGGCATATTAAGCTTTTCAAGATCTTTTGCATCTATAACTTCATTTTCTTCATCTCTGTATGCATTTTCTGATGCATTCATATATTTTAGTCTTTCTTTGACTTCTTGAGAATTAGGATTTATTTTTAAAGCGTTATTGTAATGGAATGTTGCTTTATTGGTATCATCCAGTTTTTCGTAGCAAATGCCAAGTTTTAAATTTGTATTGTAATCTTGAGAAAATCCATTTGAATAAGCGTGCGTATAAAAATCGATGGCTTGAAAATACTCGCCCTCGGCAAAAAACGCTTCGCCAAGATAATAATTAACTTTGGGATTGTTTTCGTTTACATTTAATGCAACCATAAGAGCATTTTTTGCATCTCTTGTATTACCTTTATAAAGTGCGACTCTAGCAACTCCCACCATTGAATTTTGGTTTGAAATATCTAATCTTGCAGCTTGGTAATAATAGTATTTAGCTGCATTTAGATATTTTGATGCATCAGTTTTGTCTTCTAATTTTTCATAGTGAGCCAAAATTTTATCACCCTTGGCGCAATATTCATTAGGAGTTAGTATTGCATCTTCGTTTTCCTGAGCGTTACCTTTTGTTGTATAAAAAGGTAAAATCAAAAATGATAAAGTTAAAAGAATATATATTATTTTTTTCATACAAAAATTAAACTTAATAATTCACAACATTATTATTATAACACTTGTGACATGTGATATAAATAAATAAGGTAACAGTTTGTTTACAGGAGACAAGAGGGTGGTATTAAACATAATTTATTTTTATATTCTGTTTTTTGCCATTTGTTCAAGTGCATTAGGAGTTATTTTGGCTCCAAGAATGTACATGGCGGTATTGTCTTTATTCTTGTTAGTTTGTTTTACCAGTTTAATGTATTTGTCGTTAAATGCTGTTTATCTTTCTGTTTTTCAATTTATATTGTGCGGACTGATTTTGTCTGCATACATATTTTTATTGTTGAAAAAAATCGGAAGAATTAATCTGGGGCTAAAACTTGCACCTGCTTCAAAAATTATTGTGAGTAGTGTGTTTATAATTTTGTTGGCAACTTTATCTATTATGTATTTTACTCAAGAATTCGACAGTTCTTTGTATGCATTTTTTAATACTTCTGTTGAAAATTCTTTTGACTCTGTAAATTTTAAAAATTACCTGTATCCTTTATCACTGATAGGAATATTTGTTTTTGTCTCTGCTACAGTATTAAGAGCTTTTTTGGATAGTACATTAAATAAACAAATGCCCAAAAACGAGGAGAAAGAATGACAGATATTATATTTAATGTTGGATTAATACACTATCTTTTTCTGTCTTTATTTCTTTTTATGACAGGGTTAATTGGGGTTTTAATTTCAAGAAATATGTTAAGAGCGGTGATGTCGCTTTTTATAATGACTATTTCTGTTGTGTTGAATTTCGTTGCGTTTGGTTATTATTGTGACGGAACGATGGAAAAAGTTAATATGTTGAGTATTTTTATACTCATATTAGCCGTTATTCAAACAGTAATTGCGCTTGTTATACTGTATAAAATTTATCAAGCAAATGAATATCTCGATACCGAAAAAATCAAAGATAAGGAGAACTAATGGAGTTTTTTACGGATAACATTAATCTTGTTGTTTTCTTGCCAATAATAATGTGTGCAATAATTGGTTTTAACCGTTTGATTTCTAATAAACTGGATAAGGCTACAATATTTTCTATAAGCATTGTTTCTGCTTTTATTTGTATGATATTCTCTGCAGCGGTTTTTGATTTTTCTGTAGTAAAAGGTCTTTCGTTAACTGAGAATTTCCAATGGATTAAATTAGAAAATATAAACCTTTTTTTAGGGACGTATATAGACAAAATTTCAGCAATTTTTCTTTTACTGATAAATGTAATTGCATTTTTTATTCAAAATTTTGCGTTCTTTAAATTGAGACAACACAATGATTTTTCAAGATTGTTGCTGTATATCAACTTTTTTACATTGGGGCTAAACGGAATATTTATAAGTTCCAATTTGTTCCAAACATATTTGTTCTGCGAAATAGCAGGGGTTGCAAGTTACCTTTTGATTAACTTTGATTTTGAAAACAGAGAAGAATCAAAAGCTGCCATTAAGTCATATATATTTAACCGTGTTGGAGATTTAACATTATTGTTGTGCGTACTCACCACAATGTATTATTCGATTGTATACAATGAACTTTCTGATATATCTGCTTTATCGTATTCAAATATGGGCAATATCGCAGCAAGTATTCACTCTCTTATGAGTGACCCTGTTTTTGTGCTTTTCTGTGCAATTCTAATATTTGTAATAATAATGAAATTTATGCAAGCGTTTATATACATAACATTTGAATCAAGCAATAAAACAGATACATCAAGAATAATTCTTTATCAAAACAGTTTGCTTTCTTTAGTCGGTGTATATTTGTTTTTGAGATTAAACCCATTCTTTTTTGAGTTGGGTTCCAGCGTATTGTGGACAATACCTGTTATATTGCTAATATTTTTAATTTTTGGAATAGCTAACAGGCTATTTAAACCGCTATGTTATGCGGCGGCTTGGGTTGAAAAATATGTTATAGAAACATTTATCAACTTTGCGGGTTTGTTAATAAGGGCATTGGCTTATCTAAGCGGACGTTTCCAAGGTGGAAATTTCCAATCTTATTTAATTTACTCAATATTTGGACTTGTCATTATAATGGCATTTGTTCTCATTTTTTATGTTGTACTGATAAAGGTTTAATAGGGGTTATTATATATGAATTTTTTATCTTTAATATGGTTGATATTTCTACCTGTGATTGCAGCAATTATAATAATGTTGCCTGCTTTTCCTAATCATCAGGTTAAAATAAGACGTTTTGCAAAATGGTTTGCAGGTCTACATTTTGTTTATTCTTTACTGTTTTTGCTGTTTTTTGACTCGAGTATGTTTGGAATGTCTTTTGAAAAAGAGCTTACATTCTTTGGTATGACTTGGCTAAAAACACTTGGGATAAGTGCAAAATTTGCTGTTGACGGAATGACCCTTTTGCTATCAGTTTTAACAATATTTATTGTTTTAATAACCTTGTTTATGAGTAAAATGCACATCAGAACAAAACATAAACTGTATTATTCAATGGTGTTTTTGCTGGAATCTGCTGTGTTAGGTATATTTTGTGCAAAAGATATGTTTTTGTTTTTTGTTTTTTGGGAACTTTTGCTCATACCTGTTTATTTTCTCGTATCTCAATGGGGCAATTCTGAAGCGAGAGGTGCTGCTATAAAATTCACCTTATCTTCTTTTGTCGCTAATATGTTTTTGTTTTTTGGAATGTTGATTTTGTATTATTACAACTTTGCTGTAAGCAACGTTTTAACGGCTAATATAGAATCTTTGAACATGGATGAAAAAATATACCCGATGTGGTTTCAGATAATGGTTTTTGTAAACTTCCTCATCGGTTTTCTTATCAGGGTTCCTTTTGTTCCTTTTCACAACTGGTATCCTGATATACAAAGCAAATCTGCTGCGCCTGTAAATATTATGTTGGCTGGTACAATGTTTGCAACAGGTGTATATGGACTTATTCGTTTTAATATGCAGGTCTTCCCAGAAATATTTAAGTTATTTGCTCCGATATTAATGATTTGGGGTATTGTAAATTTGGTTTATGCCGGTCTTTTGTCTGTTGCACAAGCTGGTATTAAAAAGATGGTTGCATATTCAAATGTAGCTTCTGTCGGTTTTATAATGATAGGTTTGGCTTCTTTAAACCAGACCGGTTTTAACGGTGCTGTGTTTATGATGATAGCTTGTTCTATAGTATATAGTGCTTTGTTTGTTGTAATATCAAGTGTTCAATTTAGAACAAAAACCACATATATCACCGCTCTTGGCGGGTTGGGACAAGTAATGCCAAAATGTATGTATCTTGCGTTGATAATATGTTTTGCTGCTATAGGTATTCCATTTTTGATGATGTTTACTCCAAAACTAATGGTATTAGCAGGAGCAATGTTATCTAATTTAGACCAACAGTTGCTTGTAAAAATCACTGCGGCAATAGGCCTTTGCGCAATGATGGTTTCTGCAGGATACATCTTGTATTTCTTTTATAAAGTATTTTGTTCTGTTCTTTTAGAACAATGGAAAGGCCTTAAAGATCTTTCACCTCAAGAAACAAGTGTTTTAACAGCATTGTGTCTTGTTATTGTTTATTTTGGCATAAATCCTATGAGCATTATGCAAATTTATCAATCTGTTTCTAGTATAATTTTAGATGTGTTACAGGTGTGAGACACAGGGAGAAAATCGTAAATGTCTGAGCTTTTATCAGCATATTTGCCTGAATTTATAATACTTATTTTTATAATATTAAATCTTATATTTTCTTTATTTTCTAATACTTCAACGTATAAAATGCCAAAATGGTTTTCTATACTTGGTATTATTGCAGCTCTTTTTTCTACAATATACTTGCAAATAGATCCAGAAGCTTTTGCTTTTAATAATATGTTTTTGACTAATATTTATACGGTATTTTTCAAAATCTTGATATTAATAAGCGGTTTTTTTGTTGTTTTGTTATCAAGAAATATGATAAGAGAAAAACGTGACCGTGCTGCAGAATATTTTTGTGTGTTTTTATCAGGCTTATTGTTTGCAATGTGTGCGGTAAGTTCTATTAATTTTGTTTCTTTATTTGTGTCTTTAGAAGCATTGGGCTTAACATGTTACTTACTTCTTGCATTAAATAAAAACAACAACGCAAAACAGCTAACTTTTGGATATCTTATGCAAAGTTCTGTTGTTTCTTCGATATTTTTAATGGGGTTATCTCTGGTTTATGGTATGTGCGCTCAGCTTGACTATAACCAAGTAAGTTTGTGTTTTAGCCAAAATCAGTCACAGATTTTGTTAACATTTGCATTGATTTTAATGCTTTGCACGATGTTCTTTAAACTGGGGCTTGTTCCTTTTTCTAGTTGGTTGCCGGACACTTTTGAAGGAGCAAGATATCCGATAGGAGCATTTATGTCTTCTGTTCCTGTTTTAGCTTGTTTTGGAGTTTTATCAAGAATATTGATGACATTTTTAAATTACACATTTACAGTAAAAATAGTATTGGCATTTATTGCTGTTGCAACAATAATATTTGGTTCATTATCAGCAATAAGACAGGAAAATCTTAAACGCCTTATGGCATATTCAATGAGTGTTCAGTCAGGGATAATGCTGTTAGGACTTTGTGTTTTCTCTGTTTACAGCTTATCAAGTGTTTTATTCTATTTGTTTTGCTATGTGTTTGTAAATATGGGTGCTTGGGCGGCAATAACACTACTTTATAACTCTGCCAAACTTGAAAAATTAGAAGATTTAAAAGGCATAATTTATCATAGACCGTACTATGTAATAGCTTTTACAATAATTCTTATTGCTTTAGCAGGCCTTGCTCCGACGTGCGGGTTTGTTGCAAAATTATATGTTTTTTCTGCTGTTGCTCGTTCAGGTTTTATGTATTTACCGTTTTTGCTCGTTGCATTGATTTCAACAGTAATTATGATTTATGCTTACTGGAGAATAATACGAGCAATGTTTAGACGTATCGAAACTGAAATTGTAATCGATACACACGTGATTTCATCAAAATATATTTTATATGCCTGTGCTGTTGCTTCAGTAGTAATTTGCGTCTTTGCAGACAAAATCATACGACTTTGTCAGCTCGTTGCATATTACATGTAGAAACAACAAATAACAATTAAACTGCTTGTTGCATATCATTGAAACCTATTGAAGGATAGTCAAATTCCAGACCCCTATAGTAGTTCCAAGGTTTTCTTTTTCCGTTGTTGAGAGCGTCGGTTTGCACAAATTTCTGTAATTTTTCATCGTATTTTATGTCTTTTCTTACAGAAATAAGTTTAGGCATTATTCTTAAATGCTCTTGTATTTTAGGCATAACTTCTGCAATATATTGTTCTGGTGTTTCTCCATATTCAGGATGGTATAATTTACCGACCCCTACAGTTTCATACAAAGTATCCATAAGTGCTTCGTCTTTTCTTTGGAAGCCTTTTAAAACGTCAGGATCTAAGAATTTAGGTAATTCTGGATCTGACATAAATTTATTATAAAATTTCTTTAAATCGAAATATCCCAAATCAAATTTCAGCCCTTGTGCAGGGGTGTTTGGTGAAAAAATATCAAAAAAGCCAGCTTTCTTTTGAGTTCCGCTTATTGTAATAATCAAATTATCATCTTCAAGTCTTTGTAGTGGTGGTATGATTTTTGCCAAGAGTGTTCTTAAAGGTTCTAATCTTAAATCAACATTTTGGCCTGAAATAACATCTTTTATACATTCATAATATTGGACACGGCCTTCAAAAGATGTGTTATTTTTATTTTGTTTTTTCACTTTACCGTAATTTTGACTGTTTATTGCATTTATTTTCATATTATCACCCTGATACGACCCTTAAAAACTGTTTTCTGTCAATTAAGCTGTTATTTTTGGTGCATCTATTTCGTACATTTTTCGTATAAGAAAATCTTGGTCACGAGAACGAATAAATTGCATAAATTTTTGTGTTGCTTGTTGTTCACCAAGGTTTCCAAAACGCATTTTTATAGCGCGGAAATTTTTTCCATCAAGAAATCCTGCAAAATCATCGCTACCTGCCCTAAAAGAATCAACTACAAATTGTGGGAACTGAAAAGAACTTGAGTTCTTTTGCACAATGTAGTTTTTTAATTGATTGTCGTAAGCTTTGTTTCTCATGAATGAAACAGAAATGCCTCGGAAATAATCCCTGCCAACTTCAATAATAGTATGGAACATTGGGTATTTTTCTTTTAATTGAGGAGTAACTGTTTGTATCATTCTCCAAATAGCAGGACCATCTTCGTACAAGCTTAAGATATCGTTTTGTTTTAATCCCTTTAAATAAACACCCTTAAAAGATGGGTTGTTTTCTTCTGTCTTTTTCACACAACAATTAGAGCGATTATTTTTAATCGCGGATACAGCAGTAACATTCATAAATCTTTTTCCCTTTTTTAACATGTTATGATACCACTTTTGTAGTAAAATGAAATATCAAATATAAAGATTGTTTAAAAATTGTTACAAACATAGCGGTTTGTTAAATGGATTTTTTGGAGAACGAATGGCAAAAATAAAAACAAAATGGGTCTGTCAAAATTGCGGATATGAAACGGTTAAGTACATTGGTAAATGTCCTGATTGCGGGCAGTGGAGTACCTTGGTTGAAGAAACCGTTAAAGATGATTTGATACAAAAAGGTTCAACAAATGTTTTGCTGAATGACATTGCACCTTGTTTGATTAACGAAATAGAAATAGACCATTCAATTAGGTTTTCTACCGGGATAGAAGAATTTGACAGGGTTCTAGGTGGTGGTCTAGTTCAAGGTTCAATAGTTTTACTGGCAGGCGATCCCGGCATTGGTAAGTCAACCATTCTTCTACAAACAGGAAAATCTATATGTAAAGACGGTAGAAAAGCTTTGTATGTTTCTGCTGAAGAATCTGCTTCACAAGTGAAATTGAGAGCTCAAAGACTTGGGGTAAATTCTGATGCATTGTATATTTATTCACAAACAAATTTTGAAGCAATTAAAAGACAAATAGAAGAATTAAAACCAGATATCTTGATAATAGATAGTATTCAAGCTGTTTACAGCAATGATGTTACAAGTTCTCCAGGTAGCGTTTCTCAAATAAGAGAATGCACAAACATTCTTCTTGATATTGCAAAAAACAAAAATATAACTGTTGTTGTAATAGGTCACGTGACAAAAGAAGGAAATATTGCAGGTCCTAAAGTCCTTGAACATATGGTAGATACCGTTATTTATTTTGAAGGTGACAGGTATAAATCTTATCGACTTTTAAGGTGTATGAAAAACCGTTTTGGAACAACAAACGAAGTCGGAGTTTTTAATATGTGTGATGATGGTTTGCATGAAATATCAAACCCGAGCGAAATGTTTTTAAATGAAAGAACAAAAAATAATACACCGGGAAGTGTTATTATTGCGACAAATGAAGGAACAAGGCCTTTGTTAATAGAAATTCAGGCGCTTGTCGGTACTACCTCTTATCCTTCTCCAAGAAGAGTTTCTAACGGTATTGATTACAACAGACTTTTACAGATTCTTGCTGTTTTGGAAAAAAGAATTGGCCTTAACCTTAGTAAACAAGATGTTTATGTAAATGTTATAGGCGGAATGAATATAGATGAACCTGCTGCAGATCTTGGGGTTGCCCTTGCAGTTGCAACTTGTGCACGTGATGTTGTTGTGAGCTCTGATACTGTGATTGTTGGTGAAGTTGGTTTGTCAGGAGAAATCAGAGCAGTAAACAATATTGATAAGAGAATAAAAGAAGCTGAAAAACTTGGATTTAAAAAAATTATTATTCCAACCTCTGATAAAATTGACAAAAACGCTTTTAAAAATATAGAAATTGTACAAGTAAACAGACTTTTAGATGCAATCACATCTTGTGTAAACAAAGCTCAATCTTAAAAAATCATACGGATACACGATTACCTCTAATATATTATAAGTAAAATATTAATATACCATCACATACTATTGTGTGAAATTACAGACTTATTAGGGGAAGTCGTTGGATAACAACAGAGATGAGTGAAGAGTTAGAGTACAGTTCGTATAACAAAATTAAAAGGCTCTCGGATGAAGAGTTGGAGGCTCTTTGGCTCCAGTATCTTGCCGACAAAACACAAAAATCTCTAAGAGATAAGCTTATTGTTCAATATATTTATCTTACAAGATATGTAATCGGTCGTATAAAAATGAATCTCCCTCAAACGTTTACGCTGGAAGATATTACCAGTTACGGTGTAGAAGGTTTGATTGATGCTATTGAAAAATACACCCCTGATAAAGGTGCAAGATTTGAAACTTATGCTTTGATGCGTATACGTGGAACGATTATAGATAAAATTCGTTCACAAGATTGGATTCCTCGTTCAACAAGAAAGAAAATAAAAGAGATAAAACTTGTTGCAGAACAACTTAAACAGTCTTTAGGCAGAGCCGCAACGACAACAGAGCTTGCAAACGCTCTGAATATGGAAAAAGAAAAAATAGAAGCATTACTTGCTGAAGATACCCAAATTGGCTCAATATACGAGAAAAAAGGCAGCGCAGAAGAGGGTGTTGAAATCATTGACACAATACAAGATGAGCACTCTCAGAATCCTTTGGAACAGCTTGTAGATAAGGATGTAAAACAAGAATTGCAAATGGCTTTAAAACGTCTCCCTGAGAGAGAAAGAATGATAATGGTTCTTTACTATCACGAAAACATGACGTTAAAAGAAATTGGCGACACAATCAATGTTTCTGAATCCAGAGTTTGTCAACTTCACGCACAAGCGATTATGAAATTGAAAAACATTTTAAGCACAACAAGAACAGACCGTTTGAAAAAGAGTATAGTTTAAACTTTTTTCAAATATCTTGAAATTTTTGCTGTTTTTTTTGTTGTTATTCAAGTTCACTTGGAGAAGCTATTCTGCCTAAAACAGCGCTAGCTGCAGCTACAGCAGGAGACGAAAGGTAAACTTCACTGTCAACGTGCCCCATTCTTCCAACAAAGTTTCTGTTAGTTGTTGATATACATCTTTCACCTTCAGCGAGGATTCCTGCATAACCGCCAAGACAAGGTCCGCAAGTAGGTGTAGAAACTGCTCCTTCTGCTTCAATTATTGTTTGTATGTATCCAAGTTTCATAGCTTCAAGATATATGTCTTGTGTTCCTGGGAATACTATCAATCTTACTTCAGGATGTACTTTTCTGCCTTTTAAAATTTCTGCAGTGACTTTTAAATCGGCCAGTCTTCCATTTGTACAACTACCAATAACTGCTTGATGTATTTTGATATCTTTTACTTGAGAGATTGGTTTTGTGTTTTCTGGCAAATGAGGAAATGCTACTGTCGGCTCAATTTTAGATACATCATAGACGAGAACTTTTTCGTATTGAGCATCCTTATCACTTGTATAGAATACCGGTTCTCTTAGGCTTCTGTCTTTTAAATATTCTCTTGTTATTTCATCAGGAATTATTATACCTGCTTTTGCGCCTGCTTCTATTGCCATATTACAAATGGTTAGGCGCCCGTCCATATCCATGGATTCTATTGCAGAACCGCCAATTTCAAGCACTTTGTACAATGCGCCATCGACCCCAATATCACCTATTAGATGTAAGATAAGGTCTTTTGCACTTACCCATTTGTTTAATTTGCCGTTAAATTCAACCTTTATTGTTGGTGGAACTTTAAACCAAGTTTCACCTGATGCCATTGCACAAGCTAGGTCTGTAGAACCGACACCTGTTGAAAATGCTCCCAGTGCGCCGTATGTGCAAGTATGTGAGTCTGCTCCGATTATTAAATCACCCGCAGTCACAATCCCTTTTTCTGGCAAAAGTGCGTGTTCTATACCCATTCTTCCTACTTCAAAGTAGTTTTTTAAATTTTGCTCTTGAGAAAATTCTCTTACCATTTTTGCTTGTTGAGCTGATTTTATATCTTTGTTTGGAACAAAATGATCGGGAACAAATACAACTCTTTCTTTATCAAAAACTTTATTTACTCCGATTTTTTTAAATTCTTTTATTGCAACAGGACCGGTTATGTCGTTTGCAAGTGTAATATCAAGCTTTGCACTAATGAGTTGGCCCGGGGTAACTTCTTTTAACCCTGCGTGTGCTGCTAGTATTTTTTCTGCAATTGTCATTGGTCTTGTCATATTGAATATCCTCTTTGTATAAATTTTGAATGCTTTTATTATAAATAAAAATATTTATGTTATCCATTTTTTGTAATAATGTGATATCATTTTGTTATGGATAATAACGAAGATGGGAGTATTTCATGCCGGTTGATGATACTTTAGTAATGATTCTTGCAGGTGGTGAAGGAAAAAGACTTTTCCCTTTAACCAGAGATAGAGCAAAACCTGCAGTGCCTTTTGGCGGTCGTTATCGTATCATTGACTTCGTTATAAATAACTTCATTAATTCAGGCTTTTACAAACTAAAAATTTTGACACAGTATAAGTCAGATTCTCTAAACAAGCATATTTTAAAAACTTGGCCGTTGTCACCGATAATAAATCAGTATGTGGATTTAGTTCCTGCACAGATGCGTATAGATAGCCACTGGTATAAGGGAACAGCAGATGCGGTTTTTCAAAATATTCACCATATATTGGCAGAAGATAGCAAGTTTGTTGCTGTTTTTGGCGGTGATCATATTTATAAAATGAATGTTGAGCAAATGCTTGATTTTCACAAAAAGAATAATTCTGATTTAACAATTTCTGCCATACCAATTCCTATAGAAGAAGCCGGGGAATATGGAATTATGGAAGTTGATGAAAATTGGTGTCTTACTAATTTTATAGAAAAGCCCAAAACTAAACCTAAACATATTCCTGGTGATGAGACAAAATGTCTTGCTTCAATGGGTAACTATTTCTTTAACAGGGAAAAGTTGATAGATGAATTGCAGGCTGATGCTCTTATAGAAAATTCAAATCACGATTTTGGCAAAGATGTTATACCCAAAATGCTTGAGCAGGGTGATAGAATCTTTGTTTATGATTTCGCTCAAAACACTTTCCCTGGTATGGAAGAGTCTGAAAGAGGATATTGGCGTGATGTAGGAACAATGGATGCATACTGGCAGGCTAATATGGACTTGCTTGCATACGACCCTGAATTTAATCTCTATACAAAAGAGTGGCCGGTAAGAACGTATAATTACAATTATCCTCCTGCTAAGTTTATTTGGGAGGAGCTTGAAAGACGAGGTATGGCGACAAACTCTTTGGTTTCTGAAGGGTGTATTATTTCTGGCGGAACTCTTTCAAGATGTATTCTTTCTCCAAAGGTTAGAATTAACAGCTTCTCAAGTGTAGAAGATTCTATAATAATGGAGAATGTTAACATAGGAAGACATTCTCATATTAAAAAAGCTATAATAGATAAGAACGTAGATATTCCACCATATACAAATATAGGCTTTGATAGAGCGCAAGATGAGGCTCGCGGCTTTTTTGTATCAGAAGGTGGGGTAACCGTAGTACCAAAAGGAGCACAAATTTGAACAAGAAGTTAAGAATTTCGTTAATAGCACTTGCTATTTTTTTACTAATAGGTATTTCTGTAACAAGCTGTATGGCTATTTTGCCTAAAGCAAATATGAAACCTTCCGATTATGATTTGGGGGTTACTATGCAACAGGCATCAAAAGAAGATAAACCTATTTTGACAGTATTTTATGTAGATTGGTGTACATATTGCAAGAGATTTATGCCTAAATTAGACAAGGTAAGAAACATTCACAAGAAGGATGTAAATGTTGTTTTAATTAATGCTGAAGCTCCGGAAAATGAGTCTTACGTAAAAGATTACAAAATCTCTGCATTCCCTACAGTTTACATTATAGACCCTAAGTACAACAACAGAGTTCATATCGATGGACCTTTTCTTGAGTCTGTAGAAATTCTTAATACTGAGTTACAAAGATATTTGAACTTTAGAAATCTTATTAAACAAGGTGAAGCTTGTAAGAAATAGAAAGGTTTTTTATGTTTTTACTTAACAAATCAAAAGCTTTTACTTTAGCTGAGTTAGCTTTGGTAATGTTGATTATCGGAGTTGTTTCGATGTTGACTGTACCATCTTTGAAAAAATATACACAAAGAGCTTCTTTTGAGAGGGGAGCACAAAAAGCTTATTTTACTTTTAATGAGGCTTATGATCAAGCTGTTGTAAATCATGGCGCTCCTCATAAATGGGGATCTAAAGCTCAATCTTATATTGAGGAAAGCTTGAAAATCGATAAAAATACAGGCCTAACCAGAGATGGTATGGAACTTACGGTAAGTTGTAACGCTGGTGGTTGTGATTTTACAGCTGATATCAATGGCCCCAAAAAAGAACCCAATTTAGATGGCAAAGATATCTTTGAATATAAAGTCACTTTTGCCAAAATAGAAAAAGAAGGGGCTACTGATGCAGAAAAAAATCCAGTAGATGAAGAAACAGGTATTGCATTGACTGATAAAGTTTTGCCTCAAGGTGATGCAGAAGAACTTATGAAAAATAATTGGAAGTTTACTGATGAACTTTGGGATAAATAATTAGTCCTTAAAATACTCTAATTATACTATAGTAATCCTCTTGCCATTACAGAGAATTGTTGTTATCATAACAATTGTAAAAATGTAATTATAATGGGAAGAGGATTATATATATGGATAGAAAAAAATTAATAGGGATAATTGTCATCGCAATTATAGTTCTCCCTATAGTTTTTAATAAAGTAGCTAGCATTATTTCTGCAAAAATAGCAGCAGAGATGCAAAAACGTCCAACACCTGTTGAGGTTGCTTATTCATTTGAAGGTGATTTTTATCCAAAAACTGAGTCAGTAGGGCGTATTGAGGCAAAATATTCTGTTGATGTTGTTGCCAGAATCAATGGTTGGCTTCAAAAAAGATATTTCCAAGAAGGGGCTTTTGTTAAAAAAGGTCAGACTCTATTTCAAATACAGCCTAATGAGTACCAAATTGCAGTGCAACAAGCAGAAGCTGCTGTAAGACAATCAGAAGCAGCTTTGATAAATGCAGAGAAAGAACTAAAAAGAGCAAAAGAACTTGTTAAGAATGATTTTGTAAGTAAGTCTTATTATGATAATGCTCTTGCAACAAGAGACCAAAATAGGGCAACAAAAGACGTTAACAAGGCTAATTTGGCTGCGGCAAAATTGAACTTGAGTTATACAAAAATTACATCGCCTGTTGATGGTAGAGTTGGTAAGATTCTTATAACTGAAGGAAACTTGGTTAATCCTCAATCAGGTACATTGGCAAGAATCGTAAGTACAAGCCCTATTTATGTATATTTCACTATAAAAAGTGAAGACTATATTGCTTATAGAAAAAACAGACTTGAAAATAAAGACAAAAAAGATGTTGGCATGAATGTTCAGATAAGATTATCTGACGGTTCTTTGTATAAAGAACAAGGCAAACTTGAGTTTATGAATAACGAGGTTGACCAAACTGCAGGTACTATTTCTTTGAGAGCTACATTCCAAAATAAAGATAACTTGTTGGTTCCGGGTGACTTTGTAAATGTCACTGCAACTGCTAAAGCTCCTGTTAAAGTTGTTTTAGTTCCTCAAGTCGCTGTTTCTGACAGTACTCAAGGACCTTATGTATGGACAGTTGATGAAAACAAACAAGCTCAACAAACATTTATTAAAATTGACAAACAACAAGGCGATAATTGGATTGTTACAGAAGGTTTGAAGCCAGGTCAAATGGTTATTAAATCAGGATTCCAAAGACTTAGACCCGGTTCAGTTGTTTCTTATGAAGAACCTTCTGATTCTGTAAAAACAGCTAGTGAAGAGAAAGAAAATTAATTATGTTGGATAATAAAGAACCTCAAAAAAATAATAAAGAGGAATTATACTTTTTTATTCGCAAACCGAGATTTGCGATAGTTATTTCTCTTTTTATAACATTGGTTGGTATAATTGCTATGATGGGGCTAAAGTTGGAAAAGTATCCAAACATTACGCCTCCTCAGATTCAGGTTACTGCTTCATATCCAGGGGCGAGTGCTGACGTTGTTGAGTCTTCAGTTGCATCTATTTTGGAATCCCAAATCAACGGTGTAGAAGACATGTTGTATATGGTTTCAACAAGTTCTGATGAATCATATCAACTTCAAATTTATTTTAAAGTAGGTTCTGACAGAAATATTGACCTTGTAAACGTCCAAAACAGAATCCAACAAATTCAGCCAAAGTTGCCTGAAGACGTAAAAAGGTTGGGTGTTACAGCAAAACAACAGGTATCAGGCGCAGGTGTTGCGATTTTGAACTTAGCTTCTACTGATGGAAGATATTCGCAATTAGAAGTAACCAACTATGCATCAATCTTTATTAAAGATGAAATCGCTCGTTTGCCTGGTGTCGGTGAGGTTGGTGTTTACGGTGCTGGTAATTATTCTATGAGAATATGGCTTGATACTGAAAAAATGGCTAACTTAAATGTGTCTGTGTCTGAGGTTCAGCAAGCTATAAACACTCAAAACGTTCAAGTTTCTGCAGGTGCTTTGGGACAAGAACCCGGCCCTGATAAACAAAAATTCCAAATTACATTGAGAACTAAGGGTAGATTGTTAGAACCAGAAGAGTTTGAAAATATTATTGTTCGTTCTAACATTGATGGTTCAAGTATAAAAATTAAAGATATTGCAAGAGTAGAATTAGGTTCTGAAACTTACTCAAGAAACGGTAGAGTTGACGGTAACCCTGCAGCTTTGATGCAGATTATCCAAATCCCAGGTGCCAACTCAATTGAAATCGTAAATGAAGTTAAAGAGAAAATGGCGGAATTGGAAAAGACAATTCCTGATGGTATGAAATTGTCAATGGTTCACGATGATACTCAATTTATTCGTGAGTCAATGAAAGAAGTAGTTAAAACAATTATAGAAACATCAATTATTGTTGTTGCTATCATATTTGTGTTCTTGGGTGACCCTAGAGCAACTCTTGTTCCGTTGATAGCTATTCCTGTTTCTTTGATTGGTACTTTTGCTGCATTACCGGTGTTTGATATGTCAATTAACCTTTTGACGTTGTTTGCTATGGTACTTGCAGTTGCGACGGTAGTAGATGACGCCATTGTTGTTATCGAAAACGTTAAAAGGCACCTTGAAAACGGAATGACACCTGTTGATGCGACTCAAATTACAATGAAGGAAATTGGAGGAGCTTTGGTATCAATGGCTTTGGTACTTATGGCTGTATTTGTTCCAGTTTCATTTATGCCAGGCTTATCTGGCTTGATGTATAAACAGTTTGCTGTTTGTATTGCAATTTCTATCGCATTGTCTGCGGTTTGTGCGCTGACATTGTCTCCTGCTTTATGTTCTATTATTTTAAGAGCAGAAGATCCGAACAGAAAGCCTTCTAACAAAATGTCCGCTGCTATTAAGTGGATATTTATGGAGTTTAACGTTTATTTCCAAAAACTTACAGATATTTATATTCACTATGTTAAAAAGTTTGTATACAACAAAAAACTTACGCTTATTACATACGTTGGAATTATTGTATTAATGCTTGTGCTTTTCAAGATGATACCAACAGGTTTTATTCCTGATGAAGACCAAGCTGTTTTAATGACACAAATAAATCTTCCAGCAGGTGCCTCACTTGCAAGAACAACT
Source organism: Candidatus Gastranaerophilales bacterium (assembly GCA_944326545.1). Classification (GTDB taxonomy): domain Bacteria; phylum Cyanobacteriota; class Vampirovibrionia; order Gastranaerophilales; family Gastranaerophilaceae; genus Limenecus. Next base: position 28,299 of record CALVEH010000008.1, on the reverse strand, counting down.
GATGTTACTCACGAGATGGAAGAAAAATTAAAGAAAATTGAAGGTATAGAAGGCGTTATTGTGTTTGTAGGTATGGGACCTTCTAACCAAGCGTTTATGGTTATTCGTCTTGACGAGTGGGATAAACGTGAATTTAATATTTTCCAAAAAGCTATAAGATTTGTACAAGGTAAAGAGACTGATTTGTCCTTAAACGCAATTCTTGGAAGAATCAGAAAAGAGTTTTCATCAATAAGAACAGCTCAAATCGGTGTGTTCTCTCCTCCTGCTATTTCCGGTATGAGTATGGTTGGTGGTTTTGAGTTCCAAATGCTGTCAAAAGGTGAATACACTCCTCAAGAAATGGAGCAATGGGCAAATAAACTCCTTGCTGCTGCAAATGCAAATAAAGACCTAACAAACGTGTATACTCAATATCAAGCAAATATGCTTCAGTATATTGTAGATATTGACTATGCTAAAGCTATGGCTCAAGGTATAGATTTGCAAGAATTGTACTCTACATTGTCATCAACTCTTGGTACATATTATGTAAACGACTTCAATAAGTTGGGTCGTGTATTTAGGGTTCAAATGCAAGCTGAACAGAAGTACAGAAGAAATGCGAATGATTTAACAGGCATTTATGTTAAAAATAAATCAGGTAAAATGGTTCCTATAACAACTGTTGTTTCTTTAAGACAAACGGTTGGTGCAGGTTCTATTACAAGATATAACCAATACAGAAACGTACAAATTTCAGGTCAGCCCGCTTCAGGAAGAAGTTCTGGTGAAGCTATGAAGGCTATGCAAGATGTTGCTATTAGCACATTACCTAAAGATATGGGTTACGAGTGGTCTGGTACATCAAAACAAGAAATTGAATCAGGCGGACAAACAACAACCATTATTGCGTTGGCATTGATATTTGTATATTTATTCTTGGTTGCCTTATATGAAAGCTGGTCAATACCATTTGCTGTATTGCTGATTTGTCCTTTGGCTGCGGCAGGTGCCTTGATATTCCAGTTGATAATGGGACAAGCATTTGATTTGTATTCTCAGGTCGGTATGATTATGCTTATCGGTTTGGCTGCAAAACAAGCGATTTTGATTGTAGAATTTGCTAAAGAATTACACGAGACTGACGGAAAACCTATAGAAGAAGCTGCTGTTGAAGCTTCTCAAATAAGATTTAGGGCGATTATGATGACAGTAGTTGCTTTCGTTGTAGGTATGTTGCCGTTGATTCTTGCTCACGGTGCAGGTGCGTCTTCAAGAATTTCTGTAGGTTCTACAGTATTTGGCGGTATGATGGCTGCCGGTACTTTAGGTACGATTATGACGCCTGCTTTCTATGTGATCATTCAACATTTGGTTGATATTGTGATGAACAAAAAAGTGGACAAAAAAGAAGAATAAAACCATAATAAATTAATGGGGAAGAGATGAAAAAAACACAGAAATTATTAATAATATCATTGTTAATATCGGCTTTTAGCTTTGTTTCTTGTGACAGAGCATCTGCTTTTGAGTGGAATTTCTTTAAAAAGAAAAATGAACCTCCTAAAGTGCAACAAAAGGACGTTGTCGAACAACAAGAGCAGAAAGTTGTTGCTAAAAAGCCTAAAAAAGAAAAATATGATGAACAAAAAGTTACGGCAAAAACTGATAAATCTCAGTATTCTGTAAGATTAATAGTTGATGACAACAAGGATAAAAAGGAAAAACAAGCCGCACAAAAAGAGAAAAAAGAAACAAAAGTAAAGCATAAACATTTTTCTCGTCCTAAGGCATCAAAAGCTAAAAACCAAACAGAACCCGAAATTGATACGCAAAACAAGGATTTAGATAAAGCTGTAGAATTGCAAGAGGGTGATGCATTTACAGCTGCGAGACCTGATATAGAAGGTGCGGTTTCTGCTAATCGTATTATTTCAGTAGATGATTGCGTAAAAATTGCTTTGCAAAACAATCCAACAATACTTTCTCAATTAATAAGCAAGGATATTTATAAGAACAAAATTGCTCAAGCTTGGTCAAATTATTTTCCTACTTTAACAGCAGGACTTTCTTATTCAAGAAACGACATGCTTGTGACAAACTTTAAATTCCCTATGCAGGAATATAACTCTTGGAATATGCCAAATGTTGGCGTAAATATGCTTTTGTATGACTTTGGTAAAACAGGGGCTCAAGCTGGTGTTGCTAAAAAGACTTACGAAGCATCAAGAGAAACCTTACAATCAAGTATTAATGATGTTGTATATATGGTTAAAAATTATTATTATAACCTTTTGTATTTGCAACAACAGGTTGAGGTATATGAAGATTCTGTATTACAATATCAAATACACCTTGAACAGGCTCAAGCATATTATAATATTGGTAGTAAAGCTAAAATTGATGTATCGACTGCCGCATACAATTTAGATAATACAAAATTAACGCTTATTCAGGCTAAAAATGCTGTGGATACAGGTTTTGCTCAATTAACAAATGCCATGGGTGTGCCTGAGTTTGCTAAGTTTGATATAAAAGACAGACTTGATAAAAAAAGATATGATATAACTTTTGATGAAGCTTTAAAGATGGCTTATGATCAGAGCCCTACTTTAGCGGCGGCTAAAAAGAAAATGGAAGGTTCTAAATTACTTGTAAAAGCTTCTAAAGTTGCATTTTTACCTGACCTGAAAGGTTTTGGCTCTTATACTCGAGGCGGTAAAAACCCTGATACAGATTATGGCTACCAAATTGGGGCTCAATTGTCATACACAAACTTGAACTTATTGCTTGTTAAAGAGCAAATGGATGAGGCTAAATTAACTTATAAAAAGGATCAGGCTGATTACGAAGTACAACGTCAAAAAGTTTATTTAGATGTAAAACAAGCTTATATTCAACTTAAAAATGCTCAGCAATCTATTCCTGTTTCAAGAGCATCAATGGATGTTGCACAGGAAAGATATGAGCTTGCTGCAGGCAGATATAAGGTTGGTCTTGGTGATGCTATTGAGTTAAAAGATGCGCAAATTACATATATGAACGCGAAATTGCAGTATTATAACACTCTTATGCAGTACCATATTTCTGCTGCAAACCTTGAACGTGTAATTGGCGCTCCTCTTACAGCCAGTGATGTTACTTTATAGATTGTTATGATTTTGCCATAAATTTGCCTTTTTTAGGTAAATTTGTGAAAATTAAGTCATGAACTATATATGGTTTTTTATAATACTTATTTCTATAGCTTCGGCTGCATATACAGGTAGAATGGATTCTCTTGTAAATGCCATAATGCGAGGTGCGCAGAAGTCTGTTGAAATTGCTATTTACCTTGCTGGTATAATGGCTTTTTGGTTGGGTATTATGAAAATTGCTGAAAAATCGGGCTTAGTTTCTAAAATAGCTCTTCTGCTTACGCCGATAGCTAAAAAACTTTTTCCCGATTTGCCTAAAGATAGTCCTGCAATAGGTGATATTGCAATGAATTTTACTGCTAATGCTTTTGGTCTTGCAAATGCAGCGACGCCTATTGGGATAAAAGCGATGAAAGAATTGCAAAAACACAATATTGATAAAAACTCTGCCTCCAATGAGATGTGTACACTGTTAGCAATGAATACTGCAGGATGGCAGATAGTTCCAACAACTGTTTTGGCAGTGTTAGTTGCTAGCGGTTCAAAAAATCCGACAGCAATAATTTTTCCTACTTTAATAGTTACAACAATTGCATTTTTGTCAGCTATTGTTGGGGTTAAACTTTTGGAAAAATTTACTCCTGCACAAAAATTAAATACAGAAACTGAGGTGCAGGATGATTAAAACAATTGTTGATGTAATTTCTGTTTGGCTTATTCCTGTCATTGTTCTTGTTGTTTTAACTTGGGGCTTATTGAAAAAAATCCCTATATATGAAGCGTTTATTGATGGAGCAAAGGATGGCATAAAAGTATCAGTTGATATAGTTCCGTATCTTGTCGCCATAATTGTTGCTGTGTCTATGCTTAGAGCGTCAGGAGCTTTTGATATAGCAGGCAGTTTGTTTGCAGGCTTGTTTGAATGGCTAAAAATTCCTGTTGATATATTGCCTGTTATGATTGTTCGTTCGTTATCAGGTAGTGCTCTTTTAGGAATGTTTTCTGATATTGCTACAACCTACGGGCCTGATTCTTATGCTGCTAAGTTGGCTGCGATTATGGTAGGAAGTTCAGAAACAACTTTTTATGTTTTAGCTGTTTATTTTGGTTCTGTTGGGATTAAAAAATTCCGTCATGCTCTTTGCGCAGGAATTTTTGCTGATATAATCGGTATAGTAGCTGCTGTGGCTGTTGCAAGGTGGCTTTTCTTATAGAGGAAATAAGTATGATAAAAAAAATATTGATATGCCTTTTATTATTTTCCGTGGTTTTAGTAACAGGATGCACTAAACAAGAAAAAGAAAATAAAGATTTGCTTTCTGTTATAAAAAGAAGAGGTGAGCTTATAGTCGGTGTTAAGTTCGATTCAAAACCTTTTGGCTTTGTTGAGGATGGTAAACTTCAAGGTTATGATATCGATATAGCTCATTTGCTGGCAAAAAGAATTTTTGGCAACGAAAAGCTTGTTCGTTTTGTTGAGGTAAATGCTTCAAATAGAATTTCTAAATTAAATTCAGGTGAAGTAGATATGGTTATTGCCACAATGTCTATAAATCCTAAAAGAATGGAAGTTGTAGACTTTTCTTTACCGTATTACTACACAGGTCAAGCTATAATGATAAGAAAAGGAACTGACATTAAAACAGTCGGAGACTTGAATGGCCGAAGAGTTATTGTTGTTCTTGGTACTACGGGAGAGAAAAATATAAGATATTTTGCTCCAGAGGTTATATTGCAGGGGTATCGTTCTTATGAAGAAGGGTTTAAGGCCTTTTTAAACAGAAAAGCTCAAGCGATGACTTCAGATGACACGATATTAGCAGGTTTTGTTATGGACCATCCTGAATTTATGATTCTGCCTCAACGTTATTCTCAAGATGCTTATGCTATTGCTTTTAGAAAAGAACCGCAGAGTGCTTCATTAAAGGCGGAAGTTAATTTGGCTTTAGGAGAGTTAAGAAGGAAAGGCCATCTGAACTATCTGAAATCTCGTTGGATGCCTGCTGCAAGTACAAACTTTAAAAAATCCAAAAATAATTAGGGCTCCATAAAATTTTTGACAACTCTTTTTGTCTAAAATAAAATAAGAAAACTATGAATATTTCTATTGATGACATAAAAAATGCAAAAGACCATTCACTAAAAATTAACTTTGAAAATGAAGTAAAAGACCTTTCTACAGATGGTCCTGTTAGGGCTGAATTGATTTTTAGTGCGTTTGGTTCTTATATTCAAGTAAAGGGACAAATTGTTGCAAATGTTAAGCTGATTTGTGACAGATGTTTAAAAAAATTTTTAAAAAAAATTGAAGTTGATGTGGACGAAACTTATATTCTGGGAAGTGCAAAATCCGCTAAGGATGCACATTCTGGACAAGAAATTGAACTTAAAGACGGCGATTTTATCACCGAACTCCATGGAGAAGATGGCATTGATGTTGAAGATTTAATTTATCAATCTGTAACATTAAACATTCCAAATCCGTCTGTTTGTGATATAAATTGTAATGGAAGCCCTGAAATGGAAAAGTATATAAAAAAAGAAATTTCAGACCCCCGTTTGGAAGTATTTAAAAATTTAAAGATAAAAAAAGAAGGAAAATAAAAATGGCAGTACCAAAGAAAAGAACAGGTGCATCAGCACAAGGACACAGAAGATCAAACTGGAAAGCAACAGTTCCTGAAACTACTACTTGCCCAAATTGTGGCGAATTAGTTTTGACTCACACTGTTTGCACAGCTTGCGGACAGTATAAAGGCAAAGTTGTTTCAAGAAAAGCTGAAGGCTTTGTTGAAGAAGCTAAAGCAGAAGCTCCTAAAAAAGCAGCTAAGGCTAAAAAAGCTCCTGCTAAAAAAACTAAAAAAGCAGAAGTTGCTGAAGAAGTAAAAGCTGAAGAAACTGTAGTTGAAGAAGCTAAAGCAGAAGCTCCGGCTGAAGAAGTTAAAGAAGAAGAAAAATCTTCTGAAGAATAATTTTCTAAAAACCGCCGTTTAACTTTTGGCGGCGGTTTTTTTAAAAAAGTATGGAAAAGTTTGTAGGGAGAAGAGTTTTAGTATGACTAGGATAGCTATTGATGCAATGGGCGGCGACAATGCACCAGATGAGATAGTAAAAGGCGCGTTGTGGGCAGCATCTGATTATAATGTTGCAATAGAGCTTGTCGGAAAAGAAGATGAGATTAAACGAGTTATCGATGATGTCAAACAAGATGGCATTAGAACTAACAACATTAATTCTCCCAAAGGTAGAATCAGAGTAGATGTTGATAAGTTAGATATCAAAATCACTCCTGCTTCTGAAGTTATTGAGATGGGTGAAGCCCCTGGTCAGGCAATAAGAAAGAAAAAAGACTCTTCTATTGTTTTGGCTGTTAAAGCAGTTGCTACCGGCAGTTCTCAAGCAGTAGTTGCAGCTGGATCAACCGGTGCAGCAATGGCTTCAAGTTTATTTGGTTTAGGCAGATTGCCTGGCATTGAAAGACCTGCTATTGCAACTACCTTGCCTACAATGAAAAAACCTGTCGTTATGATTGACTCAGGTGCAAATAGCAATTGTACTCCTGAAATGCTGTATCAGTTTGCTATCATGGGTTCTGCTTTTTCTAAAAATGTTTTAGGAATGGAAAATCCCAGAATAGGTGTGTTAAATATCGGTGAAGAAGCAGGTAAGGGTAACGAGCTTGCTCAGGCTGCTTACAAATTGTTAGAAGAAAACAAAGACGGTTTGAACTTTATCGGTAACGTAGAAGGTAAAGAAATCTTTTTAGGCGACTGTGATGTTGTTGTTTGTGACGGTTTTGTCGGTAACGTTGCTTTGAAAAGTATAGAAGGTGCTTCTTCTATGTTGTTTAAAATGATTATGCAAGAGTTTAAAAGAGATCCTATTTCTATGGTGATTGGTCTGCTTGCAAAATCTGCAATGAAAAGAATTTTTAAAAGAATTAATTATGAAGAGTTTGGCGGTGCTTTGCTTCTTGGTGTTAAAGGCATTACAGTTATTTCTCACGGAAGAAGCATGGCTTATGCAATTAAGAATGCGGTAAGAGTTGCAAAAGAAGCCGTTGAATCAGATGTTAATAAGAAAATATCAGAGTTTTACGAAGGATAGATTTTATGTCATTAAATTTAATTCCTGTAATGATTGCAGGCGTGGGGTATGGAGTACCGGATACGGTTATCACAAATGATGATTTAACAAAGTTAGTTGATACTAGCGATGAGTGGATTACAACAAGAACTGGTATCAAGGAACGTCGTGTTGTATCAGGCGAAGAAAATGCTGTTACATTAGGTATCAAAGCTGCAAAAAATGCTCTTGAAAAGGCAAAAATGGATGCAAAAGATATCGACATGATTATTGCGGCTGCTTCTGTACCTGCTCATCCATATCCGTCTACTGCTTGCGAAATTCAAGCTGCTATTGGTGCTGATAAAGCTGCTGCTTTTGATATCACTGCTGCTTGCACAGGTATGATTTATGCTATGAACATTGCAAAAGCATTTATTTCTTCAGGCATATATAAAAATATTTTGCTTGTTGCTACAGATGCTAACTCTAAGTTTATTGATTGGTACGATAGAACAAGCTGTGTATTGTTTGGTGACGGTGCTGGTGCTTTTGTTCTTAAAGAATCTGTTGACGGTGTTGATGACATCATCGCTATGGATATGCATTCAAACGGCAAAGACGGTGATTTCATTAAAATGCCTATGAATGGTGAAAACTGTCCGCTTGTTGAACCTTGCGAACCTCAAAAACAAAAAATTGTTATGAACGGTAGAGAAGTTTACAAGTTTGTTGTAACTACAATGCCTGAATCTATTAGCAATTGTCTTGAAAAAGCAGGCTTAACACCTGATGATGTAGATTATTTGATACCTCACCAGGCTAATTACAGAATCATTGAGGCAATGGCATCAAGATTGAATTACAGTGATGACAAAATTATTGTTAACCTCCAAAAATATGGTAATACATCTGCTGCTTCTATTCCTCTTGCTATGGCAGAAGGTATTGAAGAAGGCAAAATCAAATTACCTTGCAAGGCTATATTGAGCGGTTTTGGCGCAGGCTTAACTTGGGGTACTGTAATTGTAAGGTTAAGAGAAGGTATTGCATAATTATTAATTCGAGATTGTCCATATAGTTCGTTTTAATTATTGGCGGTACGTATTAATCGATTAGATTTATTAAGGAGATATAAGATGGGAAAAGTAGCATTCGTATTCCCCGGACAAGGCTCACAGTCCGTAGGCATGGGTAAATCTTTGAATGAAACATCTGCAAAGGCTAAAGAAATATTTGAAAAGGCTGATGAAGTTTTAGGCAGAAATATTTCAAAAATGTGTTTTGAAGGACCTGAAGAAGATTTAAAACAAACAATTAATACTCAGCCTGCTATTCTTGTTACTTCAATTGCTGCGTTAGAAGCATTGAAAGAAAAAGCAGATATAAAACCTGATTATGTTGCAGGTCATTCACTTGGTGAATACGGTGCATATTATGCTGCTGATGTTGTTGACTTTGCTACAGCAATGAAATTAATTGATAAAAGAGCAACTGAGATGAACAATGCTGCTGTTGCTACAAAAGGTGCAATGACTGCTGTTATTGGCATGGATAAAGATGCTATCGTTGATATTATTAGTAGAATCGATGGCATAGTTTCTGTAGCAAATTACAATTCTCCTGCTCAAATTGTTATAACTGGTGAAGCTGATGCAGTTGCAAAAGCTAATGATGCTTTAAAAGAAGCAGGAGCTAAGAGAGTTATTCCTCTTCCTGTTTCTGGTGGTTTCCACTCTGCATTAATGAATGAAGCTAGTGTTAAATTTTCTGAAATTTTAGATGATTGTGATATAAAAGACGCTAAGATACCTGTTTTCACTAATGTTGACGCTGAACCTACAACATCAGCTATTAGATTTAAGTCTAAAATGACTGCACAAATTTATTCTTCAGTAATGTGGACACAAACTGTAGAAAAAATGGTTGCAGATGGTGTTGATACTATAGTAGAAATTGGTCCAGGTAAAGTTTTGGCAGGTTTGTGCAAGAAAATTAACCCTGCACTTAACGTGTTAAATGTATATGATGAAGATTCTTTGAATGCAACTGTAGAATCTTTAAAAGCAGTAGTTACTCTTAAATAAGGAGAATTAATATGACAGAAGATAAAAAAGTAGCTCTTGTTACAGGTGCGTCAAGAGGAATCGGTAAAGCTTGTGCTATAGAATTAGCAAAAGCGGGTTATGACGTTGCTGTTAGTTATGCAGGAAATGAAGAAGCTGCTAATAAGACAGTATCTGAATTAACAGACTTGGGCGTTAAAGCTAAAGCGTACAAGTTTGATGTTGCTGATAAAGAAGCTTGCGCTAAAGCAGTTGAAGAAGTTTTGGCGGATTTTGGTAAACTTGATGTCCTTGTAAACAATGCAGGTATTACACGTGACGGCTTGTTTATGCGTATGAGTGCAGAAAATTGGGAAGCTGTTATTAATACGAACCTCAGCAGTACATTTTATATGACAAGCCCTGCTATTAAAACAATGATTAAACAACGTTCAGGTTGTATTATTAATATGTCAAGTATTGTCGGCGTTATGGGTAATGCTGGTCAAGCAAACTATTCTGCTGCTAAAGCAGGTTTAATCGGTTTTACTAAATCTTTGGCAAAAGAGTTGGGCTCTCGTAACATTAGAGTTAACGCAGTTGCTCCTGGCTTTATTCAAACTGATATGACAAAAGATTTGGATACAGAAAAAATCGCAGAACATATTCCACTTAAGAGATTAGGTCAACCTGAAGATATTGCAAAAGCTGTCAGATTTTTGGCTGAAGATGCACCTTATATTACAGGTCAGGTAATAGGTGTTGATGGTGGGTTAGTGGTTTAGTTCTGTAAACATTGACTTTACAAAATTGCATATTTATCTTGAAATAGTATAATAAAAAATGAAAATACGTAGTTAATTTAAAATGAGGATGAAAAAACATGAGTACAGTTCTTGAGAGAGTTAAAAAAGTAGTAGTTGAACAATTAAGTGTTGATGAAAATTTAGTTACTCCTGAAGCTAGCTTTACAGCTGATTTAGGTGCTGATTCTTTAGATACAGTTGAATTGGTTATGGCTTTCGAAGAAGAATTCGGTTGCGAAATTCCTGATGAAGAAGCTGAAAAAATTGCTACAGTTCAAGACGCAGTAAACTACATTGAATCTCATTCATAGTTTACGGCTATAGTTTTTGCGGGGAGCATGAAAATACTCCCCGCACTTTTACCGTTTAGTGGTAAATGACTAAATCCGAGATTAGAAAAGGTTAGAAGATGAGTAAAAGAAGAGTTGTTGTTACAGGTTTAGGGATTGTTTCTCCGTTTGGCGTTGGAGTCGATAAATTTTGGAACAGTCTTTTAGAAGGTAAAAGCGGAATTTCTACAATAGAACACATTTCGCTTGAAGGTCACACCGTGCATATAGCAGGTGAAGTAAAGAATTTTAAACCTGAAGAATATCTTGACCCCAAAGAGGCAAGAAGAATGGACAGATATAATCAGTTTGCTATGGTTGCAGCTGATGAAGCTATTGCAGATTCCGGTATTGTTGCAGGTGAAAATGTTGACCCATACAGATACGGTGTTATTGTTGGATCTGCTGCAGGTGGTTTTGATACTTTCGAAAGACAACACGATATTATCACAGCAAAAGGCCCTACAAAATGCTCACCTTTCACTGTACCTATGATTATTGCTGATATGGGTGCAGGTAGAATTTCTATTAAACACGGAGCAAAAGGTGTTAACAAAGCTGTTGTTACAGCTTGTGCTACTTCTGCTCACTCAGTAGGTGATGCATTCCGTTCTATCCAGTGGGATGACGCTGATGTTATTGTTGCTGGTGGTGCTGAAGCTGTTATTACAAAATTGGGTATTGGTGCTTTCACAAGTGCAAGAACTTTGTCTAAGCACAATGATGAACCTGAAAAAGCATCAAGACCATATGATAAAGACCGTGATGGCTTCATTATGTCAGAAGGTGCAGCAGTTTTAGTTCTTGAAGAACTTGAACATGCAAAAAAACGTGGTGCAAAAATTTATGCAGAAATTGTTGGCTATGGCCAAACTGCTGATGCATATGATATTGTTGCTCCTGCTGCGGACGGTTCTGGTGCAGCAATGGCTATGAAGCTTGCTGTTAAAGATGCTGGTGTTGAGCCTAAAGACGTTAATTACGTAAACGCTCACGGCACAAGTACAGGACTTGGTGATATTGCTGAATCTCAAGCAATTGCAAGAATTTTTGGTGATTTATCAACAAACCCTGATTTGAAAGTTAGCTCTACAAAATCTATGCATGGTCATATGTTGGGTGCTACAGGTGCTGCTGAATCAATTGTTTGTATTAAAGCAATCAATAACGGCATTATCCCTCCAACAATTAACTTGGATAACCAAGATGAGGCTGTTGCTAACTTGAACTATGTTCCTCACAAACCACAAAAAGCAGAAGTTAAATATGCTTTGTCTAACTCATTTGGTTTTGGCGGACACAATGCATCATTACTTTTCAAAAAGTATGAAGCTTAGTTTAAATTAAATAAATATCTAATAAAAAAGCCCTTTAATAAAAGGGCTTTTTTATTTATATTAATCAATGTATTTACCGTTAAAAAGTTCCATTACCATTTTTGATTGGTCTGATAGATTGCTTGGAATGTGATTTTTATCTTCCGGGTTAGCTTTTTCCGTATTGTTTTGAGTTCCAAGTGTTTCTTTTATCAGTTGAATACTTTCTTCTTCTTCCGCTTTTTCATTATATGTTTTTTGCGGTTGGGCAGCAGGTTTTCTTTCCAGCTTTTCTATTGATGGTTTTGGGGCTGCATTTGCCAAATCATTTTCATCCGCAAGCTTTATATGTATATTTATGTCACTTACTTTAAAGTATGCCATGGCTGCATTTTTAAGAGGTGTATTTTTGTTTGTATCTTGTGCTTGTTTAACAAAAATATCTTTCATAAATGCGATTGTTATTCCATCTGGGCTTAATTCAACAGGGCGTGACAAGTTGTAGAAAAACATACGTGAAGGTATGCTTGTTATATTTTGAAGGATTCCTTGCCAAGCTGTTGCCAAATCTGTAGAGTTCCCTGTAGTTTGAGCAACTGTTGGAGCCGGCTCTTCAGTTTTTTGTTCAACAGGAGGATGAACCTCTTGAGGTTCACTGTGCTCAACCTGTATTGATTCTTTTACCTCTGCAACAACAGTTGCAGGCTCTGCTTTTGGTAAGCTTTGAGGCATAGATTCTTTTGGTTGTTCTATTACTTGTTTCTTTTCTGTTTGAAAAGCAGGTGGCAACGGTGGTGGCGCAGAAGGATATATTTGAGCTTTATTAGGTTCTGCGTTTGTTGTTATTCCTGATTCAAGTCTTTCAATTCTTTCTATAAGTTGTGAGTATGATGAATACTTAACATTTGATGAAAGCTCAATTATGCATAGTTCAAGCCAAAGGTATCTGTTTGTTGTTTCTTTAATCTCTTTTGAATAGAAAGATAATCTTTCTATTATATAAAGAATTTGTTCTGCTTCTACATTTTCTGCTTGTTCTCTAAGTTTGAGAATATGTGCTTCACTTAGTTGCGTTAATTCTGCTGCAATTTTTCTATCTGTACAGTTTTTTACAACGAGCAGATTTCTGTAGTATTGTATAAGGTTTGTTATTATTTGGAAAGGCTCGTTACCTTTGTTATATACACCATCAAGTAGAGTTATAGCTGTTTGTGTATCAGATGTTGTTATTGCGTTGCTGATATCAAAAAGTGTCTCAAAAGAAAGTCTGCCAAGCATATTGTTTACATCATCAGATGTTATTTCTTTATCTGCATCAAGTACACTGATTTGATCGAGCAGAGCAAGAGAGTCTCTCATTCCGCCAGCTGAGCTTCTTGCTATTGTGAAGAGTGCATCTTCTGTTATTTTGATATTTTCTTGTTCAGATATGTATTTTAGTCTTGCAACGATATCTTCAGTTGTGATTCTTCTAAAGTCAAAACGTTGGCATCTTGAAATAATTGTATCGAGAACTTTGTGCGGTTCTGTTGTTGCAAGGATAAATATGACGTTTTCAGGCGGTTCTTCAAGCGTTTTTAACAGAGTGTTAAAGGCTTCTGTTGTTAGCATGTGAACTTCGTCTATGATATAGATTTTAAATCTTCCGTTTACCGGTACAAACTGGATTTTTTCTAATATGTTTCTTGCGTCTTCAACTTTTCTGTTTGACGCCGCGTCTATTTCAATAACGTCTATTGGAGTTGAATTTGTAATATCTTTACAGCTTGGACATTCTCCACAGGGCTCAAGAGTTGGACCTTTTGCGCAGTTTAGTGATTTTGCTATAATTCTTGCCGTTGTTGTTTTTCCGGTACCTCTTGGACCGCATAATAAATATGCGTGAGAAATTTTGTTGAGGTTTATTGCATTAGTTAATGCTTTAACTATATTTTCTTGACCGATTAAGTCTTTGAACGATTGCGGTCTGTACTTTCTGTATAACGGAAGATATCTGTTTGTCAAAATTTTGCTCCAACTCTGAAATATATATTATAATTATACGAAAAACGGAGTAAAAAGAAAAATATGGCAAAGATACAACCTCAAAAACTCAAAAAAGGTGATACTATTGGAATCCTTTGTGTTTCGGGTGATATAAAAGATGAAAATCGTTTGCAACAGTCCAAAAAATATTTTGAATCAAATGGCTACAAGGTTGTTGTGTCTGAAAATGCATTAACTCGAAAAAATTATCTTTGCGGAGATGACAAAGTAAGAGCAAAGGCTTTAAATGACTTTTTTAAAGATGAATCTATTAATGCAATTGTTGCTGCAAGAGGTGGTTATGGTGCGATAAGAATTTTAGATTTGATTGATTATGATGCTATATTGAATAACCCTAAAATCTTTTGCGGTTACTCTGATATTACAGCGCTAATGTTAATGATATACAAAAAAGTTGGTCTGATTACGTACAATGCGCCTATGGCTTATTCTGATTTTGGCGGTGATGTGTCTTTGTATAATGAAAAATCTTTCTTTAATACCATTACGACAAAGACTCGTGAGATATTTATAGATAACCCTAATGTATACTACGGAGGTGTTTCTTCTGGTATATTGTGGGGCGGTAATTTATCAACAATACAATCTTTGTGCGGGTTGAACTTTATTCCTGATGAAAAATTTATTTTTGTCACAGAAGATATAAACGAGCCTGTTTATAAAATTGATAAAATGTTTACGCAGTTGCTTAATATACCTGAATTCAAGAAAAATTTATCCGGAATATGTCTTGGCGATTTTAGCGGTATAGATAACGAAAATTATTTTAGCAGCTATTTTAATGAATTGGCGAAATCTCTAAAAATTCCTGTTATAGGTGGCTTAAAGTTCGGTCATGAAAAGGAAAAACAGACATTTCCTATTGGGGTTGATGCTATGTTAGATACAAATTTGTGTAAGATATTGTATAAATAGCTATTCGCTTAAAAATGTTATGGCTTTATCAGAGTATATTTTTGTTTTGATTATATTGAAACTTTGGTGTTGTATGTTTAAATCTTTAGGGTACTCAAGTATCAAAATGCCGTTTGGGTTTAAAAGCTTTTTTTCTTTTATTATAGAAACAATTTCATCATACAAGCCGCTTTGATAAGGCGGATCTACGTATATTACGTCAAAACTTTGTTCAGCTTTTTTTAGAAGTTTAGCTGTATCTCCAAGGTAAAATTCTGCTTGAACATTCAGTTTTTGTGCATTTGTTTTTAACAAGAAAAATGTTTTTTTGTCTTTTTCAAAAAATGAACAACTTTTAAAACCGCGAGAAATTGCCTCAAAGCCCATAATTCCTGAGCCTGCAAATGCATCTAGGAAGCATTTATCTTCAAAATCTGTAATAGAGAACAATGTGCTAAAAACACTCTCTCTGACTTGTGATAGTGTTGGTCTCACATTACTTCCCTTTGGTGATTCAATTTTTCTTGATTTTAAAAAACCGCCTGTAATATGCATATTTGTTATTTCTTCATTGCATTTCTCAATTCATAAATTTCTTCAATATCTTTTTTTGAAAGTTCTTTTGGTCCACCTAAAAGCATAGAATTAAGATAAATTTGAGCAAATGTCTCTGCTGTTTCCATCAAATAGTATGCGTTTTTTAAATCTTTAGCACCTATAATTATGCCGTGGTTTGCAAGTAATACAGCGTCATGTTTGGTAAAATATTTTGCTGTGTTTTCAACAAGTTTGTCAGACCCTGGCAATGCGTAATCTGCTACAGGAATTTCTCCAAAATAAAAAACGTTTTCAGAAATTATAGGTTTGGACAAAGGTATATGGCATACTGCAAAAGCTGATATATAAGGCGCATGACAATGTACAATGGCGTTAATATCCGGTCTTATTGAATAAATTGCACTATGAAGATTCTTTTCAGAAGACGGTTTTATTTGTCCGTCCACAACGTTACAATCTTTATCAATTAGGACGATTTCTTCTTCATTTAAGTCTGCTAAACAAGTGCCTGAGCCTGTTATTAGGATATTTTCGCCTGTTCTTACACTAATATTGCCGGAGGTTGCCGGTGTCATGTTTTTTTCACCGAGCTTTTGACCGTACTTTATTATTTGTTTTTTATTTTCAGAAATGTTATTTTTTATCATGCATTTATTTTACCAAAATTTTTATTAAAATGATATAATAGAATTAGGAATAAGAGAGGTAACTGTTTTTGGCTGATGTTGTAAATTTTGAGCAAGTCCAAGAATGGATTGACGAATATTGCAAAATCGAAAATAGCAGAAAAAAAGAGAAGCTACAAAATTTGATAGCTATGGCTTGCATGCCTTTAGTTAAAAGAATGGCAAGAACTCTTGCAAGACGTAGTACTGACCCTGTTGAAGATATAATTCAAATCGGTAGTTTGGGCTTGATTAAGGCTATTAGATCTTATGACCCGTCTATCAGTAGAAATTTTAAGTCGTATACAACATACCTTATTACAGGTGAAATCAGACACTATTTGAGAGACAAAGCAGGCATGATTAAGGCTCCGAGAGCTATACAGGAGCTTTGTTATCGTGTTAATAAAATAGCTTACGAGATGATTGAAGAATTCGGCGAAAAACCAACAAATGAACAAATAGCTGATAAAATGTCGATGCCTGTTTCTAAAGTTAAAGAAGCTATTGAAGCTGACAGAAGAAAATCTATTGTTTCGTTAGATCAGTTAAATCTGCAATGCGAAGATGATTTTTCTAATTGGACTGATAAGATTCCTGATGTTAGTTATGAAGATATGCAAAACTCTAAAGAAGACAGACTTATGCTGCTTGATTGCTTGCAATACATAGAGCCAGATCTTAAGCAGATTGTAGAAATGGTATATTTTAAAGACATGAGTCAGTTGGAGATTGGTGAGTTGCTCGGCATGTCTCAAATGCAGGTATCAAGAAAGCTAAAAAAAGCATTAAACCACCTTTATGACGTTATACAAGAAAGACAGAGTGCTTAAGGAGCTTTTATGGAGTGGTTTTGGGTCTTTTATGCATTGATTGTAGGGCTTTGTGTTGGAAGCTTTTTGAATGTAGTTGTTTTAAGAGGCTTTAGCGGCGAATCTATTGTTTTGCCTCCCTCACACTGTACAAAGTGTAATCATAAATTAGCCTGGTATGACAATATACCTCTTTTTTCATATTTGTTGTTAAGAGGAAAGTGTAGATATTGTTCAGAAAAAATTAGTATGCAATATCCTCTTGTTGAGCTTGCAACAGGTATTATTTTTGCAGGTTTATATTACAAGTATTCTTTTGCAACTTTAAATTTGAATATATTATTCTTATTAATCGCGGCTTCTTTGGGTATTGTTATGACCGTTACTGACATAAAAGAGAAGGTTATCTTTGATACTCATGCTTATATTTTAATGGTTGTTGGGGTAATTTATAACTTTTTTAATATCGCAGGTGTTAATAATACCAAGATAGCTTTTTGGGCATTTGGTCACAAAATTGCTATATATCAAACTTTTATTCACTCTATACTTGGTTTGATTGGCGGTTTTGGAGTTCTTGCTGCGTTAGCTTGGATTACCAAATTAATAACTAAAAGAGATTGTTTTGGTGAAGGTGACGCCTATATTTTAGGTGGTTTAGGTGCTTTCTTTGGCATAGCTAATGCTATTGTTATATTGTTTTTAAGCATTTTTATTTGGGGTGGGCTTTCAATACCTGTCTTTATGTATAAATGGTTTAAAAACAAAGAATATAAGCTTTTTTATGGAATGTTATTGTTTATAGCTACTATTGTAATGTTTTTGACTGGTGAGTATTTGAATATTTTTGATTCAATGATATTTCAGTGGTTTGCTCTTATACTTATTGCTAGTATCGGATTTTACTGTTGCAGACAACTTTTAACTTCTATAAAACAGGGTAATAATCTTACTGTTATTCCTTATGGACCTGCACTTATTTTTGGTGCATTTGTGGTTATGTTTTTATTATAGTTTTCAAAAGCAATTTTGGTTTCCACTTTGTTTTTATATAACTATAGGTAGTTTAAGTGGAAGTTTTTTATGCAAAGTGTTTCTGGTATTTCTGGTGTTTATTCAAATCCTTATATTCAAATAAAAAATAACAATAAATCATCAAATATGATATCTTTTGCTTCTCATAAGCAAGATTCTTCAGAAAAGGTCTCTAACAAAAAGATTATAGGATGGGCTGCTGGTATTGGTGCTTTGTTGCTTACTGTTGGGGCTGCTATAGTTACCAGAGGGAGGGCAATACAAAAACAAAAATTGTTGGCTCAAATTCCTAAGGATTTGCAAGTGCGTTTTGAGTCTTTTAAAAATTTAAAAGGACAAGATTTTGTTGATAAAGCATACGCTGAAATGGTTGACTATATGGGGTTAAAAGGGATAGCCCCTGAAAAAATTATTAAAGATGGGACAGACGGTATTATGTCTGTTCAAGGCGGTTATCGTATGCTTGATAACGCTATTAGCTATACTCCAGGATTTTTTGATAAATTAGATAGGGCAAAACAGTTAAATTTGTTATCTCATGAATTAACTCATTGTAAACAGTATACAAATATTTTGCGTACAGAAGGTATTACTGTAGAAAAATATGTTGAAAGTATTGTAGATTGTATGATAAAAAATTCAATCAAATCGCCTTTAGATAATCCCGGTTTTAGTAATCAATATAAAAATGCGCTTAAAAAAGGAACAGAAAAAGAGTTTCTTGCAAGAGTAAGAGAAAGCTGGAGCAAAGATTTAACAGCAAAAATTCAAGAATCTTATAAAGATGTTTTAAAAATGCCAAAAATTAAAGCAGATTCTCCAGAAGGTAAAAAAGCTTATGAATATTTAAAGGCAAATAGTGAGTATGAAACTCTTGATGTCTTTGGGTTTGGTTCTGAAGCTTATAAAAACAATCCTTTAGAAATTGAGGCTTATGCTTTTGGGGATAAGATTGAGTCTTATTTTGATAAGTTCTGTGAGGCTTACAAGATAATAGATTAACAAAAAAGGTAGACTTTTAGGTCTACCTCTTTTGTTAAAAGTTTAACATTAAAGATTATTCGTTGATATCTTTAACGCTCAAAGCGATTCTGTGTTCTTGTGGAGTGAATTTTTTGATAAGAACTTTAACTTCGTCGCCGTTTTTGTAGATATCAAACGGATTAGCATCAGGATTTTCCATTTCTGCTACAGGCAATAATGCTTCAACACCTGGGAAAATGTTGATGAATGCACCGAATGAAGTAACTTTGTTAACTGTACCAGTAATGATTTCGCCTTCTTTGAACTTATCTTCGATTTCTTCCCAAGGGTTGTCACCGATTCTTTTCAAGCTTAAGCTGATTCTTTTAAGGTCTTCGTCAATTTTTAGAACTTTAACTTCGATTTTTTGACCAAGTGTTAAAACATCTGAAGGATGTTTAATTCTTTGCCAAGAAATTTCTGAAATAGGAAGCAAGCCGTCAACGCCGTTGATGTCGATGAATGCACCAAAGTCAGCGATTCTAACAACTTCACCTTCAACAATTTGATCAACTTCGAGGTTAGAAATAACTTCATCAACGAGTTGTTCTCTTTGTTCAGCAAGAGCTTGTCTTTGTGAAAGGATAAGTTTGTTTCTTTTTGCATCAGCTTCAAGAACTTTAACTTCGATTTCTTGGTTCATAAGACCATCAAAAGGCATACCTGTTCTTAATTGAGAAGCAGGAATGAAACCTCTTAAATCTTGAACTTCAACGATTACACCGCCTTTAACAAGAGAAACAACTTTAGCCATAACTGTTTCGCCTGAAATTTTAGCGTTTTGAAGAATTTGCCAAGCTTGAGCGCAAGCAACTCTTTTAAGAGAAAGCATCATACCGCTTTTTTCATCTTCGTCTTCTTTTAATATGTAGAATTCTTTGCAATCGCCGATTGTTAATTCATCAACCATTGAAGAAGGGATTTCTCTTGTAGGTAAGAAACCTTCTGATTTTGCACCGATATCAACGAGGTATCCGTCGTTTTCTTTTTTTACGATTTGACCTCTTACAACGTCAGCAACACTGAGTTTTGATGTAAAAGATTCTTCTAATAATTTTTCAAATTCGTCCATTTGAGTAGTTGTCATTTTTTGTGTTTTCCTTTCCTTATTTTTAATATTGATTTAATTTTTCTATTACATTTTCTATAATTGCATCTGGTGTTGACGCACCTGCTGTAACACCTATGTTTTGTGATTTTTTTATTAAGTCTTCAAAATTTTTGAGTTCTTCATCTGTTTCGATGTGTATTGTTGGAGTTATGTCTGTCAAAATCTCTGCAAGATGCGTTGTATTTGCACTTTTTTTACTTCCAACAACAACCATAAGATCTGATTCTTTTGCAAGATTTCTTGCTTCTGTTTGTCTTAAAGATGTAGAAGCACATATTGTGTTGAATACTTTTAACTCTTTTGCCAACGGGACTAAATAATCGACAACAGATTTAAGGTTTTCGATACGTTGGGTTGTTTGAACTACAACTCCGATTTTTTTGTGTTCTTTTAGTTCTTGTTCAAACGGGATAAGAGATTGAACATCCGGAGCAACTATTATATTTTCTCCATGAATTTGTGCGTTTGCTTTAATTGCACATACTTCAGGGTGTTCGGGTTTGCCGACAATAACAAGCATAAATCCTTCTTGTACGAGTTGAATTGCCTTTTGCTGAACTTTTTTTACGTCAGGACAAGTAAGGTCAACTGTTTCGTAGCCTTTTGCTTTTATGTCTTCAAAAATTTCAGGCGATGCTCCGTGGCTTCTTACAACGCAAATGCCTGTTTCATTTTCTGGTAATTCATCAACAGTGTGTATGCCAAGCTGAGAGAGTTCATTAATAACATGTGAATTGTGTATCAATTCACCAAGAACAAAAATCTCTTTGTCGCTATTTTCGGCTTTAAGTTTTTTGGTTGTTAAAACGGCTCTTTTTACGCCGTAACAAAAACCTGCATGTTTTGCGAGTTTTATATTTTTTTTCAAACGTTAATACGTCCAATCTTTAAGACTCACCTTTAAAAAGGTGGTAAGTTGTTTATATCATGAACAATGTTTTTATACAAGGAACTGTTTTGGATATGATTAATGGCTATTTTTTAGTGGGAATAATAAGATTGTGCACTTTTGCTATTGAAATATATTTGTTTTTTGTACAATTGAAATACTCCTATTAGAATTGAGAAAAATCATGAGAATATCGTCAATAAATTATCATAATGTCGTCGCCTTGAAAAAAAAAACGGTAACAGAAAAGCGTGATTTTAATACTGCTAAGCCGTTATCAATTGGGGCTTTTGCTGTTGTTTCTTCTAATTATGATTCTAAAAAGAGTATTTCTGTTAATAATATTTCGTTTTATGGTTTATTTGGTTATGGCAAAAAAAATAATTCAACTCCACAAGACAAGCTTAATGCTGCGATACAAAATCTAGAGGATAGAAGCATTGTACTTTTTGCTGATGACTTTAACAATGCAAAAAATTTGTTGAACCTGAGTTTGAATAATATTACATTTCCTATAGAAAATATCTATTTCGTTAAAAATGAGTTTAATATGGATTCTTTTGCCATATATAAAGATACAAAAGAGATTAATTATAAAATTTTTAAGTTACATCCGCTTTCTGATGTCAGACTTTTGACAGGGGGGATTGATGAATCTGATTTTTCTGTCCAAAGAGTTTATGTTAATACTTCTGATGACCCCGTCGTGCTTCAAGATGGTCAAAATATAAAGTTTGGATCTTATAAAAACGGAACAATCATAAAAACGGATTTCCATAGCAATTTGAAATCTGTATTTGAAAATGAAGTTGAAAAACACAGATATTTTGATGATATAGAAAATGCTCAAAAGTTTAATGCATCTATGCTCATGTCTTTAAAAGAGAACAAAGGAAAGGTTTCAAAGAGGGAAAAACTTACGTTTGCGGATATAGGTGCTCAGGATGAAAATATAAAAGCTCTTGAAGAAAATGTGATTTTTCCTTTAATGTATCCTGATTTTTATGAGGGATTTAGGGTAAATAAGGGCATACTACTGTATGGCCCGCCAAGGTGTGGAAAAACTATGCTTGCGAATGCTCTTGCAAATGAGGCAGGAGTGAATTTTATAAAACTGGGGGCTAATGATCTTACACACGCGCATATAGGCAAAACAGAACAAAATTGGCGTGAACTTTTTAAATCTGCCATAGAAAACCAGCCGACTATAATTTTTATAGATGAATTTGATTCAATTTCAAGAGCAAGAGGCGGTTCAAGTGATACTGCCAGATTTCAAGATGATATTGTAAATCAGCTTCTTACTCTTATGAGTGATTTAGAGAAAAGTGATGATAAGGTGTTTGTTATTGCCGCTACAAATAGAGCCGATTTGCTTGACAAAGCTCTGATAAATACGGGGAGATTCGGATTGCGATTAGAAGTTAAGCCGCCTGATTTAAAAGGAATGTTCCAGATTTATAACATTAACGAAAAATATAAACCTTTAGACGAGGATGTTGATAAAGAAAAGTTATGCAAAATGATGTATGATAATCATTTTAACGGTTCAGATGTTGTGGAAACTTTTTATGTTGCGCATTCCTTTGCAATGAACAGGCTCGGGTTGTTCGAAAAAATGCGTAACAAGACGATTACTCATCAAGATAAATCGGATTTCAAAATTAATCAGCAGGATATGGAATCAGCAATATACAGGTTATCAAAACAAAAAACAATTACATCGTAATGTTAAAGCCTTTTTCTATTTTTCTCTGTAGTCTTGCATTTGCATGAGCTTTTTTTACAATTTTAAAGAGGTTTGCATAATAACCTGATGCCATTATTGTTGATGCTAATATCCAAGCAATCGGCCCTGCATAAAAGACTCCATAGTACCCGAATTTTACAGCTAAATAAACAGCAGCAAATGAACGTACCAATAACTCTGCAATGCTTGCAACCAGTGGCAGAAAGGCTTCTCCCATACCTTGTAGAGCGTTTCTGAAAATAAATATTTGTCCAAGGAAGAAGTAAAATAAGGTGCTTATCCACAAGTAACTGCGAGCTATTCCTATAATATGCGTTTCACCTTTTCCTATGAAAATTCCTACAATATCACTTCCGTAAAAATGTATAAGCAATGTCATTATGATACTGAGACAAATATTTATTATAGAACCTTTGTTTACTCCTTCTCTAATTCTAGAAAAATTGTATGCTCCAAAATTTTGCGCTGTATAAGCTGCAAGAGCAACTCCAAATGATATCATTGGTAAGGTTGCAATTTGTTCTATTCTTAATGCTGCTGTAAATGCCGCAATAACATCTGCACCAAAAGAATTACATACGCTTTGTATGATTAAAATACCTATCCCAAGTATAGAAAACTGAACAGACATTGGAATACCAACTTTTATGTGTTCTAGAGCAAATGGAATACTTTCTTTTTTTAATGCATATGTCCAATCTGACAATTTTAAATGAAGTATGGGAAATTTTAGTTTTACGTAAATAATACAAAGTAATGCAGACACTCCCTGAGATAAAACTACAGCTACTGCTGACCCTGGTACTCCCCAGTGAAATTTTAAAATAAATAAAAGAGCAAGAAATATATTTAGTACCGAAGCAAAAATCAAAAAATATAACGGTGTCTTACTGTCGCCTAATGCTCTTACTACGCTGGCAAGAAGGTTGTATGCGTTTACTATAACGAGGCCTGCAACAACTATTTGAATGTACCAAAAAGCATCTTGGTATATTTCTTTAGGGACATTCATTAATGCCAAAATTGTATTCATACCCAAAGCAAGCAGTAATGAAAACAATACGGTAAAGCCCATGCTCAGAACAGTAGAAACTGTTACAGAACGACGAACTCCTTGTGTGTCTTTAGCTCCAAATCTTTGTCCTGTAATTACTGCAAAACCGTTAGTTAAGCCTACAACAACAAACATCAAGAAAAAGAATATTGGAGATATTGCCCCAACCGCAGCAAGAGCGTTCATTCCAAGAGTACGCCCAACAATAACAATATCTGCTATGTTGTATAGTTGTTGGAATATGTTTCCTATTAAAAGCGGTACCGAAAAGCCTATTATCAGCTCTAGCGGGTCACCTTTTGTCATATCGTTTATCATATAAAAACCTTATTTGTTAAATTTATTTTACTATACAAACATTTAAAAAAATATTTGTATATCTTGGCAATTTTTTTATTTTAGAAGTTTTTTATCTGCACGGTGAATTTATGCAGTTAAACATTAGCCCAATAAAATTTAATAATTTTAAAACATCCTTTAATAATAGAAATGCTATTAAGTATAATAGTTCTTTATCTTGTGACACTTTTCAAAAAAGCGCTGTTTCTTTTGGCTCTGCTGAAATTGATTTGAAAGAGACCACGCCTGTTGCTAATGGTACTATCTTTGATAGAAAATTGAATAAACCAGTAGATGTAACAGTACTAAAAATAAACAAAAATGAAAATGAGACTACATACCGTTTTGTATCCAAAAATAGAAAAAAAGAATATGGGTATGTTGATTTAACTTTGTGTAAGAAAATCAAAGATTTTGAAAATGTTTATTATGGAAGTGATGCGTGCCTTTTAAAAGATTATCCTCAATATGGAATAAAAGGCCCGAGAGTTATTGTTGATTATTTGCAAAACAATAATGATTCAAGATATTCAGGTATAGGCAAACTTGCCGATAAAATAACTGTAAAACACTGTCTTGATAATGGTATTAAGCCTGTTATTATTTCAATTGCCGATTGGGATTCTCATGTTGCGCACTACAAAAGGGGGAAAAGGTATTTGCCTCTTGAGTCAGGTACTAAAACATATAACTTTTTTATGAAAAAATACGGCACAACAGATGTAAATCAGATTCTTGAAAAATTAATCAAAGAAGCTAAAGAAAATGAGGAAAAAATCGATATTAATACATGGAGTCCTATCCCTATGTATATGCCAAAAGAACTTGCTCAAAAGTACGTTGAGGAGTTAAAATCGGAAAAGAAGTAAATAATACGGGGTTTTTATAATGACTGTAAATAAATATGTAAAAGAACGAAACGAAAAACTAGCTAAAAAAGTTATTACAGCTTTAGAAAAAAGACATTTTAATGCTTTTTATTGTGAAGATGAACAGGCTGCGTTGAATAAAATATTAGAACTTGTATCTAAAGATGAAACAATTTCTTGGGGCGGCTCTGTAACTTTAGAGCAAACAGGAATAACTAAATATCTAATCGACAATGGTTATAAAGTAATTAACCGAGACAGTGCCAAAAATCCGGAGGAAAAGGCTGAATTAACAAGAAAAGGCTTGTTATGCGATACGTTTTTAATGAGCTCTAACGCAATTAGTGAGGATGGACAACTTGTTAATGTTGATGGTACAGGAAATAGGGTTGCTGCTTTATGTTATGGTCCTAAAAGGGTTATTGTTATTGCAGGCATGAATAAAGTTGCGAAAAGTATTGAAGATGCCATCTCAAGAGCAAGAAATGTTGCAGCTCCCGTTAATATGCAAAGAATTAAAGATATGGCTAATAACAATACACCTTGTGTACATACAGGTAGTTGTGCTGATTGCCTTTGTGATGACAGTATTTGTTGCCAAGTTGTTATTACAAGGTTGAGTAAGCCTGCTGGGAAAATCAATGTGATACTGGTTAACAAAGATTTTGGATATTAATATATTAAGGCTTTTGTTAACAAAAATTCATATTTGATCAATTTTGGGTTATTTCTCGTTTTTATTACATTAAGGATTTAGGAATTTATAGGGGGAATAACCACATGTTTAATTCTGTTACTTATACAGCAGAAGAAAAGGCCTATTATAATAGTAAATATAGTACTACGCCTTCTTACAACGGAGAAAAAACTGCATATAAAATCAAAAAAGGTGATAACTTTTGGAATCTTGCAAAGAAAGTTGTTGATAAAGAGAACGCTGCAAATGCTGAAATAAGTGACATGATGTATTCTATTGCTAAATTAAATGATTGCAAAACTATCGAGTCTATAAACAGTATTGATGTTGGGGATGTAATTTATTTGCCGAGTAAAACAAAAAAAGAAAAATTAGATGTAAAAGAAACGGCTGCTCGAATTAATTCTATCTTAACTCCACAAGATCAGAAACTTAATTATAGCAAAGCTTATTTGTATAAACTTCAGCATGTTAACGATATTCCTGAATCTTTATATGCTGCTCATGGCGAAGCCGGTATTGACTATTGGAATACTGTTTTGAATGATAAGCAAAGTAATTTGACTGTTGAAAAATCATATACTTATGCTGCAAAGCCGACAGGTTTGCACATAGTAAAACGAGATAATAACAAGAAATATGGCCCTACAGAGGCACATTTGCTTGTTCAAGTTGATAAAAACGGGCAAGTTTCAAGTGTTTCTTATAATTCTCCAGGGGCCAAAATTCATGATACAAGTTTTGATTTTGAGCTTGATGCGGACGGTAATTTGAAAAAGCCAGTTATGATGGGTGCAAGATATAAAACATTAAAAGAATTACCGGAAGATGAATATCAATCTTTAATTAAAACATTGCAACAGTACATAGATAAGGAATTAAAATAATAAAAAAGCAGGTTGTATAGACCTGCTTTTTATTGTGATATGCAATTTTTATAGATAAGATAGCTGCTTTTCTATTTTCCGTATTTGGCGTCAATTTTACCTTCATTATATATTTTGCTGTTGCTAATTGCGTTTGCTATTATTAAAGTAACAACCCCAATAGCGCCGCCTACTTTATATTTTGCGGGGAGTTTTGCAAATTTCTTCAAAAGTTCTGAGGCACAGGTTTTTAATGCGTTCCAAGTCTCTTTTAATGGAGTTTTAATATTTGAAAGTCCTTTTGTATGTTCTTTGACTTTTCCTATAAGAGTTTTTATTCCTTCTTGTGCTTTGTTCAAAACTTCTTGTATTCCTTTAGGTAAATTGTTATATGTTTTTTTGAAATCTGGCATATCAGGCATGTGTTTTTTTACACTTTGATACCCTTCTTTCACATAACCTGCCGTTTTGTTATAAGTCTCTTTTAACCCACCGTTTGCAAGATATTCAGCACCTCTAGTAAGTCCATTATCAACGGCTTTAATAATCTTGTTGTCAGGGTGTTGGATTGTTGCAAAAATAGCTTCGCCAGCAGCCCATCCTGTTGCTGCAGCTGCAATACCGTGTTTTAAATTATTTTTTTTAATTTCGTTTTTGTATGCTTGCTGATTTGATGTACTGATTCCATTAACCATTTTTACCTACCTTTTTACTTTTGATTACACTAAAATATAAACACTTCCTTATTTATAAAAACAATTTGTCTGCAAAAAATGCTTTTTGCTTTTTGGCTATTTAATATTTTGTAATGTTTACAAACAAAAACATAGAGGGATAATAGTAATCGTTAGCATATACATAAAAAGGATAAACAAATGAGTATTTTTGAAGCAGGTATGATGGTATGTTTTGGTATTAGCTGGCCTGTTGCTGCCTACAAAACATATAAGTCAAAATGTGTTCAGGGCAAAAGTATTTGGTTTTCATTTCTTATTTTATTAGGTTATGTTTGTGGTATTACTCACAAGCTCTTATATTCAAGAGATATTGTAATATGGCTATATATTATAAATATGCTGTTTTTGCTTATTGATATATTTTTATGGTTTAGGTATAGAAATAATCCTGCAACGAAAGAAAACTAAAGTTTGTTAATTTCTTTGATTAATCAATGCAAGTGCAAGTATAATATAATTGTAATTATTGTGGAGTATAATAATGAAAAATTTAGATTGGAATGAAGACTATGATGTAGGTGTTCAGAAATTTAATGAACAACATATGCAGTTGTTAACTGCTTTAAAAGACATTTATAAAGCAATGGAAAATAAACAGGATAAAAAAGCGTTGCAGTGCGTTCTTAATAATTTATTAAAGTATTGTAGGGAGCATTTGGCTGAAGAGGAAGCTTGTTTGCTTGAAAGTGGTTATCCTGATTTTTTGGAACATAAGAAACAGCATAATTATTTTATAAATAAAATGCTACAGTTTTGCGAAGATTTTAAGGATGAAAAATTTACGCTACATTTTGATATCGCGATGTTTTTAAAAAATTGGATAATTCAACATATAATGGTTGTAGATAAAAAATATGCGGAATTTCTTAATTCAAAAGGAATTTATTAATTTGATTGTTCACAATTTGAAATGCATACGGTTGTGAGCATTATTTTTTAGTAGATATATACGTTTAAAAAATCAGGATTCGAAGAATCCTTACGCAATAAAAAAAGCCCTCTTTTGAGAGCTTTTTATTTGGCTGGGGCACTCTGCCGAAAAAACGATTAAATATCGTTTTTGAGAGGGGATTCGAAGAATCCTTACGCAACAAAAAAAGCCCTCTTTCGAGAGCTTCTTATTTGGTTGGGGCACTCTGCCGAAAAAACGATTAAATATCGTTTTTGAGAGGGGGATTCGAAGAATCCTTACGCAATAAAAAAAGCCCTCTTTCGAGAGCTTCTTATTTGGTTGGGGCACTCTGCCGAAAAAACGATTAAATATCGTTTTTGAG
>CALVEH010000007.1 GCA_944326545.1 Candidatus Gastranaerophilales bacterium | reverse complement strand
TGATGCTGCTAAACCCATTTTGTTTGCTCCTTACGAACTTACTTAATTCTTACTTACATATATATAAAAACAATATACCTTTTCTATATTCATTATATTCTTGTTTTGTTACATTTCGTAACATGTCGAAACCCATGGGGTACATGGGTTTTCGTACTTTTAATTAATTTTAAATATTATATATATTTAACTAACGATATTAGATGCCAAGATATTGAAACAATATAAAAAAGCATTGATAAGAGGAAGGGGCTGTGCCCCTAAACAAACACCAACTGACTTGTTATCAATAATCGAGGTGTTTAATTGTCATAGTATGCCACGGTATTGAAACCATATAAAAAACACCAATTGACTTGTTATCAACAATCGAGGTGTTTAATTGTCATAGTATGCCAAGATACTGAAGCCTTATAAAAAAAATAGAAAAATTTTCTTCAGCATGGATAATATAATTACATTAGACCGAAAAGGAGAGAGTTATGACAAACAGAGTACTTTTATGTATTATGGACGGCTGGGGAATCAATAAAGATTGTCCTAAAGACGCAACCAAAACAGCTCATACAACAAATTTTGACAAGTTAAAACAAGAAGAAGTTTATACACAAATCAACGCATCAGGCGAATATGTAGGATTGCCTGACGGACAAATGGGTAACTCAGAAGTTGGCCACCTTAACCTTGGTGCAGGCAGAGTTGTTTACCAAGATTTGACAAGAATCAATAAAGAAATCAGAGAAGGCAAATTCTTTGAAAATAAAGAATTTAAAGCAGCTATTGAACACGTTAAAAAGAACGATTCTTCATTGCATTTGTACGGTTTAGTATCAACAGGCGGTGTTCACAGCTCATTTGATCACGTAAAAGCTCTTGTAAAAATGGCAGCAGAAAACGGACTTAAAAAAGTTTATGTACACGCGTTTTTAGATGGTAGAGATACTCCTCCAAAAAGCGCTGTTGAGTTTTTGGCACAGTTGGAAGAAGAGTTGAAAAAATATAACTTGCCTCAAATAGCAACAATCTCAGGCAGATATTGGGCTATGGATAGAGACAACAGATGGGAAAGAGTTGAAAAAGCTTATAACGCATTGCTTTTAGGCGAAGGTGAAAAGGCAGCAAATTCTGACGAAGCAATTAAAGCTTCTTACGCTAAAGATGTAACAGATGAATTTGTAGAACCGACTATTACGAATGCTGATACTGATTCAAGAATTAAAGATAACGATGCAATAATCTTCTTTAACTACAGACCTGACAGAGCAAGAGAAATAACAAGAGCAATGACTTTTGAAGAGTTCTCAGGTTTTGAAAGAAAAGCCGTAAGAAAAAATCTTTATTATGTTTGTATGGCTCAGTATGATGAAACATTCCCATTGCCGATAGCTTATCCGCCAGAAAAATTAACAAATATTTTAGGCGACGTGCTTGATGCAAACAATGTAAAACAATTCAGAACAGCAGAAACAGAAAAATACGCTCACATTACATTCTTCTTTAACGGTGGTGAAGAAAAATCAGGCAAATTAGAAACTCGTGCATTGGTTGCTTCTCCTAAAGTTGCAACTTATGATATGCAGCCTGAGATGAGCGCACCTCAAGTTTGTGAAAACGTGTTGAAAGCATTAGATGATCCACAATACGGATTTATCCTTGTTAACTTTGCAAACCCTGATATGGTTGGTCATACAGGTGTATTTGATGCAGCTGTAAAAGCTTGTGAAACAGTTGACTGCTGCGTAGGCAAAATTGCTCAAAAAGCTAAAGAAAACGGCGTAATCATGTTGTTAACAGCAGACCACGGCAACGCTGAGTGTATGGAAGATCCAAAAACTCATACACCGTTTACTGCTCATACAACAAACCCTGTTCCGTTCTTGTTAATTAATGGTCAGGGCAAATATGAACTTAAAGACACAGGTGCATTATGCGATGTTGCTCCGACTGTTCTTGAGTTGTTGGGTATTAAACAACCTGAAGAAATGACAGGTCATTCTTTATTAAAATAACCTGATTGGTTAATATCCTAACAGATAACTTAATGTTAATTAATGTAAATACAATGTATAAAAAGCGTCAAAATAAAAAATTGACGCTTTTTAGCCCTCACAGATACAATCACTTAAACCATTCAAATTAAAAGGAGAAGAAAATGTCAATTAACAGAGTAGCTGCACAAACAATGATTAAAGAAATTCCTGCAAAATTGAGAAATGCAGCTAGAGCAGAAAGAAAAGCAATTATTAATGAGTACAAATCAGATCCTGTCAGCGCATCAGTAAAAGTTGCTCACGGTCAGTTTGATTTTGTTAACAATATTAAATTACAAAAGAAAATTGCAAAAATTAATGAAAAATTTGCATCTGAACAATATGCAAAAACAGATAATTTTATCCAAAGACAACCATCAGGTTTAATGCCTTCAAAAACTGCTCCTGAAGTAGTTAAAGCAAGCACATATTTTGGCAACTAATTTACAAACGTAGTAAATAATAAATATTTGTAAATATTTAAAAAAAACGCGTCAATTTTTATGGTTGATGCGTTTATACTTGTTAAGGGTCGAATTACACAAGTGTGAAAAAGGAGTTTATTATGCTAGGTGTAAACAGTTCAAGAATTTTTGTACAATCAGCGCAAGAGATTGACAGAGCTGCCAGAGCTGCTATGGACAACATTTCCAAACAATTGGCAAAAATGCCGCCAATGAAAAAGCCGGCTAGTGCAGCTGACAATTTCCCTTGGATTTATAATAATCCTAATGATTTTTTGCCTCACACACTCGGATTTAAAAATCATGTAAAACCTGTTATAAAAGATATGAACGCTAATTTTGCACTTAACGTTTATAAAAATGCAGGTTAATTGACAAGTTTGTATTTAATTTTTAAGATAGGTCTATGAAAAACATAGACCTGTCTTTTGGTATTAAGGAAAAAATTAGAGAAGTTAAACTTGAAAACCTTTCTATAGGAGGGGATAGCGCACGTTCTTTTATGAAAGAGAACGATAATAGTGCAAAATCTCTTTTAGCTATTGAGATTCCTTATATTTTAGATAATACATACCCTGAAATTTTAAAAAAAGAATGGGGTTGTGACAGTTGTGAGCAAATGCTTGAAAAAGCTCAAAATATCGGTGCTGATATTATTTCCATAAAATTTAACCTTTCGGAAGATAATGTTGATGACAAACTTGAAGGGGTTAAGGAATTTTTAAAAACAGTTGTGTCAAAGGTCAAAACACCTCTTATTTTAAGGGGGGCAAACAATGACCCTGTCGATTTTAAGCTTTTGCCTTTGCTTGCAGAAAATGCACCTAAACAATGTATTATTTCTTTTGCTCAAGAAACAACGTACGAAAAGATAGTTCCTGTTGTTGCAAAACACGGACACATAATAGTTTTAAGAAGTCCGATAGATATAAACCTTGCCAAAGAGCTTAATATCCTTTCTATAGACAAAGGTATCGAGCCTGAAAAAATTCTTATTGACCCTGATATGGGCGGCTTAGGTTACGGGCTTGATTACGGATACAGTATTATAGAAAAGGTTAAACAAGCAGCTTTTGACGGTGATACGATGCTTAATATGCCTGTTATTGCGTTTATCGGTGAAGAATCTTATCGTGCAAAAGAGGCAAAATCAGATACGTTTTCTTCTCAATGGGGGGATTACGAAAAACGTGCAGCTATGTGGGAAATTGCAGGAGCTTCTGCTATGATTAGTGCAGGAGCAGATGTTGTAGTTTTGTGGAATCCAAAAAGCATAAAAGCTATGAAATCGGTTTTTGAAAGCGAGGTTAAGTAATGAATCTCACAGGCATGCAGATTTTTAAATACCTACCCGGAGCCAAAAAAGCTGAAGGTACAAACTGCAAAAAATGCGGATGTCCTACGTGTATGGCTTATGCTTTAAAACTTGCAAAAAAACAAGCTGATATTGAAAAATGTCCTCATATCCCTGCTGAGCTTAAAGAAAAATTTGCGGAATCATCAAAAATTCAACAACACGAAATAAAATTGTCGCAAACTCTTATTACAGGCGGCGAAAATGTAATGTACCGACATGATAAAACTTTTGTACATCCGACTGTTGCGGCTATTGAGCTAGATTCTGATGATAAAGATTTTGATAAAAAGTTTGATAAAATTGCCGCTTATGAAATAGAACGCATTGGCGAAAAATTTAAGATTGATGCTGTTTATTTAACCGGTCAAAATATCGAAGATGCAACAAGAAAAATAGAAGCTAAAAATATTGCGGTAATTTCCAAAAACTCACCTTTTAAAATAATTAAAGGTTCAGATATAAATGAACTCGAAAACTTGTCAAAAGAAGCGATTGCTTCAGGTGAGAAAGATATAATACTCGAGTATGATTTTAAAAATCTGCCAAAAGCAGTAGAACAATTAACATTGATAAGACGTGCTGCAATACTGAGACGTCACGAACCTTTGACTTATCCTGTTATGGTCAGATTGCCAAAGAGCCTTGATTCTTTAGAGATTGTTGCTGCTGCATCGGTTTTGATATGCAGATATGCAAATATAATTGTTTTGCCTGAGTTTGATGAGGCAACGGTTTCAACATTGTTTACGTTAAGACAAAATATTTATACAAACCCTCAAAAGCCTTTACAGGTTGAGGCAAAGGTTTACGAATTTAACGAACCGGATAAAAACGCACCAATACTTTTGACTACAAACTTTGCCCTCACGTATTTTGCTGTAGCGGGTGAGTTAGAGGCTTTACCTTTCGGGTCTTACCTTGTAGTTACGCCGTCTGACGGAATGAGCGTTTTAACAGCGTGGTCGGCCGACAAGTTTACTGCAGAGTTGGTTGCTCGTTCTGTTAAAAATTACGGTCTTTTAGAAAAAGTGAACACTCGCAAAATAATTATCCCGGGGCTTTTGGCTCACATGCAAGAAGAACTGCAAGAGGCAATGCCTGAGTGGCAAATAGTTACAGGCACTATTGAGGCTTGTCAGATTCCGGAATTTTTAAAACAGAGTTAGATTTGGTGGTAAAAAGTATGCTTAAAGTTTTGATTACATTACCCAACAGTATTGCGGGAGCTCTTATTATGAAAGGGTTTAGACAAGGGTTTAAATCAAACGGCTGCTTTGTTATGGAAAAAGACCTTAGAGAACTCTCTGTTGAAGATATTAAACGCTTTAAACCTGACATAATAATCGGATATGATTACGGATTTTTGTTTTGTGACAATGAAGAGCTAAAAGACTTTATTTTAAAAAACAAAGACAATTATAAACTTATTCACTATTTTGCAGACGAGCCTAAGGGCAAATACGCTTGTGTAAATAAACCTCATTTGTATGAGGAATTTAAAAAGCTCAATTTGCTTTCTTTTATGTGGGACAAGAATTTTGTCAAAGACTTGCCGAATTGTCATTATCTTCCGCTGGCTGTTAATAGTAAAGCATACAGGCTTAATGACGATATAGAAAACGCTCCGATTTATGAGATTTCTTTTGTCGGACGTCCGTTAACAGAAAAAAGACAAAAGATTCTTGCTGCTTTGATTAAAAAGTTTGGCAGAAAAGTTAATATTTTTTCTTATGAAAAGCACTTCTTGCAAAGTCTTGATGATATGAAAGAAAAACAATTCCTTTCTGAGAAGGAGCTTGATATTTATAAAAGTGCATATAAGGGCTTTTTGACAACAGAAAACGACCTTGCAAAGGTTTATGCGAATAGCTTGGTGAATATAAATATTACGTTGCAGGGTAAATCAGGGTTGAACTACAGAGTCTTTGAAGTTCTTGCTTCACGGGGCTTTTTGCTTACTGACGATATGGAAGATATTAGTCGTAATTTTATTGTTTCAAAAGAGCTTGAAACTTACAAAAATGTTGATGATCTTTTGGATAAAACAGAGTTTTATCTTAAAAACCCTGAAATAGCACAAAAAATAGCAACAATAGGATATGCAGATGTGCTTAAAAGCCATTCTTACACAGCAAGAGTGCGTAAAATTATTGAGTTGATTAAAAAAGAAAATTCTGATTGATTGCTTTTGTCAAATGAGATATACTCGAAATATGAGAGATTTACCGACTTCAGCACGTTCAGCTATAGAATACGGGGTAGTGGCTCTGCTTTTAATGATAATTATTGCGGGGTCTTATAAACTATACAAAGATTGGACTACTCCGGAAGCTACTGTTGTGCATAAAGCTAACTTGGAAAAAAGCAAAAAAATAATGGAAAAGCCATCAAAAGAGTTATGTTCTTATGTTATGCAGCAGTGCCGTGCAAAATATAATATGGAATAATCCTGTTGCTATGTTTGACCTTATAAAGTCGATTTATTGGGAGATAATGTCATATTTCGTTCCAGAAAAAATGGAGTACGAAATCACAGGTGAGTGCAAAAAATGCGGAAAATGCTGCAACTATATGTACAGCTATGATACATATACGCCAGAAGAATTTAAAATAATGCAGTTTCTTTTTCCTTCGTACAAGCGATTTTATATAAAAGGGAAAGATGAATTTGGCAATCTTATTTTTGCATGCAAATACGTAACAAAAGACGGGCTTTGCTCTGTCTATGATAAAAGACTTGATATGTGCAAACGTTATCCTATGCCACGAATCCACTATCCTGCAGATTTGCATGAAGGGTGTGGATATACAGTGCATAAGAAAAAATTTAAAGATTACTTAAAATAATTGATTTTATCAACAAATCTGCCACAGGCAACAAGTGCATGGGATATTCTTCTCAAAATATGACATTTAGCATATTTTTCAGCAGAAAGTGTACCCTGCCAGCTTGAGTCGTTGGCAAGCTACGAGCCATACGCGTCAGGATACTTTTGGGTACAAAAGAAGCCGCCTCAGACACATACTATTTGTCTTCTGATGAGAACCAGTCACAGCTGTTTTCTGAGCAGAATGCTTTTTCTAAATCTTTCATTATGCTTTGGTGTGTCATTTCAAAAGTAATAGGCGTAATTGAAACCTTGTTTTGACGTACAGCATTGATATCTGTTCCGTCGTTTTCATCGTATTCAATTAATTCTCCGGCAAGCCAGTAGTAGGTTTTGCCTCTCGGGTCAATACGTTTGTCGTATTTGCTTGTAAACATTCTTGTTCCGAGTTTTGTTATTGCAATGCCTGCAATATCCTCTTCTTCTAAAGAAGGGAAGTTGATATTGAGTATAGATTTTTGAGGGAAGTTAATATCTTTGATTTTGTTTACGAATTTTGCCATAAAGTTAGCAGCAAAAGCAAAGTTTTCCACTTCATAATGCAAACCGGCTAAAGATGTTGCAATAGCGGGGAATCCCAACATTGCTCCTTCTAAAGCGCAGCTGACTGTGCCTGAGTATAAAATATCAGCACCAAGGTTTGGACCGTGGTTTATTCCTGATATAACGAGGTCAGGCATTTCATGAGGTTCTAATATTGCACTAAGACCAATTTTTACGCAGTCTCCAGGAGTACCTGTTGTTACCCAATTTCTTTTTGCGCCGAATTTAGGGTCTAATTCTTCAACCCTTAAAGGTGTATGCAGTGTTAATGAGTGACCCGCAGCACTGCGTTCTCTATCCGGAGCAATTACATAAACGTCATGCTCGCAACTCAAAGCTTCAGTCAATGCTCTGATACCGTTTGCCATTAGTCCGTCGTCGTTTGAAATTAGTATATTCATAGCGCACTCCTGTATAAGCTGGTGTTCCTATATTAATAATACCCATTTTTTTATAAAAATAACATATTTTTAGGGCTTTTATATCGGACAAATTATATATTTTTGTTTTTGCTTATTGCGTTAATTAAACCTTCAAACAACGGATGCGGATGTTCAGGTCTTGATTTGAACTCAGGATGGAACTGACAAGCTACAAACCAATCGTTTTTAGGATATTCTACTATTTCACACAACTGGCCGTCAGGTGACATACCTGAGAATACAAGCCCGGCGTCTTCGATTTGTTTTTTATACTCGTTGTTAACCTCGTATCTGTGACGGTGTCTTTCGGATATTGTTTTAACTTTTCCGTACGCATCAAAAGCTTTTGTACCTTTTTGTAATACGCAATCAAATTTGCCAAGACGCATTGTTCCGCCAAGTTCGTCAATATTTTTTTGTTCAGGCATAAAGTCTATTACAGGATATGGCGTACCTTCATTAAATTCTGTAGAGTTTGCACCTTTGAGACCTACAACATTTCTTGCGTATTCAATAACAGTACATTGCATACCTAAGCACAAGCCCAAAAATGGCAAGTTGTTTTCTCTTGCATATCTTATGGCATTAAGTTTACCTTCTATACCTCTTACACCAAATCCACCGGGAACAACAAGACCGTCAACGTCTGATAGAATCTCTTTTGCTTTTGCCATATCAACACATTCTTCTGAATTAATCCATTTTATGTCGATTTTGGCATCTTTATGATAACCTGCGTGTTTTAAAGCTTCTACTACAGAAATATAAGCGTCTGACAGGTTTGTGTATTTGCCTGCTATAGCTATTTTATATGTTGTTTTTGGGTTTTTAATTTTTTCTACAAGCTTTTTCCAAGAATCAAGATTTGGTTTTTTATCGAGCAGCTGCAATCTTTGCAATACAACGTGAGCCATTTGTTGTTCTTCTAAAGCAAGAGGTACTTCGTAAATAGATTTTAAATCCTTACATTCAATAACCGCATCAACAGGAACTGAACAGAACAGAGCCAGTTTTTCTTTTTCTTTTTTAGGAAGCGGTTTTGATGTTCTGCAAACCAAAATCTCAGGTTGAATACCGTAGCTTCTTAAAACAGAAACGCTGTGTTGCGATGGTTTTGTTTTAAGTTCACCGGAGGTTGGTAAGTAAGGAACAAGCGTAACGTGTATAGAGAGGCTGTTGCCAAATCCTGCTTCGGTACGGAATTGTCTTATCGCTTCAATAAACGGCAAACTCTCAATGTCACCGATTGTTCCTCCGACTTCTGTTATTAAGAAATCAGGCTTGAATTGTGCTGTTGCTTTTTTAATTCTTGCTTTAATCTCGTTTGTAATATGAGGAATAGTTTGAACTGTTGCGCCTAAGTACTCGCCTTTTCTTTCTTTTTTAATAACTGTTTGGTAGATACTGCCTGAGGTAACGTTGTTGATTTTGCTTAAAGAAGTATCCGTAAATCTTTCGTAGTGCCCCAAATCGAGGTCAGTTTCTGCTCCGTCATCGGTAACGAAAACTTCTCCGTGTTGGAATGGGCTCATTGTACCGGGGTCAACGTTTATATAAGGGTCAAATTTTTGTATGACAACAGAAAAACCTCTGGATTTTAAAAGTCTGCCCAATGATGCTGCTACAATCCCTTTACCAAGTGATGAAACAACACCGCCTGTTACGAAAATATATTTTGTTGCCATTTTATACCCCTATCTTTTTACTGTTTGACCTTATTTTTTTACATAAGTTAAAAAGCTTAGAGGGGAAATCCTCTAAGCTTTTTGAAACTTTTAGTTTATTTTTGGAACCCTGAAGAACCCGTCCTCTTTTAAAGGCGCGTTTGCCATCAGTTCCTCTTTTGTATGTTCTGATACAACTTCGTCTTCTCTCATTACGTTAACCATCGGTATTGCGTGGCTCATAGGTTCAACGCCTGTTGTATCAACTTCGTTCATTTGTTCAACATATTTTAAAATGTCGCCGAGCTGTTTTGAGAACTTTTCTTTTTCTTCTTCGCTAAGTTCTAATCTGGCGAGTTTTGCAACGTGTTCAACGTCTTTTATTGTAATCATTTTATTCTCCAACCAAATTCTATTATATATTAATACCATGCACAAGCCAAAAATACTATGGTTTGTTGACTTTTTTTACAAGCTGTCATCTTCAAATCCAGGTGAACGTGAGGGAAGATTTGAGTACCCTGGGTTTGATACAACGGTTTTTCTTATATATTTGCTTGTATAATTGCCTTTGATAAAGAGTTTTTTAAGCGTGTTTTCTCTAACAGCAAGAGGGTGTGTGCTGTTGTTGTATTGCGGATATTTTTCTGACAATTGTGTCCATACCGCCGCTTCCATTGTCCAGGCGTAAGTTTCTTCATTAAGTGAGTTAAAGTCATCCTGATGCAGTGCTTCGTGTGCTAATACAGCAGCAAGAGCAGGTTTTGGTGCATCTTGGTGTTTTTTGTTTATGTATATGTACAATCTTTCTTTTTTCTTCCAACCCAATGCATCAAAATTTGTGTACGCTTGACCGAATTTGCTCAAGTCTTCAAAATCAACTTGCATAGGTTTTTCTGATAAGTTGTTGCCTAAAATAGCTCGTCTTGAGTACTCGCCAAGTCCGCCTTTTAACATTTCCAAAGCTTCCATTATATGTTCGTCTTTGGTTACGCCTTTATAAACTTTTTTAAGGTTTTTGGAACGCTCTTTTTGTTTTTCCGAGATAGGGTGTCCTTGTTCATCCTTGTAAGTTTTTATTTCTCTTTGCGGAAGACTTTTTGCGGTGGCTGTTTTAGCAGATTTTGTTGTTCGGCTTTTTTGTGATGTGGTTTTTTGTCTTGCTGTAGAGGTTCTATAGTTTGATGCGTTTTCAATTTTAACCTTTGGTTTTAATTGGGGCTTTGCGCAATAAGCCTCTAATGGCAAAGAAACTACTGCCATAAAACCTATTATTAAAGCAGATATAATCTTTTTCTTATCCAATAATCCTTACCCGTCTTTGACTATACTTGCCAATATTATTAATGATTATTTTAATCATATCAAATTTGTCAGCATTTGTGAAAAGTTTTGTAAAGAATAAGATGTGCTAAAAGTTTATAAGTATTCGCTTATACCACATACTTTGCAAAAAGAGGTACATGTGCGCAGTACATGAGCATATTCCACCCTTGAGAATATTTAATCTGAGTTGCACTGCCTGTTGGAATGAATACTCTGTTTTGATATTCAACGGGTATTTCGAGTGCGTTTCTTATTGCAGCTCTGATAAAGTTTGAGTGTGTAACTATAATTATTCTCTTTGTGAGGTTTTCTTCTATAAGATTTTGTATAACGGATTCAACACGAGATTGGAACTCAAGCAAGGTTTCACCGCCTTCAGGCGCATAGCTTGAAGTGAATTCGTGGTATTTTTCAAGCATTTCCGGATATTTTTTTTCGATTTCGTTATAGCTTAGGCCTTTCCAGATACCGAATTCTTGGTTTTTTAGGTCGGGTCTTATAATGATGTCTTTTTCGTATTCTTTTGCAATATATTTTGCGGTTTGAATACAGCTCAATGATTCCCCTGTGTAGATTGCATCTACTTGAGGAGAACGTCTTGCAATCCATTTTGCAATGTTTTCAGCTTCTTCTTGTCCTCTTTCGTTTAACGGAGGGTGGCTTTCTATATCGCAGATACGGTTTTCTTCCGTATAAAGTGTTGCACCATGTGCTATAAAGGTTATTTTACATTTTCTTTTAAAAAGCATAACAAAATCTCTCGTTTTATATCGTGTTAAATACATCGGCATTATTTTTATAAACTTTAATTTTATAAATAAAAATATACTAAAAGACCGAGATTGGGATAATCTCGGTCTTTTCATATTTAAAAAATTGTTTATTCTAAAATCATACCGTTTGTAAGGTCGATTCTTACAGGTTTTTGGAGTTTAAGGTTAAGAATGTCTCCTTCGTGGATAACGATTCTGTGGCCTTTAATAACTTTAAGGTATAAAGTTTTCCAGAAACCTTCGAGTCTGTAACCGCCTACAGCATCACCTAATAAAGTTGCTGTTTGATTTCTGTCTGTTGTAATTGTGTGAGTTTGCATATTAACAAAACCGTTTCTTACAAAGAGTCTGCCTCTTTTTACGTCGGTAATTTTACCGTTTAGGCAGTCACCTTCGACAAGAAGAAGATATTTTTCTTTTGTAACCAAGTTTTTAGGTAATTTAGAAAGAAAATCTTCATCAACGTTTGATTTTTTGCAAGTAATTTGTTTGTTTAAAACCATAACAGGGATAACTGTACCAGCAGGGATTGTTGCGATATATCCGTCAACGTCAGCTGCGTCAATAACGATGCCTTCTCCCATTCTTGGTCTCATAGCTTCTCTGAGTTTTTCGTTAGGGTTGAGTTTTGCTTGTTCAAGCATTTTTACAAGAAATGCAGCAAGTTCTGCTCTTGTTGCTGGACGTTGTGCGTTGATGTAGTTGTCTTCACCGGGAGCTTTAACAACCATACCGAGAATTTCTGCTTTGCCAGCAGCAATAATTAACCAATCAGGAATTTGGTCATAGTCATCGTAGCTGTTTTCTAAAATATCTTTTGCTTTTTGGTTAGAAATTGTCTCTGTAGTCAAAGCGTTAACTATTGTAGAGATAACGTGACCTCTTGCAACTGTTCCTCTTGGATTGAAGTTTCCGTTAGGATAACCTTTTAAAAGGTCAAACATTACTGCTCTTTGGACAACTCCGTAGAACCAGTCTTTTTCTGTAAAATCTTTGAATTGAACAGGGTTTGTAATAGGTGCTTTTTCTTGGTTGAAAGCTTTTACAACCATTGAAGAAAATTCTGCCCTTGTTACAGGTTGTTCAGGGCGATAAAGACCGTCAGGATATCCTACTACTACATCAAAATCTGTAAGAAGTTGGATTTGTTTGTACGCCCAGTGATTTTTCGGCAAATCTTTGTATTCTTTGGCAAAAGTTGCCATAGAAGAGATTCCGAAAATAACAGCAAGCGTTAAAGCTTTTGTTAGGAATTTTTTCATCTCTTTCTCCTTATAATAAATCTTGTAAATACTCAAACTGTACTATTCGTTTAATTATCTGATTTTAGCAGATAAACAGCTAATTGTCATTATAAAATTTTGTTTCAAAATTTTGCATAAAAAATGGAGAACAAACTTTGTTCTCCATAAAAAACAGTTTAAGTTTTTTAGTCGTACAAATGGGTAAACGGCACAAATATCGTGTTGTAAACGCTATTGAATGGTGTCATCATTTTTTGGAACATATTTCTTTTAGGTTGAGCAGTGTTCCAATTGTTGTTTCTTTGCATCATTGTTTGTTGAGGGGCAGGCGCAATTATGTATGATACCGGGGCTGCAGCACCTGTAATGTTGCCTTGATGATTCATGCTGCAGGATGTGTTAGTTCCTCTAATAGGGCAAGATGCTAATGCAGTCGAACCAATTGTCATCATAGCCATTGTTAATACTAATATCTTTTTCATAAGTTTTTCTCCTTTTTTTAGCGGTGACGCTATTTTGTGCAACGGAATTTTTTAAGTTTTCAGTTCCGTGCTGTATTCTCATTTTTACATTTTTGAAAAAATTTACATTAGACTAACTGACTAAGTAGTTTTGTACTCCTGAGTAACTACAAATTAGGCAAAAGATGATAAAATATGTTATAATCTCGAATAATTTAAAAACAGTCAAAAGGATAAACAAAAGGTAATTATGAGCAATTCTAAAAAAATATATTTTGTAGATGTTACAAACAGAGATGGCGTACAAACATCAAGACTTGGGCTTGCAAAGCTTCAAAAAACCATAATAAATATTATGCTTGATGATATGGGAATCACTCAATCAGAGTTTGGGTTCCCGACAACTCGTCACGAGCTTAATTACCTTAACGGCAACCTTGAACTTGTTGATAGAGGCGTAATAAAAACTACAAAACTTTCCGGCTGGATGAGAGCCATTGCAAAGGATGTAGTGCAATCTTTTCAAAACGTGCCTAGATTGAAATATGTTAACTTGTCACAATCTACGTCAGACCAAATGATTAACGGAAAGTACGGTGGTAAAAAGACAAAAGAAGATATACTTGCCCAAACTCTTGAAGCTGTAGATGCTGCAAAAACTTGCGGTGCACAAATTATTGGCGTAAATGCTGAAGATGCATCAAGAAGTGACATTGAATATCTTGTAAAATATGCTCAGGAATGCAAAAAACACGGAGCAACAAGATTCAGATATTGCGATACTTTGGGCTATGAAGATCCTCAAACATCTTACGAAAGAATTTATACTATTGCAAAAGAAGCTCAAATAGATATGGAAATGCACTTTCATAACGATTTAGGTATGGCTGTCGGATGTTCTGTTCTTGGTGCAAAAGCTGCAGTAGATGCAGGTGTTAATGCATACATCAATACTGCAATAAACGGTATGGGTGAACGTGCAGGAAATGC
Source organism: Candidatus Gastranaerophilales bacterium (assembly GCA_944326545.1). Lineage (GTDB taxonomy): Bacteria > Cyanobacteriota > Vampirovibrionia > Gastranaerophilales > Gastranaerophilaceae > Limenecus. The sequence goes on along the minus strand of CALVEH010000007.1, from coordinate 106,741 downwards.
CGATTTGATTTCTTGTTTGCTTGCTGTTAAAAAGTCAGCAGGTTTTGAAGGAAAATACGAGGTTGATCCTAATATAGATTTGTCTAAGGCTTGGAAGCTTGCAAAATATACATCTCACGCTTTTTGTGTACCAATCCCAGCAAACCAGCCTGCTGTAGGTGGCAATGCATTTGCTCATGAATCAGGTATTCACGCAGATGGTGCGCTTAAGGATAGAAGAAATTACGAGTTATATGATTTTGAAGAACTCGGCAGAGGCGAACCCGAAATTGTTGAAACAGGCAGAATGATTACTGTAGGTGAATACGGCGGCATTAAAGGTTTCAGAAATGTTTATAAAAATCTTGAGCTTGAGTTCCACGATGAAGACGAAGCAAGAAATATTCTTGAACTTGCTCGTTATGCAAACGTTCACACCCAATTGCCTTTGACAGACAGTGAGTTGAGATTTATATATTATTATCCTAATATTGCAGCGAAGATTATGACTGTTACTCCATACTATCAACCTACAGGAGAACTCAAAAAACGTATGGAAGCTTGCAGCAGCATGATTTCTTCTTCAATTGTTTAGCTATTTGATAAACAAACTCTGTTATTTGTCACGTTTTGAATAGAGGAAAGCTAAGTCAAAAACAACTATCGTCATGTTGAGCCCTTGGCGAAACATCTCACAAGCGTGGAGTGTGACCAATGGTTTTTGCGATTCTTCGGTCGTACATTCCCTCAGAATGACGAGGGGCGTCATGTTGAGGCGAGAGCCAAGAACTCTGTTCAAAAGGTGACCAAATGTCACGTTTTGAATAGAGGGAAGCTAAGTCAAAAACAAAGTTTTTGCGTGCTGTATAGAGATGTAAAGGAATAATTTCGTCATGTTGAGCCCTTGGCGAAACATCTCACAAGTTTTTCGTATTACTTTTAAACTTATGCGATTCTTCGGTCGTTGTACTCCCTCAGAATGACGTTAGTTGTCATGTTGAGGCGAAGCCGAAACATCTCACAGGCTTGGAGAATTAATGTAAAAGACCTTGAGATTCTTGCTTGAGATGTAGGCGAGTTTACGAGCCGTACATATCAGGATACCCGTGAGGGTACGCTAACGCTCAGAATGACGAATTTGTGTAATCCAAAAAGACCTTGCGATTCTTCGGTCGTTGTACTCCCTCTGAATGACGGATTTGTTTATAATTATTATTTAATTCTGTTCAACAAATTCGGATAAATCGAGATTTTCTTCAAAATCTTCGTCACCGTTATCTTTTGCTTGTTTTTCAAGGTCGATAATTTTTGCTAAAGTTTTGGCATCGCCTTTAAGTTTAAAATATTCTTTAAATTTTGGGGTTGTTTTAAGATTGAAAGAACGGCCGTTTTTGTCTCTATGACGAGAAATAAGCCCCATTTTTAAAAGCTCTTGAACGTGTTCGTATGCGTTTGAACGCAACTCTTTTAAATAAGATTGTCTGATTGGTTCTTTTAAAGCAATGACAGTTAAAGTTTTTAATACAGCCGGTTTTAGTTCAACAGGACATAGCTGTTCTACAATGTCCATATACTCTTCTTTTACTTGCAGAATGTAGCCGTTTTCGTCGTCTATTTCAAGCGCACCTTCTCTGGCAGAATAGTCCATAATCAATTCAAGAAGTGCTTCTTCAACAACGGTTTCTTCTTCTTTTAAGATTTCTGCAATATCTTTGACTTCTAACGCCTGTGCAGTGATAAACAACACTGCTTCTATTCTTGCTTTAAGTGACATAATTTCCAATCTCCAAAGACATTATAGCACAAATTGTTCGAAGTTTAGCAAGATGGGGAAACCTTACGAAAACAAATACAAACGGGCTTTCATTTACAAATGAGGTGTTAAATATTCATAGTTAGCCAAGATATAGAAGCCTTATAGAAAAATATTTTTTTATATTCATTTTTTCTTTTTGTTGCGACGCAAAAAGAAAAAACGAACCAAAAAAGAAAAACACGCTATATCAAAACAGACTCTAAAGTCCTAATCTAGTGTCGTCTTTTTCGCTTCGAGCCTTCGAAGCTCAAAGACTCACCTTTTCAATGTGTCACTCAAAAAATTTGCTCACGTTCCTTATCGCAAATTTTTCTCGAACATATTTATCTTCAAAATTTTCTAACCGCTACGCTTAACGAAAATTTTGTGCGTAAATACAAAGAGTCTGTAATCAAAACTACAACGGCATAGCCGTATTACTGCTAACGCAGTTTTTTAAATGATAGTCCGTCAAGATATTGAAACCTTATGAAAAAAACAACTTTGAATGGACTTGTTGTTTACAAATGAGGTGTTGAATATTCATAGTTAGCCAAGATATAGAAGCCCTATAAAACAAACATTAAGTAGTGGAAGGGGCTGTGCCCCTAAACAATCGTAGATGGACTTGTTGTTTACAGATTAGGTGTCTAATTTTCATAGCTTGCCAAGATATTGAAACCATATGAAAAAAACATTAAGTAGTGGAAGGGGCTGTGCCCCTAAACAAATACCAATGGACTTGTTGTTTACAGATTAGGTGTCTAATTTTCATAGCTTGCCAAGATATTGAAGCCTTATGAAACAAAAACAAACGGACTTGTTGTCGATAATTAAGGTATTTGTTTGGCATAGTTTATCGAGATATAGAAACCCTATAAAAAATATAAAAAAAGTTTTTTTTGTGGTATCTTATAGGCATAATTAATGCAATTTTAAGGACACCCGAGAGAGGCTTGATATAATGGAAAAAGAAATGACTGTTAACTTTAGCGATTTGCCAACAACTTATGATGCAAAAGCTACAGAAGAAAGAATTTACAAATTTTGGGAAGAAAACGAGTGTTTTAAGGCAGATTCCAAATCGCCTAAAAAACCGTTTTCAATAGTCATTCCTCCTCCAAACGTAACAGGCGTGTTGCACATGGGTCACGCTATCGACGAGACTTTGCAAGATATTTTGGTACGCTATCACAGAATGTCGGGTTATGAAACTCTTTGGGTTCCAGGTACAGACCACGCAGGTATTGCAACTCAAAACGTTGTAGAAAAACAATTGAGAGCAGAAGGCACAAACCGTCACGAACTCGGTAGAGAAAAATTTCTTGCACGCACTTGGGATTGGGCTAACGAACACAAAAGCGCAATCTTAGACCAATGCAAAAGATTGGGTGCTTCTTTTGACCGTACAAGAGAAAGATTCACTTTGGATAAAGGCTGTTCTGATGCGGTTAAAGAGGTTTTTGTAAGATTATACGAAAAGGGTTTAATTTATAAAGGTTCTTATATTGTAAACTGGTGTCCTCGTTGTCAGTCTGCAATTTCTGACGTAGAAACAGAATACGAAACAGAAGCAAGCCATCTTTGGGAAATCAGCTACTCATTAAAAGACGAACCGGGCGCTATCGTAATTGCTACAACAAGACCTGAAACAATGTTTGGTGATGCTGCGATTGCTGTTAACCCTACTGATTACAAATACAAAGATTTAATCGGCAAGACAGTTGTTATACCTCTTACAGGCAGAGAAATTCCTATCATTGCCGACGATTATGTTGATAAAAAATTCGGTACAGGTGCGTTGAAAATTACCCCTGCACACGACCCTAACGATTATGAAATCGCTAAACGCCATAACCTCAAACCTATTTGGGTTATTGACGGCGAAGGCAAAATGAAAGCTTGTGCAGAAGTTCCTGAAGAACTCCACGGCTTAGATAGGGACGAAGCTCGTAAGAAAACTGTTGATATGCTTCGTTATCACAATGATTTAATCAGAATTACAGACCTTGAACACAACGTTGGCAAATGTCAAAGATGTCATACAACGATTGAACCGTTATTGAGTGAACAGTGGTTTGTAAAAATGAAACCGCTTGCAGAAGCTGCAATAAAAGCTGTTAAAACAGGCGAAATTAAGTTTGTTCCTGAAAAATGGGAAAAGAACTACCTTGGTTGGATGGAAAATATTCGTGACTGGTGTATTTCTCGTCAGTTGTGGTGGGGACATCAGATTCCTGCGTATTATCACAACCAAACAGGTGAGATGGTTGTTGCAAAGGAAAACCCTGATCCTGAAAACTATACTCAAGAGACAGATGTTCTTGATACTTGGTTTTCTTCAGGCTTGTGGCCGTTCTCTACAATGGGTTGGCCAAACACTGATGCGGAAGATTTCAAAAAATTCTATCCTACAACCACTCTTGTAACAGGGTTTGATATTATTTTCTTCTGGGTTGCAAGAATGATTACAATGGGGCTTGAATTTACAGGCAAAGCACCATTTTCTACAGTCTATATTCACGGTTTAATCCGTGACGAAAAAGGTCAAAAGATGTCAAAATCAAAAGGCAACACTGTTGACCCTGTTATCATCATCGACAAGTACGGCTGTGACGCATTGAGATTTACAATGACTTCTATGTGTACGTACGGTGGTCAAGATATCAAAGTAAGCGAAGACAAGTTTGAATACGGCAGAAACTTTGCAAACAAAATTTGGAACGCATCAAGATTTGTGCTTATGAACCTTGAGGGTGTTGATAACAAAGCAATCGATATGGAAAACCTTACTATCGCTGACAGATGGATTTTGCACAGACTTAACGAAACTGCAAAACTTGTTAACGAAAACATTGAAAGCTTCCGTATTGGTGAAACTGCTCACGTATTATATGATTTCTTCTGGAATGAATATTGTGATTGGTATGTAGAGATTGCAAAAATCCAACTTCAGGATTCTGCTCAAAAAGCTAATACTCAAAGAGTTTTGAGATATGTTCTTGATATGGCTTTGAGAATGTTGCATCCGATTATGCCTCATATTACAGAAGCTATTTGGCAGCTTATCCCTCAGGAAAAAGAAGCTGTTGGTATTATCAGAGCAAGCTTCCCGACTTACAAAAAAGAGTTTGTTTTTGAAACAGAAAACAAAGAAATGGAACTTGTTTTTGAAACTATTAAGTCTTTAAGAAACGTTCGTCAAGGCTTGAATATTCCTTTGAGTGCTCAAATGGATATCACTGTTTTGGCAAGTGCTGCAGAAAAACCTGTTTTTGAAGCTGTTGTACCTTACCTTAAACGTCTTGCAAGAATCGAAAGCGTTGAATTTAAGGGCGAAGATACTCAAATGCCTAAAAAGTCAGCTTCTACAGTTGTCGGCAATTCAAAAATTATTATTCCTTTAGAAGGGTTAATCAATTTTGATGAAGAAATTGCACGTCAAAACAAGAAGATAGAAAAACTCAACAAAGAAAAAATGAGTTTGGATGGCAGACTCAAAAATAAAAACTTTGTTGAAAAAGCTCCTAAAGAATTGATTGAAGAAACTCAAGCTCGTGCTGATGAGTTGGCTTCTCAAATCAATGCAATAAAAGAGCTTATTGAAACATTGAAGTAATAAAGGTTATAAAATGAGAATTAACAGCATAATTGCCAATCAAGGTATCGGTTTTGGTGCAAAAATTTTGAATGTACAAAACGAGGATTCTGTCAGACGGTTGCGTGCAAAATTTGATAACCTAAAAGAAAACGGAATTCCTGTCGGAGATTGCTTTTATACAATACCTGAAGGAAGGAATGTTAATTTAACAACTAACGATAAAAAGTACAAAGCAGGCATGAGTTCTTGGGGGGATAATCTCATTATCAGCGAAAAAATGCCCGACGGTGATATGAAAAAGGCAGTAATCGGACCTGATGGAGATGTTTTGTTTTGTGAATCTCTTGACAATAATGAAATAGAGGATTTTGAAGAAAATTCAGAAAAAGCAGAAGCAGTAAACAGTTTTCTGCAAAAAATCCTGCCTGAATTTTTAAAATAATAACCTGATTAGTCAGCTCAATGCTGCAGGTATGTAAAAACGGTTTAATATCTCACTTGGCAATAAGTTTTGTCGTGCTGGATAGAATCCATGTATCTGATTTCTTTTGTCAAAACATTCGGTTTGCCTGCAAGAGTGTCATTGATATTTTTTATGGCTGATTTTGTATATTTTTTAAGAACATTGTTAGGCAGGTAACAATCATTTTTTACATATCTTATGTGGCATTTGCCGTTTTCTTTTCCGTAAACCTCAAGTTGACCGTCGTTAGATTTGACAGGTGTACAGGTTGATGCTTTTTCCCATAAAGGAAGCATAACCTTTGCTTGAGCTTGTGCTCCGGCCATAAAGCCTTGCATAAATATGTCGTTAGGTTTGTTATCTTTGGTTTTTGCAAAAGATGCCGTACCTATACACAATACTATCAATGATATTGCTAAAATCTTTTTCATATCTTTGTTCATTCTTATTGCCTTTGTTTTTAAAATTAGAACATCAATCTGAACAGTAAGAAACGTTTATTCAATTTTTCTGAGAACTTGCGTAAGTTTTTAGAAGTTTCGTTAACGTTGTTGATTGTATCGTTAAGCTCTGCCTTTTTATCTGTTGTAAGGCTGTTAACTGTTTCTAAAGTACAAGACAAGTCATCGAGTGCTTTATTGAATTTTGTAACCGTTGTATTAATTTGTGATTTTAATACAGGGTCTTTTGTCATTGTATTTACATAAGTTGCAATTTCTGAAATGTTTTTGCTTGCAACATTTAGGTTTTCTAAAGTTTCTTTAGTTTTTGGATCTTCAAGTACAACGTTTAAGTTTTTAGACAATCTGTCTATTGATTTTGTTGTAGACATCAGTGTTTCTTTAAACTCTGCATCTCCGATTATATTGTTTACGTTGTCTGTTAATACAATTATTTTTGCAGAGAGTTTGTCTGTTGTTACCATTAATGAGTCTAAATCTTTTCTTGAAGAATCAATCAATGCTTGAGTTTTATCAAGAGTTTGATTTGCTTTTATTGTCAACATATCGACATTACCGACAATATTTTTTAGGTCAGCAATTATATCGTCAGACATAAGTGCACTGAGTTTTTCGTTGGTTTCTGCCAACGCCATTGCGGCTCTGTATTGCAAATCCATAAAGTCAGAGAGTCTTAATGGTTCTATTACTGTGAATCTTGAAGTTGATTTAGGATATGCAAGCTCCATTTTTGTGCTTGGTTTTAAATATAAATAGTGTTTAGAGTCAGCAACTTTGACTTTTGCCTGCAATCTGTCAGGGAGTTGTAATCCCGGTAACGTAACAATATAGCCTACTTTGTATGCTGACGGAGTTTTTATTTCTTCTTGAATATTTATAGGTAATGTTTTTGTTTGAATGATTTCTATTTTTTTAACTTTACCTATATCATAAGGCTTGTTGCTCAAAACCATTTGCACTTTATCGTTTGCGTGCAATACTTGAGAGTTTCTGTTTATAGGCAAGTAAATGATTCTTAATTTTGGTGGTGTAATTTCAAGGAATTGTTCCCCTATAATACCTGTTTGTTGAATAGAAATTGTAGATGCGTTTGGAATGTTGATATTAGGCTCTGTAATAACAAATTTAACTCTTACATAAGGGTCGTCAGGGTTTGATAGCATCGGGGTGATTTCTTCTACCTGACCGATTCTAACCCCCATTAACTGAACAGCAGAACCTGCTCTCATGCCGTTAATATCTTTAAAATCAACAAAAAGTCTTTCGCCTGCTGATAAAGCTCTGCCTTTAATCCATAATATTGAAAAAATCAATATCACAAGAGCTGTTAATGTCAATAAACCTACTTTAAATGAGGATGAAAAACGCATTTATTATAATTCCTTTTATTGTTTTGTTAATCACTGCCTGCTACTTTCATGGGGCCATCAATGCAGGCTTGTATGAATTGTTTCGTATATTCATTACCACCATCAATCATGTCTTGAGGAGTTCCTGCGTATACGATTTTAGTATTATATAACATAATAACTTTGGTAGCACACCTTTGAATGGTGGATAATTGGTGTGTAACTATCACTGATGCAGGGTTAAACTCGTCTTTTAGTCTTACAATATAGTCTTCAATCATTGTTGAAGAAACAGGGTCAAGACCGGCTGTCGGCTCATCATACAGGATTGTTTTAGGGTCTGTAACTACAGCACGAGCAAAGCTGACACGTTTTTGCATACCGCCTGAAAGCTCGTGAGGCATTTTTTCTTCAATACCTTCTAATCCGACAAGTTTGAGTTTTTGGTCAACTATCTTTTTTAACTGTTCATCTGTATATTTATTCTTAAATTCTTTTCTTTCTTTAAGCGCAAAAGCAATGTTTTCAAAAACGTTTAAAGAATCAAACAAAGCCGAGTATTGAAAAACCATAGCTATATCGCCTGGGGAAACAATTATTTCACCACTGTCAGGTTTAGTTAATCCGCATATAAGTTTTAGTATAGTACTTTTGCCTGCACCGCTTAAACCTACTACAGCTAAGATTTCACCGTCTTCAACCTTGAATGAAACATCATCCAAAACGGTTTTACCCTTATATGATTTTTTTAAATTTTTAACTTCTATACTCATTGTTTTTCCTTATTACTTTTTGATTTACCAATCAAATTTACAACTGCCGTTCGTTATGCTTTGCTATTACTCACTTCGTTGTTCGCTTTTCGGGTTACGCTTTGCTTCACCCGTACGGAAATCCGCTAAAAGAAAAATATTGTTGCAAAAATATAGTCGATTATACATATTGCAACAAACGACCATACTACTGCTTTTGTTGTAGAAAGACCTACGCCTTTGGCACCGCCGTATGCCAAATATCCGCAGGTACAGCTTATTATAGCTATTGCAGCTCCAAAGCATGCTGACTTACCTAATGTAACCATAATATCTTTTAAGTAAAGTCCCAGCCAAAGTGAGCTTACATAGTTAAGTCTGCTTACGTGTGCACTCAAGTGAGCAGCAATACCGGAACATAACAATCCGAAGGTTGATGAAACTATTACAACTACAGGCATCATTATAAAACCTGCTACCACTCTTGGCACAAAAAGATATTCAATTGGGTTTACTTTTAAAACTTTAAGCGCATCAATTTGCTCAGTAACTCTCATAGTTGCTATTTCTGATGCATAAGATGAACCAATCATAGAAATTATTGCGAAACCTGACATAACAGCCCCAAGCTCTCTTGCTGTGACAACTGCCATAAGGGCTCCGATAAACTTTTCCCCGCCTTGTTTAACCATTTCAGGCGCAACTTGCATGGATATAATTACAGAAACCATACCGACAATAGTAAGTGTGATAGGCAAAGAGTCAACCGCAAATCTTGAACACTGCTCAATAATGAGTTTCCATTTCATTTGACCCGTAAAAAGCGCCCTGAATGTCAGCCATATAACTTGCCAAGTTCTTATCCCCATTTCGCCAATGGTTTCCAAAAAATCTTGAGTCTGCTCAAGTAACATTTTGCCTAAAGCAAAAGTTGCACTTTGTTTAAAAATTTCTATGACTTTTGAATAACTCATAGGCTAATTGTATCAAATATTATTCCATTTGATAATACTTTAAAGATAAATTACCGTTGTATATTCCCTATGTCGCTTGTATTTTTGTAAATATTACCCTATAGAATTAGCTCTATGGGGTTATATTTTATAAATAATTGTGATATAACTATATATAATACAGACCTTGGGGTCGATACGGATTTTTGAGGCTTTGCTGAAAAAGGAAAAAACTACAGCAACAGAACAAGAAAATCTAATATATAGGGGTAGAAATATTCCAAACAATGTTTAGAAAAAGCGTCAAGGCGCAAACCAAAATCAAAAAAGGAGAGATTATTTATGACAGTTGGTCAATTCGTGTTCATGTTGCACTCTCATCTTCCTTACTACAGAAAAGCAGGCATGTGGCCTTTCGGGGAAGAAAACTTATATGAGTGTATGTCCGAAACATACGTACCTTTGTTAAATGCAATTTCTGAATTGTATGACGATGAAGGTATTAAAGCAAAATTAACAGTTGGTATTACGCCGATTTTGGCAGAACAATTAAACGATGAACACCTTCAAAACGGTTTTATCGAATATTTGGATGCTCGTATTAAAGCTGTTTCTAAAGATTTGGAAAGATATCCTGATCCTGAGGTAGCTCACTCTCAGCACTTAAAATATCTTGCTAAATATTACTTTGATTGGTTTAACCACATCAAAGATTGTTTTATCAACAAGTACAACAAAGATTTAATCAGCGCTTTCAAAAAATACCAAGATTTAGGTTGTATTGAAATCACTACATCAGGTGCAACACACGGATTTTCTCCATTGTTAGCTACTGATACTAACTTGAATGCTCAATTCAAAGTAGGTTCTGATACAACAAAAAGACTTTTCGGCAAAAAAGCAAAAGGTTGCTGGTTGCCTGAATGTGCTTACAGACAAGGTTATGAGTATATTGGTAAAGACGGTCAGAAAAAATGGCGTCCTGCTATCGAAGTAACTCTACAGAATAATGATATCGAATACTTCTTTACTGAATCTCACGTAATTGAAGGCGGTAACTCTATTGGAAACAGACGTGTAATCGGTATCTACGGAAACATCGAATACATTCCTCTTCCAGAAAGAGAACCAACCGGTTATGATACATACTCTGCATACTGGTTACCGGATGCACAAGTTGCTGTTATGGGAAGAAACGATAGAGCAGGTTTCCAAGTTTGGTCTGCTGCTGACGGTTACCCAGGCGACGGCTGCTACAGAGAATTCCACAAAAAAGATGACAAATCTGGTGCTCACTATTGGAGAATTACTTCTTCAACTACTGACCTTGGTGACAAAATGCTTTACGACCCGGTACTTGCTATGTCACAAGTTAACTTGAACTCTGATCACTACACAACTTTGATTTATCACTTGTTGAACGATTACAAACTTTCTCACAACAAAGAAGGTCTTGTTATGGTTTCATTTGATACTGAGTTGTTTGGTCACTGGTGGTTTGAAGGTGTTGAATTTATTAAACAAGTTATCAGAAAGTTCAACAACTACTTGCCTCAAGTAGAAAGAATGACAGCCGGTGAATACTTGAAAGCTCATCCGCCAACAGAAGCTATCCAAATCCCTGAATCTTCTTGGGGTCAAGGCGGACACTTCTATGTATGGCAAAACCACCTTACAGAATGGATGTGGCCAATTATCCACGGTTGCGAAAAACGTATCATTGATATTGTTTCAAGATACGAAAAACAACCTGAAGACAAGTTATTGTTGAGAGCATTAAATCAATTGGCAAGAGAAAACTTGTTGTTGCAAAGCTCTGACTGGCCATTCTTAATCACAACATGGCAAGCTAAGGACTATGCTACAGACAGATTCAGAGAACACGTTGAAAGATTTGAAACTATTGCTGATATGCTCGATGCAAATTGCATTGATGAAGCTAAATTGGCAGAAATTGAATCTATCGACAACTGTTTCCCTGTAATCGATTACAGAGTATATCTTCCCATCGAAGAAGGAAAAATTCCTCAACAGGAAGAAAAACTTAAGCCGTTGTATGAATAGAATTAGTAGTTAATAAAAAGCGTTATCCCAAAAGGATAACGCTTTTTTATTATGCATTTATTTAAATCAAATATTAAGAAATGTTAAACACGTGTTTTTAAAAAAGGCAATTTTGATATGAAAAAATACTTTATATAAGTAAGGGAATTAAAGGGATTATATTTTTAGGGAGAAAAAATCATGGCAGTTGGACCAAGAGATTACATCGATCAGTTGTTAGTAAAAAAATACGCAGATGAAAAAGTTGACAATCCGTCTATAGCAAAGATGGTAGAACCTGATAAAATGCTTGACGCGATGGGTGATTTTTCAGATATGCGAAAGAATATGATGTTATTAAATAACAAACTAAACAGTGTATGTGCGGCACTGAACGCAAAAGCCGCTCAATATAGAACGTCGAGATTTGCAACGGCATAGTGAAATCTTTAGCAAATGTGCTAAAATTTTCCTATGGAAAAAAGATTTGAAAACAAAAATGTAATACTAGCCTCGCAATCTCCGAGGCGTCACTCCCTCATAAAAAAAATCGTCTCTAATTTTGATGTCGTCGCTCCCGAGTTTGACGAAAAACTAAATTCTGATAACTACACAGATGACGTCATCAAAACCCTTTCTCTTCAAAAAGCATTGTCCGCCTTGAATACACACAAGCAATCAGGGGCGGGCATTTGCTTGTCTAAAGGTTGTTTGATTATCAGTGCCGATACAATGGTTGTTTTTAATAACAAAATTTACAGCAAACCTAAAGACGAGCTTGATGCGCAAAGAATGCTTTCTGACTTGAGCGGGAATACTCATTTTGTAGTTACGGCAATAACTGTTTTAGATTCAGATTCGCAAAAATACGTTAGCGATGTGGTAAAAACCTATGTAACTTTTCAAAACCTTAGTGAGGATTTGATAAAAGATTACGTAAAAAATAAAAAACCTTTGGATAAAGCAGGTGCGTACGGTATTCAAGAAATGGGAAGCGAGTTTATAAAAAACGTTGACGGTGATTTGGAGAATGTTATCGGATTCCCTACCCAAAAAGTCAGAGTTTTGCTTGAACAGATGGGGTATAAGTTCTAGTTTTTTAATAGGAGAACCCGAAGCACTTGAAAAAGGAGAACTTCGGGTTCACGGCGAAACGTGATTAGGTCACGAATGCGGGTTCCGCCGTATGTTATGCAGGTGTCATTATGATTCTGCTATACGTGGACAGCCTGCTCCTGTATATACAGAGATTAAAGCTATTCCGGAGAGCAAAAGGCTTACGCCGACCATAAGCCCGATTGTGTATAACGCAGTCCCCGGCAAACCGAAGGCTATCAACAAGGCAAGACCAAATTGAGCAAAACCTACAAGAAGACCTACCCACCAGTATTTGAACACACCTTTTGTTTGGAATGCCATAAACATTGAGTTTACACCTTCAAGCAAAAAGTATATTCCCACACCAATGGTTAGAAGGAACAAGTTATACACAGGCATCATTGTCAAATAAATACCTGCCCACACCATTAATAAAGATACGATTACGTTAAGCCAAGGTTTTTCTATTTCGTCACGGCGTATAATTGTGTTTATAAATTTATACACCCCTGCAAATACCAAAGCCAAGCTGATTAGCATACTCATTGTAATGGTTGTGAATATCGGTAGCAACAACAATAATGCTCCGATTACGAGAAGAAAAATACCTTCTGTAAGAAAGGTATTGCAAAATCTTTTTACCATATCTGCCATCTTATATACTCCTATTTGTGTGGTACTGCTTAATTGTAAATCTTTGCGACGGGTTGTTTCATTACCTTTTGTGACTGTTTATAAATATTACCTTATCAGGCTAGACAAGAGTTGTTTGGAGTTTGTCAATAAAAAAAATGAAAAAAATTGTACCCGAATGGGTACAAAAAATGTGTTATAAAGAAAAAGTAAACTGTTTGCAAAAGGTTGCAAGCACAATTTACAGGCAGATGGCACCCGTGTGCTTTTTGCTTAGATGCAAGATATATACTTTGACGAGGAGATTTGTATGAAATTTTACTGTTGCGGACTCGTGTACTCTACACAAGACCCTGAGACTTATTGGTGTATCGAAACTTATCACTTAAAAAAGCCTGTTGATGACATCATTGGCGGAAAAAGAATAGTTAAACAGGTGATTTATACACTTTGTTGCAAAAAGAACGGGTGTCTAAAGCTCGAACTTCACAGTTATGAAAAAGACAAAAAAACAGGAGCGCTAAAACTTGTTATGACTCAATCAATGAAAGGTCAGGGCGCAAGAACGTTTTTAGAAAGGACTAAAGAAATGAGAATAAGACAACCTCAATGCTGCCCGATAAGAGTTGTATCTGGGGCAAAAAAAATCCCATGGGTTTATGGCAAAGCTACTGGCAATGATACTCAAACCGTTCGTTATATGGATGAAAGCGGTAACAGACAAGTGTTTAAAGGCAAAGTTTGGCAATCTGAAACCATAAAATCACAAATTAAAACAACTTATTTGCCAATGTTTCAAAACAACGAAAGGATATAAAATGATTCAAGATATTTTAAATACTCCGCAAAAAGTACAGATTGAAGATAAAACCTATCTTTTTGAATTTGACCATTTTGCACTTGCTAATCTCGAAAAAAGCGTGAATAAAAGTGCCTATGAAATATATGACATACTTATGTCAAAAAATGCTCTGACTCTTAATGAATCAATCTCTATGATTCATGCAGGCATGATAAAGCATCATTGTGATGATGAAATTGTTGAACTTACTCGAAAAGTTCAACAGTATCCTGGGTTGTTTAAAAGTTTTAAAGAAAGCCTTGTTACAGCTTTTGTTTTGCCGATGTCGCCGCCGGAAATTTTGCGAGAGTTTTGCTCTAAAAAAAAAGCACTAAAAACAAAAAAGAAAAAATAATCTATGACTGGGTCGGCAACTATGTTACCGCAATAACTGTTCTTGGGTGGTCTGATGCTGAATTTTGGCAGTCCACGCCAAGAAAGTTTTATGCGTTTTTCTTCACTTATTTGAATATGCGAGAAAAAGCCTTTAGTCAAAATGAAGAAGTTCTTGTTGGAGAAAAGGCACTGCAAGCTTTGACAAGTATTGTAAGCGGGTGTAAATAGCTTTGGGTTGGATTATTAATTTGACAAGTCGGTCTGTAATCATATTGAAACATAGCCCGAACATCTCACAAGTTTGGCGTACAATAATAAAACTTATGAGATTCTTCGGTCGTACACTCCCTCAGAATGACGATTTTATTGGAAGGGGCTGTGCCCCTAAACAAATACCAATGGACTTGTTGTTTACAGATTAGGTGTTTAATTTTCATAGTCTGCCAAGATATTGAAGCCTTATAAAAAAACAATTGTAGATGCACTTGTCGTCTACAGATTAGGTGTCTAATTTTCATAGTCTGCCAAGATATTGAAGCCTTATAAAAAAACAATTGTAGATGGACTTGTTGTTTACAGATTAGGTGTTTAATTTTCATAGTCTGCCAAGATATTGAAGCCTTATAAAAATATTCAATATGCTATAATTAAACAATGAAAAAAGCTGTATTATTTTTAATAATGTTTTTTGCGATTAGTGTAAGTCCTTCATATTCATATACATTGAAGGGCGAAGTGACATACACGGTAGAAAGAGCAAGAAAAGAAGCTTTCACAAATGTAGAATACAGCTTGCCTCAAAGCATAATAGACAAGAATATAAAGGACCCAAATTTTAAAGAAAATATCAAAGCCATAAAACTTGGTGCTACTGAGTTAAAAGATAGAAGCATTTGTTATTATGAAGATGGCGGATATTCTGTTCTTTATAAAAATAGTCCCAATTATATTTACTATTATTTTCAAAATGGTAGTTTGTCAGGTGTAGAAGTGTTGGAAAATATTTCTGCTCCAACTAAAACCTTTAGATATAATGAGTTAGGCAAATTAACTGAAATTAGTATAATTCTTTCAAGTACAAATTCTTATATATTTAGTCTTGATGGTGAATTAAAAGGGCATTGGGTAGGAAATAAATGTTATGATAAAAATGGTAAATTAATTTTTACAAGAAATCAGTAGAATGAAAAAAATATGAAAACAGACACTTTATGTGTCTGTTTTTAATATGCAATATAGAAAGGAAAATATAATGGTTTCTCAGCATATTATCACTTCGAGCACAACAGTAGAGGAGTTGCGCAAGATAAATATGCTATAATTAAATAATGAAAAAAGCTGTATTGTTTTTAATAATGTTTTTTGCAATTTGTATTGGTCCTTCATATTCATATACATTGAAGGGCGAAGTGACATACACGGTAGAAAGAGCAAGAAAAGAAGCTTTTACAAATGTAGAATACAGCCTACCGCAAAGCATAATAGACAAGAATATAAAAGACCCAAATTTTAAAGAAAATATCAAAGCCATAAAACTTGGTGCTACTGAGCTAAAAGATAGATATATTGGAAAATTTTCCAATGGTGAATATATAGTAGTTTATAAAAATAATTTATCTTATGAATATTATTATAATTTTAAAGGTAATTTGGTAAATGTTGGTAAACGTGTTTCTTTAAAAATGCCAACAAAATGTTATAAATACGATACAAATGGTCGTTTAGTTATTATTATTTTGTATGTTACAGAAAAATATTCATTTGCATTTTTTCCTAATGGAAAATTATCATCATATTGGGTAAATAATGTATGTTACGATGCGAATGGAAATGTTGTTGGACATAGTTTTTAATTTTTACATTTTTAATTATTGAATTTTTAATAAAGAATGAATATCGTTACTTAGGAGGTAAATGTGGATAGTTTAAAATCAGTTGGTCTCACTTCGAGCACAACAGTAGAGGAGTTGCGCAAGATAGAAGAAGCATTAGATTCGTTAAAAAACAAATCGACAAGCAGTTTAGATGAATTATTAAAATTAATATCTAACTATGAATCAAAGATGAAAGCCCAAAACCCGTACAAAGAATTGATAGACCAACAAAAACAAGAACAAGAGCAAATGACAGTCAGCCTTGATTATTACGAAGATGCTATGCAAAAAAGGTTATCAATTGACAGATGGTATAGACAAGAAAAAGAAAAATTACAAAAAAATCAATCAAACATGTCAGCAAGTGAGATAATGACGGCTGATAAATCTTTAAACGAACTGTATTCTCAACGATATACCCAAGCCGAAGAAGAAGTTTGGATGGAAAGAGGCGAAAAGGTAGCAGAAGTATTTCAAAACAATTTTGATGATATATTGAAAAACTATCGTAACTTTGGTGATGAACTGGAATCAATGGCAAAAGAGATAACGTCGGTATTGGTAAGAGAAGCAGCATCAGCAGGCTTTCAAGCCCTGTTTAATACAAACAAATTAAAAAGCTGGGTAAGCGGACTTAGCAGTTTATCAACACAGGGAGGATTTAAGGGATTTGGCGCAAGTTTTTTAAAAGGGATAGGCAAGGCGTTTGGAGTTTTTCACTCTGGTGGTATAGTTCCGGTAGGTGCTAATGCTGAAATTCCCGGAACAAATGAGCAGTTGGCATTGTTAAAAGGCGGAGAAAGGATACTTAGCCCTGCAGAAAACACAAGCTATAACAGCAACGGTTCTCAATCAGGTTCATCGCCTGTTGTGTTGAATAATTTTAATATAAAAGCTTGGGATTCAAAGGATGTAAAACAATATTTGTTAGAGAACAAAAATTTGTTAAACCAGATAACATTTGACGGTATAAAAAATAATAATTGCCAGCTGCGAAATATGGTCAGAGGTGCATAAACTTTTTTGTCTTTAATCAAAACTACAACGGTAAAGGCATATTACTGCTTACGCAGTTTTTTAATGATAGTTAGTCATGATGTGGGAATTCTGCCTAAAATTAGTGCGTAGGCCTGCGGCCCTAAACAGTTGTGAGTGGACTTGTTGCCAATGATTTAAGTGTCTAATTTTCATAGCTCGTCAAGATATAGAAGCCTTATAAAAAAACAAATACCAATGGACTTGTCGTCTATGATTTAGGTGTTCAATTGTCATAGCTCGTCAAGATATTGAAGCTATATAAAAAATATTTTTTGTATGTTCATTTTTTCTTTTTGTTGCGACGCAAAAAGAAAAAACGAACCAAAAAAGAAAAACACGCTATATCAAAACAGACTCTAAAATATTTATCTTCAAAATTTTCTAACCGCTACGCTTAACAAAAATTTTGTGCGTAAATACAAAGAGTCTGTAATAAAAACTACAATGGCAAAGCCATATTACTGCTTACGCAGTTTTTTCATGATAGTCCGTCATGATATGGGAATTCTGCCCAAAATTAGTGCGTAGGCTTGCGGCCCTAAACAATTGTGAGTGGACTTGTTGCCAATGATTTAAGTGTCTAATTGGCATAGCTCGCCAAGATATAGAAGCCTTATAAAAAAACAAATACCAATGGACTTGTCGTCTATGATTTAGGTGTTCAATTGTCATAGCTCGTCAAGATATTGAAGCTATATAAAAAATATTTTTTGTATGTTCATTTTTTCTTTTTGTTGCGACGCAAAAAGAAAAAACGAACCAAAAAAGAAAAACACGCTATATCAAAACAGACTCTAAAGTATTTATCTTCAAAATTTTCTAACCGCTACGCTTAACGAAAATTTTGTGCGTAAATACAAAGAGTCTGTAATAAAAACTACAATGGCAAAGGCATATTACTGCTTACGCAGTTTTTTAATGATAGTCAGTCATGATGTGGGAATTCTGCCCAAAATTAGTGCGTAGGCCTGCGGCCCTAAACAGTTGTGAGTGGACTTGTTGCCAATGATTTAAGTGTCTAATTGGCATAGCTCGCCAAGATATTGAAGCCTTATAAAAAACAAGTACCAATGGACTTGTCGTTAACAATTTAGGTGTTCAATTGTCATAGTTCGCCGAGATATTGAAACCATATAAAAAAATAAAAAGAAAAGAGGAATTTATGGAGTATCCTGAATTTGATTTCGAATATCAAGAAGCTTATACAAGCTCGATAGAATTTAAAACCGAAATAAACGAAAAAATGAAAGGTCGAGAGCAGCGTTATCCAATATGGACGTACCCTAAAAGAACTTTTAAACTCAAGTTTGACAAGTCTTTTAAAGAACGTCAAAAATTAGAAGATTTTTTTGTTAAAGTAATGGGGCGTTCGGGCAAATTTGCTTTCACTTGGAAATCAGAAAAAGGCGGCAATGATAAAACTTATCTTTGCTATTTTAATTCTGATTCTTTTGAACAAAATATAAAAGATTTTGGGTTTAGCGAGTTTGAACTGGAGCTTGTTTGTATTGATGATTCAAAAGTTGAGCCGTCAGGCGAGCTTGATTTTTATCACAAAAGCGATTCTAACTTTGTGACAGAGTTTTATACAATTGTTGATAAGGTGTTTACTTCACGCAATGAGAGAATGTCATATTGGGATGCACCTAAAAAAAGCTGGACTCTTACTTTTGAAAAGAATGCCAAAACACGAAAGAAACTCGAGGAGTTTTTTGTGGCAAAGCGCGGACGTTTTCGTGCGTTTGAATGGACTTGGAAAAAAGAACTCGGAGGTGATGGCAAAACTTATACGGTGAGATTTGATCAGGATGTTTTAGATACTGATATTGATGCATTTGGGTTTGGTCAGATAAAACTTAAAATTAAGGAGGTTTTTCCAAACACTTTGCCGATATACGAAGAAGAAAAAGACGAGATTATTCCAAGACGATTGTTGAAGATAGAGCTTGAGGGCGGTTCTGTTTATGTATTAGATAACGAAACTCTTGATAGCTTGAGATATAACGGTGAAGATTATATCGGCGCACCTTTGAGCTTTGATGAAATAAAAAAAGACGACAGCACAAGCGTGTCAAAATTGCAGATAGAATTGTCAAACGTTGGTTTGGCTATTTCAGGTATTATTGGGCAAAGAGGCGATGTTATAACTAATGCCCCTGCTGTTTTGACTTTGGTTTTTCTTGACGTAAACACAAATACGCTTATGCCTGATAAAAAACAAGTTCTTTATGCAGGACGTTGCAACAATTTAAAACTTGATTATGAAACCGCAAAAATGGATATAGAAACTTCTTTGGGCGGGTATGAAATCCAAGCCCCTGCGATGAAATACCGTACAACCTGTCAGGTAAGGCGTTTTAAAGATTGTCGCTGCGGTTACACAGGCAAAGAAACAAAATGCGACCGCACTTTTGACAGGTGCAAAGAGTTGCATAATCACGGGAATTTTAGAGGATTCCCTCAGATGTATAACGAGCTAGTTATAAAAGTTTAATTTTTAGTAAAACTGAAAATACGATAAATTTTTCCGTTTTATAGATGAGATTATTAAAGAATGGATGGAAAAGATTTATCAAAAGTATTTGGCTTGTTTATAGTTTTTTTCGGTATCTTTGCTGTTTACATAAAAATTAGATACAAAAAACGATAACCCTGCTAAAAAATTAGTTTTATTCTAAATAGTCGGCTGCTGTGATTTTTGGGGCGGCATTTAGCCGTGTTGGGTGGAGTTGTGTTTTTTGGTTTGTTCTCTAAAATGGGAACAATTTTTTTTGAAATTTTAGAAATGAGGTTTAAATGTTTACTGATTTTGATATACGCAATATAAAATTTGATTCTGATACTATAGAAAGACTTTGTGATTATGATTATTACCGCAATTTGTACGACGGAGATTTTACAAAGGCTTTTAGCTCAACGATTTTAAAGATAAGAAAACGTTACCCGCTTGATAATACAACTGCTCAATCTTTGATTAATATAAACTTGTTTTGGGCATTAACAGACTTTTTTAAAGGCTTTTTAACAAATCAGGGAATTGGCATAAATGTTGATGATGACAAGCAAACTTTGTGGGATGAGATTGCTAAAGAAAACAATTTTATTTCTGTTTTAAAAGAGGTTTATATAGACAATTCTCGTTTTGGTAACGGGCTTTTTAAAGTTGCGTTAGAAAATAATAACGTTAAAATCTTTTCAATAAGCCCTGATTGTTGGATTCCTGTTTTTAATCAGGGGAATATAAACGATGTTTTGGGGCATATTCTTGTTTATCCTTTGGAGATTTTAGAAAACGGAGTTAAGAAAAAATATAAAAGGGTGGAAAAACATCATAAAGGCTATCTGGAAAACGAGGTTTATGAGGCTTCTAACGGCACGTTGGGAAGAAAACTTGAGCCTGATGAGATGAAAGAACTTTTTAATCTTGAACAGGTGGAAGATTTTTCTCATTTGTGGGGTGATTTTATAGTTTTTCCGACAAAAAATACTACAGAAAGTGATTCTTATTTTGGTGAAAGTGATTACAAACGCTGCAAATCTATTGTAGAAGAAATAATGCTTACCGTCAGCCAAAACTCAAAAATTATCAACCGCCACGCAAATCCAAAACTGTCAGGCAGTGAGCAGAATCTTGAGATGAACCCTGTTACTAATGAACGATTTTTCCCTGATTCTGACTTTTTAAAAGTCGGTACGGACGGAGTAAAACCTGAATATATCACTGCTGATTTGCAGGCCGATGCGATACAAAAACATCTTAATATGTTGATGAACTTTTTCTATATCCTGACAAAAACGCCGCCACAGGCTTATGGGCTTGATATAGCAGGTAATATGTCCGGAGAAAGTTTGCGTAAAATCTTTATCGCTGCGTTGTCTAAGGTTGATGATATAAAACAGGTTTCCTTTACAGCTACTATTCAAAAGGTTGTTGAATGTGCTTTAGCTTTCAACTCTACACCTGTTGAGCAGGTTAATATCTCTTGGGCTGACCCTATTCCTGCCGATTATTCAGAGCTTGTTACTACAGAAACAAGCAGAGTCACAGCTGGAACACAAAGCAAGCTTACAACGATTATGACATTAGATAATGTTTCTGAAGAAGATGCAAGAGCAGAGCTTGAAAGAATTGAACAAGAAAAACCTAAAAATGTAACTTCTGAAACAGGTATTACTGTTTAGTTTTTATAATACTAAAAGTTAATATTTGCATTTTTGGTTTTAAAAAACATTGCCTTTTAGCACACTTGCAGGCATAGCTGCAATCGGGTATTATTAACGTATGAAAAGATTTTTGTACGTATTATTTTTGTCAGGTTTTTTATGTTTGCCTTTGATGGCAGAGGAAACCAATATTCACCCTATAGATACCCAAGAAAGTGCCTGCAAGGCTGAGGCAAAAAATCTTGATGAGTGGACGATGTGTTCTTTGAAAGCTGCTCGAGCTTGGAACAGAGAAGTGGATAAGTATTATTCGCTTTTGTACAAAAAATTGCAGGGTGAGGCTAAAACAAACCTTTTTGAAGACCAAAAATATTGGAATATGTACAAAAACAACGAATATAAGGTTATTGATGCTTTAAAAGACAAAAACTTTGATACAAAAGAACGTGTAATATTTAGAGCAAACCAAAAACGAGAGATAATAAAGCTCCGTGCCGCTGCTTTAAGGATGTATTATGCACAAACTTTCCCCGACGATGAACAACAAAAACTTGAACTTGATAACAGTAATTATCAGCCTGATAATCTTTTGCAACACGGCTTGCGCCTCTTACAGTTTTAATCTTGAAAAAACAGCTTTGCATCTAAAGTGTGCAGATAGAACTTCTTTAGCTTCTGAGCTTTTTTGGGATTGGCTTTTAGGTTATGTCAGACTTAACGCAAAACAGGCAATTTTGCACGGCGTGTTTAGGGATGATGCTGCGGCTGTTTTTTATGATCTTACAGGTAGTGGAGATAAGGAAATAATTGGTACACATTATGCAACTATGTCTGTAGGTAATGGGGATAGCCTTTTGTATATTCTCGAAAACAAAAACGGTAAGTACAAAAGGATTTCTGATTCTATATATTTTGACCCGTCTACACAGGTTTATGCTCTTGAGCATAAAACAGACGGATATAAGGATATTCTTGTTGAGTCTTTGTTTAGTAAAAAACCTGTGATTTATGCTTATGATAAAGATAAAGGGATGTATGAACGACAGAAGTAATGGTTTGGATTAGTGATTCGACCTACCAGTCTGTCGTCATGTTGAGGCGAGAGCCAAGAACTCTGTTCAAAAGGTGACTAAATGTCACGTTTTGAATAGAGGGAAGCTAAGTCAGAAACGCAGTTTCTGCGTGCTGTATAAAGATATAAAGGAATAACTTCGTCATGTTGAGGCATAAGCTGAAACATCTCACAGGCTTGGCGTGTTACCAATAGCCCTTGAGATTCTTCGGTCGTTGTACTCCCTCAGAATGACGTTCTTAGTGGAAGGGGCTGTGCCCCTAAACAGTTGTGAGTGGACTTGTCGTTAACAATTTAGGTGTTTAATTGTCATAGTTCGCCGAGATATAGAAACCTTAT
Organism: Candidatus Gastranaerophilales bacterium; assembly: GCA_944326545.1. Taxonomy (GTDB): domain Bacteria; phylum Cyanobacteriota; class Vampirovibrionia; order Gastranaerophilales; family Gastranaerophilaceae; genus Limenecus. The sequence continues at coordinate 83,950 of CALVEH010000007.1, read as the reverse complement.
TAAAAAACAAGTACCAATGGACTTGTCGTCTGTGATTGAGGTGTTTAATTGTCATAGCTCGTCAAGATATAGAAGCCTTATAAAAAAACAAGTACCAATGGACTTGTCGTCTATGATTTAGGTGTTCAATTGTCATAGCTCGTCAAGATATAGAAGCCTTATAGAAAAATATTTTTGTATGTTCATTTTTTCTTTTTGTTGCGACGCAAAAAGAAAAAACGAACCAAAAAAGAAAAACACGCTATATCAAAACAGACTCTAAAGTATTTATCTTCAAAATTTTCTAACCGCTACGCTTAACAAAAATTTTGTGCGTAAATACAAAGAGTCTGTAATAAAAACTACAATGGCAAAGCCATATTAATGCTTACGCAGTTTTTTAATGATAGTCAGTCATGATATGGGAATTCTGCCCAAAATTAGTGCGTAGGCCTGCGGCCCTAAACAGTTGTGAATGAGCTAGTTGTCAATGATTTAAGTGTTTAATTGTCATAGTCCGTTGAGATATAGAAACCTTATAAAAAAACAAGTACCAATGGACTTGTCGTCAATTATTTATGTGTCTAATTGGTATAGCTTGCCAAGCTATTGAAACCATATGAAAAAAACATCAAGTAGTGGAAGGGGCTGTGCCCCTAAACAGTTGTGAGTGGACTTGTCGTCTATGATTTAGGTGTTCAATTGTCATAGTTCGTCAAGATATTGAAACCATACAAAAAAGAAAGGAGAGTCCTATGTCAGGTACAGAGGATGAAATTTTTGCTGCACAAAATCAAGAAGTTTTGTCGCAGAGTGTTCAGACAGGTGCTGAACAAGATTTTGATAACTCTGCTCAGGAGGCAGAGCCCAAAGATAAAGGAGAGGATGAGGGGAACGCTTTGACTCCGGCGCAAAAGATGGATTTACTTTTGCGAGGTCATAGCCCTAACCGATTAAAAAAAGAGGTAGAAAAACTTCGAAAAGAAGCAGCAAAGTATCGCACTTCTTCTAAAAAGGAAGAGGAGCAAAAACTTGCTTTAGAGGCAAAAGCAAAGGAGATTCAAGAGGAGCTTGAGAGTTTAAAAAACGAGCATCGCAAACTCAATGTGATGCGCAAACTTGATAAAGCAGGCTGTGTAAAAAGCGAACTTGTTGCAAAAGATATCCCCGAAGATGTTAGCGGTGAGGCTTTAGATGAGTTTATCGCTCAGTATAAAGAGCAGAATAGCTTTTTGTTTCAAGAACAAAAGGGCAGTTCTTTTGGCGGGACTTTTAAGTCTGCCGTTACTAAAGTTCTTACTCCTTCACAGCAGATGGATGCTTATATCCGTGCTGCTTTGGGCCGATAGTTTGATAACACAAAACGAAAGGAAATTTTAAAATGACTTTAGATGCAAAAATTATTTCACGTACAAATGCAGAATCTTTGATTCCTGTAGAAACTTCTTCTGAAATTATAAAGGAAGTTCCAAAAGCTTCTGCAGCATTGCAGCTTTTTAAACAGTTGCCAAATATGAGTGCTAAGCAAAAAACATTGCCTATCGCATCAACATTACCGACAGCTTACTTTTTAAACGGTGATACCGATATGAAAAAGACAACAAACGCAGAATGGGATAAATTAACTCTTACTGCAGAAGAAATTGCCGTAATTGTTCCTATCCCTGAGGCTGTTTTTGATGATGCTCAATATTCTATGTGGGACGAAATCAAACCTCAGATTGTAGAAGCTTTTGGTGTTGCAATTGACGAGGCTGTGTTCTTTGGCGTTAACAAACCTGCTTCTTACCCTGAAGCTATTGTTACGCAAGCTATTGCAAAAAGTAATACAGTTCAGTTAGGTACAAACGAAGATATTGCTGGTGATATTATCGGTGAAAACGGTGTTATGGCAAAAGTAGAAGCTGCTGGTTATAAAGTAACAGGTTTTTACGCTGACAGCACTTTAGAAGCAAAATTCAGAAACTTGAGAGATAAAAATAATCAGCTTTTATACACTCCTGGGTTAACAGCAGAAACTCCTGTAAGCCTTGTTGGCAGACCTATGATGTATGACGAAACTGGCATTTTTGATGCTGAACAAGCATTATTGATTGCAGGTGATTTTTCAAAAGCAGTTTATTCAATCCGTCAGGATATTACTTACAAAGTTCTTGATCAGGCAATTATCCAAAATACAGACGGCTCTATCGCTTATAACCTTGCTCAACAAGATATGGTTGCATTACGTTGCGTAATGAGATTGGGCGTTCAGATTGCTGCACCTGCAAACAGAAAAGGCGGCGAAAATCGTTATCCGTTTGCTGTTTTAACACCGGCTGCAGCGTAATTATTTTACACTATTTAGTACAAAAATTAGTCATGAAGATATGGCAGGGAGCTCTTTTTTAGGGCTCTCTGTTTTTTCTGTGACGGAAAGGAAATTTGAAAAATGACTATCACTTTGTATCAAAACTCGCTTGTGACGTTAGAAGATGCTCAGTGTTATTTTGATGAAAGATATGATTCTGCAGATTGGTACGCTCTTGAACAAGAACAGCAGGAAAAATTGCTTATTAGTGCCAGTAAAAAAATAAGCAGATTTGATTTTGTCGGTTCTGTTCAAAATGTGAATCAGCCGTTGGCTTTTCCTCGAGATTATGAGATTCCGCAAGATATAAAAGATGCGGTTTGTGAAGAAGCTTATGCCTTGATAAACAGTTCGGATAATATTCATCAAAAAAATATTGAAAATAATATTTCGTCAATTTCGCTTGGGGTGGGGTCTGTTTCTTACAACACTGCAAATATAGGGGTTGAAACAAACAAACTCTCAAGCTCTGTAGCTTTGTACCTTGTCAAAAAGTGGGTTAAAAAGGGTTATTTGGTTAAATAAAAAATTGGGAGTGGTTAATATATGGGATACTACACGGATATGCTTACGGATACCGCTGTTTTAAAAACGGTAAACGGAGCAGATGAAAACTCTCGCCCGAATATTATTGCATTAGACGAAATCGATTGCAGAATAGAAATGAAACATACTTTAACTGTCAACGCACAAGGTCAACAACTCACTTGTTCGGGGCGTTTGTTCACTGAGGCTGTTGTTAAAGTTGATGATATTTTAGAAATCAAAGACAAAGAGTTCAAAGTCATAAATGTCAACCCTTATTACCCTTTAGCAAGTACAGTATGCGTGATTAACGAAGTGTATTTTGCTTAAGGTAAAGGAGGGAATATGATTTTAGACGATATTAAAAATTTTATTGTACAAAATTCATTGGCTGATGAAGCTTTGATTAAATACGATTATGATTCTTCCAAAGGTAGCGATGTGATACTTTTGAACTTGTACAATACTTTGCCGTGTGATCTTGCAAGACGTTCGGGCGTAAAAATTGTTATGAAATTTGCGGACTTGAAGCTTGTTCGAGATACGTGCTTTAAATTACACGATTTGCTTTTTCCTGAGGATTGCTTTCAAAAAGCGATTTTGATTAACGGAAAAACAATGCACGTAACTTTGAACAACGGTCCTTATTATCTTGAAAAAGATGCTTCAAAAAGACACGGCTATATGCTGGATATAACAGTTACTTATAACAGATAGGAGAAGAAAATGGCACTAAAAACAGTAACAAAACTTTTTGGCGTTGATGACGCAAAACTTTTCCCCGTTACAGAAGACTCGGAAGCTCAGTTTGTCTGTGGTGAAGGTATTGATTTGCCCGGGGTTAGACAGATTTCTTTGACTTATGAAATAGAAGAAAAATCTCTGACAGGGGATGAAAAGGTTCTTGAAGTTTCAAACAAAATAAAATCCGTAACTTTTAATATGGAATATGCAAAACTCAGTTTAGAGGTATTGGCGCAACTGACAGGCGGAACCTATACAACAACAGGTGAGGACGATAGCGCTGTCGGGTCTTATACTTTTGGCGGCGGTGACTTGCCTAATTATTTCCAATTAAAGGCTCAAATTCTTGATACAAGCAATGACGGCGGAGATGTGCATTTTTGTATTTACAAAGCTAAAGCAACCGCTATTCCTATAAACGGTGTTCAAAACGATTTTGCTACATTAACTTTTGATGGCAAGGGCGTTTATACGGAACACGAATTTGGCGAAGAAGGCAATAAACAAACAAAACTTATGGATATAGAAATCCACGCCAAAGCAAAGGATTTGACAGCTACTCAAGATGTGAGTGTATAAAATTTTAAAGTATGCTAAAGATTCCCCCCGCAGTCCGAGGGTGTGCAATTGTTACATCTTTGGACTTATTTTCGGGGGATTTCTTTTTTATTTAAAAAAACTTTATCAATTTTTATTACTAAAAAATTAAAACGGTAAATATGATAATATTGAATAAAGAAATAAGCGTCATACTTCTAATATGAAAAAATTATATTTATTATTAAAATCGTTAAAAAATGTTGTACTGATTGCATTTGCCGCCTTTATGCCTGTTTATAACTTTTCCTGTTTCTGGGAGAGCAATGCAAATTCTACGGATTATTTGTGTTTTTATTTGCTGTCTTTCTTGTTTATACTTTTGGTTATTCCAGTATTTGCAATTATTTCTCTGGCTTTGCCAAAAAATCCCGTATTTGACAGAAAAGATGCTATGTTTATGCTAAGTGTGTCTTTTATTCTATGGGTTTTGTTTATGTTTTTTGAGCCGTTAAAAGAAGACACCTCTCTGGATATTCAAAATGAAACGGTTGCTATTCTGGAACAGGGTAAAAAACAGTTCGGAAGATACCCTGATGCCATGGATTTGCCTGAGGGGGAAACCTATTATCAGAAGAACAGGGCTAATTTTGTTTTGACAAAACGGGTTAAGCAGGGCGCTAATGACATTATATACCGGTACTGTTCAAATCCCTGCGATGAAGAATGCAAAGAGAGAAAGTATCCGGATGTCGACTACTCATACATCGGCAAATGGCAAAAAATGGAATTTACCGATTAAATAAAATCAATAACAATTATCTCTGGCAGGCAGTTAAGCCTTATCGGCAAAATACTTGTTCCCAGCCCTTTTGTAACAATCATTTTTTTATTATTTTCTGTTACAAACCCTTGAGCATATTTGTTTCCATAATCAGAAGGAACAATCGGCGCACCGAAAATCGGCAAAACAACCTGTCCGCCGTGGGTATGTCCGCTTAAAGTCAAATCAACTTCTGGCGGTATCTGCGGAAAAACATCGGGGTTATGAGAAAGTAAGATAACAGGTTCTTTTGTGCTTTTTAAAGACTTATTTATATTTGGGTGTCCTTCCCAAAAATCTTCAATACCTGCGATATACAGAGTTTTTTGCCCTATTGTAAACGGTACGTTCTCATTCATCAAAACTTTTATATTGTTTTTTTCTAATTCATATTTTACCCTGTTCATACCGTACAGGTAATCATGGTTGCCCAATACGGCAAGAGTTGTATATTTAGGTTTAATTTGCGAGAGGTGTTTTGCTATTGTTTTTATATCCATAGATTTTTCGGGATAATCCGCCTTAATGTAATCCCCGCCCAAAAGTACAATATCAGGTTTTTGGGTATTAATTTTTTCTATAATTTTATCAAGTCTTTTTTCTTGATTTTTTAACACATGAAAATCTGATACAAAAACAATTTTTATACCTTTGAGTTCTGAATTTTTAATATGATAATGGCGCACTGTTAGCATGCGGGGTTCTGTAATCGACCGTAGAAAAACAGCCGATAAAGCAATGATAATTGTTAAAAATATGTAAAATGACTTCTTCATACAGGAAGTATAACATAATTGTCGTTTTACAAAAGTTGACAAAGAACAAAGGAGAAAAAATGTCGAATTATGATAAAAAAAGATTTAAAAATATAAATGAGGCTAAATCCTTTTTTCGTGATGAAGCCTGGGAGTATTTTAAAAAAAGACATAAGCTACCACTTCTGACAGATCGTCTTGGTTTTGAACTGTATGCAAAAGACGAGAATCTGAAGAATCAATGGGGGGCTTTCAGACATGCTTATACAAGTGCAGCCTTTACAAAGACTTATGGAAAAACTACAGCTAAACTTGCTGGAGATGCAAATGAAATAATACAATTCGGGTCGATAAAATCTTACCCGTCTTTAACAGAATACAACGCCGGAAATGAGCCTCTAGACCGCAGAATGGATTTAAAAAATAATGCTGTAGGAAGAAAAATTGGAGAGCAAAACAACGGAGTGAATCTTCTTGACGAGGTCTATTACAATCTTGGACACAATCCTGAAATGGTAATTGACCAAAATGTAAATAACAATACCCCATATAAAGATAATGCTTTTATGAGTCCTGTTTGGGAGGCTGCAGATAAAGCTTATTACGAAAAAAAAGCTTCGAAACCATCATCAGTAAATAAAACTCAAGAATTGGCAACAGGTTTATATAAAGATGAGCCCGTTTCTAATTATAACGATATCTTTTTAAAAGACCAGATAAAATCCAAAGCAGCTAATCAAAAAAATTTAAAACATGTTACGCTTGAAGAACTGAAAGCTCCGCAGGAAGCGAGAAAACAAAAAGTGCACGACATGATTCAAAATGCACATAAAAGAAAAGAGGCTAATAAAAATAAGACAAAAAGTTCAGGCTCGGGGATGGTATATGTTCGTGAATACACACGTTCTGACGGAATTAGAGTAAGTGATTACTACAGAAGAAGGTAGCAATGAAAGCAATAAGCAAAGCTAAGTTTAAAAAACTTGAAAAAAATTGTATCGAAACAATCATAGAAAACAACATTGTTTTTATGGATGAGATTTTTATATTTTCTGATATTACGCCGTCTTTATTTGAGCTTGCAAACCTCAAAGAATCTCAGCAAATACTTGATACGCTCGAGATTAATCGTGCCAAGCTAAAGCGTGATTTGAGGATAAAATGGTTTGAAAGTACAAATGCAACGCTTAATGCTGCTTTGTATAAGTTGATTTGTACAGAAGAAGAACGTCGCAACTTGTCTGCTTCGGCTGCTTCAAAACAGGCACAAGTGAGCGAAACCTGTACGCAGGAAGAATATTTGAAAAGTTTGAAAGAAATGGGAGAAGGATTAGACAATGCCGATTGATTGGACAAAATCAAAATACAGCAAAAAACATCGTTTATTTTTGAGCAAACGTCCGCAGGATATGGCGTTTTTTACTCTCTGTGACGGTGCTGTGCGTTCGGCTAAGACTCTTTCTATTATTTATAAAATTCCTCAGATTTTTGATTTTGTCGGTAATGAGTATTTAAAAGTTTTTTCAGGGTATTCAAAAAACACAGTGCGTAACAACGTGCTTGTTGAGCTTTTACCGTATCTGAAAAATTACCACGGTGCAAAAGTTAAGTATAATTCTGCAAGCGGTGAACTTGATATTCACCTTTGGGGAAAGCTCTATAACTGTTTAGTTGTTGGGGGAGGAAAGTCTGACAGTGACTCAAATATTCAAGGTGCAACCTGGGATTTTTGGTATGCAAATGAGCTGCCCAAGCATCACTATGGGTTCTATAATATGGCGTTATCAAGGTTAACGCCTGAAAATGCTAGAGCCATAGCCGACAGTAACCCCGAAAGTGCAAACCATTGGCTTTATCGTGAGAGGATAAAACCTTACCTTGAAGGGGATAAAAATATCAAAAGTATTTTTGATTATTGGCATTTCACCATGGAAGACAACGCCAATTTGTCAAAAGCTTTTATTGAAAATCAAAAAAAGCTTTATCAAGGTGTTTTTGAAGCAAGAAAAATCAAAGGGCTTTGGGTTGTTGCTCAAGGGCTTGTTTATGACACGTTTAACCCTGACAAGCATACCTGTTCTCACAAGCAGATTCTTGAAAGAATTGAGAAAAACGAATTCATAGAATACTTTTTAGGGCTCGACTGGGGTTGGATTCATCCTCTATCTTGCGGGTTGTACGGGGTTACTCGTGACAAATGTTATTACAAAATTGACGAGCTTTATGGTTCCAAAATCAGTGAAGAAAAAGTTATCAAGTGGATTTTGGACAAACAAAAAGAGTATAAAAGATACTTTAGATTCATAAATTGTGACAACGCAAGGCCTGAGCAAAACCACAAGTTAAGGCAGGCTCTAAACGGTATAATTGTTCACGAAAAAAAGCCTAAGCTTATAGACAGTATCGGGATTTTGCGTTCTATCATAAACTATGACAGGCTTATTATAAACAAAGACCGCTGCAAAAATACGTTGCGAGAGTTTGGGTTGTATCGATACCCCAATGAAGATGAAAGGCGTCAAAATATGATTGACCTTGATACTCCGCTTAAAGAAAATGATGACACTATGGATGAAACAAGGTATGCGCTAAATTTTTATGAAAGTTTTTTATAAGGCATCAATATCTCAGCTAGCTATGCCAATGAAACACCTAATCTGTAGACGACAAGTCAATTCTCAACTGTTTAGGGCCGCAGGCCTATGCACTAATTTTTGGTAGAATTTCCATATCTTGGCTGGCTATGACAATGAAATATCTAATCTGTAGACGACAAGTCCATCGGTAATTGTTTAGGGGCACAGCCCTGCTTTCTGTTTTTTGGGATATAAAACTCCACTGCGTTAGCAGTAATATGGCTTTGCCATTGTAACCTTGACTAGAAACAGTTATGTTTTGAGGTGATTTTTACAGTAGCATGTCACTGAAAAATTACCGATAAAACATATTACTGTTTCTTTTTACATAGCACGTTTCTTTCTTTTGCGATACTTTTCTTTCTTTTCATTGCAAAAAAGAAAGAAAAGTATCTATCAATTTTATAAGGCTTTAATATCTTGGCGGGCTATGATAATTAAACACCTCAATTGTCAGCGGCACAGTCGTTCCAACTACTTAATATTTTTTACGTACTTTTGTACCGACAAAAGTACCAAAAGCTCCCGACCTGATGTTCCATTCATACAGGAAGTGATTTAAACCCGACTCGGCAACTCGGCACGTAAAAGTTGCTAAAGCACAAAAACTGATTGTGGTACAAATAATTCCCCGTGCCTCAAACAGTACCTCGTTTGCAGTTGTTTAAATAACTTTCTGTAATTCATTTCACAACGGTCGAATTTTTTTTATAGGGTTTCAATATCTTGGCGAACTATGACAATTAGACACATCAATCATTGAAAACAAGTCCATTGGTATTTGTTTAGCGGCACAGCCGCTCCCATAAAAGTCATTCTGAGGGAGTACAACGACCGAAGAATCTCACAAGTTTAAAAGTCACACGCCAAGCCTGTGAGATTTTGGTTATGTCTGTAATATGATTACAGGCTGGTTGCTCTGATTAATACTTCGACAAAAAGTTCAGAATGTCGTTTCAATATACATTACAAAATTGTACCCGAATGGGTACAAAAAATATGTTATAAAGAATAAGTAAACTGTTTGCAAAAGGTTGCAAGCACAATTTACAAAAAACAAGTATTCTTGTGTCTTTCGCTTGATAATGTAATAATGTATACATTGTTAAAAGGTGTGGGTTTTGGTATGAAAAAGATACTTGTTTTGATATTTACTTTTGTTTTAAGCGCATCGATGGCTTTTGCAAACAGTAGTATTGTTATTGAAAATTCTAATCAAAAAGATATTTTGCAAAGAATTATGAAAAACCTTGTTAAGCAAGGTTCTACATTGGAAAATGTGTCTGATTATTCTTTTACTGCATACAATGTTGATACAAGTCTTTTGTTTAAAGTTCTTTTTGGTTCGCATCCTGAAACAAGGTATATGATTACAGCCATTCAAGATGGTAAAAATGTTATATTGTCACTTGGGATGAAAAGCACAATAAATACAGGTGGTGCACTTCAAGAAAACATATACAGTTACCAACACCAAGAAACTGAACTTTTGATTGCCCTTAAAAAAGCTCTTTTAGGATATTATTCGTACGGTTTTGAGGGTAAAAAGACAAGACAAGGATATAAAATAACATCTGTTTGTTATGACAAATCGAAAGTTTATGAAAAGTTGTCGGTAGGTGATTTGATAGTTTCTATAGACAAACAACCTGTAAAAGGTATGTCTAAGTCTGATTTATCTTACAGATTGTCTCCTGTAAAAAACAACGAAATAGTCAAGCTTACTGTAAGAGACGCAGAAACAAAAATTGTTAAAGATATCGAAATAAAAAGCTATTTTGTAAAACCAACTATATAGGGGGACATGATGAAAAAGTTTTTAGTTGTTTTATGTGCACTATTTTTAACTTCGACAGTAGCAAGTGCTTATACACAAGAAGAAGCAATAAATCTTTTAAAAAGTAAAAGGATTGATTCTCATTCTCAAGTTTGGATGATGAATGCCGTGACAAGCGGAGATATTGAACTGGTTAAACTTTTTATAGATGCTAAGCATATAGATTTAAATAAGAGATATGCAGGTACTCCATATCTTTTGCAAGCTATCTATTGTAAGCATAATCAAATAGCCCTTATGCTTTTAGAAAATGGAGCAGACCCCAGAATCAAAACAATAGATGGTGGAAGTGCGCTGTTTTTTGCTGTTAAGAACGGTCAGACTGATGTCGTGAAAAAAATTCTTGAGACTCCAGGGATTGATATAAAAAGACAGAGAATGCTTTTTAGAGTTCCTTTAAAAACAACTGCTAAGAGAAAATATCCTGAAATATATGAAATGCTAGTGGAATACGAAAAACAAGAAGCAGAAAGAATAAACAAGGAAGAATTAAATAAGAATTAATTAAAACGTATTTTAAAATTTATAAAAAACAACACTCTACTAAAAAGGGTGTTGTTTTTGTATGCAGAAAAACGGAGGTTTTATGAAAGAAAAAATGAAAAAACTTCTGGAAAAAATCGGACATCCTTTTCAAATGTTTAATGAAGACGGAACGTATCAGGGGTGTTTTTATCCGATTCAAGTCTTGTATCCGGAAATTCCTAGATACAAACTGGTTTCAGAAGATGTTGAAGAAAATTATAACTATGGAATGGCCAAAATTAGAGAATATTGTGATGAAGTTTCTCCTAATGATCTGAAAATGGGCGATATTATTACTGCTAAATATAATAAAGCACTTCATGTCGCGGTTTATTACGAATTTGGCAAGATTATACATGTGTTTAAGGAACATAGTTTACAAATAGGGAGATTGAAACTGTTTTCTGAATTTCAATCTTATAGGGTGAGATAATGCTTGGATTTGATATATTAGCAGGAGCTATTACTTCACTGTTTTTTACTGCAGCTGGGGCAATGGGTGCAACACTTGCTACTGCTACATTAGCTACTGTTGGTACTATTGTTGGATATGTTGGTGCTGCATTAATATATGGTGGTATTGCTCTTGCTGCGTCTTTAGCTACGAGTGCTGCTAAACCTGATTTGGGTTCTCAGTCTCCTACTTATAAGGGGCTTTTGCAAACTCAAACTGACCAAAATTTACCGGTACCTTTGCTTTATGGGACTGTAAAGGTTGCAGGCAACCGTATTTGGCAGGATGAAAATTACCAAAAGACGGTAAAAAGAATTGTTGCTTTTTCTGAAGGTGAGATTTCAAGCTATTCAGAAATAAAGCTTAATGATATTCCGATTGAAGAAATTTCCGGTATTACAGTAAACAGATACTACGGTACAAACTCACAAACAGTTGACCCTATTGTTGGTGGAAACAATCAACAAGAAAGAGCTGAAAAAGTCGGTTCTTTAAAAAATATTGCATATTTGGCGATAACAGTACCTCGTACTCAAAAAATTGATATGAATTATAACCTTACGGCTGTGGTTAAAGGAAGAAAGATAAGAGTTTATAAAAACCCTTATGAGTATGAGATAAAATACTCTGAAAACCCTGCTTGGATATTGTTTGACTTTTTAACCTGTTATAACGGTTTAGGGCTTGGTATTAACGAATACGGTAATATTGATGACGCTATAGTCAAAGAAATGTTTGACCTTGATAGTTTTATTGAGTCGGCAGCATTTTGTGATGAGATTGTAAAAACACCAATACTAGATAGTAATGGTAAAGAAACTGGAAAGTACGAAACAAATCCCCGTTTTACTTTCAATATGATATTTGATGCACAAACTTCTGCAAGAACATTACTTGATGAAATTTATCGTTCTTGTAGAGGCGGTTTGTTTGTTAAAAACGGAAAATTGCAGTTTAAAATAGATAAGCCTGAGCCTTTGAGCAAAATTTTTAAAGAAAATGATATTATTAAAGGTTCTGAAACTTTTGAAACAATACCAAAAGAGGAACATTATGATATTTTAAAATGTACATTTGTTTCTCCAAAACACGAGTGGCAAAAGGTAGAAGCTACAGCTGAAATTCCTGAATATCGTGATGGAGTTCCTATTGAACACAGTGTAGATATTTTAAGTTGTACAAGTTTTAATCAAGCTTCAAGGCTTGCTTGGTATTATGTTAACTCAAAAAGGTTACAGCCTTATTTTGGGAGTTTTCAAACTGACTATAAGGGTTATGACCTTGAAGTTGGGGATGTAATATCTTTTGACTCTATTTTAATGGGGTTAAAAAGTTACAAGGTTAAAGTAACAAGTGTTACTGATAACGGAGCCGGTGTTTTTACAGTTAATTGGAGAACTTATGATGAGAGGTTGTACAGCGATGAGCTCGGTAGTAAAGAACCGAGAGTTTTAGTAAGTAATTTGGCTGACCCTGCAAAATACCCCGATGATGTACAAAACTTTAATGTTGTACAATCTAATAATTTGTTCAACTTTGTATGGCAGCCGAACCAAAATAAGTCTGATACTTATGAAATAAGAATGGGTGATTCTTGGGAAAATTCTGCTCTGATTCAATCTAAGATAACAGAAAGCAAGTTTACAATAGAAATACCTACAAACGGTGTTTTTAAGTTTTGGATAAAGGCTTTTAACGGTTATAACTATTCAAAAAATCCTACTCTTGATGTTATTAGTATTGATTCTGTTCCTAATGTTAACGAGATTGTGAAAATCAATGTACTTGATAATATTGCAGGCACATTAGATGAAAACTTAAGAGTCTATAGAGATACGATAAAACTTGTAGAACAAGATATCAAATGGCATAATACTGAGGATTTTTGGTACAGTTCTTCTGGCTATTATCAAAGAACAGGCATTTGGGGAACAGATACATGTTCAGAGGGCGTTTATTTAAGCCAAGTCTACGATATAGGTGCAGTTCTTGAGTGTATTGTTGCTTTTGATATTCAGTATACTTCTGCTGATGAACAAAGCACCGTTCTTGTTGAATGGGCTTTGTCTGATGACGGAGAAAATTTTTCTGATTGGAAAATAGTTAACACAGGCAAATATACCTTCAGATATTGCAAATTTAGGGTTACATTAAAGGCTTACAACAATGTTCAAACTGTTTTGACTAATCTCAATGTTGCTGTTGATGTACCTGATAAAGATTTGGATTTGGAGCTTAAAATAACAGACAAAAACGGCTTGCGCATAGATTACTCATTTATTCGTCCCCCGTCAATTGTTGCAACAGTTAATGATAACAATGATGCGTATGTCGTTGTCACTGAAAAAACAAATACTTATGCAATTTTAAAAGCTTATACAAATGCGGGGGATCTTACAACGTGTAAGTTGAGTTTACGTGCAAAAGGATATTAAAAAGGAGGAAAAATGGATAACCAATCATATACTTGGACTGATAACCCCACAGTATCTGGGGTTTCTCCTTGTAATACTGATGTTTTAAATGAATGCTTGATGCATTTAAAATATAACCAAGATAAAGGCGATGGCTTTAAGCTGTTTGATATAAAAATAACTGACAGAAAACTTGTCGGGGTTGAGGCTGTGGGATGGATGCTTCAAGGCGGACTTGTTACAATGACTTATCCCGATGCGGTAAACCAAATTATACAAGAGTTTGACGAAGGTGCTACAGTTACTTACAGAGGTATAAGTTGTGTTCAAGCATTGAATGGACACTATGTAGCGGATGTTTCGAAAAAAGATGCTATAGATAAATTGTTTTCTCAAACAGGAATAGCCGATTTCTATATATTAGATAAGACAAATCAGCAGTTTTATTTGCCACGCAACAACTGGTTTATGCAATTTTCTACAAATGATAGCTCTATAAACCAATTTAAAGAAGCCGGTTTGCCAAATATAAAAGGGTCAATTTGGCCAAGATTTAATGCAGGAACAACCTTGTGGAATGATTCTGCTTCTGGGGCTTTATATGCAACAGGTACTGCGTCTGCAGAACAAAGAGGTGATGGTGGGGCTGTTTCAAAGCCTGCAGGTTTGGGGTTTGAAGCTAAAAGAAGTTCTGCTGTATACGGTAAATCTTCTACTGTTCAACCCCAAGCCAGTACAAAGCTTTTGTATTATAAGGTCGGTAATATAACTACAGATGTAAACCAGATTTTGATAGATGCTAAAAAGTTTTTAGAAGATTCTTCAAACCAACTTCAAAATTCTGCTCAAGAGGGGCTTGAAAATTTAGAAAAAGCAAAAGATGAAGGGGTTATTACTATTAATAGTGCATCAAATGCAATAAAACAAACCCAAATATCAAATTGTATTTTGGAAAAGCCAAAGAATATTCAATATGAATTAATAGACGGTGTTTTTAGGTTAAAAGCAGGTTCTGTTGCTGTTGTCCCTTATGGTACAGAACCACCTGCTTTAGAAATAGGTGATGATTTGTGCGGTTATGAAGTAGTTGATATTCAATATGAGAATAATAAATTATTCTATTGGGTAAAAACAAGACAAGATTATACTCTAACACCGGGTGGCAAAAGTTCTCACAGATTTATAACATTGCGTTTATCTCAAGCCGGATTGATTGATGCCAACACCGAAAGTTTATTGTCAGGGGAAACTCCGGCAAAAGAAAGTTTAAATACTCGATGGTATGATATTCAAAATAATGTCATAAAAGAGTATCATAGTAATAACCAATGGGAAAATAGTGATTATTTATCATTTCCTTTTGCCCAAATCAGTTTAAATAGTGCGCAGACTGTTTATAATGATGTAGCTTTAGATTTAAGTACATTAGGCTACTTTGGTAAAACAGTTTTTGTTAATAAAGGTATTAAAGTGCTTGTTCCAAACGGATTTAATTCTGATGGAAGTATGAGTAATCTTGAGTATGAAAATAATAAGTTTAGACTCAGAACAATTACTGAAAATATCACGGGACGTTGGGTTGTTGGATTACCTCATCCAAAAGATTCCGAATATGAAAATCAAGATTTGTTCCTCATAAAGGAAGCTTTATTTGACAATGCATGTGATATACCTGTAACAGAGAATTTTGAAAATGGCGAAGTTAAATACCTGATTTTAAATAATAGTTACTTAGGTAAACAAAATAACAAAGTAATTTCAAGATATATGGTGCCATTGGGGAATGTTGGTACTGTCATTAATAATAATGTGATTAATTCTTTTACTCCAAAGGAAACTTTTTCTTGCTTGGATTTTCAAAATCGTTCTTTTATTTCAAGTATGTCGATGCCAGGGACACACAAAGTGGAATTGACCGTTGGTGCTACAGATACTACCTATACAGCACCGGCTGATGGATGGTTTGTTGTTAATGCTAAATTTTCTTCAATTAATAATTACCTGTTGATTCAATCGAATGTTGGCGTATTGTTCCATTCTCATAATGATACAACAGGTAGCATGGCTTATTCTATTCCTGTTGCTAGAAAACAAACTGTATTTATAAGATATAGCGGAACAGTAGAATCTAAGAGTTTAACTTTTATATATGCAAATGGAGCAAAATAATGAATTACTACGTAGAACAAAATGGGAAAATATTATTATTTGATACAAACTTAGAACGATTGGCAAATACAATATTAGTCATTGATTCTATTCCTGATGATATTGAAATTAAGTCAACAGAAGATGAGATTTTATACAGAAATGATGAATTTGTTTTTGCCAAGGATGTTCAAGATGAATTATTAGAGGATGCAAAGCAAGAATGTATAAAACAGATTAGTGAACAAAAAGAATCCGCATTTAAAGCGGGTTTTTATTTTAATGAAACTCATTTTGACTGTGATGACAGAGCACAGATAAGATTGTCTGCTCAACTTGCTATTGCGCAGCCTGAGGCTACTATTATTTGGCTTGATTATGATTATCAACCCGTTAATTTTTCTTATGAAGAATTTGTTCAAATGTGTGCTGTGGCTACCCAAGTAGTTTCTAATATTGAATTTGAAACGGCAACTCTGCTTGAACAGGTACAAAATGCAAAAACAATAGAGGAACTTAATCTTCTTTCTATTGATTTTGAAAAATGTCTGTCTTTGTAGCAAACAATGATGAAAGTGAGGAATTTTATGAATAATATTGTAGAAACTATTTTAAAATACTTGAATCAAGCCAGTACTTATAAAGGTCTGTTTTCTGTGCTTGCAGCGTTTGGAGTTGTGTTAAAACCAGAGCTTGCTGATGCAATAATAGCTTGTGCTCTTGGTATTATCGGTTTGATTAATGTTTGCATTGATGAGCATAAAAGTGAAGAATCAAAAAAGGCGGAGGCATAATGTACTCCGCTTTGATTATGGCTATAAGCAATATGTTGTCTAAAATTTTTGAATTTAAAACAGCTCAGGTCGAGAATCTGGCTCAAACAGATGTTATAGAGGATAAAAAAGACTACAAAAAGGCAACTGATATTGCCGAAAAAATTATTGCTATTGCTGAACAATATAAGTCAAAAATGACTTTTGCTCACAGGTTGAGATTTGTTCATCTTGTACAAGATTTTAAAAAACATAATTAAAGGAGTTTTTATGAATACTTTTATAGAGTATGCTCCGATTGTCATAGTGGTTATTATGTTTTTTCTTCAATACAAGATTTTTGTTACACCTGCACAAATATCGGAGCTTAAATCCGAACTCGTTGAATATATTGCAGAGCATTATGTTTCTGAAAAAACTCATCGGGATAACAATACAAGCTTAGAAAATCGTATAGACAGAATTGATAAAAATGTCAACGATGTCAAAACACTTTTGATAAGTATTGTTCAATGGCACGGCAGTACAAATAATTGATTGAGGAAATTATGAATAATCTTTTTAAGACCGCTCTTCGATTTGTTCTCAAATGGGAGGGCGGTTATGTAAATAATAAGGACGATAAAGGCGGAGCAACAAATTATGGAATTACACAAAATACTTACAACAACTGGCTTAAGGCTCAAAAACTACCCGCAAAAGACGTTAAATTTATATCAAAAGATGAAGTCGAAAAAATATACTACAAAAACTACTGGCTCAAAGCAAATTGCGACAAAATGTCCCCAAAATTTGCGTTATTGGCTTTTGACACAGCTGTCAATATGGGTGTAGGCAGAGTAAAAGAGTTTTTGGCAGCTGCTCAATACAAGTTCCCAGAAAAATTTATTTCTGCAAGAGAAGCAAAATACAAAGAGTTTGCTAAATACGGCAACCAAAAAATATTTCTTCAAGGTTGGCTTAATAGGCTTTCTGCTCTAAAAATTGAAATTGAAAAGCTATGATTTTACTACCCTTATATATTAGCCCCGTTTCTTTTTTTGTCTCCAACGGGGCTTTTTTTTGCGGTAAAATAGTCAAATGAACATCTATTCAGACATGTGTTTAAAAAAACCTTTGGAAGTTATTAAAGCCTTTGATAATGAAGACTTTAAGACTGCACTAAACAGGGTCGAGGAACTTTCAAAAAACTATTATTTGCTTGGGTACATTAGGTATGAAGCAAAAGATATTTTCTTAAACAAAATTGTAAAATCTAAACAACCGCTTTTGTATTTTGAAGCTTATGAAACTTTTGAAAAATATGTGCCTGAAAATAAATCGTCTGCAAACGTTAAGGTTTTGCCTACACTCATCTTTGAAGAATATGTAAGAGCTATAAACACGATAAAAGAAGAAATCGCTTCAGGTAACACCTATGAAGTTAACTATACTTACGATTGGGATGTGAAAACTGACGCTGACTCTCTAACTCTATATGAAACTTTGTTAAAACGACAAAAGACTCTGTATAATACGTTTATAAAAAATGAATACGAAACTTTGCTTTCTTTTTCACCCGAGTTGTTTTTTGAACTTGAAAACGGCAAGATTCTCACAAAACCGATGAAAGGTACAATAAAAAGAGGCGTAACAGAACAAGAAGATAAACAGCATATAGAGTTTTTAAAAAACGATATAAAAAATCGTGCAGAAAATGTTATGATTGTTGACTTGTTACGTAACGACCTTGGTAGAATAGCAAAAACAGGTACTGTTAAAGTTCCAAAACTTTTTGAAATAGAAACACATAAAACACTGCATCAAATGACTTCAACAATAACTGCAGAGCTTTTAGAAGGTACAACTTTGTATGATGTTTTTGAGGCAATATTCCCTTGCGGTTCAATCACCGGGGCTCCTAAAATCAGCACAATGGAGATTATCGACCATGTGGAAACCGGTAAAAGAAATATTTACTGTGGAGCAATAGGGTTTTTATCTCCTCAAAAAGCTGTTTTTAGCGTTCCGATAAGAATTCTTCAAAAAACTAATCAAGAAGATTTTTATAAATACCGCGTGGGCGGGGCAATCGTTTGGGATTCTGATATAAAAGACGAGTGGGAAGAAACCGTTACTAAAATGAGTTTTTTGAATACAAACAATTCTTTAGCAGACTTTAAAATTATCGAAACTATTAAGGTTGAAAATTTTCAAATGCTCTATAAAAAAGAACATTTTGAAAGAATGAAAAACACTGCAAAACATTTTTGCTTTACCTTCCCTGAAAGTATAAAGGATATTGTGCCTGAAAAAGACGGAATGTTGAGAGTCTTGCTATCTTCTGACGGAAGTTTTGAAACGGAATATAAACCTTTAATTGAACATAGTACGAACAAAATAGAAATTTCTGCTCAAAAAGTGAACAGCAAAGAACAATTTTTGTACCACAAAACAACTAACAGGCCTTGGTATAAAGCTGCTTTTGAAAAAATAAAAGCACAAGAAGTTTATGATGTGATATTTTTAAACGAAAAAGACGAACTGACAGAAGGTGCAAGAACAAATATATTATTGCAAATTGACGGCAGATTATACACGCCCAAAATATCATCAGGTCTGCTCAATGGGGTAATGCGTCGCATAATGCTTGAGCAAAACAAGTGTGAAGAAAAAGTATTAACTCTAAACGACATAAACAAAGCGCAAAAGATATTTTGCATAAACTCAGTAAGAGGAATAGTTGAGGTGACATTATGATTCTTATCGATAATTATGACTCTTTTACGTACAACATCGTTCAGTATTTACAAGAGCTTGGGCTTAATCCTAAGGTATTTAAAAACGATGAAATAACGATTGATGAACTAAAAAAACTTGATTTTGAATCTGTAATAATTTCCCCCGGCCCAGGTAATCCTTGTGAAAAAGGCTGGTGCGGTATTTGTGAGGATGTTATTGAAGAATTTTATAAAACAAAAAAGATTCTTGGCATCTGTCTTGGGCATCAACTGATAGCCAAACATTTTGGGGCCAAAATCATCAAAGACCCTACTCCTTTTCACGGTAAAATTTCTGAGATAGAAATTATTGAAAAATCAAAACTTTTCAAAGATCTTCCTGACAAATACAATGTTACAAGATATCATTCACTAAAAGCTATTGATTTGCCGGAGTGTCTGACTCCGCTTGCCAAAACAAAGGATAATATCTTAATGGCCTTAAAACACAAAAACTATGAAGTCTATGGCGTTCAATTCCACCCTGAAGCTATTCTGACTGAGTACGGGCATGAGCTTTTGAATAATTTTATAAAAATAAAAAAGGAACCTTTTTGAGGTTCCTTTTTTTGTTTATGGAGTTTTTTTTACATAAGCTTAGTTAAAATTTCTGCTCCGTCAGCAGTAACGTGAATAGTGTGTTCAAAGTGAGCAGAAGGCTTTCCGTCATTTGTAACAACAGTCCATTCGTCTTCTAACGTATGAACATCGTCACCGCCTAAGTTAAGCATAGGCTCAATGGCAATAGTCATACCGTCTTTGATAACAAACTTGTTGCCGACTCTGTAGTTGAAGACAAAAGGTTCTTCATGCATTTGTCTTCCAACGCCGTGACCGCCGTATTGACGAACAATGCCAAGACCTTTTTCGTTAGCAACGTCTTCAACTGCGCCTGATACATCGTCTAGCAAAACATTGTCCTTCATAACGGAAATTGCTGCCATTAAAGCTCTTTCAGTTGTTTCTAATAGCATTTTGCAATCGTCAGAGATATTACCTACAGGGTAGGTCCAAGCTCCGTCACCGACAAGCCCTCTGTATGTTGCTCCAACATCTATAGATACTATGTCGCCTTCTTTTAAGATACATTTTTCGCTTGGGATTCCGTGAACAACTTGGCTGTTTACAGATGCACAAATTGATGCGGGGAAACCATGGTATCCTAAAAATGTCGGGATTGCTTTGTTTGCTTTAATTATTCTCATAGCTGCGTCATCAAGTTCCATTGTGCTGATGCCGGGTTCTATGATTCTTTTCATCTCCTGATGGACAAGAGCAACAATGTTGCCTGCTTCTCTCATCAGTTTGAGTTCTTCTCTTGATTTTTTGTGTACTGACATATTTTCTTCCTAAAGAAGTTTATTTTATAACTTCTTTCAATTTAGCGTAAATTTCATCAACAGAACCTGTTGCATCAATTTTTACAAGGTTGCCTCTTTTAGCGTAAAAATCGATTAACGGAGCTGTTTGTTTAAAGTAAGTATCAAATCTGTTTTTAGCGATTTCTTCAGTATCGTCTTTTCTTTGAACAAGTTCAGCGCCACAAGCGTCACAAATACCTTCTTGTTTGATAGGCATAGTTTTTAAGTTGTATATAGCACCGCATTTAGGGCAAGAACGTCTGTAGATGATTCTTTCCATAAGGTTTTCGATAGGAACGTCGAAGTAGATAACTTTTGTTGTAACTTCTTTGTCTGCATCGATTTCTTTTAACATATCATCAAGCATATTTGCTTGTTCAGTGCTTCTTGGAAAACCATCAAGGATAAAACCTTCTTGAACATCGTCTTGAGACAATCTGTCTTTGATTATTTGGGCTACAACTTCAACAGGAACAAGAGCGCCTTTTTCTACGTAATCTTTAGCTATTTTGCCTGCTTCTGTTCCGTTTGCCATAGCTTCTCTAAGCAAAGAGCCTGTGTCAACGTGAACAAAACCTGTTTCAGCAGAAAGTTTTTTTGTTTGTGTACCTTTTCCGCTTGCAGGAGGTCCCATAAAAATCAATTCTTTTTTCATTAGTATTACCTCTATATTCTTAACAATGTAACTCGATTCTATCACGTGAATGATACATACACAAGTTAATTTGAGCAATACAAATGCCAGTTTGATGACTTGAGTATATAAAAAATATATGTAGTTTTGTAAAAGTTCTCTGCAATTAGGGTTTAATAAGAATAAAAATATAACTATACTAAAGTTGTAGGCAAAAGGTTTTTATCTTGCCAAACAGGTTGTCCTCGCTATTAAACTTTAGTATAAGGATTTTCGCTGTCGTCTATTTCCTATTATTTCTGTCTAAAAAAGGGTTATGTAATTATGTCTATCGTCATTAATACCAACATGGGTGTGTTGTCTGCCCAAAATTCTATGAACAAAGCCATCAACAGTCTTAATAACAGTTTAAAAAGACTTTCAACAGGGTACAAAATTAACAGCGCAAAGGATGACGCTGCAGGTTACTATATTGCAACAAATATCAATTCTCAGATACGAGGATTGAATATTGCCAAACAAAATACCCAAATTGCAGGTAATGCTTTGAATATAGCAACTGGTGATTTAACTTCGATAAATGACCAGTTGGGTAGAATTCGTGATTTGACTGTTCAATATTCCAACTCTGTTTATGGTGAAAAAGAGAAGAATGCAATTAAAGCCGAGATTCAACAACGTATAGATGAAATAGATAGAATTGCAGGCGGTTCAAGTTTTAACGGTCTAAATCTTTTGGATGGAACATCTAAGGATTTGAAATTGCAAGTCGGTGCAGATGCTGACGCTGCAGCAAATTCCATAACTATTAGCGGAGTTTTTGAAAATGCAGATTCTGAAGGTATTAATTTAATAGGCGGCTCCAGTAAATTTTCGAGCTTGGATGAAGCGCTCGCTAACGCTAGCAGTGCGGCTCAGTTTATAGATGTGATAGATACAGCATCAAAAGATGTTGTCGGACGTATTGCTTCTGCTGGGGCATATAGCTCAAGGCTTGATTCTGTTGTTGATTCAATTAATGTTAAAACAGAGAACTTAACAAGTGCATATTCAACAATAATGGATGCGGATATTGCCGAAGAAACTGCCAATGTGATAAAACAACAGCTTCTTATCCAAACTTCTATAGCTATGATTACACAAGCGAATAATATTCAAAAGAACTCTATTTTAAGTATGATAAGCGGTATCTAATTTGCTGTTTGTTTGATTTGAGCGAAAATATTTTTTTAGTGTTACTTGCCTGAGCCTAGTTTTGTTGGGCTTGAATGTTGTCATGTTGAGGCGAAGCCAAGAACTCTGTTCAAAAGGTGACTAAATGTCACGTTTTGAATAGAGGGAAGCTAAGTCAGAAACGCAGTTTCTGCGTGCTGTATAGAAATATAAAAGCTTGGCGTGGTAAACAAAGATTGTGCGATTCTTGCTTGAGATGTAGGCGAGTTTACGAGCCGTACATATCAGGATACCCGTGAGGGTACGCTAACGCTCAGAATGACGAGGGGGCGTCATGTTGAGCCTTTGGCGAAACATCTCACCAGCTTGATTTGAAACCCAAAAACTTATGAGATTCTTCGGTCGCTACACTTCCTCAGAATGACGTTAGCCGTCATGTTGAGGCTTTGCCAAGAACTCTGTTCAAAAGGTGACTAAATGTCACGTTTTGAATAGAGGGAAGCTAAGTCAGAAACGCAGTTTCTGCGTGCTATATAGAAATATAAAAGCTTGGCGTGGTAAACAAAGATTGTGAGATTCTTGCTTGAGATGTAGGCGAGTTTACGAGCCGTACATATCAGGATACCCGTGAGGGTACGCTAACGCTCAGAATGACGAGGGGGCGTCATGTTGAGCCTTTGGCGAAACATCTCACCAGCTTGATTTGAAACCCAAAAACTTATGAGATTCTTCGGTCGTTTCACTCCCTCAAAATGACGATTGGTATTTTTGGGGTATTTTCTTATTGATTAAAAACCATACTTTAGTTTGGCTTTTTTCTAACTTTTTAAGAATTAAGTTTTAGCCCACGGAACGATATTATATGAGTGTGGACAACGTGTAACAGTTCACAGTCTAAACAGGTAGATGATTTTTCGTTGAGAAATACAGTCTAAGAAAGTCTAAACACAGGAAAATACATACAAATATGTTGTGAATTCTATCCCCATTCGAATTCACAGATAAGAAATATTAAAAATTTACGTTATTACAGTCTAAACAAAGCTGCTTGCACGGACGTGAGCAGTTTGGCGAAAGGAGATCAAAATGCCAATTATTGTTAACACAAACATGTCTGCTTTAAAGACACAAAGAAACCTAACTGACGCTACAAATGGTATGAACAAAGCGTTAGAAAGAATGTCAACTGGTTATAAAATCAACGGTGCTAAAGATGACGCAGCTAACATGTATATCGCAACTAACTTGGATGTACAAATCAGTGGTTCAAAAGTTGCAAAAAGCAACATTTCTACTGCAGCTAACATGTTAAGCATTGCTGAAGGTGACCTTGATGTAATTCTTGATAACGTTACTCGTATCAGAGACTTGACAGTTCAAGCAGCAAACGGTATCTATGACCAACAATCTATGGATGCTCTTACAGACGAAATCACTAAACGTATGGAAGAAATTGACCGTATTGCTGAATCTTCTAACTTCAATGGTAAAAAATTGTTAGACGGTTCTATGGGCGATGTTAGATTGCAAGTTGGTGCTAATGCAGACGAAGCTGCAAACTGTGTAAAAATCGATCAAACTATATTTGCTGCTAAAGATTCAGCAACTTTAGGTTTGGATGTAGGTCAGATTACAACAAACTACGCAAATGCAACTGCTGCTGCTGCTTATCTTGATACAATCGATACTGCAATCGATAATATCAACACTGCAAAAGCTGCAATCGGTGCTGCAGGTAACAGACTTGATGCAGCTACTGACTCATTAACAACTACTATTGAAAACTCTACCGCTGCAAAATCAACCATTATGGACGCAGATATTGCAGAAGAAGCTGCAAACTTTACGCAGTATCAAATTCTTCAACAAACTGCTTCTTCACTTTTGGTTCAAGCAAATCAGCTCCCATCAATTGCGTTGAGCTTGATTCAATAGAGTCAGGGATAGTATTGTTGAATGACATCATAAAATTAATAGACAAATTTACTATAATAGGTGATGGCAACTTGCCCGAGGGTTTTAAAAATCTTCGGGCTTTTTTTCTTGTTTTTTATGAGGCTTCAGTATCTTGGCTAGCTATGAATATTAAGCACCTCATTTGCAAACAACAAGTCCATTCAAAATTGTTTTTTTTATAAGGCTCCTGTATCTGCGCTGACTGTGATAAATCATACTTCGTCATTCTGAGCGTTAGCGTACCCTCACGGGTATCCTGATATGTACGGCTCGTAAACTCGCCTACATCTCAAGCAAGAATCTCACAATCTTTTGGTATCACGCCAAGTTTTTATATCTCTATGCAGCACGCAAAAACTACGTTTTTGACTTAGCTTTCCTCTATTCAAAACGTGACATTTAGTCACCTCTTGAACAGAGTTCTTGGCTCACGCCTCAATATGACGACAGACCTGTAGGTCAGTTTACTAGTCAGACAAACTTATCTGCTGCTTGCCGAAAGTGCAAGCACACCTGCGCCAATCATTCCAGCGTTGTTACCGGTAAGTGCTGTTTTTACCTTAGTATTTGAAACAACGGATTCTTCGTTTATTCTTTTTTCTAAATCTTCTACATCAATAAAAGAGCACATTCCACCTGATATAACTATACAATCGGGGTTAAAAATATCAGTTAGAGACACAAGCCCGACAAACATATAATCTATCCATTGGTTAAATACTTTTACACAGAATGCATCATTTTTCTCAACGCCGTCTGTAATATCGTAAGTTGTAATGTCTTGAGGTAATTTGTCTTTGTAGATACTTGTTTTAAATTCGGGATAAGTTTGTGCTCCTGTTTTTGCACAGTTTTTTAAGCCTGTTCCTGATGCGTAAGACTCCCAGCAGTCGTACCTTCCGCAAGTGCATTTTTGTCTTTTGTCTGCAAAAATCTTTAAACTGCCTACTTCAAGAGCGTTGCCTGTTGAACCTCTAAAGAGTTTGCCTTCTGAAATCATTCCGCCGCCAATACCTGTGCCTATTGTTATCATAAGCACTGTTCGAAACCCTTTGCCTGCTCCGTTTTGATATTCTGCAGCACAAGCGCAGTTGGCATCATTTTCTACATAGATTTTTTTATCAGAAAGCGTAGAAAAATCTATTTGATTGTACCCGTCAGGCAGGTTTGGGGTTGAGCTTAAAACTCTTGTGTTTTCTAGATTGACTGCTCCTGCTGAAGAAAGTCCTACTGCGTCAATGTCATTGTAATTTTCTTCAATAATTTTTTTAAGTGTTAAATAGATTTCGTCAGCTGTTTTAGGTGTTGGAGTTTTTTTTAGTTCAGAGAGAATTTCTCCTTTTTCGTTTACGATTCCGTAAAGGATTTTTGTTCCACCTATATCAATCCCCAGCGCTTTTTTCATCTATTGTGCCTTCTCTCTGTTAACAAATCTCTTTGTGATAAGTTGAGGTCTTGTGATTGCCGAACCTATAACGACAGCGTGAGCACCGAGTTCAAATGCTTTGTCAACTTGTTCTGGTGTCCAGATTCTGCCTTCAAGGATTACAGGACAATCAACAGCTTCAACCAAGCCTTTTAAAAGTTTGAAATCGGGTTGATCAGAGGTTTCTGGAGATTCCAACGTATAGCCTGAAAGAGTTGTAGAAACTATGTCCGCACCTAAAATTCTTGCAGAGACGCCTTCTTGAAGTGTTGCAACGTCTGCCATTGCAAGTTTTTTATTTATTTTTATAAATCTTATAAGTTGAGTGAGGTTGTTTTCGCCTCTTGGACGTGATGTTCCGTCAAAAGCAATGACATCGGCACCTGCTTGAATCAAGTCTTTTGCGTCTTTGATTGTAGGTGTTATATAAACAATCTCTCTCCAGTTTGGAGGGATAACCTCAGGTTTTGTTATACCTATGACAGGTATTTTAAAAAGTTTTTTTGCGTTAATTACATCTCTTACACCAGCTACTCTAAGTGCAGCGGCACCGCCTTTTACAACGGATTGCATCATTGCTGCCATACATTCTTCTTTATACAAAGGTTCTGATGGCATTGCCTGAACTGATACTATTACTTTATGTTTTATTTGCGAAATTATATCCATAATTGATTATTATAAATCATTATTTAGGGTATGTGCAAACTTTTTAGTTTATGAAATATTATGTAAACATTTGTTAATATACAGTTCTTTATCTCTAAAGGTTTGATTTAAAAAAACCGATAAGTATATTGTAAGTAAGTTATCTAAAAAGGGAGTATAGCAAAATGGCAGGTTTTGAAAAATTTAAAAACGCATTGAAAAAAGCTGAAGAAGAAAGACATGAAGAGCTGCAAAACGATGTAAAAAAAGTCCGTGCTACTGTTGAAAAATTTTTGAAAATGGCAATGGAAAGTACTGCTAACGTAGCAAGAACTCAATATACAGGGCTTGAAATGTTTTAGTCTTGAACTTGTTTTGGTTTTAAAAGGACTTAAAATACAAAACATCTTTGATTAGGTTAATTTAATTGTTTTGCAAAACAAAAGTTTGGGTCTGCACTCATTTGATGTGCAGACCCTTCGGTGTTTAAATTGTTTAAATCGGTTTAGTTAATTAAAGTAGTTTTTTAAGCCAATAGTTAGATTATGGTTTTTACAAAGTTTTTTTAGTTTACTGATGGCTCGATTTTCTATCTGTCTGATACGCTCTCTCGAAACTCCGTATCTGGAACCGATTTCTTCAAGAGTTTTTCTGTTGCCGTCGTCATTTAATCCGTAACGCATAATTAAAACATCACGTTCTTTTGGGCTGAGTTGGTTAAGCATTTTTTGAATGTCTTCAAAAAGATTTTCTTGAGAAACTCTTGTGTCAGGAGAAACGGTTGATTCATCTACGATAAAATCTCCAAGTTTAGAAGACTCGTCTTTAGCTGTTGCCGGTGTTTCAATACTTATTGTAGACTGTGCCGCTTTTATTAAGCTTGTTAATTTGCTGACAGGAATACCGACACGGTATGCGATTTCTTCTTTAGATGGTGCTTTTCCTGATTCTGTTGTTAAATCTATTGTTACTTTTTTGATTTTGCTCAAAGTTTCTATCATATGAACAGGTAGTCTTATGATTCTTGATTTGTCTGCAATTGCACGTGTAATAGATTGCTGAATCCACCAAGTTGCGTAAGTTGAAAACTTGTAACCTTTTGCATAATCAAACTTTTCGGCAGCTTTCATAAGGCCCATATTGCCTTCTTGTATAAGGTCAAGGAAGGAAAGCCCTCTGCCAATATATTTTTTTGCGATGCTTACAACAAGACGCAAATTGGCGTTAACAAGAATTTCTTTAGATTTATCATCATTAGATTCTTTTATTTTTTTTGCAACTTCGAGTTCTTGTTCCGCAGTTAACAAAGGAATTTTGCCAATTTGTTGCAAATATATTTTTACAGAGTCATCAGCGTTTATGCTTGAGACGTTTTCTGAAGTTTTGGGTTCTTCCACAGACATAATAAGGTCTTCGTCGTCAGCTGACTCTTCATTTAATTTATCTATTGAAATTTCCTCATTTTCTTCGGTTGAATCCATATCTTCCGGAGAGAATTTTTCAATTTTATTAGTCATTTGTCACCTTTACTTGAAATTTATTAAATATTATACACTATGTTTTAAATCTTGTCTTACAGACTCATATATAATTGCGCATGCTGCGTTCGAAACATTAAGAGAGTTAAAATTTCTTAACATTGGGATTTTAACAACAAAGTCTGATTTTTTCATGTTGTTTTTCGAAACCCCTGTTTCTTCTCCGCCCATAATAAGTGCAAAGTTCATGTTTGTGTAATCAACATCAAAATAATTATGTGTTCCATGTGCATCTGCTGCAATTATCCAATAGTCGTTATCTTTAAGTTTGTCTATTGCGTTAGAAAGGCTATTAACCTGAATTAATGGTATGTGGTTAATAGCTCCTGCTGATGTTTTTTCTACAGTTGCATTAACTTGAGCATTTCTTCTTGATGGGATGATGACAGCATCAAAACCTGCACAAGCTGAAGTTCTGATGATTGCTCCGAGATTGTGAGGATCCTCTATACCGTCTAAAACAACTACTCTTGAAAATCCTTGTTTTTTCTGTTCCAAAAATTCATAAAAATCTGTATATTCTACCGGGGAAACAAAGGCTATTACTCCTTGATGGTTTACATCAGAGTATGTTACAAATCTTTCTTTAGGGACTATTTGAAAGACTATCCCGTTAGATTTTGCTAAATCTATAATTTCATTAATTTTTACATCGTTTGTTGTATTTTTTGAAATTATGATTTTGTTTATTCTGTTAAAAGATTTGGAAACTGCCTCAAACACTGAGTTTCGGCCATATATGAAATTTAAATTTGACGTATTATTTTTCTTTTGCATACTACACCTTCTGTAGGGTTTTTGATTTCTTGTTGCCTTAATAATTATACTATACTATAATTGTATAGGTTTATTAAAAATATAGTGTTAAGAATTTGGAATATTGGAATTAGTAGATGAATAATTTTTTAGCAAAACTTAAACCCGATACTAAAGTTACAGTAGGTATCTCAGTGTCACCTAATGTTGGCTTGGAGTTGATTCAAATTGATCCGTCAACACACAAAATCATGAAGTATGCAAGAAGAGACTTGCCATATAATTTCCCTAAAAGAGAAATTGAAGACTACACAGAATTTAAACAAAATCTTCAAGATTTGTTTAATGAAGTGAAGATTCTTCCTCAAAACGCGAAGGCTGTTTTAAACATGCCAAGTGTTCTGTTTGGACATGACTTTTTGCCGACTGTATTGGACGATGAAGGTGTTACGACAGCTTTGACTTCTAAGGTCGAAGAAACATATCTTTTCAAAAAAGAAACGCCTGTCGTTAGTTGGGTTGATGTTAAGGAAAATAATTCAACAGAGAAAAGATACGTTCTTTATGCTGCGTTGCAAGAAGAAGTTCTTAATCTTATTCAGCAAATTTTTACAGATTTAGGCGTAACTTTAATAGCTGTTGAAAACACTTATTCATCTTTAATTAAAACACTTGAGTATACTGAAGTAACAAAAGATTTTGCGATGTCTCACGGAAGTTGGAATATACTTCTTGTTTCTCAGAACAGTTACGCAGTATTTTCAATGCTGGGATATAGTGTAATAGAATATTTTGAAGAACCTCTTGCTATTAAATCTTTTAATAATGACGAGGTTTATGTTGCGATTAGCCAAGCTGCAAGTGTAGTGCTTGATAAATTCCCGACAGACAAACTTTTGATATTGTCTGAGTCTAACGATGTTAGCGCAGAGCTTTTGGCTATGCAGCTTAAACAGCCGGGAGATGTTATATTCCTTGAATGTAACCAATATTCTAAAGAACCGATAATGAATGTTGATTTTAACATTCTTCCTCACTATGTTAAAGCTATTACTCCTGAGGCTATTGGTGCTGCAATATATAATTACAAAGACTTTGGCATTAAGCTTAACTTCTTGCAAAAAACAGATTATAAGGCTCCTGATGTTATAAGAATCGGTGGCTTTGATCTTACTCAATCTCAGATTGTTACTTATTTGGTGGTTATCTGTGCGGCAATTTTGTTAGTTTGTTTTGGAACAAGCAAAGCTGTTGAGTCTTATTTGGGAAGCTTGCAGGCCAAAAATTCAGAGCTTGATTCTCAGCAACAGTCTTTAGATGCTGAGTTGGCAGAGTTGCAGAAGAAAAAGACCGGTATGGATATTTATGCTGCTGCAAAGAATATTGATGCAGGATTGCAAAATAAGGTTAAGTATTATTTAGCAATTGGTGCTGATATTCCTGCAAAAGTTTGGTTAACTTCATTCTATGCTGATTCACGTGGTGCATTGGGTATAAAAGGTGCAACTACTGCTGTTGATGATGTTTATTTATTCTTTAGAAATATTAAGTCTCAAGTACCTGAGTCTGATTTGATACTTTCTAGTTTAAGTGTTGATGACAATGACGGTATGTTGGATATAGAAGTTGCTAAGGATTTGGTTTATTCTTTTGAATTGACAAATAATAGTTACAAAGGCGTAAAACAAGTTGATCCTAATGAGGCAGCTAAACCAAAATTAGATAAAGATGGTAAACCGATTATCGAGGATAAAAAAGTTCCTGCATTACCGGCTAATTTACCTTCAACCTAACAGACATAGTCTGATTTAATGTCTATAACCTAATCAATTTATGAAAGGGCTTTTAAAAAGTGAATGAAAATCAAAAAATAATGTATGTGGCAGTGATGCTTCTTTGTGTGGCTTTGGGATTGTATCTTATAATACCTAAAGTACAGGAGTCATATAATACTTACAAATCTATTCAGGAAAAAACTGCAAAGGTTCAAAGCACACAAAAACAAATAGATGATATAAAAGCGCAAAAAGCTGCTTATGAAAGAGAAGAAAAAAGCTCAACTAAGCCCGTATATAAAACAGACATTGCAACGTTAGATGCGATGGCTTCTTTTGGTATTATGTTTGAGGATGTTATTCAGGCTGCAAAATACAATGGTTTAAGATTGCGTTCTATTGAGTATGCGCAGAATCCACCTGATGACATGGTTGTGCAAAATATTTTAGACTCATATAACGTTTGTGCAGTAAAAATGCAATTAATAGGTAATTACGCACAGTTCCGTTCATATTTTGAAGATATCGCTAATTATCCATATCTTATTAATATTGATAAGATTAGCATTTTTCCATATGAGAATAATAAAAAAGTTCTTATTGCTGATATATCTGTTAACTTGTATGCAGAGAAAAATGATGCTCAAAAGCAAGCTTATATAGATGCTAAGAATGCAGAAAACCAAGGTGATGAAGCTGTTGAAGGCTCAGCTGCTGCTTCAGCAATCCAAGGTGCTCAATAGACAGGTGTTGATATGTCTATAAATCAACTGGGTCCTTTTTTAGAGCGTAATTGGATTGGTGCGACAGACGATTATGATAATTCACAAATTGTTATGGTTGGTCTTCCTTTTGATGGGACATGTTCGTACCGCCCGGGCAGCAGATTTGCTCCTGAAAGGCTAAGACTTGCAAGTTGGGGTCTTGAGGACTACTCACCTGTGTATGATAAACATCTTGATGACGTTAAGTTCTACGATGCAGGCGAGTTAGAATTCCCACTGGGTAATACAGCTAAAACTTTAGATGTTATTGAAAAAAATGCGCGTGTAATTTTTCAAGATGATAAAAAGTTTTTGGGTATTGGCGGAGAACATTTGGTTACTTTGCCCGCTGTTAAAGCTTGTAAAGAAAAGTTTGATAATCTTGCTATTATTCATTTTGATGCGCATACTGATTTAAGGGAAGATTATTTAGGTGAAAAACTTTCCCATGCTTCTGTAATGAGAAGAATTGGTGAGATTGTTGGTTTTGATAATATCAAGCAA
The DNA here is from genome assembly GCA_944326545.1 of Candidatus Gastranaerophilales bacterium. GTDB lineage: Bacteria > Cyanobacteriota > Vampirovibrionia > Gastranaerophilales > Gastranaerophilaceae > Limenecus. The sequence continues at coordinate 52,156 of CALVEH010000007.1, read as the reverse complement.
ATTGGTATTCGTTCAGGACTTAAAGAAGAATTTGAGTTAATGAAAAAGTATAATACACTAGTAAAAAATTCTTCTGATTTGGATGTTTTACGTAATAAAAAAATATTTTTAACAATAGATGTTGATGTACTTGACCCATCAGTATTGCCAGGAACAGGCACTCCAGAACCGGACGGCTTGATGTACAGAGAACTTGCTGAATGGATTAAGTTTTTGATGGATTTTGATATAGTTGGTGCTGATATAGTTGAGCTTGCGCCGGATTATGACAAGAGCGAAGTTTCTACTGCGATTGTTTCTAAAATTGTAAGAGACGTTCTCATGATCTTGTAGGCCATAAGAATATTATTATTTTAAATCTTTTATAGAATATTCTTCTGCGATTTCATTGCTTGGTTGTTCAAATCCAGCAAGACTGTTTAAAAAATGAGTGAGCATTATGCTTACGTATTTTGGTGGCAAATCTGATAGGTCTATAACAAACTCGTTTATACCAATTTTTTCCAGTTTAGGCACATATTCATACAAATGTAATATGTAGTCTTTAAACATGTGCATTCTACAAAAACCATCAACAACAAAGGGGAATATCTTTTTTAAAGACGGGTCTTTAAGTGCGTAATTGCCGTTATGACATGGTGCTTTACAAGACAAGCGAGATACTATTGCTGTGTCATTGTTTAGTGGACATAGTCCTAATGATGGTACTCTTACGTTTCCTGCAATTGTCAATTTTTTATTAGGAATAATATTTTTTATCTTTTTTATGCAGTTTTTTATATTTGTAATTTGCTCAAAGGAGCTAAAATCTACTGTATCAATTGGGTGCAAGTTATTAAGACATTTGATTGACATGCTGTTTAATAGGTTGATTCCTTGACCTATTTCAACAGGTATTCTGTGCAGTTCGTCATCATTAATAAAAGTCCACAGATAGCCAATGTTATTAATTATTATTGATGAAGGAATGGGTTCTGTAAGACATAGGTTTTTTACATATTCATATACTCTGTCAAAATCTCTTTCTATAAGGATTCTAGGTGTACTTAATTGTAATTTTATTCCGTGGTTAAAACAGAATTTTTTTACTTTAGTAATTATTTGATGAAAGCTACTTTTGGCAAGGTCACTTGTGCTTAAAATTTCTCCGTATTCAATTGAATTAACTGGATTAAAACCAATTTTTGCGATAAATTTTTTCAAATCATCAAGTTGGGCGTATGAGCTAAGTCTTAAATTGATGAGAGGAAGTTCCAATGATGAATAGTCAAAATCCTTTTTTAAACGTGGTCGTTTATTTTCCCATTCAAATTTTTGAATATTTCGTGAAAATTTAAAATTCGAACCTTCTGCGCAAATCATTTCACCGGAAAAATGGTTTGTTTGATAAATACTTTTTCTTACATGTTTAAAAGGCAAATTTTGGTTTTTAAACATTTTGGGTTTTTCAAGAATTTTTTCAACAAGTTGAATTCCTTCTAAAATCTCTTGAGAGTTTGCAAATTTTCCTTTAATGACTACAGAATCAATTGCATTAAGCTTCTTAATATCTTCTGCACACCATGGTAGGTTGTCTGAATCAATTGCCAATGAAATATTTTTATATTGCTTTATTTTTGCAATATTTTTCATATAAATTTCTTCAGTAATTATAACCTGATCAGCTTTGTGGAACATGTTTACAAAATCAATGCCCGATAGGTTGTGAATGTCAAAATAAGAATCTGCAATGACTTTGTATGGGAGATTTTGCGTCTTTATTGCTTCTAAAATAGCGTAGCTATTAATAAAAATACCATCAATCTTAGTGTGTTTAAGAAAAGTTATAAACTTTTTGATTTCTATCAAGTCTTCTTCTGTAATATTGTGTTTAAAATTAACGTAAATTTTGCAGTTATTAGCATGTGCAATCTTAATAAATTCATTTACATATTCAAAATTATTATTAAGGAATTTATGATGATACACATAAAAACTTCTGCATTTGACGTGCTCAATGAAATCTTTTATGTCTTGAGGTTTTTTTATTGGTGATATTAATATAATTTCGCTCATTACCTAATTATAAGTGTTAATTTTGAAAGAGGAATAATGTAAATGAATGTAAAGCAAAAAACTTTATCAACGAAAAATTTGCCTAATTTTCAATACTGTAATAGAATTATATTAAAATAGGCTGTTTGTATGTTACCAATAACATGCAAAAGCAATAGAATTAAGGTTACGAAGAAGAAGTATAAAAAAGAGAGTGTAAATGTTTGGAGAATTAGACGACTCAAATATATATGAAAGTTTCGATGCGTTTTCTGAAAACAATGACGGTAATAATGCCGGAGCGGAATTTTCATTTGGTGACAGTTCAGATGCCCAGAATGATGGCATGAATGAAGACTTTTTGGATATGAGTTCATATGCTGAGCCATCAGCACAAGATCAGCAACAAATGCCTGATCAGGAGCTTTTTGAGCAACCTGTTATGGGTGCTCCTCAGTTGGACGGTCAACAAGGTTATGAACAACAGGCTCCTCAGCCACAAATGCAACCTGCTAAAAAAGGCGGAGGCGGCTTTTTTGTGATCTTACTGTTATTGGTTGCCGTTGCTGCTGGCGGATTATTCTATTATAAGAAATTCATGACACCTGCGCCTTCTCAAGATAATGCAGCAGGTGATTATTTCTATGATCAGGCTGCTCAACAAGGAGCTGCTCCAACAACACAAGAACAGGATGCTAATACTGCTACTGTCGATGTTAATTTGGATGAACAAACACAGGCAAATGCAGAAAATCCTGAACAAGCAGCAGGTAAAGAGTCTCCTAAAGATGAAGCTGCTCAGATTGCGGCAGAGGAAGAAAAACTTGCTAATGATAAGTCTTTGTCTCCTCAAGAAAGAGCTGAGCTTAAAAAGAAATTGGATTTAAAAAGAGAAAATCAGTTTGGTTTTGGATCTAAAAAAGTTACAATTCCTGTAGCAGCAGGTGGAAGAGTCGATCCTTTCTTGCCATTCAACGAAAAACTTGCTATTGATAAGGCACCTAAATTTGATTTAATCGCTCCTCCTCCTGAAGTTCCACTTGAAGATCCTGTAGTAGATCAGGTAACACAAACCAAAATTTCAGGTATCATGTACGATTCGTCAAGACCATCCGCAATAGTTAACATTGGTGGAACTGACTACCTCGTACATAAAGGTGATAATGTTAACGGATTCCAAATATTAAATATCACTAAAAACTCAGTAACAATAAAATATAACGCAAATATATACCAAGCTACTGTCGGAGAAGAAGTTGGAAGCAATGTTCAGTTGAACCCAGTTTCTAATATTGCAAATCAGTTTGGCGGAGCGTATAAAAAGCCACCAAAGAACGCGATACAGTTTTAATGGTGTGGTTACAAGATTTATAAATACAAATAATTAATAGGAGTCATCAATAAATGTTTATTGACAAAAAACAAAAAAAGACAAAAAGTTACTACGGACCAGTCGGTGCTTTTGCACTTATCTTGGCAGTGACTTTAGGTTATTGTGCAACTGCTGACGCTCAGTTGCAAGCATCGGTATCAAGACCTGCTTTAAGAACAGGCTATAAAATGTCTGGCAATATCCCTCTCGACGGTGCAGTTTCTCTTACAAACGGGGAAAGAAAAATCAACGTATCTCTTAGAGACTCTGATTTGAAACAAACGTTGAGAATGATAGCGGATAAAGCCGGCTTGAATATTATATTCCACAACACAGTTGCTGGAACTGTAACACTAGATCTTGTTAACGTTTCTTTAAATGATGCGTTTAAAATGATATTGCAGGCTAATGATTTGACTTATTTTCTTGATAAAGGAACATTGGTTGTTATGTCAAGAAGTGCCAGTGTTAGTTCAGATTTCAACAAACAGAACATGATGACAATACCGGTTAAGTATGCTGATGCTGCAAAAGTTGCTAATTTCTTGAACAGCAATATTTTTACAAGAAACAGACCGGGCTTGTCTAACGGACAAATTGTTGTGACAAATCCGCAAAAGAACGAGTTAATAATATTTGGTACATCTAATGACTATAATATGGCTCAAAAGATTGTTGCTAAATTAGACACTCCTCCAAAGACTGTTACATTTAGAGTTAACCATACAACACCAAAGGAAATGGCTTCATTGATATGTAGTTCATTGTTCCCTGATTCAGGTTCTTCAAGTAAGTCTTCAGGCTCTTCTGGATCTTCATTAGGTGGTTCCAAAGGTGGTTTAGGCGGCAGATTCCTTGGTGGTGCTGCTGAATTAGGCGGTGGCTCTTCTGGTGGCTCTTCTGGCGGCTCTTCTGGCGGTAGCGGTGGAGCATCTTTGGGCGACTCTATTTCATTAGGTGAAGGCCAAGTTGCTTGTTCTATAAAATCTAACGTTTCAGCAAGCGGTTTGGTTTCTATGGATGGAACTGCTTTGACAGTTACTTATTTCCCTCAAAAAGGTACAGTAAGTATAACAGGTGGTTCTGACGCTCAGGCTGCTATGGTAAGCAAATTTATTAGAGATAATGATAAAAAGCAACCTCAAGCATATGTTGAAATGCAGATTGTTGAATTGTCAGAAACAGGATCTAAAGAGTTCCAAAATACTTGGACTTTGTTAACTCCATTTATCTCAACAACATTTGATGGTGATAAAGGGTTACGTCCTTACAATAATGGTCAAAATACGTCTGCTATATACTTTACTGGTGGACCATTCCCAATTAAATCTTCTACAACTACTGATAGCGGAGAAAGTCAAGACGTTATTACCGACTACTTTAGATATCACGGTAAGAAGACCGTTGCTTGGACTCTTAACTATTTGATTGAAAATGGTAAGGCAAGAATGCTTGCTAACCCTAAGGTTATGGTTACAAACGGTAAAAAATCAACAATCGACTTGACTTCTGACTATGTAAAAACAACAGAAGAAGAAATCATGACATCAGGTACAGTTGGTACAGCAGGTGTTTCAAGAACATATGAAATTGGTGAAGACAATGGTATCAGTGTACAGATGGTTCCATTCATCAGTCCAGACGGATATGTTACTTTGAACTTAATGCCTAACTATGCAACTATTAAAGAGCAAATTATGGCACCAAGTTCTACTGGTCAAGGTCAGATTATTGCAGCTACTTTGCTTCAAAGACGTAACTTGGATCTTTCTAACATAAGAATTAAAGATGGAGAAACTTTGGTTCTTGGTGGTTTGATTCAGGAAGAAGAACGTAAAACTGTTGCAAAGCTTCCTCTATTAGGTGATATTCCTGTTATAGGCTCTATCTTTAGAAGCACAACAACTTCAAATACTAAAAATGAGCTTGTGATTATGATTACACCTCATATTATTAAAGATACAGAGGATGTAGCTTCTAACAGTGAAAATTTATAAGCTGATTATTTGATGGTTTTTCCCTGCCGGTTTGGATACAAACCGGCAGGTATAATAAAACAAGACAGATGAATTCTGTAATTAGTATAATGAGATTTTCAACCGAATGAATATTGAGACTATAAATAAAATAAAATCTAATATAAACCCAAAATTTGCCGAGTTGTTTACTAGAGATGATTTGCTGGAATTTCAGTTTGTTCCGATAAATAAACAGGCAGGTTTTTTCTTTGTTGTTGTAAAAGAAGGTGCAGATAAGTCTGTTATATCTCGTGCTATTTCTGCAAAAGATTCTGATACTGTAAAATTCATTTCTTTTGACGCAAAGAGTTTTGAAGATTTTATGGATGACTATTTGAATACTTATTATACTTCTCCATCAGATGATATGTCTTCTGATAATGGCGATTTAGATGAAAGTTCTGATTCTGCTGTTAATAATTCTGTTCAAGAGGAACAAGTTGAAAACTCAGAAATAAAAACAAATGATGTAACATCTGAGTCACCTGTTGAGTCTCAAGTAGCTGAGAATAAACAAGATTCTTCCTCCCCCAGCACTAATCCTGAGGCTAAGACTTCTGTTACATATGAAGAGGGGCCTCATAAAAAACGTATTGGTGAAATCTTAATTGAGCAAGGTTTGTTAAACAATGATCAATTAGTTGAAGCGTTAACAGCTTCTAAAAAAACAGGTACGCCGATTGGCTCTACATTGGTTTCTTTAGGTTTTATCACTGTCGATCAACTTAAAGATGCATTAGCATATCAACAAGGCTTTAAACCTGTTACTGCTCAACAGTTGAATATTTTAGAGTCAACAATCAGACTTATTCCTGAAGATTTTATTAAAGATAACCTGTTAATGCCGCTTGCCTCTGATGGAAAGTTTATTGATGTTGGTATGGTTAATCCAAACAACAAAAAAGCATTAACAGAAATAGTTTACCTTACCGGTATGAGAGCTCGTCCTTATTTGATGAGCTATATGGAATATAAGTCTTGTATTACTAAATATTTTGGTCGTGCAAGAAAAGAAACTAAAGAGATTATGAGAAAAATCGAGGAAGAAAACCTCGAATTTGAAGTTGAAGAATCTCTTTGGGAACAAGTTGAAAGAGAGTTGGAAGATACCTCTGGTGCTGTTGCTAACTTTGCAACAAAAATTATTACCGACGGTATTGATATGAAGGCTTCCGATATTCACATTGAGCCCAGATTAGATTGTTATACGGTTAGATATCGTATTGACGGTATCTTAAGAAGGGTTTTAGACTTGCCAAGTAAGGTTGAAACTTCATTGATTGCTCGTTTCAAAGTTTTGGCAAGAATGAACATTGCTGAACACAGAAGGATGCAAGACGGTACTTTTACTGTTAAGTATAAAGGTATTTCTTACGATTTCCGTATTAACACTTTGCCTGTATCTGGTAAAGAAAAGATGGTTATCCGTATCTTGGCGCCTGCTGCAAGTATCAAGACTGAAGATAAAATTATCAAGTTGTCAGGTGGTACAGAGGATGACTTGGCGCGTATTAACAAGATGGTTGCAGCGCCTAACGGTATTATCCTTGCTGTAGGTCCTACAGGTTCAGGTAAAACAACTACTCTTTATTCAATTTTGAAAAGTTTGAATAATGAAGGTGTTAACATTACAACATTGGAAGACCCTGTCGAAATTAAAATTGATGGTTTGAACCAATCTCAGGTTAACCCTAAAGCAGGTATCACGTTTGCATCATGTATGAGAGCTATCTTAAGACAAGACCCTGACATCATCCTTATCGGTGAGATTCGTGACTTTGAAACTTTAGAAACTGCTATCGCTGCTGCGTTAACAGGTCACCTTGTGTTAAGTACTCTCCACACCAACTCTGCTGCTGCAACGATTACCCGTTTGATTCAGATGGGTGCTGCTGATTATTTAATTTCTTCTACTTTGACTGGTATTGTTGCACAACGTCTTGTTAGACGTCTTTGTCCAAAATGCAAAGAAGCATATCATGCATCTTTAGAAGAAGCAAAATTGGTTGTTGCTACACCTGAGGAACAACAAGAGTTTATGAAACGTACGATTTATAGACCAAAAGGTTGTTTTGATTGTAACAACGAAGGTTTTAAAGGTCGTATCGGTTGTTACGAAGTAATGTTAATTAACAAAGAAATTAAAAAGATGATTGCCCATTCTGCGCATGACGTAGAAATTGAAGAGGCTGCTGTCGGAATGGGAATGAAGACACTGCAGACTTCTTGTTTAGGTCACATTTTAAGAGGTGAAACAACAATATCCGAGTACTTGCGTGTACTTGGTCCGGTTAATGAATAATAACAGGTAGTAAGTAACATGACAATATTTAACTATATAGCATTAAGAAATGGATCAGAAATTGTTAACGGTAAAATAGAAGCCGAAGATATAAAAACGGCCCGTGAAGCAATTAGGCAGTTGGGCTTGGTTCCGACTAAAGTTTTTGATGAAAAAAAGAAAGCTTCTGCTCCAAAGGTTAGGCTAAGTCCTTTGTCGTTGCAAGAGTTGATTGACTTTACAGGAACATTTAGAACTTTGATCCAAACAGGTGTACCTATTATTGAAGGTCTTGTGTTTTTGGAAAAAGACGCTGTTTCTTCTCGTATAAGATTGTTAGCGAGAGAAATCAGAAAACAGGTAATTGCTGGGGCCACATTTGCAGACACCGTTGCAAAGTATTCAGAAATATTTGGTAGCATATATGTTGGTTTGACAAAGGCCGGCGAAGATTCTGGGGAAATGGAAAAAACCCTTGATCGTCTTGCTGAATTACTTAAGAAACAGGCTAATATTAGAGGTCGTGTAATTGGTACTTTGATTTATCCTTGTTTCGTTATCGTGTTGGCTGCGATTGTAGTTACCGTAATGTTAATGTTTGTATTCCCTGCCTTTAAAGAAATGTTTGACCAGTCAGGTGCAAAGTTGCCAATCTTTACACAAATTTGTATTGATTTAGGTGAGTTTTTGAAAGAATTTTGGTATTTGACACTAATGGCTCCTTTTGCAATTGGTGGTCTTATATATGTTGCATTTAAGAACCCAACATCAAGAAGAATTTTGGATGATTTCTTCTTAAAGGTTCCTTTAATCGGTGATATGTTAAAGTATGCAAACTTCTCTAACTTTATTACCGTAATGTTCGTTGCTTATGAAGCAGGTATTCCTATTGTAGATTGTCTGCACTTAGGAAATCTTACAATCGATAACAAAACTATCAAGAATAAAATCACTGATGCTATCGGTAAGGTTCAACAGGGTGTTCACCTTTCTACAGCATTAAGAGCAGCAAATATTATGCCTTCAATGGTATTGTTTATGATTGCAACAGGTGAACAAACAGGTAAGTTGGGTGAATTGCTTGACCAGAGTGTTAAGTTCTTGGATAAAAAATTGGATGATATTATTGATGCTTTAACAAAGATGATTGAACCGTTAATGCTTATCGTAATTGGTAGTATCGTAATGTTCTTGGCATTAGCTTTGTACTTACCATTGTTCCAATCATACCAATTGTCATAAGAAATAATCAAATTAGCATAATTACAAGGAGAAGAAATGTCAGAAGAATTTGAACCATTTGAAATAGAAGAATTGGGAAACGACGATTTTACAAACGGCGTATGGTCCGAACGAGTCCTTGTAATTACACAGGATTACGAAATTAAGGGCTATGTTTTTATGCCTAAGATTGGTAAAAGAAGCCGTGTGCTTTCAGATATCTTGAACGGTAAAAAACGTTTTGTTGCGATTAAAGATTGCGAAGTTGCATACAGACAACTTCCAAACCGTCGTACAGAGTTTCATGACTTTGTACAGCTGAATATAAATTCTATTATAATTTTGCGTCCAACAGGGGCTGAAGAATAATAGAGTTTAATTAGGTTTATAATATTGTAAATACTAGCGATGCCATTTTGTTTTGGCATCGCTATTTAATTGAAAAAATATTTTTAAAAAATAAAGAAAATACTTGATTTCAAATTTTGTCCATGGTCTAATATACTTACTGGCTGAAAAGCTATGGGCTGCTAGCTCAGGTGGTTAGAGCGCACGCCTGATAAGCGTGAGGTCGGTGGTTCGAGTCCACTGCGGCCCAGATTTTGCAAAGAAGCGATTTTAACCAAAGGTTGAAACGCTTTTTTTATTGATATAATTACATTTTCGCCGTTATAGTATAAGTTCGAACATACAATTTTCAAAATTTCCCGTTTTTCTTTAACATCTCCGTTTAAGTAAAGCGTAGAGGCTTTTTTGCAAAGTTCGAACATTCGCTCTGAATATTTTAATAATTCAAAACCAGTTTTTACGTAAACAGAATAAAGCATGCTCATTTCTTCAATATCATTTTCGAGTTGTTTTTTCTTTTTTTGATAAATATTATCGCTTATTTCGCCGTCTAGGTATAAATCAAATAATTTATCTAGGCGGCTTTTTGCTTTTTCTATATCAATGCTTAAAGATTTTATTCTTTCCTCGTTGTAATAATTTTGATTTTCAAGTTCTTGTTTTAATGCTCTTTTTGCCATATTTAACAGATCAGCCGGCAATTCAAAAGATTTTAACGTTTCAACAACGCTTTTTTCAATTTTTTCTTCTCGAATATAGCTATTTTTTTTACAACTCCCTCCACGATTTCCGGTACAATGGTAATAAATATATTTTTGTTTTTTTAATTCGCCGACTAAATAACAGCCACATTTCGAACAATGAATCATATTTGAATAAATAAATTCTCTTTTTTTGCAAGTTGTATTTTGTCGCTCTCTTATCACTTTTTGGCAAATTGAATATAATTCTCTGCTTATAATCGGCTCGTGCTTTGCGTCAAAGTATCTTTTCCCCTTCCACACAAAATCACCTATATATATAGGATTATTTAAGATAATTTCAATATTTCTTTTGCCGCATTTTACTTTGTTAGAAATCATAAAACCTTCTTCTCTCATTTTTTTTGCAAGCGACGAATAAGAATACTCACCGGTTGAGTACAATTCAAACATACGTTTAATAAACGGGGCTTTTTGAGGGTCTATTTGCAAATAAGATCGACGATTTACTCTTTTGTTTTCATATCCTATCGGGGCAACAGACGGATAAAAACCTTGCTCCGCTTTTTCTCTCATCTTGGTTGAGACATCAATCGACAAATTTCTCGGATAAAAGTTAGAAATACAATTATTTATTTCAAAAACAAGAAAATCCGTAGGTTTTGAATTTTTGTTTAATAATAAACAATCTTGTATTAAATGAATATTGTATTCCTCACGCTCTGCCATATATACAAGAGTCGCTGAGTCAACGCCATTGCGTGATGCTCTGTCCGATTTCAAAAATATCAAATGTTTTATTTTAAATTTTTTGCAAAAATCAAGCATTTTGTTAAACTCCGGTCGCCCCGGCTTCTTTGCGGTGTACGATTCGGAAAAAATTTTAACAATGTTTAAGTTAAGTTTGCTCGCATATTGGCGTCCTTGTTTTTCCTGATAATCCAAAGAAAAACCACTTTTCCTTTGTTCATCGGAAGAAACTCTTGTATATAATACGGCGTCTGTTTTCATTTTTTACCTACTTTATTAAATTATCAAAATCGTTAAGTAATTTTTGATTTATTCGAGAATATCCATCCTCGTGTTCTGTAATCGGTTCGGCGTTGGTTCTTCCGTCTCCCATTCCGGAAACTTGATAAGCGTAATCGTTTATTGAAAATATTAAGCCCTTGGAAAAATCAAGCGTATTGTCTGAGATGCAGTTTGTTGCCCATACGGCGTTATAATATTGAGAGCCTTTTTGTGTCATAGTACCTACAAAATAAACATTTTGAAAATCTGCAGATTTTGTATAATATACTTTCGTTTTGTCTACTATCGTATAGCCTTTATTAAATATTGATTCAAGTTTATTCGCAAAATCCATATTCGCTGAAATAACCGGATTTTCTTTTATTTCTGCTTTTTGTTCCGGGACCGGCTTTGTTTGTGTTGTTGAATTATTTGTACAACCGCATGCCGCAAAGGTAACTAAACCTACTAAAAATAATGTAAAAAGATGTTTTTTCATTTTTCCTCCTTATTAATGCATTGACGCTTCCAAAATCCCGACATTATGACATTTTGAAAAATCGTTATTTATTATGTGTTGCAGTTCGTGTTCAAAAGTTTTCCTGTTTTCTTCATAGCTCAAGCGGCTATTAAGTACGATCGTGTAATAATCATCTGCCGAATCGTACATAATAAAGCCGCTTACTTTATATGGTAAATTTGCAAAAATTGTTATATTATTTTCGACCATTTTAATGCATCCTTATGGTTTGATAGTTGTAACTTATTTTTTAGTTGATTTTATTCTTTTTGCAATTTCGACAACTGCTTTTATATCCTCCGGGGATAAATCTTTACTTGCGTCAAACAATATTCGCAAATCTTTATTTTCGTAAATCTCTTGTGCGATCTTACCTGTTTGACGATCAGTGTAATACGGAGATTTAGGTTCGACTTCGTACTCAATAAAATCATCAATCCCGCATTCTAAAGCGTTTGCAATTTTTTGCACGGCTTCTATTGACGGATTTTTGTTGAATCCCGCAAATATTTTTGAAATTGTACTATGCGGAATATCTGTCATTTCCGCTAATTCTTTTAAGGTGTACCCCTTTGAATTTCTAATTTCGTTTAACTTTTCAATACTAAATTTAGGCATATATATTTCCTTTTGTTAAGTTTCTTTATATTGAATATAAAACAAAAAAATTCCTTATTTAGCAACTTTTTTGAGTAAATATTAAAAAAAAGTTCTAAATCAAGAAAAAATTGCTTGACAAATTCCGAATATGGATTTAAAGTAATACTCGTATTCCAAATTTGGAATTAGGCAAAGTATAAATTCTAATTTCGGAAAGTGAGTTTTATTATGTACGACAATTTAAATGCTGAAATAGGCAGAAAAGGACTGTTAAAAAAAGAGATTGCGGCAAAATTAAATATAAGCCCATCTGCTTTAAGAATGAAATTATCCGGCGAGAAACGCTTTTTTATTGACGAAGCGTTTAAACTGTCCGAATTACTCGGCGGACATTCGATTGAATATCTGTTCAGTAAGGAGGCTACAAAATGAGAAAAGAGGTCGGAGTTATTGTTGTTTTCGATGATGTCGAATATTCCGACGAGGAACGAGATTTGCTATGGGGGCGGTTCTTCCATGCCTTACTGAAGCTGTCCCAAAAACCTAAAAAGGAGATTGAAAATGCAAAACAAACAAGCGAACAAAAACGCAAAATCCCCGCTTAACTTTTTTGTAAAGCGGATTCAAGATTTGAAAACTAAACGCAAAAGAGATTATGAGAATAAGTTAAATTTCTTAACACAGCAAACTTATTTTTATTATTTAAGACAAGTTTTAAAAGATAAGGTTGACTTCCCTTTGTTTATTTATACGTCGGGGCTTGCGGTTAATAGCGAGGCTCTGAATTTAACAAGAATTGCGATTTCAGACGCTGAGCGTTTGGGAAAAACACACATTGAAAAATGTTTCAAAGCCTGCTTAAAGCAAGCTCTATAATACAAGGATTTTAAAAGATGAGAGAACAAAAAAACAATAACACGGGTAATGCTTCAGTTATTCGGGTTCATAAAACTAAAAACTTTACTATTATTAACAATGAGGCTTTATTTGAAAAACCGCCGTTAAGTATGTCTGCAAAAGGTTTATTGTGTTTTATGTTGGCTTTGCCGGACGACTGGAATTATTCAATCGACGGATTGGTTTCCGTTTGTAAAGAAGGGCGGCATGCGGTTAAGACAACTTTAAAAGAATTAAAAGAGAGAGGATATTTGATTATTGAAAAAATTTCCCCTCATAAAAGCGAATCGGGGCGTTTTGAATATGTATATCATATCTATGAATCAAAACAAATCCCTCAAAAACAAGAGGTCGATTTTCAACCTCTTGAAAATCAAACTGCAGATTTTCAACATGCAGACATTCAATCTGCAGAACTTCAAGCGATAGAAAATCAGCCGAATAATAAAGAACTAATAAATAATGGACTAAATACTAAAGAACTAAGTAATCAACTTTTTCTTGTAAAAACGGAAACCGTTTTTACTTGTGAAGATTTACTTAATCTTTACAAAAAAATATGTATTCATTTTCCGCAACCGAAAACAATCACAGACGAGCGACGCAAAAAAGCAAAATTAAGATTAGAAAAATATCCGCAAAAAGAATTTTGGGAGGATATTTTCCGCAAAGCCGAAAAATCAAAATTCATCAGATCAAGTGCTTTTTTCTGTTTTGACTGGATTTTAAAAAATGATCAAAACGCTTTGAAAGTTAGCGAAGGAAATTACAACAATGAAGAAATTTCCGAAAATGAAGGCATGGAAAACAAAGTTTTGTCGATCGGTAAATACGCAAAATGTTATAAATAAGAGGCTTTAAATGGATCAATTAAAAAAAGATTTTAATAATGAAATTTTGAGAATCATAGGCAATAGGACAAAAGACGGTTATTGTGCTTTTTGCGGTGAGCAACTTTCGGAAAATGAATATTGCGATTGTCCTCAAGCTGAAAAATTAAATAAATATTTTAAAAAGACATCTAAATTTATTGCAAATATCAATGATCGTTTAGTTTTAAGCACTTCACTCAAAGACGCAAGAAAAGCATTAAAAGCAACAAGCAACACCCCGAAGCTATTTGACGGAGTTTCTTTTGATGATTACAAAGTTGAATGCGACTCCGAGAAAAACGCAAAAGCGACAGTTTTAAATTATTTTGACAACGCCATTCAAAATTATATTTACGGAAAAAATCTTGTTTTAATTGGGAACTCCGGGACCGGAAAGACTATGTTACAAACGATTTTATGTAATAGCTTAATTTCCCGTTGGTTGTTTAGTTGTAAATTTATAAACGCCGTCGATCTCAAAGGTGAAATAACAAAATGTTTTAATGCCAAAAGCGACAAAACAGTTGATGAGATAGTTAATCGCTACAAAAAGGCAGATTTTTTATTTTTAGATGATATAGACAAACTTGCCCCGACGGAGTTTGTAAAAGAATTTATTTATTCACTTGTTAATTATCGGATTGTTAATCAACTACCGATAATTACTTCCGCAAATCACACCTTGGAGGAATTGGACTCAAAATTTTATAACGAGGTAATAGTTTCCCGATTGATTAACAATTCGCCTGTTATAGTTTTTAGTCATCAAAATAGGAGGTTTGAGCAGTGATTGAAGAGCAAAAAAACGAGCAAATTTTAGAAAAAGACGAAATTGCTTTTACAACGGACGTTGAGAAGGACGGGAAACAATATTTTCAAAGTTTAGCCCATCAACTGGCGGGGCATATCTGTAAAAAAGAGTATGAGGAATTTCGCTTAACTTGCGAATATCACTTTTTGTCAGCGACAATTTATCTTGAGCGTATTTTGTCAAAAGGCGGGTGGTTTTCATCTACAAAGTACGATGAAAAAAAATGTATCGGGGTTTTATTATTTGATATTGACACAAACCGAATAACATTAAGAAAAACGAATGTTGAACCCGAAAAACACGAATTCCACAAAGACGAAAAAAGGCAAATGGACGATTGTTTCGGGGTTCAATACGAAATTTTTAAATATTTACGGGATAGCGATTTAATACATATTTACACGATTGAACGCCCTGTAAGAAAAAAAATAAGAGTTCTTTACGCAATCTCAAAATTAAAAGCCGTCCGGAACGGTCGCTTTTTGCATTTCAAAGGCTGGGGAACTCAATTTTTTATTCCAAAAGCAGATTTTAAACGAACCGAACTCGGCGAGTATAAAGAAAAGCGAAAGAAAAAAGGTAAAAAATAAGCGGGTTAATGTTTTTAGCTCGCTCAAGAATTATAGGAGAAAAATATGGCAACAAAAGAAACTATGAAAACAATTAAATCTTACTTGCTCGGCTTGTTGGAGGCGGGAGATCCGACACCGATTGAGGAATTACCGGACGAGGTTGTTGAAAAAAGATTTCAAACATTAAGACACGCTTTGACAAATCACGATGAAACGGTTAAACAAAATCGGGATCTGCAAAGCGAGCTTAACAACACAAAAAAGGAACTTAACGAGCTAAAAAATAAACCGTTTTTCCCGTTCCCGATGAATTCGGGCGACGGGTTGGACTTTGGCGAATTTATACTAATTTCGCATGCGTGGTTCAGTTTTTTAAACACTTTACAACAGATCGGAATTGTTGAGGTTGAATATAAGGCACAAAAACGCCGTGTTCTTTATGTTGGGATTACAAACCCGATAGCGACGGCGGAAGGGTTTAAAAAATCAGTCTTAGAGATAGCAAGTTTCGGGCAAAAAATAAAGGATAGCGGCGATGGGTTCTAAGTGGTGTCCCCGTTGCGGCAGAATTATTTCGACAAATGGTATTCCGAATTTTTGCACGCAAGGTTGCGGTTCTTTAGCTGATGAGCCTTTACTCCCTCCGCATACAGAGTGGAAGGGCGGTTATTACGGAATGGTTGAACTTGCCCGCAAAGAGTACGAAAAAAGACAAAAAGAAAAACAGCCGGAGGCGATCGAAATAGGACCGGGACGGCTACAAATGAGGTTATTTTAATATGAAAAACAAATTATCAGATTTAAACAATTATTTATTTGAGCAAATAGAGCGAATTAATGACGATTCTTTAAGTTCTCAAGAGTTGGAGACTCAATTAAAAAAAGCAGAAGCAATAACAAATATTTCCGAAACGATTATTAAAAATCAAGAAATACAATTAAAAGCAGCCATTAAACTTGCTGATTGTGGCTATTTAAAAAGTGATCAGACAAAATTTCTTTTAAGCGAGGTTATTAAAAATGACTAATAAAAAATATAAAAGCCTTATTTTTAGTGATGAAATGGTTGATTTTATCAAAGGAAACAGCAAAGGGAAAACAACGCAAGAGTTGACAGATCTTTTAAATAAAAAATTTAAAACAAATTTTAAAACTTCTCAAGTTCGAACATTTAAAAAGAATAATCATATTACAAGCGGTCTAGTTACTCGGTTCCAAAAGGGGCATATTCCCTCGAATAAAGGGCAAAAAATATCAAGAGAAGTTTACGAGCGTTGTTCAAAAACAATGTTTAAAAAAGGACATACCCCCCATAACCACAAACCTGTTGGTTCAACAAGAATTGACACAGAGGGTTATCATTATACAAAAACACAAGAGCCTAACAAATGGGAATTAACGCATCGGTTACTTTGGGAAAAATACAACGGAAAAATAAAAAGGGGCGACAAAATTATATTTTTAGACGGCAATAAATTAAATATAAAAATAGAAAATCTAGCATGTGTAAAATCAAGTGAACTTCTTTATTTAAACAGAACAGAGCAAATAAGCGAAATACCGGAATTAACAAAAACTAGCGTTGCGGTTGCTAAATTAAAAACAGCAATAAAGGAGAGGATAAAGGATTTAACTTAGAAGTATTGTTTACATTTTAAGTTTTGTAGAGGAGAAATAATGAGTATTAAAAAAATATTTGAAATCTTTTTCGAAGAGCTTTTACTCGGCGATAAGTTGCAAAAAGAAAAACAGCTCCAAGAATATTTCGAAATTTATGACGTTACCCGTGAAATGATTGTAAACAAACTTTTGATGTCTAAAAAGCAAAATTTGAGAGATCTCGGGCGGGTTTTATTAAATAACGTAGATTATATGTTTAAAAATTCAAAAATTTTTAAATAAGGAGGAAAAATGACAGAAGAAACAAAAATTGACAATGAAACAATGACGGTTGAGAGAAACAAAGGCGAATCGACACAAGATTACAAAAGCAGGCTTCAAGATTTATTCGAGAAGAACAGCGAGCCGAAACCGTTGCAAATCGACGAAGTTGCCTATGCTTATTTTAATCAAGTAAGGGTTAATTCTTGGAATATTTTAAGCAACGATTACGCCGGACACAAAGTCGGGGCGTTATATGCCTTTGTTTTAAAACTGATTGAAGAACATATTACGGAATCCGTTAATCCTGTTTTAAAACATAGCATTGAAGATGTAAAAGCCGATTTTGTTTCAAGACAAGGTTTTGTTGATTGGTTGGTAAAGGAGGGTAAGTAATGATTTTTAAACTTTTATTTTTAACGCATATTTTTGTTATGGGTGTCGGTTCAACCGTTATTGTTGTTTTTGGCTTAAAAGCCGCATGTAATATGATGTCGGATGCAATACTGTCTTTGTATAAGATTAAAACCGCCATTCTTGCCGTTAATAATTTTTCTCGGTTTGCGGAATTGTATTACAAGGCTTTAACCTATATTCCCGATCCCGACAAGGTAATTCGGAATGAACTTAAAAGGCAATGGGAGGAAGAATTGTGTCAAAAATAGAATGGACAAACGAAACGTGGAATCCTGTTACAGGGTGTTCAAAATACTCGGAAGGGTGTCAAAACTGTTACGCCGAAAAAATGACAAAACGCCTTGCCGCTATGGGGCAAGAGAAGTATAAAAACGGGTTTAATAAAGTTGTTTTTCACCCGGAAGAGCTGAATCGGGATTTTGGCGGAAAATCAAAAATGATTTTCGTAAACTCAATGTCGGACACGTTTCACACTGATATTTCAAAATTTCAAATCTCAAAAATGCTCGAATACTGTTCTTTTAACAAGCAACATATTTTTCAGATTTTAACCAAAAGAGCCGCAAGGGTTGAAGAATTTTCGTATCCGCCGAATGTTTGGCTCGGTGTAACCGTTGAAAAAGAAAACTACAAAAACCGGATTGAATTTTTACGTCATACGGACGCCAAAATTAAATTTTTAAGTTGCGAACCGCTTCTCGGAGATCTGGGCGAACTGGACTTGACGGGGATTGATTGGGTGATAGCGGGAGGAGAATCCGGACCGGGGGCAAGACCTATGCACCCGGACTGGGTTCGCAATATTCAAAAACAATGTCAAGAACAAAACGTCCCGTTTTTCTTCAAACAATGGGGCGAGTGGATTCCCTCGGAACAAGCTCTAAGGCTCTCGACTTTTAAAAGAATGGGGATTTTGTCAAAAGACGGCTCTTTGTCCTATAAAACATATCCTTCCGAGGTTAAAAAATGGGCAGAGCAGACAAAAGACTCGATTGATGGTAGACGAGGCGTTATTGTTTTTAAAGTTGGAAAAGTGAATTCCGGAGCGGTTCTTGATTATACAGAATACAAAGAATTCCCGAAAATTTTACAAAAGGAGGAAAAATAATGATTTGTACACAAGATTTATGGGCAATAAAGTCTATGCTTGAAGATTTTAAAGATTATTGTACTTGCGAAGAAGCGGTAGGCAATTTAATAAATGAAGTTGAAAAAGAAATCGATGAACGAGATAACATTCAAAAAGCAGACCGCTACCGCGAGGCTCTGGAGGAGATTGAGCAAGAATTAAAAAAAGATATTTACTGTGAGAGTCAAGAATGCGGGTGTGATGATTTTGAAGAATGCTTGAGATGTACGAAAAACAAAATTCTCGACATCATTAACAAAGCAAAGGAGGAAAAATAATGTCTGATTTTTTAATTGATTTGTGCGTACTATTCCCGAGAATTTCTCTAGGAATTTTTATTTTAAGTCTTAGCGTTGTTCTTATTTTGCACACAATTTTTTATATAAAAAACAATATTGATTAAAGTAAAAATTAAGGAGGTCAATAATGCCGAGACAAACTCTTACAAGCTATATAAAGCGGGCGGGTGATGAAATGTTGGATAAAATATTTCATTTCGTTGTCGCTGAGATGAACCGCCGCAAAGCGGCAAAACAAAATGTTGATGTCGGGTTTTGGGACTCAAACGGTAATTACACCGAGGATATTCAAAAACTGGAACCGGAAGAGCAAGCGGAACTCAACGAATTGTATTCTCCGGATATTGATTTAATTGTTTGGTTTGATAACAAAAAGGGCGTAGCAATTCCGGAAATATATATCGATGAATTTTTGAGAAAAGTTCAAGGTTTGGCTTTGAGTTACGGAATGGATTATTCCCGTTCATCTTCGCCCCGGGGAATGTTCCGTCAACTTAAAGAGTTGGAAAAAGACGGATATTTCGAAACTGAAGAAACGGGCTTTAATAACGCTGAAGAACTGGCAGAAATTCTAAGAGAGGAAAACCCATGTACTTAAAAGACGGAGCTTTGACAAACAGGGAAAAACAGGTTTTAAAACTGGTTTTTCTTAATAACAAGGATATTGCAAAACGGCTTGTAATTTCCCCGGCGACAGTTAGCACACACTTACAAAATATCCGTTATAAACTCGCCGTTTCAACAAGAATCGGCATGCTTGTCGAAGCGTTAAAATCCGGAATTATTAAACTTGATGAGATAGAGGTCAAATAAGAGGAGAAAAAATGAGCAAAGAGGCAATAAAAACAAAATTTATAATTTGCGATCTTGACGGTTGCTTAATAAAATCCGGTTGGATTTGGGACGTTGCAAAAGAAAAGGGATTTTCAAAAGATGTTGCGTTTGATTTTTTTAACCGTTCCGCTTGTTGCGACGCATGCGAAATTGACGTTTCTTTATACAAATATCTTTGTTTCAAGGCGTCGGGCGGTTTTCGCTTGCATTTTCTAACAGCCCGGAGCGAGGTTATAAGCGTTGAAACAATAAATTTCATTCAACAAAAAACGGGGCTTATATATGGCAAGGAATTTACAATAAGTTTTCGTCCCGCAAACGACCTCTCAAGCCCTGCGGATAGTAAAGCAAGAAGGCTTGACGCTATGATTGCGGATAAAAAAGAAATTTTACTTGCAATAGACGACGAGGACGAAATTTTAAAAATGTACCAAAAGCGGGGTATTAAGACAATTAAATGGATAAGCGGTTTTTTACCGCTTGAGATAGTACGGGAATTCGGAGAGCAGTTGAATGGATTGTTCGGAATGGAGGTCAAATGTCTGAATTAGATAAAATCGCAAAAGCAAAAGAACATACCGAAAAAATAATATGTCCGGAGTGCGGGTCTGTCGAAAACGCAACCGTCAAACATACAGCTCCTTGGTGGCTTTACGCTCATAATTGTTCTAAGTGCGGTTATTGTATTACTGAAAGCGAATGGAGGTCTTTAAAAAATTTAAAAAAAATAAGTTTTGACAACAATTACCCGAAATTACATAATCAAACTGCCGCCGAATTATTGCTTGTAATAAACGACGTGTCCGGGGCGATGTTGAATACTATTTGCGAGCGTGTTACGAAATACGACACATTAAGAGGCGACGGCAAATATTATCATATTGAAAACGATCAAGTTTTTATGATTTTAGTTTTTCTCGGCGATAAAGGAATCCCCTTTACGTCTATTCGCAAAATGAATCAAGAAAATATTGATAAGTATTGCGATTCCGTGGGTGAAGTTTTTTTAATTGACGTAAAGGAGGGGTAATGGGTGTAAGAAAAGAGGCAAAAGACGAAATTGTTAAATTGATGTTACAAGATATTCCGACGGACGAAATCGCCAAAAGAATGAATTATTCAGTCGGGACGATAAGAAAAGTATTTGAGGAACTCCGGGAAGAATACGGGGTTAATTCAAAGCCCGGAATTGCGGCGGCTTATCTGAGAGACGAGCTTGTCGGATTGCAAGAACACGTCGAGGAGGTTTTAAATATCCTCGATAATGGTCAAATTGCGACCGGGACAAAAAGCATACACCGCATGCGAAAGAAACGAAATCAACGTAAAAAATAAAATTAAAAAATTTTTAATAAAAAAGTGTGTCGAACGCATATTCGGCACGCTTTTTAGTTTGTTTTAAAAAATATCGCAATTTTACCATTATGCGACAAAAAAAAATCTTGTAATCTGATTTTGTTATCAGGTTACTTCAATCGGGAAGATTTACCGAGATAATCGCAGGGTCGGGGGACTATGTGTAAACTGTAAAAAATGTCTGTTTAAAACCTTTTTAAATCCCCCTCCGGCTTTGCGATAGATGGGAGAAAAAATGAGAGGAGAGATCATTCTCGATTGTTGCAGTTACGAAGCAAAAACGGGAACAAAGACTTATGAATACATTGAATGTTTTAAGTTAAAACCCGGCAAAAAATTTTTCAAAAAAAAATTAAAGGACGGCAGGGCAATAAAAAAAGAAATTATCCTTGCGACTGTTTGTCCGAATTGCAGACACTATGTTTTAAAATTTTTATGGTACGCAACTTCGGCAACCCGTTTTCAAGACTGGGACGAATCAAAAATCGTCCGGGGCAAAAAGGCAGATGAAATATTTTACAGGCGTTCCCCTGATTATATTTTAATTGACACGCCGAACCCGTTTAAACCAAAAGCGGAAGGGAAACAATCAAAAAAAATCCCTTGGGTTTACGGAAAATCTTTGAAAGACGGAATTTCGCAAATTCCCCGTTATATAGATGAATCAGAGGACGCAGGCTTAAAAATAGTTTGCCCTGTCAAAACAGAGAGGTTATAAATGACAAAAATCGGAGCGGCGTGGTGGAAATTTACAGATAAAGGCGAGCAATATTTATCATTAAAATTTGATGAAGAATTATTGCCGCTTGCTATCCGGGAATCAAGTATTGTTACCCTTTGGGAAATCCCCGAAGATAGAAGAAAAAGCGAAAAAGCCCCGAATTATGACATTATGTTGACAAAATCAGCTCAACAAAATAAAAAGACTTAGGGGGAATATGGGTTTAAATAAAGGTTATTTGACAGCGGGACGCACCGCCGAATCCGATGAGTATTTAACTCCCCGTTATGTTGTAGTGCCGATTATTAAATATCTAAAAAACAAAGGATTTAAAAAGATATGGTGTCCGTTTGATCTTGAAAACAGCTTTTATACAAGATTATTAAAAGAAGCGGGCTTTCAAGTTATAAACACACATATACAAACCGGCGGCGACTTTTTTGTTATCGATCCGGCAAGTTTTGATTTTGATTGCATTGTTTCGAACCCGCCGTTTAGTATTAAAGACAAAATTTTAGAGCGTTTATATAAAATCGGAAAACCTTTTGCGGTTCTTTTGCCGCAAAATTCCTTGCAATCAGAAAAAAGAACAAAGCTTTTTATTGAAAACGGGCTTGAATATCTCGGGTTTGATCGCAGGGCGTGTTTTTATACAAACGGCGATTTTGAAAAGATAAAATTCGGAAATCATTTTGCGTCCGGTTATTTTTGCAAAGATGTATTACCGGACAAATTGATTTTTGAATATTTGACTCCAAAACAAGAGAGTTATCTCGGGGGGGGGGGTAATACCTTAGTAGTATTTACCTTCCGATTACAGCGTGCGGCATAGTTGGAGAATTGGTTTTGATTAAAGAGCTTTTAAATAAAATAACCCTCGGCGACTGTTTAGAGGTTATGAAACAGCTCCCGGACAAATGTATTGATTTGATATTAACCGATCCGCCTTACGGTATATCTTGCGACGGCGGTTCTTATGGCTTAGGGGTTAAACCCAAAGATTTAAAGAAAAAATCGTGGGATAAGAATATTCCCGAAAAAACATATTTTGACGAAATGTTCCGAGTTTCGAAAAATCAAATAATTTTCGGCGGAAATTATTTTACAAAATATTTGCCGCCTACAAAAGCGTGGTTAATTTGGGACAAGATCGGCGGGTTGAAATTAAAAAATAATTTTTCCGAGTGTGAATTGATATGGACGAGCTTTAAATCCGTAACAAAGAAAATAACATTCATACAACAAGGTTTTATTAACGACGACAAAGAGGAAAACAAATTTCGTTTTCACCCGACGCAAAAACCGCTCAAGTTGTTTGAAATGATTTTGCGGGATTATGTTCCGAACCTTGCGGGGGGGGGGGCTAGTTGCTGATTTTTTCTCAGGTTCGGGAACAACGGCGATCGCTTGTCATAATCTCGGCTTACCGTTTATTTGTGTTGAAAAAGATCCCGAATATTACGAGTTGAGCGTTCAGAGGTTAAAAGATGTTCAAGCTCAATTAAGGTTATTTTAACAATGGAGAGATATTTAAACAAAATCACGCACGCCGATTGTTTAGAGGTTATGAGACAACTCCCGGACAAGTGTATTGATTTGATATTAACTGATCCGCCTTACGGTTTAAAAATCGCCCGCCGGGGTGTTCTTGGTTCTCCGGGACGTGCGGGGGTTGCGGTTACAAATTACGGGAAAGATAACTGGGACGACGCAACGCCGGAGCAAGTTTATTTTGATGAGATGTTTCGAGTTTCAAAAAATCAAATAATTTTCGGCGGAAATTTTATGACGGAGAGTATAAGAAAAAATTCTCCGTGTTGGATTGTTTGGGACAAAGACAATACAGGGAATTATGCCGATTGCGAGCTTGCGTGGACTTCGTTTTCTTCAGCGGTTAAAAAATATGTTTGGCGGTGGAACGGAATGATCCAGCAGGATATGAAAAACAAAGAATATAGGATTCACCCGACACAAAAGCCCGTCCGTTTATTTGAGATGATTTTGCGAGATTATTACAAAAACAAAGAATGTCGGGGCATTGTCGCTGATTTTTTCTCCGGGTCCGGAACAACGGCGATCGCCTGTCATAATTTAGGAATACCCTTTATTTGTACAGAGAAAAAGTTTCAATATTATCAAGCAAGCGTCGAACGTTTGAAAGAAGCTCAAGCACAAATGAAGTTATTTCGGGGGATTTAATATGTTGTTTAACATTGACGATAAAGATCTTGAACAATACAAAAAGAACCTTGATAACGCCGGGAAATACGCTTTTCCGGATACTTGCAGAGCGACATTAACAAAAGAAG
Source organism: Candidatus Gastranaerophilales bacterium (assembly GCA_944326545.1). Taxonomy (GTDB): domain Bacteria; phylum Cyanobacteriota; class Vampirovibrionia; order Gastranaerophilales; family Gastranaerophilaceae; genus Limenecus. The sequence continues at coordinate 27,952 of CALVEH010000007.1, read as the reverse complement.
CGTTCGAAACGAGCAAAGAATATAAGAAAAATATCCGGCAGGAATTAACAATAAGGGGCGGCAAATCAAACATTGTTTTAAATTCCGTTCATTACGAAAAAGCTCAATACAACGAAAAAGACGTTGACAAAATGGTTTCCTATGTCGGACAACAAAGCGAGACTTACGGCAAAAAAACCGAGCAATTAAGAATACAGGAATTCGGCGAAACCATAACGTCTAAAACAAGTCATATTGCTAAGGCGACAAAATACACAAGGGGCGGCAATTTTAAAAGATTTGTTCCAAAAGCCCGCTTGATGAGCAGAACAAACGCAAAACGTATTGACGACATAGCAAAAAACCCGGTCAAAGGCGATACAACAGCACAATTCAGACAGGCAATCGCAATCGTTCATCGTACACATAAAACGATAAATTTTATCCCGGACAAAGAGACAACAAGACACAAATTCGGGATCTTTGAGCTTAAAGATTCCGGAACGGTAATAAGAGACGGCAAACCTCACGCAAAAGGCAAGTCGGCAAAATTACTCTATTCTTTTAAGGATAAAACCCAACCGTTGCACGCCCGCCCGATGTTAAAGCCGGCATCGGACAAGATTGCTCCAAAATGCGGCAAATATTTTGAATATGAAGCCGAGAGAAGGTTATCAAAAGAAATGACAAAAGGATTAAAAGCTTAAAGGGCTTGAGCGTCATAATCCCCGACGCTCTCGCTCTTTTGGGGATTAAAAATGATATTAACAAAAGAAGAGTTTCAAAAACAATTCGAATATAATTCTCTTCCGGCGGTTCATAGACTTATAAGAGAAGGGAAAATCAAAGCCCGTTCCGACGGAATGATTGACACGGAGGACAGCGAAAATCAAGAATTTTGTCAAAAACGAAAATTAAAAATTGATAAAAAAAACGCCGTTAAGCCGGCAAAAAAAACAGAAACCAAAACCGCAAATATAAAATCAGCAGATCAACTATCGCTTGAAATTGATATTTTAAACTCAAAACTCGAAGAAAGAACGAGCAGGGTTGAGCTGCTTAATATAAAAATCGCAAAAGAAAAAGGGCAGCTTATTGAAACCGATGTATTGAATCGATGTATAAGAACGGCTTTTGACGATATGATTAAATCTTTGACGGAATTTCCTAACATATATGCAAGCGAAATAATCGGGATTGTAAAAGCGGAAGAAAATCCGAAAGAAATCCTTGTTGAATATTTAACTCAAAAAGTTACTTCCAGTATAAAAATGGGACTTGAAAACGCCCGACAAGCGGCAAAGAAATATTATAAAGGTTGATTATGGTTGATATTTTAACAAGAGAAAAACAAGTCGACACGGTTTTTGATTATATTGAAAGTTTAATTCCGTCAGATACTTTGATCCCTTGTTCGCAGTGGGCGGAAGAAAATCGATATATGAACTCCAAAGCCTCCGGACGTAGCGGGAATTTCAGTTTCCGAAACGCTCCATATTGTAAAGAAATTGTCGATTGTTTTTCAAAAAACAGCTCGGTTCAGGAAGTCGCAATTATGAAGGGTGTTCAACTCGGATTGACGACTTCCGTAATTGAAAACGTAATCGGTTATACAATGGACGTTGACCCCTCTCCGATGATGTTTGTTTTTCCGAACGAGGGCGAATGTAAATCTTATAAAAAAGTTAAAATCGATAACTTAATCGATAATTCCGGACTTCGAAACAAAATCGCCGCCGAAACGGACAACAGAAACACGAGAAGAACGGGCGACACCGCTTTAATGGTTGAGTTTCAAGGCGGTTTTTTAAAACTGGCTTCCGCAGGAAACCCGAAACAGCTTCGTTCAACACATATTAAAAAACTGTTTTTGGACGAATTGGACGGCTATCCGGATATTTTAAAGGGTGAAGGCTCTCCGGTTGATATTGCAACAAAAAGAACCGACTCTTATATTCAATTAGGACGCAAGATTTGCTATAACTCAACCCCTCTTTTAGCCCATAAATCTAAAATATACGAATTGTATAAAAAGGGGGATTGCCGGAAATTCTTTGTTCCTTGTCCGATTTGCGGCGAAATGCAAGAACTTGTTTTTTACAAATCAGATGGCGGCTTATATCCCGACGAAAAGGCGGTTGTAAAAGATAAAACAAAAACAAAGCCGTTCGGTTTATTATTTGACGCCAATGCATGCAAAGAAGGCGACCTTTCGTCCGTCCGTTACAGATGTCAGCATTGCGGCGGCGATTTTAAAGACTATCATAAATTATCTATCGAACAGCGTGGAGAATGGCGAACAACAGAAAAATCGAAAAAGCCGTTTTACAGGTCTTACCATATATCAGCTCTTTATTCTCTAACAAAGCCGTGGGAGAACATTGTTCTTGATTTTCTCGAAGCGGGGAAAGACCCGAAAAAATTGCAAGCGTTTTTTAACCTTGATTTGGGAGAACCTTTTGTCGAGAATTTCGGCGGCGTTGAATATCAACAAGTACACCGGTTAAAAGACGAGAATATGGATAACAACTTTGTCCCGGACGAAGCTCTTATTTTGACCTGTTGTGCCGACGTTCAAAGAGATAGAATTGAATGCGAGGTTAAGGCGTGGGGCGAGCGGTTCAGGTGTTGGGGGATAGATCACCGGGTTTTTGAGGGCAATACTAGCGATATTTACGATCCTTGTTGGCAAAAGTTTAAAGACATAAAGGACGAAATATTCACAAGCGGGAAGCTTGTTGATATTATGCTCGTTGACTCCGGAGACGGTGAGTTGACCGATGTTGTTTACGATTTTTGCGAAACTTTCGGCGAAGGATTAATTTTGCCGCTTAAAGGTTTTGTCGCACCGGCAAGAGCAACCGAGAAATTTAAAATAGTACCTATAAAAGAGAGGGAAAGTCTCTCGCTTGTTGAAATTTATGTTGATAAATACAAAAATCTTTTATCAAGATATTTGTCGCAAGAAGAGAGAATTGACGATTCTTACCCGGACGGGTGGTTTACTTTCGCAAACGGTTATTCGGATAAATATTTCCGGCAACTTACAAACGAAAAAAGAATAAGAAAAAAACTTCCCTCCGGCGTTATCAAGACCGTATGGGAAGCACACGGAAGAAACGAAGCGTTTGACTTAAACGTTTATAATCTTGCGGCTATTGATTTGATTATTCTTCAAACCTCGCTTTATGTTTTAGGACTTGAATATCCGACCCCGAAAGCGGTTTTTGATTATTTTAAAATGATCCGAAATTACAAATCGGAGACGGAAAGCGGCGAGAAAACTCCCGTCGATGCGTGATAAAAAGGAGGCTTAATGTCTTATTCAATTAAAGAACTAAAAGAAAATATTTCAATTTTAAAAGAAGCTTATAAAAGGGCGGCGGAATCCGGAGGGGTTACGTCCTATTCTTTAAACTCCGGACAGGGTTCAACAAGCGTAACACAAGGCTCGCTTGCTTCAATAAGAGCAGAACTTGATTATTGGACCGGCTTATTAAATGAGGCTATCGAATACGAACGCGGTTCTCATTGTGTGTACGTAAGAGATATGGGAGGGTTGTAATATGGGTTTAAAATCTTTTATAAATCCTCTTTACAAGTTATTTATACCGAAAAAAGAATACTCCGGGGGAACTTATCCGCCGGGGTATTTATTCGGATATTCTTTCGACGGAGAGCAGGAACCGGGGGCGTTAAATGATGTTTATTTATATGATGTCGATTATTACGAACTCGCAAAAAGAGCTTATACACTCGTTACAATAAATGAATACGCCGAAATTTTGGCGGGAAGATTAACTCAATTTGTTGTCGGGACCGGGCTTCGCCTACACCCTCAACCAATGAGAAGGCTTTTAAAAAGACTTTTTAAAATTGAACTTCCGGAAGATTTTGCAAAAGACCTTAAAGAGTTATGGAGCTTGATTGAAGATGATCCGAATATTTCAAGCACAAAAGAATTAACGCTTCACGGTCTAGCACAAATAATTTTTTACAACGGTTTTATCGCCGGAGACGTTCTTGTTATTAAAAGGGTAAAAAACAAATCTCTTGAATATCAAGTTATTAACGGCTTGTCTGTTATGACAGGAAGGTCTCAAAATGATGTAAACGGAAACAGAATTGTTGACGGTGTAGAAATTGACGAAAACGAAGTCCCTGTTGCTTATTATATAGCAGAAAAGGACGGAAAAGAAACAAGAGTTCCGGCGAGAGATTCAAAAGGACGTTTGATTGCGTGGCTTGTTCCGGTCGGTAAAAAACGGCTCGGACAGCCGAGAGCTTACACTCAGCTCGGTGCAATAATGCAAAAATTACATAAAATCGGGCAATATTCAAATTCCGAAGTTATGGCGGCAGAAACAAACGCAAAATTCGCCGCTTGGATTGAGCAAGACAAGGATTCGACGGGGGTTAATCCTATTAAATCAATTCCGGGACTAGGACGTACAATTCACGATGTTATGTCCGGGACAACAGAGCCTTCAACTCCGTCAAACACGGAAACCGAAAAGTTTAAAAAGGCTCTAAAGCGAATCGCTTCCGGATTGTTTATACACATGCCCAAAGGTCAAAAATTAAACTCGTTTGACACAAAGCGTCCGAATGTAAACCATACGGCTTTTGTTGACGGTTCGATGAAATACGCTTACGCCTCCGGCGGTGTTCCGTTTGAAGTTGCTCTTATGGTATTTTCAAACAACTTTTCAGCTTCAAGAGCTTCGCTCAAGATGTTTGAATTTATACTCGAGGTAATAAGAAAATACACGATTGAGGATCATTTTTATCAAATCGTATATAAACAATCTTTTGAACTCGAATGTTTGAAAGGCAATATTAAAGCCGAAAAATACCTTGCTTTAAAAAATGACGATGGGTATCTTGATAATGCCTACACAAAAGCAAGATTTATCGGAAACAAAATTCCTCATATTGACGAGGTTAAGGAGGTTAACGCCGTTTTATCCAAAATAAAAGGCGGCTTGTCAACTTTTGAACAAGGTCTTGAAACCCTCGGAATTGCGACCGATTTTGATTCGTTGATTGAACGCCGCAAATATGAAGAGGCAAAAATAAAAGAAGCGGGATTGACATTCGAAACCTTATTCGCTCCGGATAACGGGGCGTCCAATGATGAGGACACCGAAGCGGATTTAAAAAAATAAGCAGTTTTAAAACAAAGGAGAAAAAGCAATGGCAAAAATGAAAGTTTCTGAATTACCAAAAGAAGAGCAACAAGCTCTTATCAGCGAGGCAAACGCCCTCGGGCTTAGAGGTGTTTTGACGACGTGGGGAGTTGAAACACTCAAAGCAAAAATTGAAGAATTAAAAAACGCTCAAACAGGGGCAGAGCAAAGCGGTGAGTCAACAATCGCCGAAGTTCCGGCAGAAAATACAGAAAATCAAGAAGCGGAACAAGAAACCCAACCGGAAGAAAATTCAATCCCTGAAGGTGTGTCCGATGAGGCAAAAGCCTTTTTGAACGGAGAAAGCGACGAATTGCCGTCCGACGCCGAAGAGATAACGGACAAGGAGGCTGAACAGTTGCAAACAACCGACGCTCCCGCTCCCGTTAATGAGAGTGAACCTAAACTTCCGCCGGTTGAAAACAAAAAGGTCGAAAATAAAAAATCTCAAATATGCCATATTTGCAGGAGTAAAGTTATTAACGGCAAATGTACCGGTTGCGGCTTTGAGTTTATTAAATAGCGGATTTGCGGACGGCTGAAACAAAGTGAAGCCGGATTGCGAACAGACCGAAACGACTTGAGCAATGCTCAAAAAGTTGAGGCTCTGTGAGCGTGGAGCAAATTCAAGAATACGGAGGATTTATGTCTATAAAAATAAAAGGCGTAATCGGATATGACGTTTTAGGAGGGGAATTTGCCGACAGAATTTCAAGGCTTGACGGTGATATTGAGTTCGAAATCGATTCGCCGGGAGGCTCTGTTTTTCACGGAATATCCATTTATAACGCAATAAAAAATTACAACAAAGGTAAATGTACAATGCACGTTGTCGGAGACGCCTCATCAATGGCGGCTTATATAATGTTAGCCGGCGACGGTCCGGTTATATTCGAACCGAATGCGGTTAGTGTTATTCATAACCCGTGGACTATCGCCGCCGGCGATTACAACGAGTTTAAAAAACAAGCCGACATTTTAGAACGGCTTGCGGCTTTGTACGCTAAAGCCTTTGTTGAAAAAGGTTTGTTCGATGAAAAAGAAATTCGGCAAATTATGGACGCCGAAACGTGGTTCATCGGCAAAAACGAGCTTAAAAAACTCGGAAAAGTTGTCGGCGATGATGACAAAAAAGACAATAACGGGCAGGAAGAGGACAAAACGATCGCTATTGAAGCCGCAAGGTTAAGAATGAAAGAAGCTCAAGCAAAAATTAAACAACTTGAACTTCCTGAAGAATCATCTTCACAAATAGCGGCGTTAATGTCTCAAACGAATATTCCGGGTATATCGCCGTTAATAAATTTGCAGACAGGTAAAAAAACGGAAATAACAGCAGTTAAAACAAAAGAAGGAGAAAAACAAATGGTTGCAACATTATCAGAATTAAAAGCAGAAAAACCGGCTATTTACACCGAGGCAAAAAATGAAGGTATTGAAGCGGAAAGAAAAAGGGTTTCCGCTTTAATGAAATTTATCGATGTTGACAAACAAGCCGTAATCGACGCCGTAGCAAACGGGACAAGAATCGGGGACGATGATTTTCAAGCCGCTATATTAGCCGCAAGAGTAAAAGCCGATACAATCCGAGCTATGGAAGATGAAAATCCGGACGACATTGACCCAAAAGAAGAAACACACGCTCCGGAGGGCGACAAGCCGGGAAATACGGAAAAACAAGAGGAAGAAAAAGAAAAACAGGAAGCCGAAACAAAACAGCTTGAGGATATTGTCGCAAAAATGAATTTAGACGAGATAAATTAACACTTTTAGACATATTCATATATTAAAAAAGGCGGTGTTATTTACACCGCCTTTTATTGAGTACACGAAAAACAAAAGGAGAAAATAAAATGGCAACAGTAGACAATTCAAAAATTTTCCACGAAGGGACATATTCAGATGTAAGCGTAACAGTCCCGGCAAACACAACTTATCAAGCGGGAACAGTTTTAGGACGCAACAAGGACGGCGAACTTGTTGCTTTTTCAACAGACAACAACGTCGCCGCTGAACCGGGACCGGAATTTAACACCTCACCGCTTTATATATTAGCTCAAACTTTACAAAATACAGACGCCTCAAACGAAGAGGAGTTCGATCTTGTCCGTGTTTTTGAAACCGGTGTCGTTAATGCCGCAAAGCTAATCTTTGTTAAAACAGCCGATGCAACCGACGTCAAGGTTCTTGACGCTTTAAAGGCAAACGGCTTCAGACTGAGAAATGTTGAGGAATTGACGGTAAAAACAAGCCTTAGCGAATAAATGTCCCGGCATATCCGGTAACCCGATTGAAGTTAAAACAGTGTATTTAATTAAAGCAAAAGGAGAAAATAATGGCAGATTTACTTAAAAAAGCAATGGAAGTCGGTTTTGACAAAAGACAAAAACCCTCAATGCTTCTTTCTAATATGTTTAAAACTAAACTTTTAAGAACTACAAAGGTTGAAGTTCAAGGGCGTGTTGTAAAAAGTATTTACTCGGTTGATGTAAAACTTGGAACTGGCGGTCGCAGGGTTGAGCTATCCTCTTATGATAAAAAAGAATTTACAATTCCGGAATATAATAACTTTGATATTATTTCCGAAGAGGATATTTTCAAGGTTCAACTTGGCGAAACCGAGTGCAACCAACAGATTGCAAATATCGCAAATCTGATAAATGATAAACAAATCCCTATTTCAGATATGCAAAAAAGAGCCGTTGAAAAACAAGCGTCCGACGCTCTGTTTCAAGGAAAAATCGTGTTGACGGGCGGAACGGAAATCAAATTCAACAAAAAAGATACTCATACAATATCTAAAAGCACCGCAAAATGGAACGGTACAAGCGGCGATCCTATTAAGGATATTGGAGACGCCTGCAAGTTATGTATTGAGGACGGCTTATTAACCGCAACCGTATTTAATTTCTTTGCCGGCGATGATGTTTTAAATGCATTATTGAAAAATGAAAAATTTAGAGAAAATTCCGACGCAAACAAAGGAATTAAAAGAAGTGATATAGGTATTCCGGAAGAGCAGGTTCCGGGAGGTGTATATCACGGTAGAATTTCGGTAGGTTCGAGCCTTGTAAATATATGGACTTACAATGAAAAATACACAATTCCGACCGGTTATGATTTTGCGGGCGAAGGAACAACCGTAAGTTATATTCCGGCAGGTTGTGCGTTACTTGTTCCGGTAAATCCGAATTTTACTAAGTATTATGCCGCAATCAATAATGTAAACGCTCCGTCCGGCATTGGCGGAAGTAAATTGCAACTCGTTGAAACTGAACAACTTCCTTATGCTTACGATGAGTTAGTTGACGGCAGTGCAATTACAAAAGCCGGTGTAAAATCCCGTCCGCTTTGCGTTCCTGTCGATGTAGATTGTTTCGCAACATTCAAGGATCTTGTGTAATGTTTGATTTACATAAAACTCTTAAAGTCCATCGGAAAACCGTTCTCGTTAGCGGGAACGGTTTCTCCGTGAACTGTTGGTTAAAGCCTGATTTGTCGCAAGAAGGATTTCATATAAAAGGTTTTTCAACGTTTATCGGTTTAACCTTTGATGAAAACGGGGCGGGCTTTTTCGGCGATTCCTTTGAACTCACTGTTAATCTTGACGATGTTTTTGAAAAAACAACGTTATTGCCGGCGAGAAACTGGGGAGTTGTTGTTGAGTTCCCTCAATTAAATTTTCAAAAAGTTCTTTTTGCGATTGAGGAGGCGGCTATCGACAGGACGATCGGTATCGCCCTTTTAAAATGTACGGCAACCGTCAAAAAGGGAGAAGGCAAGAGAGTCGATCGGACACGGTCCGGCGGAATTTAATTTTTTAAAACCTCAAATTCAAAAGGAGAGTATATGTCTATAAATTCAATCATTACGCCGATGAGTTTCAGTCTCGCAAGGGACGCAATTTGCCAACTTTTGGCAACCGAGAGAGATAAACAAATCGAATTGGCAAAAGAGGGTGGGGCGACGGAAGGGTGGATTCATCAAACAATGGATTTTACGGTTTTTCCTAAAAGGTTTCGTTACCCCGATGTCTCCGAAATGCCGTGCGTGTTTGTTTATTTTAACCGTGGGAGTTTTCCGGAAGATAGACAAGATCTTTACGAAAACGAATTTGTCGGCAATATGCAAGTTGAATATTACGCTTGCGGCTTGAATGAAGATTTAACGGACAAAACGGAAGATGAGGTTTTAAAACTTATAAACGAAGCCGAAGCAAACGCAGAGGACAGACTTAATTATTTGACCGCTCAAATTTATAAAATTCTTTTTTCAGAGCCTACAAACTTATACAGGGCAACGGACAATATTGTTCATTCCGTAAAGCTGAAGGACTGGGAAAGAATTTTAACCCCGAGAGATACTCTCGGGGCGGCGGAAGGTGTACTTGCCGCCCGATTTAGTTTTGAGTTGGGAATCAACGAAAAAACTTATTACACAAACACGATAAACATTAAAGAATTCTATACAAAACTTCAAATAAGAGAGGAGTTTATCGACCCGCTTATAAGAAGAATATGGGAAACTTTGTAAACAAAAGGAGAAAATAAAATGGCAATTACAAAATCGCTTGATGTCAGTGCGATAGCTTCCGCAACGAGCGTAACGGTCAAGCAACGAAATCAACAAACGGCGGCAAATTTACGCCCCGAAAAAATTGTTTGTATCGGACAGGCTCAAGATGGCAAAACTATCGAAAAAAATAAACCCGTTCTCGCCTCCGGGAACTCCGACGATATAGGCGTCATTTATGGTTTTGGCTCGCCTTTGCACAGAATGGCGATAAAACTTTTCCCTAAAAACGGAAACGGTTCCAAAGTCGATACTTATTTTATGGGCGTTGATGCCCCTTCGACCGCAAGTGCCGAGGTTCAAACCTTAGCAATTGCCGCAACAAGCGGAATAAAAAAATCACTTAACGGCTATATTGTTTTAAACGATCTTGTATTTGAGGCGGCGGCAGACGTATGCGGCAAGGTGGCAACAAACGCTCATAACAACCCGGCAAAAGCCCCGAGGGGTACAGATTTAAATGCTTTTGAAAAAACCGCTATTCCGTTTACTTTAACAAAAGGAATGACGGCAGATGAGGCGGCAGACGCAATAAAAGAGGTTCTTGATGAATATTTAGAACTTCCTTTTACGGCAGTCAAAACAGCAGAAAAAACGGGCGAATTGACCTTAACGGCAAAATGGAAGGGTTCAGACTCTTATTTTGAATTAGTAATTCTCGACGAGGATAAACAGCCGATCGACGCTACGGTTTACGGTGTAACCTTTACAATTACCCGTGCAACAGAAGCCGCAGGCGTCGGAATAATACCGGACGAGGCATTGGAGCAATTAGACGAGGAGTTCGGCGTTACCCGTGTTATTTCACAGTACGCAAATTCAACCGTTCTTGACGCTTTGCAAGAATATTTCGAAGCGTTTCACGATGGTTTGATTGCTCAATACGTAATTTGTTATTCCGCAATCGAAGCTCCGGAGAGTGAAACCGTTGAGGGAACGTGGGACGTTCAGTCGTTAATTACAACCGGCAACGACAGACGGGACGATTCCGTCAATGTTCAAATAGTCGGGGATTTTGGGAAATTAAGAAAACTTAAATATGCCGAAAGAGATCGTCTTGCAAAAGCGGGTTATTCGAACCTTGTCCAAAAATCCGACGGCTCTTACAGGCTGATGGATTTAATAACTTTCTATCACCCGCAAGGCAACTCAAACCCGTTGTTCCGTTTTGACCGTGATGTAACAGTAATCGGAAATTCCGCTTATGATTTTATGACTACTTTCCGGGATTCGGAAGAATGGAAGTCGGTAATTCTCATCGGAGCAAACGACATAACGACCAACCCGGCGGCAAGAACACTTGACGACGTAAAAGCGGCGGTTAATACAAGAATCAGCTTGCAGGGGCAAGCCGGCTTGATCGCTAACTACGCCGACGCTCAAAAAGAAACCGAGGTTGAAATCGATTCAAGTAACCCGAACAGAGTAAATATAAATCCAAAATTCGATATTACAGGGGTAGGGCGAATTTTTGATATTACAAACTTTGTCGGTTTTAATTTCAAGGGTTGATTTTATCAAAGGGCTAAAAGCTAGTAATAGCTTAAAAAATATAAATCGTAAGAGGCTTTTTAAAGCCTCTTATTTTTAAAATAGGTACAAATATAAGCAAGGGTGGTTTTAAGGCGGCTTAAAACGGCTCGTGCAAAGAGTTATATAGTAGGTTGGTTTATTGCTTTACGCCTTCAAGCCGTTCGCTCTGTTTTGCTAACGCAAAACGGACGCTCACTATTGCGGCGTTACTTCGGCGTTTCGCTACGCTCCAGCCTACGCAAAAACCAAAAAGGAGAAAACAAAATGACAGCAATAGGCGACGCAATTTCGCTTACGATTAACGGGGTTCGTTATGCTATCCCAAAAGATACCGAACCGAATGTAATCAAGGGTGGCGATAAAATAACAGAGACGCAAGAATACGGCGACGGAACAGCAGACAGTTATGTTTCAAAAGTTATCCCGAAAATAACAGGATTAAGGGTCAAAATTTCAAAAGATAACTCCGACGCTTTTGAGCAAGCATGCGGAACGCCGGATATTCCGATTATTTTAACTTGTGTTCAAAAATCTTACGAGTTGACCGGAAGTGTTGTCGGAGAAATTGAAATTTCAGCGACAAGAGGAATGACCGGAGAATTTGAGGTTCACGCAACGGACGGAACCGGTATAAGAGAAACTTAATATTCAAAATTTTTTATTTGTCAAAATCCCTCCTTATATTGGGGGGATTTTTTAAAAGAAGTTAAATTTATAGGAGAAAACAAAATGTCAGATATTAGAAAAATTATGGAAAAAGATTCCGCAATCAAAGTTCTTGAAGAAATTAAAAACAAGATTTGCGATACCGACCTCGATGATCTTTGCGGCGAAAATACAAGAATTGACGCAAAAGACGATGAGGTTTCAAAAAAAATTATACAAGCCGTAATGTGCGGGCTTGTTTACTGGGACGATGAAAAGGGTTGCATGGTTCAAAGACTTATTCACCCGATTAAATCCGGCGAAACCGAGGCAAAAGAATTGTATTACAAAAACAACGTAACACTATCAGACGCAAACGGTTTTAAAGCAAGCAATCAAGCAGGGCTTATTAAAGAGTCTCTTGCTTTAATCACAGCCCGTCCGATTCAGTTAATAGGCGAAATAAGGGGACAGGATATGACTATTGCGACGGGGTGTATTCGTTTTTTCGACAGGTAGTTTCAATCGTCGGGACATACTATGCCGATATTTTAATTCAATGCGGCTGGGAGACCGTGAGCGGGGCTTGCGACCTCACAATCGAACAACTTATTTTCTTTGGAAAACGTTGTAAAAAAATCAATAAAGTAAAAAATCAATAACCGCTCAAAATTGAGCGGTTATTTTGAGGTTTGATCTACGGAGGTTCAATGGGAGCGACAAACTTTAGCGTATATACAAAATTTCAAGCGAAAGACAATGTTTCTCAAGTTTTTAAAAATATGAAAAACGGAGCGACAAGTTTTTCGAACCAGTTAAACCGATTAACCGTAACAACTCAAAATTTCGGGAATAAAATTAAGGGTTCGTTTGATAAGGTTAATATGGCGGTTACGGCAACGGTTACGCTCTTTGCGGCAAATACCGTAAAACAACAGCTTGATAGTTGGGTTGATTTTGCGTCAGATCTTCAAGAGACAATGGGCAAAACAGAGCAAACATTCAAAAGTAACGCTCAAGCTGTTATTGAATGGTCAAAAACAAGTATAAGCTCAATGGGCTTAGCTCAACAAACCGCCCTCGATTCTGCCGCTCTGTTCGGTGATATGGGTACAGGTATGGGCTTAACTACGGCTCGTGCGGCTGAAATGGCAACAACGCTCGTTCAATTATCCGCCGACTTAGCTTCTTTTAAGAATATGTCGCAAGATATGACAATGACGGCGTTAAAAGGGGTATTTACAGGCGAAACCGAATCATTAAAAAATCTCGGTATTATTATGACTCAAGATGTTTTGGAAAATTACGCAAAAGCAATCGGACTGCATAAAAAGTTTTCCGATATGACACAGACCGAGAAAATTGAATTGCGTTATCAATACATTATGGGTTCTCCTACGATGAATGCTCAAGGAGATTTTTTAAAAACGGGCGGCAATTACGCAAACCAAAGCAGAATATTTGAGCAACAACAAAAAGAGCTGCAAACAAGGCTCGGGAATGTATTATTGCCGCAGTATAACAATATTATGGTTACAATGAATAAAATGTTGGGGAAATACACGCCGGCAATCGTTAAAGGTTTTGAAAATATGTTCAAAGCATTTCAAGAAGGGCTTACGATTTGCAAACCGATTTTTCAAGAATTTAACAATATGTTTAATTATTTGCGGGCGAACTTATTGCCGGAGGTTATAAGTATGCTCCCGATGATTAAAACAATTCTTGAAACGGCGGTTGTTCCGGCAATAACCCTTGTGTTAAAAGGGGTTCAAGGTCTGTTCGTTGTTATAAATACAGGATATAACGTTTTAAAAGGATTGTTTAGCTTTATAAAAGATAATTGGCTTCCGATTCTTTTGGCTTTGCCGGCGGCAATAGTCGGGGTTCAATTCGCAATCGATACGCTAAGGCTTAAAATGGCTTTATTACGTATGGAAGGCGGTTTGCTCTCTGTTGTAATGAATACAAAACTTATGACCGCCTTAACTTCATTTACCGCCGGAGTATGGAAAAGCGTTACAGCTTTACTTGCTCAGGCGGCGGCGTTTGCGGTTAGTCCTGTCGGTTTAATAACAATAGGAATTATGGCTCTTGTCGGAGTTGTTATTCTTTTGTGGAAAAACTGGGACAAGGTAACGGCAACCCTTGTAAGTTGGTGGAATACGGCGAGTTCTTTGCTTGCGTCGTTTTGGGAAAAGTGCAAGGGTGTCTTTTCGTCTATTGGAACTTTTATCAAAAATAATTTTATCAATATTCTTTTATCCGCTTTGGGACCGGTCGGGCTTATTTTGAACGGGATAATTAAAATAAGTCAAAAAATCCGTTCAATTAAAAACGATTCCGGAGGAATTGAGATAAAAAACGAAAGCGACGGACAACCTGTTAATAATAAACCCCGCATCAATAACGATACGAAAAACGGGCGGATTGATGTCGGGGTTACGGTCGACAATAAAACCGGTTATGAAGCCTCAAGCTCTCTTGAGTTGGAGGGTAAAAACGGGCTTAAATTACAACCGGCATAACTCCGAAACAATAAAGGAAAACAGATAAATGGTTGATTTTTTGAAAGGTAATCAAGGAATAACGTGGACAGCTCCGGACGGTAAAGTTTTCAATATTAAAACCCTTGAAAATGAGTACACCCGGAAACATATCGGCGAAGTTAAAGAAAATCCGAAAGCTCCGAGAAAAAAGGGTTCGACTGCTCCGAGCAAGAAGCGTATTCAAGATTCAAACGACACATTCAGCGATTTAGGTATTGGCGGAAGGGATATTCCTCTAAACTGTTATTTTGTCGGCGAAAACCATTACACAGAGGCAGAAAATTTTATTGCGGCTTTGTGTCAAACAGGGAAATCACGCTTACAACTCGCTTATGGTGATGAAATGACCGTAAATGTTCTTAATTTTACGGTCAAAAACTCGCTTGTTGAAAGAATAAACTCAACGGTTGTAACCGTTAATTTTCACGAGACTTCAAAAACAACATATCCGACAAGCTCGAAAAGTAAACAAAAACAAATAAAAAACAAGGCGGAAGCCGCCAAAACAAGCGTTGCACAAAATTTAGACGAAACGGTTAAAAGTATAACAACGCCTACCCGTCTGCAAAGTTTTACAAGCAATTTTTCATCAATGCTCAACAAGGTTTCGGAGGGGTTATCAACGGCAAGTTCTGTTTCGCTTAAATCTATAATGACCGATATTCTTTCGCAAAATATCGGGACGAATATGTTTACAATAGCGTCTCAACTCGGGATCGTAATGTACCAAGCGGCGACACTTGCAAACAGGATTAAAAGTGAAGCTTCGGACTTCTCGCTTACGTCCGGCGTTGAATCAGTATTCGGGCAATGGCAAGGCTTGATTTCCGGGTTTATATCGAGTTCTGAGACTTCATCACAAAAAACGAGCTTAACACGTGAAGAAATCGACAATCTTTTAATAAACGATTCGGCGGCAACCGAGGCAATAATTTCGCTCGGTGAAGCGTTAATTGAAAAAGATTACGAAACACGTCAAGAAGCGGTCGATGCGGCAAATAACCTCAAAGACCTTGAACAACAATGGACGGAATTTGTCGAAAGCGAGTGCGAAAAAATAACAGATCTTGAAGATGTATTTATTCGGGATCCGGGCTTGACTGATATTGTCGACTCGGCGGCGAGTGAAATTCTTGAACAATCATACAAATTAAAGGTTGAAAAAACAATCGTATTAAGCGAGGATATGACGGTTATTGATTTTGCTTATAAATATTACTCGGAAGAATTCGCCGAAAATCCGGACGAAACAATAAAAAGGTTGATAACAACAAACAACTTCGGCGACGATGAATTCTTTTTATTAAAAAGAGGAACGGGCGTAAAAATCTATGTATAAAGAATTTGAAAAAACAGAATCAAACACTTATGACGATATTGCCCGGCAGGCTTACGGAACGCCGGAAAAGGCGGGCAATATTGCAAAGTCCAATAACAATATTGAATCCGGAAAAGTTCTTGCTTTTATAGAGGACGAGTCAACAAAAGAACCGGAAGAAAAAGAAGTTGCTCTTGTTTCCGGTGATGATAATTATACGGATTTTAGCGAATATTCCTTGATTGACGGTTTAAATGCCGTTAAAGGGGCGGTTTTTATATTTAACAACACGGACACCGATTATAATTACAAAATCGGCGATGATGTTACTATATTTGACGAGGAGGGCATCTTTTTAAAAGGCAGGGTCGCAAATATAAAAAATGCGGTCAGAAAAAGAGCAAGATCTTCTCAAGTTGAAATTAAATCACACGCCGGCGTGCTGCTTGAATCTGTTATGCCTTACCCGCACGAGTTTACGTCATTATCAATAAAAGATGTATTAACGCTTAACGCTGAGATTTATAATCAAAAAATCACTTTTTCCGACGAATTGGAACTTGAGGAGGTTTTTTCAAATGAAATCGGAACGTCGTTCACTTCTAACGATAACGAAACCGTTTTTGATTTTATGAACAGGATTTGCAGATCAAGAGGTCTATTGCTAACCGATACGGGGGACGGGCTTTTTGTCGGAAGGTACAAAGCAAATACGGAAGAAAAGCTCAATCTTATTTACGGGGAATGTGTCGGACTTGAAGAGATGTTTTTTAACGCAACCGGCGACGGTTTAGGCAGATATTACGAAATAAATTCTCAATACCCGGCAAGTGCAAGTTCAACGATACAAATTCCTTATCCCGCCCCGATTATTAAACGTTTTAATTCAAACGATTACAATTCTCGGGATTTAGAGAGTATCGGCGTTCGGCTTGCATGCGAGGATATAGGCAAGCATTACGAACTTGTTGCGGTTTTAAGTGAAAACAAATATATAAAAAGCGGCTCTTTTGCGGTTGTAAAAAACCCCGATGTCGGGATTAAAGAGGAAACGGATTTTGTAATTAAAGAGGTATGGAGAAAACACCCGGATCGAACAATATTAACAATGACGCTTCCTTGTGCTTATACATACGAGATCCCGGAACAACTTCCGTTATGTTAATAAAAACTACACTTCACACACTGGAGGCTATCCGCCTGTCGAATCAAAGATTTGTTCAGGGTTTACGCTTATGCTTCAACCCTAACGGCGGCTTAGAACGGTTACGGCTCTTTCGTCTTGCTCAACGCAAGCCGAAGCGAGCCTTCACACACTGGAGGTAAAATGTTTTTCAAAACAAAAATTCTCGAAATATTTACAAATTTGAATTTGCGATATTTTAAAACGAATTTTCTAGCAAGAAAAACAACGAACGTTGTTCAATTTCACTCCGGGGGTGATGATTATTCGCCCTTATTGGAATTTGAGGGGTTGGGCGGAACAATCGGAGACAATCCCGCAAACGGGTTTGTTTGCGGGTGGCGTGATGATGTTACCCGTAAAAGCGAGCCGGGAGAAAAAAGATTATATTCCGTTAAAAAAGACGAGGACACGCAAGAAATTCTTGTTGCCGCCGAAATACATTTAAAAAAAGACGGTTCAATTATTATTTCAGGCGGGAAAGATTTACAAATAACCGTTCTCGGCAATGCGGTTTTTGATATTACCGGCTCGGCGGAAGTTGATGCGGCGTCGCTATCTTTAACAGCCGACACGATCCAAAGCTCCGGCAACTGGCAACATTCCGGTAATTTCACGGCGTCTCATATTGAAGCCGGCGACGGAGCAAGCGGAACTTATACAAACAGCGTACAGGCTTCAGCGGGTATTGTAACAGGAGGCAGTTAAACAATGGATTTATTATTGACTGATAACGGCGACGGAGGTGAATTTGTCCTTGAAGGCGGCGACGTCAAAGAGGACGGCACTTTTTCGACCGCCCTGTATGTTTCACTTTTTGGCGGGGATAATTATTACAATGTTTTTGAAGAGTACCAAAGCGACAACTCTTTTGAGGAAGCTCTCAATCAACCGATAACCGCCTTAAATCTTCAAAATGTTGAAAGAACGGCTAAAAAACTTCTTGACTGGTTTTTGCAAGAAGGACTCGCAAGCGATATTACGGTTAAAGCCTCCGGCGACATAAGTGAGAAAATAAATGTTCAAATAACAATTACGGAACCGGACGAGACAAGTTCGTCTTATGCCGTGATTTGGCAAAATGAAAAATATGTTTTAAAGGCTATATAAAATCAATAAAAACCGCCTGCCAAATCAAAGATTTGTGCAGGGTTTTCGCTCACGCTTCAACCCTAACGGCGGCATAGAACGGTTACGGCTCTTTCGTCTTGCTCAACGCAAGCCGAAGCGAGCCTTCACACACTGGAGGAGAAATGGCAAATTTTACAACAAAAACAATCAAAGAAATATACGACGGCTTTATTGCAAAATATACTATTTTAAGAACCAAAAACGGCGATAACAGCCCGATATTGAGTAAAGCGGCAATAAAAAGTTTAGGTTACGCAATAGCAGGGGTGTGCGGCGAACTTTGGCAACTTTCAGTTTGGGTTTACAAACAATGTTTTCCGCAAACTTGCGGTTTGGCAGCTCTTAAATTTTGGGGAAACTTGATCGGGGTTGATTACAAAAACGGCGAAACGGCGAATTTATCCGTCAAATTAACAGATGTAAATGCTCAATATTTGCCCGCCGGTGTAGTCTACAAAGAATTAAATTCGGGCTTGATTTTTAAAACAGCCTCACAAGTTGCAACGGTTGAGGGTGAAATTACGGCAACCGTAATTTGTACGTCGCCGGGATCGGTCGGGAATTTACCGGCAGGAACGGTCTTAAATATTGCTAACCCCATAGACGGCATACCTTCAACGGCGATCGTTACCGCCGTAACAATCGAAGGGACAGCGGATGAGGAACTCGAAGAATACAGAAAAAGAGTTTTGTATAAATTCCGCAACAAGTCTCAATCCGGAAGCCCGCTTGACTATTACTCTTGGACAATGGAAGTTTCGGGCATAGTTGACGCTTTACCATACGTGCTAGAGGAAGGAACGGTTACAATATATCCCGTTGCCGAAGGGTCCGGAAAAAGAAGGACGCCGGGCGGGACATTAACACCTAACCCGTTTCCGGTATGGGATAAGGGGCAATTTACGGAATTAAGCGGGTCCGGTCAAATGTTAGCAATAGCAAATTCAATCGAAGGAAGCGAACCGGGTGTTCACGACCGCCGCCCCGTCACTGTAACGGTGGATATTAAAACGCCTAATTACACACCATTTATAATTGAAATTACAGGCTTAACAGATACAAGTTACAGCGACTCTATAAGAGAGGTCTTGATCAGTGTGTTAGATGAAAAACGTCCGGAATTAGTCGTTCTTAATTATTCAGAGGCAAACGCCAAAATAAACAGCGGGCAGTTATCCGCCGCAGTAAGTAATATTATTGGTGATGAAACGTTTACAAAATTTACTTTAAAAGACGGCGAAGGACAAGAAACCAGCGAAGAAACTCTCGGAATAGGCTGCTTGGCTTATTTAAAAACGCTTATTATAAACGGAACAACCGTATATAACAACCCAGATGAGGAAGAACAATGAACGTTATCAAAGTAACTCTTAAAAAACTTTTAGGCAGGGGGCGTGCATGGTTGACGCCGAGGGGATTTACTTCGGAGCTATTCGATTTAATTGCCTCTCCTTTTGCTGATTTAAAAACAAGGTTTATAAGTTTTAAATTTATTCATTTTCCGACTTATCTTGTCGACGAAAACAACATAAAAAACGGGGAAGAATTATTCGGAATAAAAGATACAGCAGGAAAAACCCTTGAGGAGCGGGCGGCAAATATTGAAGGGCAATGGACGGCTCTTGCCGGTTCTCAAACTTATAAACAAATCGAGCAAATTTTACAGCAAAAAGGGTTTCCGGTTCGGGTAATAGAAAACATTCCTCAAAATTATAATACCTACGGGGCAAGAGCTATCGGAAACGGAATTTTGCATTACAAGAATAACATTAAAGATCCTGTTGTATTAACAAACGGAAAACATTCTTTTATTGTTCAAAGCAGTGATTTTTTTGACGAACAGACTTTTAAAAATATCATAAATGCTCTTGTAAAAATAAAACCTGCTCAAAACGTAGGTTTATTCATACCACGTTTTTTACGCAAAAAAGAAATTCATCACGTTTTAACTAAATCACAAATGCAGCAGATCCAAAAATATAAATATTGCGATTGTAGGAGGGGAGATGCCTAAATATACTGAAAATCTTGATTTATATCTTACAGATATGGAAAATGATGGAAATGATTTTTACGATTTTGACAGAGATTTAAACGAAAATTTTGAAAAAATTGACGAGGCTATCGGTGAAATACAAAGCGGCTTCGTAAAACCGGATTTTTCAAACTTAGGCGACGAGGCGATTGATTATATAAGAGCCGTAACGGACGGTTTATATACACCTGTCGATTTATCGGTCAAGCATGCTGATGAAATCAATACGGATTATGACGGGGATGTATGGGCGTGGATTAAAGCAAGGATTCAAGCCGCAAATTATTCCGGTATTCATATAGGCGATTATATCCCTGTAACTTTAACAGGCGGAACAATCGGCGGAACATATCAAATCGCCGCAAATCAACAGCATAAAATGGTTGTTGTGGGTATCGACACATATTGCGGCTGGGGTGATACGGTTATCCCTCATCATATTGACTTCATATCAGAAAAAACACTTGAAACTAATTTTACTTGGAATGACGGCAATACAAACAATGGTACTGCAGCACAGCAGAACCCGTGGTTATCCTCTAAAATTTATGCTATTTTAAACGGGGTAAATAACTATTCAACAGCCGCACAGGGTAATCTCGCTCACGGGATGAATTGTTCATCCGGCGGAGTTTTGCAAATGTTACCGCAAGCGTGTCAAAATGTTTTAATCCAAAAAAGAAACTGGATGGAAAAACAATACAACGCTTCAAAACAAGTAAATTATCCGAGCGGTTATGATTGGGTTGATATGGGGAAATTGTGGGTTCCGCACGAAGTCGAAGTTTGCGGCTATCAGCCAAACTCATACAACAGGTCGAACGATTCAACCGCAAATATTGATAACTTAACCCGTAATATGACCCGACAATACCCGTATTTTATGTATAATTCAAGAGCAAAAGTCGGAGCAAATACAAACGCCCGTTCGAATTACTGGCTTTGTTGTCCTTCCGGTAATACAGCGACTCACGTCTGCATTGTGGCCGGCTACGGTCTTGTCACCCAGTACGGTGCCACGAATACGACTATATCGGCGTGCTTCGGCTTTCGAATAGGTTAATCTTACAGAGCGGGAGTGTCGGTTCTGCTATAAACTTATTTCCGCAATCTTTAATCCGCCCGCCGGAAGTGCGGGCGGTATAGGTATCTTATGAGTAATGTTTATAAAAGATTAAGAGGAAAAACAACAACGCAATTTGAAATTAACGCTTTGCAGTTACAAATGTTGATTACAAAATATTGTGTCAAGGAAAAATATGTTCCGAAAAAATATCGACTTTTAATTGGTGTACCATTGATAAATAAAGCCGACGAGCTTGTTGATAATATCTCTTTTGCAAATTCAATCTATGTAACGAATGATGAGGAGTTAAGATTAAGAAAAAATTACCAAACAAAAGCGATTGCAAATTGTTATCAACTCCAAAATCTGATAATAAAACTCGAAATGACGGTTGATTCCGTAACAATCGACAGTCTTAATGAAATTATCGATTTATTGTGTAATGAGTTAATCTTGCTTGTTGCGTGGAAAAAATCCGAAAAAATAAAGCCTGTAAAACAAAATTCAAAGACTTGGCAAAAGCCCGTTTTTGAATAGGTTTTTCGTTACACATCCTTCCGGTAATACAGCGACTAACGTCTGCAATGTGAACGGCAACGGTAATGTCAACCAGAACAATGCCACGAATACGAATATATCGGCGTGCTTCGGATTTCAAAACGCTTGACGGAGTAACTTTGAAGAAATTTAAAGCGAAACCAACGCAAAACTTGAAAGGAACGAAAGACCTTTGAGGCTAACCCCCTCATAAATTGGTGCTATGCAAGCCGCAAATGTTCCGCCCTTGAAATATTAGAGTTGCATTACAGGTAAATTCGCCGATTATAGTCTGTTTAATATTTGCGGTTTTTCGGAATAGAAAATAAAAAGGCTAAACTTGTCTTGAAACAAGTTTATATTTTCCCGGCATAGCATAACTTCAATACTTACAAACAGAAAGTTATAAATTTGAACAATACAAGAAGAGGCAAACGCCGCAAGCGTAAAGAATTAAAGCAGCAAAAAGAAATTGAAAATCTGTCAAAACTTGCAAGCCTTCAAAATTTATATAATGCGGCTTTACAGTCTTTTAGGCTCGTGTTTTGGAAACAAAGTATTCAGCGGTTTAGATTATCATTGCTTTTTAGAATACATCAGGCTCGAAAAGATATTTTAAACGGAAAAGATATAAGGCAGGGTTTTATTTGTTTCAGAATTTTTGAAAGAGGTAAGAAGAGAGAAATTCAAAGCCTGCATTTTTATGAAAGATTTATACAAAAATGGCTTTGCAAATATGTTTTATTGCCGAAATTCGGAAATACTTTAATAAAAGAAAATTCCGCAAGCCAAAAAGGCAAAGGAACAACCTTTGCAAGTAAAACACTTGAAAAACATTTAAGAGAATTTTTAATAAAACACAATACAGGTTATATTTTAACCGTTGATTTCTCAAAATATTTTGAAAATATAAAGCACGAACCGTTAATTCAATTCTATAACGATAATTTTCAGGATGAAAGATTAAAAAGTCTGCTTATAAAAGCAATTACGGCTTACGAAAAGGGACTCGGTTTAGGAAGCGAGGTAAGTCAATTTAACGCAATAATTTATATTAACAAAATCGATCATTTTGTCAAAAATCATTACAAATATTACGGTCGCTATATGGATGACTCTTATATAATCAGCGAAAACAAAGAAAAATTACAGGAATTTACAAAAGTTTTATTTAAAAAATATGAAGAAATGGGCATCGTTTTAAATTTCAAGAAAACGAGAATCGTTCCTTTGACACAATATTTCACCTTTTTAAAAACCCGTTACAAAATAGACGGCAAAAAGATTATTAAAAAGCCTTGCAGGTCAAGCATAACACGGGCAAGACGACGTTATAAAGGGATGATAAAACTTTATAAAAAGGGCGTAATGTCAAAAGATGAAATATCGAGGTCTTTTGTCAGCACAAAAGGCTCGATGAAACGCCGTAACGCACGGCGTAGCATGTACAAATTAGAAAAGGAGGTTTTAAGTGATATATTCATATAATACAGAAACGGGCGAATATTCAGCAACAATGCCATACGAAACCGAAACAGGGGACGGGAAAACAGCAGTCGCCCCGCCCGAAATACCGGAGGGCAAAGCCGCCGTATATAATGCGGAATCTCAAACTTGGTCGCTCGTTAATGATTACAGGTTTTCTCACAAAAAAGTTGATTCCGAACTCAATATTTATGATATTGAAAATCTTGGCGATATTGAGGACGGTTTTTATCTTGTAACAAATGAAACCGCTGAAAATATTGAATTAACGCCGTACAAATACAAAATTCAAGACGGAAATGTCGTTGAAAAAACAAACGATGAAATTGCTGCAGCAAGGCAGGAAATTTTCGAAAATGAATTTTTCTTAACTTCTTTAGGTTATATCCGCCGTAAAGTCAGTATGTCGACAGGAGAAACAAAAGATTTCTTGAGTGATTTATTGCCGGCTATTTCTATGGGTGTTCAAATGGGGCAGACTGTTCCGATTCTTGTGTATAATACACCCGATTTTACTCAAGAAGTAACGCCGGAGTATATCATTTCCCTACAGGAGGCAAAAAACGCAACAACAGCGTTTATACAAGAATGTGCTTTGCAATTATCGGCGGATTTTGTAAACGGCACGCCGCTTGCTCTGTAGTTTGTTAATTTCAACATTTAAAAATAACCGCCTGTCAAATCAAAGATTTGTTCGTTCCCGCCGCTTACGCTTTGGGAACAACGGCGGCTTAGAACGGTTATAGGTCAAGACGGCAAGGCTCAACGCCTTGACCGTTTGACCTTTCACACACTTGAAAATGGAGGTTTTTATTATGAAAAAATTATCAATTTTACTCGCTTTGCTGCTTTTTTGCGGCGAAAGTGTACTTGCTGATCCATTGGAAATTGAACTTAATGTTAAACAAGGCGAAAAGCCTGTTGAAATTGTCGGAGCAGATGTATATGCAAATATCGAAGGCAATCTTACGGAAATAACCGTTTCCCCGGACAAATTGCCGTTTAAGTGGAATTTTAAAGCGGGAGCATTAAGAATCAAATCATTTTGGGCAACGGAAAATCAATTTAAGAATGATAATTCTTCCGTACAGATTACAGAATAGCGGCGGGATTATTTTTTACATAAGGTTCAATTTATAGGAGGTTAAATATGGCGAATAAAGTTGTCAAAATGGACGACAAAAAGAAACAAAAAATTGATTTTGACGGATTTATTACAAAAATCAGAATTGACAAGAAAAGCGACATTCCGGAGATACATTTTAAAAGAACGTCGAGTGTTTCGGAGGGTATAATTATCGAAAACGGAACAGCAAAGCCGCTTGATGATTTCCTCCGTGCAATGCAAGCTCTAAGCGATATTTTTTGCGAAATTTGCGAGTTTGATGAGGATAAAAAAGAGGGCGTTATAATTACAACCGTTAATTTTTCAGCAAAAGGCGGGGTTATTATATCCGGTCAAGTTGAGCTTACCGAAAACGGAATTCCTCAGCCCCTATGCGTCAACACTCCTCATATTTTAATCGAGGACGACGGACACGGCGGCTATTCTCTGCCGGATTACGCAAAAAAACAGCTTGAAGAACTCAAAAGGCAAGCGGTTTTATATTTGAGCGGCGAGACCAAAGAAAAACAACAAAGTCTTTTCGAGGCTTCAAACGGTTAGTATTTAGTTAAAAAATTCTTTCTTCTATCCTCCTATGAATGAGGGGAGTTGACTTGTCGGGACTGCCGGCGGCGATTCGATAGGGAGCGAAAACGGCTTGACGGGTACAAACCGGAAAACGTTTTCGATGGAGGGAACGGCTTCTGCCGTAATTTATTGAGGATAAAAGAAAAAAGGGGGGATTTATGGGTTCAATAGAGATTTCAAAAGCTGAAGAGGTCCGGCAATTTATTGATCGTGAAGATGAAGGGCTTGTCAATTTAATTCTATCGGGCGAAGAACGTTTAAACGCCTGTTTCGATGTTGAAAATTTACATTGTCCTATGTGTCAAAGCGACACATTAAAAATTATCGAAACCGCTGAAGGGGACTCGGAGAGAGTATTTTTTCAAGTTAAATGTGTTGCATGCGGTTGCGAGTTTGTTTTGCTCGAAGATCTTGTCAATTCTTGCAGGCGTGGTATAGAAAACGCAAAAGCCGAAATTGACTATAACAAAAACAAAATCAAGTATTTTGAGGATAAATTAAAGGGAGGTTAATTATGGATATTAAGGGGCTTGCGGCTAAGCTTTGTGTGGATTATGTTTTGCCGTACATAAAAAAAATTGCAAAATCGCTGATTTCAAATATCGGAAAATCGGCTTATGAGAAATTGTATTCCCGATTTACGAAGGCTTTGGAGAGTTTCGAAGAGGCACTTGAAAAATGTTTTGAAACAAACGATTTAAAAAAGCTTGAAAAAAGGCTTAAATGTTGCAAACTCGGACTTGCGTTCTTTGAAAAAATGAATTCCGTTCTTGACGGCGTTTTGGCTGATTACAATGCGGCGGTTCTCGAAGCTGAAGAAAAATACAAAAAGCTCGGCGGCGGTATTTTGGAGGTTGAAGATGAAAGTTAAATGGTATAGCGACGAAAATATGGCGATTTTTTTCTCGGACACTCCAAAGCCGATTATTCGCTATCCGTACCCGAATATTAAAGACAGTAAGCTCGAAGAGATTGAGGAAAAACCGTTTTTAAATACGCAAGAATTTAAAATTGCGTTATTTGATCTCAACAAAAGTAAACGTTACGGCTTTACGGCTCCAAAAGATTACACGTGGGACGGGGCAACAATCCCCCGTTTTGTGTGGAGTATCGTCGGAGCAAAAACAGATCCGGCGTTTTTAATACCGTCTTTAATACACGATCTTTTGTGTGAAAATCATCATTTTGTAAACGGTGATCGCTATTTTTCAACCTGCGTTTTTGAACGGTTGCTTTATGTCTCACAAGTTCCGGCGTGGAAGCGTTGGTTTATGAAACACACCGTCGATAACTTCCAAAAAACACAAAACTGGGAGGAGGGAATAAAATGCTTGAAATAATCACCTCATATCCGGTCTTTGTTATTTTGGCGATTTTTTTTATCGTTTATCTTATCAAAAATCACGTTTTGACGACCCCGTTTGACGTCAAAAAAGCTCAAGACGAGGTTATTCAACAGCTTAAAAAAGATAAAACTTTTGTTACACACGAAGAACTTTCAAATGCTTCTGACAAAATAAAAAAAGAAGTCGAGGACAGATTTTTAACGCTTGCGGTTTTCAATGAATTTAAAGCCGGTATTGATAAACAGTTTGAGACTGTTTTTAAGCGATTTGATGAGGGAAACCAAAATTTTAAAGAAATTTTTCGAGGAATAAACGAAATTAAGACTTTTTTAATAAAGGGGGGTAAATGAAAATATTTTTAAATCCCGGACACGGCGGGACAGATCCCGGAGTGTGTTCAAAACACGGCATAAAAGAATCCGACGTTGCACTTGCGATCGGTTTGCAGTTGTTCAACAGGTTAAAATTAAACGGTTATCCCGTTGAGCTTTACCAACAAAAAGAAACTTATTTTGAAATATCAAAAGAAGAAAACAAATCCGGGGCGACATTGTTTATCTCAATTCATTGTAACGGCGTAAGCGATCCGGCAGCACACGGAATTGAAGTTTTGTATTGCGAAGGCTCGCAAAAAGGCGAAAAGCTTGCCGAAATTATGCAAAAACAACTCGTTGATATTACCGGGCTTGAAGATCGTGGGACAAAAGCCCGCTCGGATTTACACGTTTTGAACAGAACAAACGCTCCGGCGGTTTTGGTTGAAACGGCTTTTTTGAGTAATTCAAACGAAGAAACAATGCTTGCGACAGCTCCGGAGTTATTTGCCGACGCAATATGGGAAGCAATCAAAATTTATAACAAAGAAGGCTTATTGTAGACCCGCAAAGGCTTATTAAGCCAATGCCGCAAAACGGGGCGTTTTGTCCCCGTTGCATATTTTTTACAGTCTCTCATCTAATATCTGTTAGGGGTGTTCGGAGTTTCTCCGAAGCCCCGTTTTTTATTAGCGTGGAGGAGAAAACAGGGAGAAAAGCGACTCAATTTTTATTGAGCCGCTTTTTTTATGCCGTTTTGAACCTGCTCCGGGATCTGTCCCGCCGTGTCCGGGATTTAAAAACCGGCATGAAAAGATCCGTCTTGGATTATTGCTTCACAAAAATAAGCCGCAAACTTCGCTTTCGCTGTCGTTTGCTTTTATTTTTGTTACTTCGAGTTTCGGGCTTACGCCCTCACTCTACGCAAAATCCGCTACTTATTGATTTTTAACCGAATTTGAGGGGAACGGTGTCCAAAGTGTCCGACAAGTGTCCAACCTTAAGGAATATTTTTAAGGAATATTTTCAGTTATAAAGTTAATCAAAAAATTAAATCCTAGGGGGTTAGGATAAAAAATAAGAGGGGTTTTTGATATTTTTTATATAAACATAGCTTAAAATGGATTTTAGGGCGTTTAAAAGTTATTTGTTTATGAAAAGGATTAACACACCTTGACATTTTTGTGCATAAAAAGTATGCTATTAGTAAGGTTTTTTTGTGTCGGCAAGAAATTGCCGACTCTATTTTTATTTTAACAAAAAGCCGGTTTCCTGTTTTTAGGGACCGGCTTTTTTTATTGTTTCTTCTCACCCGGACAAAATTCCTATAATCTCGCTAGATTCTGTTAATTTTTTCTTATTCTGCTCAATTTCGTT
>CALVEH010000006.1 GCA_944326545.1 Candidatus Gastranaerophilales bacterium | reverse complement strand
GGAAGAATAATTCTTCAACCAAACTTTCTCATAAGCTATACATTTGTAAATACATTTGATTATACAAACGGAGCAGGCGTAAGAATAAAAAGCGACCCACTTAACGCAATCCAACTTGCCCCTGGATTAAAACTTATCGGAAACACTAAAAACGGATGGCAGCCATATTTGAGCGTAGCAATGATATGGAACCTTCTTGATGACAGTAAGGTAACAGCAAATGATGTAAGATTACCAGAGATGAGTATCGACCCATATGTACAATATGGAGCTGGTGTACAAAAAAGATTTAAAGACAGATTCATAGCTTTTGGTCAAGCAATGATACATAACGGTGGACGTAACGGTGTATCCTTAACAGCTGGGCTTCGTTGGTCTGTTGGTAAATAAAAGTTTAAAAGGGGGAATTACCCCTTTTTTATGTTAATTCTTCTAATTTTGCTTTTACTTTTTCCAGGTCCTTTTTCATAAACCATCTTGGTGTGTTTGGCTCTGTAGAGTGCTGTCTTAAAAGGTATGATGGATGGGATATGGCCATAACTTCTATATCATCATAGATATTTAGCCACTTTCCACGTATGTCTGTAATTTTCAAGTCTTGATCAATAAATGATTGTAGTGCAGTTGTACCGCATAAAAGAATTATTTTAGGGCGGATTATGGAAATCTGCCCGTATAAGTAAGCTTGACAAGCTCGTTTTTCTTCATTTGTAGGTATTCTATTCTGCGGTGTATGACATTTAACTGTGTTGCAGATATAAACATCATTTTTTCTATCTATACCAGCTTCAGCTAAAAAAGTGTTTAATAATTGTCCTGCTCTTCCGACAAAAGGTTTGCCAGCAGCATCTTCGTCAGGGCCGGGTGCTTCACCTATAAGCATAATTGGAGCACTCGCATTTCCGTCAGAAAATACGGTACAACTTCTTGTTTTGCATAAATCACACGCACGACACTGACTACAAACGTTTTGCAGTTCTATAAGAGCCTTTTCTTTTTCGTCGTTGCTTTTGCAAACAACATTTACAAGAAGATGCTTCATATAAACCCTTTAATGTGTATATAGTATATTATACCATAGCTCCACAGCATTTTTTATATTTTTTGCCACTACCGCACGGACAAGGGTCATTTCTGCCTACTGTTGCACCTTGTGTTTTTTGAACTTCTTTGGCCTTTGCTTCTTCAGGTGTTGGAATAAATCCCATCAAATCACCAAAGGCTTTAGAAGAGTATAGAACGCTTGTAGGCGAATAAATTTTGTTTTTAAGGTAATCAAGCTTATATTCTTCTAAAAATTCATTGAGCGTCTTCTGAGTGCCGTATAATTCATTTAAAATATCAGTAAAGTTTGGATATCTATCTGCTAATCTTTTTACTAAACTTGCCGGCATTTTATCATTTTCCATAAATGACTTAATACACTCGTCCCAGCCTGGGATTTCTTTATAATTTTCGGTTTCAAAAATATGACACAGTGTAGCATAGAAAGGAACAATAAACATACCAAGCTCTTTATCAAAAATTACGCCAACGTCATATTTTGAACTATGACTTGAAAATCCTGCCATAGATGATTCGATATAAGTATCGTAACTGCTGTTAAACTCAGGTACTTTGAAGTAGCCGTAGTTTTCTATAGGTTTTATAAGTTGCTTAATCTCATCAGGGGATTTTGCATCTGAGTCAAAATAGTAATCATTAAAGTCGCTGATAAGCTGGTCAACGTATTCATTTGTTGTAACAACTTCGTCAGTTCCAAAACATTCTACAAATTTTTCTGTAAAGTTCGCAATTTGTTGTTCAATTTCGCCAAGTTTTTTGTCATTATCCTTGTAAAGATTCTCTGGCTGTTCGATTATTTTTGCTACAGCATATTTTAAGACTCTGTCTTTTTCTAATGTTGAATATGTTTCTCTAATTTCAATTATGTAGTATTCATTTTCAAAAGGGAAAATTCTTGCTAATAAGTAATTCCCTTTATAAATACCTCTCAAGTGGCTCATTTTGACAAGAGGAAGAGCAAAGTATTTTTTTTCATTTACTAAACTTAGTAAATCAAAACCGTTTTTGTGCACGGCTTGAACTTCAAACAATGCGTCAATTGATTTTTGTAATGCTTCAACTACATTTTTTGTCTCTTTATCAATGTCTGTATTTTCTTTTAAGTACATTGAAAATACGGTATCTTCACCTCTATGGAAAGCTCTTTCAAAAACGTATGTAACAAGTAATGAGCTGATTTGTGAAGCCGGAGCATTGTACGCACCGATAGTCTTTAAATATTCGTCAAAATCTTCTTTAATTTCAGCATTTGCTTGTGCAAATTGAAAAACTTTACTAAGTGTTTCACTTATTGATGAAATTTTGTCTATTACTGACATTGTATAAAACTCCCCTTATTGTTCAATTAGTTTTAAAATAGCACTATGGCGTGCTGTTTTTCCGTTTTCACGTCTGTATGAAAAGAATACATCAATCGAATCATAAGTACAATAATCGCACTTGTCAATTCTCGATACGCCTAATTCTTCAAGCTGATGTAAATTAACAGTCTTTAAATCAACATTGTATTTGTTTGCAATTTTATCAAATCTGTAAAAGTCATTATATTCTTGTTTTAAGCTTGATTTTATTTGTATAAATACATCATCACCAACCTGATAATTATCCATTGATATTGCCGGTCCTATTATAGCTGTTATATTTTTAGGTTCAGTTGAATAATGTTTATTCATAAATTCAATAGTCTTTGGCACTATGCCAGCTGCTGTACCTCTCCAACCTGCATGAGAAATAGCCCCAATGTTATTATAAGAATCATATAAAATAACAGGGGTACAATCAGCAAAATTTAAGGCAATTGCAATATTTGTATCAATAATAACTAATGCATCTGTGTCCGGGTATATCTGTCCTTCTTTTGCAACAGCAATATTAGCAGAATGAGTTTGAACAGGGCTTATTAATTGCTCTGGCTTAATTTTTAAATATCTAGCAATAAGCTCTCTATTTTGTGAACATATTGCCTCTAATTCAGGTAAATCTCTTTGTGTAATAACACTTTCTCTTGTTGTAAAAAAGCCATTTGCCTTAGTTAACAAATCAGATTTTAAAATTTTTTTGTTATTAATGGTTTCAAACTTAAACATGTTATTTATTTCTCAAATGTATTAAACAATCTATCACCTGCATCACCTAAACCTGGGACAATGTATCCTCTTTCATTTAAGCATTCGTCAATTTTTGCTGTAATTATTTTTAAATCAGGGAAATCCTTGGTTAATAGGCTTAAGCCTTCAGGGCAACTTAAAATAGAAACAAATACCATATTTTCTATTAATATGCCCTTTTTTAAAAATAAAGATATTGCTGCATGACTTGAGTTACCCGTTGCAATCATTGGATCAAGAATAAATACCTTTATTTTTTCTGGATTTTCATAATATACAGGAGTCTTGTCGTAATACCATACAGGTTCAAGTGTTGTCTCGTCTCTGTACATACCGACGTGTTGTATGCTGGCATCAGGTACTATCGCACTTGCGACATCAGATATAGCAAGACCTGCTCTTAAAATTGGTGCAAATATTATTTTATAGTCATCATCAACCTTATTTACAGTACATTCTTTTATTGGGGTTTCAATGTTATATTTTTTTAGTGGCAAATCTTTTGTTGCTTCAAGGATCAAAATTGTAGCCAAACGTCTCATAGAATTTTTGAAACCGTCAGAATTTATATTTTTATCTCTTATAACAGCAAGGTTATGCTCACAAAGAGGGTGATTTACAACAATAACATTATTTGACATTATGTTTTTCATCTTTACTCCGATTGTTTATCATGTTTGTTTCTTTTGTTTGTACGATATCAAGAATATTGTGAATTTGTTCTAAAATCATTGGATCTTTAATGAAATTGACGACTGTATTTGTGTTTTTAGGTGTCATTATATTCATAAAGTCTGTTGTCATACTTACTATGTTTTGGGCAATTTGAGTTTGATAAACATAAAAATCCTGAAGTCTTTTTGGTTCAACAGGCTTTATGTAATTTTTTGTATTTGAACCTGATTCTGGTACAGAAAGTTCAAGTGATTTAGAACCTCCCATACCTGTAAATTCGACAGTTGCTGTCAAATTTTGTGGCATGACAAAGTCTTTATCTGTAATGATAAATGTTATAAATACATCCTCATCCACAATTGATATGTCAGATACATAACCTACCTGAAAACCTTGTATTTTGACCGGTGAACCTTTTATTATTCCGTCAACATCGTTAAAGAAAACATAATACGTATGTTTAGCCCTAACATTGTAGTTGTAAATATAAAGGCTCACAAATATAGCAGAAAATATTAATAATCCCCATATTAATAATTCTAGTATCCATAGTAGGTGTTTTTTCATAGCTACAATTATACTCTAATTTTTAATTTAAAAAAACTTATTAATAAAATCAGCTAATTCTAAAAATCTGTTTTCAGATAATTCCTTGCAAAAAACAAGGTATGTATATGGAGCAATTTCACTAACTTTGTTTGTATCTATAAAAAGTGCCTCTACAAAACGCGCAAATAGCTCTGTAGGCCTTTTATAATAGTTTGTAATTCTTGTTATTCTTGAGGAAATTCTTCTAAGTGTACGTTGTTTAGATTTTAGCAGCAAATAACTCTTGGTATTTGAGTCAAATTGAGGAAAATCGCTATCTAGTGTATCTATAGAGTAATATTTAAGTTTACCTATAAATGCCGTTTTGATTTTTACTCTGTCGTATTTTAGCAAATATTTGGCATCAGTTTTTTTGATAATTTTTTCAATTTTGGTAAATGGTTCTGAACGTTTAAATTCAGGGTAAGTATTTTTTATTGTGTTTGATATATCCTTAATTTCATCAAGTATCTCGACTCTTTTAGATTTAAGAAGCTTATACCCCTTGTTTTTATCAAAGTACATTGTGACAGCAAACAGTTCATCAGATAAACGCTTTACGTCTGATTTTGGAAATAATTTTTCTAAATCACCGCCACTTTTTGCTATATTAGAGTCAATTTTTGCGTGAATATAATGTGTAAATTCGTGTATTAGTACTTCAATCTTTCTTTCAGGAATAATATCTTTACATATATCTATTCTATCTTTTAAGAAAAATCCTTGATGACCACGCGCTTTAGTGTTTGTATTAACCTTTACTCCAAGGGTTCGCACAAACTCTACCATGTTATTAAAAATTTCTTCTAAATTGTCTTTTGGTTTTATATCTACATCAATCATGACGTACCTTTGACTATCCAATTTTGATAGTCATCGCTTCCCATTACAATTGGTAATGCAATAATTTCTGGCAAAGAGTTTTCGTGCAGCTCTTTTATTTTAGCTTCAACATCTTTAAATCTGTCTTCTTGGGTTTTTATAATTAGCATTAACTCACTTTCTGTTTGTGTAATTCCTTCCCATCTGTACACCGACGTAATTGAAGGAACGATATTAACACAAGCTGCCAAGTTATCCTCTACCAATGTTGTTGCAATAAGATTAGCGTTAAATTCATTTGGAACTGTACAATAAATTACACAATTTCTCACTATAATCTCCTCATTAAATATTGATAATAATATATTACAACATTTTTTCAGGATTCAAAATATAATTTGGATCAAAAACCTTTTTGATTTGTATCATTAGATTTAATGTTGTTTTATCTAATGCCAAAGGCAAAAAATTAGCTTTTTGACAGCCAATGCCATGTTCACCTGATAAAGTGCCGCCAAGAGACACAGCAAGTCTAAAAAGTTCTGCTTTAGCAAGCTCAAAATTTTGTTTTTGATTAGGATCTCTTAAATCTAATGCAAAATTAGGATGAATATTGCCGTCACCAATATGCCCCATAACCATTGTTATTAAATTGTATTTTTCGCTTATTTGTAAAATACCTTTTGAAAGTTCTGCAATTTTCGAACGAGGTACAACTACATCTTCTGTAATTACATTTGGAGCCAATTGAGCACAAGCTCCAAACGCAGAGCGTCTTGCTGTCCATATTTTTTGTCTGTGCTTTTCATCATTAGCGCAATCGATATGTTTGGCTCCATATTCACGACACAAAGTTGCAATTTTATCTTGTTGCAACCTAACTGATGACACATCACCGTCAATTTCAATAAGAAGAACAGCTTCCTTGTCACATATAAGACCTGTCGGATAGAAATTTTCTATTGTTTGTACTGTCTTTTTGTCAATCAGGTCTATAACAGAAGGTGTCATATGGTTGTTTATAATCGCACTAACAGAGTCTACTGCCTCAGAAATACTATCAAAATATGCCAACATAACATTAGTAGTCTCTGGTGCAGGTATTAACCTTAACGTTGCTTCTGTAACGACAGCCAAAGTTCCTTCCGAGCCAACAATTAATTGTGTCAGATTTAACCCTGTCACATTTTTTACCGTTTGTGACCCAGTTCTTATTATTGAACCATCAGCAAGTACTACTTCCAAATCAAGTACATAATCTTTGAATGTCCCGTATTTAAATGCTCTTGGCCCTCCAGATGATAGTGCAATTCCACCGCCAATTGTTGATACTGCTAAGTTTGAAGGATCAGGAGGAAAGAAAAGACCTATATCTTTTACAGCCTTTTGCAAGTCTCCAACTACAACCCCTGGTTGAACTTTGCAAGTTAAATCTTCATTATTTATTTCTAAAATTTTATTCATTTTAGAAAAATGTAGTATTATACCGCCTTTTACAGGTGCACATCCACCTGCATGATTTGAACCTGCACCACGTTCTATAATAGGTATCTTATACTTATTAGCTAATTTTAATATCTCGCTAACTTGTAAAGTGTTTTCTGGAAAAACAACTATTCTTGGATATTTTTTATCAAAAGGAATATGTGCGCAATCAAAAGAATATGCATATACACCTTCTTCATCACTAATTATATTCTTTTTTCCAACGATACTTTCTATTTGAGAAATGATATTGTTATCAAATTGTGTAAATGAGTTCTTTTCTTTGACTAGCATAACAAGATTATAGTTCAT
Organism: Candidatus Gastranaerophilales bacterium; assembly: GCA_944326545.1. Taxonomy (GTDB): domain Bacteria; phylum Cyanobacteriota; class Vampirovibrionia; order Gastranaerophilales; family Gastranaerophilaceae; genus Limenecus. Next base: position 120,271 of record CALVEH010000006.1, on the reverse strand, counting down.
AATTTTTATAATTAAAACATTATATTAAGCTTTTTAATCATAGACCAAATTATAATATTTAATTTAATTGCCATAAAACAAGGCCTGTGAACTGTTATTACAAGCAAAATCTAAATTCATAATTTTTTCATAAATGAAATCTTTTTTAGAGGAGAGGGAAAATTATGCGTAAATTTATTGTGATTTTTGCTTTAATAGGTACTTTTGTTGGTTTCAATGTTAATGTAGGATACTGTGGCATTCTAGATTCAAACAGATACGATGAAGATACTACTATCACAGCTATCTATGAAAAAATGTCTCCTGCTATTGTTTTGATTGAAGCAGACTTAAAAGATGGATTATCAACAGGTACCGGTTGTATTATCGACCCAAAAGGCTATATTCTAACTAGCTCTCACGTAATTACTGGAGCACCGTCCGTGCAGGTTACAATTTCTACTGGAGAAGTTTTTAAAGGCAATATTGTTTCTGTTATGGGAAAGGATAATGACCTTGCTATCATAAAGATTGATGCTAAAAAATTGTTGCCAACAATTGAGCTTGGCGATTCAGAAAAGGTTAAAGTTGGTCAAAAAGTACTTGCTATCGGTAATCCTTTTGGCTTCAGCAATACTCTTACAACGGGCATCGTGTCAAGAATTGATTATACAAAGAATAAAATACAGACAGATGCAGCAATTAACCCGGGTAATTCTGGAGGACCAATCATAAATATCCATGGCGAAGTCATCGGAATAAGCCAATCAATTTACAATCCTGACAATAATATATCAAATATTGGAATTGGATTTGCAGTACCAATTAATGAAGCAAAAAACTTCATTAAACTAGCAATGTCTAATTCAAAACTGTCAAAATCTGACAACTAATCATTGAAACTAGTATTTGAAAGATCGCTCGATATTCTTTTGTAGCATAGATTCACAAGATGAGTATTCTGTATCAATCATCTTTAATTTGTTCTGATATTGCTGCATTTGCATATCGAGTTTCTTTTCCATTACATTCAAACGTTCTTTACGAGCCTCGAGTTTTTTAACCATAGGGTCATCAGAATCTAAGTCTGTACCAACGTTAATAAGGTCAGTACAAGTCTTTGACAAATTCATCTTTGCCTCAGTTATCAACTGTATTTTATACTCCAGATCAAGCCTGTAAGCATTCAAATACATTAATCTTAGTTGTGATGTCGCCATGCCCATAATAGGACCACCCTTGTCTAGTTTTTATCTTTGAAGATTGAGCTTATTTCCTCTCAAGAAAACGTGCTCATTGTTTTCGGCAATCAACTGTTCCATTTGGTTCAATTTATACATTTGATAATTTACTCTGTACTTGGCCATTTTCAGTTTTCTGTTCATAGTCAAGTAGTCCTTCACCATTGTAGTAATCTGTGCCAAAAAGATTTGCAGCGGATTATGTCTTTTTAAATAAGACATCAAGTAACCAAAGAAGTTAACTATTTTTTGCAAGTTTGTCATTAAAGCATCTTGAAACAATGTTGACTCCTTGTCCACTTGGACCTACATAACAATAAAAACTAAACACACAATAATATTGCCTCGTAGAAAAATTTTTGTAATATTTCTTAATAAGTAAGGTTTATATTACTGTCAACCGCAGCTTTTAACATAGCTAAGCAGTTTTTGTGCTCTGTTATATTAATCGACATTTTTTCTTTTTTCTTAAATATATTCGGATGAAAGCTGAATATATTGTAATAAAAATTAACAATTTTCTTTATTATGGAAAATATAATTGTCTTATCAAAAACAAATTCATTTATGGTTCTAATATAAGTTCTATCTGTCATACAATCCCTAAATTTACATATTTTGTACTTGTTTGCTATCACCCTCGATAGAATCTTTAAGCATTTTCTTAACAATATCACCTTGGGTATCAAGCATTTTTACAACCGTTTCAATGTTTCTTACTTTGTTAGACAAAATAGTGTCAGCGTTAGATAGTATGCTGCCAGATATGTTTTGATATGCTGCTAACCCAGCAGAAGAAGTACCTTGTAATAAGTTACCAAGAACTGTTGCACCAAGACCAAAACCACCCATATAAGGTGCCATAGCTTGAACTACACCTGCAAAACCTGAAACTATACCTGCGGCAGGTAATACCCAACTAGTACCAGGAACTCCAAAGCCTGAGGCTACCCCTGCACCGTATGCAGCAGCGTTAAGACCAACTGAACCTCCAATACTGCTCGCTGAATATAACCCTGATGCACCACCAGTAATTGAACCGTCGGAGTAACTTGTGTCCATACCAAATCCCCAAGCAACTGGAGCCGCACCGCTAGGAAAACCGGGGTAGTTACCTAAACCTGTGATACCAAAAGCTGCACTACCGCTATCTAAAATAGCGTTACCACCGCTAATTGGAGACCAATAAGATGTACCTGGGATATTCATCATAGTGTTACCACCCATTATAGGCATAAAAGCACTTGGTGAAATTAATCTTGCAATTTGCCATAAGAAGCTGCCTGCGGTACCAAAACCTGCACCATCTAATGCTGAACCACTTACGGTTAAATCTCTCAATTTATCATAAGTTTCAAAAAGTTGTGCTTTAGCATCAGAGCTGGCTTTACCAAATTTATTTGCTATTACAAGATATCCATCGTTTTTATAAGACATTTTGGCCTCACATATTTCTACTTATCTAATTATTGAAATGTTTTAAATACATTTTCAACGTTTTTATCAATAACTTTCTTAACTGAATCAAGTTCTGTTTGCAATGCTTCTTGCTCAGTATCAAGTTGTTTTAGTCTTAATTCAAGAGTTCTGTCTGTTTCTTGCAGCTCTTCTGTTTTAGCGTTGATATCAGCAACTTCTTTTTCGTAATTTGCTTTATCAACGTTGTATTGATCCATTGCTTCATTATAAGCTTGTTCGTCATACTCTTGAGCTGAAGAAAGATCATATGATACAGTATTACCATTTTCATCAGTCCAACTAATTGAGTTATACAAACCTGATGAAGATGTACCCATAGTTGCATTGCTAATAGTTTTAGATTTTTCTTGTTCAACTGTTGTAACAGTTAGTAAATCAACATTCTGGCTACCTTGTTTAGTTATATCAAAACCAGTCTTGGTTGCGTTGATATAGAATGTTGTTTTAGTTGCTGTATTAGTAAACATATAATACTGGTCATCAGCATCGTTTGTATAAGATGTTTTAGAATCAAATTCTTTTCTTAATGATTCTGGAAGGTTTGTAATTGAATTTGAAAGCTGATAACTATTACCATTGCTTAAATAGATTTTATTGCTTTCAGCAGAGCTTTGAACATAAACTGACTGATCAGAAGAAACTCCGTATTGAGGTACATCTTCTTTGTACTTAGTTATTACAGTATATGTTTTAGGATCAGAACCATCGTTTTCTGTTATAGAAGATAAAGTAACTTTACCGTCAGAAGCCATTGGATCACTATATTGATAAACATCAGTATAGTATTCCGTTTGAGCCGGTGGTGTTGGTACTGTTAATTCTAAAAGTCTTCTAAATAAGCCTGCGCTTTCGTTAGCTAACGCTGTTCTTTGTTGGTTAACTTGTTGTCCTTCGTACTCAACGTTTATTTTTCTGGCTGTTATACCTAAATACCTAGCCTGTGATGCTGCCATGCCCATATAATAGTGTCTCCGTGTTTACCTACTAACCATTAAATATTAATTATCTTTCTCGATTTGTCATAACTTTAGCATTTTATATTAAGTTTTATTAATTCAATTATAAATGCTTATATTACTCTTTTTAAAGCCTCTTAAAAGAAAAATCCTCTGTTTGATGTACTCAATTTTTAAATAAAAACCGGCTTTCTATTTTCAAGCAGACTTATAAAAAGCCGGTTAAAAATTGGAGTATTATGCAAATGTTTTGAATGTTTCTTCTATGTTTTTATCGATTACCTTTTTAACTGCGTCCATTTCTGTTTGAATTGCTTGTTGTTCTGTATCAAGTTGATCAAGGTGCAATTCAAGAGTTTTATCTTGTTGTTGAATAATTGTTGTTTGTGCGTTGATATCAGCAACTGTTTTTTCGTATATAGCTTTTTTAGCTGTATATGTTTCCATCGCTGCATCGTATGCTTCATCATCTTGAGTTGTTTGTTGAGTTAACTTACAAGTGATTGTATCGCCATTTTCGTTAGTGAAAGTTACTGATTCAAATCTTCCAGTGCCATCACCTGCTTGAGTAAGTATTGCATCGTTAAAAGTTGTATATTCACTTTTAGCAATACCTTCAGCAGTATACATTGATAAATTACCGTTGTAATTCAATAAGTCTTCAAGAGTTTGAACCTCAGGTGTTGTAGGAATATAATATTCTACGCTTCCGTCAGTAAACTTAAAGAATGTTGTTTCGTCAGTAATATTATCAACATTGTTTTCGTCAGCATCTTGAAATTTAGTTGTTAATGCTGAATATTTTTGTGGCTCAATAAGTGTTTTTGCAGGATTGTTACCAATTCTAATAGTATATTTATCATTTTCATCTTTAGAAATAGTAAATCTGCTTGAACCATCACCAGTACCTTTGATTTCGGTTCTGTTTGAAAGAATATCTGTTCTGTTTCTATAAGTAGAAATTGTGTAATGATAATCTCCATTTTCGTCTGGAGTTGGATTTTTATAAATGCTGTCTATTGTGTATTTTTCACTAGTTGAATTATCTGTGAAAACATATTCTGTTTTTGTATAATCAGTAGCATTAGGAGGAGTTGGCACATCGAGTGCTAACATTTGGTTGAATAAGCCAGCACTTTGGTTAGCCAATGCAGTTCTTTGTTGGTTAACTTGTTGACCTTCATATTCAACGTTGGTTTTTCTAGCTGTCAAGCCTAGGTATCTGGCTTGTGATGCTGCCATTCCCATTGCTAATACTCCTTATTGTTTTTGCATATCTGTTTTATTAATCGGCAGACTTGTGTTAAAACTTTAGTAATTGGCTTTATAATGTTAAGAAAAATTTACATTTAATGTTGAAACACAATAATACTAACCATTTCTTTATTAATGTTTTTGCAAAAATAGTCAATATAAGTAGCAAAAAAGGCAGGTTTTGTACCTGCCTTTTTATAAACCTTAAATATTAAAGTTAGTTTTTATCTCTGTTGATGATTTTGTTGCTGTCTTTCCAAGCAAATTTAGAACGCAATTCTCTACCAACAACTTCGATTTGATGTTCTTCTCCTGCTTTTTCAAGCTCTCTGAATTTTTTCATACCAGAGTTGTATTCTTCTAACCATTCTTTGGCAAATTTACCGTCTTGAATTTCTTTAAGAACTTTTCTCATTTCTTCTTTAACAGCTGGTGTTACAATTCTTGGTCCAATTGTTAAGTCACCCCATTCAGCTGTATTAGAAATTGAATATCTCATATCAGAAATACCGCCTTGGTTAACCAAGTCTACGATTAATTTCATTTCGTGTAAACATTCAAAGTAAGCCATATATGGTGAATATCCTGCTTCAACAAGCACTTCAAAACCGGCAGTAATCAATGCAGATAAGCCACCGCAAAGTACGGCTTGTTCACCAAAAAGGTCTGTTTCAGTTTCTTCTTTAAAAGAAGTTTCATATATACCTGCTCTACCAGCTCCGATAGCTGAAGCATAAGCAAGTGCAACTTCTTTAGAATCTCCTGATGGGTCTTGGTATACTGCGATAAGTGAAGGAACACCCTTACCTGCTTGGTATTCACTTCTAACTGTGTGTCCAGGACCTTTTGGTGCAACCATCAATACGTTAACATCAGCAGGTGGAACAATTTTTTTGAAGTGAATATTAAAACCGTGAGCAAACATCAAGTATTGACCAGGTCTCATATTTGGTTTGATTTGTTCTTCATAAACTTTTGCTTGAACTTCATCAGGAATAAGGATTTGAATTAAATCAGCCCACTTAACAGCGTCTTCAATACTCATAACTTTAAGGCCTTCAGCTTCAGCTTTTTTTGCAGAAGCACCGCCGACTCTTGCACCAATTACAACATCAACACCACTATCTTTTAAGTTAGTTGATTGGCCATATCCTTGTGAACCATAACCAATTACAGCCACTTTTTTATTAAGGATTTTGCTTTTATCAATATCTGAATCCATGTAAACTTTCAATTCGTGAGCCATTCTTCTCTCCTTTTTCACGTAATACTGATTTCTTGATTAAACTATTCTATCACACTATTTAAGGTGTAGTAAAATTTATTAAAATTTATACATCAAAATACTGATTAGTTGTAGACAAAAGAATATTTTTATGTATTACTATATAGTGTAGTATTAAATTTTTATTGACATGGTAAAAGATGAGAATTAGAAAGTACCAAAAGCGACAATTTTACACTAACTAGAAGTCTTCGCAACATTTTGAAAAGATTGCGGCAATTCCGCATGAGCATAGAACAGAATTTGTGAGGTCTTCTGAAAAATTCGGAAGGCTTTTTTGTCTCAAAATTTATTTGTTACAAATTATAAAAAAAGTTAATCTATTTAGCACATTACAACCTTTACAGGTATTACAAATATAACTAAGGAGAAAATAAAATGTTTAATAATCGACGATATACACAATCAAGAGCAAAATCTCAAATTGTATTAGTTATGAACTTGGTATGGGGTCTATAGTACGCTATAACCCCGGTGTATAAAGGAATTTTAAATGTTAATTAATAAACTTACTTCAACTTTTGGCGATCACTCTAGCTTAGCACCATTATTTGCAAAGGACGTTGTAAACAGCGCAGGTATGACAGCATTTTCCTACGATGCAGGTGGGAAAATTGAAGCAAAAGACAGATTTATTGATGAGTTTGGAACTCAAGCTATATGGATGGGTGGACTTCCATTTTTTAAATGGGCATTTAACAAAACTGCTTATGCCCTTGCAAAAATTAACCCTGATGTAGATGTTAGACTATTAAAGAATAAAGAACAACTTGGTGTTGCGCAAAGATACGCAAAAACACTTCAAGATAAAAATATTTCAAAAACACTTGTTGATGTTGCTAAACATACTAACAAAGCACAAGGCTTATTCTTAGCAAAATTCACTACTGCCACAGCTTTGACTTTGGCATCTTTCTTTACTCTTGTTAAAGTTAAGCAACACTACACTAAAAAAGAAATCGAAAAACAATTCTGGGCTAAAAAATCAGAACAACATTTTTATAATAACAATGTAGCAAAAAGCCCTGCTTTCAAAGCATTTATGAACAAAGATGAGCAACAAAAAGCAAATAATAAAAACATTGCTTTTAAAGGTCTTGGTTCAACTATTACAAGCTTTATGATTGATCCTGTTAAAAACTTATTTATAGTTGATGCAGGAATCACAGGTGAAAGACTTATTGCATCAAGAACTAAAACAGAATTTGCTGAAACTGCGATAAAAGAAGGTAGCTTGTTATTCTTCTTATACGTAGCTGGTTCTTATATACAAAAAGGAATTGAAAAAGTTGGCGAAAAATTAGGCAAACCAATTGGACTCCATGCAGAAGTTCTTGATTCAACTTATATAAAAGACTCAATTGCATCAGGCAAAGCAGATAGCGATGTCAAAGCCGTTAAAAACTTGACTAATGCTATAAAAGAAGCTGCTGATAACTATAAAGCAAATAAAACTAATGCAAACAAAGCTGCTTTAAGCTCTGCTAAAAAAGCTTTATATGAGTTTATATACGACGCTAAAAACCAAGACAATACAGTTATTAAAGCTGCTAAACACTCAGGAACTATTCAAACAATTGTTGAAGGAAATTGGTGGCAAAAATTAAGAGGAAAAGCTAAAAATACACACCAAATCGATCCGTTCAAACATATAAGCATTGATAGTTTTGATGATGTAGCAGAAAATATCAGCAAATTATATAAAGAAGCAAGCAAACACAAAGATTTAAATAAATTCTTAAAATCTTGCAGAAATATGAAGATAGGTTCAGTAGCAGCTAATATGGGAATAACTTGCTTATTCTTAGGCTTGATTGTTCCTTATTCAATGATGAAATACAGAGAAAAACATCAAAACGGTAAAAAAGAATTTCACGTACAATCAGAAATTGAAAGACAGTTAGAACAAAGCTTTAAAGGCAGAGTGGCATAGTTAACGGCTTACTACGAAAGCATTTTAAGTAAATTGTTTTCACTTCGATATAAAACAAGCTCTAATTCAAGACGCTTTTTCTCGTCAGGTGAAATAGCTTTATTCTTTAGCTTTTCTTCATTTTCTTTGATTTTTTTATCGGTTTCGGTAATTAAATTTTGAATTGTTTGTTGCGAATCAGTACCTAAGAATGTTTTTTCATTAGCTTTAATAATGTCGTTAATATCAGACTTGTTTTTTACTTCAGACAAGTCTGGTGGTTTTGTGTTAACATTTGCAAGAAGTTTTTGAAAATCTAAAACAAATGAACTTGTATCAAATCCTGTATTTTTAAGACCTGACACTGTAGAAGAAAGACTTACAACTATTTCCGAAATTGAAAACAACGTAGTTATTTTAGTTTTTCCTTCGTCGACAAGTGCTTTAATTTTAGCTTCAATTAACTCTATTTGATTTTCTCTTTCTGAGTCAGTTAAAAAAGGATTATTCAAAATAGACGTTATTTGAGATGCATAATTGCCAATAGAAGCTTTTAAAGATGAAATTATGGTGTTTGCACTTGAAGAAGCCTTTAAAGCGATTGTAGTAAGCTCATTTGCTCCCAATTTGCTCAATATATTAACATTGTCAATCATTTTACTTGCAGTATCAGCAAGAGGTGCTAATTTTAATATATATTCAGCTGATTTATCATTAATGTTAATATTACTATCGCTGTAATTATTTTTAAACAAATCGCTATTTTCATAGCTGACATAACTACTTGCTTTAGCACTCTTTGTTACTTTCTGACTGAAAGAATAGGTTATTCCGGCAACGTCCATATAGCACTCCAAAAGACATATAACAGTGACACTATATATGTCGGATCAAGAGACTAAAACTTAAGTATTTGTTACATTACTTTACAGGTCTGTATGCTTGTGGATAGTAATAATCTTCCTTAAAGCCCATTCTTCTATACATCTTTAAAGCAGGATAGTTGTCTGTTTCTGTGCTTGCATTAACTTCAGAAAGATGGTTAATATGCTTGCTGATAAGCTTAGTTAAAGATGTATGTAACAGTGCTTCACCTAGACCTTTGCCACAATGTCCTTTAGTTAAACCAACCAAAGGAATATTTGCAATTCTGCCTGCAGTTATATTAGTAAAACAAATTCCAACTGGCTTTTTGTGATGAAGTAATACACAAGAGCAGTCAGAAAGAAATCTTCCGTAAATGCTAGAAGTAATTTTATTTAAAATATCTTTGCAACCTTCAATAGATTCGAATCTTGGGTCGAATAAAGCATCTGAAGTATTGATAAAAGACGTGTTTATAACATTTACAACTTCATCTTTATATTTAGAATCCCATTCTACAATCTTATAACCTTCTGGTAGCGATTTTGGTTTGTATGCTTTGAATACTTCAAGAGAATTTAAATTAGAAAAAATTAAACGTTCTACAGCTAGGCCGACAAGCTTAAAGCCATAATTAGTTATTTCTGGTGTAAATTCGTCTTGTGTGCCTAACATAGGATAAGTAACAACCTTTTCTTTAATAAGGTCTTTATTCAAATCCATAAATTTATCCATTAATATTCTGCGTTTAGCATTTAAGTTTTCTTCACCTATACAGTGGATAATATTCAATTCTAACGCTTCACTAATTTCAGTTGTGTAAACCAAAAACGCAGTCGGAATCTCATCTTCAAACAAAATGATACATTGAATCAAACCGGCATTGACACTGTCAACAAATTCATCATACTGAAGTGGTTCTAACTCAAATTTATACAAAGAATAAGCTTTATTTTTAAAGTCATTATATACGCCTTTAAAAATATTTTTATATTCATCATTATATGTTTGAACTTTATAAGATAATGTTTCCGTCATTACAATTGCTCCGAATTTTCCTTAATTGGGCTAATTTCTAACATATGGTGCATTTTGTTGGCCTTAGTACACAAATATCTGTAATTATACTTTGTGCATTCTGAATCAACGTGCACTCTTTCTTCAATTTCTAGGCCATAACCTTCTAATCCGACTATTTTTTGAGGGTTATTAGTAATAAGCTTAAACTTTTTAAAACCTAAGTCTAAGAGAATTTGAGCTCCATCTCCATAATCTCTTAAATCAGAATTAAAGCCTAAAGATAAGTTTGCTTGAACAGTGTCTTCACCCTTGTCTTGAAGAGCATAGGCCTTAATTTTGTTTACAATACCTATACCTCTTCCTTCGTGATTCATAAGATAAACGACAGCACCTTTGCCGTAATTGTCAATCATTTTCATAGAATTTTGCAATTGACTATTACAATCGCATCTTAAACTATGGAAAGTATCTCCGGTTAGACATATACTGTGCATTCTAACCAATGGAATTTTATCTGAGCCATCATCTTTAAGTAAAGCAACGTGTTCCTGTCCAGTTAGTGCGTGCCTGTACCCGATAAGTCTAAATGTACCAAAAGCCGTTGGAAGATTGACCTCAGCCTCTCTAACCATTAATTTTTCGTTCTTAAGTCTATATGCAATTAGCTGAGCTACAGTTATAAACTTAATATCGTGTTTATTTGCAAATTTTCTTAAATCGTCACGTCTTGCCATAGAGCCGTCAGGATTAACTATTTCACAACAAACAGCAGCATCCTTAAGTCCTGCAAGTTTACACAAATCAACTGATGCCTCAGTATGTCCAACACGTTCTAAAACCCCGCCGTCTTTTGCGATGAGTGGGAAAATATGGCCTGGTTGTCTAAAATCTGCAGCAGTTGTTGAATCTTGTGCAATGAGTTTTAATGTTATCGAACGGTCAAAAGCCGATACTCCCGTTGTAACACCATATTTAGGATCAGCATCAATACTTTGTGTAAAAGCAGTTCCTTTAACATCTGTGTTGTTTTTTACCATATAATCAAGACCTAGCTTTTTAGCCCTAGCTAAGCTTATTGGAGAGCACAAAACGCCTTTTGCCTCCGTGATCATAAAGTTAACATTTTCAGGAGTTGCAAATTCGGCAGCGCAAATCAAATCGCCTTCATTTTCTCTTGATTCATCATCGGCAACAATAACCATTCCGCCTTTTTTTATTGTTTCAATAGCATCTTCAACAGTGTCAAACTTGCAATCAAAATCTTTATTAAATACTTCTTTTATATTCTCTAACAATGACATTTAAAGAAACCCGTTTCTTTCTAATAAATCAATATTAATGGTAGTGGCTTTACTGTTATTATCATTCAGTGATAAATATTTTTCAATATATTTACTTAGTAAATCAGTCTCTAAGTTGATTTTATCGCCATTTTTTAAGTATTTAAGAGTAGTATTTTCTATAGTATGTGGAATTACTGCACAAGTAAATGTATTTTCTTTAACATCAGCTACAGTAAGGCTTATTCCATTAATTGTGACAGAACCTTTTTTCGCAATTTGTCTCATTGACTCACCGGATGCTTCAAAAGTGAACTCGCAAGCCTCACCTTTTAACTCTTTAGAACGAAAAACCGCTACGGAATCGACGTGACCGCTTACAATATGACCACCTAGCCTGTCAGACAATCGCAAAGCTCTTTCTAAATTAACTTTATCACCTTTTTTTAGTGAGCCTAATGTAGTTAAATTAAGAGTTTCATACGAAGAAAAAACTTCAAAGCTACTACCTGTCATATTGATTACGGTTTGGCAAGCCCCATCAACTGCAATACTATCACCTAATTTGGTTCCATCAAGCACAACACTGGCTTCTACTTTTATATAAGCAGAACCTGAATCTTTTTTTATTTCAAGTATTGTACCAATTTCTTCGATAATTCCAGTAAACATAACAACAATTTATCACAAAAATGTCTATGTACCACTATGTCCTAATTTTAGAACAATGTCTTTGGCCACAGCCTCACCCATTGAAAAACAAGACGATTGTATTCTTAATGCAGCCTGTGCTTCAAAATCAGCAGACAATAATCTACCAGCAACATACAAATTGTTGTAATCCTTTGATTTTAAACATTCAATAGGAAGTTCATAGTCAACTCTTGTATTCTGCAGAACTGATGAATCTTTTTTATAAGAATGTATATCTATAGGATAATCCGCATGTAACACAGGGTTATCATAGGTTTTGCCACTTAAAATATCTTCTTTTGTATATATTTTCTCACATTCAACCCTTCGAGACTCTCTAATTCCAATCATATCTGCAATGTTTGAAACAAATGAGTTTTCAAACCCTGGGAAATACTTGCGTAGAAAGCAAAACAGCCTCCAAACCTGTTTTCTACCCATTATCAACGCCTTCGACTGAACAAAAGGATCTAATGGGTCAGAACCCTCATCCAGACATATTCTTGGGCAATTAAGAGACACTGTACCCGGCATACCGGGGACAGTGAATATTTGAAAATACGATGTATCAAACTCTTCTAAATCACCGTTCTTGACAGCTTCTTCAAATATAGGCCTCAATGCCCAACGTTTATTACTGTCCCAAGTACAAGCAGTAGATAAATGTATTTGATTATCTATTTTACAAACTGTAGTTACATCTCTGTCTGAATCAAGATTTAACAACCAAGTTGAGAATTCTTCCATATTTATATTTGAAACATGAAAACGTAAAGTCATTGGTTGTCTTTTTTTAGAATTTTTTAAAAATTTATTTTTTAAAATTTGAGAAAAATTTCCATTTCCTGTTGAGTCCACAAAATAAGACGATTCGATATATAACGATAACATATTTGAACTTATTTTTATAGACTTAATGTTATTTTTTTCAATAGATGCATCAATAACATCAGAATTATACAATATATCGCAATTGACTTTTTCTAACATACTTTCTAATGCTATTTTAGATAATTCTGGATTAAACCACCCATTATTGCCGTCACAATAGGTAATTTGACCATTATATCTTTTTAATTCAGATATAAAATCATTATAAAATTCGCAATTAATATCATTTGTGTTAGCTTTCATAACCGGCATAACAAGTGCAGATGTAATAGAACCGCCAAGGTGTATATTTCTTTCAACTATAAGAGTTTTTAATCCATATTTAGCAGCAATATATCCAGCTGCGACACCTGCAGTTCCTCCGCCACAAATTGTAATATCATATTTATGCATTAAACTTTCTCCATTTTATGCCTCTTTATATATTGACTTGAACTTTCAAGTAAAGAGTTATTTCTTTCGTTATTGTAATTTTCAATAATTTCCTCAGCCGTTAAATCCAAATTTTTATCTCTAAAATAAATACCGGCTCTTGTATTAATTAGACCTAAATCATAATCATCTAATGGATGCTTTATTAAACTGCAATTTTTAGAAGCGACTGTACCGCAATGTCTGTTATTTTTATCAAACAATTTTCCAACAAAGAAACCAGCATCTAACATAGCGTGTCTAACAGCTGCTGAATTCGAATAAGTAACAAGCATACCATTATCAGAAATAAGTCTATATAATTCATTAAAAAACTCTAAAGTCCATAAAGTTGGCAACTTTGATGGAGTAAAAGCGTCTAAAAATATAATATCATATAGTTTATTTAGTTGTTTAATTGACTTTCTTGCATCATCAAAATAAGTGTTTAATGAAAAATTCCTAATTTTAAGGCCTTTAGATGGCTTTTTATTGCGTTGCGAAATACAATGATAATATATATTATGTAAAAACGATTTATTTTGCTTACAAGGGTTATAACTGTACCCCAAATAATGATATTTTTTTATCAAAGACATATAAAATTGTTCAATATATTTAAAATTTTTGCAGTTATTTATTATCGAAAATAAGGAAGACTTATTTTCGTATATTGAATCAATTAAATATGTTGCCAAAAAATATGAAATTTCTGGATATTTTTTAAAATAACCGTCTACTATAAAAGGAGATATAGTTACAAGATTCTTATCATACTCCAAAATATCCACATGTAAATTGCCCTGATATTTTTCTTGCAAAATTTTTTTTAATAGAGCTTTAGTGTTATAGCCGATACCAAAACAAATATCAAGAACATTTATATTTGGTTGCTTAAAAAAATTATTTCTAAAATCTAAAGGTGAGATAAATTTATCTTCTGCCTCTTCCCTTGCTCCAAACACAGAATGATAAACATCACCAACATCTTTGTTATAAAGTCCTACAGATCCGTCATTAGTGAAGGCAAAATTAAAATATAAATCTTCCTGTTCGTTAAACTGCATGATAATATTATAATTTTTAATTTAATTTAAGGGTAGTTTTTTACAAAAGATTATCATTATGTATCGCGACGTTATATACTGATAAATCAAAACAAAGCATTTTGAGTTTATCGTTACATATCGATTCGTAATAAATAAATTTTAAATTTTAAAAATAAAAAATTTGTCACACAAAAATTTTTTTTGGTGATGTGCTTTCAAAAAGATTAAATTATATTTTAAAAAGAAATTTATTCGAGAGAGGAATTTGTTATGAAATCTATATCAATTCTTATGGTTGAAGACCATAAGCTTTTAAGAGTTGGTTTAAAATCACTTTTTAATGATACTAGTGACATAAAGGTTATAGCCGAAGCAGATAACGGCAAAGATGCCATAGAAAAGGCTAAAGCCACAAAGCCAGATATAATATTAATGGATATAGGGCTACCTGATATTTCCGGTATTGAAGCTGCCAAAAGAATTCTAGACTTTAACCCTACCCAAAAAATCATTATGTTAACCTCACATATTAATGAAAAAGAGGTTATGGAATCCCTTAATACAGGGGCTTTTGCCTATGTTATAAAAGATATCAATACTGAAATTTTGATTATGGTTATAAAAACAGTAAATGAGGGTGCAATGTGGCTAGATCCGCAAATTGTACCGCTTATAAGAGACAAATCATCCTGTTTTATACCACAAAAACAGACTTCCAGAGCGGCTTTTCGTGCTCAACATGCTAACCTTACTGAAAGAGAATATGAAGTACTCAAACTTGTTGTTGATGGTCAGTCCAATGCGGAAATAGCTGATACTCTAACTATCAGTGAACACACGGCAAAAGCTCACGTATGCAACATAATACAAAAACTGGTTGTTGATGACAGAACACAAGCAGCAGTAAAAGCCATAAAAGAAGGCTTAGTTTGATAATTTATGTATCATAGATTTAATTATTGTAACAGCGTCAGCTGGTATTGCAATGTCAGCTGATGCCATTATCGGCGCATTTTCGTCGATATTTACAGCAATAATTTTATCGGCGTTGCTAATGCCTGTCATATGTTGCAGTGCCCCGGAAATACCCAAAGCAATATACATTTTGGGAGCAACAGAACTGCCTGTTTGTCCAACTTGAATATCTTGTTTAGCCCAACCAAGTTCTACAGCTGCACGAGAAGCTGCCGGCTTGGCACCAATTAAATCGCAAAGATTGTATATTAACTCAAAATTTTCTTTTGATTTTAAGCCTAAACCTCCGGCTATAATGATATCAGAAGTAGTCCAATCTTCGATTTCGGGTTTTATATTAGTTGAAATTACATCAATATGACAAGTTAATTCATTTATATCATCATTTCTATAAATAATCTCAGGCATAACGTGAGAAACTGGCTTAAATTTAAATGCTCCCTGACGAACAGTAGCAAATGACGGTTTTGTTTTAGAAATAATAGTTGCCATCATTTTACCGCCATAAGTGGGTCTTGTAGCGAGCAATGTTTTATTTTCATCAATTTGTAAGTCTGTACAATCGGCTGTTAACCCTATGTTTAACTTTGACGCAAGTCTAGGAGCAAGTTCTCTGCCATTACAAGTCGCACCCATTAATAGAACATCAGGAGCAATTTCAGCAATATAAGAAGCTACAGTGTTAGCAAATAGACTTGAATTAAAGTCAGCAAAAGCATTATTACAAGATACCAAAAGCTTGTCTAATCCTAAATTATTTATATCTTCAGACAAAAAAGAAACATCTGCTTTATCTGTTAGCAATAAGCCAATCACTTCAAAATCTGGAAAATTATGCTTAGAATGAGAAACAATTTCCTTTGAAACTTTTTCCAGTTTATTATTGTTTATTTCAATGTAAACAAGTACTTTTTCAGTCATTTTAAACCTTACAATTATTTATTTCACTAATAATAAAATCTGCGATAGTATCTGCATCTTTGGCTTCAAACACCACTGTATTACGTTCTATTACAGGTCTATAAGCAGCTTTTACTTGAGTAGGTGAACCTTTTATGCCAATTTTATCAATATCAACAGATAAATCTTCAGCTGTCAAGGTAACAACATTAGCATTTTGAGCACCAATATACCCATTAATATCGGGTAAAATATCAACATTTTTCAGTGACGTAGATATCAAGCTTGGATGGGACAATTTTATTTGTTGAGTACATAAATTAGTATCTCTAATCCAAACAGAATTGCTGAAATCTATATCTTTTAAAGCAGTTACGTTACAAGCTTGAGATATTCCGAGTTTTTCTGCCATACTTGATGGAGTCTGAGCAGTATCGCCATCGATTGCTTGCTGACCACATACTATTAGATTAAAGTCACTACACTGTGTTTTTACAAATTGAGACAAAACATAAGCTGTAGCTAATGTATCAGAACCTGCAAATTTTTTGTCACAAAGCAAATAAGCCTCATCACACCCCATTGCTAATGCTTCTT
The DNA here is from genome assembly GCA_944326545.1 of Candidatus Gastranaerophilales bacterium. Classification (GTDB taxonomy): domain Bacteria; phylum Cyanobacteriota; class Vampirovibrionia; order Gastranaerophilales; family Gastranaerophilaceae; genus Limenecus. Next base: position 103,485 of record CALVEH010000006.1, on the reverse strand, counting down.
TTAAAACATTTTCTGCCTGTTTCGGTCCCATAGATACAACCAGAATCTTGCAATCTTTTAATATGAATTTTACATTCTTAGCAAGCTGAATTGCAGCGACATCATAGGGGTTTATTATAGAATCAAGACCTTCTCTTTGAATAGTATTATGCTCTGTCCATTTTATATCATCAGTGTCAGGTACTTGTTTTACAAAAACTATGATTTTAAATGTCATCTAAAAAATGTCCAATCCTAAATCTATCACTGGAGCTTGTGCTACAATTGCACTAGTTGAAATTACATCTACGCCTGTTGATGCTATTTCATTTATTGTATTTATTTTAACATTTCCACTAGCTTCAACAATAACCTTGTTACCAATAAATTCCACACATTTTTTCATTTCTGGAATAGTCATATTGTCTAACATTATTATGTCACAGCCTGAACTTAAAGCTTCTTTAACTTGTTCAAAAGTATCACACTCAACCTCAATTTTATGTGCATGCGACAAATTTTTCTTTACAAGTTCAACAGCAGCCGTGATGGAACCGGCATGCTTAATATGATTATCTTTTATCATTACACAATCAGAAAGGTTAAACCTGTGTAATTTGGCACCACCAACCATTACTGAGTATTTTTCAAACATTCTGAAACCAGGTGTGTTTTTTCTTGTATCTGTAACAAAAGCCTGATATGGCTTGATAGCTTCTTGGTATATTCTTGTTTGTGTTGCTATACCTGACATTCTCTGCATATAATTGAGTGCAGTTCTTTCACCTATCAAAATAGCTCTTGCAGGGCCTTTTAACTCAGCAAGTTTTGTACCTGCTTTTACATAGTCTCCTTCCTTACAAAAAGTTTTAACTTCAACCTTGTCTGAAAGAATTGAAAAAACAAGTTTAAACACATCGATACCACAGACAACCGTATCTTCTCTGGTATTTAGTTGGGCAGTCAAATCATCTGATTCGTTATACAAAAAATCAGTTGTAATATCGCCAAAACCAATGTCTTCTTTCAACGAATTTTTTACATGCTCTTCAATAATAAAGTTATGCAGTAACTTTTGCATCATCAATCTTGTCCTCTTCTTGAATAAGGTTTTCTGCTTGATGGCTTTGTGTATCAGTACCTGAATCAGCTCTAAAATGTGCACCAATTGATTCTTTTCTCTTAAGAGCAGCATTTGTTATACATTTAGCAACTAAAAGCATGTTTCTAAATTCGTATTCGTCAATAGAATTGCATTTATCTTTATTATTATAAAACTCTGAAAGAGCATTGATTTCAGAAAGCGCTGTTAATAAAGACTCTTCAGTTCTAATAATACCTACATTATTCCACATAATGTTTTTTAGTTTAGCTTTTAAAGCTATAACATCAATGTCATCAAGATTATCAGAATCAGTTTCTGAATATCTTTTTATTATACTGATTACGGTTTCATCAATAATTTGTGAACTTTTTAAATCAAGTTTTGACACTGTATTAACAAGCTCATAAGCAGAAACAACACACTCTAGCAAGGAATTGCTAGCCAGTCTGTTAGCACCATGTAAAGAAGTACATGCTACTTCACCTATTGCATACAAATTATTGATAGATGTTTTTCCATTGATTTCTGTTTTTATACCGCCCATACAATAATGAGCAGCAGGAGCAACAGGTATATTGTCGTGCGCAATATCAATACCATTTTCTAAACAAGTTTTATAAATGTTAGGAAATCTGTTTTTGAATTTGTCAGAATCTATAAAAGAAGCATCCAAATATACTTTATTTCCCTTAGATAATTGGGAATAAATGCAACGAGCGACAACATCTCTTGGAGCTAAATCTTTTTGAGCATGCTCACTCATGAAGTACTCACCTTTTTGATTAAGAAGCCTTGCGCCCTCACCTCGTACTGACTCAGAGATAAGGAATCTTGAATCACTGTTTTCAATTGATAAAGCTGTCGGATGGAATTGTATAAATTCCATATCCTTAGTAACTGCGCCTGCTCTAATACCTAAAGCTAAGCCATCACCCGTTGTTACAGAAGGATTTGTCGTATATTTGTATATCTGACCTGTACCACCTGTGGCTAACACAGTAACAGGAGCGTATATTGCTTCATATTCTTGAGTTACGTTATTAAACGAAACAACGCCTCTGCAATTATCATTGGAATCTTTTAGTAAGTCTATAGCTAACGTTTGTTCGTAAATTGTTACAATCTGAGATATGTTAGCATCATTTTTAACTTTTTCTACCAGAGCTTTTTCTATGCCATACCCAGTAGCATCACCACCGACATGAAGTATTCTTCTGACACTGTGAGCCCCTTCAAGAGTAAAATTAAGCTCATTTTTTTCATTCTTATCAAAAGAAACACCATATTTTATCAAATCTTTTATAGCATGCTGACTTTTTTCAGAAACAAATTTAACAACATTAAAATCAGACAATCCGCAGCCAGCTTTGATTGTATCAGCTACGTGAAGACTAACTGAATCAAGTTTGTTTTCAGGTAGAACACCAACAATACCACCTTGAGCATATCTGGAATTAGACTCTGATAGCTGAGATTTTGTTAAAAGAAGAATCCCATCAGGCAACTCAACTGTTTCGGCTAATTTAATTGCGGCATAAAGACCCGCAATACCGCTACCTACAATAATTACTGAATAATTTGAATGTTTCATCGGCATAATTTACCTCTTGAACTAATGATAATACAAAAAAGTATTTTTTACTACTAATCTCATAGTTATAATTTTAATAATTTGCATTTACTCACTGTTAGAGATATTCTGGACATGACAGATTTTTTACCATCACAAAATTTCTGTACGTTTATTCACAAAAAGTTGCTATAGTAATACCAACAAACATAATACATGCATTGTTGAAAACTATTGTGACAAGCTTAGTTAGGACACTCACGTATCGATATTTGTTAACTTTTGTTAATTATAAGATATTCAGCTAACAAATTTTTTTTTATTTGGTTATTTAGCTAATGTGATTAAAACCTACATCTATTTAACGGAGGAAAAATGATAAACCAACCAACAACTTATGCACCTGCAATGCCACCGGCTCCAGCTCCAGCTCCAGCTCCAGGCCCGCAGTATAACGCAATAAAGATTGATATAACAGGTGCAACAGTAGGTACTCCTGCTCCAGCACCAATTATGGTACAACAACCTGTTCCACAGACAGAAAATGTTGGACAAAAAGTAGATTATAATGCATAAAACAAAGTAACCGCTTAGACAATATGCGGTTACTTTTTACTAAAAAGCAATTGTTACAAATTATTAATAAAAATATTATAAAATAGCAATTTTAAATCTTCACATCTATTGATTAGATAGTAAATAAGAGAAAAATAAGGGGAAAAAAATGATACAGTCACCTTTACCAGCAAATTACACAATGCCGCAACAACAAATGTACATGCCGGCTCAGCAGCCTATCGCTCCTGCTCCAGCTCCCGAGTACAACGCAATTAAAATTAACATTGTAGATCCAAAAGTAAACGTACCTGGTGCACAACAGCCACAACAGGTTTATTCATACCCACAATCACAGGTATATTCATACCCACAAGCACAACAACCTGTTTATGGTCCACAAATTTATGCACAACCACCTGTACAGCAACAAGCACAAGTGGTAATGCCTCCAATGCCACAACAACCAACAATGGCACCTCAAGCACCTGTATCAGTACCAGCCCCACAAGTTATAAATACACAAACAATTAATCAAGTGCCTCCATCAGTGGTAGCACCTGAACAAACTACAGCTCAAGCTCCTGCTGTTGAACAACCAACAGCTACTACAGCTCCAGAAGCTCCACAGCCTACTGCACCAGCAGCAACAATTGATGTACCTTCTTTTACACAAAGAATCAAATCAGATAATCTAGAAGATGCAGGTAAAGCAATTGAAGAAGTAGCTGATATTGCTCAAACAAAACCGGAAGTTGCTTCTCAATTATTAGACACTGAATTAATGGAATCACTATTAGGTGTAATCGGTAAAGACAGCAGTGCACTTGAAGGTCCAACAGAAAAACAAAAAGAACTAAGACAACAAGTATTAGAAGGTAAACAACTTTCAGACGCTGATATGGCTGAAGCTAATAAAATCACTCCATTAGAAATGGCTGAAAGAAATAAACAATATGCATTGTTCACAACAGCTATCTTGCAAAATTCATTGATTGATGAGTTCAAAAAGACAAACAACATGACACCTGATATCAAAGATTTGCCAGGTATGGAACAAATTGTTACAACAATCAAAGATAACCCTAACCCAATGTTAAGAGCTAGCGGTTTGGCAGCACTTGCTTACAACGCAAGACCTGAATACAAACCGGTAATGAAAGAAATCTTTGAATTGTCTCAACAAGACGCAGATGAAAATGTACAAAAAGTAGCTGCAGAAGGACTTGCTAAATTAGCAACAGTTATGGATGCACCTGCTGAACAAGCAGCAGCACCTTCTCAAGCAGCATAGAAAAGAACAAAATATGGATAAAGGCAGACTTGTAAGTTTTCAAGTTCTGCCTTTATTTTTTACAAAAATTTAACAACTGGACTGTTTGCCTAAAATAAGATTTAATTGTTATATGTCTGATGAAATTAATAAAAAAGTTATAAATATTTTTAGCAAACATATTAAAAACAAACCCGCAAATACAAATGAAAAAGTAAAAACGTTTGCTGGTTTTAGCTATGTGAGAATGGACAAAGATGCTAACGGCTATCCATTCAAAGAAGACCATTTGTTAGACTATGCAAAGGAATGTCACTACATAGTTAAAGTAATGAGGAATAAAAACGGCGCTCCTTCTTTATACAGCTACAATGTGCCTAGTGATAAACTTCTTGATTTTCTTTTAATGTTTAGAAATAATGAGTTAAGCGGAACAATCATAGAAATAGACAAATTTTTGCCGAAAAGTATAATATAATGAAAAAATTAGATAACAAAGCGCTTGATAAACTCCTATATAGTGTAAACAAACCATATCAATACGCAGGTAATGAGCTTTATTCATATAACAAGGATTTTGATTCAGCAGAAGTAAAATTTGCAATAGCTTTTCCTGATAAATACGAAGTTGGGGCAAGTAACCTTGGTCATAGAATAATCTACGAAACACTTAATTCTATTGATGGCTGCATGTGTGATAGAGCTTATGCCCCTGATACAGATTGCAAAAACGAAATAGAAAAACAAGGCTTATTTCTTTATGGTGTAGAATCAAAAGTTTGTTTGGGTGATTTTGATTTGCTTGGATTTTCTTTGCAGTACGAACTTGCTTACCCAACAGTGCTTGCAATGTTAAAAATGTCTGATGTCCCAATTCGTTCATCCCAAAGGGACGAAAAATATCCAATAGTACTTGCTGGTGGGCCTTGTACGTTTAACCCAGAACCTATAAAAGATTTTATAGACGGTTTTTTGATAGGTGACGGAGAAGACATTTTAAAAGAAGTAGTTGATATATATAGAACAGCTAAAAAATCCGGAAAAAATCGTACAGAAGTAATAAAAGAACTTTCAAAAATTGATGGTCTTTATGTACCTGCTTTACACAATGGACAAAAGATAAACAAAAGAATATACAACTTTTCTCCGGATTCAGTACCTAGAAAGCATCCTGTACCTTTTTCGACGTCTATTCATGACAGAGCTGTTATGGAAATTCGCAGAGGATGCGGAAGAATGTGCAGATTCTGTCAACCTGGGCACGTAAATTTGCCAATTAGAGAAAGAAAAGCAGAAGACATAATAAACATAACAAAAGAAATCGTTAAAAATACAGGTTATGACGAATTCTCAATGCTTTCTTTGTCTTCTAATGACTATACAAATATCGAACCAGTACTAGAAGAGCTGACTTGCTATTTTAGCAATAAAAAGGTTTCAGCGTCGCTTCCAAGCCAAAGAATAGACAGATTTAACATAAGACTATCAAATCTTGTAAAAGACGTCAGAAAAACAACTATAACACTCGCACCTGAAGCAGGTTCACAAAGACTCAGAGATGTTATAAATAAAAATATCACAAGAGAACAAATTGTTAACACAACGCTAGATTGCTATAAAAACGGCTATGACAGCATCAAATACTACTTTATCTTAGGTCTTCCTACTGAAACTTACGAAGATATAGATGAAATGATTGAATTGCTTGGTGGAATAAAATACAGAGCTAAACAGATAAAAAAAGAATTGGATTTAAAACAAGATTTAAAACTCAATTGCACTCTCTCAATCTTTGTTCCAAAACCGTTTACACCATTTCAATGGGTAGGCCAAGACTCTTTAGAAACAATTACTCAAAAAATTGCATACATAAGAGAAAAATCAAAATCTCTTAAAGGCGTTAGAATCAAAATTCACGAAAAATACATATCAGAAATAGAAGCCGTACTAACAAGAGGTGATTCAACAATTTGCCAATACATTGAAAAATTGTATGAAAACGGTTGCTATCTTGATGCTTGGGATGAAAACTTTGATAAAGACAAATGGTATAACATAGCAAAAGATTGCGGTCTAGACATTGGTACACTGGCTCAAAAAGTTTATAGCACAGATGAAAAATTGCCTTGGGACTTTATAAACGTTGGTATAAAAAAAGATTGGTTCATTGAAGAGTATAAAAAAGCCTTCGAAAGCAAATCAAGTATACCTTGTGAATCAAAATGTTCTAATTGTGGTATATGTCAAGAATACAAAGTTTCTAAACACTTAGACAAACCATATACACCAAAATTAAAGCAACAAGAAGATTATTCTAATAAAGAGATAAAAAAATACCGAGCAAAAGTAACCAAAAAAGGATACTTAAAGTTTTTATCACACCTTGATTGGCAAAACACGCTTGTTAAAGGTCTGTTCAGGTCAGGTTTACCTGTTGTCTTTACAGAAGGATTTAACCCTATCCCAAAAATTTCACTTGGCGCAGCATTGCCAATCTTTATAGAAAGTGAAACTGAATTTATCGACTTTGAATTATATGGAAATAATGACATTGAATTCATTAAAGAAAAATTAAATAGTGCATTTGATAAAAATGCGCAGATTATTAATATTTATGAAATACCTAAAAACGCTATATCACTTGATATCACTACACAATGGGCAAAGTATGAAATAGCAGCACTAGATGAGGGTATTTTCAAAACCGAACTTTTAGAGTATATTAAAGATAAGCTTACTTCAGAAGATGAAATATTCTTAAAGAAGAAGACTAAAAAAGGTATAGATAAATTAATAAACATTAAACAATCAGTACGAGATGTTGAGTTTAAAAACAATAGATTATATGTAACTCTTAAAACAGGACAAAATCAGGATATTCCTGCACTGCGTGCTGACGATTTGATGAGAATTTTCTATCCCGAAGAAAAGTTTAATATTACCAGAATTGCTTTATATGACAAAGATTTTGTCGTTATGTAGCAAAGGTAGTTTTATAAGGGTTTATACAAGTTTAAAAGGAATTTAATTATGGCTAAATCAATTGTTATTGCAGAACGTGATAATATCGCTGCTGTATTCGAAGATAACAAAATAACCGAATTTTTTATACACAGAGGAGAAATTCTCCTTGGTGATGTTTACCTCAGTAAAGTTGAAAATATTTTACCAAGTATCGAAGCTGCTTTTGTAAACGTTGGATCAGATAAAATGGGCTTTTTACATGCAGCTGATGTAATTGGAAAAGGCGGTTTACAAGACAAATTGTCACCAAAACAAAAACTGGTTGTACAAGTTGTTAAAGAACCTACAGGACACAAAGGTCCCAGAGTTACAACGTCAATTAGCTTGCCGGGAAGATTCTGTGTTTTAATGCCTCAAGAATCAGGCATTAGTGTAAGTAAAAAGATTATGTCTTCAAAAGAAAGAGCAAGATTAAAATCTATTGTAAGCCTCCTTAAACCGGTAGGTCTTGGTGTAATCATAAGAACAGAAGCTGAAGGTCAATCTGAAGCAGAAATACAAGAAGATCTAGAAATACTTCTTGAAAAATGGAATACAATCGTAACTCAAGCAGAATTAGTAGAAGCCCCAAATCTGTTGTACAGAGACCAAGATTTACTTTACAGAGTTATAAGAGAAGCTTGTACCGAAGATGTTAAAGAAATAGTTGTTGATACGCCATACGCTATGCATAGAACTCAACAACTTATTCAAAACTGGAACTTAAACAGAAATATTGATATATCAGTATACAAGGGAAATGAGCCTTTGCTTGTAGCTTCAGGCGTAAAAAAAGAAATTGAATTAGCACTACAAGACAAAGTAAACCTTCCATCAGGCGGTTACTTGTTCATACAAGCAACAGAAGCTCTAACGGTTATTGATGTAAACAGTGGTAAATTTATAAGTTCAGCAACACAAGATGAAACGATTTTAAAGACTAACAAAGAAGCTGTTAAAGAAATTGCAAGACAACTCAAACTAAGAAATATCGGAGGTATGATTATTATCGACTTTATCGATATGTTGAGTCGTGCAGATAAAATAGCTATTCTTCAAGAACTTGAACTTGCTGTTGAATCAGATAAATCTAAACCTCAAGTTGGTCAATTGTCTGACCTTGGATTAGTAGAAATGACTAGACACAGACAAGGCCAAAGCCTATCAGAAATATTTACAAAGAAATGTCCTCATTGCCATGGAACCGGCCATATATTGGAAGACTTTGGCTTTGCATCAGCATTATCAGAAGGTGAACAACGTTCAAAAGCTGCAAAATTAAAACTTCCAATGAACGGAAATAAAAACAAACATAATGACAAACACAATAAAGTATTTAATTACCAAAATGTAAACGGACAAAATAATCCACAAAAGAATGATTATGACAGACGTAACCACAATCAAAATAAAGTTGAAGAAATCGAAGCTAATTTTGATGTAGAAACAACAGAAACGCCATTAGAAAATAAAAACGACAAAAAACAACGTTTTAATAAAAACAATAGAAAAAATAAAAATAAAAGAGATAATAACAAAGAACAAAATATCCTTATACCTAATGACGAGCAACTTGAACAAAACAAAGCTGCAGAAATTATAACTGAAGAAGCTGTAGAAACATTAGCAACTCCTGCTGTTGAAACAGAAGCACAAGTAGAAGTTGCTGTTACAGAAGAAAAAGCTGAGAAAAAAGAAAAAACAACCAGAAAAAGAGCTACAAGAAAATCTAAAAAAACAGAAGAAGTTGAACATAAAGTTGAGGAAACAAAACAAGAACAGCTTGTAGCAAGCGAGCCAAGTGCAGAACAACAAGAACAAGTTGAACAACCAGCTCAACAAGAAAAAGAAGCAGCAAAGCCCAAAAAGCCAACAAAAACAAGGAAAGCATCAAGGGCAAGAAAAAAACCAGCAGAAAAAGCCGAGTAATCTATAGTTGAAGGACAATAATATGAAATTACAAAAGCAAATTATATGTGCAGGAATCTTTTTAACAGTTTCACTCTTCAACATATTGCCGGTATTAGCGCTTGATAATGCTGTTGAGTCTGACGCAAACCCTCGTCAAAAAAGTGAGCTTGTGCATGTTTTAAAGAAATTTGCAACATCAATGGGTCTTGTTGTAGGCTCTTGCGCCATATTGTATTTTGCATTAAGAACTTACAAACGTTTTAAAGAACAAGAAACAGGTGAAGAAGAGACATATCTTGTAGATGTTACAAAAGACTTAACAACACCTGAAACTATAGAAGATGCAACTAAATTTTTTATTGAAAAATTTTAGAAGTTCGACACAATTTTTGTTTCATATACAGGCTCTCCATAAGTTTTAAGGAGTGCCTGTACTATTTTAGGCATCTGACATATAAAAGAATAATTTCCCTTTGATAAAGAGCATTTTTTGCAGTCAGAATTTATCTCGTAACACTCAATAGCTTGCAAAGTCCAATTTTGCATAATAGATTCAGAAATTTCACCGTTTGTCTGAGGACTATATAAGTCAGAAATAGAAGTTACAGAAAACATAAACACCTCCAAATAAGACAAAAAGACCCTAACTATTTACACTATAACTCTACTCAAAGACAAATTACTCGGTTTAACGTATGATTTTATACTGAAGGCACATGAGCATCGTAAATAAGTTTTAGGCCTTCCAATGTAATATTGGGGCTTATGTAATCAAATTTTCTTTCCATATAATTTGCTATGATTTCAGAATATCCTCCTGTAGCAATAACTACAGCTTTTTCTCCAAGCTCTTTTTCGCACTCTTTAATAAGACCATCTATCATGCAGGCATGTCCTCTTACAATGCCAGATAGCATAGCGTCTATAGTATTTGTACCTATCACTTTATTAGGCGCCTCTATTTTGATGAGAGGCAGCTTAGAAGTGAATTTTTTTAAACTTTCTGCTTGAATTTTCATGCCAGCACAAATTATACCGCCAATAAATTCTCCGTTTGATTTCACAATATCAAAAGAGGTTGCAGTACCCATATCAACAACAATACTGGTCTTGTGATACAAGGAATATGCGGCAAAAGCATTAACAATCCTGTCTGCGCCAAGTTCTTCAGGATAATCAACAGAATACTTCAACATATTTGTAGTCTTATTAGATACAACAAAAGGCGAAATACCTAAATATCTCTTTATTGCATTTTTATATCTTTCTGTCAAACACACAACAACGCTGCACAAACAAGCTGAATCAACGTCATTTTCGTAGTTATGAATTCTAAGAAGATTAAGTAATAAAATACCAATCTCGTCTTCTGAACGATGTTTTTCTGATGCGATAGTCCAAGTTTCCAAAAGCTTATCACCATCAAATAAACCTATTGTAGTTGACGTATTACCAATATCTAGTGTTAATAACATAGTTTCACCTCATTGATATTCTATCAAAAAAATATTTTTAAGTAATTTTATGTAAATCTATACTTTTTGCTATAATGTAGCAAGGAATAAATGACGAGGTTGCAATGAAAAAAATATTTTTTATACTTTCCATAATCTGTTGTTCACTCATCCAAAATATGGCTATATCTGCAGAAAATACAGATATATCAAAATCTGATTTAGCTAAAATCGGATTTCATAAAAGGCTAGAGATTTCTTCTCAACAACAAATCAAAGAAATATTTTCTAATTATCAAAAATATATGAACACAAAAGAACTGGATAAATTTCTAGGACTATATGACAGTTCCTACAAAAGTTCTGACGGATACGACAAGGAAACTTTAAAAAAACTTGCAATAGAAGTTATAAAAAACTATCCAGACATGAAGTACGACATAAAAGTTCTTTCTGTAAATGTTGATGTTGATAATGCAACTGTAATAACTAAAGAAAAACTATACGCAACAACTGATTCAAACATTGAATACATAAAAGGCAAAGGCTACATTGATGCAGAATCAACTAATATATACTACTTAAAAAGATTTTCTAATGAATGGAAAATTACTTCAGACTTCATAATTAACGAAAAAACAGCAATGAGATATGGACTTGCAAAGTTTGTACCAATGCTTATTGACGCACCAGCAACAGTAACACCTGATACAGACTATACAGCTGTACTTAAAATCAATTTACCATCTAAGTACAAGGCTTTGATTGCAATTGATAATGAACCTATTTCTTATCCTGCAGAGAAAATCCCAAATACGTTCAGAGGACTAAAACCATCCGGCATCCAAGAACGAATTTTATACAGCAATAAAGAAAATAAAAACGAAAATGCGACAGCATCAGTAGGCATAGTTAAAGCTGACATAAAAGATGATAATATCAACGTTAATATTGTTGGTTTGGCATTCTTAACCAGTAGAGTAAATGTTATTCCTGCTAAAGTAAACTCTTTTAAAACAGTAGGAGAAAACAAAACCATAGAAAAAAACGTTGTTAAAAACGAAAGCAAGTAAGATGTCTTTTATAAAAAAACATAAAAGTTTAATTTTATTTTTAGTAATTACAGTCATATTCTGTATTACCTCGTTTTTAGTAAGAGATATACTTATACAGCACCTAAATAACCATAATTTTGGCTTATTTAGTGTTGATTATATAAAAAACTATGGTGCAGCGTTTAGCTTATTACACACGCACACATCTCTTTTGATTGTTGTGTCTTCTATAATTTTAGTCTATATACTGTGGTACATAATAAACAATATTGCAAAATTTAGTAGCAGTGACTTATTTTTTTCATCTTTGCTTTGTTCAGGTATAGTTTGTAATCTGCTGGAAAGACTTTTAGACGGATTTGTTACAGACTATATAAGAATAAATTTCGTATCATTCCCTATATTTAATATGTCAGACCTATTCATAAGCATAGGGGCTTTTATGCTTATTTGTAATATACTTTTTAATAATGAAACAGACAAACAACTCTAAACAATTTTTAATAGATATAGATGATTCAAATACAAGAATAGATAGCTTTCTTGCTGATTGCTATACAGATATATCTCGTTCATATGTACAAAAACAAATTAAACTAAACAAAGTACTGGTAAATGACAAAGAAGTTAAGCCATCATACATTTTAAAAGTCGATGACGTCGTATCTGTGGATTTTGAAGACAAAGTGGTACAAGAACCTCAACCTGAAAATATTCCGCTTATCATAGAATACGAAGACGAGGATATGCTTGTAGTTAACAAACCTGCGGGTATGTTAACACATCCTACATCAGTGGAAAAGAATTCAACACTCGTTAACGCATTGTTATATTACACCAAAGGTCATTTATCAGATTGCAACGGTATCCTAAGACCAGGCATTGTTCACAGACTTGATAGAAATACGTCTGGTCTGTTAATGATAGCAAAAAACAATTCAGCCTACGAACACTTAAAAAAACAAATACAAGAGCATACTGTTGAAAAAAAATACTATGCAATCGTTTGTGGTGACATAAAAGAAGACAGCGGAACAATTGATGAAAAAATTGGCAGAAATAAAACAAAACCTGAAAAAATGGCAGTAACAGAAGATGGAAAGCCATCTGTTACACATTACAATGTCATAGAAAGATTTGGTACCCATACATTTATAGATATAAATCTGGAAACTGGACGTACCCACCAAATAAGAGTTCATATGTCACACATAGGTCATCCGCTTGCAAATGACAGCCTATATGGCGGTACAAAACTACCGGTAAAAACTAAAGAACAAGTTTTACAAGCCTACTCGCTAAAATTTATATCTCCTCACGACAACAAAGAACACATTATAAAGATAGACTTTGATAATGATATAATAAAAACATTGAACTACTTAAGGAGTAAAAAATGAATAAGACAATACAAAAATATATGTACCTGTTATTAGAAGCAATTATTTTAATTGGCTTTGGTGCTTTTATTTTCTTTAATAAGGATACATCAATCAGCTATTACTGCCCGCTTATGCAAAAAACATATACCACAAATTTTGTATATATATCCTTGTTTTTGTTTGTTGTATCTCACTTTGGAGGATATATGTTATGTGCCTTTTTCAATACCAAAGTTAACGCACTTGTTGATGCGTATCAAAAGAGACATGAAAATATATCAATACAAAATGATTCAGACAAAGCTAAAATAGCTGCATTAGAGGCTAAAATAGCAACATTAGAAACAGCTCTTGAATCAGCATTAAAAAACAAATAGTAGATAAATAGTATATACTAATATTTTTTATGGCAGGTTTGCATATACGCAAAACCTGCTTTATTATTGTTTTCTTGAAGTATATTAAGAAATGTTACACAATATATAACAAATATAGCAATTTTCTATACGCAAATTTTTTTATATATATACAAGAGAGAAAAAAAGATAAACAAAAGAGAGTTTATCAAAAGAGCAAAACTAGATAAATACCATTAAACTATTTTACCACCGTACCTAGACTAAGTTTTAAGGAGAGCAAAATGACTATAGGGGCTATTAACACAAGATTGTTAACTTTGACGTTGTATAAAAGCAACTTAGAGTTCAGCATTACATCTATCAGTAATAAAAGGCAACAAATTGCATATCAAACAATGCAATTGGCTGATGTAGACTGGGAAAATGACCCAAGAGTAAAACAATTGCAGGCAATGGATTCATACCTTGAATTGCAACAAAAGAACTTGGAAACTCAGCAAAAAGCTGCAACATCAGAATTAGAAAGTATGCAGAAAATCTTAGATACTAACGTTAAGAAAGACTTTACGTTGAACTTGAATGCATAATCTTCCCGGGAGATGGCATTCGGGAGCAATGCAAAATACCATCAAACATTACCATTCCGTTATAAAACAATTTTAAAAAATTGAATTTCATACGCTTGTTTGTTAATATAAGCGTGATGAAGATTAATATTTTTCAGACTTTTGAAACATTTATGGCTGAACCGTTAAGTATTATTCGTGATCGAATAATACAAATTTGTCATGTTGAAGCTGAAGGTGTGGATGTGCAAAATAAGATTCAATTTAACTTGTCTAACGAATCTGCTCAAATTAATGTGTATAACAGTCCTGGAGCTTATAATCTTCTTTCTGCAGTTTTGTACAAGAAAAAGATATTAAAAGGCTCAGATTTAGATGTTGATAAAACAAGCAAAATTTCTCACGAGCGCACAAAAGCTCTCACAATGTCCAAATTATAATCTCCCTGAAATTGCACTACTTGGACGCTCAAATGTTGGTAAGTCATCTTTTATAAATACAATTACCAACCAATCAAAGCTTGCAAAAACAAGTAACAAACCAGGAAAAACAAGACTAATAAACTTGTTTGATATAAACAATCAATTTATAATAGCTGATTTACCAGGCTACGGCTATGCAAAAGTCTCAAGAGAAATGCAAAACGAGTGGCAAAAAAATCTTGAAGAATACCTTCTCAACAGAAGCTCGCTAAAACTATTAATACAATTTATTGACTCAAGACACGAAATCCAAAACAACGACTTACAAATGCAAGAATGGCTGTTCCACAACGGTCTGGAATCAGTCGTAGTGGCAACTAAAATTGATTTGTCTCAAAAATCAAGAATTCAAGCAAAAATTAATGAGCTTAAAAAAATTACCCAAAGAGAAGTATTTCCATTTTCTACAGTAGAAAAACGATACAATGACTTAATACTGAAATACATCGAAAATACTGTATTATAAGTTTTTCTTTAGGTTCTCAGGAATATATTTTTCCCAGCCCTCATCTAAATTTTTAAAGAAATTATGAGCGTCTATTACATCATCGTAACAGATAGCGTCAGGCCCGTCTTGAATTTGCAATGCTAACTCAGATGCAGAGTGAGAAAGTGCATCTTTTTCGTCACAATCGCCTAAAATTGCAATACCAAAAGACTTGCCACAATTTTGGCAAATAATTTGTATAACAGAAAGATTCTTTTCCTTCCTCAACACGAAAACAGAATCCTCTGTAAAATCAGATTTACATTCAGAGCAACACATGTCTGAAAACAGCATATTTATTAGTTTCTTATTCATACAACCCTCATATTACTATAAAAAATGTTAAGTTTTGTAACAAAAATATCCCAAAATACATAAAATATGTTTAGAAGATAAAAAAAATGGGAACTATATAAGTGTGATAGATAAATGTATTAGTTAAGTAGATAAGTAGGTGACATCATGGAAATTTTAACATTAGTAGCATTTGGCGGTTTAATGTATTTAAGCTTAATCACAATTCCAGAGATTATGGAAAAAAGAGCAGCACAACACTAACACGCAAAAAAGTTTTTCCACAAACCCTTGAGCATATATCTCAAGGGTTTGTTTTATAAGACGTTATAAAATAACTTTTGGTTCCCCAATAATTATTTTATTAGCTTATCATCATTTTCTTTATCTTTATTTTCTATCACAGGGTCACTATCATTGTACTTTTTAAGTACAGATAGGTTTCTTGCATTATGCTCATTAATTTTAGAGAACATTTCTCTCAATTTTTCTTCGTTTGGAGATATACGACTTGTTGTTCCAAACGAAATAGCCAACTCTCCCTTGTTTAGAGCATATATAGACAGTGCAATAATACACCACAATAATATGCCATGGAAAATATTCATAACAGGTGCTTGTATAAAAAATCCTGCTATATAATTCCAAACATGCATACAAATCCAGCCCGGAAATATCAAAAAGCCTGCAATTAAACAACCAATGCAAAATACTGCAAGCAAAATACCTTTAAAACCGTTTATTTTTATTACACTAAATTTTCTATTCATTTTTAACACCAATCATTTGATTTAAATCATTTTCATTAATGATTTTTACACCCAGAGCAACCGCTTTATCGAATTTTGAACCAGGATTATCACCAGCAAGTACATAAGATGTTTTTTTGCTTACACTTCCGGAAACCTTCCCCCCATTATTTTTGATTAAATCCGAATAATAATCTCTAGTATTAGTCAGTGTTCCGGTGATAACAAAAGTCAGTCCTTGCAATAGCTGAGACATATTACTGTTGTCAACAACTTCAGGTATAACGCCTAAGTTTTTCAATTCATCAAGAATATTATTATTGTATGAATTTGAGAAAAAATCAAGAACACTATCGGCTATTTTGCTACCAATTCCATCAATAGACAAAATGTCTTCATAAGCGGCATTTTTTAGATTATCAAAAGTTAAAAACCTTTTGGCAAGCAACTCGGACATTTCTTTACCAACATGCCTGATACCAAGTGAATTAATAAATCTAGATAAAGACGCATTTTTAGACTTTTGAATGACTGAATATAGAGTTTGAGCAGATTTTTCAGCTATCAAATCAAGTTTAAGAAAATCATCAATTCCTAGTTTATAAAGATCAGCTGGTGTCGTAACCAATCCCTTATCAACCAATTGAGAAACAATATTTCCGCCAATACCATCAATATCCATACAGTCTTTTGACACCCAATACTCGATCCTTGCCTTAATTTGTTCAGGACAACCATAAGTATTTGGGCAATACAAATTCACTTCACCTTCAACAGGAACTAATCTTGTATTGCAAGACGGGCAAAACTCAGGAGCAGTAAAAGGTGATATCTTATCAGAATTATGTTCTGTTACACAAATAACTTTAGGAATAATCTCAGCAGCCTTTTTGATTAAAACTCTATCGCCTATATTTATATTAAGCCTTTTAATTTCATCAAAATTATGCAAAGTAGCTCTTTGAACAGTAGAACCTGACACATATACAGGTTGTAAAATAGCAACAGGAGTAACTGCACCGCTTCTGCCCACGTTCACAACAATATCTTCAACAATTGTTGATATTTCTTCTGGAGGAAATTTATACGCAGTAGCCCAACGAGGAGCGCGAGCAGTAAATCCCATTTCAGACTGCAAATAAAAGTCATTTACCTTTATTACGACACCATCAGTTGCATAGCCAAGACTTTTTCTTTGAACATCCCAATACTTACAGTATTCAATTGCCTCTTCAACATTTTTGCATACCTTATAATTAGGATTTATATTAAAACCTTGGGATTTTAAAAACTCTAACATTTGAGAATGCGATGTTATTTTAATTTCATCGCTATCAATACGACCGTAATATGCAAACATCGAAAGATTTCGTGAACGTGTAATTTCCGGATCCAATTGACGTAAAGATCCAGCTGCAGCATTACGTGGATTTGCAAAGACTTTAGCATTATTTTTCTTTTGCTCTTCATTTAAGCTCTCAAAAACGTCATTAGGCATATAGACTTCGCCTCTGACTTCGAGACTTTGAACACTAGAAGGAATTGAATTTGGAATAGCTTTAATAGTTTTTAAATTATTAGTAATATTTTCGCCAACGACACCATCACCACGAGTAGCGCCAAGACTAAAATGTGAATTTTCATAATTTAGAGAAATAGCCAATCCATCTATTTTTAGCTCACAAACAAGCTCTGGTTCTTTGTCCAAAGCAAAATTCTTTTGCAAACGTTCATACCAAGTCTTTAAATCATCATACGAATATGTATTATCAAGGCTATATAGCTTGGTTTTATGCTTATGTTGAGAAAACCTTTTTTCAGTAGCACCCCCAACTCTTAACGTCGGGGAGTCCGGTCTTTTAAACAAAGGATATTGAGCCTCTAGCGCCAGTAATTCTTTAAATAATCTATCGTATTCGATATCTGAAACAGTAGGCGCATCTTGTTCGTAATACTCTTTAGCATATTTATTGACAAGGTCTGTCAAATAATCAATTTTCTCTTTAATATCAGTGTTATTAATAGTTTATTTCCTGTATAATCTAACAGTATAATTTTACAACAAAAAACGATATAAATAATGAGCCTAATAAGAAAAATTAAGGATTACTATAAAAACTCAAAATCAGTTTTATTTACTACTCCATCACACTCGCAAGGTAATTTTATACCCTCTACAGCAAAAGACATGTTAGGGGAAAAGTTTTACAAGTGCGATTTTTCAGAAATAGATGGTTTTGATAATTTAAGAGCACCCGAAGGCATACTAAAACGCCTACAAGATAAAATTGCATACATATATGGCTCAAAATATTCATTCATGCTAACAAATGGCTCTACGTCAGGAATAATTGCAGCAATGTTAGCAACGTTGAAAGAAAAAGATAATGTACTCATAGCAAGAAATTGTCACATATCTGTTTACAACGGGCTAGTATTAACTGGGGCAAAGCCTATTTGGTTCTTACCGGATTATGATGAAAAATGGGGGATTTTTAAAGGAATAACAGCAGATATCGTAAAAAAACATCTTGATAAAAACAACAATATCAAAGCATTAATAATTACAAGCCCGACTTATGAAGGAGTTTTTAGTGATATAAATAAAATCTCAGAAATTTGCAAAGTAAAAGGAATTGTTTTAATTGTTGATGAAGCACACGGAGCAATTTTAAATTTTTCTAAATATAAAAATAAATCAGCATTACAACAAAATGCAGATATTGTCATACATTCACTTCACAAGACAGCAGGTGCACCAAATCCTTGTGCACTGATACATATCTCAAAGAATAGCAAAATCTCGCCTAATAAAGTGCAAGCAGCTTTAAATTTGATTAACACTACATCACCATCATATGCGCTATTAACAGCAATAGAAGCATCTGTTTTATATCTTGAATCAGCCAAAGGTCGTAAGCATATAAATAAACTACTTGAAGAAATAGAATCATTTATCAAAAAACTGCCTAAAGACATTGAAATATACAATAATGACAACGATATAACTAAAATATTAATTAAATCAAAAAGTATAAATGCAGAAAGATTCTCTGAATTATTAAATACTCAATATAACATTGAAGAAGAATATACAAACAAAAAATCTATGCTGTTTATAACTGGCATTGGAACTGACAAAACAAAGTTAAATAAACTAAATAAAGCTATAAAAAACATTTCTCAAACTACTGATATTCAAGAACCTGAAAAGAATGATAACATTTTACAAATAGACGTACCACAAGCACTCTATACACCAAGAGAAGCATTCTTTTTAGCCAAAGAAATAACATCCAAAGCTAATGCAATCGGCAAAATATCTGGTGAAACCATTATGAAATACCCTCCAGGCATACCAATACTTCTCCCTGGAGAAACAATATCAAAAGAAATAGCAAATGAGATTGAAAACCTAGAGATTTTAACAATTTAATACTTACGTCTCAGTGCATAAACCATTATTGAGGTTGGTTTACCATTTGCCTCAGTTTCTATGTTATATTGACCCAAAACGTCAAAATGATAAACGCTAGGATAAATTGTTTCGTAATACAGTTTGAACTTAGGAGTAGCAATAATTTTATTCTTAATTTTTACATTCAAAACTCTATCAAGGTACTCTTGTCTTGCTGTCGCATCAGACAGATTTTCAACAAGATCTACCGCACAATAAAATGATATTTCAAGCTTAGGTCTAATTTCTGCCTTAATAAATCGAGAAGAATTAGTAACAAGATTTATAATAAAATCCTTTGATTGCGAAACATTGTTTAAAACAAAATACAATGACTGGTTAATTATACCTTTAAATTCAATATAATCATCATTTAAGGAATTAAGTATTTCCTTATGTAGTTTTTCCTCTAATTTTGCCGTATCTATTTTCTCATCAGTATATTCTGACAAGTAAGAAGTATGTCGAGTAGCTACAATTTTGATTTTTAATAACATATAGTTATTTTTCTTCAACTCATTAATAAAATCATGATGTAGCTCTTCGTTAATTTTCTTAGCTAAATGTTGCTTGTAATCATCAACTTTTTTATTAAATTTTTCATGATTAGATTCAAGAAAAACAATAAAGCAATTAAGAAAATAAGTAAGAACAATGAACACGCCTGAAACCAAGACCGGTAAAATTGGAGTGATCTCTTGATACATTGGCGTGTCTTTAATACCTTGTGCCCAGAAATCAATCATATTCCATACGAAAAGTTCTAACCAATATGGAAGAGTAAGTTTAGCGCTAAATACTAACCAATAAATAAACAACAACACTGCCATAGATATATTAAAAAACACTATGAGTGTTATCATGTATTTGATTTCTTCAAAAAATTTGTCAATAAACCTAGCAAATTTATTAAACATCTATACCTCAAGCACGATATTATCAATCAATCTAACATTACCAACCTTTGCTGCTAATGCACAAATTGTAAGACCTGAAATAGATTCGACAGGTTTAAATGTGTCAAAATCTACAAACTCCAGATACTCAAGTTCAACATTTTTATCGAGATTTGTCAATCCTGTATCAAACAATTTTTTAGTATCAGTAATCCCAGCCTTGCAAAAATCTCTGATAGCAAATAATGCTTTACTTAAAGACAATGCAATTTTTCTATCTGATTCTGATAAATATTTATTCCTTGAACTCAAAGCCAAACCATCATCTTCTCTAACTAACGGACAAGGAATGATTTCAATAGGAAAATTTAAATCTGCTACCATTTTTTTAATTAAAAATAACTGTTGTATATCCTTCATACCAAAACAAGCAAAATCCGGCTGAACGATATTAAACAATTTAGTAACAACAGTTTCAACACCGTCAAAATGGCCAACTCTGGATTTACCACACATAATATCAGTCAATTCATACGGAGGTGTAACCATCGTTAAATCAGAAAATTTTTGCAAATTTGGATACATTTCGTTAACAGATGGAGCAAAAATTATATCTACACCAGCAGATTCTGCAACTATTTTATCAGCATCTAATGTTCTTGGATATCTGTCATAGTCCTCACCAGGACAAAATTGAATTGGATTTACAAAAACTGAAGCAACTGTAATATCTGCAACAGAATGAGCTTTTTCCATCAATGATTTATGACCATTATGCAAACAGCCCATTGTTGGAACTAAAGCAATTGTTTTACCCTGTTTTCTATAATCCTTAACTAACTCTCTAAGTTTTTTTATTTCATTTACTACAATTAAACTCAAAGCTATTCATCTCCTTCAATTTATTCAATGCTTCGTCTGTCAAATGAAAAACCTCTGCTTCCGAAGGGAAGTTGCCTGAATTAACATCTGCAACATAATTAGCTGCAGCCTGCCTAATTACAGATTGCAAATCAGCATACCTTCTAGCAAATTTAGGTTTAAATTCAGAAAATTTACCAAGAATATCGTCAGCCACTAAAACCTGACCATCTGTATATCGTCCTGCACCTATACCAATAGTAGGGATATCAAGATTTTCAGTAATAAACTTAGCAGATTCCTCAGGAACCATCTCTAAAACTACACAAAAAGCACCTGCTTGCTGCAATTTTCGTGCTTGATTCAAAATAAAGATTGTATTTTCAGCAGATTTACCTTGAACCTTATACCCGCCAAGAACATTCAAATATTGTGGAGTAAAGCCTAAATGCCCAACAACAGGTATTCCTGTTTCTACACATCTTCTTATCACTTCCAATGTATGATCAGAAGCGCCTTCTAATTTTACGGCAGAAGCACCGGCTTTAATTAATTCACCTGCATTTTTAATTGCTTCATCAACTGACAAGTGATAGCTCAAAAAAGGCATATCTGCAACTACCATACATCTTTTTGCGCCACGTGAAACAGCAGCAGTAAATACTTTCATTTCATCAACTGTAACATGATGAGTAGATTCATAGCCTAAAACAACCATTCCTACTGAATCTCCCACCAAAATAGAATCAACACCAGCCTCATCAAAAAACTTTGCTGTAGAACAGTCATAAGCTGTCAACATAGTTATTTTTTCATTATTTTGCTTTTTCTTAATAAAAGAATTTACTGTAATTTCCTTAAGTTTTGATTCGACTGACATAACACACCTTATTTTTTATTGTTTTTATCTCTAATTTGTTTTTTATACCAATAGCTAATTGCCCTAGCTAGTCTTGACGGACTATGACGAACATACTTAGCTTCATTTTCTTCGTATAATCTTGTAGCAACGACATTGATATTTTTAGCTTTAATAACATCAGTATCAACAACTACAGGGAAAGAATTTGCCAACTTGTAATCAGGTGATAAATCATCAGGAAGTGAGTTGTTAACTAAAACAGCCTCAATCATATTTGGATATCCTGCGTGATCCAAAATTGCTTGAATATGTTGAGAGGCAGTATAATCAGTAGTTTCACCAGGCTGAGTCATTATATTACATACATAAATTTTCTTGGCAGAAGATTTTGAAATTGCTTCAGAAATTTCTTTAATCAATAAGTTTGGTATCACACTTGTATACAAACTACCGGGACCAAGAATAATCAAATCAGCTTCTTTTATAGCATGCAAAACATCTGGCAAAGCTCTACAGTTTGCCGGTTCTGTAAAAAGTCTTTTTATTTTCTTACCAGTTTCAGGAATACTTGATTCACCGCGAACAATAGTACCGTCTTCAAGTTCTGCAGCCAATTTCATATCATCTAAAGTAGAAGGTAAAACTCTACCTCTAATAGAAAGAACCTTTGATGATTCTTGGACAGCACGCACCATATTGCCTGTAATTGAGCAAAGTGCAGTCAAAAACAAATTGCCAAAGCTATGACCTTCAAGACCTTCACCTGTTTTAAATCTATATTGAAACAGCTTTGTAACCAAATCTTCGTCATCAGCCAAAGCAGCGATACAGTTTCTTATATCACCAGGAGGCAACA
Source organism: Candidatus Gastranaerophilales bacterium (assembly GCA_944326545.1). Lineage (GTDB taxonomy): Bacteria > Cyanobacteriota > Vampirovibrionia > Gastranaerophilales > Gastranaerophilaceae > Limenecus. Next base: position 80,329 of record CALVEH010000006.1, on the reverse strand, counting down.
CACCCATTTCGTGTCTTAAACGACCTGAGCTACCACCATCATCACCAACAGTAACAACAGCAGTAATATTGTTAGTAAGTTTTTTAATACCTTTTAACATTGTAGACAATCCGGTACCACCACCAACAGCTACAATTTTAGGCCCATAATTTAATTTTCTGCGTTTATACAAAGATTCTAAAAGCGCATGTCTGTCTCTGTCTTCTGTTAAATCAAGGATAGAATAGTTTGTATTTTTCCACCCCATTAAAAAAACATACGCACCTGCTAAAAGAAGAATGAAACCGAGTAATTCCTGATTAACAGTAACAGCAATATACTTTAAAATACCGACAGCAAAATAGATAGGGCGCATATTAAAGAGTACGCAAAGACCCAACAAACTGATAACTGTACCCAATATAATCAGCCCAAACCATCTTTTTACTTGTAAACCAGGCAATAACCAACCCGCATCTTTTGGCATTCTAATTTTATATAAAATCTTTTTCAAAATGCATCTCCCGTAATTATAAAAACTATTCAACCCAGCCAGAAGCAACAACTTTATTGTAATTTACCGGCCTTTGGACAACAATATTATTGGCTTCTTTAATCAACTCTAAAGAGTTGTCAACATCAAAATGAATCGTGTCAAATTCTACTTTTGCAAAATTGTTTTCAGAAATAGTAACCTCAGAATTTTCAATAAGTCTGTGCAAACGATCTTTCAATTCGTTTTCGGTAAAATTAACATCACCGGAAAAATCAATTAAAGAACTTTCTGTATACTTTTTATCAAAAAATACCTCTTGTGCAATATTAATATTGGCAGCAGCTTCTGTTTCTTTCAAAATCTCGCCAGCAGCACCATATAATGTCAACCATTTGCTAAATTTTTTAACTGCATTAGCTATAGAAGTAGAAAAAGCTAAATTTTCAGAAGCTAATTTATACATAAGCCCAAAAGGTCTAACATGCTCGATATTTAAGCTGTACGCATCAGTAAATGCAGAAATTGCACCCAATTGATACAGAACAATTGCTTCTATTTCTTCTTCAGAAAGTTCCAAAGGAGATTTGTTAGTATTAGGCAAAGAAATCAAAGCCCCAATTTCTTTGCTATTAAACTTGCAATGTTGAACAGCATTCTTAATAGCAACAGGACAACCTGAAGAAATATCGCAAGATATATTAACAGAACTTGCATAATCTATCAGAGCAAATCCCTTATCGACATTATCACTGTCAAAAACTTGCGCCAGATTAATATTAAAATCGACACATTTTTTACTGGTTTTTTCCATTATATTTAAAATTCAACTCCACAATCTAGATCTACAAGATAAATTATAACTCAACAAATTTGTTAGTCTACAACTTTATAAATTAAGAAAAGATAAAGAATTTTTACAAATATATTGAAAAATGTACGAATAATTGTTATCATTAACTTGTGAAGAAAAGAAACGGCATTCCCGTTTCTTTTTTATTTAAAAAGAGTTTTCAGGGGGATATTATGCAACCCGCGCACTTTAACAAAAACGAAATTCTCGAAAAACTTATACCGCTCATTGAAAATACAGCAATGAGATACAATTTGATTCCTATTGAAATCGATTTTACAAAGGAATCAGGAAAATGGTTTTTAAGAATATTTTTGTATAAAGATAGCGGAGTAACATTGGATGACTGTGAAAATGTCTCAAGAAGTTTAAACCCGTTTTTAGACGAACTTGTTCCTGTAAAGTTTTATCTTGAAGTAAGTTCTCCAGGATTAGACAGAAAACTCAAATCCGACAAAGAGTTCATTATCTTCAACGGCAAAACTATTGACTTAAAACTCAAAAGCCTTATTGAAGGAACTGACCAAAAACACTTTTTATGTAAAATTCTCGATTTTGACGTAGAAAAAGGTTTAACTGTCTTAAAACTTGATGAAAACAAAGAATACATCGTACCAAAAGACAAAATATTAAAAGCACAATTACATATGGAAGACATATAGGAGAATAAGATGATTAAAATCGGTACTGCTCTTTTCGAAGCAACAGAAGAACTCGAAAGAGAAAAGGGAATCTCAAAAGAGGTTATTATTGAATCACTCAAAGATGCTTTAGTTGCTGCTTATAAAAAGCACATCAGAGTTAAAGAAGCTCCAAATGTAGAAGCAATTTTAGATGAAGTAACTGGTGAAATTGGTGTTTTCAGAACTAAACTCGTTGTAGAAAACGTTGAAGATGAAAACTTAGAAATCTCTTTAGAAGATGCAAAAGAAATCGACGACGAAGTTGAACTTGAAGACGAAGTTAAAATTGAAGTAACACCGGAAAACTTTGGTCGTATAGCTGCACAATCAGCTAAACAAGTTATTACTCAAAGAATCAGAGAAGCTGAAAGAAAGATGGTTCTCGATGAATTCTTAGAAAAGAAAGGTACTTTGACAACAGGTATAATCCAACGTGTAGAAAATAGAAACGTTTTTGTTAACATTGGAAAAACTGATGCAATCCTACCTTTTAGAGAACAAATTCCTGGCGAATATTACAAACCCGGCAACAGAATAAGAGTTTTTGTTCTTAATGTTAAAGAAACTAACAGACTTCCACAAGTAATCGTATCTCATGCTCACGCAGAAATCGTTAGAGAACTTTTTGAATTAGAAGTTCCTGAAATCGAAGACGGTATCGTAGAAATCAAGTCAATTGCAAGAGAAGCAGGATACAGAACAAAACTTGCTGTTCACTCAAATGACCCGGAAATTGACTCAGTTGGAGCTTGTATCGGACCAAGAGGTTCAAGAATCCAAACTATAGTTGGTGAGCTTAAAAATGAAAAAATCGACATTGTAAGATGGTCAGAAGACCCGGTTGAATACATTGTTAACGCTTTATCTCCAGCAAGAATTATATCTGTTGACATCCTAGCTGACGAAGAAAATGCTCACGAAGCTCTAGTTGTTGTTCCAGATGACCAATTGAGTCTTGCAATAGGACGTGAAGGTCAAAACGTTAGATTGGCTCACAAATTAACAGGCTGGAAAATCGATATTAAAAACGAATCTCAAGCAGCTCAAGCTGAAGCAGCTTATCAAGCTCAATACGAAGAAGAGCAACCTGTTGAAGAAGACTATATCGATGAATCTGTAGATAACGAAGAAGAACCTATCGTTGAAGAAGAATACGGTATCGATGCAGAAGATATGGTTGAAGAATCACAAGAAGATAACTACGAAGAACAAGAATAAGAAAATAAAGTTCAAAAAAAGGAGCACCAAGTGGTGCTCTTTTTTTTATCAAAATATTTATAATTCAATTTTCATAATGCAATTTTTACAATCAAAAGAAAGTTTATATTTTTGACCATATTCGTCTAGAAGGTAAAGGTTTCTATTATCTTTTTGTTTTTTTAAACAAATACCAGCAAAATCTCTTAAACAATGTTTTGTTTTCATAAGAACAATATCTTGCTTTTTGTCGCTACATTCAGGAGAATATTCATTAACAATTGAGCCACATTTTTCAAAAAAAGCTTTTGCTTTGTTATTTGCAATATTGTAAGAATAATCAAGAGTTTTTATTGGATAATCAGGGTAATCAAATTTAATATCTCTTCTTTGATATTCGTAATTTTCCTTTGATTTTTCAATCAACATATTTATTGCACAACGTCTTATTTCATTGAGTTTAGAAACGGGAATAAAAAGGTTAAAATTCTCATCAATCTCAATTTCAACAGCAAAAAACTCCGTATCACCAAGTTTTGAAAGTTGTTTTTTTACATTTTCTTTAGCTTTTTCTACATTATTGGCTGCTTCAAAATTTTCAGAGAATAAATACTCTATTTCATTATCAAAAAAAGACTTAACGATAATCTTACTATTGTCAACATGTATCTTCACAGGAATTTTGCGTTTAAATTCGGCAGAAAGCAAAGACTTAAAAAATGCCGAATCATAATTTCTGTACAAGACAGTGCCAACTTTTATAGAAGAATTGTTAAGAAGCTCTACAAGATTTTTATCGACAGTTTTTACAGTTGTACCAGAAAGCTCGCTATTATCATCAAAAAATGTAATTTTATCTGACGGATTTAATTGACATTTTGTATCAAGAAGAATACACTTCCCCTTTATAGCTTTTACTTTTCCTATTTTTTCACCTAAAAACTTTGGCGTTAAAGGATTAACAAAAACTTTTCTTTTCCCGTCAAAATAAAAGTTAGTATATCCTCTATTAAAGGTCTTATTTACATCAGGTGCAAAATCGTTTAACAAAATGCCTTCAGATGGCTTTAAATTTTTTGAAACACCATCTATTAACTTCCTATAATAAGAAACAACGTTAGTAACATAATCCTTGTCTTTTAACCTGCCTTCAATTTTGAGAGAGGTAACACCAGCATCAATTAATTCACTAATATGATTTGAAAGATTGTTATCTTTCATTGACAATAAGTATCCCTTTTTTATTACAACATTGTTGTTGTCATCAACAACTTCATATTTTTTTCGGCAAGGTTGAGCACAATCACCTCTGTTTGCACTTCTTTCACCAATAAAATTGCTAAAATAGCACTGTCCGCTATAGCAAACACACAATGCACCATGAATAAAGACTTCAGTCTCTATATCAACAGAATCAGTTACTTGCTTAATTTGTTCAACAGAAAACTCCCTTGGCAAAACAACTCTTTGTATATTCAACTTCTTTAAAAATTGGATTTTAGAAAGAGAATCATTGTTACACTGAGTGCTGGCATGCAATGCAATCGGAGGCAAGTTCATCTCCAACAATGCAAAATCTTGAAAAATGATTGCATCTACACCAATTTCGTAAAGTTTCCAAATTAATTTTTCAACCTCTTTTAATTCACTATCATAGATAATCGTATTTACGGTAACATAAACTTTCACAAGAAACTTATGTGCATATTCAACAATTTCCAAAAGATCTGACAGTGAATTTCCTGCTTTTTTTCTTGCGCCAAAAGCATCTGCACCTATATAAACAGCATCTGCACCTGCATTTATGGCAGCAATAGCACACTCTTTATTTTTAGCGGGAGCCAGTAATTCAATTTTTTTTCTTGTATTAATCATTACAAAAATTATACAATAATTTAAAAAAAAATCCGAAAACAGGTGACAATTCAATATGTTTTTATTACGATAAGTAATGTCACATATTTTCCATATAGTATGTGATGGTTTTTAACCCATATTTTTTGAAAAATAATTACTTAAAGGAGAATAAGAAAATGCAAGTTATTTTAAGAAAAGACGTCCAAAACGTTGGCGAAGCAGGCGACGTAGTAACAGTTAAAGATGGTTATGCAAGAAACTTTTTGCTTCCACAAAATTTTGCAGAAGTTGCTACTGAAGGCGCTTTGAAAAACAGAGAACAAAATTTAGCTAGAATTAAAGCTAAACAAGAAAAATTACACCAAGAAGCTCTTGAATTAGCAAAAAGAATTGAAGAACTTGAAAAACTTGAACTATCAGCTAGAGCTGGTGAATCTGGTAAATTATTCGGTACTATTACAACTAAAAAATTAGCAGAAGAATTAAACGCTAAATTAGGTACATCTATTGATAGAAAAGTTATCTCATTAGATGCAGCTATTAACAAAATCGGCGAATTCAAAATGCTTATTAAATTGACTTCAAAAGTTAAAACTGAACTTCCTGTTATCGTTACAGCTTCAGAAGTTATTAAATCTGAAATTGAAGAAGCTCCAGAAACAGAAGAAACAGCTGAATAATAAATAAAAATATACAGAAAAAAATCGGTTAACATTAACCGATTTTTTTTTGTAATAAAATTTAATATTTACAAAAATATTAACAAGAAATACAAAAAGGTAGTTTTTATTATAATAGTGTAGGAAAACTATAGGTTAGAAATGTCTCAAAATATCTCGTCAAATATCCCGTTAAATCAATACAGACAGTATCAACAGCCGTCAAACACTAATTTTACAGCTACTCCGGCAGCAGCAAATATTTCAGACAAAGGAGTTGTACAAAACAACCCTCTCTTAAACGCTGCAGCAAACCCGACAGACAACCCTCTTTCGTTTTTAGCAGCAGCAGGTGTAAGCACAGCGGCATTAATGGGGATTAACAATTTTGTAAACCAACCATTACAAAACAAAAAATATGATCAGACATTTTTCAAAAAAATAGAAACATTTATTGATAAATATGCGACAAAACCTAAAGCTCAAAGTTTCTTTGATAAACTCAGAGGCTTGAAAGCTGGTGCCAAAAATCTTATCAACAAATCAGAAATACTTAGAACATTGACCCAAAAGCCAAGTATCGGCGGACCTCAGGTTCAATCACAAGCAGCTAGTGTAAAAGGACACCTTGCTTCTCGTGCTATTGAAGCAATGAAAAAGTACAAGGCTGAATACAAACTGGCTACTGGCAATGAATTTAAAGAATTTGATGCCATTTTGAAAAAGGCTGAAAAAGATTCATACAAATACTACGATGACATAATAAGAACAATAAAAGGCTCTTCTGCGGATTTAAGCAAAGTTATAAGCAAAAAACCTTGGTGGGGCGCAGGTATTGTAAAGAACAAGGTATCTTTACAAGAAATTCTGAACAAAGACATTCTCATAAAAAATTATAAAACTGCAGGTAAATCCGTCGGACAAAAAGTATCAGGCTACCTGATGAGGGGAATGGAATGCTTAACAAACGGCATGTTTTCAGGCAAAGGTCAAGTTTTGATTCAAGCATTAATGATTGCTCAATCAGCAAGCGAAGCATCAAAAGCAGAAAAGGGTGAAAAATTTTCAACATTCATGGCATCATTTGCAGAACTTGCATCATTCTTAGCAACAATGGGCATACAAATGAGAGTTGTAAACCATCTTGCAGGCTTAAAATACATCGGAATGTCTCCTGAAAATGTGAAAAAATATCAAAAAGCAATGGAAATTGCCAACAAAGCCGCAGCAATGGGCAATAAAAAAGCATATGGCAAAATGTGCTTGTATATGGAAAACCTCAAACAAGCAGCAAAGGCAAATACAAAATGGTATCAAAAACCATTTAAGTGGATAGGCAATCTTGTAAGCTTTGGAAGAATCAAAGAAACACTTAAACCGCTTAAAGCAACAAAAGCAGCAACAGCATTTGCAAAAATACCTTATGGACTTAAAGTAGGTTTAGGCTACGCAGGAAGAATCGCACTCTTAATGGGCGTAGTTGTACCAATCTTCTCTGGAATTGCTAAAAAAATGTCATACGCAATCTTTGGGAAACCTGTAAAAACTCTTGAAAGAGAAAAATTAAAAGAAGAAGCCGAAGCTCAGGCAATGGAGCAACAACCTCAAACTATTCAACCAACTCAACCAATGCAACAACCTCAAACACCTCAGGCAGTTGCACCAACACAACAATCAAAACCAGGCAATCTATATGATCAGTTAAACAACAAATATAATCAACCGATATCATCACAACCAATGACACCTCCAACACCTGCAGCAAGTACTCTCAGAACACCAGAAGAAAATGCAGGCATTAGAAGAAGCTATATTCCTAACCCAATTTTGGGAGTAGAAAATACAGTTAACCCTGCATCTACACGTTCGGCTCAAATAGATGCGGTTATGAGACAAGCTGACATAGTAGAAGCACAAGCTCAAAGATATTTGTAATATTAGTGTATATACAATAATTGGTATTAAGCTCTGTAGTTGAATTACAGAGCTTAATATTTTGTAACAAACTAATAAAATTTGTCAATTTTGGAAAAATAAAACACTTTATTTACATGAGAGCTAGATATCAAAATTATTAGACAGAGGACTTTCGAGATGAGCTACGGTATAGATAGTTCAAAATTAGATGAAACGTATGTTTCAAGTTACAATTCAGGTACACAACAAAATGTATCTAATGATAACTTGAACAGCTTGAACATCTTTCAAAAGACCTTACCTGATACAGAAAACACAAATAACAACTTAGCTAATCTTGACGTTGATGAACTTGTAAAGAAATACAAGAAAAATCCAATTGGTGTATTAAATGAACTTGGAATAAATTTTACAGATAAAGAAAAAGCTGAGTTAGAAAAAATCATTACTGATAAAAAAGAATTAAAATCATTTTTAAATTTAATAAAAGAAAATCAAGCCTTAAAACCAGGAGATATCCTTGGTGCAATGCGTAATATAAAAGAATACGCACCAAAAGGTTTTTTTGAAAGAGTTAAAAACGTTGTAAAAACAGCAATCAATGATGGTTTATCTGAAGCAATTGATTTGGCAAAAAGTGAAACTGTTTACTACGCAGGTAAATTAGGCGAAAACATGAACGAAGTCAGAACAGAACGAGATGATTTTTCATCTGAATCTGTTGTTAATGTTTCAGAAACTGTTACTAAAGAACCTGAAATAAAAGAAGACGTAATGCACTTTGTGGTTAAATCAAATAATGATGGTTCTAAATTATATACAGAAAAAGATGTTCTTAAAGCAACAGACATAATAACTGAAAACATAGAAGATGCACACGAATTTACAGCAAATGCAGTAGAATTAGAGTCTATACAAGATAATAAAGGAAACACAAAGTATAAAGGCTCTACTATTATCGATGTTGATGAAAAAATGATAAAAAATAAAGAAGTAAAATCAACAATGATGGTTGTTGCAAAAAAATCTGACATGACAGATGACTTCTTAATTGATACAACAACAAACTTGGCTAAAAACCATTTTATGGCTGAGGCAATCGAATTTTTAGCATCAGCAAAAGACAAGGATGGAAAAGACAGATTCAATGCTAGTCAAGTAAGCCAAGAATCACAATATTTATTTGATAAAACAAGAGGATTTTGCTCTCAATATAAAAGAAACATAGTTGAATACGCTAGACACTTAAAACTGAACTCTCAAGATGCACTCAGAGTAACTCACTCTACAACAGAACACCCTGAAATACAAGATAGGGTTAATATGTTGTTGAACAAACCCAATACAACAGGGGAACAAATAGCAAATTACGCTAACGAATTGGCAAACAGAACAAGAAATAGCAGTGCAAACAGCAATTTTTCAGAAACAAGAAATGCAACACAACCCCAAAACAATGTTCAACAAGAACCCCAAAATAATAGTGCAACAAGAAATACTCAACAAAGAGAAAATGCGACCAGAACAACAAACAATGCAAAATCTAACAGATATTTAAATGCAAACCAAGTCACAAATCCACTTCAATTTAAATATACAAAAACAAATACTCAAGACAATATAATTGAAAAAACATACATAAACGGTGTAGCTTATGAAAGAAGCACTGTTCTTAGAGAATTGACTAAAAAATATGGAGTATCAGCAGAAAAAGTATTAAATGCAATAGAAAAAGACTCAACATTTATTGACTTGATGAAGCAGTATAACGGAAACCAAACTATTATAAACTCCTTGGTCGAAGATCCGTACTTAATCCAAAAAATCAAAAAGACAACATCATCATTGAGCATCAACGAACTAGCTGATGTCATAAAACTATGTACAGATAGCTCAAGTACAGAAGTTATGCTGGCAGCACTAGAAAACCACAATCCTCAAGAAGCAATGATGATTACTAAAAAAAGTAAAATATTTAACTTAAAAGATGACACTTTAGAAATACTTTCAAAATCAAATACAAGTGCAGACAATAAGAAAAATGAATTAGAAGATTTATATTTTACAGGGAATAGAAATAAAGAAATAATCGGATAATTAGCTTAATTATCCGATTTTATCTTTAATAAATTTTTCCCCAAAAAACAGCATCGGCAAATTCCTCACCGTATTGTTCTTTTATTCTTAAATATGCTGGAGATTTTTTTATTTCATTAATAGCTCTAATTTTAGCAATTTCATCCTCAGTTTTCTTTCTTAACTCAAAATTAGAGTGTTTTTTATTTGATGCCGAAGCCTCATTAGAAATTTCTGTATAATCATCAGAAATATCAACGTTTTGTTTTTTTACAGGTTCTATAAAACGTCTTTCATAACGTCTTTGCTCTTTCATTTCGCGAGACATTCTTTTCATTTTTTTACCGACCTGATTATAATCTCTTGCGTCCAACTTTGACTTTACAAAAGAATCAATTTCTTCCTTTGGAATATTATCACCTTCAAATTTTTGAAAAACCTTATAACCAATAGTTTTAAGTTTTTGCTCAAATTTACTATCTTCACTGTCAGGAACAGAAACCCTTGCCTGTCCAGTCTTACTCTTACCAATAAGTCCATTTGGGTATGACTCAATAAGAGTTCTCAATCTTTCTTTTTTAGCATTATTTACCCCAGCTTGAGTTATAGGAATTCTATATATAGAACCAAAACTAATATTATTCATATACTCTCCTTTCGATATACGTTATTTGCAAAACTGTAAAAAAAATATTTTTGTTAGGAAAGGAAAAAGAAATTAAAAGTTTGTAACAAACCTTCTAAAAAAAATATAGACATGAAAAAAGAGCCTCAAATGGCTCTTTATCTGTTAAATTGGGCCCGGAGGGATTCGAACCCACGACCAAGGGATTATGAGTCCCCTGCGCTACCGCTGCGCCACAGGCCCGTGGCTGTAAGAATAAAATAACATTAACAATAAGCATGGTCAAGCAATTTATTTATCAAAAACTTAGTCCTGTGCTTCATTATTTAATGCATTTAAAAACATCTTGTTTCTTTCAACTTGAGAATTTCGATTCTTTAATTCTTTATCAAAACGAAGGAAAGAAGCAATAAGCATAGCTGGAACCATAACTGCAGTAGACAACTTTATTGTTGAAGCCAAATAAGGTCTTTTAGCAACAAATTTTTCAGCAGGAACAATAATTTTTTTATTTACTAAAGACTTATTTAAAGCATTAGCTACAGGTGTTTTTAAAAACTTATCAAAACTATTTACTAATTTAGGGAATTTATCTTTAGCAAACATAGATATTTTTTTACCATTACGAAGTAAAAAATCATATGTACTATATATAGCAAAGAAATCAAGGAATGTTGAAGCAACAGGATGCTTCTTGTCAAAATTATCTAATTTTTCAACTTTTGAATTTATTAATGACTTAGAAGCAGAAACAGCAGCACCAGCAGCAAAAACAGTACCCCATTTACCTGCAGTATGTAAACTTTTAGATACCTTAGAAGACAAATTACCAGACTTAGTAGCCCCCATCACAATAACATCTAAAACAGGAATAGTTACCATTAATGTTTTAAGTGTTTTAGAAGCAACTTTCGATAATTCCTTATCAGGCGCATAAGAAGAAAGTACAGCAATATCGTCTTCAGTAAGTTTATTCTGCAAAGCAGAATTTTTACTTTCATCATCTGAATTTTCTATAGCCTTAAAATTTCTCAAAGTATGTGAGTAAAAATTATCCTGAGATTTAGCAATGTTATAGTTGTTTTTGACTATAGAAGAAATCATGCCATTATATCCTACATTGTCATTATACAACATAAATAAAATTTTTATAATAAAATTCTCTTATGAAGAAATTTTTTATAAAGACACACGGTTGCAAAGCTAATCAACTGGAATCAAACATAATAAGAGAAAAACTGTTAAACGCTAATTATACTGAAACAACAAACAGTGCGGATGCAGATATTTTCATTCTAAATTCATGTTCTGTGACAGAAACTGCAGATATTGAAGCGCTAAGAACATTAAGAAACATTAAGCACAAGAACCCTGATGTGCTAACAATTTTTACAGGTTGTAGTGCCCAATTAAATTTTCAAAAGACTAATCAAAATGAATACATTGATATCACTCTCGGGAACAATGACAAGTTTGATATAGTTAACGCAATAAATACACAAAAAAGCAAAGTTGATGATATTTTCAGTATAAAGGAATTTAATAACCAATTTATACACAATTATTCCAAAACAAGAGGATATTTAAAAATACAAGACGGTTGCAACAATTACTGCAGCTATTGCACAATACCTTTTGCAAGAGGAGAGAGCAGGAGCAACTCTGTTGACAATATCATTGAACAAATAAAGATATATACAGGCTCAGGTATAAAAGAACTCGTTTTGACTGGTATACACATAGGCCAATGGGGGGAAGATTTTGTTCCTGCAAAAAATTTAATAAATCTATTGGAAGAAATAGAAAAAACAGAAATAGAAAGATATAGACTTGGCTCATTAAACCCTTTAGAGATAGATCAAAAACTATTGGAATTCTTAGCTAATTCTCAAAAATTTTGTCCACATTTTCATCTTTCTCTGCAATCACTTAATGACAAAACGCTTTTGGCAATGAACAGAAAATACAAAGCTGAATATTGTCTGGAATTAATAGAAAAAATAGATTCAATTTTTAATCTGCCGTTTATTGGCAGCGACATAATAGTCGGATTCCCTGATGAAGACGAAAATGACTTTTGTACAACATTTGAAAATGCTAAAAAATCAAAACTTTCAGCTATACATGTGTTCCCTTATTCAATAAGAAAAAACACAAAAGCAGCAGCAATGAAAAATCAAGTTTCTGAACAAACAAAAAAACACAGGGCCGAACTGTTTCATGCGCTTGCAAAAGAAAAAATTAATGCATTTGTAAATAAAAATATAGGTACCCAAAATCGAATACTTATAGAAAAAAAACCTGATAGAAAAACGGGCTTTTTAAAGGGAGTAACACCTAATTATCTAACTATACTGACAAATTCAAAAGATATTAGTCTCTGTAATACTTTGCAAAACGTAAAAATAACAGACACAAGCAAAGATGGAACAATAATAAATGGCGTTATTTATTAAAAATATGCCCAAATGTATGATTTGTAATATAATTTTGTAATGATAATAAAAACATTACTTGTTCAAAACAGCGCAATAATTGGAAATAAACAGGCAACATTTGACAATGTGTTGCTTATGCTTGAAAAATACACAACAGAAAAACCAGATTTTATAATATTTCCAGAGGTTTGGTCAATTGGCTGGTACTGCCAAAATTTTCCAAAAGAGGCAGAAACTTTTGAAAATAGCGCTACAATAGATTTTTTGAAAGAGATAGCTTTATCATTTAACAGCAATGTGATAGGCGGTTCTCTTATAATAAAAAAGGATGACAATCAATACACAAACACTTGTCCAATCCTATCTAAAGCAGGAAAATTGATTACAACATATGATAAAATGCACCTATTCTCACACAAAGGTTCTGAAGAAAACAAATACGTCAAAACTGGTAATGAACTAACAATTCTTAACTATAAAGGAACAAAAATCGGTTTATCTATATGCTATGACATAAGATTTCCTGAACTGTTCAGAGAGTACTCAAGACAGGGGGTTGAGCTTTTTGTTAACATGGCGGCTTGGTCAAATAAAAAATTGGAACACTGGCAAATAATGCACAGATCCAGAGCTATTGAAAATCAATGCTACATGATAACAGTCGATCAAACAGGAAAAATCATAGAAGACGAGTACAATTTAGGATATTCAATGATTATAAATCCTTGGGGTGATATTGAAGCATCGCTACAGTCAGAGGAAGCATGCTTACTTTATGAATTTGATACAGAAAAAACAAAACAACTCAGGGAAAATTTCCCATTATTGGCAGATAGAAGAGATATAAATGCAAAATTGTTTAACTATAAGGAGATATGTATAGATGAATAGATATAAATTTATACTTAGTATATTTACTTTGATTTTTATGTCATTAAATCCAGCTTTTTGCACTAATTTGGACTCAATAATAAAAAATTCAGAAATTAATAACAATGCAACAATAGCAGTTTCCGTAAAAGATGCAAAAACCGGTAGAACTGTTTATGAATACAATGAAAACAAATTGGTTAATCCAGCATCAGTACAAAAAATATTTACAATGAAGGCTGCTTATGACGAATTAAAACCAGAATACACATTTGATACCAAAGCATACATTGATACAAATAACAACTTATACATAAAACTTTCTGCTGATCCGTCATTAAGCACAGCAAAACTGAAAAATTTACTTATAACAGCTAAAGAAATCCATAAAAAATCATTTAATGACATAATTATTGACGACTCAATAATTGATAACAAACAATGGGGAACAGGCTGGATGTGGGATGATGACGTAAATCAACTGTTGCCAAAATATTCTCCATACACAATAAATCAAAACAAAATCAGTGTAAAAATCACACCAGGGAAAAATGGTCGTTTGCCAGAAATCAAGAATAACAGTAATTATCACATGATTTTTGTTAACTTATTAAAAAACGGTGAAGCAAACAACATAATATTTGAAAGAATGCCTTGGCTATCATCAGACATGACATATGTTAAGGGTAGTATTAAGACAGAAACAACAATGAAACTGCCCGTTGATTCACCTCAATCGTATTTTATGAATGAACTTAGAAAAGCTATCTCAGGAGCAGGACTCAAATATTCTGGTCAAATAAAAACAGCTCCTGTTCCACAAAAAGCTAAACTAATCGCAACAGAATCAAGCGAAAATCTTGAAAAAATAATTGCAGAAACATTGAAAAGCAGCAACAATCTGTACTCAGAACTAATTTTTAAGGTTGCTGGTGCCCACTACACACAAAAACAAGGCAATACAGATAATGCAATAGATCTGTTCCAAAAACAATATAGCGATTTAAATGAATCTAAAGATATAACTATTGTTGACGCATGCGGTATATCAAGAAATAATCTGATATCAGCCAACTGGACAACGAGCGCACTAAATAAAATATATAAAACGCCAGAGTTTGAACAATTTGCTATACTATTACCCAAACCTATGGAAGGAACACTATCAAACAGACTACTTGATATAAGCCTTAAAATTAGAGCAAAAACAGGTACAGCCAGTGGAATAAGCTCAATTGCTGGCTATATAGATACAAAATCAAACAAGAAATATTCTTTTGCAATATTTGTACAAAACCACAATACAGAAACAGATAAAGTTAAAAAATTAGAAGATGACATAATTATGGAAATCTATAAAATGTAATTAGACTAAATATATTAGGCAAATAAATACGAAATAATATATAATTAAATTGTCATTGACTTGTTATGATAAATAATTAAATGTAAATAAATAAAGGATATAGAGGTATGAAATTGAAAAAATTATTTTTAGGGTTAGTAGCATTTACTCTTCTGTCAGTACAAACAGCTAGTATTGCGGCTGTTTCTGACTCAACAATCAGAGCAATGGTTGCAAAATACAAGGGTGGAAACTACCTTGGATGTGTACAAGATTCAGACAGAATTATCAAGCAAGATCCATCTAACATATACGCGCACTATTACAAAGGATTGTCATACTATCAACTTGGCAAACAAACGGAAGCAACAGAATCTTTCTCAAAGGTTGAATCACTCAACTCAAATGCAACTCTTGTTGAATATGCGTCAAGAGCTAAAGCTTGCATAGAAAAACCGGAAGAATGCAGCCAATATGCTGAAGGCAATAAAACTGACTTAGATAAGTTTATTAACTCTAATAAATTTTATGATACACCTGTACAATCCGAAGTTAATAAGAAAAAACTTGAAAGAATCAGAGAAAATATCAACGATGGAGTAAACAACAGTGTTAACAACAACACAAAATCTGAGATGCCATCTAATGAAGAGATAGCAAATGCAGTAAAAACTCTTGCCAAATTAGGAATAAACCCTATGGCACAAATGGGACAAGGCGCATATCAGAACCCTGAAATGATGCAAATGAGCATGCTATTAGGAAACAACACACAAAATTCAAATGGTATGAACATGTTGCCGTTTTTCATGATGAATCAAGGCAATACTCAAAATATGTCACCTGAACTTATTCAAACAATGATGATGAACCAATTAACACCAACATACTAAAAATAACGACTTATACTAGACTTGGGTAGAACATGAATATAGAAACAACTAGATTTGGAACAATCGAAATAGATGACAATCTAATATTTGATTTTGTAGAACCTATTATTGGATACGATAAATTTAGAAAATACGTATTTATCGAACACAATGAGCAATCAGCTTTCAAATGGTTACAATCAATAGATGCACCGGAATTAGCTTTTCCTGTGACATCACCAGCTTTTTTTGATATAGATTACCAATTTGAAATCCCAACAGAAAAAGCAGAAAAAATTGATTTAACGTCTGTAGAATCATTGATATCCGTAAATATAGTAACAATACCATCGATAAATCCTAAGAAAGCAACAGTTAATTTACTTGCCCCAATAATAATAAACGCAACAAACAAGCAAGGCATGCAAATTATACTGTCAAACTCAAACTATCAGGTAAAATATCCATTATTTAAAGAAAAAGAATAACCTAATAAAGGGATTGGAGAATTAAATGCTAGTATTAGCAAGAAAAGTTGGCGAAAAAATAATATTAAATGATGATATAGAAATAATAGTTTTAGATACAAATCAAAATACAGTAAGAATAGGCGTGAATGCTCCTAAAAATGTCACAGTCTATCGTGAAGAGTTGTATAAAGAAATAAAAAATAGCAATATAACAAGCAAAGATGTAACCCAAAATTCTGTGGATATGTTACAAGAGTTGCTCAATAAAAAAAATCAAAGCTTTAAAAATGATAGTTTTTCAAAAATTACTAATAAACTTACTCACTAAAGATGAATAACCTAGAGCTTTTAACAAAATTTTATAAAGATAAAGACTATAACTCGCTAAAACATTTGTTATTATATTCAAACAACCCAAAAGAAAAAGAAATTCTTGCAAGAATATATATTGAAGAAAAAAACTATCAAGCTGCATCGGCTATATATTCGGATTTGAATATGCAATTTGAGTACGGCAGATGTCAATTATTAATGGGAAATATAGACATAACAAAGAAAGTCTGGAATAACATTCAAGAAGAAACTCCGGCAACTCTATGGGGAAAATCATTACTTGAATTCATTAATTTGTATGTAATACATACACCAACTTTTTTTCAAATAAGAGCATTTTTAGAAGTAGATCTTGATGCATTACTTAAAGCAAATCTTATCTCATATTGCGAAAATATAGTTAATGGTGCGCATATTCTTGCTCAAAACAACCAAGAAAGCTACAAATTTATAGGAAGAGTATTTGTAAACAATAAATATTTTGAATTAGCCGAATTGTTTCTTAAAAAAGCAAAAGATGTTTGTTATGTTGACCCTGAAATACATTTTTTACTGGCAAAATGCTACTTAAGCAAAAAAGACATAAACAACGCTAAAAAAGCTTTAGAAACAAGCATTGAAAAGGGATACGGATACTATCCAGCCAAAAAGCTGCTTTCTGAAATAAATTACTCAAATAAAATCTAAAATTTAAGTTGAAAGATAAGTACCTTATGAGGTACAATAGTTAAAAATAAGTTTAAGTTGGTACATTATAACCAAATAAACTTTATAATATACGGACAGGAGTTAATAATGTTTGAACGTTTTACAGAGAAAGCGATAAAGGTAATCATGCTCGCACAAGAAGAAGCGAGAAGATTAGGTCACAACTTTGTCGGTACAGAGCAAGTTTTGCTTGGTCTAATCGGTGAAGGCACAGGTGTTGCTTCCAAAACGCTAAAATCAATGGGGATTACTCTCAAAGACGCAAGAGCAGAAGTTGAAAAGATAATAGGCAGAGGCTCAGGATTTGTAGCGGTAGAAATCCCATTTACCCCAAGAGCCAAAAGAGTTCTTGAACTTTCTTGGGACGAAGCAAGACAATTGGGTCACAACTATATCGGTACAGAACACCTTTTACTTGGACTTATTAGAGAAGGTGAAGGTGTTGCTGCAAGAGTACTTGAAAATCTAGGCGTTGATTTAAATAAACTAAGAAGCAATATTATAAAAATGCTCGGAGAATCTAAACCGGCAGCTCAAACAGCTACAGCAGGTACAGCGTCAGGCGGAAAGACAAAAACACCTTCGCTTGATGAATTTGGAACAGACTTGACGTTAGCAGCTCAAGAACAAAGACTGGATCCTGTTGTTGGCAGAGAAAAAGAAATTGAACGTCTTATACAAATTCTTGCAAGAAGAACAAAAAACAACCCTGTTTTAATAGGTGAACCGGGTGTTGGTAAAACAGCAGTAGCGGAAGGATTGGCTATAAGAATAGTTAATTCGGATGTTCCTGATATTCTTGAAGGCAAAAAGATTATCCAACTCGATATGGGCTTGTTGGTTGCAGGTACAAAATACAGAGGTGAGTTTGAAGAACGTCTTAAAAAGATTATGGATGAAATCAGACAAGCCGGTAATGTTATTCTTGTAATCGATGAAATGCATACATTGATAGGCGCAGGAGCTGCTGAAGGGGCAATCGATGCTGCTAACATATTAAAACCAGCATTATCAAGAGGTGAAATTCAAGTTATTGGTGCCACTACACTTGATGAATACAGAAAATATGTTGAAAAAGACGCAGCTTTGGAAAGAAGATTCCAACCTGTAATAATAGATCAACCTTCAATCGATGAATCTATTGAAATCATTAGAGGTTTAAAATCTAAATACGAAGAACACCACAGATTGAAAATATCTGATGAAGCAATTATTGCAGCTGTTTCTTTGTCTGATAAATACATAACAGACAGATTTTTACCTGATAAAGCAATAGATATCATAGACGAAGCAAGCTCAAAAGTTCGTCTTAATGTAAGCTCATTGCCACCGGAAGGTAAAGAGCTCGAAAAAGAACTCAAAAATATTATTAAACAAAAAGAAGATGCAATAAGAAATCAAGAGTTCGAACACGCATCAAATCTTAGAGACAAAGAAGCTGACTTAAAAGAAAAGATAAGAGAAATGTCTCAACAATGGAAAGACGAACACGATGCAAACAAACCTGTCGTAACTCCAGAGAATGTTGCTGAAGTTGTAAGTACAATGACAGGTATTCCAACTACAAAGATTACAGAAAAAGAGTCAGAAAGATTGCTTAAACTTGAAGAAACATTACACAACAGAGTAATAGGTCAAGATCAAGCCGTAGTTTCTTTATCAAAAGCAATCAGAAGAGCTCGTGTTGGCTTAAAAGCTCCTAACAGACCAATCGGAAGCTTTATTTTTGCTGGTCCAACAGGTGTTGGTAAAACTGAGCTTGCAAAAGCGTTAGCAGAAGCTGTATTTGGCTCTGAAGACAATATGATAAGAGTAGATATGTCAGAATTTATGGAAAAACATTCTACAGCAAAACTTATCGGTTCGCCTCCTGGCTATGTTGGATATGATGACGGTGGTCACTTGACAGAGACTATTCGTAAAAAGCCATACTCTGTTGTATTGTTTGATGAAATTGAAAAAGCACACCCAGATGTATTCAATATCATGTTGCAAATACTGGATGATGGTCGTTTGACAGATGCAAAAGGAAGACACATAAACTTCAAAAACACTATTATCATTATGACAAGTAACGTTGGTGCCAGCATGATAACAACAACATCTAAGCTAGGTTTCTCAATTTCAAATGATGAGTCTAAAGATAAATACGAACACCTCAAAGATACTGTTATGGAAGAAATGAAAAAAGCATTCAGACCAGAATTCCTTAACAGAATCGATGACATAATCGTATTCTCTCATCTTAGCAAACCAGAAATCAGAGAAATCGTTGATCTTATGTTTAAAGATTTGGTTAAACGTATCCAATCACACGACTTTTCTATTGAAGTTTCTGATGAGGTCAAAGACTACCTTGCTGATGAAGGTTATTCAGAAGCATACGGCGCAAGACCACTTAGAAGAGTTATTCAAAAGAAAATTGAAGATACTCTTGCTGAAGAAATACTTAATGGTAAATACAAAGCTGGCGATGTGATTTCTGCAAAACTCGAAGACAAGAAAATTGTTTTCGAAAAAGTTGGAGAAAAAGCTGAGGCAGCAAAGTAAAAAGTAAATAAATTTACAAAATAAAAAAGACAGTTTAATAACTGTCTTTTTTATTAAAATAATAAATAGATACGCTCAACAAATATTTTATGAAAATACAATTAAGAAATGAAAACATAGAAAAAATAATTGCAAACAGAATAATATTCTGGTTAGTAATATTTAGTATTGTAAATATAGCATCGTTTTTCCCAACAGAAAACATCTTTATTGATTTGATATCACATTTTCGAATACAGTATATAGCAATAATTTTTATTTTCTTTGTAACATTTATTTTATTTGTAAAATATAAAAGAATAAAAAAAATTGGGTCAATACTTTTATCAATACTATTAATATGTAATGTGTATGAATTAAATCCATACCTACATAAGCCTGTATACTCAAATAATAATAAAGGAGTAAAAATAGGTGTTTACAATGTTTTAACAGAAAATAATAATTATAATTTATTTTTGGAAGAATTAAAAAGACAAAAACCTGACATAGCTATAGTTTTAGAAGTCAATGATAAATGGATTGAAAACATAAAAACAATAAATAAGTATTATGAGTACAGCCTAGAATGCCCTAGTGAAGATAACTTCGGAATAGCACTATACTCAAAATTACCATTAAAAAATCAAAAAATAGAATACTGGAGCGATTACGCAGTACCAGTCATTAAAGCAGATATATCAATTAGAAATCAAATATTTACTTTGTATTGCGTACATACACTACCACCAACTAATAAAGAATACTTATTAGCAAGAAACACTATGTTGAAAAATATTGCAAGCAAAATCAATAATAAAGAGAAAATTATAGTAGCTGGTGATTTTAATACAACTATATTTTCTCATATATATAAAAACACAATAAAAAAAGAAGGTGGCATAGACGCACAATCACAACAATCAGAAATTAAAGGCACATGGACAACAAAATTTCCTGAAATTTTAAGAATAACATTGGATCACATAATTGTATCAAAAAACATACAGATACAAAATTACAATAGAGGAAATAAAATAGGCAGCGATCATTTTCCAATATATGCAACATTACAATTAAACTAATTTTAAAGCCATTAGCAGCCCTGCAGGCAAGTCTAAAACCTGAGATTGGTATCTTTCATCATTTTTAATTTCTTCAAGAAAATCAGCCACTTTAGGTGCGTGAGATACAACATTGTCTGCTAATACAATAGCCCCTTTATGCAACTTGTCTTTTAATAAATTAAAATACTGAATATATTCGGACTTATTGGCATCAATAAACACCAAATCAGGCACAAAATCTAAATCAGCCAAAATTTCTAAAGCACGACCTTGTCTAAAACAAACATAATCCGATAAACCGCATTTTTCAATGTTATCACGTGCAATACACTGTCTTTTTTCATAGAATTCAATTGTAGTTAATTTACCATTGTTACCAGCTTCTCTCAATGCATCAGCAATCCACAATGCAGAATAGCCATTTGAAGTACCTATTTCAAGCACATTCTTAACATTTGAAATTTTAATCAACATACTTATAAACTCAGCGGTTTGATGCGATATATTCCAAAACTCGTGCTGAGTTTCTTCTAGTTTTTCGATAAGTTTTAACATTTCTGTGTTCATATTATTTAATTTTTCTGTTTAAAAGTTGTAAATCACTAATATTTATAGGCAAAGATACTGTCTGAATAACAGCATTTTTTGCTAAATCATAAACATGATATTTTCTTTCTGAGACGTTTGTTATTAACAAATTATTTGAATTTGGTATCATGACAATTTTTTTGGAAAAACCGCCACCCGGAATAGTATATTTATTAACCAATGAAAAATCTTCCAAATTAAAGATATCAAGCTCATTAGAAGCACACAAGATATA
Source organism: Candidatus Gastranaerophilales bacterium (assembly GCA_944326545.1). Lineage (GTDB taxonomy): Bacteria > Cyanobacteriota > Vampirovibrionia > Gastranaerophilales > Gastranaerophilaceae > Limenecus. The sequence goes on along the minus strand of CALVEH010000006.1, from coordinate 58,535 downwards.
CAACTTATTATTCATAAGAAGCATATCTACAGGCTTACTAGCCAAAGGTTGGTTATAAATAATATCTTGTAACTCACAATCAATTACTTGTAGTTCATTCTCACTACGTGACAATACATACACATTGTTGCCTCTTAAAGCAAGTTTAGAAATATTGGAAGCATTATAAACATATCTGTTTAAGTAAGTCTCGTTCAATGCTAAAGTATAAATATCACCGGTATTTCTATCTGAATATACAATTGCTGAGTTTTCTTCATTAATTGATATATTCTTTGGATAGCCTTTAACTTTGATCTTTTCCAGTAAAGTCATATTTTTTAAATCAATAACAAAAATAGATTGATCATCAAAAACAGCTACATAAGCTTTTGATTTATCATTATTCAGAACAACTTCTGAAGGTTGATATGAAAGATCGATTTTTTTAGCAATAACCTCTTGTTCAACGTCAGCTACCTCAACATAGGTTTTTCCAGCTGCAGCAACTAAAAGATATCTATCATTACCAAAAGGTTGAACAAACTTTGGCAAGTTTTCCATTCTAAATGTATATTTTGGAGCAGTAGAATCTGTAGGAATTACACTTACAACCTTAGAATCTAAAACTGTTACAAGCAAAGTTTTATTAATAAGAGAACTAACAGGCTTTATATTTTGAGCTACATTTTCATTCTTATTGAGTCTTGAACTATTCTTCAATATGTCATTAACTCTTGAATCCTTTGTGTTAATTACAAGGTCACCCATCATTATTTTTAAATCCTCAGGAATAATTAAACCTGGAGGAACCAACATATCTTGTGGAAATAAACCAGTTTTAACAACAAATGGAATATTCTTTGTATCAGTTACTGTAATTTGCCCTTTTGCATTTTTAATAACTTTCAACAATGCAAAATTTGAATCAAATACAACAACCTCTGGAAGCTGAGATAATTTTTTATTAAAAGGATAAGTTGTAGTAATCTTTCCTGTTGGATTTTTCTTAGGATTTGACGGCAAAACAGGCAAATAAATAGTGCCATCAGGCAAAGTTACCAACCCATCAAACCTAATACTTGAATTAGGCAATTCCTTTTTTATTTTATCGAGCACATATGTAGGGAGCTTGGTTGCGTAAGATGACATTGCAGACAACAAATATACAAGCATCAAAACAGCAATATTTTTAAAATTAAATCTCATCATACACTCCCTATATATTTAGTTGTGAATAACATTTTTAAACTTATCAATAAGTTTTTCAGAAGGTTTTTTATTTTCTGATAATTCAAACAGTTTCTTATACAAACGTCTTTCTTCATCATTTATAGATTTCGGTGCCTTATATTTAACCATTACAAGGTGATCACCTCTTTTTTCAGGATGCCCTAAATAAGGAACACCTGCATTTTTTATAGTAAGTATTTTACCATATTCTATTCCAGCAGGCACGGCCAAGTCCTTCACGCCATGAACAGTATTCACCTGTATAGAGTCTCCTAAAACAGCCTGAGGAAGGCTAATATATACCTCTGAATAAATATTAAACCCTTCTCGTTTGAATTCAGCATGCGGTTTTACATGCATTACTATGTACAAATCGCCGCTAGAACCGCCATTTTTACCAGCATCACCTTCTTTGGCAACACGGATTTTAGCATTGTTATCAACACCTGCAGGAATTTTAACCTTAAGTGTCTTTTCTTTTTCAATACGTCCTTCACCATTACAAGTTTTGCAAGGTGAACCGATAATTTGACCAGAACCGCCACATCTCGAACAAGTTGTAACTTGCTGAATGCTACCTAAAATAGTTCTTGTAACATGTGCAACACGACCCTTACCATTACAATCTGGGCATATAGTCGGTTTAGTTCCCGGCTGAGCTCCGGTACCATAGCAGTCTTTACACATTTCAAGGTGGTCGATTTTAATTTCCTTTTCAATACCAAATACAGCTTCTTCAAATTCCAATTCGATATCTAATCTTAAATCATGACCACGCTGAGGAGCATTTGGATCAACCTGCGAACCTGAAAATCCTCCCATTCCGCCAAAAAACGACTCGAAAATATCGTTTATATCGCCAAATCCAAAATCAAACGGGCCTGAGCTGTCGAAACCTGCATTAGCAAGCCCTTCTTCACCATATCGGTCATATAGAGAACGTTTTTCTTCATTTGAAAGTGTCTCATATGCCTTACCGAGTTCTTTAAACTTTTCTTCTGCATCTGGTGCTTTGTTAACATCAGGATGCAACTCTCTAGCTTTTTTTCTAAACGCAGATTTTATCTCGGCTTGTGTAGCTTCTTTGCTAACACCTAAAATTTCGTAATAATTTGCCATATTCCCCACTATTCACTAACTGCAACATTAACAAGCGATGGTCTTAATACTTTATCCCCTAGTTTATATCCTTTTTGTAATTCAGCAATAATAGTATTTTCAGGATATTCACTAGTTGGAGTTTGCATCACTGCTTCGTGCCAATTAGGATCAAATTCCTTATCTTTTGTATCTATGACTTCAAGTCCTATTTTTTCAAGAACGTCAAAAATTTGTTTAAAAACAATATTATAACTGTCTTTTACTGTGTTAACGTCATCAACATTTTCTACTGACTTTTTCGCTCTGTCTATATTATCAAGTGCTTCAATCATCTTTTTCAAAGTTTCTTCAGCACCATATTTCAACAACGCTTCTCTTTCCTGTAGTTGTCTTTTACGATAATTATCAAAATCCGCAGCAAGTCTGATATATTGATTGTTCACTTTTTCCAATTCAGATTTAAGCGAAGTGATTTCATCTGCAATTTCACCATCTTCAGGAATTTGTTCAGAAGAAACAGAATCACTTTTTTCATTAACATCATTTACAGCCGCAAAAGGGTTATTATCGTTTTTTATTTCTTCAGCAGCTTTATCTTTATTTTCATTCCCCATAATAATTGTCCTTTATAAATATCCAATATAATAATTATAAAATATCAAATAATTTACTCAAGGAAATTTAATTATTTTTTAACTTTTCATCAATTTAGACTCTTAAGAGCCATTGAAAGTTTCAAATGTTAAGAAATGTAATGAAAAAAATTATAATTGAATTTAGAAAAAACAAATTGTTTTTATATATATACAAGGTATGTAAAAAATATCTATGAAGAATATGTAAGAAGAAGGAGTAAATTATGAACGTATCAGCAATCGGAAATCTTTTCACAACAAACAAGCAGCCAGAAAGACTGGAACATAAACCAGTTGAAACAGCAGGTTCTTTAGCATTTGGCGGAGTTGAAACAGCAGGTTCACTAGCTAATAATGTGGGTGGATCATTCTGCGCAATGGCATAGGCAAAGTTCAACACAGGAGAAACGACTACTATTCAATCGGGGTGGATATGATAGAAATATCTGAAATAAACATTGCCAAATATGCATTAATAGCAATATTACTATTATGTATGGTAAATTTTTACACATCAATAAATGCATTAGCAGAAACAGACATAAACAATCAACCGGTACTATCGGTTTATGACAAGTAAAAGAAATAAAGAGGCTAAAAAGCACCCAATGGGTGCTTTTTAGTGCATAGATTTATAACATTCTTTACAATAGACTTCCTTACCTAAAACAGGCTTAAAAGGTACTTGAGTTTTTACGCCACACTTTGAACAAACAACGTCATACATCTTTTTTCTATTATTTTGACGTCTTTTTTTTCTACATTCATTGCAACGTTTTGGTTTATTTACCAATCCTTTTTCTGCGTAAAATTCTTGCTCACCTGCTGTAAAAATAAATTCTACGCCACAATCCTCGCAGATGAGTTTTTCGTCTTGATACATTTAACATTCTCCTTGTAATAAACTGGTAAACAAATACCATTAGTAATTAAACCATTCTATAACTTTTTAAATAATTAATCAATTAAATTCTAATCTGGTATCGTCTTTTTCGCTTCGAGCCTTCTAAGCTCAATGACTCACCTTTTCAATGTGTCACTCAAAAAATTTGTTCTCGTTCCTTATCGCAAATTTTTCTCGAACAATTAAAAAGCTTCTGAATAAAATCAGAAGCTTTTTTTTATTTCACTACACACACACGAGGAATTAACTTATCTTAATTAATTATGCATATTTAGGAGCAGTCTTTTCTATATTCTTACTTTCTTGTTCTTCAACTTTTTGAAGTTCAGTTTCTGCAGCCTTCAATTGCGTTTCAATCATTAATTTTTGGTTTGTGATATCTGTCTCTAAACGTTTTACTTGTTGAGCTTCAGCTTTACCTGCAGCATCAAGAGCTTGTTTAAAGAATGCGTTAAATACAAAGAATTGGTTGGCGTAGATTGATTGAGGTCTAGATGGATCAACTATCATACCGTATTGACCACCTGAAGCAGCATTCATGTTCATCATATTTGAGTTGTAGATCTGAGTTGATCTTGAAGCCTCAAATAGAGCTTGCGGAACGCTATTGTTAAAGAAATTCATATTAGCGCCGAAAATGCTTGCCGGAGAGCTCATAAACTCACCCGGGGTAATTACCCCGTCAGCGACGTTACCTGCATAAACAGAAAGATCTTGAAGCTTTTGTGACAACTCCATCAATCTGCATTGAAGGTTGTTGATTCGCTGAGTCAATTGTAGTTTTCGCATTGTAAAAATTGCGTACACTGTTTTAATCTCCTACCATAACCAAACTTTTTTTAACCTTACACTTATATAAAAACAATTTAAAAATCAAAATTGCCTAAACAAATAAAAATAATTCAAACCAAAAGAAAAAGCTAAAAAACTGCGTAATAATTGGATTTCCAGAAGTTTTCCAAAACTTAAAGATACAAAAACGACATACTATATATATCCTAAGTATGTCATTTTTGTGTAACAAATAAATACAATATTTTTATAAATTATTAAGAAATATTAAGAATTATACAGGACGAGTTATAACTCTATCAATTAAACCATACTCTACAGCTTCTTGAGCAGACATATAGTAGTCACGTTCTGTATCTTTTTGAATCTTTTCAATAGGCTGAGAACAATTGGATGCCAATATGCCATTTAACATGCTCTTCATTCTTAAAATTTCCTTAGCTTCTATTTCAATGTCAGTAGCTTGTCCTTGAGCACCGCCTAATGGTTGGTGAATCATTATTCTTGAACTTGGCAATGATAATCTTTTACCCTTAGCACCTGAAGACAACAAGAAAGATCCCATGCTAGCAGCTTCACCAATACAGATAGTACTAACATCAGCTCTAATATGCTGCATAGTATCATATATTGCCATACCGGCAGTAATTACACCACCTGGGCTGTTAATATATAGCATAATGTCTTTTTCTGGATTTTCTGAATCTAGTAGCAAAAGTTGCGCAACAATAACATTAGCTAATTCATCATCAATTTCTTCACCTAAAAATATAATTCTTTCACGTAACAACCTAGAAAAAATATCAAATGATTTTTCACCTCTTGCAGAAGACTCAATAACCATTGGAACATAACTCAAAACTTTAGAATAATCAAAGTCTGACATAACTTCTCCTTACAAATTAACTCTGATTTTATTTTATTCGATAACAACCGAAAAACAACTACCAAGGATATGTTTTATCCATAATCCAATCATTGTCATACAAATATGCAGAACAATACATCGGCATTTCCGCTTCTTTATTACAACCCATTTTAGGATCACTGCTCAACTTTTCCTTAGCAACATTTATGTTATATGGAAGAAAAGGTCGTTGCTTTGAATTCAACAACATGAATACAAATAAATCTTTACCAAAAGTATTTGGCTCAGCAACAGAATTCATATCAACATAAACAACTGCACAAACAGAATCTTGTTTTTTACATTTACTAATAGTTTCAAAAGCGACAGAAATACCGTTTTTTAAAACAACTGAAGGTATTTTAGATAAATTTACATCAGTAGGTTTATTAGTAAAGTTTTTATAATTTGTCTCAGGAAAACATCCATCAGGCGTTGCTACACAATTTTTTTCTACTTTTAAGTAATTAACAATGTAGTTGTTGATTACATCAACGTTCCTATATCCGCCCTTAAACTCCCATATATCCGGTGTAAAATTCAAATTCATCGACAGCTGCAGAGTCTGAACCATGTCAGAATAAAAAGCTCTAAGACGCATAGTCGTATTTTTCTTTTCCCTAATTTGGTAAAAAGCAAAGAAAATAGCACAAACTACACCAACCAGTACAGCAATAGCTCCTACAGCACGTAATTTTCTTCTTGTAATTTCATCCATATATAAATAATACCACAGATTACAAAATATATACAATGTTTATATTTAAATTTAAAATTACAAATTGCATAAATATATTCTTAAATTATAATAGAGATGAACGCCAATGTTAAAACTTGCCAAACATAACTGCTAGCAAATTGAATTTAACAAAGCTAAATCTAAACAAATAACTAGACAAATAAATATAGGGAGAGGGTTAAGCATGAATATTGCTCAAATGATGAAACAAGCACAACAAATGCAAAAAAAGTTACAAGATGCACAAACTGAACTTGCAAACACAGAGTTCACATCAGAAGCTGGTAATGGTGCAGTAACAGTAACTTGTGACGGTCAAGGAAAATTCAAGTCTATAAAATTGAGCAAAGCAGCTCTCAATCCAGATGCACCAGATACAGTTGATAGTGACACGGTTGAAATGCTTGAAGACCTCATCAGCTCTGCAATGAAAAACGCAACTGAACAAGCAAATAAAGAAATGCAATCAAAAATGAAGTCATTAACTGGTGGAATCAATATACCTGGTTTATTCTAATGCAATACACAAAGCCATTAGCAAATTTGATAGAATATTTTCAAAAAATGCCGGGTATCGGGCCAAAATCAGCTCAAAGAATAGCATTTCACCTACTTAAAATGCCTATTTCTGAAGTTGAAAAATTTGCAGCAGCAATGATTACGGCAAAAGAAACTATTCACTATTGTGATGTGTGTTTTAACATGTCTGCTTCTAATCCTTGTGAGATTTGTTCCAACCCAAATCGAGACAACACAACAATATGTGTATGTGCAGAAACAAAAGACTTAATTGCAATTGAAAATACAAATGAGTACAAAGGAAAATACCATGTACTGCAGGGTTTAATATCCCCAATTGATGGAATTGGAGCAGAAGACATAAGAATAAAAGAATTACTTCAAAGAATAGCAAAAGATGATGTTAAAGAAGTAATTATAGCACTCAATCCTTCTGTAGAAGGTGAAGCAACAAGCTTATACTTAACCAAACTGTTAAAACCATTCAACATAAAGATAAGTCGAATAGCATTTGGTATTCCAATTGGATCTGATATAGAATACGCAGACGAAATAACTTTGGCCAAAGCTATTGAATGCCGTAGAGAGATATAAGCAATACTATGAGCCAGTATTTACACCAATAGATGACAACTGTGATTGCATTTGTGAAAACTGGTTATTTAACTGTGCAATTTGTTGATCCATATAGTTAAACTGCTTAGTAATTCTTTCTCTATAAGTTTCAAGATCTTCCTCTTTATCAGAAATTTTATTATTTAAATTAGTTATTTGACTAGAAAGAGAAGCACCTCTGGCTGTAAAATATCCATTCTCAGTTGAAAGAGCACTATTAAGACCTTCTTGAAGCATTTGCATAAGACCCAACTGTTCTGTAGTGCCAGAATCCTCATCAGCAGGAACACCTATTAGCAACTCTTTAACTGCAGCAGGGTTTGACTTAAAAGCTTCAGTAAATTTTTCTTTGTCTATAACCAAAGATGTAGTATCAGCATCAACATCCATACCTGGAGCACCAGATGTAATACCTATATCAGCAAGAGACTTATATACTCCATTAGGGTTAACAGTAGTTGTAACCATATTTCTCAATCTTGTTCTAATAGATACAAGTTGGTTTTCACCATGCAACAAACCTTCTGTATTAGTTTGGGCATCAGTATCATTTATTGCTTTGTTAAAAGCATTTACAAATTCTTCTAATGCTGAATAAACAGAATCGACATCAGATTCTCTCTTTATGTTAACATTTATAACTTCATCACCAGTTACTTCTTTTAACTCGATTGATAAACCTGTAATACCAGTCTCTACATTAGTTAAATTATTTGTAGTTGCCTCTTTTTGTTTACCATTAATAGTAAATTTTGCATTTTGTCCAATTGTAAGGTTCGTATCATCAGTCCAACCAATCCAACTTGCAAAATCAGATCCTTCACCATCTTCTATAACGATATCTTTGGCACCATATTCAGAGCCTTCCAAAACAATTTGACCGTCTTCTATATGAGCTTGAACATTAGCACTTGTAGAGTTGTTAATCTGATAAACCAAACCATCAATAGTAGTATCACCATTCACTTTAAAAGTAGTACCATTTATAGTAAATGATCCTTCTTTATCATAACCAAGTTCAGATAATTTTTTTGATGAATCTGAAAAATCTAGTTGATGACCGTCAGCACTATCAGGTCCGTATGTTCTTCTTGATGTAGGAGTAGCAAGTTGCTGAACACTAATTTTTAATACAGCTGGAGTAGCTAGCTGAGTAGCAGTAGCTGTTAAAAATTTACCGTCTTCATCTGTAGTAGTTGCACTAACTTTGGTAAATATATCAGTAGAAGCACCGTAAAGACAATCTGTAAATTTCAAAGTAGAAGTATTCAAAGATGTATAAGTTGTCTTTAAAGTATTTAAAGTAGAAGACTTTTTGTTAAGTTCTTCTTGTTGCGCTACTAAAACATCTATTTTTTGCTGTCGAACCTCTACTAATGCTTCAACCCACTCATTAATAGGTAAACCTGATCCAACACCTGATATTGCTATTGACATAATAAATCACCTCAAGCATATATTAAACTATCGAGAAAAAATAATATATCCTACATATAGATTAAATTACATTTAACACGCAACTAAAAATCATTAAAACCTGCATACCGCAAGCAAAAACAAGAAATAGTAAATATATACTTTACATTTTGAACTTTTTTATTTTAAAGGTATAATCTTATAGGAAGTATATATTAGTCAGGTACACAGTAATTTCTATTATTAATAAAAAAGCAAGTATATTCTTATTATCGTTTGGCATGCTAGTTGTACAAGCATCGCCGTCTTTTGCATTGAGCCCCAAGTGGAAGTTTTGGGAGAAGAACAAAGAAGAAAATATTCAAAAAGAAACCCCAAACAAGCCAGACAATGATTCTATTTGGGACAATATACAGCCTGATAAGCAACAAAATTTACAAGCTGAAAAAACAGCATCTACTTCTGATATAAAATTTCAATCAGTAGAAATTGTTGGTAATAGTCTCATTGATTCATCAGAGATCTTGGAATGCGTAAAAATAAAGCCAGGCGATCCATACAGTGTAGAAGCAGTACAACAAAACTTAAAAGCGATATATGACATGGGCTACTTTACAGAGAAAATGCGAGCAATACCTGTAAAAGTAGACGATAAAAACATAAAATTACAAATAATTGTTCAAGAAAACATTCCGATAACAGACTTTACAATTACGGGTAATGATTCGATAGCAACGGGTGATTTATTACAAATTTTAAACCCGATGGTAAACAAACCACAAAATATAAACAAAATTAACGATGCCATACAAGAAATACAGGAATATTACGCAAGTCAAGGTTATATTTTAGCTAGAGTAACAGCTGTTACTGATGATCCGGATGGCATGGTTAATATAGATATTGACGAAGGCAAAATCGGTTCAATTGTAATAGAAGGGAACAAAAAAACCAAGGATTTTGTAGTAAAAAGAAATATACTTACTCAACCAGGTACTATATATAATGAAAATCTTATCAAACAAGATTTGATGAGACTGTATGGAACTCAAGCTTTTAAAGACGTTAAAAGAACTATCGAAAGAGATGAAGAAAATCCAGAAGTCTATAATGTGACTATTCACCTTGAAGAACAAAGAACCGGAACAATATCTCTTGGTGGTGGTCTTGATACGGCAACAGGTCTTTTTGGTACAGGCGGATTTACTGATAACAACTTTAGAGGAACAGGACAAAGAGTTTCTTTGAGCTTATTGGCTGGTACTGGTGTTGTTATGGCAGACAGCTCAATGTTAAACAGAGCTAATTTGCAAGCAGAAATAAGCTGGTTTGAACCAAAATTGAGAGGTACAGACAACTCATTAATGGTAAAAGCATTTGGTAGAGACTTTGCCAGCTACCAAATTCCGTTAGCTGTTGAACAAAGATTCGGTATCGAGTCAACTATATCAAGAGCCTTTGTTAATTTTCCACACTTAGTTGGTTCATTCGGAATAGGGCTTGAAAATGTACACGTAAAAGAAGGTGATGCAAACCAAATTGCAAAACTATATGCAGCGCACAATATTCCTATTTCTGAAAGAGCAAAACAACTGCAAGGCGGACTTTTCCTTTCTTTATCACCTAGCTTAATATATGACACAAGAGATAATTCAACACTTCCAAGAAGCGGTGTATTTGCAAATGTAAGATTTGACGAAGAAATTGCTTTAGATGGTTTTGAAAATACTTTTGGTAAACTAAGCGGTGGTATTAAAAAATATTATCCGGTAGCAAAGAAATCTTCAGTGTCTTTAGCATTTAGAGCCGGTGGAAAAATCCACGGTGATATGCCTGAAGTTATGGCATACCGTTTAGGTGGTCCGTATACGGTAAGAGGTTTTAGAATGAGTGGTATTGGTACTGGTTCAGGATTCATGATGGGTTCTGCAGAGTTTCAAACCCCGATTCCATTTATTGACAGAATCACTGATGCTAAATTTCTCGATAACATAAGAATCGCAGCATTTGTTGATGCTGGTCAAATTTATGGTTCAACAGTAACAAACGAAATTTACAATAGACCGATACACGCAATAACAGCCGGTGTTGGCGTTAGAGTATTTGTTCCAGGGGTAGGTCCACTTGCAATAGATTGGGGTTATCCGTTGACAGGCGTACCTAATGGTACATCTAAAGGCGCCTTTACATTCGGCATAGGTGAATTTTATTAATACGGTCACATGACTAATATAAAATGAACAAACCGACTGTATAATCGTTATAAAATCGAAGAGTAAAAATGGAGGAACACATGATGAATATAAAAAGTAAAAAGATTATATCCGCTATGCTTTTAGCATCACTAATAACAGCCGGTGCGGGTTTCACTTCATTAGAAATCAATAGCTCAAAAGCTTATGCGGAACAGTTTACTCCATTACAAGGCAAAGTAATATATGTAAAATCTGGTACAGTCTTTCCTGCAACAGCGACAATGGAACTGTCATCAGAATCGTTAGAGCTGGGTCAAAGTGTTTGTATTGCACTGTCGCAAGACTTTTACTACAACAATACACTTATCGCTCCAATTGGAAGTTCTGTTAACGGAACCGTAATACAAGTAAAAAAAGCAGGTAGAGCAGGCGTAAACGGACAATTAATGGTTAAATTCACCAATATAATTACTCCATACGGACAAATGATTCCTATTTCAGGGAAAATACAAACTGACGATGGGACAGGCCTAATTAAAGGTGGTACAAAGCTTGACTCAGCAAAAGATTATGCTAAAGATATCGCAGTTGGTTCTGCAGCAGGAGCTGTAGCTGGTGTAATAATGGGTCCATTATCAGGCGGTAAAGTAGGAAAAGGTGCCGCTTACGGTACTGCAGTTGGGGCAGGACTCGGGGTTGCTAAATCACTTTGGGATAAAGGTGATGCTGCAACAATACCAGCAGGAACAGTTATAAATATTGTTTTAGACCAACAAATGACATTTACACCACAAAAAAAATAGTTCTAATAATTAAGTAAATCGGGTGATTTGTTTTATGGTATAGCTTTTGCTAAACTATATGACAAAAGAGATTTGGGGACAAAATGACACTACTAGGAAATATTGAAACTTACGAAGAAGACGAAGAACTTTTAGAATCTAAATATACCTACGGTATATACAAAAAAGAAGATGATAACGACATATCACTTCCAAAGTGCTTTGTATTTTCAGCGATCTTACACCCGATTGTTGTCGGTTTAATTTGGGTTAGCATTATTGTGCTCACATTGATGGGTATAAAAATTTCATTATTTGATAAACCGCAACCCAAACCAAAGGATATTGAATTTGTATTGGTAAATAGAGAAGCTCCACCAATAAACAAGAATACAAAGTTTAGAGCAGATAAAAACTCAAGAGCAGGAGGTATACACGACCCTAAAAGACCTGTGTCTTTGCCGCAAGCTGCATCACAAGCAACAAAAACACAACAATCATCACCTGCTCCAAAGGTAAATACGCCCAGAAAAACGGTCACTGCACCAAGACAAACTGTGCAAAAGCCTAAACAACAACCAAAAACTGAACAAAAGCCAAAACAAGCTTTTTCAGTTCCAACACCGTGGGCTCCTAAAAAAACAGAGCAACCACCTCAACCGCAAGGTGTGCCAAAAGTGCAAGCACCAGCACCAAAACCTGCAGTCAGACCAAGTGCACCTAAAACCAAAAAACCAAGTGGAAGCTTTAATGTTCCTGCACCAAAAGTAGCGGCACCTAAAGTGGCAGGCCCATCAGGCGGTCCAGTAGCAGGAACCAAAACAGGCTCAGGCAGCCCAAGTGGTTCATCTGGCAGTGGAAGCAGGTACTCACCTTCTCCAAGTTTTTCACCAAGTTCGTCAGGTAGCTCAGGAGGAGGAAGATTCTCACCAGGTAGCGCAGGAAGAAGTGGCAATGTTGGGAACCCCGGCCCTGGCAACCCAAAAGGCGCACCAGGCATAGATGCGGTAAAAGAACCAGACTTCGGTCCATACATGCGCGAGCTTCAAAGAAGAATAAAAATGAACTGGGAACCTCCAAAAGGTAACGAAAGTAAGAGAGTTGTATTGCTGTTTAAAATAGCAAGAGACGGCAGACTTATATCTCACAGAGTATACAAATCATCAGGATTGCCGGCAGCAGACAGAGCGGCAATGCATGCAGTAGAACTAACAGCACCATTTAAGCCACTACCGCCAGAATACAAAGGTGATAGTGTAGACATACAGTTTACATTTGACTATAACGTATTTGGCGCAACAACATATTAGAAGATAAGATAAATTTTAAATAGAAAGAGGATTACAAATGGAATTATTACTTAAAGCAGCTATAGAAGATCTTTGGATTATCGCACCTATACTTCTTTGTTCTATTTTGACAATTATGGTTGCAATAAACAGATTTTACTACTACAGCAAAAACAAACGTGACGTAGTATTGTTCATACCAAAGCTTCAAAAAGAACTTGCCAGAAATAACCTCGATTCAGCACAAAGTCTGAGTGTACAACTAGGAGGCATCATTGGCGAAGTTTCTGAAGAAGCTGTAAGAATCTTCTCCGAGCAAAAAAATGGATTTTCGCGTTCTTTTGATATTGCATCAAGCTTAGCAACAAGAAAGCTTGAATCACACCTAACAATACTTGGTACAATCGGTGGTGTATGTCCGTTTCTAGGTTTGTTCGGTACAGTTGTTAGAATTCTTTATACATTCCAAGACTTAGCAGTACAAGGCAACCAATCTGCCGCAGTTGCATCCGGTATCGCATCTGCATTGATAGCTACAGCATTAGGTTTAGGCGTTGCTATTGTAGCTGTAGTACTTTACAACTATTTCCAATCAATGGTTAAAAGATTTGAAGACGATTTTCAGCTTATTAAGTTGTTGTTCTTAAGCTTTGTAGATAGCAATGAAGAAGTAAATCTTAACCAAGCAACTAACATAGCATTGTAATTTTAACGAAAGTATTTAAAAATGGCATTCAAAACATCTAAAGGAAAAGAAGCTCTTTTTACAGAAATCAATATCACACCGTTAACCGATATTTTTCTCGTATTGCTGATAATAATGATGGTTATAGCACCAACATTTCAGTCAAATGACAGCAGTATAAAAATGCCTGAAATAAACAGCGGACTTTCAGTTGAACAGAAAAATGCGACAATATCTGTTACTAAAGAAGGTAAATTTTATGTAAATGGTAACCAGATACAAGAAGATGAAATATATAATCAACTTCTTGCATTAAAACCGAAACTTGAAAAAAAAGAAGTCGTTGTAAAAGCTGATGAATCTGTAAAAAGCAGAGAAATAATGAAAATAATGAAAGCAGCACAAGAGGCAGAGTTTGATAAGCTTGTTGTGGCTGGCGAACCACTATCAAAAAAAGAACAAAAAAGCTTAGAAAAAAACAAATCAAATGAGCTTAGCCAAGAAACAACTCAAGATGAATATCAACAGTCTGTAGGAGAAATTCCATCAGAAGAATAGGATAAAAAAATGTCTAAAAGCAGAAAAACATTTAACGAGATAAACATTACACCATTAACAGACATATTTCTTGTTTTGCTAATAATAATGATGGTTATTGCACCTTTATTAGACCAACAAGGGTTAAACCTTTCTGTGCCTAACAATGTTGAAGTACAAGATGTTAAACAAGAAAATAAACTTATATCTGTTACAGTAAGCAACGATGATAAATATTATATTGATAACCAAGAAATAACAGACTCACAGCTGGAAGATGCTATAAAACAAAGAAGCAAAGAGTTTCCAGAAGGTGTATTGATTTTAGCACAGCCTGATGCATCACACGGGGCAGTAGTAAAACTGATGGACAAAGCAAGAAATGCAGGCGTAACAAATATATCAGTTGCAGAATCTTAATTTTCTGAAATTGTTTCCATACTTTACCAATGTCCAATTTAACAATATAATAAATACTTGGTAGTATATTTTAAAGAATAGCGAATATGAGTGAAGGGTTAACATCAAAATTTTTAAAGCAAGCTTTCCAACTTCAAGAAGAAAAGCACTACAAACAAGCTATAGAAGCTTTGTATAAGGCTCTCTGTATTGAAAGTGATAACATAGAAATACTTGCTCAGATTTCACATCTGTATTTTCTTATGAAAAATTTTGAAAGAGCATTAGAATATGCAGAAAAAATACTTGATATAGACCCAGAGCACATTGAAACTCTTAAAATAGTAGTAAATATAAATAAATACAATAAAAAATACACAAAAGCACTGACGTTTGCAGAAAAGCTTTATAAACTTTCCCCTAATTTAGAAAATTTTATTACTTATCTTGAAATGCTAACAGAGTGCAAACAGTTTAATACTGTATTGTCAGAGCTAGATGAAAGCAAGTTTAACTACGAAGAAAGAAAAAATGAAAAACTGCTTCTTCTAGAAGGATATGCAAGACTAAAAACGAACCAAATTTTTAAAGCAATAGGCGTCTTTCAAGAGATTATAAAATTATATCCACAAAACACAGATGCCAAGTTCTATCTCGGTGTTATTTACTACAAAAAACATCAAGACAGCGATGCAGAAAAGCTATTTAACAGCATTCTTGAAGAAATACAATGTGACAGAACATACAACTATCTAGGATTACTCAAATTAGATCAAAACAAAGTAGCTGATGCAATTAATTATTTTCAGTTTGCAATAAAAATTGAACCTAATAACGCGTTTTATCACTATAATTTAGGTACAGCATACTCTTTGAACGGTTGGCTAATGGAAGCAGAAGACTCTTTTAAAAAAGCCGTATCGATTGAATCTAACAATATAATTTATAACTACTCTTTAGCTTACCTATACTACGAGAAAAAGGATTTACAAAAAGCTCAAGAAACTATTGATCATATCTTATTAATAGACCCAAATTATGTTGACGCTATTATTCTAAAATCATTAATTAACGCACAAAAAGGAAATATACTCGATGCTAAAAACGCATTACAACGCTTATCAGAAAAGATTTCTGATAATGACTTTTTGTATTATGCAATGGCAAAAATATACAAAGAATTTCCTATGTACAAAGAAGCTGTAGAGTGTTTGCAAAAAGCGCTTTTTATAAAACCGGAATCTCTTGAATATCTTAGCGAACTTGCTGACTGCTATTGCGAGTTAGGTCAATATCAAACAGCAAAAGATATAGCAACTAAAGTTTTGTATTTAAATAAACATTTTATTTATGCTCATTTGCTTTTAGCCAAACTAAATATCAGACAAGAAAAATACGCTGATGCAGCAAAAATAATAGAAAATATAATAAAATTAGACAACAGCTGTGCAGAAGCATACAGATATAAATCGCTAATATTTGAATCTCAGGGATTAAAAAATCTATCAATAGAAAATGCAAAAATTGCTGTATCTTTACAACCTGCCAACCATAAATATTACGCATTTTTGGCAAAACTTTATTTTAACGCTCAAGAATATGAAAATGCCTTTTTATACTACAAAGAAGCATCAATGCTTGATGAAATGAATGTAGAATATCTATACAATGCAGCACTTTCAGCAGACAAAGCTAATGATTTTCAAAATGCAGCAAACTACTATTCATACGCATTGAGGCTTGAACCGTTTAATAATTTGATAATATATGAATATGTCGATTTATTAAAAAGACATAACAAAGCAAAACAGGCATTAAGCTTGTTGAAAAACAAAATAAAAACAGTTGAATCAGAAAATATAGAAAAACTGTTAAAACAAAAGTATAATGAACTTTTACAAGAAACAAAGAAACCAATTATAACCAAGATATCTGACTATATAAAAAGCATAGGAAAATAAAAACGCTTACCAGAAAGACGCACCATATTTTTCCCAAGGTTTAATTTTTTCTTTTATAAACTCTTTCATTTCTTTAACGGTTTTATTGCGTTCTTGAAGCACAAAATCATCATCTAATAGCTCAAGTTCAGCTAAGTACTCTTTCAGCTTTCTTACAGAAGCTTTTACCTTTTCACGTTGTTGGAACTGCCAACCTTTAAATCCACACCCAGGAGGAAACAGTGACCAACCATTACGAGGCGCTCTACGACAACAATCAGGTCTGGTTGAGTGAATAGAGCACTTATTATCATCAGTCAAATGAGGACAATGATAAAAAGTAACCTTAGATTCATCAAAATCAGGGTTGTTTTTCTTCAGTTGATTTAAAATATTTTCAACATGATCAGGCACTACAGCACGAGCTTCATCAACAGAATTATATCTTTCAAATATTTCAACAAAGACCTTAGCTTCTTCTTGTCCTTCCTGAGCTAGTTTAACAAGCTCTTCATGAGTATATGGTGTGGTAATTGCCTTACAGCACTTACCACACATTTTACATAAATGCTGAGGAAACTCACTCAAATAAGAAACAGGTTCGTTTGAAATTTCTATATCCATAAACTAATTATAGATAAATGAGAAACTTTTTACAAATAAAAAAAGCAGGAATTCTTTTTCCTGCTTTGTGATAGAAAATGTATAAGATATTATTGATTGTCTTGTTTATATTTATTAAGTTTTTCTTCAAAGTTATCAAAGAAGTTGTCATACATATCTTTAGCATTGAAGGCGTATTTATCTCTAGCACCACCTTTAGTATCCCAATAACCATAAGAATCAACTGTTTCATTGATACTTTGATCAATCATTATTGATATATCTGATTCAATAAATTTATCACCAAGTACAGTTTTAGCTTGTTCTATTAAAGAAGCTCTAAGCATTTCAAGCATATTTCTTGCAACATTTTTGGCACTATCTTTAGCTTTACTAGATTTCCAATATTGGTGACCTTTTACTTCACCTTGCGTATAATCATCAACAGCACCAGAATCCTTTAAGACTTGAGTTCTGTCGATACCACCGTTATTAGAATTTGTGCCTTTTATGCCTTCTGTAGCTATTTTGTTAAATTCTTTAATGATGCCATCAACCAAAGATTCAACCGTTACTGTATTACTTAGGTTGCCGAAATTAATCAATTGCTGTAATACTGCGTCATCAAAGTATTTTTCAATATCAGCTTCAACATACAAATCACCTAATTGTTCTTTTAGTTGAGCTTTAATTCTATCTTCTAGTTGATTAAGGACTTTTTCAACATCACCTTTATCGTTTTGGTTTGTCCAAACGACATTGCCTTTATCGTCAATTTGGAAGTTAACGTAAACCAAGTTGTCACCACCGTACGTATCATTAGAGCCATAGCCCCACAAACCATTAGTCAATGAGCCGCCTGGTTGAAGATTAATATTCTTAGATTCTTCAGTTTTTACAGCAGAAGAAATTTTATCAACACCGTAATTTTCGATCATTTGACCTAACAATTCTTTAATTTTTTCATAATCTTCAGTTGGAGTAGCAGAATTATAGAGATTATCTAATAATTGTTTAGCCTCAATATAATCAGGGTTAGATGCATAATTTGGATAAATAGCTTTAAGTTTAGAAGTATCACCATCTGTCAAGATAGTATTTACAAACAAATCTGTAGCTGCATCAACAATTTGAGCTTTTTCATCATCAGAAACGTATGATCCAGCAGATTCAACACCATCAACAAGTCTGTTATAAATGTCGTCTATTGGTTCACCAGCAGAAAATTCTTGCATTACTTTGTTGTATTCTTTTTCAATATTATTAAGGTAAATTTTAAATTCTGCCTCAACATCTTCACCATTTTCTGGGTTATATTGTTCAAAGAATGCATTCATAATACTAGTCAAGTGTTCTGAGTATTTTTGAATATCGTCTTGGCTTACATCTGGACTATTAGAATAGTTTTCAACTAAATCATCAATATATTGAGAAACTTCTTCTTTATTTTTAGCAAGTTCCTCTGCTTTTTGAGCGTCTATAATGCTTTGATTTTTTGCATTTATTGCATCTACTAATCTGGAAGTTCCATCATTATTTTGACCACCAATTAGTCGAGATATTGCTTCTTCAGCTTGAGTAATCAGTTCTTTAATTTTGTCAGGATCTGTTTCACCTTCCAAAGAATTTATTGCTTTTAATGCAGTTACATAATTTGAGTCAACTTGATAACCTTTCTTTAACGCAGACATAAAGTCTTCATCAATCTCACCATTCATCATTTGTCCAAGAATATAATCGATTGCTTCATCTTTTAGTTCTTGGAATTCGCCTGCATCAATATAGCTGCCTTTTTCCATTGCTGTTGCATACAAACTTTCAAAATCACTAGATGAATTTTTCATATCATTAATAGAATCATTCATATTGTCAATTTCGTCAGATCTTGTTGCAAGAGCTTGATCCATAGCTTGAGTATAAGCTGCAGAAACAGCATCTAAATCATATGGACCTTCTGGATTTTCTTTTAAATAGTTTGTTAAGAATTCAGCAGATGCTTCTTTCAAATATACAACCAATTGAGAAGAAGAACTGTCAGCAGACATAGCTTTTTCAATATACTGATCTTCTGCTTCTGCAATAAATTGAGTTAATTCTTGTTTATAAGCTTCTTGTTTTTCAGCATTTTCAGCGTCAACACCTTTTTGATGAGTTGCATTTATAGCATTAGCTAATTTGGAAGTACCATCAGTATTTTGATATCCAAGGAATTTAGAAATAGCAGCTTCTGCCTTATCTAAATATTCCTGCATTTTTTCTGGGTCAGATGCACTTTGCATTGACTTAATAGCATTCATTGCTGTTATGTAGTTGCTATCTTGAGTATAATTTGGATTTATAGAAGAAAGAAACTCGGTATCCATTTCACCATTTAGCATTTGACCTAAAATGTATGAAGTTGCTTTATCTTTAAGAGCAGCAAATTCATCCGGATCCATATAAGAACCGTTATTACCTACTTGCGCATACAAATCATCAAAATTGCCTGCATTAGCTTTCATATCTTCAATTTTTCCGTTAAGTTCGCCAACAGATTCTTGACGAGAAGCAAATGCTTCATCCATCTTCTGAATATAAGCTGCTGCTACAGCTTCCATTTCATAAGGACCTTCCGGATTTTCATTTATGTAGTTATTCAAAAATTCAACTTTTTGATTTTTTAGATAAGACACAATTTGAGAAATTTCAGTAGAATCAGTGATACCCTTTTCAGTTAAAACTTTTTCTATATATTGGCTTTCAATTTTTGTCAAATTAGCAGCAAGCTCTTGAGTTGTATTAGCAGTATCAGTTGCACCGTGTTCAATAGCTGCATTATAAATACCTTCTCCACGAGTATCCAACTCAGGAGCAGGCTCTTTTGGAGGTTGTTCACCCTCTTCAGGAATTTCAACATCACCTTCTGAGTCTTGTGTTTCAGATAGCCAAGACATTCCTGCAGTAAGCTCATCGTTTGAAACTATGCCATCTTTATTTTCATCTAATTTTTGAATTTCTTCTGTTGTAAGTACCTTCCCTGTAAATGGATTAAAATTTACGCCATCAACCATAATATTACTCCTTATATTTTCCCTGTATAATTCCTGCATCGGTATTTTTTTTTATAACTTTAGGAATAATAAGATATTTATTACAATTTTGTTACATAATTTAAAAAAATAGCATTTTTATTAAATCAAAGACGTTTATATATTTGGAAAAGAAGTGTAAGGTGAAAGTATGCAAAATTATCCATTAGGATACAAACCATATACTCAGGTGCAAAATATGCCTGCTTCAACAGGCAGCACATCTGGTGCTACTTTTAACATTGGCACAGGAACTCCTGGTTCAATACCTACAAATGCAAATGGGGTTACAATCAACATCATAGGGGCATCAGTTAACCCTAATGGTGCAAATATTTACAACAACAATGCAACAACCCAAGCTCCAGCACCAACACAAGCATATGACAAAGCATATTACACAATGAATCAACCAACATATAATATGCCACCAACTGTACCTGTTGGGGCGTCAGCATTGAACAATAATACAAAAACCGAAGAAAAACCTAAAAAAGATATTGTATTATTAACAGATGACTATATAAGAACATTAGAAAATTACATAAGAAATGACAACCCAGAAATAAAACTTATGGGTGCAAAAGAACTTATGAAACGTTTTAGAGAAGATGAATCAAGAAAAAATGATCCAGCTTTAACCGCATTATTAAACTTATTATTACAAAGTAAATACTCAAACGTAAAAATGATTGGTACAGGAATCCTTGAAAATGGATGGGCACAAGGTGATGCATTGACCCAACAACTGTTATCACAAATACAACAGTCTGATTCAGGTTACGGATTAGATGCACTTGATGCAGCTAAAGCAGCTCTTAAAACAGCAGGACAAACAGTAAAAGTCGATGACAACAATCCTCCCAAAAAGAAAACAGATAAGAAGTAAGTGAACGAATATGAATAAGTGGAACATAGCAGCAAAAGTAGCAGGAACTCTAACAGCAGGCATGGTTTTATACAATGCACACGATGTCGGCAAAAAGCACGCTGCAGAAAATATTAAAATCAGGTCATCTGAAAGACTTACTGATTTGTTTACACGTTCAAGAAAAATGGATGACAGAAATATAACAACCAGCAAACTTAAAGACTGGTATTTTAGAAGTAATGCAGACTGGAGTCTACCTGACAAAATTAACGGAATAACAGGCTATATTTCCGGAGCATTTAGTCAAATGGCGATGGACGTAGTACCTGCAGCACTTGCAACAGGTGCATTATTGAGCAAAAAATTATCAAAAGTATTCACAATCGGACTATTATTATACGGCATTAAATATCTTGTATGCGATGTAATTGATGTTGGAAGAGTAAATCATCTTAAATCTGACATCTAAAATCTATAATATCTGATTCTGTGATTACATAATTGACTTTGACATCGTGCTCTTCTGAGGGAATTTCATCAAAAACAAGACATTTACTTACAGGAACTGCCTTTGTAATATTTGGATATTTAGTTAAAAATCTATCGTAAAACCCCTTGCCATATCCAAGTCTATAACCTTTTTGATCTGCAGCCAATGCAGGAATTAAAGCCAAATCAATGAAATCAGCGTTACTAAGTCGTGGAGTGACAGGTTCTTTAATTCCAAATTTTCCATTAGAAAAGCCAAGACTTTTGTCGTATTTTGCGATATACAAATCATTTTCAACAACGCAAGGAAAATAAAAATTATGAGAAATGTCAGATAAAAGCTCTAGTAAAGATATTTCAGAGCCTATTGGATAAAAAATCAGAATATTCTTTGATGTTGAATAAACATTCCATTTTTTTATGTTTTTACAGATATTTTCAGATAATACAGAAATATCTAAGCCAGAACGTATTTTTTTGCAAGTTACTCTTAATTCAGCTTTATTTTCAAAATTCATCACAGCAAATAATTATACAATAATATCATACAAAAGAATATACACCTTTACATAGATGTAATTTACCATTATAATGAATCGAAATAGACTACAAATACTAATAAAATGAACAGAAAAGAATTAAGCAAAAAATTAAAACTTGCTAGAATAGAGTCGGGTTTAAAACAAGAAGAAATAGCAGAACTGATGAATCTTCCAATATCAGGTATATCTGTTATTGAAAAAGGTACACGCAAAGTTGATGTACTTGAATTAATTAAGTTTGCCGAATTTTATTCTAAACCGATTGAATGGTTTTTTAGGGAAGATAACCAAACAAACTCAAGAAGATGGTATGATAAAGATGAAAAATTAGCAGAAGCGCTATACTTGTTACAAAAAGCTCCTATCAAGTATCAAAAGAGCTGTGCTTGTGCGATAATAGGTTTTCTTAAGGAAAGCGGACTTATAAAATAATGAATTCATCAAATTTCGATGCCAATAAATTATATAATCCTGAGTTCTTACAACACGGTTATATACAAGTTTATACAGGTAATGGAAAAGGTAAAACTACAGCATCACTTGGTCTTGCAATGAGAGCTCTAGGCAGAGGCTGGAAAGTTTTGATTGTTATGTTCACAAAAGGTGGAAATGACTACGGAGAACTTATTTCTTTTTCTCAATTGTGCCCGCAAATGAAAGATAATGTCAAAATTGTACAAGCTGGCCTGGACAGAATAGTTTATTCAAACAACATAAAAGAAGAAGATAAACTTCTAATACAAGAAGGTTGGAAAACAGCACAAAATGCAATAAAAGAGGATAAATATCAGCTCATCATACTTGATGAAGCAAATATAGCAATAGATTTAGGTTGTATACAACTTGCAGATATGGTTGAGACGCTAAAAAACAAACCCCAAAATATGGAAATTGTTCTAACAGGCAGAAATGCCAAACAAGAAATAATTGAGGTGGCTGACCTCGTATCAGAAATTATCCCTGTAAAACATTATTGGGATAAGGGGATAAAGGCACGTAAAGGAATTGAATTTTAATATTGCTATTTTACGATATTTGACATAAATTATATATATAAAAAGAGGATTAAGGAGAAGTAACAATGGCACAACAGTTTCCCCCACAACAATACAAAACAAGACTTGCACTTTTAGTATTTTTGAAAGGTGCATCTGCGCCAATGGTTTTATACTTTGAAGATCCAAAAGCAGTTTTTGATGAAATATTACCCCTGATTAGAACTCAATCAGCAGTTGGTAAGTTAATCGAAAAAGATGCAACAGGTCCAATTAAAAAAGTAGCTATAATGTCTAATCAAATTGCATCAATAGCACTGCAAGAAGAAGTTTGTCAATAACAATGGTAATTAAATGAAATTAGTTGAAATAAAAAATAGTCTAGCAAAACTTTATTATGAACCCCTTGATTTTCCACTTGTCATATCCGACTTTTTAACAATTGACGATGGAAACCAAAAAATACTTTCACAAGTTGTTTCAATAGAGTCAACAACAAAGGAAGATACTAATTGTGCTATATTAAAATTCACTCTTGATCTTGATGATGCAAATAAGCAAAGCACCTACAGCGGTTATGTACCTGCATTAGATGCAATTGTGTCAAAAACAAAACCGTACATATTAAATGAAATATTTTGTTCTAATCCTAAATCTATCAAGGCCGGATATTTAACAAACTCTTCAAAACTTGAACTTAAGATAAACGCAGATATCTTGAGTAAGTTTCTTTACATACAAGCTGATAGACAAGATGAGATAGATTTAATATTAAAAAAAATCACAGATTACAATGGTACTGAAGAAAAGAAAACTCTAATCATTCAGTATAATGATATAGAAGAATATGAAAACGCCAATGTTATCACACTGGGTAAAGAGCTAAAATTACCTGTTAACAATGACATTTTAAACTACATATACGAAAACGACCTCACTGGTCTTACCGTTGAACAAAAAGCAATAGTTCAAGATATATTGCTAGAAATTCAAGAATACATAAATACTCTTGAAGATGGATACATACCATTCAACACACTTTTAGAGGTAGTTAATGAAGTATATGAATCAGATAAGTCAACAGGTGTTATTCTTTTAAGAAATAAACTGTTAAAATACCAACAACTAGGTATTTTTGCATCAACGCTTGAAGAAATAAACGCGCTATACGATTCTCTAAAAAACAATACTATAACATTGTTAGACCTGTCTCAAACTGACCTTAATTGGCAAAAAGAGACAACAATGTTTGCTTTGCAAAATATAGACGAACCGTTTTATGTAATTACTGAAATCGACGACAATATTACCGATGAAAAAATATTAAATGAATTATATAAAAACGAATACATAAGACCTATTGTTGCATCTGACTATGAATCAATTAATGCAGCAAAAGCAAAATCATTCGCAAAAAACCTTATTTTGTTTAAACCGGACAAACAACAAAAAGCAGCTGCAAGCTACAATTCATTCTTGATGAAACTTGCACCGCTAGAGTACATAGTATCTGGTGAAACAACATACTATACACCGTTAATTGTTCAAAAATTACCAGAACAACTTGTAAGCACAGAAGAACAAACTTCTATTGAAGAAGAAAATATCATACAAGAAATATCAGTTACTGATGAAGACAATGAACAACCTGAACTGGCAGAACTAATATCAAACGACGATGAATTTTCTGAATTAGAAGAATATGGAGAAGATATTAATCCATTAGAAGACGATATAGAAACCAATATTGACCAAGAAGAAAGTGAAATAAAAACAATATTTGATGAATCAGTAGAACAAGAAATTGCTCAAGATGTAGACAAAATGTTTACAGCAGAAAGCAACACAGAAGAACTACCCGACGTAGAGCTTGACGCATTAACTGACTACTCAGAAGAAGATATCAATACCCCTGAAAAATTTGAAGATACTGAAGAACAATTGCCGGTAATCGATGAAGAACAGGAGCTAATATCAGATAATGATCTTGATATACTTGAACAACTCAGTGATAGCGACGACTCTTTAGATGACAATGAAGAAGAAAGCTATGAGCCAGAGGAGCAAGAAGAAACAGGAATCATTACAGCGCAGGAACAACCAAGTTCATCAATTCCAGACTTAATAAATGATGACGATGAAACATTGGATGAGCTTGAGCCACTCGAAGATATTGAGGATTCAGAAGCTGGCATACTTGGAAACAGTGATTCGATTGCACTAGATTTACCTTCACAAGAATCGATTCAGGAAAGCATATTAGACAACCTGACAGAAAACGATTCAATACCAAGTGTACCAATTTACCAACCAGAGTACACAGCAAAATCAAAAGATGGATTTAATATAACAGAAGGAAACATTGTCTACCATGAAAAATATGGTAAAGGTGTTGTAGAAGAACTTTTCAACTATGGAAAAAGAACACTTTGCTCAATACAATTTGATAATGTTGGAAGAAGATTATTAGATCCAAACTTGGCAGAACTCAAGCAAATGTAGTCTTGTTGATTGATAGACTAAAAAGCTTTAATGTGCTAAGTTGTGAATAGTTAGTATTGGAAGTTGCCAAATGAATCCTTATTTAAAGCAATATAAGCAAACTCAAATGGAGACAGCGCCTAAAGAAGAGATTTTATTAATGCTCTACGATGGTGCTGTTAGATTTTTACACCTTGCAAAAGAAGGATTTGCTGAAAAAAACATTGAAAAGCAACACAACAATATCGTTAAAGTACAAAATATTATCACAGAGTTTGAATCATCACTTGATAGAGAAGCTGGTGGTGAGTTTGCGCAGAATTTGTTCAATTTATATGAATTTATGAGCAACCAACTTTTTATCGCAAACGTAAAAAAAGATGAACAAGCTCTTGATATTGTAATAAAGCATATGACAGCATTGAGAGATACTTGGAAAGAAGCAATAAGAAAGTTCAAAACATCAGGTAACACTCTTGCCGATTATGAAATAGAAAAAAGCAATCAAACACAATCATCTGAATACGAAGAGGACGATGATGAAGACGATGAAGACGCATCAATTGGGGAATATATAGTATGAGCCTTGATTTAGATAACTTAGAAATAGTTTATAAAAAATATTATGAAATATCTTTACAAATAAAAGAACTAATAGAAAGAAAATTATACAACGAGCTAGCGGCATTTATAAGTAAAAAAGAAATGATTTTCCAAGAGGCTCAAGTTTTTGCAGAAAGAATACAAAAAAACAATGAAGACGCAAGCAGACTAGCGCCATTGTGCCAGTTGATCCATAATCAAGAAAAGGAAAACATTGAACTGCTAAGTGCAATAAGAGAAGATATCAAGCAAGAACTGCGTAAAGTTAATAAAAACTCAAAATTAATGAACACATATTCTTTATCAGAAAAAAAACAAGGCAGTATATTGGATTTTAGAGAATGAAAGTCAATTTATTGTTTAATAAAAAAATAGCGGCACTAATTTCTGTAGCATCAAACTTATCACTCATAATAATGAAACTTATAACAGGTTTTGTTACAGGTAGTGTGAGTATCATATCAGAAGCAATACACTCTGCAAGTGACCTTTTAGCCTCAGTCATAGCATTTTTTGCGGTAAATAAAGCAGACCAGCCTGCCGATAAAGACCATCAATTTGGACACGGCAAATACGAAGATGTTGCAGGCTTTATAGAAGGCAGTCTTATAATATTAGCATCCATATACATTATAGTTGAAGTTGTTAAAAAGCTAAGCGGAGAAGTCCAACCTGTTGAAAATTCCTTTGCCGGGATAGTAGTTATGGGTATTTCTGTTTTAGTAAACATAATAGTCAGCAGTTACCTGTTCAAAGTTGCAAAAGTAACCGACTCAATTGCAATATATTCAGATGCAGAACATTTAAGAACAGACATATTCTCTTCATTAACAGTATTTGTAGGTCTAATAATTATTAAATACACAGGCTTACACATTATAGATGCAATAATAGCAACAATAGTAGCTATGGTAATAATGAACGCAGGATACAAAATTTGCAAACAAACAATGAATGATATTCTCGATGGTTCACTACCTCAAAAAGATATCGACACAATAAATAAAATAATAAAAAATTATATAAAACACGGTATTTCCTGCATAAAAGATATCAAAACAAGAAGATCTGGCAAAGACAAAGAAATAAACATGACATTGCTGGTAGATGGAAACATAACTGTAAATTCAGCACATGAAATTTGTGACAAAATAGAAAACGAAATAGAATCCAACCTTGGAAACAGTAAAATAATAATACATATTGAACCAATGAAAGAATGTTGCGCTTCTTGCAAAAAAAATGAGCTATAAGTACAATTAACATATGAATAAAAAGAACTTATTGCTAATTTTTATAATTTCGTTTTTAAGCGTAATTTACACTGTTAATAATTTTTGTTATGAATACTTTGATAAAAAAATAGATACTTATTTTTTGAATAAATCAAAGATAGAAAAACAACATAACTATACAGCAATTACAAAGAATAAAAAAATAACAAAAAATCTAAGATTGTTAGTTTCTTTAACATTTTCAGTTTTGTTATTTATTGTTTTTGTAACATTTACCCCAATAGCATCAATAATATACACAATATTCTTTATAATTGCTTATCTAATTTCATATAAGATAGCACTTAATCATATAGTATTTTTGAATGTCACAGGAATAATAATATCTATACTAGCAACAATAGCATTTGCTAACGCATACAAGCACATTTTCAAAGAAAATGTAGATAAAAAGATAGAAAACATACTCAGCAAATATATTTCAAAAGATATAAAAAACAAAATCTTAAAAAACGAAGCTGCTACAGAACTAGGCGGCAAAAGAGCAGAAATAACAATAATGTTTGCTGATATAAGGGGCTTTACATCACTTTCAGAAACAAGAAAAGCGGAAGAAGTATCACAACTTTTAAATGAATACTTTAGCGAGCTTGAGCCAATAATAAACAAGTATAAAGGTGTAATTAACAAATTTATAGGCGATGCTGTACTTGTAGTATTTGGCGACCCAACTCCTGACAAATTTCACACAAAAAACGCAGTAAAATGCGCTTATGAGCTAAGAAATAAAGTAAAACAAATAAAACAAAGATGGATAGATGAGGGCAAACCCAAAATAGACATAGGTATAGGAATAAACACAGGAGAAGCTTTTATCGGTAACGTTGGTACAGAAAACAGATTTGAATACACAGTCATTGGCGATGCCGTCAACATTGCAAGCAGAATAGAAGACTACAACAAAATATATAAAACACACATTCTCATAAGCGAAAATACTTATAACAAAATATCTCAAATAGTTGACGTCATAAAAATCAGAGAAGTTTCCATTAAAGGAAAAAGCAAAAAAATAAACATTTATGAAGTTTTAAGAATTACAGAATAATGATAGAAAATATTCATCAAATAAGACAAGCGATAGAAGTTGAACAAAAGAATCTGTACATAGACATAAGAGGTAAGCAGAGCAACTTTTCTGGTTTTATATTAAAACAACTGCACAATCTTTATAAAAAATCTAAGAAAAACCCAAAATGGCTTCTATTAATCAAAGAATTTGAAACCTACAATATGTCATCAATGCCAACAAGACGAAAAGCTGTACAACGTCTTGTTCATACTCTTAGAGAAGAAATTACTAAAGATGGAGAAATAAAAAAAGAAAACTTATCCGAAACACTAAAAAATCCATCAGAAACAAATGTAATATACATAAAAGGAGTTGGCCCCAAAGTTGGTAATTTACTCAACAAACTAGGGATATTCACAGCTAAAGATTTATTGTTTTACTTTCCAAAACGCCACATTGACTACTCATCAAGAACACTAATAAAAGAAATAAAAGAAGGTTCAAATGTAACAGTCATTGGCACAATAAGGTCTGTAAGTGCATACAACTCAAAAAATAACCTTGGCATAATCTCAGTATCAGTTGCCGATGAAACAGGAGTAATAAAGTTAAGCTTTTTCTACGCAAAAGCTAACAGATATATGCTAGAACGCTATAAATCTCAATTTATAAAAGGCTCTAACATAATCGTCTCAGGCAAAGCAAAAATTGATAAATATTCAGGAACATACACAATAGATAAACATGAATATCAAGTATTATCGGGAGAATTTGACGGTAAAAGCAACCTAAATATAGCTAGAATAGTACCAGTATACCAACTAGTAGAAGGTTTAAGCATAAAAACATTAAGACGTGCTATCTATAATGCACTGGAACAATATGAACCAATAATAGATAATGTAATTCCACAAGACATTATCTACAGAAATAATCTTCTTGATAGAAAAAAAGCTTTAAGACAAATACATTTTCCGGAAACAGAAGAATTACTTGAACACGCAAGATATACCATTGTATTTGAAGAATTTTTCCTTTTACAGCTAAAACTTGCTCTAATGAGAGAAACCAATAATAAAAATATAAAAGCATTAAAGCTAAATATAAAAAAAGACGGATTGGTCGAAAAATTCAAAAAAAGTTTGCCATTTGAACTAACAAATGCACAAAATAAAGCAATAGACGAAATTTTAAAAGATATAAGCTCTGATAAACCAATGCAAAGACTGCTTCAAGGTGATGTAGGAAGCGGTAAGACAGTAGTAGCTTGTATTATGTTGTTGTCTGCATTAGAAAACGGCTATCAAGGAGCATTAATGGCGCCAACAGAAATTTTAGCACAACAACATTTTAACAACTTTGTGCGATGGCTGACGCCATTTGGAATAAGCGTAGGTCTATTTACAGGCACCAATGGTGCAAAAGTCCGTAAAAAGCTCGAGACTGACCTTAAAAACGGTCAAATTAATATTGCAATAGGAACACACGCTCTTATTCAAAATAATGTAGAATTTAACCAACTGGGAGCAATTGTAATTGATGAACAACATAGGTTTGGTGTAAAACAGCGTTCTCAACTTATGGTAAAAGGTAAAAACCCTCAAGTATTAACAATGACAGCAACACCTATTCCAAGAACACTTGCACTAACAACACAAGGCGATTTAGACTTTTCGGTTATAGATGAAATGCCAAAAAACAGAAAGCCTATAAAAACATACATAATTAAGCCATCACAAAGAAACCAAGCATATAAGATGATGCGAAGTGAAATAGATAACGGTCATCAATGCTATGTTGTTTACCCGCTGATAGATGAAAGTGAAACTCTATCAGCAAAAGCAGCAACAATTGAAGCTGAAAGATTAAGTACAGAGGTGTTTCCTGACCTAAAAATAGGACTACTTCACGGCAAACTATCAAATTCTGAAAAAGATGAAGTAATGGAGAAATTTAAAAACAAAGAATTTGACATACTTGTAAGTACAACCGTCGTAGAAGTAGGAGTTGATGTACCAAACTCAACTGTAATGATGATAGAAAACGCAGAAAGATTTGGACTTTCACAGCTGCACCAACTTAGAGGACGTGTAGGACGTTCAGATTTACAATCATATTGTTTATTAGTTCCTGCAAATTCAAGCCAAACAACAATGGACAGATTAAAAATAATGGAACAAACTAATAACGGTTTTATTATTTCAGAAAAAGACTTAGAACTTAGAGGCCCAGGAGAATTTTTAGGAACTCGCCAAAGCGGCATGATAAACTTTGCCCTGGCTGACATAATAAAAGACACAAAAATACTTGAAAAAGCACGTCAAGAAGCTTTTGACTACGTAAAAGAACACGAAAACACAACAATAGAAGAAAAACTCACAAAAGAATTGGATGAAAAGTTTAAAACAATCCCAAATCTCTCAACACTTGATTAGATCTGGACGCAGAAGAACTGTTGATTGAATCTTTCATCTGTACGATATATTCAGCATCAGCGTATTTTTGTTTTGCTCTAACAAAACTTTCAGCGTTGTTTCGCGGCAATAAGCTGCGCAATCTGAAATTTACATCGATGTTGTTAACCTTCATTTTAAAGACCCCAATTCTATCACACACTAACGTCTAAAATTATTGGTGTATAATAATATAAAACATAAAAACAAAAAGACAATGGAGATTGCTAAAATATGGCTGAGCAAATTATTATACTTTCCGGAAAACAGTACAGCGGCAAGGATACAGTCGCAAAAATCCTGTTACAAAACTTAACAGATTTTAAAAGAATAGGTCTAGGAGACGCTATAAAAATAGAATATGGCGAACAAAAAGGACTAACATTTGATGAAATTGAAAAAAACAAAGCAAATTACAGACAAGATTTAATAAATCTCGGCAATAAAAGAAGATCAGAAGACAAAGACTACTGGATTAAAAAAGTTATAAAAATGCCGGGTAACATAATAGTTCCAGACGTAAGAGTAAAAAGAGAGCTTGAATTTTTTAAAGAAGCTAACGCTATTACAATAAGAGTAAACGCAACAAGAGAAACAAGAGCGGCAAGAGGAACTCTTGTCGGTGAAACAGATGTTACAGAAACAGATTTGGATAACATCAAAGACTGGGATTTTGTAATTAGTAACGACTCTACATATGAAAATTTGCAAGCTGAAGCAAATCAACTTGCAAAAGAAATAAAGAGTTTCTTAGCTAAAAAATAAGGAATGGTTGGTTAGACATAACTTTTTATATAATCATCCATACTGTAATCGCCATATTTGAAAGTATATGGTTGATAGTTGTATTCTGGTGTTTTATAAACAGAATTGCTTGCAATCATAAATATCTTGTTGTGTGAAAACAAAAAAGAGTTCATTTCAGAGTATTCACACATTAATTCTTCCAAATCATTTACACCATCAATAATCTTGTTAAGCATGTATTTCATCCCTTATAATCTTCACATATTAGTAATCGGTTTTGATTTAACATGACTTTAACGTTTTAAAGCAATTATTAACATATATTTACATAATATGTTATTATTCAAAAAGAACGGAGCTTAAATTATGGAAAAAATAATCATAGGTAGTGATCACGCTGGATATAACCTTAAAAACAAGATTATAGACTATATCAAATCAAAAGGAATAGAAGTATACGATGCAGGCACTTACAACACAGAATCTTGTGATTACCCAATAATTGCAAAGAGTGTTGCAAATAAAATAGCCCAAAAAGAATATGAAAGAGGCATTCTTATATGTGGAACAGGTATAGGAATGTCAATGGCTGCTAATAAAATAAAGGGCATAAGAGCAGCAGTCGTCTCAGATACTTGCTCTGCAAAAATGTCAAGACTACACAACAACTCAAACATACTATGTATGGGTGAAAGAATTGTCGGCGAAGAACTAGCCAAAGATATAACAGAAATTTGGTTAACAACTGAATTTCTTGGAGAAAGACATCAACGAAGAGTAGATATGCTCGAAGATTAACCTTGTACAATTCTACTTACTGCAGCATCAACACTTGAAAAAGTAGGAATCAGGTTATCTAAAAATGCATCAGCCAAAGCATCTCTAACTGACTCTGATATTTTAACCAACATAAACTTACCACCCTTTTCATTACACATTTTATAAAGAGTGGTGAAAATGTTTGTATATTCATCATCAAATATTTTAACATTTTCCATGTTAAAGATAATGTTAACTTGTCCTGTGTAAAGGCTGGTAGTAACATCTTTAACGAGCATATCAATGTGTTTTTGACCATTAAACTTATTAATTGTATAGCAACAAATATCACTATTAATTGAATACTTAAAGAAATCTTCATGTTGCTTAGATGTCAAAGATGAAGTAATAAATTTCAATATCTGATCGTGCCAGTTACTACTTTTAGGTACAAACTCATCTATTCCTCGTTTGTAACAACGTTCAATCAAATCTTTGTCATCTGTACCGGACATAACAATAATCTTGTTTGTTCTTTTGGCATCTCTTAATTTAATACACTCATCGATTAACTCAATACCATCATCAGCATCAGGCAAGAATAAATCAATTACAATATAGTCATATTTTTTCTTTTTCAACTCAGCAAGAGCTTCAGCTTTCGTTCTTGCAACTGTTGGAACAATACCAACCTTTTTCAACAACTGGTTAAATTGATATATAGAAAGCTCCATATCATCAATTATTAATATATTAAATTCAGCAGGCAATGTAGATAAAGAATCATTAGATGAAAAAGATAACAATTTACGTTCAATAGCAATCAAAGCTTTAGTTATATCATCAGGTGTAGCTGTTGTCACATCCAAATCCATACCAGCCATATCAAAAAGTTTCTTTAATTGCTCAACATTGATATCCATATGCACAAAACCTATCTAACTATCCTAAATATATTACAATTTAAACTCAGAAATTACCTCATTCAAAAGTTTTATATCATCTTTATTATTACAGTTTTTTCTGAATATATCAAACAAATCTTTGCGTTTTTTTAAAGTAACTATCATCTGTTGTTTTCTTCTCCAACGCTCAATATCCTGATGATTTCCATTAAGCAAGACTTCAGGAACCTTTAGACCGTTATAATCTCTAGGTTTTGTATATTGAGGATATTCAAGTAAACCATCGGAAAAAGAATCAAAATGCGCAGAATCAATTTTTCCTAAAAAACCATCAATATTTCTTGAAATAGAGTCTATCATACACATTGCAGGCAATTCACCGCCCGTTAAAACAAAATCCCCGATAGAAACCTCTCTAGCTGCAGTATACTGTTTGATTCTTTCGTCAAATCCCTCATAATGCCCGCAAATAAAGACAATATGGGATTTCTTTGACAACTCAACAGACATATTTTGATTAAAAGTTTCGCCTTGAGGAGACAGTATAATAACTTCAGTCTCCTGCGTTTTTTCAATAGCATCAAAACAGTCAAAATAAGGTTGGCACATTAAAACCATACCCGCACCACCACCATAAGGTGTATCATCTACTTTTTTATGCTTATTTTTTGTGTAATCACGAGGATTTATTGCATTAACAGAAATAAGCCCAGATTCTATACCTCTGGCAACAATGCTATGAGAACAAGCTTGTTCAATCATCTCAGGAAAAAGTGTCAATACATCAAATCGCATCAATTATTACCCTGATTTACAAATAAAGACTCAATACCATCCATCATATTTACTACTATTTTATTATTTTCAACATCAACAAGCGGAACCCACTCTTTTACAAAAGGTACTAAAAATTTTAAACCATTCACTTTTTGTATTTCTAATAAATTAGAAGCCCTATTCTCGCCAACACCACTTACTATGCCAACTTTTTCTCCAGTTGTGTCGAAAACATCCATCCCAGACAAATCTGATATCAAGAACTCATCATTTTCAAGAGAAGATTTTATCTCTTCTTCCGTAACGTGAACAAGAAGCCCTTTTATACTCATAACATCGTCTATAGAATTAATATTAGCAAATTTAATAATTGCAAAATTTTTATGAAAACGAACAGACTGAACATCATAAGTATGTTTTACATTGTCCTGAAAAATGTAAACATGCTTAAGAGCACTAATCAAAGATTCCTTACCGGCAGTAAAGCCCATTTTGACTTCACCCTTAATTCCATGAAAATTTAAGATTTTACCGATAGAAACTAGCTTACTCATCTTCTTTTACTGCGTCTGCTTTTTCCTCAGAAACTTCAGTCGCCTTTTTTCTTCCGCGTTTTTTAGGCTTTTCTTCAACAACAGTTTCTACGTCATTTGCAACTGTATCTTTAGTCTCAACAGCCTCTTTAGATTGTTGTTTAAACTCTTCAGGAGCATCCTCACGCTCAGGATTCCATCTATCAAGACCGAGTTGTTTTCTGATTAAGCCAATACCAACGTGTACACGCCATTCATCAATTTTTAATTGACTTGCAATAATCTTGTGACAACCGATTGGAGGCAAAGGCAACAATGGCTCATACAACATTTTTATAGCAGCAAGTTGATCAGGAGAAACAGCTAATTTTCTCTTAGGGAATGCCAATTTAGGCAACATCAACTTTTGTCTGACAAGATTTATACCAAAGAAAACTTTTCTTGCTTCCAAACCGATTTGTTCTCCGATAACCTCGTGCGCATCTGGGTTTGGAAGAGGCAACATCTTCTTGTACAATTCTTCAATTTGTATTAATTGATCCTTGTTAACAAGTAATTGTTTTGGCGGCCTATTTTGTGGTCTTCCCATCGGTTTTCTACCACCCATAGGTCTTCCGCCTTGTGGACGCTGAGGACGTTGGAAACCGCCTTGTGAACGGTTATAGCCACCTTGTTGCGGTCTTTGATATCCGCCTTGATTATAGCCTCTTTGTCCGCCATCTCTGTCATAGGGTCTTCTGTTATAACCACCTTGCTGAGGACGTTGATAACCACCTTGTGAGCGGTTATAGCCACCTTGTTGCTGTCTTTGATATCCGCCTTGATTATAGCCTCTTTGTGCGCCATCATATCTTGGTCTGTCTTGTTGATAAGAGCGCTGATAAGAATTATCTGTAGAATAACCGCCAGCGCTGTATGAAGCAGGACGTTCATATGAAGAACCGCTATTTGAAAAACCTTGCTGATGTTGTGAATTATCATCGTAAGAAGATCCAGAACTATCTGAATCAGATTTCTTATCAGGATACAAACAATTAGGACAAATCACCCTTTTTGGGTTTTTAGTTTCGAATTCCGCTCCGCATTTAGTACACTTATTTACATACATTTTTGACTACCCTTTAAAGTAAAAGGCGAAAGGCTATTAAAAAAAATTAGCTCCTCGACATCTTATTAATTAAAATTCTAATATCTTATATTATTCTATATGCAAACATAAATATAAGCAAGCATTTTTACAAATCTATACCGTATTATTTCGTAAGCACAAAGGTAACAGGGCCATCGTTAACCAAAGAAACATCCATCATTGCTGCAAATTTACCAGTTTTAACTGTAATACCTTGTTGTGACAACAGTTCTACAAAACGCTCATACATTGAGTTTGCCTTATCAGGAGACTCTGCATTGTCAAAGCTTGGTCTGGTACCTTTCTTACAATCTGCAGCTAAAGTAAACTGAGAAACGACAAGAATCTCTCCGTTTACATCTTTTATAGACTTATTCATCTTGCAGTTATCATCTTCAAAACAACGTAAAGAGACAACTTTATTGGCCATCCACTCAAGCATATCTTGAGTATCAGCTTTTTCTACACAAAACAATATAAGCATGCCTGCATCTATAGATGAATAAAGATTCCCCTCTATAGTTACAGAAGCATTTTTTACTCTTTGTATAACAGCTTTCATTTTATATTTTCCAATTCTTCTAATGTAATATTTAGTGACTTAATAGTTCTATTTATTCTGGTTGTACAATAATAAAAATACTTCAAATATGCATCAACAAAAAGATTTAAAACTTCACTGTCTAAAATTTTAGGATATTCTCTCTTAAGATAAACAATCTCACTGTAATCATTAGCCGTATGCATTTTTATTATACGGTTTTTAAGCATATAATCATTAACTATTTTAGAAAATGAAACAGAAAGACTATCAATCATTTTAGATTTATCAGAATCTAAACCCGGATTAGATTCGAGAATCTCTTTAAGTTTTTTTACTTTTTCTAATGCAGGCTCTGAAATTGCGAGTACCTTCTTCAAAACCTCAAAGTCTTTTTTTAGATTTTTCTTAACTTTCAATAAGTCATACCCAGCATTTGTTTTTTTAGAATAAAAATCAGACATTAATGCAGACTTATCCGCATTTATATCAATGGTTTGAAAAATCTCATTTAACGACAAAACATCAAAACCTTTTATAAGAGCACCACCAAGAGATGCATTAAATAGCTTTCTTTCATCCTTGTGTCTAACAGCAAAATCTTGTATATAATTGATAAACAGAGAATAAACTGAATCAGTCGGCAAAAGATTGTTATCTTGCCCAGCAACAGTAACAAGGTTTTGATTAAATGTTTCTAATCTTTGCTTAACCTTCTCAACTTTTTTATCTTCATCCCAATTAACTGAAGCACAATATGCGTCTTTAAATTTATCAAAATCTTTAGCTACTATCTTATATTTGTTTTCTTCGGCATCAAATATACATTCCAAATCTTCAAACTTGGACCCTTTAGAATAACAAGAGCCATTACTATAAGCCAAATCTTGACCAATTAATATTATAGGATTACACCCAAGATAATAAGCACTATACAAGGCATGGTATGCAACTGTACCTTTGGTTTCAAAAGGAACAAATTCCTCCTCTGCTTTTTCTAAAAACCATCTCGCATCATCATTTTCTAATGAGTTTGTTAAAAATCTTTCCTTAAAAGGAATATCCAAATAAGAAGGTTCTGTAAATTGCTCACATATAAAAGAAATATCTTTGGAAAAAGGAAGATTGTAATGATGAGACGTATTTACTCTTTCTATTACATTTACAAAATCAGGAGTTATTCCGTTTTTATATAACGCACCTAAGGCAGTTCCCACACAAAAAAGTACTGCCTTATCTTTTACATTTTTTAAAGCTTCAATATTCTTACTTAAAGATGGACCTGCAGAAACAATAATGGCAGGAACATCCTTTAACGCGTCCTTATAATCAGTTAATTTTTTCAACTGAAACTTTTTATCCAGTCTTTTCAATGTAGAGTTAAAGAATGAATACATATTTTTCACTTGAAAGCTAAAATTATGCTCTATTAATACAAGTTCTTTTTTTAACCACTCAACAAATGTATCAAAATTTGTACTATGTGTTTTATAGTAATCCAAATATGAGAATGTAGCGTTAGATTTATAACGATAAATCTTGTACAAAATATCTTGTAATTCCTTCAAATCAGATACAATGAACAAACGTTCGGTTTTTAAATTATCCGAAAAGTCAACTGCGGATAAAACAAATGCTAAAACCTCTAAGTCCGGCTCATAAACAACAACCTTGCCCTTTAATGCTTGTATAAACTCATCAGCAAGATAACCCAACCCCAAGCCATATATAACGTGTATGGTACCATAATCATTGTGAGCAATTGAAGCAGCAATACTTTTAGCCTCTTCTTGTGCACCGGTTATAGAATGTAGAGGGATACCATCAACAAATAGATTGTATTCACCCACCAAATTAGTATCTAAAGTGATATCTTTATTGAATGAAACAATATTATTCAATTTCTTTGCTAAACTATCATTGCTTTTTGATATAAAAGAACAATTTTTTTGCAGTATATCCGTCATCTAAAACCTCTCTACTCCTACAAATAAGCATTATAAACGCAAAATGAGAAAAATTGTTTTTTGGAAAGTTTTAAATTAACCACATGGTCTAAAAATTTAAATCGCAGGGTTAATAACATTTACTTAGAAAATCTCTAAAATAATAATAGCCAGATATTTACGGGGAAAAGATATTGGGGATAAAGTATAAAAGCGTAGCACACGGGCTTGATTCCTTTGTAATTAAACCTACAAATTTAAAAAGAACAGAAGCATACAACGCATTTGTAAAAGCTGATGCTTTGAGACTTTCTAATCAATTCAGAGAATCAATAAAGCACTATTTGCAATCGCTAATGATGGATAGAAACAATTACAGAGTTTACAAAGGCTTAGGTATTTCATATAAAGCAGAACAAGACTACGAAAAAGCAATTAAATATCTTGAAAAAGCTAGAGAAATGTCATATTTCTCTTCAGAAATACACTACGAGCTGGGCTTGTGCTATATGCTTACAGGCAGATTTTGCGAAGCAATAAGATGTTTCCACCATACAATATCTCTTGATAGAACAAATATAAATGCTCAAATACAACTTGGAGTTGCACACGAATGCATTGAAGAGTTTGATATGGCTATATTGATTTACCATACAATAATAGAGAACAATCCGTCATACTTAAGTGCATATAATCATCTTTCTGCACTTTATATGAATATTGGAGAATTTAAATCAGCTGGTACTGTATTTTCACAATTATTAAAAATAAACCCTTCTTTTAATAAAGCTTACTTGGGTTTAGCAATATGTTTTGACAAAATGTCTCACCACAAAAGAGCATTACATTACTACAAGCTGTTTTTAGACAAAAAACCACACTCTCACCACGGTGAAAAGATAAGAAAAAGAATCGATAAATTAACAAGAGAAAAAGCAGCTGAAAGCAACAGCAAGTGTTTTGCAGTAGTTAACGACTAGTCTTCGACTACATCTGTAGAATCATAACCAATTTCACGCAAAACTTTTTCATTGTTTTTATTTATGTAATCCTGATCAATAGATTTTTTTAAATCATATAGTTTTTCAACAGTTTCTTTTTCTTGGCTCAAAGTTTCATCAATGGAACTAAAATCAACTTTAACACCTTCATCCAAATACACTTTTTTGTAAAAATCATTAAGCTTAGCTATATAATGCTGAGTATTTTTATCACAATTTTCTGCTAAACCTGCGTAAGCTATCTTTATATCTCTTTCAGAAGGTAAATTATTACTGTTTTTATTGAATTCATCAGCAAAAGCGGTTATACGTTGTTTATTAGATTCAAAATTATTAATGCCTTTCACTATAGAATCAGCAGAATGTTGAAGATGTTCTATAGTCTTAAGGGTTTTCATAACAGACTGAGTCGGTTTATTAACTTCTTTTTCAACATCTTTGGTTGATTTCATCAACTTTATTATTTCAGGCATTTGCATTGAATACGCATAAGCAACTGATTTTAAAGAATCGCTCTTTAACTTATTAAATTTATCTAACAATGGTTTATTACCTAAAAGCAGAGTTTCTTGGTCATTATGCAAATCAATATTAATCATAGATTCTACATACTTTCGATAAAGCGGCGTAAGTTTTTCTAACTCTGGATTAGATTTTTTCATTACTTTATCAGCTTGTTCAAGAGCTTCTCTTACTCTTGGCGAATCATAAAAATCACCAGACAAGATTTTTTTAACTTTATTGTAATCTTTTATAGAATCCTCATGAGCTGAATATCTTTCAACAAAAGGTTGGAATGGTTTTAAAGATTTATTTTGAGCAGGATCAGAATAAGAATATCTTTTATTCATCAACTCTAACTCTGCCTTTGTAAAAGTCTCTATAACTGCTGTAGTTTTGTTATTTATATCAATAAGTGACTGAAATATCTGTTTATTATCATGATAGTAAGGAACAATTTTAGAATTTACAGTTTCACTAAGATTTTCATAAGCATCTTGCAAAAAATTTCTGCTAAATGAGACCGTATCTTTTTTTAAATAATTCAATCTAACAGGTACAGTAGTATTATTCACTTTAGTTTTGTTATTTTTGGGGTTAGTAAATTGAATAGATAACGGCAATAATTTCATAATATTATCCTCTCATTTTATTGCTTAATTGCCCACAGGCAGCATCAATATCAGAACCTCGTTCTAGTCTTATAGTGACCTTTTTACCTGATTGTTCCAAAATATATTTAAACTTTTGAATTGATTCCTTGCTTGGCTTTTCAAAATCATCTTTGTCATTTGGGTTATAAATAATAAGATTTATATTTGCTTTAAGTCCAATTAAAAGAACAGCTAATTTTTTAGCGCATTCAACAGTATCATTAAAACCTTTTATCAAAGTATATTCAATCGTAACTCTTCTGCCCGTTTCACCAACATAGTTTTTAAGAGTACTCATAAGCTCATCTAAAGGATATTTTTTTTCGATAGGCATAAGAGATTCTCTCAGTTCATGTGTTGGAGCATGCAAAGATAACGCCAAAGTAGGTTGAAAATCCATCTGAGCAAGTTTATTAATCTGAGGAATAATACCGCAAGTTGAAACTGTTAAGCGTCTAATACCTATAACAAAGTCGTTATTAAATATATCAATAGCTTTTAATACATTATCCAAATTCAATAAAGGTTCACCTTGTCCCATAAACACAATGTTAGTAACCTTTAGACCTGTATCTCTTTGTATTGTTAAAACTTGTTCAATTATTTCTCTCGGTGTTAAATTTCGTATAAAACCAAGCTTGGCTGTAGCGCAAAACTTGCAATTACAAGCACATCCCACCTGAGAACTTACACAAGCAGTAAGGTTTGCTCTATTATCAAAGCGCATAAGAACAGTTTCTACGCAATTTCCATCAGCGTATTCAAGCAAATATTTAATAGTACCGTCTTTACTAACCTGTTTATGCTTGATTTTCACATCAGTGATTTGTGCAATCTCTTCAATTTTTTCTCTTGTTTTTTTAGAAATGTCTGTCATTTCATCAATAGAAGATACGGATTTTAAATAAATCCAATTATGTAACTGCTTTGCTCTATACTTTGATTCAGCAATTGAATCAGTAAAAGCAGTTAATTCTTCCAAATTCATTCCTGATAATATTTGCTTAGTCATATGTAAATTTTCACATAAAATAAGCAATAAAAAATAAAAAAAAATATTTTATTTACTTTTTTTAGCAAATATAAAAAACAAAAAAAGGTTGCCAGATATAACAGAATATCTCATAATGTTAATATAACAATTACTTAATATTTGAGTACTTAACTAGCAACATTAATTTTTTTTACATTTTAAAGAAAGATAAGAGAATTTAACTTGGTTTTATTCTAAGATAATTATTATTGAATGGAATTATGGCATGCAATTAACTGAAAAACCAAAAGAAAATATGGAACAAAATCAAACATCTACACTTGCTATTGTAGTTGAGATTGTAGAATGTTTGAAAAAAATTCTCGAAGAAGATAAAAAACAAAAACACCCTCTTTTCCTCAACGTTAAAGAGTCTGTAATTTTTAATACGGCAAGACGTGCATTAAATGACCCTGAAACAAGATTTCTCATTGGTATAGCTGGAGAATCTGCTTCGGGCAAGACAACTTTTGTTCAAAATGCTATACGCTCTTGTATTGCAGAAGAGAGAACAGATTTATACACAATTGTGTGCTGCGATGACTATTATCATGACTGGTCTAAAGAACTAAAAGAAGCAGGCAGTTACGAAGCATTTTTTGCAAAGGGTTACAGTTTTGATACCCCTAAAGCAATCAATCTTGATTTGATGAAACAGCACCTTATCAGCTTAAAAAATGGCGATGCTGTAAGAAGTCCGGACTATAACTTCACCACTTGCGAAAGCTTTGCCCACGGTGTGCTCAAAAAACCTTCTAAAATAATAGTTAACGAAGGCTTATACGTATTAAACGAAGGCATTAGAGACATAATGGATATAAAAGTTTATGTCTTTACGCCATTTGAAACAATAAAAGAAAGATGGTACAGAAGAGCAGAATCAAGAGGTAAAGTCGGAAAAGCTGCTGATATGCAGTTTGAAAATGTCAACACAACTGCTCAAACATATATAAGACCGGCAATGCAATGTGCAGATATTGTTATGAACGGAGTTGTTTCAAGTGCTTACATCCAAGAAATGACAGAAAAAATCTTCCGTAGCATGGATAATATTATTAAAAAGCACAAATAATCATTCTCAAAATAAAAAGTATTAAAAAAGCCCTCTTTTTTAGAGGGCTTTAAACTTATATCTTCATAGCTTACACTCTACGTTTGCGAGCAGCTTCAGATTTACGTTTTCTTTTTATGCTTGGTTTTTCGTAAGTTTCACGTCTTTTGATTTCAGACAAAATTCCAG
Source organism: Candidatus Gastranaerophilales bacterium (assembly GCA_944326545.1). GTDB lineage: Bacteria > Cyanobacteriota > Vampirovibrionia > Gastranaerophilales > Gastranaerophilaceae > Limenecus. The sequence continues at coordinate 15,691 of CALVEH010000006.1, read as the reverse complement.
CTTTTTGAATTTTTTTCTTAAATCTTTTTAAAGCGCTTTCAATACTTTCGTTTTCACCGACTTTAACTTCTGGCATCTATTTTCACCACCTTCGCATAAATTTAATTCTAAGTGTTGTCATATTAACACGCTTATAAATCGATTTCAAGGGTAGAGCAAAAACAATGTTTATAATAGAATAAAAATATGGACAAGAAAGTTGAATTATTATTGCCGGCTGGCAACATCGAAAAATTAGATTACGCAATAAACTACGGTGCAGATGCTGTATACATGGGGATGGTTGATTTTAGCCTACGTTCCATGCGAAAAGGTGAAATTATCACAGCAGACAACCTAAAAAAAACCATTGATTTAGCTCACTCATATAATAAAAAAGTTTATATGACACTAAACATCTACGCCTATGATGAAGACATTGAAAATCTTCATCAAAACATAGATATAATTAAGGATGCAAATCCTGACGCATTAATAGTCAGCGATTTCGGAATATTAAGCGTTATAAAAAACAAATTACCCGATATAGATATACACATAAGTACGCAAACAAACACTCTCAACTCGGATGCAGTTAAGTTTTGGAGAGATTTTGGTGCAACAAGAGTAATTTTAGCAAGAGAACTTTCTATAAAACAACTTGCACAAATAAGAAAAAATGTACCGGACATAGAACTCGAAGTATTTGTCCACGGTGCACAGTGTGTTTCACTTTCTGGAAGATGTCTGCTTAGTGACTATATGACTCACGGAGAAAGAAAAGCAAACCACGGCGGATGCTCTCAACCTTGCAGATGGAAATACAAATTATTGGAAGAAACTCGTCCAGGCGAGTACTACGAAATTGAAGAGACAGCAAGGGGTACACATATTTTAAGCACTAAGGATTTAGCGCTTATAAATTACATACCTCAACTGATTGAAGCCGGCGCTGATTCATTCAAAATAGAAGGAAGAACCAAAAGCCTCTACTACGTTTCTGCCGTTGCAAAAGCTTACAGAAGAGCAATTGATGCTTACTATAACGGTGAAACAGTAGACAAAGAAGAAATGTTTAACCAACTTTTAAAAATTGGAAACAGAGGCTATACAACAGGATTTTACCTCGACGAACAAGACCACGAAGGCTACAGTTACGATGTATCAAAAGGGCTTGCTGGTTCAGATTTTCTGTTTGAATTTTGGGACAAAACAGAAAAACACGGAGAAACTTTATTCAAAGTTAAAATAAAAAACAAAATCCTTTTAAACGATAGAGTAGAAATTATTACACCTACAGAATGTTTTGAAACAACTGTAGAAAAAATATACAATGCTACTATAGATGAAGAAAAGGAAGTTGGAAACACCAATGATGAAATATGGGTAAAACTCAGCAACAACCCGTTAAATCACAAGTATGCACTAGCTAGAACAATAGGAATTAAAAACGTAAGATGATAGTAAAAGCTGATTATGAAGCAAAAACAGTATACGAAATAGATTATGACAAACTAAAAAGCGAGGGAATTAAAGTAATAGCCTTTGATTTAGACAGTACTGTAATGAAATCAAAATCAGGCACCTTTTCTGAGAAAACCTTGGCAATGTTTGAAAATCTAAAAAAAGATTTCAAGCTTTTGATAATATCCAACAACAGCGACTTAAATTACGTATCCAAAGCAGCAAAACAAATAGATTTTCCTGTTTTAGCTCCTGCAAAAAAACCGGCAACTAGCGTGTCTAAGGCATTTTTAAAAGAAAATGGTATTAACGAAAAAGAAATGGTAATGGTCGGAGATAGACCGTTAACTGACATATTGTTTGGCAAATTTCTTGGATGCAAAACAATACTTGTTGATTCAATAAACTGGTACGAAGAAAAGCCTATAGTTCGTTTTGCAAGAAGTATAGAAAGAATTGTTTCTTAACTTGTAAACAAATATTACAAAATACCAATCTCCTGAAATTCAAAAAAAGAATTAGTTTTTATATATAAGTGATGAGTAAGTAAAATAATTTGACTTGGATATCTTAAGAGGAGATTGTACTTAATGACTGACTACAAAATTAAGCGTGGTGACAGCTTATGGAAAATTGTCAAAAAAGAGCTAAAAATAGACAATAATGCTGAAATCAGTAAAAAAGTTAGAGAAATTGCTGAACTTAATGGTTTAAAAAACATGAATTCTATTTTTGTTGGTCAGCATCTAAAACTTTATAAAGATCAAGAAAAACCAGCACCGACAAAAACTCCTGACAGAAGCCCTTGCTTTGTATTTAACACGATTGATTCACCTGTAGACATGTATTGTCCAAACAATGTCCAATTTAACGGACAAAAACGGCTGGCGTCATCACCGTTTTTAAAATCAAGAACAGAAAGCAGAATGAATCAAGAAGCAGAAAGGGCTTCTGATAATCAGGAAAAAATTAAAATTGAATCATCTCAACAAAATCAGCAAGTTGAAACCCAAACTGTAAAACTGACAACAAACAACATACACAATTTAGATATTACAACAGACTATAAAGGCAAAGCCTCAGAAATTGACAAACACCTTGGAGGAGTTCTGAAAGGACAGGGTGAAAAATTTATGCAATTACAAGATAAGTATGGAATCAATGCTGCCTTTCTCGCCGCTATAGCTATTAACGAATCGCGAAACGGAACAAGCTACAGTGCCCGTAAACGAAATAACGTTGGCGGTATTCGATATGCAGGAAGCTATAGATTCAGGACTTATCAAAATGTATCAGACTGTCTTGAAGATATGGCATCTATGCTAAAAAGAAACTATATTAATAAAGGCAGAAAAACAATTAAAGCCGTAGGAGCAAAATACTGTCCTATTGACGACAAAAGCGACAAAGACCAACTAAACCAATATTGGCCAAGGAATGTTGGAAAATACATGAAAGACATTATTAATAATACAGCATCAACAGCATAAACAATGCAAACACACTATACAATGCAATCACAAATGCTACCGTCTTATTAACTTACAATAAAAACTGCTCATCACACCTAATGCAAGTATAATAGGACGGTGGTGTTTTTTTTAGCCAAATAAATTAAAGCCGGCTATAAATGTTGAAACAAAAAACACTATAGCTACCCACATTGTAAGCTTATTTAAACCAGATTCTGCATTCTTTTGTGAAGCAAAAACATGAGAAGCTCCGCCAATACCTGCGATTCCATCTCCTTTTGGAGAATGTATCATAACAAGCAATATTAAAAGTAATGATGAGACAATTTGTACAATCCAAAATACAGTAGTTATCATATTTCTTCCTTAATTAATAATAATTATAAGCTAATATTACCACAAACATCATTTAATTTATCAATAGTACACCCTTCTATATAAAGAGATTTTAACTTAGATGTTCCACCAGACTTGAGTATTACTGAAGATTTAGGAACTTTCAAAAGTTTTGAAAAGAACTTAACCAATTCTTCATTTGCTTTATTCTCAACAGCAGGCGCCTTGATTTTAACCTTCAACGCATTATCCAATAACCCACAAATCTCATTTTTAGACGAATTAGGCACGGCTTTAATTTTTAAAATAATCCCATCACCTGCCTCAGAATAAAAATTTTCCACTTCATACCCCTTGTATAGTGCCACCTAAAAGTGTACAATATTTTACTATGGCAGACAATAGTGAAGAAAAAAATCAAGTATCTCAAGAAGATACAATGTTTATAGAAGAGCAAGAAGAACAAGGTCCCGATTTTAGCATCTTTCAGCCTTTGAAAGATATGCTTGTGCAACAACACAGACCCGAAAAAGATATACAAGAAATCGAAGATGCATACATCTTTGCGGCAAAACTGCACGCAGGACAATACAGAATAAGCGAAGAGCCATATATTGTTCATCCCGTAGAAGTAGCAAAAATACTTACAGACCTGATGATGGACAAACATACTATTATTGCTGCACTATTGCACGATATTATAGAAGATACAGGAACAGAGCCAGAAACTATTAAAGAACATTTTGGAGAAGATGTTCTTAATTTGGTTCAAGGTGTAACCAAATTAGGCAAATACCAGTTCAAATCTAAGGAAGAACGCCAAGCCGAAAACTTCCGAAGAATGTTTATTGCTATGGCTAACGATGTCAGAGTTATATTCTTAAAGCTTGCTGACAGACTTCACAACATGCGTACGCTCAACTATATGGCAGCAGCAAAGCAACAAAAAATTGCAAGAGAAACATTAGACATTTTTGCCCCACTGGCTAATCGTCTTGGTATCGGAAAAATCAAGGCAGAGCTGGAAGATTTGTCTTTGAGATACTTAAATCCGGAAAAGTATTTTGAAATAGCACAACTTGTTGCGCTGAAAAAAGCTGAAAGAGATGCAACAATACAAGTTCTTGTTGAAAAAATAGAACAAATTCTAAAACAACATAAAATAAAAGCTACAATATCAGGTCGTTCTAAGCATTATTATTCTATATATGCAAAAATGAAACGACAAAATGTAGCATTCCACGAATTATACGATATTTCAGCAGTAAGGGTAATTGTTGACTCAGTAAACGAGTGCTACGAGGTTTTAGGTATAATTCACTCTCAATTTAAGCCTATTCCAGGAAGGTTCAAAGATTATATTGCAATGCCAAAAAGCAATATGTATCGTTCTTTGCACACTTCTGTTTTGGGGCCAAAATCAAAGCCTATTGAAGTGCAAATAAGAACGCACGAAATGCACCAAGTAGCAGAATATGGTGTTGCAGCTCACTGGAAATATAAAGAGAAGGGCTCTCAAAAAGCAAACGCCGAAACAGATATCCAATTTTCTTGGATGAGAAAACTTGCTGAAATGGAAAAAGACGTTTCCTCAGCCAGTGAATATGTAGAAAGCGTAAAACTAGACCTGTTCTCAGATCAAGTATTTGCATTCACGCCAATGGGTGATGTTATAGATTTACCTAAAGACGCAACCCCAGTTGATTTTGCATTCAGAATACACACGGATGTAGGTTTTAGAATAACCGGAGCTCTTGTTAACGGTAGAATAAGTCCTCTTTCAACAAAACTCCACAACGGAGATATTGTTGAAATTATGACATCAAAAACTCCAGCACCAAGACTTGATTGGCTAAATTTTGTTGTAACAAAACTTGCACAATCAAAAATCAAGCAATGGTACAAGAAAAATAAACGAGAAGAACATATTACGCTTGGTCACAATATGCTTGAGGCTGAAATCGGCAAAGCAAAATTTGACGAACTCGTTAAGACACAAGAACTTAGACAAATAGCAGAATCAATGAACTACTCTTGCGTTGATGACTTGCTTGCAGCTCTTGGTTACGGTGAAACAACTGTTAATAAGATAACCAATAGAATTAAAAAACCAACTGACGATGAACAACCAGTTATTTCGCAATCAAAAGCTAAGAAATCCAAAAACGACATTGTTGGCTTAGAAGGAATGTTGTATTACTTTGCTAAATGTTGCACACCTGTACCAGGTGAACCTATTGTTGGAGTAGTAACTAGAAGCAAGGGCGTTTCTATTCACAGGGTAGATTGTGCATCACTGGATAATGTTCCTGAAGAAAGACTAATTGACATAAAATGGGCAGACAAGGGCTTAAACAAAACCTATATTGCCTCAATCAGAATAGATGTCCAAGACAAAATGGGTATATTAAAAGACGTTATGATTGAGCTAACAGAATGTAATACCAATATTGCCTATGCAAATATAAAATCAAATCCTGCTAAAAAAATCGGTATTATTGAAATGGGCATTGAAGTTGATAACATCAACAGATTAAAAACAGTAATAACAAAACTGCAATCAATACCAGAAGTTATTTCTGTTAAGCGGATTCAAGGGACATCTAAAAGTAAAAGCAATCAGCAAACCATGCCCAAAAAGAAGAAATAGGATATATCATAAAAACTACATGCTTTTAAAGTGATTGTAAATTTTTATTAAATTTACAATTAAAAAGGTAAACATTTTTTTAAGAATGAATTAATATACATGTAACAAATCCCCAAATCTCCTCCCAAGATTATGAAGTATAAGCTGCAAGGCAGCTTTTTTTTTATGAGAATTTATTGTATAATACTTAGGTTCTAGTTGATAATATTTCAATGTTACAATTTTTTAATAAAAATATTTTCAACTAGCAATTTTCTGTATTATAGGCTTTTATTAAATATAAGTGAAAGTAAGATTAAACAATTGGAGTGTTAGAAATGACATCTATTCATCAGGTAGGTTGTTCACCGATAAAACCATCTTTTAAAGGAAACACAGATGTTCTTAATGCAGCAGCAGACTGGTTAGAAAATGCTGACGCAAGAGGTTATGACGAAGACAGTTTCCACAGCCTAGAAAATGTTGCTGATAAAATGTCTGACGGTCCACTTAAAACATTCACAAAAATAGCAGCAATTGCTACAGCAGCCGGTATTGCTGGTAAAGCTGGTTTACAAAAAGCAATAACTAAAGCATCCAATAACGAAGCAGTAAGAACACATGTTATGCAACCATTGACTCGTTTTGTTAATAAAGGTTTGCAAAAGTTAACAAAATTTGTAAACGAAAACCCTTCAGTTGGTAAAAAGAGCATCAAAGGCTTTATTATGACAAATGCTAAAAAAGGATTAGAAGCTCTTGATGATTATGCACAAAAGGGTACTGACGCAATAAAAGATACATTAACTCAAAAAATTGATAGTATTAAAAAATCAGCTGAAAATGCAATAAAAAAAGCAGCAGAAAAAGACGGTAAAAAATTGACTGCTAAACAAATTGCAACAGAAGTTCAAAAGAAACTTGCTGGTAAATCAAAACAAGCAGAACACTACAAACAATTGCTTGAACAAAGAGATTTAGTTGCAACAGACAACTTAATCAAAAAGGTATCATCTACAACAGCTGGTATCTCTGCTGGTACTACTGCAGCAGTAGCAGCAAACAAAGATAAAGACGGAGACGGTATCGCAGATATCGGTCAACACTCCGCTGCATAACAAGATTTAATAATTACAAAGCGAAACATTAATAACAGTTTACGGTAGGCATCACAAATATGTTACAAATTAATCCAAACGTTACATCTGCATATGGTTCTCATCGAGCAAAATTCGGTCAAAGAGAAAGTGAAATATCAAGAATCACTCAAATTTTGACAGAAGAAAACAATACTGGCAAAAGTGATGACGAATTTAAAGCAGAAAAACTTGAAAAATTAGCAGATGCAATTAGAGAAAACAATCATACACCAAGCGCACTAAAATCTTTTGCAATTGTTGGTGCGTTAGGTTTAGCAAGTGGCTTGACAGCATCAGCTGTTTCTGGCAGATTGTATAGCTTTTTAAATCAAGCAACACCTTTGTTTGGAAAAGTTGGTAGAAAAGTTTTAACAAGTATAGCTAAAGCTCAACAAGAGTTATCTCAGCACGTATCAAAAAAACAAAAAGGCGTAAAAGCTGTATTAATAAATTCAGGAAACAAAGCTCTTATATTGCTTCAAGATCTTGGTAAAAACGGTATCAAAAAAGAATTATCAGAAATAGCACACAAAGATGCAAAAGAACTTGCAGCACTTAAAAAACAAATAAAAGCTGCTGCAGAGAAAAAAGGTATAAAATTAACAGTAAAAGATGTTAATGCAGAAGTTAAAAAAATCATCCAAAAAGAACAAGAAGAAGCAATTGGGGCAAACCTTATGAAAAAAGGTACCAAAACACTTGTTGGCGGTACAACAGCATTTGGAACATTCAAAGAAGCTGCAACAGATGAAAATCATGACGGTATCCCTGATGTTGTTCAAAAGAAAGATGCTCATAAAAAAGCTACTGAACAAGTTACTGCTGCATTGATTGACTGCGCATTAGACAGCTGCGGAATTTAGTTCTTCATCTTTTAGTACAATTTGTGCTAATTTATAGTTATGGAGAATGAATTTAAAATAAAGTTTTTGCAATGCGAAGAAAAAGACTTAAAATCAATAGGTCTTGATAAAACGTATACAAAAAAAGCCATTGAAAAACACATATTTAAAACAATAAAAATATACGGTGTATCTTGCGCACAAGCTAATATTATAAAGCAAACAGCGTTAACTTGTGGAACAGATTGCGCAGTTCACAGAGAAGTTATCACAGGAAAGATAGAATCTTCTGACTGCATTTTAAGCGGCAGTATTGACGAAATAATTAAAATAGCAGAAAAACTGAAGTATCAACCTTTAAAATTGTCTAATTTATCGCAGCAATTAAAAGAAATTGTAAAATCCGAGCCTCAACCCCTAACAATTCGCGATATAATATTAAACTGGGAAGAGCCTTATATTATGGGGGTTCTAAATATTACCCCTGACTCATTCTCTGACGGCGGAAAATATAACACAATAGACAAAGCAATAGTTCATTATCAACAACTTGTTAAAAATGGAGCAGACATTGTTGATATTGGAGGAGAATCAACAAGACCCTACAGCAAAGCTGTTTCTCCAGAAGAAGAACAAAATAGAGTTCTACCTGTTATTGAAGAAATAAGGAAAATCGACAAATCTATCATTTTAAGTATAGACACAAGAAATGCATCGACCGCGCAAAAAGCATTAAACGCAGGAGTTGACATAGTAAATGATACGTCCGCAATAGAATGGGATAAAGAAATGGCAAGTGTTGTAAAAGAAGCAAACTGTCCTATTATAATAACACATGCCAGCGCAACACCAGATATTATGCAAACAAAAACAGATTACAAAGATGTAGTAGAAGATATATTCGACTATTTTTATAACAAAATCAACATACTCACAAAGTTTGGTATAGAAAAAAGAAAAATAATAATAGATCCAGGCATTGGCTTTGGCAAAACCACATCTCAAAATTTTGAAATCATAAAAAGAATACACGAACTAAAAACATTAGGTTGTGCAATACTTGTAGGACATTCACGTAAAACATTCATTAAAGAAACTATTTGTAGTGAAGACACAGATATACTTGATACAGCTACGGCAATCCTAACAGAAAGGCTAATTGAACAAAAAGTTAATATAATTAGAGTTCACAACGTAGAATCAAGTAATATTGCCAAGAAACTGTGTAAATCACTTTTTTAAGTTATTAAATACTTCTTCAAATGATTCAATAGGAGTAAACTTGTATCCGCAATTTTTCCCAAGCTCACCGCCCATCATAAAAATAGCCTCAACAGGATAACGACGGCAAATTCCGGGACGTTTTTTATGAATAGTGCAACGGTTTGTATTTTTATCTAATTTTTGACATTCAAAAATTAGTCCAATATCATCCTTACCTGTAACTTTAAGATAAGTATAAAAAGGATGAAGCAGTTTCAAATGTTCGAACTCTTCTTCAGTTTGAACAACATTTCTTATGTGACGAACGTAAATCTGTCTGCAACATTCACCGCAACCAATGCACTTTCCGGTACGGTAATATGTGCGCCTAAGTATTTTTTTATAGAAAAATTTTTTTAGTTTATTAAACACCGAATTGTTCCCTAGCTATAAGAATACGCTTGCAATCAGCTTTACACTTCATCGCATAAACAACTTCTTTTGTATTAGCAGAAGATAATTTCATAATTCTATCACAAACTTCAACGCATGCTTTTAGCCTTTTTCTATTCATTAATTCAGGAATTTGAGAATACAAAACATTTACAACAAATGGTTCAGGATTAATAAAAATTTTATACTTATCAATAATTTGTTTTATATCAGGGTTATCAGACTCAGTCAATATAAGATAATTTTCATATTCGTCAACCGCTTTTTCATAATCATTATTCGCCTCGGCTTCCCTAGCTGCCTGCAAATGGCTGTCAATAAGTTCAGTATCTTTAAGCACATAAGAAAGCATTCTAATCTTTTCTTGAGATTTTACATAGTAAGATGTAGCTTCTAAAAGACATTTTAAAGCTTTTGAATAATAGCAATAAGCATAAGACGGCTTGTTTAAGATATAACATAAATTTGCTACATCTAACAAAATTTTTGGTGTATGAGGATAATTCAGATATACAGAAAGAAAAAACTCTAGTGCTTTTTCATAGTTTTTATCAAAATAGCAAATTTCAGCTATATTAGCATATATGTTTGGAAGATTTGCATAAGTCGCAATCATTTTTAAATACAAAGCGGCAATAGTTTTAATATCTTTTTTAACTTTATACTCATTTACTTTTTTTGTAAAAAAATCAACCTTCGCAGTAAGATTTGATAGTACATGTTTTACCTGCAAATATTCACGTGAAGTGGCTTTGGTCTCATATCTGAGATACTTTTCAAAATATTTAGTCGATTTAATTCTAAAGCCCTTTTGGTTATATGCACAAGCGAGGTTTAAGTTAACTCGCGGATTTTCAGGAACAATAGTTGATGCAATCGTCCAATTTAAAATAGCTTCAGAAATATTGCCATCAGCATAATACTCATTTGCTATATTTATATATGCAAAATGTTCTAATGGAGAAATATCAATAGCTCTCTTCCAATGAGACATCGCTTTATCTTTATTATTAAGGGCCTTGCAACAATTACCTAACAATACCTGTCCGTAAGACGTAGACGAAATCTGTGAATCATTTTCTATAAGAGATATAGCCTCATTGTATCTTTTAGATTCATACAATTCATAGGCTCTAATAGTTCTATCAGAGGCAACATCAAGAGAATTGTCAATTCTAACGCCTGACAACCCAGATGTATTATCAAAATCTACATTATCCATTTTTACCTAATCTAATTAACCAAACAAATCTTTCAAAAAAGTACGGTTGTTAAAAATACCTTCAATAATCTTGTTATCGAAGCTTTCATCTTCAACCCCAAAGACATTTTCAGCAACAAGAGTGTTGTGGCTTAAATCCTCTGGGTCTGACATTGCAAGCGAAGCAAACTTTCTAATATCTAAGTCTCTTTGATACATTCTAAATGCTTCGTTTGAAATATTTGTCTCGTCGATTAGAAGATTTTTGTCTATATTAGAGTAAGGATTATTAGACTTGATATTCAACTTTTCAACATTGCTGTTTTGTTGAATAACATTTTGATTTACTAAATCCTGCCCGGAAAGTCTGTGTAACATAAACTCATCTCCTCATAATAATATTATGATTAAGTTAGATCAATTTGCTACAATCACTAGGTTAATTTTTATAGACCATGTGGTTAATAAGGCAGTAATATCAGTAATTTTGCGACTAAAATCAAATAAATACAGTAGTTGTTTCTTATGTAGATAAATATTATAATAAGACCCAAAGGGAAATTTAATGGCATCAATAGTTGATTCTATAAGATCAGTATACCAAGACAACTATTCCTTGCTTAAGCTTGGAGCATTTAGCTATATAATGTATATGTTATATAGCATGATGTCGTTCAAATCTGATTCCTTTAACTTTATAAATTTTGTTGTATTTCTAGTAATCTTTTATCTATACGGTGGTTTTTGCTGCATAATTATAGGAAACCGTATAAGACAGGATATTCAGACACTTCCCGGCGCAAACTTAGTACAATATGTAAATGTAGCAACTAAAGCATTTGTCATTGCAATTCCTTCTTTATTAATAGGCTACTTTTTAGGGAACTTAGTGGTCAGTATGTTTAGCTTTGAAAGCATTCCCCAAATGATTACAATATGGATTATACGCTTTTTTGTATTTGTAACAATGATTACAGCGTATATTAACTTTGCAGAAAAGTACCAACTATCAGAAGGGTTTAATGTTCCCAAAATACTTAATGGTGTTGCAGACGTACTGGTTTATACTGTAGTCTGTCTAATAGTATTATTAATATACTCTATTTTCATTGTTGCCCCAACATTATACTTGATTTACAACTTCTTTAAATTTGGCCCTTTATTCAATTACGCAGCAATATTTTTTGTAACCCTAAATTTGGCATTTTTGTCAGATTACTGGGGACAATTACATTTTGATATAGAAAGCAGGAATAATTACTACTAAAACAACTACTTGGCCTTAGCCATTTCCCTTAATTTTTTTAATTGATCACGAATTTCAGCAGCCCTTTCAAAATCAAGGACTTTTGCAGCTTTGTGCATATCTTTTTCTAGTTTTTGAATAAGTTTTGGTATGTCAGAAACTCCAAGATTCATCTCAACCATTTCTTCTGCAACAATATCTTCAAGGTTTCTATAACTGGAAACAAGCTGTAAAAGGTTATTTTCAACAGGCTTTTTAATAGTTTTTGGAATAATATTGTGTTCCTTGTTGTATTCCATTTGTATCTTACGACGACGTTGTGTCTCTGTTATTGCAGCTTCCATACTGTCTGTCATTTTATCAGCATACATAATAACCTTACCGCAAGCATTTCTTGCAGCACGACCTATGGTTTGAATCAAACTTGTCTCAGAACGTAAAAATCCTTCTTTATCAGCATCCATGATAGCGACAAGTGATACTTCAGGAATATCAAGACCTTCTCTTAAAAGATTAACCCCCACAAGAACATCAAAAGTTCCAAGTCTCAAATCACGCAAGATTTCGACACGCTCTAGTGATTGAATCTCACTATGCAAATATCTAACCTTAATGCCAAGCTGAGTCATATATTCCGTTAAATCTTCTGCCATACGTTTTGTAAGGGTTGTTATCAAAACTCTCTCGTTTTTATCAGTGATTTTTTGAATTTCTTCAATCAAATCATCTACCTGATGTTCAGTCGGTTTAACAATAATCTCTGGATCAACCAACCCAGTCGGACGAATAATTTGTTCAACCATCTGATCAGAAATACTACGTTCAAAAGCTGCAGGAGTAGCCGATATAAATATTTTTTGATGAACTCTAGCCCAAAATTCTTCATCAGTAAGAGGCCTATTATCTTTTGCACAAGGAAGCCTAAAACCATAATCAATCAAGACATCTTTTCTCGCAGCGTCACCTCTGTACATACCTTTTAGTTGAGGAATTGTTACGTGTGATTCGTCAATTACAAGCAAAAAGTCGTCTTTAAAATAATCAATCAAGGTTTTTGGTGCAGACCCTGGCGCACGACGTTCAATGATACGAGAATAATTTTCAATACCAGAGCAATAGCCCATTTCTTTTATCATTTCTATATCATATTTAACACGTTGCTCAAGCCTTTGTGCTTCAACAAGCTTATTTTGAGCATATAATTCACCCAATCGTTGCTTTAACTCTGCTCTAATTAAGCGAATAGTTTCTTCTTTATCATCATCGTCTGACAAATAATGAACAGCAGGGAACAACACAACCTCATTAGGCGCTTCAATAATTTCACCTGTAACATTGTCAATACGGGTAATTCTTTCAATTTCATCACCAAAAAAGCTTACACGAGTAATAATTTTTTCGTAAGAAGGCATAACTTCAACAAAATCACCTCTTGCTCTAAAGTTTGCCCTATCCAGTTCTATATCATTACGTGTATATTGTGCAGCCACAAGGTGATGTAATAATTCATCCCTATCCATTTGTTGACCGACTTTTAAAGTCACAGAGCCCTTATAGTAACTTTCTGGAGAGCCTAAACCATAAATACAGCTTACGGAAGCAATTACAATAACATCATTACGCGTATATAGACTTCTGGTTGTATTATGTCTCAGCCTATCAATTTCTTCATTAATAGTCGCAGATTTTTCAATAAAAGTGTCTGTTCTTGGTATATAAGCCTCAGGCTGATAATAATCATAATAACTAATAAAATACTCTACTGCATTATTAGGAAAAAGTTCTCTAAACTCATTGTATAACTGCGCTGCCAAAGTTTTGTTATGAGCAATAACAAGCGTCGGCTTTTGAACTCGTTCAATAACATTTGCAATAGTAAAGGTTTTACCGGAACCAGTAATACCCAACAAAGTCTGAGCATCACATCCAGCATTAACTCCTTCAACCAAAGCATCAATGGCTTTTGGCTGATCTCCGGCTGGTTTATATTTAGAAACTATCTTAAACTTGTTTTGCATAAAAATATATTATCATTAAATCAAATACAAAACATTGCCTATTACACAATAAAAAGTCATAATAATCCGTCAAGGATATTAAAACCTCATCCAAAAGAGCATAAACTAGTGCTTAGGGCTATGCCCCTGAACAATTGTAATTGGACTTGTCGTTTACAGATTGAGGTGTTCAATTGTCATAGTTAGCCGAGATACTGAAACCATATAAAAAAGTACTAAGTAGTGGGAAGGCCTGTGGCCCTAAACAAATACCAATGGACTTGTTGTTAACAATTTATGTGTCTAATTGACATAGTTAGCCAAGATATAGAAACCATATAAAATTACTTGCCGACTGTCCATCTGATACCGCCAGTAAGTGATACACCGTTACGACCGCCATTGTGTATCATTGCTTGACCAAAAGCTATAAATCTGTCTTTAAATCTCTTTTGGATACCTGCTCCATATTGTACATACGGGTCGATACTCATCTCTGGTAATCTTACATCATTTGCTGTTACCTTACTGTCATCTAACAGGTTCCATACCATTGCTACGCTTAAATACGGCTGCCATCCGGTTTTTGTGTTTCCGATAAGTTTTAATCCGGGGGCAAGTTGGATTGCATTTAACGGGTCTGACTTGATGCGGACACCTGCTCCGTTTGTGTAATCAAATGTATTTACAAATGTATATGATATTAAGAAGTTCGGTTGTAATATTATTCTTCCATCTTTAAATTCAAAGTTGTATCCTGTTTTGTTTCCTACACCTGCTAACAACATTGCATAGTTTTCATTTCCGTACATTGTACTAGCATCTCCTGCTGTTGCTCCAACTGATAATGTTGTTGCGTTAAAGAAGTTGCCTTTATACATTGTTGCTGTTCCGCCTAATATTCCTCCGTTTTGATATGCATCTACTCCGCTATAACGTTGTGATGCTCCGTTGTATCCTATGTATCCTGTTAATACTCTTTCCCAACCTTTGGCTATTGGTGTGAGTGAGCTATCATAACCGACTAATGTACCGTAGTTGATGTTTGATACTTTTGGACCGTTGTTTAATGGAATACTTTCAAAGCTTGCATATGGTTTTACCCAGAAGCCTGATGTATCTTCTTTTGTTAAAAGTGGTGAGAATGTTCCAACATCTGTTGCATCTCCTGTTGGTGATAATGCATATCTTCCTGTGTTTTTCATTGCTACACGTTCAAGATATGGGATATTCATAAATGTATCAGAATGTTGGAATGCGTAGTTAAATGTTTGAAGTTGTGTTGTATATGCACCTGCTTGGGTTGCCACGCTTGGAGCTAATACTGCTGGGTTAAAGTTATCTGATTGATTGCCTGATGATGCCCCCCCACGGCTAAATGTGAAGAAACCGTCATCAGGGTTGTAGCTTACTTCATATTTATATATTGGTGAGTATGCTATCGGACTTGCTCCAGTATATGCTGTTGCTGATGCTAAGTCTTTGTTATCTGTAAACAAAATATCAGTTTTATCTTGTTTTGCATCGTTAAGAAGATTTATACTGTTTACGTTGAGTTTTGCATCTTGTGCAACGTTATAGTTTGTTGCTTTTATTGTATCCATTTGTTTGTTAGCAAGGTCAACATCTACTCCAAGGTTTGTTGCTCCATTAAGGTTAAGTGTTGGGATATTCATTGTACCTGCTTGGTTGTTTATCATTGACATTGAACCTGAGTTCAAGGTTAATGA
>CALVEH010000005.1 GCA_944326545.1 Candidatus Gastranaerophilales bacterium | reverse complement strand
TCAGAAAAAGTCTGATTTATTACACTTTCTAATGCTTGTGGAAGATATTTTTCCACATTATAAACAGGGATTATTACCGATATCTTAGGCATATTTCTCCCCATTTCCATTAACAAGTGCTTTTAAAACCTTATAAGATAATTTGAGTTCTTCTGTGTTCATTTCTTTAAGAAGATTCAATATTTTGGCTTCTCCTTCACGTGGCGCGTATTTTTGAAGAGTTTTTACTTCTTCAAAGTCAAAACCCAATACTTTAGAAATATTTAAGTATGTAGAAAGCTTAGGCATATAAGTACCATCTTCAAGTTTACCAATATGGCGAGTACTCAGACCTACCATATCAGCCAATTGCGCCTGAGTAAGGCCCTTTTGTTTACGATGTTCTCTAATAACAACCCCTAGCGAAGTATTTATGTTTGTATCTTTACTCATAAACTCTCACTTGTTATATAAAATCGTTACAACTACGTAATAAATCCATAGTTTCTATGAAAAGTATATATTAAACAAAGATAACTTAACATAAATTACGTACTTTTTTACAAAACTATATACTATTTATGCTTATATATCTAAAATAAGTGTTTTAACATAATCAAAAAGGTTATGTTATGAACAATAAGCAATTACTGGGCAAAAGAATAAAAGAACTAAGAAAATCCGCAATCCTCACTCAAGAGAAATTAGCGGAACTTATTGACATAGAAACAGGCTCACTAAGCGGAATTGAAAGCGGCAGACATTTTCCTTCTTTACCGACTTTAGAAAAAATAGCCAAAAACCTAAATGTTGAACTTAAAGCTCTATTTGATTTTAATCATCACGTTTCCCCGGAAGAAATGAAAAAAACAATAATTGCAAATATCGATAAAATCGATAAAGAGAAACTTTGCTTTATTTACAAATTTTTTGAAAATTTTAAATAATTTTTTATAAAATGCTTGCTTGATAGCAACTGTCAAGTTATAAAATATTAATAAAGGATAGAAAAGGAATCAGTATGGTAAAAAAGTTATTAATTGCAATGCTTGCTCTTGCAATGACTCAAGGTGCATTTGCAGCAGACAAAAAAACAAATGTGACAGACAAAAAGGAGACAACTTCTATGACAATATTAGACAAAATTAATTCACCTGAAGATGTGAAAAAATTGTCGTCTAAAGAAATGATTGAACTTTCTGACGATATTAGAAAAGGCATAATAAACCGAGTTAACACTATTGGAGGACACTTGGGCCCTGATTTGGGTATCGTTGAAGCCACAATTGCTTTGCATTATGTTTTCAATTCACCTGAAGACAAAATTGTTTATGACGTATCTCACCAAGTTTACCCACACAAAATGCTAACAGGAAGAAAACAAGGATTTACAGACCCTGCAAACCATCCTGAAATTTCCGGCTACTCAAATCCTGCAGAAAGCCCACACGACCACTTTATCATAGGTCATACATCTACATCAGTCAGCCTTGCGACAGGTTTAGCCAAAGCAAGAGACTTAAAAGGCGAAAAATACAATGTCGTAGCTCTAATTGGTGATGGTTCATTAAGCGGTGGCGAAGCATACGAAGGATTTAACAATGCTGCAGAACTTGATAGCAATATGATTATTATTGTTAACGATAACGAAATGTCTATTGCCCCAAACTATGGCGGGTTATATAAAAATCTTGCAGAATTAAGACAAACAAAAGGCAAAGCTCAAAACAACGTATTTAAAGCATTAGGTTTTGAATATTACTATGTAGAAGAAGGCAATGATGTTGACAAACTAATTGCTGCATTCAAAAAAGTAAAAGACACTAAAAAGCCTACAGTTGTTCATATCCACACATTAAAAGGCAAAGGTTACGAACCGGCTGTAGCAGATAAAGAAACTTACCACTGGACAACCCCAGGTTTTATTGACAGAAAACCTGCTCCTGAAGTTGAAACATACAACTCAATAACAACAGACTATCTGTTGAAGAAAAAAGAACAAAACGAACCTGTTGTAGCAATTACAGCAGCAACTCCGGGTGTATTCAGCTTTACCCCAGATTTTAGAAAAAAAATGGGCGACAATTACACAGATGTAGGCATTGCTGAAGAACACGCAATAGCATACGCATCCGGTTTGGCAAAGAACGGAGCAAAACCTGTTCTTGCGTTAATGAGTTCTTTTGTTCAAAGAACTTACGACCAAATGTCTCAAGATTTGGCGTTGAATAATTCTCCTGCAACTGTTCTTATTTATTGGGGCGGAATTTCAAGCGCAGATATGACTCACCTTTGCACTTTTGATATTCCGTTGATAAGCAATATTCCAAACATTGTTTATCTTGCACCAACAAACAAAGAAGAATATCTTGCAATGCTAGACTGGTCTTATAACCAAAAAGAGCACCCTGTATTCATAAGAGTTCCGGCAGGTGATCTTGTATCTACAGGAGAAAAAGATACAACAGATTATTCAATACTAAACAAATACAAAGTTGTATCTCAAGGCGAAAAAGTTGCAATCATTGCAGCAGGAAACTTCTTCCAACTTGGTCAGCAAGTTAAAGAAGAACTTAAAAAAGAACTTGGTATAGATGCAACCCTTATTAACCCAAGATTCTTAACAGGAGTTGATGAAGGCTTGTTGGAAAATCTTAAAAAAGACCACACAGTCGTTATTACTCTTGAAGACGGTGAAGTTAACGGCGGATTTGGTGAAAAAATCGCAAGATACTACGGAAATTCTGATATGAAAGTTTTAAACTTCGGTTCTAAAAAAGAATTTACAGACAGAGTATCACTTGAAGAGTTGTACAAACGTTACCACCTCACCAAAGAACTCATTGTCGAAGACATAAAGAATTGTCTAAAATAAATTAAATTAGATTTATTAAAAGAGACATCTTAACGATGTCTCTTTTTTATTTATTTAACGAAATACAACAAGTTCATCATTATTGTAAACAGTATAAAAGATTGTTCCCCAGGCTACTATCATAGCAATAGGTGCCGTTAATATCGATAATGGTATAACGCAAATATAAATTATGCTATGAGAATCAATTATTCCTTGCTTTATTGCAGAAAGCAAATCAGATTCGTCTGTTTGATTTTCTTGTTCAATAATTTCGTTTTCAACAGTCTTTTCAATATATGTGCATTCATTTTCTTGCACATCATTTTTAGGTGCACAACAGCTAACCTGAACTGTTTCCGTTTCCTGCGCACAAGCAAATACAGATAAATGGCAAACTACTAAAAAAATAGCAAATATAAACTTAAAAAACCGTTGTCTTAACATCATTAAATCAATTTAAAGACAAATTAACTTCTAATAATAACTATTAGATATTAACATAAAATATCTTAGTTTATACTTTAAACATTAAAGAAAACAAAATATAAAATTTCCCAAACCATTAACAGGCTGTTTTATATTTATCATCTCGGACAACAACAATTGCATCACTATCAATAATTGAATTATCCGTAATAAAAGCCCCTATACTGTCTGCAACAATGCTTCCTGACTTAGGATTTTTAATGGAATCAATATGTCCATTTATATCTGCTTGTACATCAGAATATTCAAAAGCCAAATCTGTAGAAATCATCTCACAATTAATGAGTTTTAGATTTTTACAATAACAAAATGGTTGTGTTCCAATAATTTTACAGTTTATAAAAGTTGTATTTTCAGAAAACCAACCCAAATATTCTCCTTTAATAACAGAGTTTTCCACAGTAACGTTTTTACTGTGCCAAAAAGCATCTTTTGTATCAAGATTAGAATCTTTAACACTAACATTTTTCATATACTGAAAAGAATATTTTCCAGTCATTTTTAAATTACTTATCTCAACATTTCGAGATTCAAAAAGAAAATAAACCGAATCTATACAAGTATTTGAGATATCTACATTCTTGCATCTCCAGCCAAATTCAGAAGAAACTATTTTGCAATTATTTATTTTTATATTATTGCATTCTCTAAGACATTTAACGCCAGTAATCTTACAAGACTCAACCAATCCGTTAGAAGAATACCAAATAGGAGCTCTAGTCAAATCATCTAAAGAAGAAGCAACCAAAGCAAACTTTTTTGCATGCCAAAGAGGATATCGTAAAGAAAACAAACAATTTTTTACAACAATATCCCTACATTCCTTTAATACAGATTCGCCATCATTTACACCAGCAAAATTACAATCCCTGATTTCGGCTTTTCTAAGATTGTACAAAGAACGTTCTTCATCAAACATTTTATCGTGTATTACTAATTTTTTCATAATTTTACCTATCCTGACTATAATTACAGTTTAAAACTTGAGAGTAACTCTCAGTCAACCCTTTTTATGTTAAAATATTTACAAGAAGTATTGGAGATTCAAGTATGTACACAATCAAAGAAGTTGCAGAAAAAATGGGCGTATCAGAACACACTCTCCGTTTTTGGGCAAAAAGCGGATTTTTTCCATTTGTAAAAAGAAACGAAAACAATATTCGAATGTTTTCGGAAGACGATTTAAACTGGGTAAAAATCGTAAAATGTCTTAGATCAGTCGGTACAGAAAATAAAGCAATAAAAAAATATATTGATTTATGCATTGTAGGAGACTCCACAATCTCTGAAAGATATAAAATCATACAGGCAACAAAACAAAAAGCACTCCAGCAAATGGAAGAACTAAAAAAACAGTTAGATTTATTAGATTTTAAAGAAAAATTTTACCAAAACCTAATAGAAAACAATCTTGAAGATACCTGGAACCCAATGAATCAAAACAAAGTCAAAAACAAAGCTGTTTAAAATGAATAAAAAAACATTAATAAAACGCTGTATTATATCTGATGATGCAGCAGAAACTTACCCTTTTAAAGAATCATCAGGTGACAACCATCCTGTAATAAGACACAAATCAAACAACAAATGGTTTGCGTTAATATTTGAATTAAACGGTAAACTATACATAAACCTAAAATCTCACCCTATAGACTCCGCTATACTTAGAGATTCTTATGAATTTATTACTCCTGGCTGGCATATGAATAAAACTCACTGGATTAGTGTAGAAGTAGACAAAGCACCTGATGATCTTCTAGACAGCTTAATCAAAGCCAGCTTTGAGCTAACTAAAAAATAGCCATACAAAGGTGCCTGCCATTTTTTAGCAAAAGCAAAACTTTATTATTCAAAATCATTTGAACATTTTCTTTCAAAGTCTTCATAATTTTGACGTAGTCTTGTCAAAACATTATTCAACTCATCTTGAGTTTCTTGAATCATTTGAGGTCCGTTTTGTTTTATTGCAAAGTATTCATCATATTGTTTTTGCAACTTCTTGCTATATTCTATTGAAGAACGGATTGCGCCTTGTATCCCATTTCTTTCATAATAGCCAAAGTTTTTTGAATTTCTTTCCAACAACTCTTTATTTTTTTGTATACCCTCATCTGTAATATACTTTTTAAATTCGATATCTTTTAAATGAATATCTACGGTCTTGTATTTTTGTTTTAAATCTTGAAGCTTATTAGCAAGAAAATCTCTATACATAAAATCTTCACCGCTTTTATTCAACTCTCCGAGTACGTTTCTAGCTTTAACAACTTTTTGTGATGCAGATACGATCCTGTCTGTATATCCTTCTGCCTCATCAGAATTCAAACCAAAATGGCATTCTGCTGTTTTAAGATTATTACTATCGGCCAATATAACTCTCTTTTGGTACGCCAAATATCTTAAAATATCCTTAAAATAATCATGTGGCTCAGGAGATTCAGACAAGTATTTAGACCTTATTTGTTCCATTGTAGGAAACTTGGGTTCATTATCATGAACGATGTAAGCATGTTCATTTTTTACTTTTTCAGTAACAACTTCGTTAGGATCTGCAATATACAATTTCAAGCTATCTGTATTTTCTGTTTTTTCAAAATATCGGTCGGGCTCAAAATTTTCATTGTAATCTTCTATATTTTTAGCAAAAGCTTCAGCAATTTTTTCTTGCGAAGAATAAGGCTTTTGCAAACGAATATCTCTTTGTCTTAAAAAATCACTCATATCGTGGTTTAAAATAGAAAAAGAAACAAAGCCATATTCATTAACTTTTTCAGGATTCTCTGTTCTTCCGCTAAACGATTGTGGTGTCATATTCTTTTGTGTTTTATTTGAATTATTAGAGTACCTTTGAGCAGAATAAACATTTATTGCAGAAATTTTCATCACTTTTCTCTCCTTATTATCACTAATTAGTGTAAAACCAAAAAAGTTACTTTTTGCTACTGGTTTAGTAATTTGTGATTAAAATTTACATACAATCAAAAAATCCATCGCATTTTGTACCGCAAAAAGCGCAATTTTCACCATTTAAATTATATTGAACAACCTCATAGCCATTACGAACAATTATTGGTTTTGAACAATTCTTACAATATGTACTTGATGTTTCTACATTAGAAAGGTTCCCTGTATAAACATACTTTAGCCCCTTGTCAATTGCTGTTTTTCTGGCATTTGATAACACTGAAAAATCTGTGCTTTTTCTATTCATAAATTTATACTTTGGAAAAAAAGCACTAAAATGAAGAGGAACACTATCCCCAAGATTTTTTATAATCCAATCACACTGAGATTCTAATTCTTGTTTCGAATCATTTTCGCCCTCAATTAGCATTGTTGTTAACTCGAGGTGACAATCAGTTTCATTGGCAACATATTTGATTACATCAAGAACAGGTTTTAAACTTGCCAAACAATTTTTTCGATAAAATTCTTCACTAAAAGCTTTTAAATCAATATTTACAGCATCAATACAGTTAAAAAAGTCTCTCGCCAATTCAAGATTCATAAAGCCTGAAGTCACAGCAACCGTTTTTATGTCTTCCTTGTGACACAATATTGCAGTATCCTTTGCATATTCCCAAAAAACAATTGGATCATTATAAGTAAAGGCAACACTCTTACAATTATATTTTTTAGCAATTTCTACAATCTCACAAGGTGACGTCTTATTTAATAACGAAACATCAATCTTGTTTTTAGTTATATGCCAATTTTGGCAAAAACCGCAACCCATATTACATCCGTTTGTTCCAAAAGACAAAACAGAACTTCTGGGATAAAAATGATACAAAGGCTTTTTTTCTATAGGATCTATAGCCAAACCTGTATTATATCCATACGTGGTAGAAACAATTTCCCCGTCAACATTTTGCCTAACAAAGCAAAAACCCTGTTGTCCTTCATTTAATGTGCAAAACCTCGGACAAATCTGACATTGAACTTTTCCATTTTCTAGGGGCTTTTGATATAGCATAAAATGTATTATAATTCCGTTATGGAAAAAATAAAACAACCGTCTGTCGCAGGAACATTTTATTCTGCTGATGCGAATGAATTAAAAACACAAATAGAAACCTTTGCTCAAAATAGCAAAAATCAGTATACACAGCCAACACGAGCAGTGATTGTACCACATGCCGGATTAGTTTATTCTGGAAGACTTGCCTTTGAAGGAATAAGCCAGCTTGATAAAAATATAGATAATATTTTTATCTTTGCTCCTGCACATAAAGTCGGCTTTGAAGGTCTTGCGTTATCAAGTTTTGATTTTTGGCAAACAACTTTTGGAAAAATCAATATTAATCAAGAAATTAACAAAGAAATAAAAGAAAAATTTAATGCAGAATTTAATGATTTTGCACTCGAAAAAGAACACTCAATAGAGGTACAACTACCACTAATTCAAACTTTATTTAACAAGGAAATAAAAATAATCCCTATTTTAATAGGGATGGAAAGCTACGATAAAATAGAAGAAATAATCAGCACTTATTACGACAACAACAAAAATGGTTTTATTATTTCGTCAGATTTAAGCCATTTTTTAAAAGATAATGAAGCTAAAAAAGTAGATTCTATTACCGCACAAATGATAGAATCATTGAACATCCAAAACTTTTCGCATCAACAAGCTTGCGGTTTGATAGGAATATTAGGACTCATAAAATTTGCTAAAAAAAGAGATTATTCTTTAATTCGTATAGATATGACAAACTCATCTGCCGTAACAGGTGACAAAACAAGTGTAGTTGGATATGGCTGCTGGTTTTTATACGAAGGTAAAAAAAATCAATTTTTGAAAGACCATTTTTCTAAATTCATCTTAGATTTATGCAAAATAAGTATAAGATCACGTCTTGAAAAAATAGAAAGTAAAATCAATTATCCACAAATACTTGATGAACAAGGAGCTTGCTTTGTCACACTGGAAAAATCAGGTTCATTAAGAGGTTGCATAGGCTCAATCATTGCACACCGCAGCTTAATGGAAGATTTGTTAATAAACGCACAAAATGCAGCTTTTTCCGACCCAAGATTTACACCTGTAACAAAAGAAGAACTGAATGATTTACAAATAGCAGTTTCTATCTTGTCTGCCCCACAGCAAATTATTTTTGAAAATGAAGAAGACTTGCTAAATAAAATTAGAGAAAATCAAGACGGAATTATTATAAAAGAAGGTAACCATCAGGCAGTGTATCTTCCTTCTGTTTGGGAACAGCTCCCTGATAAAAAGGAATTTTTAAACACTCTTAAAATAAAAGCGGGACTAAGACCGGACTATTTTTCTCAAACATTCCAAGCCTACAGATTTGAAACTGTTTATATCAAATAAATTATTCTATGTTTTAAACTCTTCGAGATTTGAATTTTTCACAAATCAAAAGTTAATATTGGTGGAGATAATGTCTGTAAAATCGAACTATGCTCATGTGAAATCAAAGATTTCTACGTCGCCATCGTCCAGTTTCGTCCTGTCCGCCGAAACTCAACGTTTCGCCGTCACGGACTCACATCCGTATGCTTTTTCGTTTTCGCCTACTCCGTCGGAGTACGGCTCAAACTTCAAAAGAGTGGAGACGAGGACTCTGCCGAGGCAAAGTTGCCTGTGGCAAGTTTGACGAGAGGGGAGAACCCTTGGGGTCGATTCCCTATAAATCGAAAAGTTAATATTGGTGGAGACGAGGGGAATCGAACCCCTGTCCGAAATGGAATGCAGCAAACATCTACGAGCGTAGGAGTCTTTTATCTTATTTTAGCAAGGAAAGCTACCATAACCTAAGCTAAAACAAAGCAGTTTAAAGAGATACGCTCCTTGAGAAAAGTCTTGATACGGTTAATTCTCATCCCCGTACTGCGTCTTGCATAGTGGACCCTGCACAGCGGCAAGCTGGCCATACAGAGTGGGCATAGTTCAGTCTGTCGAACTATCGGTTACTAAGCAGCTAAAGCTTCAGCTCTAGCAACTCTTCCACCGAAATTGCCTTCGATAACGTTATTAGCGTTTAATTTAAGTTGCTCGTTGATAACCGAGAACAGCGCTCGGACCCGCAGTTTGATACAAACGATCACCCCGTCAAATCCAAAACGTCCCCATATTTTTGAGTAATTTTGAAAGCTCTTTTGTTTTGGGTGCCCGTCAAATTTTCAATTTGCACGGCACTATTATTAAGTTACGTTGTCGAAAACTCGACGTTTCCGCCAACTTTACTCCGGCTTGCGCTTTTTAGCTCCTGACAAATCAAAGATTTGAAACGTCGCAATCGAACGGTTTCAATCCTGTGTCGTCTGCCTTCGCAGACTCCGCCGGATTTCCACACACGGCTTACGCTTTCAAAACGTCCCCATATATTAACTTTTCAAAGTACTGTGTATTAGTTATTATACCATAATTTTACATAACTGTATTACTCCATTGTTTAATGCAATATTTATCCAATTACAAAAAAATGCTCAATAGAGGAGTGAATATGCTATATGACAAAATTTTTGATTATCTTATTTTTGATGAAAATTTTTAAAATTACAAACTTATAACATAAATAGCTGTATTAATTGCTCATTATGATATAATTATCCTTGGTTTATATGAAACAAGAAAGTAAAATAACTTTGAACGATATAAAAAAACCATTAATAAGTATAATTATACCTATTTATAATGTAGAAAAATTTCTTAATAGCTGTCTAGATTCTGTTATTAATCAAACATATCAAAATCTAGAAATAATGTGTGTTAACGATGGTTCTACAGATAATTCATTAAAAATTTTAGAACAATACGCCCAAAAAGAGCCACGAATAAATATAATAAATCAATCAAATAAAGGTTTAGCTGGAGCAAGAAACACGGCTCTTGATGCACTGAATGGAGAATATTTTTTCTTCTTGGATAGTGACGATTTTATACACCCACAAACAATTGAAATACTTTATTCAGAAATAAAAAAAGATGATTCAGATATCATTTGTTGTGACTTTCAAAGGACATCGAATCTATACAAAGATACAAGCTTTGAATCTTTGCAAGAGCCATATATATCAACTATAATAGATAAGCCTCTAATAGAATTTACAAAAATAAAATCAAAATTATCACCAAGCGTATGGACCAATTTATACAAAACGAAAAAGTTTGGAGATATAAGATTTGTTGAAGGATACGTATGGGAAGATGTATTTTACACAATTCAATGTTTTGACAGAATAGAAAAAATAAAATGTCTCAACGTAAAACTATATAAATATATGCAAAACCCAAATTCTATCTCTTTATATAAATACTCAAAAAATAAAATAGACAGCCATATAAAAAATATTCAACTTATAGACAACTATTTTAATAACAATAATAAACAGATAGAAATAAAAGAAAAATTAATAGCTATATCTTTGAGAAGAGTATTAAACGACGTAAAACATTCGAAAGATATTGAATTAAGACAATATCTAAAACCCGAATTAAGAATATTGAAAAAAAATAGAATTATCAGCTATAAATACCTAAAAGTAACAAAATGGTTGGATTTATGGCAATACCTCAATTTATAGGAGCTTAAAATGATACCCAAAATTCTACATTATGTATGGGTCGGAGATAAAGAGAAACCAGAATCCGTTAAATCATACATAGAAAGTTGGAAAAAACATTGCCCTGACTACATGATTATGGAATGGGATAACGAAAAATTTGGAAAAACAAATAATAGATTTGCAAAACAAGCATTCGAAAATAGAAAATGGGCATTTGTTTCTGATTATTTGAGGCTATATGCTCTTTATAACTATGGTGGAATATACTTGGACACAGATGTAGAAATCACACAAAATATTGATAAATTTCTAATACACGATTTTTTTACAGGGTTTGAGGAATATGAAAACAGTATCTCTTGTGCAACATCGCTAATGGGTGCCCAAAAGTATAGCACAATAATTAAAAACCTATTAGATTATTATGAAGACAAAGATTTTGTTACTGCTGAAGGGTTTGATATGACACCTAACACAAAAATCATATCAGAATATTTTCAGGAAAATTTTGGACTGCAAAATTCAAATTCAGGAGAAACAAAGGTAAATTTACTTGAAAACTCTGTGATATACCCTTATTACTATTTTTGCAAAAAAGAAAAACATATATCAGAAAACTTTGCCATACATCACTTTGATGGTTCGTGGGTTGATAGCTATAAAAGAAAACACTTAATAAACATATTTAATAAATATAGTATAATTTTATTCAAACTAAGAAAAAACAAAAATCCCAATATAATACCTCTCATTGGTAATGAAAAATTTATCTTAAAATTACAAATCAATTCTAAAAATATGTTGGGATTAATAAAAAGGAACAAAAATGAAAAAATTTAAACATTTTATAGATAGTATAAAAAGCTCATTAATACTAAAAAATAATAAAATTATTTTTGTGTACAGAAAAAACACAAAAAATATTGGGGATTTAAATTGTTGTCCTGCACTGTATTTTAAAGAATTTCTCAATTGCAAATCTATAGATATTTTGAGTCTACAAAATATTAAAGTTAAAAACAAAACAATAATAGTGGGAGGTGGAGGTTTATTACAAGAATTTTTCAGAAGCAAATTAGAAATATTAGATAAACTCTCAAAAAACAATCGAATAATTTATTGGGGAGTAGGAACAGACAATAAAATTGGGGAAAATCTAATTTCTCTAGATTTTTTAGAAAATGCATATTTGTGTGGAATAAGAAACCAAAACACTAAATACACATTTATCCCTTGTCCAAGCTGTATGTCTAATGTATTTGATAAATATAAAGAAACCACAAGCAAATATGAAGCAGTTGTTTATCTTCATGAAGACTACAGCAAAAATTATATGTCTTTAAAAAACAAATATGAAATCAGAACTAACAGAAGTAATTTATCTTTTGAAGATGTAATAAACTTTTTGTCACAAGGTAACACAATAATAACAAATTCATATCATGGAGCTTACTGGGGCGCTCTATTAAACAAAAAAATTGTGATATTGCCTTGGATAAATGATAAAAATCAACAAGGTGTATCTGACAAATTCAAACAACTTCCTATCAACTACACTCTTTGTGAAAACATAAACGACATAGAAAATGCAATATCAAAAGCACCAACAAATTTGGGTATACTAGATACATTTAGAGCCCAAAATATTGAATTTAAAAACAAAATCATAAAGAGTCATAAACTCTTTTAATCTCCTGGATATCTTGCCACATAAGCCATTTAGGGCTACCTTTTTCTCTTGAATCATTCCTTAAAAGATAGGAAGGATGAAAAATAGGCATCATCTTGGCACCATAAGGCCCATCAAACCATTGACCACGAATTTTAGTTATGCCGCGTGCATTCTCAATAAATGATTGAACAGCAATATTCCCGCATAAAAGAATTATGCGTGGTTTTAATAAATCCACCTGCACATCCAGATATTCTCTGCAAGCAGCCTTTTCCTCCGGCAGTGGGTTTCTGTTGTCAGGCGGACGACATTTTAAGGTATTACAAATATAAACATCATTTTGACGAGACAGACCAACTGATGCAAATATCTTATCAAGCAGTTGCCCGGCTTTTCCTACAAACGGTTCACCTTTTTGATCTTCCCAATAGCCTGGAGCTTCGCCTATTAACATAAGCTTATTATTGGGTATTCCGGAAGAAAAAACTGTTTTTGTTCTCGATTTGCCTAAAGGACATTTATGGCAATTTCGGCATTTTTCTTCCGTTTCGTCCAAAATCTTTTTTATTTCAACAATATTTTCCAACAAAAAATCCCTTCTTTTATATAATTGTACAACGATTGTCAATGTTTAAGAAGGGATTTTAAAAACTATGCTTCTACTTCAACAGATGATGTCTGTTCAACCTCTGCAACATCTGATGTAGATGATACGCTTACGGAAGAAACAGAAACTTCAACTGCATTTTCATTTTTTTGGTTTTCTTTGAGTTCTTCTTCTCTTTTTTCTTCTGCTTTTTCCAACGCTGCTTCTTGAAGCTTATTTATTTGTTCAATAGCACTATCAAGCATATCCATCTGCAATTGTTGAGTACTTTTTTTACCTTCTTGAAGTTTTGCAATCCAGCTGCTCATGCTAGCAGATGCCGAAGAATCTTCAGAAATAGAATTTAAACTAATCATATACACACTTTCTTTCTGTAAAATAACAAGACAATTATATATCTGCACAGAAATAATAAATCATTCTGTTAAACGAAAAAGCTGTCCTTTACCAGAACAGCTTTTTTCTAAACTCTTATATCAATTGGCGACTGCAACTGTGCCGCTGTAATTGTGGACGGATCTTGAGGCATCATCTGCATCGCACCTTGTAACAACTGCAGCGCTATGGCACCTTGCTGCTTTTGCATGCTCAAAGCCTTGCAAGCCATCTGCAAACTAGCTGTTTGCGAAGCCATTTGAGAGTTTATCGCACTCATAGCATCTGACATATTCGTTCCTTTCAATGGGGATATATTATCAATATAACACCCTATACCAAAATTTGAACTATACGAACGTTGTATTTTTGCTATACGGCATATCCTTTGTTTTTAACAATTTCTTTCACTGCTTCTTCAAACTTATCAATAAGCTTGTCAGCGTCTATTGTGTAAACGTAATTGTTAGAAGTAGATGCCCATTCTGTGCAATAAGACAAAGCATAGGAAGCGCACTGTTGCAATACTGAGTCAATATCAGCATCAGATAACCCTTTGCCTGATAATTGAGCTTTTATTTTATTCATCAAAGGCTGTAAGATATCTGACTCGGCTTTTGCCTGAATTTCTGAAGCAGAGCTGGGATTAACAACCTGTGCATCCTTGTCAACACCGGCATCTTTTGCCATTGAA
The DNA here is from genome assembly GCA_944326545.1 of Candidatus Gastranaerophilales bacterium. Lineage (GTDB taxonomy): Bacteria > Cyanobacteriota > Vampirovibrionia > Gastranaerophilales > Gastranaerophilaceae > Limenecus. The sequence goes on along the minus strand of CALVEH010000005.1, from coordinate 128,393 downwards.
CCAATATCCATAGAATAAAGTTCTTTAAATACAGCTTCTTCTTTTGCAGCTTGTTCTTGTTTAGCTTGTTCTTCGGCAGCTACTTCTTCTGTTGATTTGCCACCATTGGCACATAGAGTATTAAATTCATTAAAGAATTTATCAATCAATGTTCGAACTTCGCAATTAGAAGTAAAACCTTTGTTTTTATTTAACACAGCTTTATGCCATTCAGTACTTTGCCAACTATCATCTTCTAATGTTAATTGTTTAGCTTTGGACATATACTGCTGAATTTCAGGAGTACATTGATCACCTAGTTGTGATGTCAAAGAACTAATAACATTATTCAATACGCTTTCCGCGTAGGCAGAACTTTTTGCTAGTGCTTGATTACGGCATTCTTCTTGAGTTTTATCAGATCTGTTAACTTTTTCGCTTTTCCAGATTGTATTATTTGTATAATCAGACAATATGCCGGCAGCATCTAAAACCGAACTTTTGTCATATTCAGGTACTTTATTCGTTTGAGAACCATCTTCTGAAGAGCCAGTACCATCAGTCCCTTCAGAGCCATCTGCTCCAGATGTACCTAGTTCTTCTAGAGATGCTTGATTATGAGCAACATGAGTATGATCTTCAACCCATTCGTTTGCTTGATCTAAATTAGACAACAATACATCTTTTAAAACTGCCTTATATTCAGCAGACTCTGTACCATATTGCGCAGCAACCTCATTCAACATATCTAAATCAGACTGTGGAAGCCATTGATTTGTATTTGCACACAATTTGTCAAATACTTCTTTTGCAATTTTGTATTGAGGATCTGTTGGATCCATTAACAAAGCATTAAGTATATAATGAATATCGAATTCTTGGTCTACCATTGTAACTCCGGCATAATTACCATTTACACGGTAAATACTTGTATCTTGACCATCATCAAGATCGCCAAATGTTATATCTGTAATTTGAGCGGAAAAAGTGCCAAACTCAATCATATCAATAGTAGCACCTTCTGGGAGCCCCAATGCAGCAGCAATTTCTTCATTGCCGTGTAAAACCCTATATTCTCCTGTATCATAATCGAATTGATAATAAGTTTCTTCATCAGCACCCTGAAAAATAGCACTATTATTCCCGTTAACGTGTCTGCCGGCAGCTATAGTATTACCCGCAACACCATCACCATTTGTACAGTTTTGACCGCCAGATTCAATATAATTTTCTGTCCATCTATTAAACCAGCCTAATTTTCCGGTCATAGCAAGCCAAGATTCAAAAGTCAACTCTGAGCCTTTGTTATTTTTATTGTATTGCTCATACTGGGCATATAAGGCTTGATATTCATACATTCCTGAGATTGAACCATTATCTCCACCAGTTGGACCAATTCCCTGTACCATTGTGACTCCTTATCATTTGCTAAATAACTTTCCCTGAATAAGCCTGTTAGACCTTTCAGTATGTATGTCGTCATTTTCAGCCCAAAACTTTAGCAAAGTTCTCACAATTGTAACAATAGTTTACAAAAAAATTATTTGTTCTGAGTCAAACTTTCTGTACCCGGGAATGAATTTTTACCAGTTCTTAAATATGTAATATAATACTGAATTTTAGGAATTATTGTTGACAAGAACAGAGATGAAACACCCATAGCCAAGCCCATGAACAAACCACTCTTAGTCATATTGCGTTTATTCATTTTTGTCATCAACTCAAAGTCAACATTTTTGCCTTTTGATTTAGCTTCCTCAACGATTGCTTTAACATAATCAATTACTTGTTTACGAGTACCTTCAATTTGACTTTGAGAAATATATCTGTAACTGTCAGTCAATGGATTTGTTAATTTTTTAGCACCTTTTTTGATGACATTTCCTGCTTCATCGTAATTTTCCGGTTTTACAATAAAGTCTTCAAATGCGTGATTTAAAACTTTTTGCATAAATGCAGGAGTTCTAACTTCGCCACCTCTCATTGCATCTTCTGCTTGTGTAGCAGTTATCATAGCAACACCTTCTTTAAGAGGCTGCAATTTAGACATTGCGCGTGCATTTACTTTTATATTTTCTGCTCTTTGAGGATCTTTAATATAGTCGTCAACTATTTTTTCAAAATTTTCTAAAGTTGTTGAATCATATACAGCCGGAACTTTTTTATCAAACAAACCAAAGAATACTTTTTTAGTTGATGCAGGTTTTTGATTTGGGAATGCCTTTTTCAATAAATCACTTTCTACATCATTAAGTTCATTACCTAACATCATATTTTTAAAGCTTTCCGGTTGCATTTTATCAAAGCCGGACTCAGCCATTCTTTTTACCATGTGGTTATGAACTTCCATAGCACTCATTGGATTAAGTTTTGTATTTAGCCCTTTAAATGTATCTTTTTTATTCATAAATGCAACTATTGCAGGCATAGAGAAGCAATAGAAATAAATAGAGGAAACATCTCTAAATAAGATTTCTATACGTTCGTCTTTATTTCTTGCGTTTGCAGTTCTACCTGTAACAGTACCAACATCAGTACCAAGAAGTTTCCATACATCATTTGTTTGGAAGTTTTGGACGATTCTTAACATAGAGTCAGCGCTCGAACCGAATGATGGAGTATCTTTTTTGAATTGTCCTGTCAAATTATGCATAAACGCATTTCTTGCCTTAAAGTTTTCAACAGCATTTATTGAAATACCTTTAGCAGAGAAAATTGCTCTAGCATCCTTAAGAGTGAGTTTGTTTGTTCTAGGATCAGGCGCTTTTTCATGGTTAGGATCTTTTTGACTCATTTTACCAAAGAGATGTTTTGTAATAGCCTGATTCAATTTTGGAACGACATAACCAATAAAAAGACACGCGGTAATAAGACTTGCTGCTGTTTTACCAACAGAAAATCTAGCCAAATTAGTTTTAACCGCATCTTTTTGTGCAGCTGACAAATTCAAAACAGAAGCGACTTTATTGACAAAGTTGTTGAAAGGACCTCTGATTTTGTCACGACCAACATCAGGCATATTTTTAGGAATCTTCAAAAACTTCTGTCCAATTTTATCAAACAAAGCAGCTGCCATAGTTGCACCAAACAACCAGAAAATAGCCCCTAAAGACTCTTCTGTTACACGTTCTCTAGCTTCAACAAAGCCATCTCTTTTGTATGCCTGATAAGTTCTTCCACCTGTAACAGTTGCTTCCAGCAAAACAACAGGCAATATTGCTCCGTCTTTATTTAGCTTTGTCACAAACGAACGTGCTGCTGATGTTTTATTAATTAAATATTTATTGTATATCGAGGGGTCAAGTCTCATACTAATCTATTTCAAAATTCGTTTCGGTGATATAAGTATTCTCAAGAATTATTTTTGCACGAACATAATACAATAATTAGTGATTTTGTTACACTTATTTACATTTTTAAACATTTCTATCAACATATTATGTCATAGGCTTTTATAGGCTTGCTTGCAGCTTTAGATAAAGAAAATGCTGATGCTTTTTTAGTAGATGGAGGATGATTATAAGAAACATCCGGTATACCAGGGTCTCTTAATCTGTATATCTCAGCAACCCTAGCATCCAGAGCTTCTGCAGACTGCTTATACAAATCAGAAACATAATCCATCTCCGGATCGTAGACATCAAAAACATTATTTGTCCAATACTGAGCTTGAATCCTGTATGCATCTTGCTCTTCTCTAACAGATGTATATGGGTCATTATCTTTTCCATGAACAAATTCATGTATAAGATAAGCACCGGTTAATTTAGGATCAGCATACGTGTACTCATCCGTAACAGATATTTTTCTTTTTCCATGTTCATACTGTGCAATATTGGTACGCCCACCCATTTTGGATGTTTTATCAAAAGAAACAGTCATGTCTTTCATATCATCCATATACCCCTTAGGGAAAAAGCCTTTAGCTATTTTTACTGCTTCTGTAAGATTTTTTATTGCTGTATCATAACGTTCTTGTCTGGCTTTTTGAGGATTTATACACGCCAATTTCAAATTTTGAGTATCAAGAAGGTTCCTTTTTGCATAGTCATAATTTGGCTCTATGCACAAAGCCCTGTTAAAACATTCTATGGCTTTAGCAAACATGCCTGACTTTTTATAATATTCACCAAGCAATGTGATATTTTCAATGTCTTCAGGCTTTTTATTAAGATATTCTTGTAAGTGAGGAATAGCCTCTTTGTACTGCCCGTTAAAGCCGTATGTTTTAGCTAAATTCAAATGAATATCGGTATTATAAGGATCAGCGTTTAGTGCACTTTTATAATACTCAATAGCTCTCTCAAAGTTTCCGTTTTGCAAATACTCATCTGCCTTACTTTTCATATAAGAGGAAGAATGCATAGAAGAAGCCTTAGGAGTATTTACGCCTAAAACTGTTAATTTGGCTCCAAATGAAGGGATGCTGTTTGTGTAAGTATTTGCAATATTAGAAATCAATTTTTACATTCCGGAAGATATTTCACACATCACGACCGGCATTAGGTATGCATAAGCCAATCTGTTTTATTCTAAAACCGAATCTTTGAAAAAATTGCGTTTTTTCCAAAATGTATTTATAAATTGATACAAATGCTAGTCTTTATAGTCCGGTGCAGACAAAATACAATAATTTGTTTTGCGAGTATTTAAGCGTCTATTGTTATTTTTTATTCTTTTTATAGTCATTTTTACAATGTTATCATTAACCCAAAAATCATAAGCACTAATCAGTTTCAATAAATCCTTTAGTTCTTCAACAATATGCTTCTTTGAGGATACAGAGCTTGTACTAATCGTTTTGGGATATACGGCAAAATCTGATACGGTAACATTACAATTTTTTTCAAGCATAGATTTCTCCTGGCTGCTATTTTCTTGGTAATACATATAAACACAAAAGTCATCATAAATATTATCTTATTTTTTATAATAAGCCATTACCTAATCGGGCTATTTAGTGTATTTTTTACAATTTACCAAAAAAAGAACACTAATATCCGAAAATACAAAATCATTTTTTGTAAATCCAATAAATAAAGGATATATTTATTTATCTTTGAAGCTAGAATATAAATCCCAACGAACAAGGGGTTAATAAAAACACAGTATTTTAGACATTTTTTGAGGTTTCTTACATGAGAAGTAGAATATCATATCTGCTTATATTGTCGTATGCATTTTTTAACATATCTCCATTATTTGCAAAAGAAATAGTAAACCCAACTCTGGAAGTTTATGAGGAAAATACACCACACAAAGCTTATATACTAGAAGAAGACGTTAAAAGAAGAACCCCCAGAGATAAACAAGTTGGAGATAATATAAGTAACATATTGCCGGATATGGAATTTGATACTATCAAAATAGAAAAAGGCAGAAAATTCCTTGTTGTATCAGACAGCAACCTTAACAATAACGCAAGTGGTATTCCAATCAAGTTCACCTCCGTGCAAAACGAATATCTTACTTATGACAAAGAACCGTCAACTATTGTTCTACACGGTGTAATAGAAAAGACTAGCAAACCAAGACTCGCCGGAAAAAGCGCAACAGCAAAAGTAAAACTGCTAAAAATCACCGTAGATAAAATAACATACCCTGTAGTAGCATCCATTTCAAAAATGGATAACAAAAATGTATATATGGGAACACTAGCCGGTTCACCTTGTTACCTTGCTAATTTATCAGATTTAGCCGAACAAGGGATTATACACAATGCAGCAAAAGATCCTTGCGGAAGTGACAAAATTTGTGAAATGAGCACGTTTACAAAACCTGCGTGGTTCATAGTTGCTGCAGCTTTGCAAGCCGCAGACCTTTTAATATCTCCATTTGTAGCACTTGGAAAAAGAGGCAACGATCTTATTATTCCAGCCAATACATACTTCGAAATTAAACTTGATAAAGATTTATACATATTAAACATATAAACACATCCATATTACTACTTCTGACCCCCGAGTATCAGACAAGATATTTTTTATTATCTGACTGTATATAAATCAAAGAGCATACTAATAAATCAAACCTTCATTTAATTTAAGAGTATAAAAATGGAGTGTTTAGAAATTGAAGCTATTTGATAATAAAAGATACAAACATAAAAATTTGGACGAAATTATTGTTCTTGCTCAAAATGATGATTTTGAAGCTTTGGAAGAACTTATAAAAAGGAACCAAGACAGTATCTACGCATCGTTTTATTATCTAAGCAGCGACTGCGAAGACATAATGGACTTAACCCAAGAAGCTTTACTTAAAATGTCTAAAAACATAAAAAAGCTGAAAGAGCCTACCAAATTTAAAGCTTGGTTAAATCAGATAGTTACAAGACTTTTTTACGACCACATAAGAAGCAAAAACCGAAAACTTAAAACAATACCAATCGACAAAAATAATGATGAAGAGCAAGACCGTTTTTGCATTACAGAAGTACCTTGTAAAGAATGTACCCCCGAAGAAGCAAGTATAAATTCAGAACTAAATCGTATAATCGAAAAATCAATACACAAACTACCAGATTCATTCAGACTTGCTATCGTTTTGAGAGAATTCCAAGGATTAACTTATGAAGAAATAGCCGATATCACAAACACAAATGTAGGGACTGTAAAATCTCGTATCGCTCGAGCCAGAAACAAATTGCAAGAAGATTTAAAAAACTATATTGCTTAAAATTTCGGAGTTGTTATGGAAAATAAAGTAATCTGTAAAAAAGTAACCTCAATGCTTTCTCTTTATATTGATAATAACCTTTCTGCAAATGAGATGTTTTTTGTAAAAGATCACATTGCAATCTGTCCTGCTTGCAGAAAGAAATATTTATACCTGAAATCACTCATAAAAAACTTACAAGATTCTTACAAACAATTTGTAGAACTATCTAAGCAAAAACAGAAAAAAAACAATTTCAGCATAAAAGAACACGAAAAATTCGTAAGCCAAATTTCACCTTACATAGATAACGAACTAAATGCGGATGAGTGCTTTGAATTCAGAAAATATCTGATGAAATCCAAAAACGCCCAAAAAGCCTTAAAAAACGCATATATAATACAAAAAAATATGAGGTACTCATTTAACAAAACAAAAAAACTTGCCTCATCAGAAATTACTCGCACCGTTATAAAACAGCTTGGCAACCAACAAAGCATATTTGACAGCGTAATCCTAAAACAAATTTTCACCCCCAAAACTGCTAAAATAGCAATATTAGCAGGACTTGTTTTGGTAGGCGCATACGAATTCAAGCTTTTAGACGAACCTATAAAGCCGAAAATAAAACAAACCATACAACAAATCATCGATAAAGAACCCCAACAAGAGACCGATATCGATGATTTTGAAAACTATGACAACTCTATGGACATTAATCAGTAAATCTAAATCTCAACAATGCCCACAGCGCATGTATACCATCTTTCCAAGTGATTTTCTTACCTTCAGAATAATCGCGTCCATAGTAAGAAATAGGCAATTCATAAAGTCTTGGTTTTCTTTTTAACACCTTAGCGGTAATTTCAGGTTCAAAGTCAAATCTGTCAGACTTAATCTGTATTCCTTCAAGAAAGCTTGTTCTAAATGCCTTATAACAAGTTTCCATATCTGTTAAAGTTGCGCCATACAAGATATTTGTTGTCAAAGTCAAAACTTTATTACCCAACCAATGAGTAAACATAAATGAACGAGAAGGTTTTGCCCCTGTTAATCTTGAACCGTACACAACATCAGCTTTGTCATCAACAATAAGCTTAACCAATGGTTCATAATCAGCAGGATCATACTCTAAATCAGCATCTTGTATAACCATAATATCACCTGTAACCTGTTCAAGACCTGTTCTGATTGCAGCCCCCTTACCCTTGTTATAATTGTGATACAAAACCTTATACTTATTTTCCAACTCAGCAAGGTGTTCTCTTGTCCCGTCAGTTGACATATCATCAATAAGAATAATCTCTTTTTCTAACCCACAAAAAGAGGCTTGTTCGACCTTTTCAAGTATCTTATCCAAAGTTGATATTTCATTAAAAACAGGAATAATTATACTAACTTTATTCATAAAAACTCCTTAATTCCCCTATTTATTCTATACGGTTTATTAATTATAGAAAATATTGTATAATTAAAAAGAGATTATGTTAAGGGTTTAATATGGAAGAGTTTATAAAATCTGTTTGTGTAGAAGACTTGAACAACGCTCAAAACACAATGTTTACAATATTTAAGACATTAGATACAGCGGCAATTTCTTCTCTAATTCCAAAAGCTGAAATGATTCATAACACATTTTTACTTAATAAATCTTATGAATTCATTGCTCAAAATCTATCTTTGCTTGCAGTACTTAAATACAAAGCAGACAAAAGCAACTATAAAATAGCGCTGAATATGCTTGAAGATGCAAGATTTTTAGCAGAAAATTCACACAACAAAAATGCGATTAAAACAAATTTATATTGCTGGGGATATATCTATAACGCCGAAAAAAATTATGCAATGTCCATAAATGTCCTAAGACAGGCAAATAGCATAAAATCAGATAATGCCATAATAGAAACCAAAGTAAGCAATTTAATTACTCAAATTGAAAAACTCAATGTACAAGAAGAAGGTTCTGATTCAGCTAACAATGCAGAAAAACCAATTGTTGCTCTACTTAACGTAGCAAGAACGCTGGCTGCAGAAACAAGTCTTGAACATCTTTTAAAAACAGTGGCAGAAGAAATCAAAAAAGTTCTGGATGCAGACAGATGCACCGTTTTTCTTTTAGATAAAGAAAGAAATGAGCTTGTTTCAAAAGTCGCACTCGGTATGGGTACTCAAGAGCTCAGATTTCCAGCTGACAAAGGGTTGGCAGGGTATGTAGCACAAATGGGTGAAATAATAAATATCGAAGATGCTTACAAAGACGATCGTTTTAATCAAGATATAGACAAAGAAACCGGTTACAGAACAAAAACAATACTATGTATGCCTATATGGAATATGAAACACGAGATTTTAGGCGTGTTTCAGGTATTGAACAAAAATAATGATGCTGTATTTACTAAAGAAGACGAAGAAATTCTTATCGCAATAGGCTCAAGTGCAGGCATCGCAATTGAAAACGCAAAGTTGTTTGAATCCCAACAATTAATGATAGACAAACAAAAAGAATTATTTAAAAACTTCGTCGATACACTTGCAGCCTCAATCGATGCAAGAGACAAAATAACAGCAGGTCACTCAAACCGCGTAAAAATGTACTCAGAGCTTATTTGTGAAGTTATGAAGCTTAATGAAAAAGCGACAGCAAATATCATACACGCAGCCATTCTTCACGATATAGGTAAAATCGGTATCAGAGATGCTGTCTTACAAAAAGACGGAAAGCTCACAGATGACGAGTACAAACATATTCAAGAACACGTAAAAATCACTTATGACATACTTAACAGGGTATATATCTCAGAAGAGTTTAAAGAAGTAGCTGAAATTGCATCAAGCCACCACGAAAAATACGATGGCACAGGCTATTTCAGAAAGCTAAAAGGAGAAGAAATACCTCTAGGTGGCAGAATCCTTGCAGTAAGCGATGTTTTTGACGCTATTACATCAAAAAGACACTATCGTGACAAAATGCCGATTAAAAATGCACTTGATATAATAAAATCAGGTGCTTGGAAACACTTTGACGGAGATATTGTTGACGCATTTTTCAAAATAAAATTAGACAGACTTGTTGACGTATTTTTAAGTGAGGTTGATTCTGTTTTATATGACAAAAAAGACAGAGAACTTCTTGATAAATATGACGTAGATTATCTCTTCGACTTATTGATGAAAAATGAAGAAGAATATACAGAAGCAGATAAAGTATTGATTGAATTGTTCAACACATACTACAATTGTAAAGCAGGCAAATAATAAACAGACCAGGGAAGGTATATGATTAGAAAATTTATAGTATCAGCAATCATAATGGCTAGCGCAACCTCAGGAATGTGCTATGCAAAAGATATAAATAAAAATATTGTAAGAACACCAATATCAACTTTTAATATGGAAAATTTAAAGTTGATAAAAAATAATCAACTTACAAACGATTTTTTGAGGTTGTTAACATACGCGCAAGGAACTGACAATTTAAATGCAGCTTCTGTTAGCGAAATAGACTACGCAAAAAAATATGCTGAAGCAAACGAAAAATTTTCTCAAGGTAATATAACATCTGCATACAAAGACTACAAGCTTATCTTGCAAAAAACATCTAACAATGACTTTGCAAACATAGGATTTGCTTATAAGTTTGCAAACATAGGTTTGTTCTCTCTTGCACAAGAGGCTATAAACAACATTCAAGACAGAGAAACATACAACCACCAAATTCAGTTAATTAAATCAAAATTATTCCCAATGGTTGTTCTTTCTTATGATGACGAGATTAAACTCGCACAAAATTACACAGAAATTTACTACAACAACCTTGCGTTTGAAGTTGCAAGAGATATGAACAGGCTTCCTGATAATTTAAAAAGATCAGATTACGCTCACTACATACTTTCTCAGGCATACTACAATACTAAAGAATACGGGAAAGCCATTAATGAAATCAACAAGGCTATATCTATCAGCCCTGACAACATAAATTATCAAAAATACAAGGCTCAAATATTCTGTGAAACTAATAAACTTTCAGATTCTGTAAAAATAATGGAAAACCTTTTGTCTCAAGATATAAATATTCTTGACTACAAAAAAGATTTAGAAGGCTTGTACTACTACACTCTTGCAAAAGCGACAAAAGACAGAAACTTGTCAGCCTTGTATCTTGCAAAATATTTTGAAAAAGCAGGAGATACACCAAGAGCTATTAAAGAACTAAACCAAAACATCAGCGCAGATCCAAAAGACTACAAGTCGATGACAATGCTTGCAGAAATTTATTTTAAACAAAACAACTTGGCTGATTCCATGGAGCTATACGAAAAAGCTTATAAAATCAAAAAGAACTATACACCAACAATTATGGGTATAGCAGAAATGTATCTTTTCAAAAAAGATTACAAAAATGCGCTCGATTATTTCTTAAAAGCAGCTAAAAAAGACAAAAAGAACAAAGAAGCAATGATTAAAGCATCTTTGTGTTACAAAATGCTTGATATGAGTGACAAATCGGTTGAATATGCAAACAAAGTATTTGAAAAAGGAACAACTGACGCAAATATTTACTACATTGCATCCAAAATTGACGATATAAAAAACATTCAGTACCTAAAAAAAGCAGTATCACTCGATCCTTTGATGACTAATGCTTGGTTAGGCTTAGCGGATATAGCAATAAAAAACAACCGTCTTGAACTTGCCAGAACTTACCTAAAACCGGTAAAATATATCGACAGCAAAAACAGCAACTATTATTATTACAACGGCTTGATAAATAAAAAAGCAGGACACGTTGATGCAGCACAAAAAGACTTTAAAAAAGCATTAGAGCTTGATCCGCTAAATGAACAAGCAAACCTTGAAATGCGTTCACAATTGTAAGGAAAATTATGAAAAAATACAGCATCCTAATTATAGAAGACCATTCTCTAACGAGATTTGGACTAAGAACAGCTTTTGAGTCTGATAAAAACTTCTCAAAGATTTACGAAGCTGCTAATGCAAAACAAGGCATATCAATAGCCCAAAAGGAAGCAATTGACGCTGTAATTATGGACTTAGGCTTACCTGACATAAACGGTATAGACGCTACAAAAATAATCAAAGAAAAACATCCATCGATAAAAGTTGTGATTCTTTCCTCTCACGAACAAGAAGATGATGTACTCAAATCATTGCAAAATGGGGCAAACGCTTATTGCACAAAAGATATTGAACCGGACAAACTTATAGATATAACAAAATCAATATTAGAAGGAGCAGCCTGGTTTGACCCTAAAGTGGCACAATATGTTCTAAATGCCGCACGCAGAACAGAAAACGAAGTAAAAGAGCAGCCTGTATCTGCTAATTCAGAAGCGCCAAAAAGTACAGAGAACAACCTTACTGTGCGAGAAAAGCAAGTATTAGCGTTAATTGTTGAAGGCTTAACTAATAACGAAATAGCAAAAAAACTTGATGTTAGTATAAATACGACAAAAGCACACGTTTGCAATATTCTTCAAAAACTTGCAGTAAATGACAGAACTCAAGCAGCAATAAAAGCCCTGAAAGATAATCTAATCTAAGTTAAATAGATGAATTTGCTGTCATATTAATTGATAATTGCGGATTTATTTATTAAAATTACAACTAAAGTAGCATAAAAGAGACTAAAATATGGTTGCTATAGCAAAAATTCTCATTATTGACGACAACCCTAAGTATTTAGCTGATGCCCTACCTTTATACGGATATGAAGTAGAAGTGGCAAAAGATGGCTTGCAGGGTATAAAAAAACTTACATCAGAAAGCAACGACTTTGACTTGGTATTGCTTGATGTAATGATGCCCAATATGGACGGATGGGAGACATTAAAGGCAATCCGTCAAAACAAAAAGCTTGAAAACATACCTATAATTATGATTACGGCTATAAACGAAGAACAAAAAGAAATTTCAGGTCTCAAATTCGGAGCAGACGACTATGTTGTAAAACCGTTTATCCTGCCAAACTTACTAGCCAGAATCGAAGCTCTTTTAAGACGTTCAAACTGGCAAAAAGAAAAACACAATAACGTTGACTTGAAGTTTGTAAAAGAAGGCAACATTGAACCTCTCACCGCAAGAGAAAAAGAAATACTCAAAATGGTATCACAAGGTGCAAGTAACAATGATATAGCTGAAAAACTTTATGTTAGAGAAGTCACTGTTAAAACCCACTTGAACAGTATTTTCAAAAAACTAAAAGTTAAAAACAGAACACAAGCAGTACTACTTGCAATGCAGATGAGAATCATAGAAGATTAAACGCGGGAATTATTATCAGTTATTAAGGAGATTTTTTAAATGGCAGAATATACAAAAGATGAAATTTTTGATCTTATAGTTTCTAACCCCAAAGAATATGAAAACTATCGCAAAAATCATGAAGAAATAGATTTGAGTGAACTAGATTTTTCAAACCTTACACTCGAAAGCATCGACTTAACAAATGCTGATTTGTCAGGCTGTTCATTTGGTGATGTTCACTTTACAGAAGTGAACTTTACTGATACAGACTTAACGTCTGCAGATTTCTCTCGTTCAGCACTTGTTGAATGTAATTTCTCCGGAGCTTTGTTAAACGGTACAGATTTTAGCTACGCTACAGTAAATTACTGCAACTTCACAGATGCTGATATGGCAGGTGCTGTATTTAACGAAAGTGATTTACAAAACTCAGATTTTGCAGCTGCAGAGAACATGGACGCTGTAAGATTTGATGAATCTACAGTATGGCCTGATACAGATATGCTGCCTGAAGATTTTGATACAACATATACAAAAGACTTGTCATCACTTGATGATGATGACGAAAGCTCATCAAGCGATTACTAAAATAATAAAAAGACCTGAAATAATCAGGTCTTTTTTATTTTATTTTTTCACCGTATCTCTATACAAAAGTTCTCTTTTCTTTTTCATTTCAGGGTTAAGCATATATTCTTCATATTTGTAATGAGATTCTATCCAACCATTTGGAGAAATTTCAATAATTCTATCAGCAACTGTTTGGATAAATTCGTGGTCTTGAGAAGTAAATAAAACGCTACCATTAAAATCAATCAAAGAGTTATTCAAAGCAGTAATAGACTCTAGATCAAGGTGGTTTGTTGGTTCATCAAAAATCAATACATTAGACTCTGCAACCATCATTTTTGCAAGCATACATCTGACTCTTTCTCCACCTGATAAGACATTTGCGCTTTTTTCAGATTCTTCACCGGTAAAAAGCATTCTGCCCAAGTAGCCTCTGATATAGCTTATATGCTGCTCTTCAGAATATTGTCTTAACCAATCAATCAAACTTACTTTTGTGTCAAAGTATGCATTATTATCCTTTGGAAAATAAGAACGAGTAGCAGTTACACCCCATTCAACCTTACCTGAATCAGGCTCAAGCTCGCCTGCAAGAATCTGAAACAAAGTAGTTACAATCATAGGATCACGGCTTATAAAGGCAATCTTATTACCTTGATAAACATCCATAGAAAAGTTTTTTATAAGCAATTCACCATCAATGGATTTATTTAACTTATCAATATGCAAAACATCTTTGCCCGGAATTTTTTTATAATTAAATCTTATTCTTGGAAACTTTCTTGATGAAGGTTTTATATCTTCAAGAGTTAATTTATCAAGCATATTTTTTCTCGATGTAGCCTGAGCAGCTTTTGAAGCGTTTGCACTAAACCTTGCAATAAAAGCTTTTAACTCTTCTATTTTTTCTTCAGTTTTTCTGTTTTGTTCTTCTTTTTGTTTTTGAATCAACTGACTTGCTTGTGCCCAGAAAGAGTAGTTACCTGTATAAAGCTGAATATTGCAGTAATCAATATCAGCAATATGTGTACAAACTTTATCTAAAAAGTTTCTGTCGTGAGATACAACAATAACAGTATTAGGGAAATCTATTAAAAATTCCTCCAACCACTTAATAGTTGTTATATCAAGGTGGTTTGTCGGCTCGTCTAACAACAAGATATCAGGATTTCCAAATAAAGCCTGAGCAAGCAATACACGAACCTTTTCGCTACCTGATAACTCACTCATCAACTGATAATGTTTTTCATCATCAATACCCAAATCACTCAATAAAGTAGCAGCTTGAGACTCTGCTTGCCAACCATCAAGCTCTGCAAATTCTGTTTCTAACTCAGAAACTTTCATGCCATCTTCATCTGTAAAATCAGCTTTGGCATAAAGAGCCTCTTTTTCTTTCATAACGTCATAGAGTCTTTTATGCCCCATTATAACAGTATCAATAACAGGAAAAGCATCGTAAGCAAAATGGTCTTGTTTTAAAACAGCAATTCTCATGCCTTTTTGTATATGAACCTCGCCTGAGGTAGGTTCTATATCACCTGCAATGACTTTTAGCAAAGTAGATTTACCGGCACCGTTTGCTCCGATTACGCCATAACAGTGTCCTGGAACAAATTTTATATTTATATTTTCAAAAAGAGTTTGTGAACCAAATCTTACAGTTAAATTACTAGTTGTTATCATCTTTCAGCTTCCATTGTGTAAATAAGTAATGACAATATTCTTACATGAAGATAGCAGAAATCAAAATCAATAGAAGTCTTTAGGCAATTTTTTTTAACAAAATGTTTTTATTTATATATAGGATATTCTAAGGGAATTTTATGTCGGGAAATAAAATAGATTTCACAACAATGAATATGAAATATCTTCCTGCGTTGGCACCTTCGACAACGTTCGACAATTCATTTGCCTTAGGGAATCCATTTATATTTGGAAATAATAACCTCTTAGGTGGAAGTTTTTCTCCTACACCAATGTTGTACTCTACAGGAGGTTTATTTCCAACTAACAATACAAATTTCATAATGCCGGAATTTAGTACATTTGGCAACTTTGACCCATTTGGCATATCATCAATGAACTTTAATATTATGAATGCAATAAACGCAAGACAACAACAAAACATAATGTCTCAAATGTTTGATAATTTTATGTCAATGCTCAATAATTACAAAATGCCAGAAGTAAATTTTGACTTTTTAAATGGCACCCAAACAACACCACCAGCAGGCACAGTAACACCTGCGGCAAAATATGGCAATTACAATCAAAAAGCTACAGATTTATATAAAGGCACGGCAGAAGATTTAAACAAACACCTAAAAGGCGTTCTCGAAGGCAAAGGAACAAAACTTCTTGAATTACAAGAAAAATACGGAGTAAGCGCAGCAATGATGGCAGCTATAGCAAACAGTGAAAGTACATATGGCACAAGCCCTGCAGCAGTAGAAAAAAACAATGTAGCCGGTATAATGAGCGCCTCCAGCAACTACACTGAACTAGCGACATTCAGTAGCGTAGATGCATGTCTTGAATCGTTAGCCAAAAACTTGAGAAATAATTATATTAATCAAGGCAGAGTAACGGTCTCTCAAATTCATGAAAAATATTGCCCAATCGGTGCCAATAACGACCCAACAAACTTAAATGTAAACTGGGGAAGGTGTGTTGCATCATTAACTGATGAATATAACCGTCTTGCCTAGCACTATGTACTACTAATTTTTATACTGATATAAATAGAGCGCATAAATCTTTTTTGTTATAATTAACAAAAAAGAGGTCTCATTTGGCGGATTCGGTTTTTAACACAAAATATAATGAAATCATAAGCGTTATTCAGTCTGATTTTGAAAAATTAGACTGCGAAATTACTTCTTATTTTGAAAAACAAAAAACAAATAACTCACAAATTATTCCAATAATAAAAGAGTTTATAAATAACAAAGGAAAAAGACTAAGACCTGCTCTTATATTCCTTTGGAAAAAAGCGCTAAATAAAAAAGAAGATAAATTTTATACAAAAATCGCCATGGCGAATGAACTATTGCATAACGCAACACTCATCCATGACGATATAATAGACTGCTCACTCTTAAGAAGGGGACAAAAAACGCTAAACTTTGATTATGATAGTAAAATGGCTGTACTTGCTGGGGATTTTTTAATAGCACAAGTGCTTAACCTATTGTTTGATATAGAAGACAAAAATATAAGAGAAACACACACTCAAGCAGTTTCAAATCTTATAAATGGTGAGCTTTACCAATATTTTAACCGTTACAAGCTCCTTAGCATAGACAAATACATAGAAAAATCAAAAGACAAAACAGCTCGACTTTTTGAAGCAGGTATCGTTTCTACATACATATATGACAATACTGACATAAAAAATAAAGAAGATGTGAAAAATTTTGCACTAAATTTTGGAACAGCTTTTCAAATAATTAATGATATAGAAAACTTCAATGACACTCAAAAAGTTGATGAAGATATTCAAAATGGCGACTACAGTGCACCGTTCATATACTATGTGCAAGAAAAATACCAAGGTGATTTAACAAAAATCAAAAACATAAAACTCATCTCTAAACATATTAAAGAAAGCAATGCAATAGAAAGAACTAAACAACTTGCAAAATATTACCTTAACAGGGCTATTGAAAATACATCTTTTCTTGAGGATAATCAATATAAAAGAGCAATAATAGACCTGTGTAATTTACTATCAGGCAAATGAAAAGAATTATGATGGATAAAGAAGAAAAAAAAGACAAGCAACCGGAAACACCTAAAGAAAAATTTATAGCTATGCTAAAAGAAACTGTAGAAACAGTCGTCTTTGTTGTTGTAATGGTTGTTATAATAAGATTTTTTATAGGCGAAATTCGTTGGATTCCTTCAGCATCAATGCGTCCAACCCTTATAGAAGGGGATAGAATTTTTGTCGAAAGATTTTCAAGATTTTATTCAGAGCCTAAAAGAGGCGACATTATGGTATTTTACCCGCCTGAAGAGGAAATCAAAACCGATCCGCTTTCAATAATGGCAAGATTAACAGGCTTTTTCTGCAAAGATATCGCATACATAAAAAGAGTTGTCGGTGTCCCTGGAGACAAACTGGAAGTAAAAGAGTTTGTTGACGGTACTTTTAAAGTATACATAAACGACCAACCTCTAAACGAACCATACATAATGAGCCCTGATGATTACATTCCTTGTTCGAATGAAATGTTTTGCGGACCTATGAAAATACCTGCAGGCAATTATTTTATGATGGGAGACAACAGAGGTAACTCTCAAGACTCAAGATTTTGGGGATTCTTACCTAAAGAAAGATTTATTGGAAAAGCAATATTTTTATTCTGGCCACTAAACAGAATAAATGTTTTTACTCGTCCAAATTATTAATCGCTAACTCAACCCACATAACCATTTTACCGTAATTTACATTTCTTAACAAACTGCATTAAAAAGTCAATTTTATGCAGAAAAAATACTTTATCTAAATAAGGGAATTTAAGAGATTATTTTACACGGGAATTTTTCATTTAGAGAAAGGTATTAAATGGGATACGGAATGAGTTACGGCGTTAATTTGCCCTCAAATTATCAAAACGGTTTATATTGGATGTATTTGATGCAAACTATGCAACAAGCACAACAAATGCAGCAAATGCAACAACAAAAATATCAACAAACAATGGAATTGTTGCAAAGACAACAAGAGCAACAAAAATTGCAACAACAAATGTTGCAACAAAAACAGTTGGAACAACAACAAATTAAAGCTCAACAAGCTGCTCTAAATAAAACACAAATCCCTGCACAAGGTGACGGTCAAGATGACGGAAAAATTAGCTTTGGCAAAAAATGCAAAAACTTTGTTAAGGGCGTAGGCAATTTCTTTAAAGGAATGGTTTGCGATGAAAACGGTAAATTCAGCTGGAAACGCACATTGACTACAGTAGCTGTAGCGGCAGGTGCTGTTGCACTTACAGTAGCTACTGGCGGAGCTGCAACACCATTTTTAGTAGCTGCAGGCGCAACAATGGCAACAGTCCAAACAGGAAAAGGCATATACAAAGCAGCAACAGCAAAAACTGATGCAGAAGCTGAAGCAGCTTGGCAAGAAATTGGTTCAGGTACAACTGCTCTTGTCGGTTCTGTTGCAGGTGCAAAAGGTGCATTAAAAGCTGCTGGAGCCCCAATACCAAAAGGCAATGCTATCACAAGTTCATTAAGAGCAACAAAAGACTGCTTCAAAATCGCAGGTTCAGGAGTTACAAAAGGCAGCAAAGCAATTATTACTCACCCAATGCAATCAGGACGTGCAATAAGAGCATACTATAACAATACAGTTAAACCTAATATTACAGAAGCCTTCTCTTACAAAAACGGACACAAAAATTATACTCAAGCTCTTGAGAAAAAACTAAACAAAAATATCAAAGATATTGATAATCAAATGAAAAAATTAAATGATGAACTTGCCACTAACCCATCTACAGAACGCGTAAGCGAAATCAATACCAAACTTGCAAAGTTAAAACAAGAAAAAACAGTGGCAGAAACAAGATTACTTGTAAATGACGGCAAAAACAAATCTCTAGATATTTTAGAAGAACAAATCACAAAAGTAGAAGCAAAATTAGCAGACTCTTCTCTCTCAGCAGCAGAAAAAGCAAGATTGACAGCACAAAGAGAACAACTTTATCAAATGGCTGATGTAATTGATTCAAAATACCATATAGGTTTTAACAAAAGCATAGCAAACAAAGAAAACTTTATAAAAAGCCTTAAAGAACAATTAAAAACAGCAGCTGAATCAGACAAAGCAGCAATAAAAGCAGAAATAAAACTCCAACAAAAACTTTTGAAAGGAATAAAAGCACAAAAAGAAATTGAAATTGCTCAACACAACGTAAAAAGAGCTGAAGCTGATATAACAAGATTAAATGATCAACTCAGAACAGCAACAACTGAAGCACAAAAAGAAAACATCTCAGCTAGAATCAGCACAATTGAAAAAGCAATAGCAAAAGACAAACAAATTTTAAAAAACGCAAACTACAAAGTTGCAACTCAAAAACACTTACCACAAGTTGGACTTGCATACGGTTCTTACTACCTCTCAAATCCAGCAGCACAAGTAGAAGGTCTTGATGAAAAAGCACAAGCTGATGCATACGCTCAACAATACGGTTTTGAATCAGCAGAAGCAATGCAAGCTTACATAGAAGCAATGAACAGCAGTCAACAAGCTTTAGATAAAGCAAATCAATACACAAACCAAAAAGCTCAACAAAATCAATATATGACAAATCCATACGCGATGTTAGCTATGCAAGCTCCAACAGGCTCAGGTTTAGGTTTCAATGACTTATATGCATCACCATATAAACAATGGGTTTATTAATATAAAACTTAACTATATACATCATCTATTGTAAAAAAGACAAGACTATACATCTTGTCTTTTCTTTTTATAAATGAAAAATAAAAGCACAACAGAAACAATAATTATCAGAGCAGAAACAATACTTGCAATTTCAATGCCGCCAATATTTAAAACACTATCCAATCGACAAGATTCAATAATCAATCTTCCAATAGAATATAAAATCAAATAAGCACAAAATATTGTACCGTCTTTAATATTTGGCAATTTTCTTATAACGCAAAATAACAACAAAAACACAACAATATCCCATAAAGACTCATATAAAAATGTCGGATGAAAATACTCATAAGCTTCATATCCGTAGGGACGATACTGTTCAGGTATATATAATTGTAAATAGGGTATAAAACAAGGTTTGCCAAAAGCCTCGCAATTAAAATAGTTACCCCAACGGCCTATTGCCTGACCAATCACCAGACCGTAAGAAAAAACATCTGCATATTGTAAAAAACTTATTTTTTTAACTTTTGCAAGTATCCCTCCGGCAAGAACCCCACCTATAATTCCACCGTGAATAGACATACCACCGTGCCAAAGAGCAAATATTTCTGTAGGATGCTCATAAAAATAGCCAAAATCCATCAACACATAATACAACCTTGCTCCTAAAATAGCAGATATAATAACCGGGGGTAAAATGTCTAAAATCAAGTCAGTATCAATATTTCTATAATATTTTTTTGCAACATATCTGATAATAAAAAGAGCACAAACGATTGCGCAAAACATTATCAAACCGTAATAATGAATATCAAAACCACCAATACTTACTAAAATAGAAGACGGAGGCGACTGCATTATTCCTCAGCACCTGATTGAGATTTTTGTTTAAAAGCTCTCAAATCTTCTATAGCATTACTATTTAATGAATTATATTGTTGAACTTGTTGATTCAAAAATTCTATCTGAGTTAAAATTTTGTCTTTATCTTTTGCATCAGGCTTTTTGATGAGATAAGAATTGTAATTATCAACCGCCAAATTCAACAACTCAACAATTTTGTTTTTATCTTCAGCTGTTAACGGTACTTTTTTATCTTCTGTTTTTTTAGTTTCTGCTGATTCTTGTTCATCGGCATCAGCATCGTCACCGTCTATAATTTCAAAAGCTTCACCTTCATAAGCCAAAGCAAGTGAATAATAGGCGTCAGCGAAATCAGGCTTGAGCTTAATAGCATTTTTAAGTGCTTCTTGAGCTTCTTCATATTCATTAGTAGCAATCAAAGCTACACCAAGATTGTAATGTGTTTCAAAAATACTTGTATCCAAATCGATACTTGAACGCAAACGAGCAACAGCCTTATCAGCTTCACCGTTAGCCATATACTCTTTCGCTTTATTATTGAGTTCTTGTACAGCGAGATTATTAATACAAGCCGTAGAAATTACAGAAACGAATAATATAGTTATTAATAGTACAAACTTTTTCATAAACAGGTCATCAACTCTATAACACTTTCTAACATAATAATCAAAATTAAAATATTTGGCAACAGACCTAAAATAAGATACAATAAACAATGTAGACTGTTGTAACGTTTTTTGATTGAATATATTTTTCATAAAATCGTTAAAACTCCTTAAATAAGTCAATATAGAGTTAATTGACCTTTTGTGTCACATAAGGATAATAATATTATGTCAAATGATGAAAAAGTAGTATCCCTCAGCAGAGCTAAGCACGACAACCAATCTAAAGCCGAAGAAAACAACAATCAAGGTTTTGAGCCGGTTTATTGCAGCTTTTGCGGAAGACCAAACACACAAGTTGTAAAAATGGTTAAAGGTCCAGGTGTTAATATCTGCTCAGAATGTACAATGATTGCTGTTCAATATCTTATATTAGAAGATAAAATGCCATCAGGTGAAGCTCAAAAGATATTAGATGCATTTTGGACAAAATTGGAGTAATCATAAATGACAGAAAACAAGCTTCAAATAAGAGCAAAATTGCTTTCTGCAATTATAAATCTTCAAAATAACACGTCCGACTTTTCTTTTGTTGGCAACACTGTTGATGAACTAAACGCAATTAAAGACAAAGACACAGTGCTAGAAATCTTGCATAAGGAATTGTTAAAAGAAAACTCAGAAATGAGAGATTACACAATTTCCTTTTTGCTTAGCGAACTTATAGAAAAAGAAAAAACAGAAAAACTCTTTTTTGAAACGCTTGCAAATCCACAAATAAAAGATTCTATTAAAGCCAAAATAGTTACTTTCCTAAGAGAACTTGGAAAACACGTAAATTACGAACAGTATCTTACATACTTTGAAAATCCTGATGAAATAATAGATTTAGACACGGTAAAACTTCTTGAAAATGCCAAAATCAATCCTGAAGCACAAATCGACTTTCTCGACTTTGTAAATGCATTACCTGAGAAAGAAAAAGAAATGCTTGTTGATTCTTTGGCTAATGACTATACGGGTGACAGCCTTGCCAATATTCTTATCCCACTTGTATTGGCAAACCCTTATAACGATATTTCACAAATAGCGATAAAAGCCCTTGGAGAAAGTAAGTCTAACTTAGCATATCCTGTTTTAACTTCACTTATGAACAACATAGATGATTTGTCAGTTAAAGCAAATCTTCAAAAAAGTCTGAGCCTGCTTAAGCTATCAGGAGTAAAAGAAGATATTACAGGTGAATATTACAAAAAACTTTTGGCTAACACACCTGTTTACAAATGTTTTGTTAACTTCCCAGATGGTCACGGAAATATCGGTATAATCTTTTCAAGAAAAAACGAAGCAGCATTCATACAAATGTTCGCTATTGTTATAAATGACATTGATGGTATTATTGATTGTTTTGGATTTAACGAAATTTCTGAACAAGAGTTTGACAGAATCGTCAACAAATTCTACCAAAACGATAAGATTATAGAAATTGATGAAAAACTGTGCAAATACCTTTTAACAAATGCAGAAAAAATATCAAGGCTAAAATATCAGGAAATATCCTATGAATACGCAGCCTGGTCAATGATAACAAAAGATATAGATTATGAAGATATTAATTTAGCACAAAATCTTAGTTCGATAGAGCTGAACGATGTTCTTCTTAACCAGCTATACAAAAAAAATTACTTTGACAAATGGTTCTTCGACACTTCTAATAACGAGCCTTTTGAAAAAATAATTGAAAAAATCAATGAAAACAAAATAGAAGAAATCAAAAACTTCAATGAAATTGTAGAAGAAGCTAAGTCTGAAATCTTTTCTGACGCATTTATGAAAATTTTCAACCAAAGACTGTTGATCGCAGCTCATTTACTTGAATTGTCTGATGAAAAAACCTTTGCAGATCTGACATATTCCTTGACTAAAGAATCATCTGCAAAAGAAACATTCAAAACAGATATACTCAAAAGAAGCTTATATGAGTATTTTCTGACCCAAAAAGAAAGATATGAAAATTTAAAAAATGCAACATCAATATTCACAAGAAAAGCAAACAAAGATCTTCAAAATATTGATATAAACCATATAAAACAATGTATAAAAACAATAGAAGACAATTGGATTTAACATAATGCATAAAATAATGGGCTTAGACGTCGGAACAAAAAGAATAGGGATAGCGCTCAGTGATTTTTTATTGCTTACGGCACAGCCGTGCGAAACAATAAGCAGAGAACCTGAAGATAAAGCTATCGAAAAAATTGCACAAATATGCACAAGTAACAGCGTAACAAAAATTGTTGTCGGCTTGCCCAAAAATATGAATGGAACAATCGGACAACAAGCACAGGATTGCGAAAAATTTGCAAATCTGTTAAAAATAAAAATGCAGGATTGCGAAATAATTTTTGAAGACGAAAGATTAACAAGCAGACAAGCTGAAAATATTCTTGCACTACAAGGCAAAAAATACACCAAAAACAAAGGGCTTGTTGATTTAAAAAGTGCTTGTATCATACTACAACAATACTTAGACAGAACAAATTAAAATAAAGGAAAACAAACAATGACAAACCACGAAGAAATGGAAGAACAATTAATAGAAACTATTGATGAAGAAGGCAATGTTATTAACTTTGAGCTCATCGATATAGTAGAAATGGAAGGCAAAGAATACGGCCTTTTGTTACCAAAAGAAAATGACGACTCCGAAGAAGAAAAAGAAGTCGTCCTTATGAGATTAACAAAAGAAGGCGAAGAATATGTATTTGAGATGATAGAAGATGATGACGAATTCAACAAAGTTGTTGATTATATTGATTCACTCGAAGATGATGTAGAGATTGAAGAGTAATCATCTTGTAATATTTCTTAATAATATATTCCTTATGTAGCAATTATTTCTTGAATCTATACTTTATATATACAAGAGGATAAAATTAGAGACGAGAAATCTACCACACACGAGGAATCACAAAATATTTAAGACCGAAAGGTCTTTTTTTTTGCTTATTTATCATTCCTGTTCAGACTCCTAACCAAGTCTAGTAGCCATTATTTAATTTATCAGGCAAGAATACCGGACGTAATCATATCAACAAAATTGTTTTGATTAAGCCCATAGGCACTTGCCGCCTGTTTGTTTTTCAGTTCTTCCATTCCATTGAGCTGACTTTGAGCTTGCTGCCCCATTTCAAAAGCTCCGTCTTCAGAACTCATTTGCTCAGACATTTTATCTGTCATTTGCATTTGAGTATAACGGATTACCTCATCAATAGTAACTTGCCCGTCATTATTTAAATCCATCTCACTGTTAGCTGATGACGAAGATGTTGAAGATGTTCCACCAGCATTTGAAACCGAATCAGCGGCAGACTGATTATCAACCTTATTGGCAGAAAGCACATTATCAAAACTAACATTTTGAGAAGATTCTGTTGTTGAAGGCATCGAAAGCAAGTATTGAAACATACTGCTCGAAACTGAGCCTATTGATCCTACCATTTTACCTCTCCTGACTATTGCCAAGCCTTTTTAATCTTCTATCATTTTGCAAAAATTTTCCTCTCTTTACATCATATAGAGAGAGGAAATATTAAGAAATGTTACAAAATTCTTACGCAAAAAATTTGAAGAATACAAACATAAATATACCGGCAACCCAGCAATAATAAGCGAATACCTTCATTGAATGTTTGCCTAAAAATTTCAAGAAATATTTAATACAAAAGAATCCTGAAACAAAAGAAACAATAAAGCCGACAACAAAAGCTGCCCAATTAAAGCTCATCATCTGGTGCAAATCAAGCTCCAAAATAGGGTAAAAAATAGAAGCCCCGACAATAATCGGTAAACTCAGCAAGAACGAATATCTTGCACAAGATACTCTATCGAGACCTAAAAATATACCTGTTGAAATAGTAGAACCTGAACGAGAAATTCCAGGTATAGAAGCAATACCTTGAGCTAGACCTATTATTATTGCTGTTTTTAAGTCAACTTTGTCAGTTCTTGCTTTCTTTTTCTCAGAAGCCCATTCGCCAAGATACAAAATAAAACCTGTAAGGAAAATAAATATCCCAACAATATAAGGAAGATTAATCAAACTTTCAGAAACTATTTTCAAAGGGAAAGCTACAAGCACAGTAAAAACAGTACCTAGTAATATAAATGCAGCCAGCTTTGCATCAGCATCAGAAAAATCTCTTTTTACGCAAGCGTTAATAAAAGATTTTGTTATTTTTAAAATATCATCTTTAAAAAACAACACTACAGCCAACAATGTTCCAAGGTGCAAAACTATATCAAAAACGACCTCTTCACTGCTTCCTGTAACAAATTCTTTATGAGTAAAATATTTATATAAACTTGATGTCAAAACCAAATGTCCTGAGCTTGAAACAGGCAAAAATTCAGTTAAACCTTGAATCAACCCCATTATGATTGCTTGTATTAAATTCATTATTTTATAACCTCTTTAAGCTAACTCCATTGCTCATAATACATTGAGCAAGAATTTTCATTTTCCCAAACTCCAACTTTTGAAACTTGAGGAAATATTTTATTCATCTCATCGTAAATAAACTTTGCCAAGACTTCGCTGCTTGGGCTTACATTTTTAAATTCCGGTAATTCGTTTATATCTTTATGATCAAGTTTATCCAAAACTTTTTTGAGTTCTCTTTTCAAGACCTTAAAATCAACAAGGATATTAGATTTATCAAGGTTTTCTCCTTTTACATAAACTTCAACCTTCCAGTTGTGACCGTGTTGATTTTCACATTCACCTTCATAATTTAACAAATGATGAGCTGCTGAAAACGAGCTTATTACTTTTAATTCGTACATTATTTACTTACTCCTTTGATTTTTTCGTATAATTCTTTTGCTTCAGGCTGTTCAGGGAAAACATCCAAAATCTTTTCAAGATATTTAACAGAATTATCTGCATCCCCAAGCTCAATATATGACTTAGCAAGCAAAAGCAAAACATTGATATTGTCAGGGTATTGTTCAACCAATTTCAATGCTAAATTCCTTGCATTTTCGTATTCTTCAAGTTCATAAAAAGTCAGTGCAAGGACATTCATTATCTCTGCATCCTGATACAGGCTGTACGCATCTGACAAAAACTCTTTAGCTGCGTCATAGTTACCTTTTTGATAGTATATCAAACCGATATTGAACAATATCATATACTGTGACGGATATTTTTTCATAGCATCCAAGAACAATTCTAAAGACTTATCCAAATCATTCATTCTTAGATAATTTAATGCTCTAAATACAGCAATATCCATCGATTCACTATCATTAGCAAAAGCCTTTTCGTAATACTCTGCGGCTTTTTGGTAATCATTCATTGCTTGGTAAAAATTAGCCAATTCAAACACTACAGAAGCATTATCAGGAGCAAGTTCATAAGCTGTTTCAAACTCTTCTTTAGCATAATCAAAAAGTCTTTGAGACAAATAAACTACACCCAAATCTTTGTGAGCATATGGATTTTTAGGGTCAAGTTGAATAACTTTTTTGAATATATTTTCTGCTTTGTCTTTATCACCTGTTCGCATGCACAAAAGTGCATAACGATAATAGACCTCAGGAGGAATCTTGCCGAGCCTTATCATATTTGTATAGACTTTTTTAGCAAGCTCTGTATTACCTGTCTTTTCATAACAATCAGCAAGCTTTTGTCCCATAGAGATTGATTTAGGGTTTAAAGTTACTAATTGAGCAAGCAATCTGATAGCCTCAGGGTACCTTTTAAGCTCGTGATACGCGCAAGCCAAATTGTACTGAAAATTTTGTTTTTCAGGATGTAACACAATAAGCTTTTGATAGTATTCAACTGCTTTTTCCCACTTATCTGCATTTACAGCAGCCACAGCTACTGCAGAAAGATAAAACTCAGACTGCTCAATAGAATAAGCTTTTTCAAAAAGTTCATAAGCCTGTTTGTGCCATTGTTGAAGCTGCATTGCAGTTGCAAGATTATAATAACTTGTTGCATTTTCTGGTCCAAGTTCTACAGCCTTTTCAAACGCTTTTTGTGCATCTTTAATTTTTTTCAAAGCCAAATAACAAGAACCCAAATTGTTATACATTAAAGGGTGTTCTGGTCTTAGTTCAATACCTTGTTTTAAAGCTTTTATAGCCTTTTCATATTCTTTTTTAGATGTATAAGCGGTACCTATTATGTAATATACTTGATAGTCTTCATCATCAAAGCTCAATGCCTTTGTTGCAAATTCAAGAGCCAAATCATAGTTTTTAAGTTTTAAATGCAAGACTCCAAGGTTTTTATAAGCATCTTTATAATCTTCTCTTAAAACGAGAACTTTTTCATAAGCTTTAAGAGCCTGCTCAAGGTTGTCTGTATCTTCATAAATCATTCCGAGATAAAACCAAGATGTGGCATCATCATCGTTTTGAGCTACAACTTTTTCGAAATTTTCTTTAGCTGCTTCATTTAATCCAAGATTAACATTGCACAGCCCTAGAGTTTTTTCTAACTCTATAGAAGTATCAGATGTTTCTTTTACATAATTTTCTAAAAGTTCTTTAGCTTCTTTAAAATTCTTTTCGCAAATCAACTCGTTTGCACTGTTTAAAATATCTTCTCTCTCCAAAATAACACCTCTTTTTGCTCACCTATTATTTTACAATAAGCAAGAATTTTTTGTTATAAAAATGCATTACACAAAGATTTTAAAGCTTACCAAAAAAGTTGTTTAAAAACTTTTGCATTTCGTCAGGAGCTGCAGATTTTACAACATTAGCAAACTTTCTCAACTGTTTTTTAGGCAAATACGGGTAATTATCCCTTAAATTTACATACTCAAGCTCATTCAGTTTAAAAACAAAACTATCAATCTTACCTTCTTTACGCCACTTTATAGCTTTGTTTTGCAACTTATCAACTCTAAAAAATATTTGTTCCCAAAAGCTTAACTTAGGTATTTCTTTTGTTTCTATAAGAATTTTATCAAGCCCATCAGAACTGCAAGTAACTTTTATTTTTTCTTTTATATTAGTAGAATTTTCGCCAATACGATTAACAAACCTTACAAATTTGTTGTCTCCGTGCGGGCAACAGATTATCCCCTTTGTCAGGTGATTTCCTGTTTTACCGTATAAAACGCCTTTAAAACTTACATTAGAGTCCATTTGCAAAAAACATCCTTTCAGAAGGGATAAAAAACAAACAAAAAATTTTTTGCTATTAATAACAACGTTTGACAGAAAGGCATTTAGCATAGTTTACTATAATAAATACACTTATCGGAGTTGAAGATGTTAGAGCAAATTGAAAGCTACATAAACAGGCTAAAAACAGCGCTGGACAACCTAGACAGAAAAGAAATAGAGCAATTTGCTCAAATACTTTCTGACGCAAGGGAAAAAGAAGCAAACATTTTTATCATAGGCAACGGCGGTTCTGCATCAACAGCCAGCCATTTTTGTTGTGACTTTAACAAAGTAGCAAGCTATGGTTATGACAACAAAAAACGTTTTAAATTTATTTGTCTCAGTGACAACATCGCCACGGTAATGTCTTATTCCAACGATGTATGCTACGATGATATTTTCGTAGAACAACTCAAAAACTTTGTTCAACCTAATGACATACTTATAGCAATCTCTAGCAGCGGAAATTCTCCAAACATAATCAAAGCGGTAGAATACGCAAACAAAAACAATATCGCAACAATAGGTTTAACAGGCTGTGACGGTGGCAAACTTAAAAAAATATCCAAATACTCTGTTAATGCAAATTCTTTTGACAAACAAGTTTCTGAAGATATTCATCTGATACTTTGTCATATGCTTATGCAATATTCCTGCCAATAAATCATTTATTATTAAAACATTTTTATAACAAAAGGGGTTTATATGAATAATGAAGTTTTAAACAAAATTTCTTACGGTGTTTACGCAGTTACTACAAATTGTAATGAAAAACCTGTCGGATGTATTGTCAATTGCGTAATGCAAATCACTTACGACACTTTATGTATAAGCGTAAACCATCACAATTTTACAAACGAATGTATTGAAAAAGACCAAAAGTTTGCAATATCAATACTTGGTGAACATGTTGACGACAATATAATTCCTGTGTTTGGTTTTAGCTCTTGCAGAGACGTAAACAAATTTGAAAACGTTAAAACCAAGATAGTTGACGGATTACATGTACTGGAAGATGCTGTAGGCTACGTAATATGTGAACTCGTTGACAAATTTGAAACAGAAACTCACAGCGTTTTTATAGGCAAAATATTAGATGGTGATATCGAAAACAACGATACCCCAATGACTTATGCTTATTATCACGCAGTAAAAAAAGGCAAAAGCCCAAAAGCTGCCCCGACTTATAAAGAGGAAAAAACAGATACAAACGAAATAGCATACAAATGCAAAATATGCGGCTACATCTACAAAGGAGATATAACTAAAGAACCTGATACCTATGTATGCCCTGTATGCAAAAAAGACAAAACGTTCTTTGAAAAGATTTAGTCTTTAATCATGTTTTGTTCAAATTCTTCTCTAGGCAAAAACGGATACAAATCTTCTAAAGATGGAGAAATCATTGTTCCGTCTTCAAGTTTTTTTGCAGACAGTTTTGGTGCAAAAATATACCCTGGCGTAAGTTTTACTTCGCACAGAACAGGACCTTGAGTATTTAATACTTCATTAATTTTTTGCACAAGATTGTCTGTGCGTTCAATAACTTTTGTCAGCAACCCAAAAGCTTTGCCAACTTTTATAAAATCAGGCAGAGAAACACCGCTTTTTGTAGTACAAGCAGTCATTCTACCCTCAAAAAAGTTTTTCTGTGTTTGTTGAATAGAAATGTAACCGTCATTATTTAATACAAATAATTTTATCGGCAAATTATAATGAATAATAGTTTGCAACTCTTGAAGATTCATCATTATAGAACCATCCCCAGCCAAACAAACAACATCTTTTTGACCATTTGCAAAACAAGCGCCAATCGCCGCAGGCAAATCATAGCCCATAGATGCATCACCGGAATTCCAAATAAATCTCTGTCCCTTTTTAACCTTACCTACTTGAAAAGGCAGCAAAAAGGCAGTTCCGTTGCCACCAACCAAAACTTGATTTTCTCTAAGACATTTTATAAATTCATCTATAAAATAATAAGGTTCAATAGGATTATTACCCACTCTGACAGCCTCTGAAACAGGCTTGTATTTGTTTTTAATACCGTTACACCAAGCATTCCATTCATCAAAAGCTTTAGGTTGTAATACTTCATAAGCTTTGTCAATAAAATCTTTTGCATCAGAATGTATTTTTATTGCAGGTTTAACAGTCGGCTTATCCAACTCGGCTTTATCTATGTCAACACAAACTAACTTTGCATTTTTAGCAAAATTTTCCCAATTATAGCTAACCTGACGAATATTATTGCGAGAACCGACAGACAAGACTAAATCAGCATTTTGTAAAACAAAGTTTCCTGCACGATTTGCTACAGTACCGATTCTGGCAATAAAGTTTTTGTGATCATCCGGTATAACATCAAAACCGTTCATAGTTGTAACAACAGGTATATTTAATTTTTCAACAAGTCTTAAGAACTGTTCAATTCCATTTGACAAACGAATACCATGGCCGGCAATAATAACAGGTCTTTTTGAATCTGCAAACAGTGCTTTCAACTCTTGCAGTTCTTTGCTTATGTCAGGCAATTGAATTTTATCTTCTATCGGGTCATATTTCTTCAATTTAGATTCATCAACCATTGCAGCTTGAATATTTAAAGGGACATCAATCCAAACAGGACCTTTTCTGCCATGAGTAGCTAAATACACAGCCTTATCAAGCATATACTCAATGTCATAAGCATCTTTTACCATAGCTGCATACTTCGTCAAAGGTTTAACAACAGAAACAATATCAACCTCTTGATCTCCAAGCTGTCTTAAAGGAACAGACGGACAACTGTCTAAAGTGGTTGTATATTTAACCTGTCCAGAAACATACAAAACAGGTACTGAATCAGTCCACTGGCCAAATACCCCGTTTAAGCAATTTAAACCGCCAGGACCTGTTGTTACATTAACAACAGCAAGTTCTTGATTAACTCTTGCATAGCCTTCTGCAGCTATAGCACATGCCTGCTCGTGATGATTACATACATAAGGGATGTATTTACCGAAGCTGTCATTAAGATGCATCGCACCGCCGCCTGAAACCATAAAAACAGTTTTGACGCCATAAAATTCTTTTAATCTTTTTGCAATATAATCAGAAACTTTAATCATTAAAACAACTCCAGTAAATCAGCCAATTTTTCAACAGTAAAACAATTGTGTGATTTTGATTTATCAATCAAAACAGATGAAGATCCGTAAGCCTCTGCCATCATTACATCACTTTCATAACTGTCACCAACAACACAAATATCTTGAGGCTTGAGATTCAAACCTTCTGTAATAAGCTCCAACATCAATGGGTTAGGCTTACCAACTATCACATCTGTCTTCTTGTTTAATGCGTTTTCTACCGCACTGACAATAGGTCCTGCACCCGGCATAATTATTCCGTCTTTTCCCGGATAATTTCTTTCTCTGTTCGCAATAATAAGTTTGAAATCATCAAGTTTTGAATTTAGTATCCCTGTTAAATCTTTAAGAGAAAAATCAGGATCATATCCAACAACAACAGCCTTAGGCTCAACAGTATCAATATTTATGCCAAATGACTTAATTTCTGTTTTAAAAGAATCCGTACCAATACAATGCACATCATTATATCCATTTTCCGCAAGGTACTTTGCAACGGCAAAGCCTGAATTAATAAGCTCATCCAAAGAGACATCAACATCCATGGATTTTAGTTTTTCTATCAGTTCTTCTCTTGTTTTGGCAGAATTATTGGTAACAAAAAAAACGTGTTTAAAGACTTCTTTTGCTTTGTGAATTACCTCATTTGCTTTATAAGCAGGCCTGTTACCAAAATAAATGGTACCATCCAAATCAAAAACAATACAGCGATTATTCAATAGCGCCTCCGGCCTCTCTAATTGAATCTTTGTATCTTGATTCCAAGACTTCTATTCTTTTTATATCTTCTTGAGAAATTGCGTTATAAAAATTCTGCTTGTTTTTTATCCACATAAGCTCAAAGCCAACAGCCTTTAAAATACCTTTATCTGTATCATCATCAGCAATTGCATCTTGAGCATTAAAAATAACTTTTCGTGTTTCAAACCTTGTCAGTGCACCTTTTGGCAATTTTTTAAAGAAAGGTAATGACATAGCCGAAACACCGCCGCCAATAACCATTTCTTTGTTATTTTCTTGCATTTTTTTTGCAATAACACAAGCATATTCTAGAATCTTGTCATGATTTATATCATCCTTGCTCATTCCTAATGAGCCTGTCATATCAGTTCTGCCGAAGACAACACCTGTAATACTCTTAAACGCAGGGTTTGCAATAATCTTATCAAGATTGTTATAACCGGTAATTGTTTCTATATTACAAAGGAATTTTGTGTTTTTATGTTCATCTTCAGGAAAAACAAAATGAGTTGCCTGAACATATTTTTGCATAGCATAATCAGTTTCAATCATAGGAGCAACTATGGTATTGACCCCAATAACTCTGGCATCAAACATATCTTTTATTGCCTCACAGCCACCTACCTTTATGGTTAATTCCAGCCCTGCTTTTGTCACAACTTCTTTGAGTCTCAAGGCTTCTTCCATTCTTGTGCCTTCTGCTTCAAATTCTGCCTTTACCCCAACAACGTGATGATTTTCTTTTAAATCAAGAAGGGTATCAAGCATCTTTTTTTCTAATTTGTTCATAACAACTCTCTACTTTTTGGTAAACACTTATTATAATAATACAGCAAAAAACAGTTTTATATTTCAAAATAATACAAATTTGTTTTTCGATATCTATACACTATAATTATACTTATGAGAATATTAGGACTTGACCCCGGAATAGCTATAGTGGGATACAGTATCATTGATGTCATTGATGATACTTACAATCTTGTTGCATCAGGGTCAATACAAACAGACAAAAACAAATCGGATGCAGGACGTCTTTTAGAAATTTCCCAAGATATGGAAGAAATTATAAAGACATACAAACCTGACTGCGCTGGTGTTGAAAAGCTATATTTTTTCAAGAACCAGAAAACAATAATTCCTGTAGCGCAAGCAAGAGGAATTATTCTTATGACTCTTGAAAAATACGATGTAAAGGCTTACGAATACACACCAATAGTCGTAAAACAGACTATTACAGGATATGGACGAGCAGAAAAGCAAGAGGTAGCAGAAGCTGTAAGACAGATGGTTCAAACAAACGGAAATGTTTGGCCCAAACTTGACGACACAGTGGACTCAATAGCTATTGCCGTATGCCACGCAAGAAACTATGAAGTTGAACTAAGATGTATATCTTGATAACTTTATTATAAAATATAACTATACAAACAAAAAAGGAAGAAAAAATGCTTTTAAAAGAACTTTTATTTAAACAAATGTGTATATTATCAGCAATTCTCGGTTTGGTATTAGGTGTATTAACGATAATACCGTTTATTTGCAATTTCTCATTTTTTGCATTGTTAATACTATCCGCACCGGCAATATTGTACTATATGAAAAAGATGGAAATGATTGGAATACTTGATATAAAACAAGGTGCTATGTACGGTGCAATAATCGGTTTTATTTCATTTTTAGGTTTTTCCGTATCATTTATACCATTGGCTACGATTATTGCATTAATCTATAAAGGTTCTTTTTATCTTGGAGTCAGCATGCTGTTTCGTTCAGGATTTTTTGTCCTTATTATGTCAGTTTTCTTTGTAGCATTGTTGAATTCTTTGTTAAATGCATTCACAGGTATGGTTACAATGTTTGTATATAACCAACTTGAAGCAAAACCTGATGAAACAAAAACTGATATTGAAATAGAAGAATAAATTTATAAAGGAACTAAGGAATGGATTTTAAGTCAAAAATAAAAACTATAGAATGGATTAAAGATAAAAACGTATCAAGAATGGTGGATCAGCTTGTTATACCTTACGAGTACAAACTTGTTGATATAACAACATCTGATGATATGTACAATGCAATAAAAACTATGATAGTAAGAGGCGCCCCTGCAATAGGCATTGCCGGCGCACACGGTATGGCTCTTGCTGCTCTTGAAATTGCACAAAAAACACAAAACAAAGACACGTTTTTAAAAGAATTAAAAGAAAAAGCTGAATACTTAAAAAGCTCACGTCCTACAGCAGTAAACCTTATGTGGGCAGTTGATAAGCAATTTGATTTCATAAAAGACAGCAACAAATCTGTAAATGAAATGGTTCAAATGCTTATTGAACACGGAATTAAGCTTGAAAACGAAGATATAGAAATTAACAAAAAAATCGGTGACTTTGGAGCTGAACTCGTTCCTAAAAAAGGAGCAACAATTCTCACTCACTGCAACGCAGGTGCACTTGCTACTGTAGGCTATGGTACAG
The DNA here is from genome assembly GCA_944326545.1 of Candidatus Gastranaerophilales bacterium. GTDB lineage: Bacteria > Cyanobacteriota > Vampirovibrionia > Gastranaerophilales > Gastranaerophilaceae > Limenecus. The sequence goes on along the minus strand of CALVEH010000005.1, from coordinate 93,505 downwards.
CACTCGGTGTTGTTCGATCTGCTTTTGCAAACGATAACACAATACAAGTTTTTGCAGACGAGACAAGACCGCGTCAACAAGGTGCAAGAATAACAACATTTGAACTTGCTATGGATGGAATACCAGTAACCCTCATTACAGATGGTATGAGCGGATACTTTATGAACAAAGGTATGATAGATATGGTTGTTGTTGGTGCTGACAGAATCGCCTCAAACGGAGATACTGCAAACAAAATAGGAACTTACAACCTTGCAATTGTAGCAAATTACCACAATGTTCCTTTCTATATAGCAGCACCTTTATCTACAATCGATACATCTATAGAAACAGGTAAAGAAATACCAATAGAAGAAAGAAGCCACGAGGAAGTTACTCACATTAACGGCAAAGCTGTATGCGCTGAAGGTATTAACGTAATAAACCCTGGTTTTGACGTAACTCCGGCAAGTCTTATAAAAGGAATTATCACAGAAAAAGGCGTGCTTTATCCGCCTTATAACGAATCTATTAAAAAAGCTTTTGGTTTATAACCAAAAGCTTATTTTGATAATTCTTGCAACTTTTCTTCAAAAGTGGTTTTGTTATAGTTTATTTTTGAAGCTATAACAGGATGTCTGTATTCAGCTTTATTAATTGAACGAGCGTCAACAATCGGAGAAGGCGGCATTATTGTCCATTTGTATAAAGATGTTGACATTCTTCTAAAGAATTTTTTCAGCCACTCCATTTTTTGCTCTTTGCTCAGAGGAGTACCTTCTTGAGCAAGATGCTTCTCATGTAAAAATTCTGCTTGCATCATATCACCGATTGTTTGTTGCAAGTTTTCAACACGCCAAATAACCTCATCCAAAAACTCGTATGGCATAAGAGCTTCTTCAGCTAACAATGGCTTGCCTGTTTTAGGGTTAATAGCAAGCTCAGCCCCTGGACGTTTCGCTATAATAGCCTCAGGAATAGCATTTTTTTCAGCTCTGTTTTTATTCAGCCATCTGGCAAGGGCAAAAAGCTTAGTCTTTGAAACGTCAGCTAAAGGAGCAAACCCGCCTGACATATCGCCGTTTATTGTTGCATACCCCATATAAAGCTCAGACTTATCAGATGTAGCAATCGGCAAACAAGATTGAAACTCATTTGCAACACCCCATAAAATCAATGCTCTAGAACGGGCCTGAATATTATCATTTGTAAAACATTCTTTATATCTGCAATTCCATTGAGCGTCAATGGAATCAAATACTTCGTCAAATTTGCTTCTTGTCGAATCAAACATATCCTTTATCGAAACTTCAGTAAAATTAATCCCAAGATTTTCAGCCAACTCACGGGCATCGTTTTTACTTTCCACACTTGTTATTTTAGACGGCATACTTATGCCAAAAACGTTTTCAGCACCCAATGCATCAGCCAAAAGCACAGCACTTACTGTAGAATCGAGACCGCCTGAAAGTCCCAATACAGCTCTTTTAAAGCCGGTCTTTTTAAAATAATCTCTTATCGATTGAACTATTGTTAAATATGTCCTTTCTAAATCAGGCTCATGATCCAAAGTGAACGCTTTTTGAGAATTCAATGTTTTTTCCAAACCGTTAGGTAAAGGAGAAATTTTTCCGCCCATTGTTGGTGAAACAATGAAAAACTGTTCACTATAAGATTTTGCCATAGCAACAAGTTTTCCGTCTTTGTCGTAAACTCTTGAAGCACCTTCAAATGAAACACACTCGTTTGACCCAACCTGATTTACATAAACGATAGGAGTAGCGTGTTTTTTAGCAGCAAATCCTAACATATTGTGCTTTAACTGTTCTTTTTTTGCTCTTGTTATAGAAGATGAACAGTTTAAAAGGAAATCAGGATGCTGTTCATTTACAACAACTTCCACAGGGTCAACGGAATAAAGATTTTTATCAAAGAAATCAAAATCATTCCATCCGTCTTCGCAAACAATTATACCTGCTTTGTCGTCACCTATATTTGTAATTCTGTTTAAACTGTCAACGGGTGCTGGTTCAAAGTGTCTGTAATCATTAAATTCTGCATAATTTGGTAACAATGATTTTCTGATAACTCGCTCTATTTTACCGCCTGCCAACACGGCAATAGAATTATAATATTTCTTACCCTTTTTGCTTTTATTAAACTCAACAAAGCCAATTATTACCTTTGTTTTATCATCAGTTTTTTTAGCTAACACTTCTAGCCACTCAATATTTTCTTCAACAACAAGAGGGAATCTGTCTATAAAATCCCCAATAGGATAACCAATCAAATACATTTCAGGAAAAACTATTGCATTAACTTCTAATTTTTGAGCCCATTTAATCCACTCAAAGGCTTTTAGCGCATTACCTCTAACATCACCTGACGTTGGATTAATTTGAGCAAGGACTATCGCATCTTTACTCAACAACGGCTTTAACTCACGAACTATTTCAGACCTTTCTTGTTCTGAAAGACAAGTACAAGCTAAATCGTTATCAATTTTATCGGTTAATGTATAAACAGTTTCTTTCATAATTCAAAATCTTTCTAAACACCCTGAGATAATAAAATTGTATCAAAAAAAAGACACCCATAAAGGTGTCTTTTTTATTCAAATTATTTTGCAACTTATTAGTCGTAAACATAATTGATTAAAGCAGCTTCTCTAGCTTTTTTAACAGCTCTTGCTAACATTCTTTGGTGTTTAGCGCAAGTTCCTGTAATTCTTCTAGGAAGGATTTTACCTGCTTCTGTTAAATATCTTCTAATTTTTTGTGCATCTTTGTAGTCGATAACTTCAACTTTATCTGCACAGAAATTGCAGCTTTTTCTTTTGTTTTTGTCGATTTGTGGTCTTGCCATTGTTTTTTCCTTTTCTATTTAATCTGTAACGTGGCGTTTGCGCCCGAACTAACTCTTAAAACGGGATTTCGTCCTCGCCTATCAAGTCGTCCGAGAAATCGGTTTGTCCAAATTGGACTAATGAATCTGGTGAAGGTTTAGAAGATGGAGCAGAAACTGAGCCACCGCCAAGTTTTTCCATTGCGAATGCATCAATCTCTACTATTCTTTTTTCAGAGCCGTCTTCGCCTTTCACCGTATTGTTTTGAAGTCTGCCTTCAACAACAACCCTGTCACCCTTGTTGATAGAATCTTCAACAGTTTGAGCAAGATTGCCTTTAGCAATAACTCTAACCAATGTTTCTTCAGTTTCGGAGATATTTAAAGCAAACGCAGAAATAGGAACGTTGTTTGAAGTAAAACGTTTTTCGGGTGCTCTATATACCGTACCAGATATAACTGCTTTAGCTAAGCTCATTTATTATCTCCTAATTTTCCTGACTATGCGCTAACTTTTGATTGTTCCATAAACATTGTTCTTAAAATGTTGTCATTTAAGCTCAATTGTCTTTTGAACTCAGCAACTTTTTCAGGTGCTAATTCAAGTTTTTGTGCAACATAATGTCCGTCTCTGAAGTTTTGGATGTCATGAGCCAATTTTTTTCTGCCCATTTTGTCAGTAGAAGTAACGCTACCGCCTAAAGCTTTAACAGCTTCTTCAATCTTAGCTATTACTTTATCTGCTTCTTCTGCATCCATATTAGGTTTAATAATTGAAAGTAATTCGTATTTTCTCACTTTTTTGCTCCTTATGGTTTTCTCGTAAAAGAAAGCTTATCATGAACAAAAAACCAATACAAACAATTTTCTCAAAATCTTACAGATACGTAATATTTCAAGAATTTTTAGGCTATTTATTAACGCAATTTTGCAAATTCCCCTCTAAAAAAGCACTTATATTAGACATAGTAGTACTTAATATTCTATAGATTGCTTCTTTAGTGTTATAAGCAATGTGGGGGGTAATTATGACATTAGGTAATTGCTGCAAACGAGTATTTAAAATAGTCTGTTTTAATGCACATTCATTGAGTTTATTTATATCAATCAAATACTCAGGGTCTGACAAGGTTTCTTCACTTTCAACAACATCAAGACCCGCTCCAGCAATTTGTTTTTTGCTTATGGCATTATAAAGAGCCATAGTGTCAATGTGTTCGCCACGTGCAGTATTTATCAAAATTGATGAATTTTTCATTTTTTTAAAGCTTTCATCATTAAACATATGCCTGTTTTCAGGAGTTAATGGGGTGTGAATAGAAATAAAATCGGACTGTTCAAGCAAGGTGTCAAAATCCACAAATCTGACATTATATTGGTCAGACAGTTCATATCTTGGATATTTATCATAGCCCAATATTTCCATATCAAAGCCATAAGCAAGCCTAGCAAACTCACTACCGATTGCACCAAGCCCAATGACACCTACAGTTTTTCCACCTAGCTCAGACCCTATAAGCTTTTGTGGAACAACTTCCATATCTTTAAAGTCCATATAAGATTTAGTAATTTTTCTGCATACATCAAGCATCAAACCGAATGCAAACTCTGCAACACTTTTATTACCATAATTTGGGGTATTAACAACAAAAATATTATTTCTGTTGCAATATTCCAAATCTATATGATTAAACCCTACAGACCTTAGTGCAATAAGTTTTAAGTTTTCAAACTGACCTAACACTCTTTCATCAACTCTAGAGGTCGTAAACACAGAAATTATCTCAGCTTTTTTATAGCTGTCTTTTAAAGGGTTAAGGTCATTTAAAGAACCTTGTGTAAGAGCATAATCGTATTTGCCTTCATTATGTTCTTTTAAAAAATCTGTTTCATTCTCTTGAACATCAAAATAAACAATTTTTGTCATAACAATTCTCCTTTTGCTTGGATAATTGTCACGATAAATTGATTATAAAAGTTATAAAATAGCCCTGTTGTTTACATACTAAAAAGAGCTTGTAACACCAATCGTGTACAAGCTCTTTTTGTAAAAACATAAATCTAATCTAGTGTCGGCAAACTGAACATTTCCGCCCGTTTACCACCGTTTCAAAGTGTCACTTCAAAAATTTGCTCACGTTCATTATCGCAAATTTTTCTCAGACAATTTTATTCAGCTGATTCTTCAGCAACTTCTTCTGCTACAGCGCCTGTTCTGATAGAATCTAATTTTGATTTGCCAAGATTTTTATCTTTGAACTTTTTAACCTGTCTTGCCAATTTATCAGCAACAAGGTCAATACTTGCATACATAGACTCAGCAGTTTCAGCTACGTGAACAGAACCTGTAACTAGTTTACAAGTTACTTCTGCTGTGTGGTTTTCTGCAACACTAGGATTTTTAATTACTGTTAACATAACGTCAATAGCTTCAATTTGGTCATAATGAGTAGCTACTTTACCAATCTTTTCCTTAGTGTAAGCTTTAATTGCATCAGTGATTTCAATATTTTTTCCGTTTACGTGAATGCGCATGTATTGCCTCCAATAATAATGATACTTACTAAGTATAACTCATCTGCTGTCGAGTTGCAATCGTATAATGAGTTTTGTATAATTTTGACAAACATTTCGAAAAAGCAGAGGGGTTACAAAAATGAATAAAAAATTTGTAAAACTGTTGTCAACACTTGTTATCACAGCAGGGATGTTTGGTGCACAACCTACTTTTGCATCAATAAACAACGGTGTTTGGTTTAATGATTTAAAATCTCTTTTTACAAGCAACAGAGCAACAATACTTGCCGTTAATATACGCTCATTCAATGCAGAAGACAAAAACAATGATGATATTATCCAACCGGAACTCGGAGAAGTACAAGGCAACTTTGTTAATGCAGTCAACAGACTCGATGAAATAAAGTCTTATGGAATTAATACAATACACCTTTTCCCTATCACTCCGACAGGAAAAGTAAAAGCTCTTGGAACAGCAGGCTCTGTATATGCTATTTCAAATTTCAGAAAAATCGACCCTCTTCTTGACGACAAAGACAATAATCTTTCTGTTGAACAAGAAGCTAAAAATTTCATAAAAGAATGCCACAAAAGAGATATTAGAGTAATCGTAGATTTACCAAGCTGCGGTTCTTATGACTTATTCCTGGAAAAACCGGAACTTTTCATGACAGGCAGTGACGGCAAACCGGTTGTACCTTTTGATTGGACAGATGTTAGAGTATTTAAAACTCAAAACGCTGACGGTACATTAAATAATGACCTTTACAACGAATACAAAGCTTATGTTGATATGGTTCAAAAGTTAGGAGCTGATGGCATAAGAGCAGATGTAGCGACTTCAAAACCTTTTGACTTTTGGAAAAGTTTGATTTCTTATGCAAAATCAAAAGACCCAGAATTTACTTTCATTGCAGAAGCTTCTGAAAAATGGAATGAGCCAATTGCCAACGGAGCACCATTCACTCCATATCATCAACTTTTAGAAGCAGGTTTTGACGGTTGGTACGGAAGTTTCTTTGATTTCAAAAACTGGAAAACCCAAGAAGAGTTTCAAAAAAACCTATCATTAATTAATGATATAAGAAAAGGATACGCACTTAAAAATACACCTAAAGCAGTCATCGGAAGTTTTGCAACCCACGATGAAGTTTCTCCGATAATTACAGGAGGTATTCCTTTTTCACAAGAAATTATATGGTTACAAGCTACATTACCTGTAAACTCATATTTTGTTGACGGATTCCAAACAGGAGACTCTTACTGCTACAAATACGGAAACAAAAAAGCTTCAAAATCATATACAGATGACGATGTTTACTTTGTACACAAAGGTAAATTTGATATATTCAACTTCTCCCGCAAACCAGGAGCAAAAAATAACAAATTGATTTTTGATTTTGTTGTAGCTAACCAATTCAAACAAAAAGCTGCTGAAATAATTAACAACGGAGAATATACATTCTTAAACAGCGGCAATCCGAAAGTATTTGCATATATGATTAACTACAGATACTCTTCTATATTGGTAGTTTTAAACAAAGATTTGGCTTACAGCCAAGCAGCAAATATTCATATTAAAACACTTAAAGAAAAAGATGTGATTGTACCTTTAGCATTCACAACAACACCTTCTATTGAAAAAGCTAAACTAAAAATAGACTTGCTACCTGGCGAAATTGAGGTATTTATGATTAGCAAAAATGCAGAACCTCAAAAAAAATAATTAAAAAGAATTAGCGATAAAATCAAAGATTCCTTTGGTTTTATCCCATAACAAATCTTTATCAGATTTTTCCGGCAATTCCAAAGTGATTGTCGGAATATTTTTTTCTACCCCGCAATATGTACCAAAGCTTCCCGGCGTTGGGTATCCTATAGATTCTTCAACCTTGTAACCTGTAATTTCAGAAATCTTTTGTGCAATTTCTTTAGCTGGCCCATCATAATTAACAACACTGTATGGCTCGTGAAGGGTAATAATTAAATCAGGTTGATATTTTTCAATTATGTATATAATAAAACGAGTTTCATCTTCACTTGCAGGAGCATTTCCGCCATAATAAATGTTTTCTGAAGAACAATCTGTCTTTTCCCAGTTTTTAGTAGGGAAGTTACGATTTAAATCAACCCCGTTAGCGTTAGTTCTAACATTATTTGATTTTCCGTCAGGATTTAAACAAGGAATAAACAAAAGCCTGTTTTTAGTCATTGAACGTTCTGAAAGGTACTTGTTTATAAGATATTCGCCATCAGGCTCATCACCATGAAAACAGCCTATAACAAGCACTGTTTTGTCGTAATCTGTTGACGGTTCTCTTTTGAGCAATAGTATTTCATTACCATTTTTGGAGTTTATTTTTACTTCTAAATCGGCAAATATCATTTATTATTCCAATCTTTTCCAGTTATCGGCTGCTGTTTCAAGTTTTTCTTTAATACTACCATTCTCAAGCAATATTTGTTGAACAGTCGTATTTAAAAGGGTCAAAATTTCCTTGTGATTATTTTTAAACTTAACCTGTTTTTGCAAATTGCTTAGCTGTTTAGAGCTTAATACTCTGGCTTTTGAAATAACATCATTTTTATCAAACGTATTAAAATACTCATCTTTCAAAGCTTCGTTATTAACAGGCAATACAGTTGTTAACTTAGCAAGTTCTATTTGATTTTGTTTGTTAGTTAAAAACAGAGCAAATCTCAATGCTCCATCTTTGTGTTTAGCACGTGCTGGTATGATTAAATTCATAATAGAAACATCATATTTGCCGTTGTCTCCAACAAGTTGAGAAGATACATCAGTGTATTTAAATACCTGAGGTGCATTTTCTTTAACTATATTCAAGAAATTTGCCCCTGATTGAATAAAAGCAAGCTGACCTGACATATACTTTTCAAGAGCTTCTTGATGGTTTTGAGTAACAGATTCTTTTGGAATAAGGTCATTTTGATATAACTTCCTGTATCCGTTAAAAATTTGTACAGATTTATCCGTAACAAAGGTTTCAGGAGTATTTATATCAGACTTATTCAGTATTTTTAAAAGAGTATCATTTTCAGTTAGTGTAGGCATTGTGACAAATGCGCCTGTTTTAGACTTTATCAAAGGTGCTATTTCATTTAGCTGATTGTATGTAGCAGGAATTTTTTTTACCCCTGCTTTTTGAAGCAACTGTTTGTTATAAAAAGTCACAGACGAAGTAGCATAAAAAGGTACAGCATAACACTTGTCATCCACCATTAAAGACTGAACAATCTGTTTGTTGTAAGAATTAAGTTTTTTGCAATCTATGTATTCAAGAGCCTGTTTTTGAGCCAAAACGCTTGAAAAATCAGGAGTTAAGTTAACAAGATCAGGCGGGGTAGAACTCAAAATAGAAGCGAGAGTTCGCTTTTCCCCCTCAGAATACGGAACATCAATCCATTTTATTTTAATATCTGGGTTTTGTTTTTCAAACTCAGCTATTAATGGCTTCATATAACCATCAAAAGTCCCCATTTGAAGTGACCAAAAAACTACTTCATTATTGTTTTTTTCTTGAGGTTTAGCCCATAAATAAACTATACTCACTGCTACAATGCAGACTAAAGATATTATAACCGTTAACTTAAAATTCTTATCCATACATTGATTATATAATGATTGACACAAGAGGCGCAAATCCTTAACATGTATAAGGTGAGGAGTAATAATAAATGACAAAATTAATATTTGAAAAATCTATAAAAGGAATGAATGGAATAACTCTTACTGATGAAGAATTAAACACAGACTTTCTTCCTCAAGAGTTTTTAAGAAAAAAATCTGCAGAACTTCCTGAAGTCAGTGAACTAGAAGCAATGAGACACTTTAAAGAGCTTTCTGATAAAAACTTTTGCGTAGAGTCAGGCTTTTACCCTTTAGGTTCCTGTACAATGAAGTACAACCCAAAAGTGAACGAATATCTTGCTTCTTTAGAAGGTTTTACAAGCCTTCATCCGTTGCAAAATGACGAAGATGCTCAAGGCGCACTTGAATTAATGTATAAATTGCAAGAAGCATTAAAAAAAGTTACAGGAATGGATGCAATAACTCTGCAAGGTTCAGCAGGTGCCCATGGTGAACTTTGCGGAATGATGATTGTAAAACACTACTTTAAAGTAAACAATCAACCGCAAAGAACAAAAGTTATCATTCCTGATTCTGCCCACGGAACAAACCCAGCTTCTGCAGGTATGTGCGGATTTGATATTGTAAAAGTGGACAGCAACAACAAAGGACAAGTTGACGTTGACCATCTCAAAAAACTTTACGAAGAGCATAAAGACGAAATAGCAGCAATAATGATGACAAACCCAAATACCCTCGGGTTGTTTGAGGAAAATATATCAGAAATCTCTAAAATTGCGCACGAAAACGGTTCTTTACTCTACTATGACGGAGCAAACTTTAATGCAATTATGGGAATAACAACCCCAAAACAAATGGGGTTTGATATCGTTCACCTAAACTTACATAAAACATTTTCAACCCCACACGGAGGAGGAGGCCCAGGAGCAGGCCCTGTTGGTGTTGTTGAACGTCTGAAAGAATTTTTACCTGTACCGGTTGTTGACTTTGATGGTGAAAAATACGTTAGAAAATACGACCTCAAAAACACAATAGGAAAAATAAAAGAATTCCAAGGCAATTTTGGAGTTTTGGTTAAAGCATACGCATACATCCTTATGAAAGGCGACAAACTAAAACAAGCATCACAAGATGCTGTTTTAAATGCAAACTATCTTAAAGAAAAGCTAAAAGAATACTACGACTTGCCTTATGACTATACTTGTATGCATGAATTTGTTTTATCAGGTGATAAACAAAAGGCAAACGGAGTTCACACGCTCGAAATAGCAAAAAGATTAATGGATTACAAATTCCACCCGCCAACGGTTTATTTCCCGCTTATTGTATCTGAGGCAATGATGATCGAACCTACAGAAACAGAAAATAAAGCCCGTTTGGATGAATTTATAGAAGTTATGAAAAACATAGCGGAAGAAGTAAAAAACAATCCGCAAAACGTACTTTCGGCACCTCATTGCACTCCAGTAAAAAGAGTTGATGAAACAAATGCCGCAAGACATTTGGACTTAAGATATAAAAAGGATTCAATGTAAGATGCACGAATATTACTTTAAAATAAGAAAAGGCGACATAGAATTTGAATTTTCAACAAACGACAAATTCACTTTTGAACAACAACTTTCCGATTGGATTAATGGAGTTGTCAGAGGAGACTATGTCGAACCTCCTAAAAAGGCGATAGAAGATAATAACAACCAAACAAACGCTAACGAAGAAGAAAAACCTTTTCTTCCTGAAGAGCAAGAGCAACAAGAAACACCTTCTCAAAGAAGCGGTTTTTTAAACGTAAAAGCACTAACTTCTATAAATGATATGACTACACCAACTTTTGATTTTAGCGATACAAAAGAAGAAACCATCGCAGAAATAAATTTTGAACAAACACTGGCAGAGTCTATAGAAAACCCTAAAACAGAAGTTGTTGAGAAAAAAGAAATTACATCAGATTTTCAAGAATATTTAAACTCATATAATCCTCAAAATGACATTGATAAACTCATAGTTGCAGGATTATACACACTTAATGTTGAAAACAAAGAACGCTTTACGATCAAACAACTAAATTCAAAACTTGTACCCACAACCGGCGCACCAATAGATCACGGAACAATAGATGAAGCAATTAAACAAAATCTTGTAAAAATAGTTCCAGATTTAACCGGTACAAATGAATTTACAGAATACACACTTACTGAAGACGGCGAAAATTACTTTATCAATTGAATTAAATACATAAAAAAAAGAGGCGACCTTTAATGGTTGCCTCTTTTTTTATAACTAAAACTTACTTCAACGGGGCTGACTTAGCTGTAGTCTTTGAACCTTCTCCATCCAAAGAGAATGTATGGTCAACAAACTGAGCTCTGTCTAAGTATTTTTGCTCAATCTTACCTGTTTTATAAGAACGTACAAGCAAGCTCAAGCCAATCAACGCACCAGCCGCAATTTTTACAGGTTTTGGAGCTGCACTGATATATTTTGCAATCTTTGTAAGAATACCTTTGCCTTCTAACTGAGCAGCCAACTCAGGTGCTTTTTTAACAGCAGAATTAAAAGCCACTTTACCAGCCAAAGCTGTAGCACCGGCAACTACACCAATTTGAACATTTGATGTCATTCCGTTTTTAAAATGTTGGAATGCACAGTCAATTTTATTACCTGACGTACCTTTTCTTTTGTCTACAAAAGAGTTTAAAGTAGGTGACACTAAAAATAAAACTTTAGACATAACACTTCCTTATCTTTCACACATTTCCTTACACAGTAAAAAACAACTAAAGGCAAATATTTGATAAATTAACCTCTATTTTTTACAATTGTTAATATTAGATAGAATACTTAGAAATATCTTCAAAATATTTTTCTAATGCAATATATCCGTTGTAAATTTCATTTGTAATAAGTGTATATCTGCAAGCTGCAAGATACTTAAGTTCTTTCAATCTTATATCTATAATGTTATCAGCATCTGTTTTAAGAGATGCATCCAAAGAAGATGACCATTTTTTCAACAATTCAAGTTCTTCATTGATTTGCTTTACAGTAGTATATTCAAGTTGGTTAAAATCATATTTACCCAACAATGCTTTATCTTTATTGGTAATTCTACTTTTAACAACAGGAGTTCCGTAGATTTTTTTAACAAACATATAATTATCTGCAGCAACAATATGAGAAATAGGAACACCCGCCTTTGAAAGTAATGAAGATGCACTAAGATTGCTTTTGTCATTTATATCGGCAAAAGTATTAATTTGTGTCATAGGACTTGTCATATTTTCCCCTTTTTGATTCGGATTAGAATTTGTCTTTGATTTAGAACAGGGGCCTTCCTTTTTCTCCGAACCCGAATTATCAAAAATCTTGTCGTTAATAGCCCTGATCCTCACTAATCTCAACTATATATAAATATTATCGCACGCTTATAGTTTTGTCATGCTACTTTGTAGAATTGTAAAGCGCAATTTAAAAACAAGCAATTTTAGAGTGAGAAATGTTTTTATATATATAGGGAAGATTATAACTGAACTTGGGGAATAGGATTATGGGACTAACACCAATGTCTTCTGATCCAATACTGCAAAAGCAAATGCAGGCGTACTATACGACTTCGCAGCTATCACGCGGTATGATGGAATCAGTCGAAGATTACAACAAAAGAATACAAAAATATAGAGAAGAATTAGCAGAAAAAATAAAAGAAGAAAACACCCAAATTCTTCAAAATAAGCTGTTGGGTATTGATCCAAAAATCAGTACAAATATGCAGGATTTAAAGAATGCTAACTCACAAATCGACTCTTTAAAATTTTGGCAATTTGTTCTCGGACAATACGACAAAGGCACTATTGATGACCAAATAACAAAGCTTAAAAATCAACAAAATCTAATACAGCAAAAAATCGCAGAGCTACAAAAAGGTAAAAACGAAAAAGAAAATTTGAACCTTTATGAGCAAAATGCGTTCGATTTTCCTTCTGCAGAAAAGAAAGCAGCAGGAATATTTGATAACGACACAATGGCAACAGGCAAAAGAAACATCTTAAGCTAACTATAAATTGCCATACAAATCGTATTCATCGCAACCAGTGATTTTAACAGTTTCTATATCACCCGGGACTGGGATATCGTCTGTTTCTATATAGACTAACCCATCTACCTCGGGTGCATCTCTGTATGAACGGGCAACAACTGCACCATCACTGCCTACTGACTCTATAATACAAGGGATTTCTCTTCCCAAAAAGCTCTTGTTTACCTCTAAAGAAATCTTTTGTTGAAGTTTCATAAGTTTATTCTTACGCTGTTTTTTTATTCTTGCTGGAACCTGTTCTGGTAGAGAATAAGCGTATGTACCTTTTTCTTTCGAAAATTCAAAAGCTCCCATTTTGTCAAATTTAGCCCATTTAGTAAACTCGTACAAATGTTCAAACATTTCTTGAGTTTCCCCAGGGTAACCAACAATGAAAGTTGTCCTTATAGCAACGCCTTTGATTTTATCTCTTAATTTAGAAATAAAATCTTTATAATCCATCACCGGACGACGCATTGCTTTTAGCATTTCCGGATGAGAATGTTGTAGCGGAATATCAACATATTTTACAACTTTATCGCAATTTGCATATGCATCAATTAATTCATCATCAAACATTGACGGATATGTGTACATTACACGTATCCAATTTATTTCTTCAACCTTATTCAATTCTTTCAACAGCTTTGCCAAAGACGGTTTTTTATACAAATCAACCCCGTATGCTGTTGTATCTTGTGCAATTAAAACAATTTCCGAAACACCTTTTTTGCCAAGTTCTTTTGCTTCCTCAACAATATTTTCAATCGTTCTTGAACGATACGGTCCTCTTAATTTTGGAATAATACAGTAACCGCACTGATAATTACAGCCTTCAGCTATTTTAAGATAAGAACTTGAGCCAACAGTGATTTGCTGTCTTTGAACATTTTCCGGATATTCGTATATCGGTTTTTCTGAAATTTTACAAAAATAATCATCTTGCTGAGCAACTGATTTAACCGCATCAACAATAGCTGAGATATCAGATGTACCAAGCATTGCAAGAGCCTCAGGCACTGCTTTTTTCAATTCTTTTTTATGTTTTTGAGGCAAACATCCTGTAATAATAATTTTCTTACCTTTGTTCACCATCTCGATTATTGATTGAACAGATTCCTGCTCAGCATCGTGGATAAAAGAGCAAGTATTAATAATAACTATATCAGCTTCATCATCATTCAGCGTAATGCTAAAACCTTCTTGAGACAGCATCCCAAGCATAAGTTCTGAGTCAACAAGATTTTTTGCACAGCCGTGATTTATTAACGCAATTTTATTTTTCAATTTAGTCATATTTTTATTCTATCCAAAAAATAAAATTTAGTTATAAGAAATCAACTTTTAGACTTTTTACTTTTGCCATATAAAAGAAGCAGGGGCAAACACACCAAAGTGATAAGCCCCCAAACCCTAAAGGTTTCAATATAAGCTGAGAGTGTTGATTGTTGTATAAGCTGGTTATAAAGCATCCCCTGTGCCTTTGCCTGAGCAACGGAAAATACATCATACTGACAAAAATAAGATGTTAAAACTGATAGTCTTTCCATATAAACATTATTTTGAGTATTTAAATATTCAACAAGATTATGCTGAAAAGCTTGTGAATACCTTGAAACCATCGTTGCAACAAGAGATGTTCCAATAGCTGCACCAAGGTTTTTTATCAAGTTTTGCACACCGCTTGCATTAGTCATTTGCGCATTACTTATTGTATCCATTGATACTGTTGTTAAAACAGTTATAGTCAAACCAACTGAAAAACCAAAAATCACATTCGGAACAATAATGTTTATCATTGAAAACTCAAGGTTCAAAAAACCGAACATTAAACTCGACACAGCCAAGCAAACTATGCCAACAAAAGCAAATATTCTAAAATCAAACATTTTATTTGTAAGGCTATATAAAGTAATAGCAGCTACGGACCCAAACCCTCTGGGCATAAGAGAATAACCACTCCAAAAAGCGTTATATCCCATCAAATTTTGCAAAAACAAAGGCATTATAGTAGTCGAAGCATACAGCACCATATTGGCAATAACCAAAATTATTGTTCCCAAAACAAAGTTTTTGTCTTTAAAAACAGACAAATCGATAATAGAATCTTTTTGTACTATCTGAGAATAAATGAACAAAACCATTGCAATCATTGATATTGCGAATGTCCAACATATCCACTCAGACCCAAACCAATCTGCATTATTGCCTTTATCTAGAAACACTTGAAAGGTAACGAGCCATACAATCAAAAAGGAAAAGCCTACGTAATCAATCTTTGCATCTGCTTGTTTTTGAGCATAAGGCGGATCAACAATCCACAATTTAGAAGTTATTGCAGCAAGAATACCAAATGGAATATTTATAAAAAATATCCAATTCCAAGACCAATTATCAGTAAGCCAACCGCCCAAAATAGGACCTATTACAGGAGCAACAACCACGCCAAATCCAAAAATAGACATAGCAAGTGCCCTTTTTTCAAGAGGAAACGCCTCTAACAAAATAGCCTGAGAAACAGGTAACAAAGCACCACCGCCAAGCCCCTGCAGAATTCTTGAAAAAATCATCATATCTAATGATGAGGACATACCGCATAATAAAGAAGCAAAAGTAAATAACAATATGCAAGCAATAAAAAACTGTTTTCTTCCGAAAAATTTAGAAAACCAGTCAACAGAAGGTACAACTATACCACTTGCAATAAGATAACTTGTTAAAATCCAAGTTGCCTCATCATTACTGGATGAAAAGCTACCAGCCATCTGAGGCAAAGCTACGTTTGCTATTGTACCGTCAAGCACAAATATAAAAGTGGCTGTCATAACAGCAATAGTTGTTAACCAAGGATTTATTGTTTTTGTAATACCAGTATCGTTCATCTCTATTTTTAAATCTGTATATTTTCGTTTTCACTAATTTTTGAAATTATTTTGTTTAATGTATCAACAAATTGTTCCAAGTCATTAGCACTAAAAGATGACGTAAAATCTTTCAAGTCTCCTTTCAATACAGGAGAAAGTTCATCTACAACTTTTTGTCCTTTTTCCGTAATTTTAATCATTTTTACAGGACGCTTTAGTTTAGTAGTTGAGATTCTTTTTATTAGTGATTTTTTTTCAAGAATAGAAACAATCCTTGTAACATTGGATCTGTCTTTCAATAGTATTTTTGCTAAATCTCGCTGACAAATATCACTGCTTAAAGCAATAGCATCAAGTGCTATAAACTGATCAATTGTCAAATCCGAGCCCAAACGATGCAACACCGAAGAACCGTGTAATCTAAAGTACACAGAAGCTTTATCAACAAGATACGGCAAACACTCCGCATAACGTTCCGAAAAATCTTTCATTGTGTTGTAACTCCAACATGTTGTAATTCCAACACAATTGTATTAACTTTATTTCAAATAGTCAATAAATTAACATGTAATAATTCCATAATTACGCTATAATAATTCTTATGGATAAAGAAAAAGAATTACAAATTATAGAAGATATGCAAGCAGTTGTAGCTCAAATGAAAGCAGACGACATTGAAGAAAACCCTGACTGCGAATTTGAAGGCTTTGACTGCCAATGCTGCGGAGAAGAAAAATCTTTGGCAGGCTCTGTTGTTTATGACGGAATAAGAGTTTGCAATGATTGCGTTTTACTTGCAGAAATCGGTTTTGCACTGGGTAAAATAAACAACATTCAAGATTTAATTAAAAATATGGAAGACAAAAAATTAGAAGCCCAATGCAACTTTCTAAAACAAGAAGAACTGGGACAAAATAACTAAAAAATGCATAACAAAATATTAGATAAATTAACAATATTAGACAGATATATCCTATTACAAGTCTTGGAAATCTTCATAATGGGGATTGTAATATTTACGTCTATTATTTTTGCTTCTGACACATTCATTACACTTATTAAACAGATTACGTTGTATGGTATCCCGTTTAATATAGCGATGATGATCGTTTTGTTAAACCTGCCTCAAGTATTTGTAATGGCAATACCTATGAGTGTTTTGTTTTCAACAGTAATGACGTTGAACAGATTGAGTCTTTCTTCAGAAATTACAGTTATGAGAGCTTGCGGTATCGGTTTAAACCGTATTGCAAAACCAATATTTATTTTTGCTGCAGCTATGACACTTTTAACTTTTGTAATTAATGAAACAATTGTTCCGATAACAAATTCTCAATCAAAAACTCTTGCCGTTTGGGCATTAGGACAAAAGAATATTCCAAACGGAAAACAAAATTTTACATTTAAAGAGATTAAAACTGATGAAAACGGCAACAAATCAATGAAACGTCTTTTCTTTGTCCAAAGATGTGAAGATAACACACTAAAAAACGTTTCTGTTGTTGATTTTTCAAACCCTAAAACAATACAAGTCATTCAATCACAAACAGGGAAAACAAGCCCTGAAGGCTGGCAGTTTAATAGAGGTGCAGCCTACACAATGGATAAAGATCAAAAAGTGTTGAACACAACTTGGTTTGACCAGTCTGTTGTGGATTTTGGTATGGATGTTAAAGACGCACTAACAGAAGATGAAGCAACTCAATACAACGTAATTGCTTTGTGGAAATATGTTGAACACAACGCAAAAAAACATGATGAAAAAATGCAATCTTTGTTTAAGATAGAACTTCACAACAAATTTGCATTTCCTTTCACTACAATTGTTCTTGTTTTACTTGGCGTTCCTTTGGCAATTACCCCTCCGCGTGTTAGATACAACAGAGGTTTCTTGTTCAGTATCTTGATTATATTCTTATACTACCTTTTAAGAGCATTATCTCTGTCTTTTGGTGAAAATATGGCAGTATCACCATTCTTGGCAGCTTGGATTCCAAACTTTGTCTTAATAATACTAGGTTCTATCCTTTATTACAGAAAAGTTTATACAATCACTTAAACCTTACACCATTGTATTTTTAAAGATACAAGCTCTTCACCATTAAGCTTGTCATTTATACAGTGCAAAGTATAAACACTGTCATTTTCTGTAATCTTTTGAACGACAGAAACAACTTTCGCATCAAATGATATTTCTTTTTTGTATTTAATATCAATAACTTTGGGCAAGTATGACATTCTAAAATCGACAGGCAAAACTTCTAACGCCCAAGTAATGTATTTGCTATTATTTACATGTTTATTTACATCAATATCATCAAAACTAACATCAAATTCTTTTTGATAATTAACTTCACTTAAAGATTCAATTTTACCGTATTCTATATCACCCAAACGTGGCTCAAAATTTTTAATAAATCCCAAAGTTTTTTGCATTGGAAGAATTTTTCTTGTAGTTATATCAATCAAAGCCCAAGCAGAAATGACCTTACCCAACAACTCATTTTGAGACGAATAAAGTTCAAAATCACGAAAAGCGTACAACTTAGTTGTTCCTCGAGATTCTGTCTTTATAATTAGCTTATTCAAATTTTTCAAATCTTTATACAATTCAATGTGATACTTTAAAACAACCCAAGCATAATTTTTCGGAAAAATATAACTTGGTCCAAAGCCCAAAGATTCTGCGCTTATCGTTGCTATATCTTGCAACAAATTTAATAAGCTGGACTCTTTTAATTGAGAATTAAGATTTTGCTCGTAATATTTAATTTCATATTCTTTAACAAGAACATTATCAAGAACCATAGGACAAACTCCTTTTTATTTTGCAGGCAGAGGAGCTTCTACTTTTGCGCTTTTCTGCTTTTTATATTTTACCTTTTGGAACAAGAAAATTAAAGGAGTAAGCACAATCAGCATAATTGCAAAGATTTTAAAACAGTCCATATAAGCCAATAATGTAGATTGTTGAATCAACTGTTTATAAGCCATAGTATTAGCTTTAATATCAGATAAAGCCTGACCAGACATCATTGCAATGCCAGCCTGCATAGCATTGACCTTTTCCACAAAACCTGAATGAGAATATGTAAGATTTCTTATAAGATGTGTTTGGTGAACCTGACTCATACGAGAAACCATTGTACTTACGGCAGAAGTACCAATTGCACCACCAACACTTTTAGCAAGGTTAAAAACACCTGTTGCATTTGTCATTTGATTATTTTTAAGGGTTACAAATGCAATAGTCATAAGAGGTATCATAACCAGTGAAAAAGCAGCACCGCAAACAATATTAGGAATAATAATATTTGACATAGAAATTTGTAAATTCAATGTACCAAACATTATATTAGAAAGTGCTAAAACCAACATCCCAACGGTAATAACCCATCTTTGGTCTACACGATTTGCTAAAATCGCACAAATAACAAGACCGGTTAATGACCCAAAACCACGAGGGCTAATGGCCAAACCGCTTAACGTAGCAGTGTATCCCATTAACTGTTGTAAAAACAATGGCAAAATAGCCAGCGTAGAATACAAAACAGCACCAATAACAAAGTGTAAGACTGTACCTATTGCAAAGTTTTTATCTTTAAATACTTTTAAATCAACTATCGGTTCTTTTATAACAAGCTCTCTAACAACAAAAGCTATAAAAGTCACAGCGACAACCGCTGCAGACCATCTTACCCAACTTGAGCCAAACCAATCTGATTTTTGACCGTTATCAAGTATTATTTGCAAAACAAACAGCCATATTATCAAAAATATAAAGCCCCAGTAATCGACTGATTTAACCTTACCTTTTCTTGCGTATGGAGGATCTTCAATAAACTTTTTAATAAGCCATAAAGACACAAAACCTATTGGCACATTGATAAGAAATATCCAATGCCAAGAATAAGTATCTGTAATCCAACCACCTAAAGTAGGGCCGATAATCGGAGCAAATATTACCCCAAAGCCAAAAACAGACATTGCAACGCCACGTTCTTCAGGAGGAAACTCTTCCATCATAACGGCCTGAGAAATTGGCATAATAGCACCGCCACCGACACCTTGAATAACACGTGCAATAATAAGCATTGTCATACTCGTTGCCATACCACAAAGAGCAGATGCTATTGTAAATAAAAAAGTTGATAATAACAAAAAGTTTTTACGCCCCATCAAAGTTGAAAACCAAGCAGTTGACGGGATAATAACACCGTTAGCAACAAGGTAACTTGTCAAAACCCAAGTTGATTCATCTCTGGTTGCAGAAAAAGATCCCGCAATATGAGGCAAAGCCACGTTTGCAATAGAAGAATCCAATACAACCATAAAGATTGTAAGCATTACTGCGCCGGCACTAAGCCAAGGATTCTTACCAGATCTTTCTTCTTCAGTTGTTATTATTGCTTCGTTACTCATTATTTAACCAATACTTTTGGAACAACACTCATGCCCGGTTCAATACTGTATTGAGGGTCTAACGGCTGAGTAAATATAATTTTTACAGGGACTCTTTGCACAACTTTTACATAACTGCCTACAGCGTTTTCCGGAGGGAACATACTTGTTTTAGCGCCTGTGCTTGATTGTATTGAGTCAACCTTACCTACAAGTTTAAGGTGAGGATAAGCATCTACTTTGATTTTTACTTTTTGACCTACTCTGATTTTATTCAACTGAGTTTCTTTAAAGTTAGCAACAACCCATCTTTTATCAGGAACTATAGAGAACAACGGAGCACCTGCATTAATAAAAGCTCCTTCTTCAGCTGAACGGTTTGTAATTTTACCATCATCAGATGCATATATTTTTGTATATGACAACTCAAGCTGAGCTTGTTTCATCGCTGCTTCAAGTTTTTTTAATTCAGCATCAGCAACTTTGTTTTTTTCTTTAGAAAAAACAGCCTGTTGTGCGTTTTCAAAATTAGCCTTTGCTAAATCAAATTTTGATTTTGCTCTGTCATATTCCTGTTGAGAAACAGCACCTTTCTCAAAAAGATTTTTATATCTGTCAAAATCTTGTTTAGCAACTTTTAAGTCAGTTTCTGCTGCATTTTTATCAACAACTGCAGATTTTTGTTTATACAAAGCCATTTCATAAGCCGCTTTAGCTTGTTCATAACGCACTTTGTAATCTCTATCATCAATTTGCAAAAGCAAATCGCCTTTTTTAACATGTTGGTTATCGTCTATATATAGTTTTTCAATAATACCTGTAACTTTAGGACTTATTCTAACAATATGACCTTCTACAAAAGCGTCATCAGTAGTTTCAAACGTTGAAAAATATAACCAACCCAGCAAACATAAAACTACAATTATTATAGATGGTATCAAAAATCTCTTTTTTACAACTTTTTTAGTTTTTTTCTTTCTGGATGGTTTTTCTGTAGAGTCAGAAGCTGATGCCATAACCTCATCTTTATTATTGTTCTCTTCCATTTTTTACCGCCTTATTCGTTTATTTTATATTCTTCTTCAATATTTTTTCTGACTTTTCTCAAAAGAGTCACAAGAGTAAGGATTTCTTCATCTGTCATCCCTTTATATTGAGCAGCATTCATCCTATCTTTTAAAGGTTTTGCTATTTTAACTTTTTCTTGTCCTTTTTCAGTTATGTATACCTTTAAAATTCTTCTGTTATTCTCGTCTTTTTCTCTTCTGATAAATTTGTTAGTTTCTAATATATCAATCATTCTTGTTATATTAGGACGGTCCTTACCTAATATATTGGCTATTTGGGTTTGATACAATCCGTCCGTTAGCGACAAAAGGAGTAATATACCAAACTGTTCTCTGGTGATATCATCCACTCCATGAAGTTTTAACGTTTTTTGGCTTGCAGCTCTATAAACAGAAGATGTTAAAGCCATTTCCAACCCTAAATCTATATCTACATTGTTTATTCTTTTCAAATCTCTACCCTATCTAAATGTTAGTATGATAACAATTACTATGCTAACATGCACGACTAAAAAAAACAACTAAAAAAACGAAAGAGGCGTATATGTACGCTAAAAAATTTATAAGTATAGTATTTATTTTTATCTTTATATCTTCTCCAATATTAGCACAAACTATTGATTCAAAGGTGGTTTATAGAGCTTGCAATATCAATATAGACTGGTGGGATAATTTTTCCGATCCTTATTTAAAAAAATATGTATACATAGCAATGGAAAAAAACCACGAGCTAAAAAAAATTTCTTACATCACAGAACAATACAGACAGACAATAAAAACAACAATGTCAAAAGAATTCCCAAGTCTGATGTTTGCGCCGACATTTGCAAGAATAAAAACAGCTCAAAATCAAATTTTTGACATAGACACAGCAACAATAAGAACCAATAACTACGCATTACCTCTAATTGCAAAATATGAAGCAGACATATTTTTAAAAAATCATGACAAAACAAAATCATCAAAAAAAGAATATGATTCTTACAAATATAAAGAAAAAGCAGCAGATATTTCACTCGCTTCAGATGTTGCAACAATATATATAAACATACTAAAGCTGGATAAAGTTATAAACACTCAAGAAAAAGTAAATGACATAAGAGAAAAAATACTTGAACTCACTAAAGAAAGGTACAAAGAAGGACTTGCATCGCTTTACGACGTAACATACACAGATAAATTACATACACAATCACAAATAGAGATTAATGACCTAAAAAGACAAAGAAGCCTGCTATTGCATCAACTCGCTGTTTATATCGACGATTGTCCGTCAAACTCTGAAAATTTAGAAAGAGGCTCCTTTGAAAATCTTGAATTCAAAGGACAAATTCCGCAACAAATAACATCCAACATAGTATTTACTCGTCCTGACATAATGAAAGCAGAGTCCGACCTGGAAAAAGCTAAGATAGACATTAAAATTGCTCGTAAAGAATTTTTACCGACAATTCCAATTCTTGGTATAGCAGGATACAACGCATTACTGTTAAAAGACCTGTTTAATTGGAACAATATCTTTGGATTGGTTGGAGTATCAGCTATGCAAAAAATCTTCACCGGTGGAATGTTAAGTGCCAATCTCAAGACCAAAAAGCTAAAATACCAAGAGTTATTTGAAGCTTATAAACAGGCAGATTTAACAGCTATTCAAGAAATTAATGATGCATTGTGTTTAATTAAATACGATTCACAAAAAGATAGAGCAAATTTAAAAAAACTGAATCTTGAAACCTCAAACTACAAACTCATTCAAGAACGTTACAAATCAGGAATCGACTCTTTTCTAAGCCTTATTCAATATGAAGAAAACCTTTTAAGTATTCAAAA
This sequence comes from Candidatus Gastranaerophilales bacterium, assembly GCA_944326545.1. Lineage (GTDB taxonomy): Bacteria > Cyanobacteriota > Vampirovibrionia > Gastranaerophilales > Gastranaerophilaceae > Limenecus. The sequence continues at coordinate 70,318 of CALVEH010000005.1, read as the reverse complement.
AGAAAAAGACAATTCAAAAGCGCAAAGACTCATAGACTATATAACCTTGTATAAAGCGACAGGAGCAAAACTATAACAGTATTTCCGTAATTTTTTTTGAATAGTATAATATAATTATCAGCCAATAAAGGTGAAGAAATTATGAAATCAGTAAAAGAAGTTGTTACAGAGTCAAAAATAATTGAACGACTCAAAAACAATAACCAATGTCTTAAACTTGTAAAATATTTGTTTGAAGATGAAGAATTGCAAGAACTGCAAGAATACGCAAATAACGTTTCTATAAAAAGATTAGGATATAACGACCACGGCCCTGTTCACATGCGACAAGTTGTGGGCAATGCAATAAAAATGCTCAATATTCTGAGAGACTCAGGCATTAAAACCTCTCTCGAAAAAGAAGAAATTGGAACATTTGAAGACAGTATGTCAGCTGTTATTCTTGCAGGAATGATGCACGATTTAGGTATGGCAATAGGCAGACAGGGTCACGAAGAAATGTCTGTTATACTCGCTCAACCAATAATTGACAGAACATTATTACATCTGTTCCCAAACAACTTGCACAAAAGAGTTGTTATAAAATCAGTTGCGACAGAAGCTATTATCGGACATATGTCTTCTCGAAAAATTCATTCTATAGAAGCAGGCATTCTGCTGATTGCAGACGGATGTGATATGACAAAAGGCAGAGCAAGAATCCCTCTTGCAATAAACAACACACCAAGAGTCGGTGATATTCACAAGTATTCAGCAAATGCAATAAACAGAATAGGTATCCACCACGGAGAAAAGAAACCAATAAAAATTGACATAGAAATGTCAGGAGACGTAGGTTTCTTCCAAATCGAAGAAGTTTTGTTAACTAAAATTGACTCAAGCCCTGCAAAAGAGTACGTTGAATTATATGCAGGTGTTGCAGGTCAGGAAAGAAAATGCTACCTATAACAAAAGCTATCCAAGATTGACGGTTGACAGGTATCTGTCACCGTCAGTTTGTTTTATATATCCCTTTATCTCAAGATTTGTTAACAACAAAAACAAATCCCCAAATTCAAATTCAGTTTTATTACATAGTGCGTCAACATTATCTGTACCGGTAGAAATCAACTCCAAGACTTTTTTTTCATCCTCTGTTAAATCCAAAGAGTCCAGTTTACCTTGTTCTTTTTTATCTTCTGTTACGCATTCTATTTGCCAATCTAGCGTATCTAAAATATCTTGAGCTCTCGTAACAACTGCCGCACCGTTTTTAATTAATTTATAAATACCTTCAGTATTTGGATTTGTTAAAAGCCCAGGCATACACATAAGTTCTCTATTTTGTTCCAAACAAAGATTTGCACTGATTAAGGCACCGCTTTTTATTGCAGCTTCTGCAACCAAAGTCCCCTTAGAAAGTCCTGTAACTATTCTGTTTCTATGGGGAAATCTCCAAGGTAAAGGTTGAAAAGTCGGCCAGTACTCGCTAAAAATCACACCTGCGTTATCTTCAATCTTTTTATACAAATCTTTATTCTGCCTTGGATAAACAAAATCAAATCCGCTTGCAATAACACCTATTGTTGACAAGTTATTTTCAACGGCCGCCTTATGAGCTGTAGCATCAATTCCTGCAGCTAGACCCGATACAATACAAACATCGGTGTTTGAAAATTCGCCAATGATTTTTGACAAAACGATTTTAGCCGATTCACTTGCCTTACGAGACCCCACTACAGATAGTGTCCTATGAAAGTTACAACGAGACAAATCCCCTTTATAAAAAAGTGTCATAGGCGGGTTAGATATTTGCTTTAACAGATAAGGATAAGCCTCGTCAGTAAATGTAATAAAATGCAAATTCTTTTTTTGAATAAACTCAAAACATTTTTCTGGTTCTATGCCTTTTCTTGCTGCGACAAAATCGTTTATTTGGCTTTTAGTTATATTTTCAACCTTATAAAGTTCATCTACACCTGCACACCAAGCAGACTTTATCGAGCCAAAGTGTTCAAAAAGATTTTTAATAAACACGCTACCGATTTTTTCTATCGAAGCAAATGCCAGCCAATACTGAGAATCGTCTTTTTCCATACTATAAATTTTCTCTAAAAGAATTTAAGTCAATAATTTTGTTAACTTCCTGTGGAACAAAGTAAGGACAAGAGTTCCACAAAATAGTATCCATAGGGACATCTGTCTCTTTTTGAACTACCAATCTGTTGCAATAGCCTTTTACCATATTGGTAGAACCATCCATTTTAAGGTTAAAATATCCGCAAGATTGGCAAATTTTTATTCTGAAGCCGTGTTCATTTAATTTATTAGAAACTTCCTGTATGGCATCTAACATACGGATCTGAGAAGAAGATGAATACTTTTTCTTTTTAAATCTAAATACAGCCTTAACAAGTCCGCTTTCAGATATCAAATCAAGCTTGCATTTTAAATTGTTTTTGCCATCTGTAACAATAACATCGACTGTTGAAAGTTCTTTGTCCTCATCAGCCTTTTTAGCTGCAAGTTTATTAACAAGGGCACTTACAAGAGGGATATGCATAAATATTTTTAATAATGAATAAACAGGATAAGCAAACAAATAGCCCACATTTTGTCTGCCGATTTTTGACGTAAATAAAGAAACAACAAAAGCAACAAACAAAACAAAAGCAAAAGCAAAAAACAGGTTAAAATTAATCAATCCTGCAAACATTGCAGAAAGGCTCACTGTTTTCTCTTCTATATTAATTGCATAAGAACTTGTAAAACTTAAAAGTCCCCAATAAATAAGAACAAGCATCCAAAAATTAGGAGCAAGAATATTCATCAAGAATTCACCTAGCTTCGGCGTAGATTTTACAATCAAAGGAAGACAATTCCATACTAAAGAAATTTTAAATGATACAGATTGTTTTCTGTCTTTAAAATTATCAATAGAAGTATAAGTCTTAATAAGAGGACAAAATTTAGGAATAAAATTGTTTCTTACAAGCAAAGTTGTATATTTAAGTTCGCTGTTAATATCTTTAAAATCAACGCACTGGATTTTTTCTAAAACATCTTTTCTGACAACAAAAACATCAGTATCAACAATACTAGCCAATCCCATTAAAGATCTGCCACAATTAAATATTCTATCTACATAAGAATGATAAGTTGTTCTTATTCCGCTCAATAGATTTTTACGTCTTGTTATGTAATCGGTTGTACCAATAACAATATCTTCACCATAAAGATTTGCGTTGACAGAAGACAAGAAGTTTTCATCGATATATCTGTCTGCACTTAAAAACAAGAATGCATCAACATTTTGGTAAGACAAAAGGCCTTCTAAAAGCCAAGAAACAGACTCATCTTTACCAACAGGCGCAATTTCTCCAACACGCCAAATCTTTGCACCGCCAATAAACTCCAAAATATTAGAAGAATTATCAGTACAATGATCAAGAATTATATGGATTTGATAATTTTCTTTTGGGTAATTTTGTTTATTCAATGCTTCCAAAAGAGGAACTATTGTTGATTCGTTATTTCTTGCGTAGATAATAACGATCATATTGTTAGGATCAGCTGCAGCATGATATTTCTGCTTTGTTAAAAACTTTTTTGCTTTAGTGCTGTTAAACACACATACTGCGTAGTAAACAGAATAAACAGCAACGTAAATAAATAATGCAGCAAGTATAAATATTAATATAGTCATATCTGTCCTCTTTGTTAGAGCTATGGGGTAATTATTAGGTAATGGGGTGCTCTCATTATGTGCATATTCTATAAAAAAAAAGTTTAAAAATCCAGCTCCGAGCTAAAAACTCGTACAAGAAGATGAAAAAATCAAGGCAATGGATCATACCCCCCGGGGTGTAATGGGTGGCACTTTGATATTCGTTTTATACCAAGCCACAAGCCTTTTAAAACACCATATTTTAATATTGCTTGTTTAGTATATTCAGAGCATGTCGGATAAAACCTGCATACAGGAGGTTTAAGACTCGATATTTTTTGATAAATATTTATTAATTTGATTAAAAAACTTTTTATCATAAACCTTCAAAACACCTTATTTACAACGGTTTCAATAATTATATTACAAATGTAAAGAAAAATAAAATACACGCAATTTTTTAGTACAAAAATTTTTTATATATATGGAAGTGATTAGTGAACAGGTGTAAACATGTACGACGTTCTCGTTAGGTCAACATTATTCGGCATTAGAAATGCAGATAAAATAGTCAACACAAACGACAAAGGCAGAATCTTTGCTGACGTTGGACAATTTACCAAAGCAGCAAGAACAGCCGCTCAGCTCGATAACGTGTTGGGTAAAGGAACATCTGCAGCATTAAATGCAATGAACTGTGCAGCAAACGGTTATAAAGTTTTGCAAAAAGCAGGTAAAGCAGCAACTTGGGCATCTAACCATGTAAACCCTCTTTTGATAGGTGCAGCCGGTTACAGAGTTGCTATAGCTGATGACAAACCACAAGCTTTAAAAAGAGAAACTCTAGGAATGACAACAATGTTTATGACAGAAGCAGCAATGACTCATTTCTTTAAGTCTAACTATATGACTACTGTCAAATCAATGATGAAAAACAAATATGCAATAGCAGCTCTCTCAATATTAGAAGGCGTAACATTTGTTTTAGGTTCCATTGCTGGAAGTACTATCGGATATAAAATAGGTGATATGCTATTCCCTCAAAGAAAAAAACAAGCAGAAACAAAAAAAATCATTGATAAAACATTAAAAGAACTACAAACAACGACTCAAACGCTAAAACAAGATGAAATCAATAAACCAAGCTCTAATAAAGAAGTCTTAGCGTAAAAGTTTTTCTATCTTTCAAATCACATACGGACTGCAAAACTTTTGCAGCCGTATTTTTTATGATTGGAAATAAAGATTGCCAAAATTATCAGCAATTTCATCCATTAAATAATTTTTGCCATCAATTTCAAACAGCAAATTAGAATTATCTGTAACCTTAATCTTAGGTAGCCCTGTTCTAATTTTAGGCAACTTTAAATTTTTTAAATTTGGTAAATCTGGATCTTGGTTTGAAAAAAAGTTTGATTTCATCTTATCATTTCCCTTTATTGTTTTCTCACATTTTTATTATCGGAATCCTTGAAATAAACTTTAGCAATTTTAAGAAAAACACCACGAATTGTTAACATGTTTTAACAAACAAAATCAGCCAAAATAATATTAGAAAGCAAAAAGCCATTAGGGCTAAATTTATAACCACAATCTGTTTTTATGAGATGTCCGCTATCCAAATATTTTTTAACAACAGACACATATTGCTCGTCAAAATCTATAGAAAATTTTTCATTAATCTCACTTAAATTTATACCATTGCCTCTTCTCATCCCCAAAAATATAGATTCTTCAAGCCGCATTTGCTTTGTTAATATAACCTGTTCAGCTTTCTTATGATAATTGTCTTTGTATTCGTTTAATAATGAATAATTTGCGTATCTTATATATTCATCATTATCAACACAATATCCGTGTGCACCTGCACCAAAGCCGTAATAAGTCTCGTCATTCCAATAGTTCAAATTATGTTTTGACTCATAGCCTTGTTGACAAAAATTACTAATCTCATAATGGAAAAAGCCTAAATTTTCTAACAAATTTATGGCTGCAAGGTACATATCAGCCTGTAAGTCATCATCAGCAATATCCGTAGGAAAATTGTTATAAAAATAACAACCTTCTTCTATCTTCAAACCATACAAAGATATATGATTAACCCCAAGTTTTACTGCTTTTTGTAAATCATCACAAAAAGATTTTAAAGACTGGTTAGGCAAGCCATATATAAAATCAACACTTATATTATTAAAACCAGCTCTTTGAGCCATTTCGACAGCTTTAACAGCTTTTTCTGAAGTATGAATACGACCTATACTTTTTAAAATAGAATCATCAAAGCTCTGTACACCAATAGAAACTCTATTAAAGCCGACCTTTTTCAGATTAACAAATTTTTCTAAATCAACAGTTTCAGGGTTAACCTCAATAGTAACTTCCGTATCAGAATTAAATTTAAACTTGTTTAAAATAAGAGATAATTTATCAACAGAAAGTAAAGAAGGCGTTCCACCTCCAAAATAAAGCGTTTTTAACTGTTCATTCTTATAAAACTCATCTATTTCCTTTAAGAGAGTATCAACATAATCACTTTGTTCTGATTCTTTGCACCCGGAATAAGATACAAACGAACAATATTTGCATTTACTTTTGCAAAAAGGAATATGAACGTAAGCACTTAACGGCATTATATTATTCTCTGGTGTATGAAAGTTTTCTTTCCGTCAGCATAAGGTGCAACCGTTTGACCTGAGCCAAACAATTTATACTTGTATATTACAAGCCCCTCTAAACCGACAGGGCCTCTTGCATGAGTTTTGGATGTAGATATTCCAACCTCAGCCCCCAAACCATATCTGTATCCGTCTGCAAAACGAGTAGAAGCGTTAGCAAAAACCCCTGCAGAATCAACAAGATTCATAAACGTTTCAATAGCTTGCTTATCTTCAGAAATTATACAATCAGTATGTCCTGAACCATAAATATTTATATGTGCTATAGCATCAAAAATATCTTTTACTGCTTTTATAGAAACAATTTTGTCACCATATTCTGTTGCCCAATCTTCTTTTGTTGCGAGTTCAAGGTGTGGAACATATTTTTTACAAGCCTCACAACCTTTTACCCTAACTTGAGCTTTTTCTAGCTCTATAACGAGTTGAGGAAGATAATTTTCCAGCAAGCTTTCATGAACAAGTATTGTTTCTACAGCATTACAAGCGCTAGGATACTGTGTTTTTGCATCGACACAAATATCTGTAGCCTTTTTCACGTCGGCTTCTTCATCTATATAAATATGACAAATACCGTCAGCGTGACCCATTACAGGGATTTTAGTATTATTTTTAATATATTGAACAAGAGCATTTCCGCCTCTTGGGATAATCAAATCAATATATTTATCCATAGAAAGCATTTTTGATACGTCTTCTCTGGAATACAACAAGTTAATTGTATCTAAAGGGAAGCCAGGGACTTCACTTAATGCCTCTTTTATAAGTTTTACCAAAATTTCGTTAGTATGATGAGCTTCTTTTCCGCCTTTTAAAAGTACCACATTGGCACTTTTTATTGCAAGAGCCGATATTTGAGGAATAACATCTGGTCTGGCTTCAAAAATAACACCGATTACACCTATAGGGCAACTAACTCGATACAAGTCCAATCCTGTATCCATACCCATTGCCCAAAGTTTTTTGTTTACGGGATCTTCCAGCTTTTTAACATCTCTGATACCTTTAACCATATCCCTCATCTTATTATCATCAAGCTTAAGACGATTAAAAGTACTTTGATTAATTTCACCTGATTCAACAAGTTTTTTAGCTTCTTCCAAATCCTTAGCATTTTCTTCAAGGATAAGTAATTTACTGTCTTCCAATTTTTTTGCAATAGCAAGAAGCGCCTGATTTTTTGTTAAAGTTGGCAAAGAAGCCAATGTATAAGATGCAAGTTTAGCATTTTGTGCAATTTGTTCTAAATTTATGACCATACTTAGACCCTCTTAAAAAATAGAAACTAAAGCAATGCGATATTATCACGAGTAATAACTGCATCATAATTCTTGTACCCTAAAATACCAAGAATTTCGTCAGAATGATGTCCCATAATTCGTTTACAATCAGAGCAATTGTAGTTCACCATACCTCTGGCAAACTCATTACCTTGAGAATCAACAATGCTTACAATATCACCTTTTTGACAATCGCCTTCAATATCAATTATCCCTATAGGCAAAAGACTTTTAAACTCTTTACTAAGAGCTTTTTTAGCGCCATCATTAACGACCAATCTTGCTTGAATATTTGTAGCATAAGCAATCCAACGTTTTTTGTTAGCAAGATTTTCGGTAGGAAGAAAAATTGTGCCGAGTTTTTCTGTTTCGTCTTTATCAAAAAGTCTTCTTATAATATGAGGTGTTTTTCCGTTAGCTATAACAGCCATACCACCAGAACGAGTAACAACCTTCATTGCCGACAATTTTGTTTTCATACCGCCACGACCGCCACTGACAGGGCTAAGAGCATTACGAGTGAAATCTTCAAAATCATCTGTTACTTTTTCAACAACATCAATCTTTTTAGCATCAGGGTTGATTTTCGGATTATCGTTATACAGCCCCTCTATATCAGAAAGAACGACTAACAAATCAGCGTCTAATTCACTTGCAACAAGTGCAGACAATTTATCGTTATCTGAAAAACAAACTTCAAATGCGTCCTGATAAAAATCAAGCTCTTCTGTAGAAACAGTATCATTTTGATTAATTACAGGAATAGTTCCAAGACCAATCAATGTGTTTAAAGTATCATGCAGACTTAAATATTTTCTTCTGTGGGTGAAATCTTCTTCTGTTAAAAGAATTTGCGCAGTAATAATACCATACTTATCAAACCCATCTTCATATATCGACATCAACCTTGACTGACCGACTGCAGCGCAAGCCTGCTTTACAGACATACTTTCTGAAGAGTCAACATTTAATCTTTTTGCACCTAAACCCACAGCACCTGAGGTAACAATAATAGGTTCTTTCCCTTCTTTTTTCAAAAGGGCAATGTCTTCAATAAACGTATAAATTCTGGACAAAGAAATTTCTTTAAAGTCATTTCTTAAAACATTTGTACCAAATTTAAAAACTATACGTTTAGATTCTTTAAGTTTATTGCGTATTTCTTCGTAACTCATAACACATATTATAAGCAAAAAAACATAAAAAATCTTTATTTTTTTTTATTTTGCAGTATATAAAATTATTTTTTTGAAGTAATATATTTATTAAGTTGAATGGTTAGTTTTTTTTAATTTATTACAAGGATAGAGTCGAAATGAAAGAATTAAAAGATAAAAACGAGCAATACAATCAATATCTGTACAGACACAGCAGAAAAAATTCAAAAGCAAAAAACAGTTTTGGAAAAATGATAGTCGGCTTGTTACTGACAATAATGGTTGTAATAGCAGCAGCATTTGCGTTTATCGGATATGCCGGTGTTGATAACAAATACTCAAAAATGTTGTTGAGTTTTGTTGAAGACATTAACCCTAAAGAACAAAAAGGATTTTCTTTGCCGATACTTCAACAAAAACAAAATATCCTTATCGTTGGTGTTGATTCAAACGGAGATAACGCCGATAAGTTCAAAGGCACTCGTTCTGACACAATGATTCTTGTTAATTTGGATCCTGCAAGCCATTCAATTAACGCAATTTCAATTCCAAGAGACAGTAAAGTTTATCTTGCCGGTGATCACGGTGTACAAAAGATTAACGCAGCTCACGCATTGGGCGGTATCGATTTAACAATCAAAACTGTTGAAGATACTCTTGGAATAAAAATAAACAAATATGTTGTTGTTAACAATGACGGTGTAAAAAAACTCGTTGACGCATTAGGCGGTGTGCCTGTATATATTGAAAAAGATATGTATTATAACGACAACGCAGGCAAATTACACATAAACTTGTCAAAAGGTTTGCACGTATTAAACGGTGAACAAGTTGAAGGATACTTAAGATTCAGAAAAGACGGACTTGGTGATATAGGAAGAACTTCAAGACAACAATGGTTTGTAAAAGCCGTACTTGAAAAGCTTCAATCACCATCAGTAATACCAAAGATTCCAGAAGTTTTGAACATTGCTTCAGCTTATGTAAAAACAAACCTTTCTTTATACGAAATGTCTCACATCGCAGCAGCATTGAGAAATATAGATATGAGCGACGTAGAATTTGCAACACTTCCGGGTGCTCCATCTAAAAAAGGTTACATAAGCTACTGGATATTAGATCCTGAAAAAACACAAGAAGTTATCGACAGAATGGTTTACAGAACAAAACCATCTCCAACGGATAAAAAACTTGTTGCAGGTATTATGTACGCATTCGACAAAGAAGACGAAGCAATGAAAATAAAAGACCAGCTTGAAAGTTCAGGATACGAAGTTAACTGCATAGGCAGAGCTCAACTTCCGCACTCTCAAATAATTGGTCACAACGCAGCTGTAACAAGTGACTTTGTCGGCTGGTTAAAAAAACAAGTTCCGGAAGTAAAATCATCTCAATTTGTATATGATCCAGTCAGAATGTACTGTGTACACAGTGACTTTACAATTATCGTATCAGGCAGCTAACAATGGAAAAACAAGGACAACCCAAATATCCTAATCTTGAAAGACTCATAGGAATTCTTGAAACCCTTAGAGGTGAAAACGGATGCGCTTGGGACAGAGAACAAACTCACTATTCTTTAAAAAAGAATATGATAGAAGAAGCCTACGAGGCTGTCGATGCAATAGAAGACAACGATATGGTTCACCTTAAAGAAGAACTGGGAGACGTACTTCTGCAGGTTGTATTGCACTCTCAAATAGCAAAAGAAGAAAAAGCCTTTGATATTGATGATGTAGCAAAAGGGATATCAGACAAGCTTGTCCACAGACACCCTCACGTGTTTGGCTCTACTAAAGTAAGCAGTACAGCTGACATCCTTGATAACTGGGAAAAACTAAAAGCAGAAGAAAAGAAACACCGCAAATCTGCAATGGATGGAATATCAAAAGCTCAATCAGCCCTTATGAGCGCCCAAAAAATCAGTAAAAACGCGGTTAAAAAAGGTTTTGAATGGCCTAATGAAGACTCTTTATGGGAATGTTTCAATTCCGAAGCGCAAGAGTTTAAAGACGCAATTGCAAAAGGCGACAAAGAAAATGCAGAAGAAGAACTTGGCGATATACTCTTTGCAGCGGTTAACCTAGCAAGATGGAATAAAATCGATGCAGAACAAGCCTTGTTAAAAGCCAACAGAAAGTTTATGGCACGTTTTAGAAAAATGGAAGAAATTGCTGCCAAAACTCCTGAAAAACCAATGGAAAACTATTCTTTTGAAGAATACGACAACCTTTGGAAACAAGCTAAAAAAGCTGTAAAAGAAAATTTATAAAACCTTACTTATAACCAAAATATCGGGTTCATAAGATTTAACTGATTCTATTTCAAACTTGAAACCTTCATCAATCTTTTCAATACATAAACCGTCAACAAAACTTTTAGCATTGTTGTCACACAAGACTTTTGGAGCAATAAATTGATAAACTTTATCAACTAGCCCTGATGAAAGAAAAGCTGCATTCAAAAGTCCGCCAGCTTCAACAAGAATACTTCTTATACCAAAATCAAACAATCTATCAGCAAGAAAATTTATATCAATCTTTCCTGACTTTTTACAAATGGGACATTTTAATACTTCAACATTTGCGGGGTATTTTTTAATTAATGAATCATCAATATCTTCTTTAACAGCAATAAAAACTCTTGTCCCGTCATTTTTATACACATTAGAATCAGCACTGGTAACAGCACAAGAATCAACTATAACTCGAACAGGACTACGACCGTTTTTCAATCTGCAAGTTAAAGAAGGATTATCAGCCAAAACTGTTCCTGAACCGGTTAAGATAGCATCGTACTTGTTTCTTAATTTTTGAACTTCCACACGAGCTTTTTCAGAAGTAATCCACTTTGAACTGCCTGTTCTTGTAGCAATTTTACCGTCCATTGTTGTTGCTGTTTTTATTGCAACAAATACTTTTTTTTCTGTCTGATTTTTTATAAAAATTTCGTTTAATTTTTTACACTCATCTTCTAACACACCAGAAACAACATTAATCCCTGCATTTTTGAGTTTTTCAAGTCCTTTACCCGCAACTTTTGGGTTTGGATCGACACAACCTGCAACAACAGTCTTTAAACCTTTTTCAATTATTAAATCGGCACAGGGCGGGGTCTTTCCATAATGCGAACAAGGTTCTAAACTAACAAAAATTGTACCGCCCTTAATATCCACACCATTTTTTTGGGCTATTCTAACAGCATTAACTTCCGCATGAGCTTCTCCATATTTTTTATGCCAGCCATAGCCTGCAACAACACCGTTTTTATCGAGAATAACAGCCCCAACTAGAGGGTTTGGAGAAACAAAGCCTTCACCCTTTTTTGCTAAGGTCAGACACCTTTTCATATATTTTTCATAAAATTTATTTTGATTTGTCATTTTTAGGTGCTTCTTTTTTATTTTGCTTTTGTTCAGGCTCGGTTAATTTAACCTTTTTAAAAAATTGCTCCGCAATTATTTGAGAATACTTGCCATTTTCATTTGCAGACACAAGAATCTTGCTCTTGCCATCCTTATCCTCTGCAACAGCAATTACCCCTTTTAATGTTTTAACTGGGAGATTGGTTACATCAGCTTGAAACTGAGCATAAGGAACAGATTGTCCCATTGATTTCATTGTGCCCTGTTTTAAAATTTTAAAATTTTCAACATGGATATACTGATAACTCAGTTTTTCGTTTATACCATCGATTTTTTTTTTGAGAGAGCCGTCTTTAAAATCTTTTTTAGAAAGCTTTATGCCCTTATTTTCATTAACAACTGCAAATTTTTGACCGGTAGCAGAATGTTCGGCAATAACTGCTCTATAACCAAGAATATTAGCTGACTTAGCAAGTTCATATTCATCTGGAATAGAAGAAAAATCAGCAACATCTTTGCTTTTTTCAATCATTGATTCTTGTGACGGTTTTTCATTAAGGTGAAAAGTTTTTACACACCAATCCCAACCGCCTACAGATTTAAAACCGATAACGGCAAAAACAAGAATAACTATTTTAATTAGTAGTTTTAAGCAACCCATTAATTACCTCATTTAAATAGAAAATCTTTCATATATTTTATGAATATTTCTCAAATAATATGACGAATCAAAACAATTTTCAATTTCACTTTCGCTTAAAACAGAAGTAACTTCACTGTCTTGTAATAAGTTCTTTTTAAAATCACCGTCTTGATTATTAAATGCAGCCAAAGCATTCTTTTGAACAAGATAATATGCCTGTTCTCTGGACAAGCCTTTGTTTGTTAACTCTAGCAAAACTCTTTGAGAATAAACTATTCCCCCAAATAATGAAGAATTTTTCAACATATTATCTTTATGAACGACAAGTCCTTCAACCAATCTGTTAAAGCGATTCAACATATAATCAACAAGTATGGTTGAATCGGGGAAAATAATTCTTTCTACTGAACTATGAGAAATGTCTCTTTCGTGCCAAAGAGCAATGTTATCCAATGCTGCAGCAGCGTTGCTTTTTACAACTCTTGCAAGACCTGAAAGGTTTTCTGAAGAAATAGGATTCTTTTTATGAGGCATAGCAGAAGAGCCTTTTTGCCCCTTTTTAAAAGCTTCTTCAACTTCTAAAACTTCCGTACGTTGCAGATGTCTTACCTCAACGGCACATTGTTCTATAGAAGCAGCAATCAAAGCTAAAGCCTGCATATAATAAGCGTGTCTGTCTCGAGCTATTACCTGAGTAGAAATTTTTGCAGGTTTTAGTCCCAATTTTTCACACGTAATAGATTCTATTTCCGGAGAAATATTGCTATACGTACCTACAGGGCCTGAAATTTGGCCTACGGAAATATCCTCAAGAGCTGTTTCAAATCTTTTTTTAGCTCTTTCAAACAAATCCAACCAACTGCACAACTTAACCCCAAAAGTCATAGGTTCAGCGTGTATTCCATGAGAACGACCAATACAAACAGTATCTTTATGTTCTTTGGCTTTGTTTTTGATAGTTTCGATAACAGAATTTAAATCTTTTAAAATGATTTCAGAAGCTTTTTTTATTTGCAAAGCAAAAGCCGTATCAATGACGTCAGAGCTTGTCATCCCCATATGTATAAAACGAGATGGCTCTCCAACATTTTCATTTACGTTAGTTAAAAAAGCGATAACATCATGCCCGACCTCTTTTTCTATCTCATCAATACGTTCAACAGAAAAAGAAGCTTTTTCTTTTATTGTTTGTAAGTCTGCATCACTTATTTTGCCAAGAGAGTTATAAGCTTCACAAACAGCAAGCTCTACCTGCAAATAGAAACCGAACTTAGAATCAAGTTCCCATAAGTCTTTCATTTCTTTCAAACTGTAACGTTCTATCATAATCAAAAAACCTCTTATTGCGGATATCTGGAAGTAGCGTGAAGAAGCATTTTAGCCAACTTCTCGCACCCGTCATATCCTCTTTCTAATAACTTTTTAGATGCAGTGTTTACATCATATTCAATATGTTTGTGACGAACAGAAATACACCCCATACCAATATCAAGTATCGCATAACAAGCCTTAGGCTCTTCACTAAACGGTCTGCCCACGCTACCGTCATTCACGATAGTTTTTCTGCTTTCTGTCTGATACCCGCAAGGTACATGAGTATGACCGCACAAAATAATATCAGCATCGGTATCTTTAACCATCTCTTCAATTTCTGAAATAGGCATTTCAGGAAAAATATTTTCGTCATTTCTTCTTGGAGAACCGTGCACCATCAGTATTTTGTTCTTCAAATACTCAACTTTTTTATTAACAGACAAATTTTTCAAAAACTCTTTTTGAGAATCAGTCAAAATTTTAACATCAGCTTCTAAAGCGTTGGCCATAACTTCATTTTTTTCACGCAATGAATCAAGAATGTTTTCATTATAATCTGCAATCATTTTATCTGTATTACCCTGAATACAAATAACTTTTTCAGCTTCTACCAAAGATTTTATTCTATCAATAGCAGCCCCCGGTTCAGGTCCTGCCATTGCAAGGTCGCCTAAGCACAAAATTTTGTCAGCCTTTTCTACTTCTTCAATATCAGCCAAAACAGCATTCAATGCTTCCATATTTCCGTGAATATCTGAGATTACAGCGTATTTCATAAAAAATCCTCAATATTTTAAACCCAATAAAATGATTTTATCATGTATATGTTTTTTTGATATAAAATACAGGAGAGAAAATACAAAATTACGCGAGGCAATTGTGAAATTTAACAGAAAATCTTTTCTCAACACTCACAGAGATGCTTGGGTAGAAGTAAATTTAGACTGTATCGAACATAATATTCTGGAATTTAAAAAATATTTAAAAAAAGGTGCAAAACTTTTTGCAGTAGTAAAAGCTGATGCTTACGGGCACGGTGCTGTTATGATAGCGCCAATATTGCTTGCGTCAGGAGTAGATTTTTTAGGAGTATCATCAATAGACGAAGGTCTGCAACTCAGAGAAGCTGAAATAACAGCACCTATACTCGTATTAGGAGCAGTTCCGGTATGGTCTTTTGACAGAGCTGCTCAAAACAATATTTCAATCTCCGTTTTCTCAGACGAACACATTGAAGCCTGCAAACAAACTTACAACAAGCTTGGTATTAAACCAAAAGTTCACGTAAAAATTGATACAGGTATGAATAGAATAGGGGTAAGACCTGAAGATGCAACTGAATTTATCAAAAAAATCCAAGATTGTAACTTCATCAAGCTTGAGGGCATATTTACCCACTTTGCAACAGCAGAAACAGAATCCTACGCTCTGGAACAATACAATAAATTCAGAAGTGTTGTGGATTCGGTTGATACAAAAGGCTTGCTTATCCATTGCTGCAATACATCAGCTACAGTATGCTACAAAGATTTTGATTACAATATGGCCAGAGTAGGTATTGGTATCTATGGGCTACAGCCGGATCTTACAGAAGGAACAAATCAACCGAACTTAAAACCGGCAATGTCTCTTAAAGGAAGAATAACTAATATACATACAGCCCATAAAGATGAGGGTGTAAGCTATTGTCATACCTTTGAAACAGCAAAAGAAACAAAAATAGCAACTATACCGATAGGATATGCTGATGGTGTATTTAGAGGTTTATCAAACAGAATTTACGGAATAATAAACGGCAAAAAAGTAAAACAAATAGGCAACATAACAATGGACCAAATGATGTTTGATATAACCGACTGTGAAGCACAAGAAGGTGACATCATAACATTAATAGGTCAAGACGGTAATGAATGTATAAAAATAGATGAGTGGGCAGAAACGCTCAATACAATCCACTATGAGCTAACCTGCGCTCTTAGAGTGAGATTACCGAGAGTTTACACAAGATAAAACTAACCCACCAAAAACTTTTAACCTTTTACGTCAAAGTCGATACCGTTTACCTTATCTCTTCTTAATGCTGCGCCAATGTTGTATTGCATAAGATTGTATTTTTCAATTTCATTTGCAACATTGCCGTTAAAAACTTGTTGATTTGAATCAATAAAATTAAATAAGGGTTCAAAAATACCACTGACAGTACCTTCTGCAGTTTTTTCAACCTGTTTGATTGTTTTAACCGGAACTTTTATGTTCATTCCAAAAGGTTGTTTAAAAAAGTTTTCTGTCATTTGCATTACCCCTGTTATTGCTTACAGGTTTTATATCGACCTACACTTTTATAAACTTTAATGATTTTATGTGGTTTGTAAACAAAATTTTACAAACAATTATGTTAACTTTTGTAAATATGAATTTATTGCAAGTTTGAATGCTTTAAAAAACAAAATAAAGGTAAAATAAACACTTAATCATTAAATATTTATATTATTAAATAAAAAATCATCTTTTTGAAAAGAGGTTTAAAAATTTTTACAAACTGAAATAGCAAATTTTTTTTTGACGTGATTTGTATTTATATCAGGTCTTTCATATCATATAAGAACAGAAATCACCTTTCCTGTTTTAATTATGAGATAAAAAAAGACACTAGTTAGACTAAACAGCTATGATAAACGACATTAGACATTCAGAAGTTTATAGAAATACATATACAAATATCCGAGCAGCAAAAATAGATAACCAAAACTCACAGCCTGCGTTTAAAGGGATTCCTCCGGAAATTATCAACGTTTCCATTATTGACTTGGCAACTGCTATTTTGCCAAGAACATACGTTGATGCAAAAACAAACGGTTTTGCTGCAGCAGAAACTTTTAGAAGAGAATCATCAGGGCTTATTGTAAACTGCCTTATCCCTGGATTTATTGTCTATGGTGTGGCCAAAGTTCTTGAAATGTTGAACCCTAAAAATAAGGGTATGGCATCAAAATGGGCTAACCAAGATGCAATTACAACTTTAAACAAACATTTTGTTGAAGCAAAAGGTGGTTCAAGAAGTTTTACAAACAAACTGCTTAACGACATAAGTGTATTAAACGGTCACAACTGGGTAAGCCTAAAAGGACTAAACCTTGAAAATGAACGTATGGAATTTGCCAAGACAATGGCAAATAAGCTTGCTACTAAAAAAGAAAAAGCAGCAGCCGTCAAAAACTTAGAGAAAAAAGTTCTCGAAATGACAGGCGGAACAAAACATATACAAATTGAAGGCAAAGCTTATCACGCAGATTTAAGCACTTTACTTAGAGATGCAATGGATGTTGGCCAAGACTTCCTTGAACACAAACGCACTGCAATCAGAGCAGTAAAACAAGAATTTGCAGCTGGTAAAATCCAAGGTTCACGTTCAAAAGCAGTAGCAGATGCTGTTGTTAAAGAGCTAAATACATACTTTAAAGAATCAAAAAGCTTTATAAACAAAAAAAGCTTTATTGGTTTGGCAATTGTAATTCCACTTGCAGCATCTATGCAATCTATCAACAGATGGATTACAAGAAAAACATCAGGTCAAGAAGGTGCACCTATATACAAAGACTTTGGTACTCATAAAAAGAAAAAAGAGATGAGTGCAAAAGAAAAATCATCTTTCTTCTTGCATAAACTTGGCGCAGCTGCATTGATGGTAGGTGTTGCTTATGCATCATTAAAGGACAAATCAAGCCTGTCAAATATCCTTAAAGGCTTGCAATTTACAAAAAATATGCCATCAATGGATCAATGCAGATGGATTGCAACTTCAACATTTGCAAGCAGAATGTTAGCATCAGAAGATAAAAACGAGCTCCACGAAGTAACTTGGAGAGATATAGCTACATTCGCAAGTTTATACTTCCTTGGTGATTATGTTGCGAAAGGTGTAGGTCTTTTATTACAAAAAGCAACAAAAGTTCCACTTTTGAACTATACTAAAGAAGTACCTCAAAAAGCCCAAAATGCTATCGTCGGTTTTGGAAAGAAAATTGCTCATTGGGCAACAGGAACAGAACTAAAAACTTTCTCAGAAGCTGCTAAAGTTTCCAACAAAGCAAGAAACCTGAGATATGTTTGCGAAGGAAGTTCATTAGGATTTTCAATGTTAATCTTAGGTATGTTAGTTCCTTGGTACGTAAGAAAACAAACAGAAATAAAAGTTCAAAAAGAATTGGAAGAAAAATTCAGAAGCTTCCACACATATCCTTCATTAAATTTAAATAGCAACAAAAAAACTTTTCAGGCGTTTGGTATGATGATGGAAAAAGCAAAACAATAAAAAAACAGGAAAATATATGCTATCACAAATTACACAAGTACAACCGAAATCATTAACTTATAAAAAACAACTAAACAACAAAGATAATAATAACCCAAGTTTTAAAAGTCTTGGTGCAATAAGTACAGGTGTTCTTAATTCATTAAACACAAGCCCGGCTATTGGAGCTTGTTTTGTAGACTTCTTTTCTATGGTTCTGCCAAGAACACTTGTTGATTTTGGACGTTCTAAAGACGCCGGTATGGAAACAGGTTTTAGAGAATCATCAGGAACCCTTAACCACGCTCTTGCCGGTATTGTCGGTCTTGGTGCAGGCTACGCTGTATCATCTGCTTTTAACAAATCTAACGGTGTAAAAGCACATTTGATGTTTATGGACGGTAACACAATCGACACATTTAAGGATTTTGTTAACGTAAGCGCCGAAGCTAACGGCTACAATAAAGAAAAATATTGGAACACATTTTTCAGAAGCATTGAAGGTTTCAACACGACAAATGGAGAAAAAGTTTGGAAAAACCTCTCTGATGAAACAGTAAACAAAGCTACAAAAATAATGTTGGATGCAGGAACAAAGAAATACAAAGTTGCTGATTCAACAATGGCTCAAATTTCAGAACTTATAACAGGCGAAACAGGCGCTGGTTCTACTTTCAGAGTAGTATTAGACAAGGTAGAGAACAATCAACCTAAGAAATTCATAACAGATGTAGAAGGTTCTATACAAGATCTTACAAGCAACGCAAACTCAATGCTCAAAGCTGTTATAGATAAAGCAAAAAATGACAAAACAGCAGTTGTTACTGATTTAGAAAAATTCTTAAAAGGAATCAAAAATAAAAAAGTTGCAACAGTTGCTGCAGGTCTTGCAGTACCGATTGCAGTAGGTATGTCTGCCCAACCTCTTAACAGATACCTTACTAAAAAACGTACAGGTTCTGACGGATTTGTTGGTGTAGAAGGCCGTCAACCTGACCATTCAAATGGATTTAAACTTGCAAAACTTATACTTGGTGTTGGTATGGGTAGTGCAATGATTGCTACCATATTGAAAAAGCCGACAGAGTTATATACAAAATTTCCTAAAGCTGCAAAAGAACTTATTTCTAACTTGCAATATAAAGGAATGGTTCCTACTATCAACCAATTTAAATTTATATACGGTATGACAATCATGAGCCGTATATTTGCAGCTCGTGACAAAAACGAAATGAGAGAATCTGCAATAAAAGATTCTTTAGGCTTTGTTAACTGGCTTATTTTGGGTGGTTTTGTTTCTAAATTAGCAGCAAAAGCATTCAACAAAGATATAGTAAACTATGATGCAAAAACTCACGGAAACGGCATTTGGAAGTATATCCAAAAATCTGTTGAAAAAACTCACGAAGAAATATTAATGCCATCATTACAAAAACTTGGCATTAGTACAATCGGAGAAAACGGAAAAGCATTACCGTTTAGAAAACTAATTACAGCATTGAAACAAGAAGCAATAAAAGAAGGTGCAACACCTGAAACTAAAAAACTGGTTAAAGAAACTCTTAGCAGATTAAAATACAAAAACATTGCTCAAATGCTTGGCTACATATATTCAGGCGTAGTGCTCGGGTATGGTATACCTAAGTTAAATATTGCAATAACCAAGTATTACGAAAATAAAAAATCAGCTAAAAATACAACACCAGTTGATACAAACAACCAAGCTGACAAAATGAAACTCTCAAACGAGTTTATTCAAAAAAATACAGAATCAAAAACATTTGGCGCATTTTATAATGCAATGTAAAAGCAAATAACTGAAAAACATTAATAATTTGTAAAGGTTTTTGTAATAATTTTATATTTTATATATAATTTAGAATAAATAAATTAAAAGAAAAGGTTACAAAAATGGCAGAAAATAAACTTCCTTCAGGTGTTGGCAAGAAAATTGTTCAGGCGCTTAAAAAGCAAGCTGAAATTGAAATACAACCTGTATCTGAAAACAATGAAAAAATTGTGTCTTTAGAAGATGAAGCAGTTATCCAACCTGAAATTTATGAAAATGTTGTTAGTGATAACGTAAGCCTTGACGATGGTTTTTCTGATTTACAAGTTAACAATGACAATGATCTAGATTTATCATTGAACGAGTCTTCTATCGATGACACATTTAATACATCAAGTTTAAATTTTGAAGAAACTGAAATTCCAATGTTTGAAGAAAAAGAAACATTTAACAAGTTACCCAATATACCACAAATGCCTAGCCAGCCACAAACAAGCAATTATACAATGCCGGCTAACGTTGCGGTATTAAAAAGACTTATAATGCAACTTCCTCAAGGAGTTTCTAAGCAAACAGGTGCTCAAATCATAAGACAAACAATGGAAGCTCTTGGAATTTCAATGAACAGTGTTCTAAAAGAAGCACAACAAGGTCAAGACAGCATAACAGCAAATGCAAAAGCTTGTATGACAACTATTGCTGAATACAGAAACAATATCAAAAATCTTGAAAAACAAGTTCAAGATTACAAGAGACAAGCTGTGGCATTAAATGACCTTATTAGTCTTTTTGTAATGACTGATAAACATTAGAATAAAAAACAAACCTAATATAAAAAAGACTCGGTTGAACCGAGTCTTTTTTATTGCTAAATAGCTTAAACAAAACCTATTGTCCAACAAAAGAAGCACAGCTTGAATATTTACCGACTTCTCTGAACCAAGGCATTTCTCCGTGTTGAACAACATAAGAAGTACAAGCATATGTTGCATTGTCGCTATTTTGACCATCACCCATCGGGAAAACGCCAAAATCTACAGATTTACCTGATTTATTACCAATCAAAAATCCGTGAACATCTATACCAATAGTATTAGGTTGTTGAGCACCATTTGTATCAACCAAAACCTGACCACACTTACCACATTCGCCAGAACTACCTATTTGCCAAGCCATACCATCTGCCAACCACAAAGAAGGAGTAAATGTGCCTGCTGACGAACCATCTATTGAAACAATTTCCCAAGAAGGTTCACTAGGAACAGGATTAGGAATAGCATTAACTACTTCACTGTACCATCTTATAGTTTTAGCATCACCAAAATTCCAAAAATTAGATTCTGTGTGCTTAACCTCGATTGCAGTTGTTGATGAACTAACTGTTGAATAAGCTTTTTTGGCTGCTGTTACATATTTTACTTCATCAGCATGTTCTTTCAATGTTGGAACAGTCATAACAGCAATAACACCTATTACCATAAGAGTAATAAGAGTTTCTGCAAGAGTAAAAGCATTAATTTTTTTCATTTTTTTCATATTCTATCCAATCTTAATTTAATTAACCTGCATTTAAATTTGAAAATAAAGTATTAGCTTTCTCTAGAATTTCTTCTCTATATGCCATTATCTCATTTTTTTCTAAACCAAGTTGCTCTTTAACTAACTTCTCGTCAAATGGAGCAATCTCATCATGAGAAATTGCATTTGCCAGATAAACTAGAGTAGTGATCTCCGGCATGGAAGAAGCCAAAGGATCGTGATGATACTTTATACAATTAGCTAACAAAACAGATAGTTTCCACTTTTTCGCCAATAAAAAGCCAATATCTGCGTGATTTGTCATAAAAACAGAGTTTTCTGCTTCAATAATATCTTCTCCGTTTTTAACCATTTCTTTTACTCTATGATAAGCAGAGACATTGCAGATATTTAATAAAATTTTTCCGATATCATGCAAAAATCCGATAGTAAAAGCATCACTGGAATCAGCAACAACCACCTTATCAGCAAGATATTCGCAAGCAACTGCACATCTAAGAGAGTGTTTCCACATTTCTCTACCACCGTTAGATGTTAACATGGGTTTCATCGCAACTGTAATGATAATATTACGAGTTTGAGACATACCTAACAAGGCTAATGCCTTTGATACAGATGTAATCTCTTGAGCAAATCCATAATATGCTGAATTCACCAACTTCAACACCTGTGATGTTAAAGCCTGGTCATAAGACATTATCTCACCAAGTTCCTTAGTTCCTGATTGACCATCTTTAATAATACCCAATGCTTTAACAATAACATTTGGCATAGCAGGTATATCTTTTATTTTATCTATAAGATCTTGAGCACTAGTCATCAAAATATCCTCTATACTTGTAAGTGTTTTTTAATAGATATCCTACTTCCACCGGCACCAAATCCAACAGCAATAATAAAAAGAACCAAAATAACTGTGTTGTTTGCCAAAACTGGAGACGCAACTACAAAAAACTCATGTACTTTTAATAAACCATTATTTACTGCATTCAAAGGAATCAATGAAATCAAAGCCCCTAAAAAGCCATATATTGCACCTTGAAGAATTAACGGAATTTTAATATACCAGTTACTTACCCCCATAAGGCGCATGATTTCAATCTCTTCCTTCCTAGATTGAATAACCAACTGTATTGTATTATTTATTATGGTAATTGTCAAAATTGCCACCAATACAACGACAATTAGGGTAATCGAATGCACAACATTATTAAACGTTTGCATTTTTTTCGCTATATCTTGTGCATAATTTAAATCTTCTACACCGGAAAATGTTTTTATTTTATTAAATACATCAGTTATATTCTCCGGTTTATCAACTTTAACATGCAAAGTATCAGGCAAAGGATTTTCCATATCAGGAACATCTATTTCTCTTTGTATGTCAGCCCAAGATTTTTCTTTAGGAATAATCTTGACTCTTTCGACATGATCAAGCCCTCTAATTTCCTTTGCGATAGAATCTGTAGGAGCAGATTCTTTTAGATAAACAGAAATTTCGAGAACATTACCCAATTCTTGAACAAAAGAGGTCAATGAAAGAGTAGTTCTAAACAAAGAACCAAAAATTGTCAAAATAGCAGCCATTGTTGTAATTATGGCAATATTAATCCAACCGGTTCTTTTTATACCATATATGGTTTCCAAAGCTATTCTATACACAATCCTAAGTTCTTTTAACCAATCCTTGGGAATATGTGCTTTTACTTTTTTCTTTATTATTGCTTTAGTAGATTCATCACTCATTATTTTGCTCTCAAATACTTTGTGTCAAAACATTTACTCATAAGTGCCAGCTTGAACATCTCTGATAATTTGTCCGTTTTCAAGAGTTAGTACTCTTTTTCTAAAATAATCAACCATCGCATGATCGTGTGTTGAAACAAGAACAGTAATACCCTTTTGATTAATTTGTTCAAGAATCTGCATAATTTCCATTGAGTTTTTAGGGTCTAAGTTTCCTGTTGGCTCGTCAGCAATTAAAAGAGGCGGACCATTTACAATAGCTCTTGCGATAGAAACTCTTTGTTGTTCTCCACCTGATAACTCAGAAGCCTTAGCCTTCATTTTATCAACAAGACCAACAACCTTGAGCGCACCGGTAACTCTTGCTTCTATTTCTTTAGAACTCATTCCTAAAGTTCTTATAACGTATGCGCAGTTATCATAAACACTTTGGTTCATCAAGAGCTTATAGTCTTGAAAGACAATTCCCATACATCTTCTGAGATTTGGCACTTTTTCAGAAGGAAGATTAGCAATATTTATACCACCAATCATAACACTGCCGGATGTAGGAGTTTCCTCTTTATAAAGCAACTTCATAAGTGTAGATTTACCAGCACCTGAAGAGCCTGTTATAAATACAAACTCCCCTGACATAATGTCCAGATTAACATTTTTCAGTGCATAATTATTTTTATATTTTTTTGTTACACCGCGCAACTGAATCATCTTAACTTTACCCAACTTTCGTGTACTGTTTCCATTATAACCCGAATGAGAAACAATGGCAAAGCAGGAAAAATACGCTTAAACCTTGATGGTTCTTTTATAGTTCGATACAGCCATTCAAGACCCAATTTTTGGTAAATTTCAGGAGCACGTTGCACAGCACCAGACCATACATCAAAACTACCGCCTACTCCAATGAATATAGTATTACGCATTTCTTGCTTAAGTTTTGAAATCAACATCTCTTGTTTTGGAGCCCCCAATGCCACAAATAGCACACGAGGCGCGATATTTTTTATCTCTTCGCAAATTATTTCTTCTTGTTGAGAATCAAAATAGCCATTATGAACATAAGTGATATTTAAATTTTCAAACTCTTTACGAAGATTGTTAGCCGCATTGTTCACGACTTCTTCTTTTGCACCTAAAAGTCCGATTGTATAGCCCTCTAGTGCGCAAAGGCCAATGAGTTTTTTAGAGAACTCTATTCCGGGAATATTTTCTTGTTTAATACCTTTTATCTTAAGAGCAAGTTTAATACCTACCCCATCAGGAATAGACAAATCAGCCTCATTTAAAACACGGCCAAATTCATCATTTTTAGACCCCAAAGCAATCATTTCGGGATTAATCGTAACTATATGAAGCCCTTTATTCTCTTTAAGATGTAAATGAGTAAAAACCAGTGCTTCTTCAAAATTAAATAAATCAACCTCGAACCCCAAAATCGGTTCAGTTATTCTTTGCATACATTCCATAATGTATTAATTATATAGGGCTATAATACATTTATCAAGCATTTGTTATGATTTTCCGAGAGAAAATTCATAATAAAATTATGCCTAATAAAATATAAAAGTGTCACTTTCAAACATTCACTTTAGTTGAATATCTTATAATACCGTCAACTGCACACTTAGATTATTAATCTTTGCCAAAGTAAAAAGAAAATCGTCATTTGAAACATTTTGTATAGACTGTGGAATATAAATTTCTTTGTACTTTTGCACGGCATATCTGTCTGTCATACCAGAAATATAATCACAAACCGTTCTTTTAATTTCTTCCTCATTAGTATTTGGCAACTTTTGTTTGAGTAATGCTTCATAGTGATTAAATAAACCATACACAATTCCTTGTACCTTTGATTCTTCTTTTTTAGCCAAAGAATTTGTATAAACATTTTTAAACATCCAAGTTCTAAGCTTGTCTATATGATAAAAGGCATCTTCTGACATACAAATGTGGTCTTTTCCCATAGAATTTTGAACAATATCAAGTACCATTTTTGTAATACGTTCACTTCTATCCAAAGAAAAATATTTTATACAATCTTGAGGAAGATCACTTTCTTTTATGATTCCTGCTCGCATTGCATCGTCAATATCGTGGTTTATATACGCAATTTTGTCAGAAAGTTTAACTATTTTCCCTTCGAGAGTATAAGCCTTGCTTTCTTTTTTCAAAGAGCCTGAATGATACAATATACCATCAAGGGTTTCTTCTGTAAGGTTCAAATCTTCAATAATAGTAGCAACTCTAACGGAATGCTCTGCATGACGAAACCCCGCATCCATAATTTCATTAAGAACATCCTCTCCACTATGACCAAACGGAGTATGCCCCAAATCGTGCCCTAACGCAATAGCTTCTGCTAAATCTTCATTTAAATTGAGTGCTCTTGTTATAGTTCTTGCTATTTGAGAAACCTCAATTGTATGGGTCATTCTTGTCCTAAAATGATCGTTTGTAGGAGAAAAGAATACCTGAGTTTTGTGTTTTAGTCTTCTAAAAGCCTTGGAGTGAATAATTCTGTCACAATCTCTTTGATATTCCGTTCGTAATGGGCAGGGTTCTTCTTTTCTTGCTCTGCCGCGAGAAGTAGCACTTTTAGCAGCATAAGGGCTAAGCTCTTCCAATTCTCTTTTTTCTTGTAACTCTCTCAAATTAAGATTATTATTCTCTGTATTTGTCATATATTATCTCTTTTGCTTATTTTAAATAGGTGATAGTCAAGTACATTCTAGCATAAAAGCAACTATGACAATTAAATATACGACAAACAGTGTACAAATTAGGCAATTCATTTTTATTTGTTATAATAATATTGCAAGGAGTTTTAAATGTTTGATTATAGAAAATTACCTCTCATCATAATAGTAACAGGCGTTATTATTTTTGCATTTTCCGGTCTATTTACGGTTCTTAATCTCACAAACAGCGGGATCAAGATGGAAATGTATTTATGTGAACCTGAAATACAATCTGCTTTTTTCTATAATGACAATACCGTAAGTATTGTTGATTATTATTCCAAAGAATATCTCTATAATCCAAAAAGTAACGTTAATGATATATGTGCGTATAAAAGAAGAGATTTTAACGGAAATTTAACCCCTGAAAAATATGAACAATGCAAGCAAATATACTCTAACGAAACTAAAAAAATGTATACAAGCGGCAAATGCAAACAGGTTGGTAAAGAAATAATAGAAACTAACACAACAAACTGCGAAGCGCTGTATATCTGGAAAAACAAAAAACTTATCAGCATAAAATGTGAAGGCGGAACAAATGCTGAAAGAGAAGGTGCAATAATAAAAATCAAGGACAAATTTAAATAGACTGTTATGATTTTGATGCCGTAATTTGAGCTGTTTTTTGTAAAAATTCATTATCAAATTCAGCTTGAGTCAGTGGTTTAAAACGATTCATCATATAAAGGTGAAAATCAGGGCTAACGCTCTCAAAATCAGATTTAGCTAATATTTTAGCAATTTCTACGTCTTCTGGTGTTTTGAAAATGTTTAATACATCTTGCACTTTTAAAAGCCCTTTATTAAAAAATTCAAACCAGTGATGATTTTCGATATGACGTAGCACTCTGTTTTTTATGTTTTGAGACAAGTTGTAATTGTCAATAAACATTTTTGCATATTCACAGCTTGTTGTTGCATGTCCTTTTGTTATTACATTACCTTTTTTACCAAAATCATGAATTAGAGCAGTTAATTTTAAAACTTCTTTACCTTCTTCTGATAGTTTTTGATAAGCAGGATTTTGCATAGACTTTTGTAAAACCGTCAATGAATGGATATCAACTGAATATAGGTGAGTTCCGTGTTGAACTTTTCCAATCGCCATATTAAACTCTGGAAAACCTTTGATAATACAGTCAAAAGCTTTTTTTACTTTAGGGTCAGAAGACACACTTTCGTTATTATAATAAAAATTTTCTATTATTTTTTTGATTTCGTCAGACTCTTTAGAGCCGTCAAGTTGTTTTGACAAAACAGGAATTCCGTCTATATCTTTATAGCCTCTAACGAGGTTAAACTGTTTCAACGTTTCGTTTTGCTTTTGTTCAGGCAAAGTTTTTAAAACATTATTAATATCTTCAATAAATTTTTCTCTTGGATATTTTAGAGGGATTCCATTTCTTCCGTATTGAGAAAAATCATGTGTTTTAAAGACTGTTTCTATTTCAGCATCAGAACCTTTTAAGAATATGCTAATTAAATCAGTTATTCCTGACAATTTAGATTCTGTATTTGTAATGTTTGAATATGCGTTTGCCATACTATTAACTTTACTATCCACATGATTTTTTATAAAGTTTTTCCCAAAGCTTTTTCTTGCAACAAAACATACTCCCAATGCAGCAATTGCGGATACAGTTGAGATAAAAACTCTTTTTATGTTTTTATTATCTTTTTTTTCAACCTTATCTGTTTTTTCAGGTTTATTAATTTGTGGTCTATAGGTATATTCTGCCTTACTTTTTATTTTGAAGTCCATAAAAACAATCCTTGCTCTTATTAAATAACCTAAAGAACAAGGATTGCATTTTTTACTTGAAATACTAACTAATTTTTACACTAGTTTTTTACTACATCTTTATAAGAGCCTTTAAATTTGTCTTGATAAGCTGTATGTAAAAGTTCATGAGCCTTGTGAGATCCAGGAGCTTCTAAAAACTCTTTATAAAGTTTTTTAATATCAGGGTTGTCATTCGAACGTCTGTAAGTGAGTTCTGTATCTTCTTTATAAAGGCCAGCTGCTCTTTTTTCTTTAATATGAGAATCATCACAGCTTCTTGGTTGACCACCACCGTTGATACAACCACCAGGACAAGCCATTACTTCTAACATATGGAAATCAGCTGTGCCGTTTTTAATTTCTTGCAAAGATTTTTCAGCTTCTTTTAAAGTAGAAACAACTCTTACTTTTACTTTTGTTCCTTTTATGTCAATTTCAACATCTTTGCATCTGTGGTTTTTATCAACACCTCTCATACCTTTGATGTCTAAATCAGAAAGTGGCTCTCCTGTCACAAATTCATAAGCTGTTCTAACAGCAGCTTCAGCAACACCACCTGATGCACCAAAGATAGTACCGGCACCAGTGTATTGAGCAAATGGTGAATCGCCTTCAATCGGTTCTAAAGATTTGAAATCAATACCTGCACTCTTAATCATTTTTGCAAGTTCTTGAGTTGTTAAAACATAATCTGTTTCAAACTTGCCGTCTTTTCTTAATTGCGCACGTTTTGCTTCAACTTTTTTAGCTGTACAAGGCATTATAGATACAATGTTAATATTTTCACTTGTGTAACCTTCAAAGTACTGTGGTACAAGCTCTCTTAATATTGGAGAAAGCATTCCTTGTGGAGATTTACAGCTTGAAAGGTGATTTAACATTTCAGGATGTTGTGTTTCAAGGTATCTTACCCAAGCCGGACAACAAGAAGTGAATAAAGGAAGATTTTCACCCTTGCTTACACGTTCTACAAACTCGTGAGCTTCTTCCATAATTGTTAAATCTGCAGAGAAGTTTGTATCAAATACTAAATCAAAGCCTATTTCTTTTAAAGCAGCGTTAATTAGTCCGATAGAGTTTGCTCCAGGCTCAAGTCCGAATTCTTCACCAATAGCAACACGAACAGAAGGTGCAATTTGAGCCAAAACCTTTTTATTTGGATCAGTAATAAGGCTCCATACGTCATTAACTTCGTTTTTAATTGTTAATGCGCCTGTCGGACAAACTGCCTGACATTGACCGCAGAATACGCAGTCAACTTTAGAAAGAGCTTTTCCTGCAATAGGTTGAACAAGAGTTTTAGAACCTCTGTTAGCAAAGCCCAACACAGAATGGCCTTGAAACTCAGTACAAGCTCTTACACAAGCACCGCACAAGATACATTTGTTAGGGTCACGAACAAGAGCAGGGTTTGAGTTGTCTATAGGCAGAAAATCTTCTTTTCTCTTTTCCACATACTTAGAAACATCTTTAATTCCGTACTCTTCAGCGTACTGTTGAAGTTCGCACTTGCCGGATTTATCACAAGTTGTACATTCTCTGTCGTGGTTAGCTAAAAGCAATTCCAAAACTGTTTTTCTGATTCTTCTTGTACGTTCTGTATTTGTTTTAACTTTGATGTTTGCTTCAGGTGGCATTGTACAAGATGAGTTGATTAAAGTTCTTCCGTTAGGATATTCAACTTCCACAACGCACATTCTGCAAGCGCCGTATTGTGTTAAGTCCGGACGATAACAAAAAGTCGGAACGTTAAAGCCTGCTTTTCTGATGACTTCAAGAAGGTTAGGTTCGTCTGTGAACTCAACCTCTTTGCCATTTATTATAAGTGTTTTTTTATCGCTCATTTTTTTTATTCCTTTTATCTTCTAACTTATCTGTCGTATGCACTGAATGCCTTCCGACAGTTTTGAAAGTTCTGTATATTAATTTTGTTTAATTGCTTTAAACGGACAAGCGCTCAAACAAGCACCGCATTTAATACATTTAGATTGATCAATGTGGTGAGGATTTCTGACTGTTCCTTCAATTGCGCCAACAGGACAATTTCTTGCACATTTTGTACAGCCTTTGCAAAGCTCTTCAACAATATGAATTGTTTTCATTGCTTCACAAACACCTGCAGGACATCTCTTGTCTTTAATGTGAGCGATATACTCGTCTCTGAAATATTTTAATGTAGAAAGAACAGGGTTAGGAGCTGTTTTACCAAGTCCGCATAAAGAACCGTCTTTTACAGCAACAGCCAATTCTTCAAGGGTATCAAGGTCTTTCATCTCACCTTTACCTTTTACTATTCTTTCCAAGATTTTTAACATGTTTTTTGTACCTTCACGGCAAGGAACACACTTACCGCAAGATTCGTTTTGAGTGAAGTTCATAAAGAATCTTGCTACTTCAACAATACAAGTGTCTTCGTTCATAACAACAAGACCGCCTGAACCTACCATTGCGCCTGCAGCGATTAAGTTATCGTAATCCATAGGTAAGTCTAAGTGTTCTTCTGTCAAACAACCGCCTGAAGGACCTCCGATTTGTACGGCTTTGAATTTCTTACCGCCTCTTATACCGCCGCCTATATCAAATACGATTTCTCTTAAAGTTGTTCCCATTGGAACTTCTATAAGACCTGTATTATTAACTTCACCTGTTAATGCAAAAGTTTTTGTACCTTTAGACTTTTCTGTACCCATAGAGCTGAACCAATCAGCACCTTTTAGGATAATTGGAGCCACGTTGGCAAGAGTTTCTACGTTGTTAATCAAAGTAGGTCTGCCAAACAAACCTTTATTAGCAGGGAATGGCGGTTTTGGTCTTGGCATACCTCTTTCACCTTCGATAGAAGCGATAAGAGCTGTTTCTTCACCACAAACAAATGCACCGGCACCTTCTTTAATATGTATAGTAAAGTTGAAGTCAGAGCCCATAATGTTTTTGCCAAGATAGCCTCTTTTTTCTGCTTCGTCAATAGCAACTCTTAAACGATGGATAGCAAGCGGATATTCAGCTCTTACGTAGATATAAGCTTCATCTGCACCAATTGCATAGCCTGCAATAGCCATACCTTCAAGAAGTTTATGCGGGTCACCTTCCATAACACTTCTATCCATGAAAGCGCCCGGGTCACCTTCGTCACCGTTACAAACTACATAACTTTTTCCACCTTTATTTGCAGCAGTAAATTTCCATTTCATACCGGTTGGGAATCCTCCGCCGCCTCTGCCTCTTAGGCCTGATTTTGTAATTTCATCGATTACCCAATCAGAATCGCCTTTTTCTAAAACTTTATGTAATGCTTGATAAGCACCAACAGCTAAAGCTTCATCAAGAGATTCTGCGTTTATTTCACCGCAGTTAGCCAATGTTGTTCTTGTTTGTTTAGCATAGAAATTAATATGCTCATTTTTGAAAACGTGTTCGTTTGTCTTTGGGTCAACGTAAAGAAGTCTTTCAACTGGTTTACCTTCTTTTATGTGACTTTCTACAATTTCTTCCACATCTTCAACGTGAACTTTTACATAAGTAACATCCAAATCAGGAATAACAACAAGTACGCCTTGTTCACAAAAACCGTGACAACCTGTCGGAACTACTGTAACTTTATCTTGATGTGTCATAGGACGTACATCTGCGCCAAGTTCTTTAAATTTTTCAATAACTTTTAAAGAACCGTTTGCTACACATCCCGTACCTGCACATACTAGAACTCTAAGACCTTGTGCTTTTATAGCTTCTTTAACTTTTTCCTGTTCTGCTTTTATATTTATTAATGTTGATGTCATACTATTTGCCCTCTTCTTCTTCGTTCATAATAGTTGCTATAACGATTTTTATAGCATCCGCAGTCATTTGCGGATAAACTTTATCGTTAACAACAACAACAGGGGCAAGGCCACATGCACCCAAACAGCTCACAGTTTCAACAGAAAACAAACCATCCTCAGATGTATAAACACCATCTTTTAAATTCAAACATTGATAAACAGCATTCAATACAGGCATTGAGCCTCTTACGTGACATGCTGTTCCGTCACAAACTTTTATTTCATACTTACCTTTAGGTTCTAAGCTAAATTGAGCGTAGAAAGTTGCAACACCATATACGGTAGCCGGTGAGAGACCTTCTATTTTGGTACCGATATATGTCATAACATCTAAAGGTAAAAATCTAAATACTTCCTGTACTTTTTGCAAAATTGCAATTAAATTCGACTTCTTATATTCAAAAGTAGATAAAATTTCATCTACCTTTGAGTAGTCGATTCCTGCGTGAGTCTGTGGGCTCATTAAAATCTCCTTTACACAAAATTGTCTGTTTTTAACCCTTACTAACAGTCAATAGACCATCAATCGTGATATTAATCACTATTACAGGCAATATAATACAAGAAAGTCACTATTTTTTCAAGCAATTTATACATGATTTTTACTGTTTTACTTTAATTAGCAACAAAAAAAGCTCCTTTTTTAAAAGGAGCTTTTTCTTTTATGGTTTTATGATTATTTACCAACTTTAATTTGTAAACCGCCAGAGAATCCGATACCTGTTCTACCGCCATTTCTGATTGTGAACTGCAAGAATCCGTTAAAGCGATCTTTAAAGGTTTTAGAAACACCCAAACCATATTCAAAGTATGAATGTCTCATTCTTACATACCCAAGATCAATATTACCAGCTCTGCCATCTACACCACCCATAATGTTATAAACCATTTGAGCTGTTGCATAGATGTTAAATGTTTTCTTTTGCCATATCAAGTTAAATCCAGGAGCAACGTTAATACCGTTAAGCATACCTGAACTCATACTCAATACCCCAAAATCAGAACCCCAATTTTGAGAGCCAAAGGCATTATAAGCAGCCATTATTGTTGGTTGGAAAATGAAATCAGCAGGCAAGTGAATATTGTACGCTGTTTTAGAAGCAACACCTGCAAACCAGTTGCCTGTATTGTCGCTACCTGAACCAAATTCACCGCTCATTGACATATCATTAGCATAGCCTCCACCATAAGCTAATAATGAAGTAATGAAGTTACCTTTATAAGCTGTACCCATTAAGCCCAATTGAGCGCCATTTTGATACATACTAACACCTCTAAAGTGTTGGTGTGCACCATTATAACCAACATAAGCTGTAGGAACTAAATTCCATCCGTTTTTAAGTTTGATAAGCGGGAAGTCAGCACCAATTAAAGAACCGTATGCGTTGTTACCTACGCTCAAACCTCTTGTCATTGAAAGACGTTCAAAGTTACCATAAGCTTTATACCAGAGGCTTCCACCTTTTAAATCATATTGATAAGGTGCAAACTGTGGTTGAGCAGAAGCATATTTGTTTGCAGTTTTTTGATCATCCATTAACTGTCTTGTTATAACATCCATATGGTCGAATAACATATTGTTAACAACCAATTGGTTTTGCCAAGATGCAATTGTTGCAACCTGACCTCTATATTGTTGAGGGTTGAGATAAACAAGAGAACCAGTTAAGTTAGGTCCGCCAGCTGAACCGTTAGTTAGGTAATAACGACCCATTGCTGTATTTGCATAAAATGCAGTCGGGTCATAGTATGGTTGATCTTGAGGATTTCTTTGTTGAATCAATCTGTCTGCATCTAAACTAAATGTTCTGTCAGCAGGTGATGTAACAAAGTTAATACCTGTAATCAACAATGGAGAGTTTTTGTCATTGATAAAGCTATCAACAATAATTGTATCCATTTTATTGCGATGAGGATCATAATCAAATGCAATAGGCAATTTGCCATCTTTTAGGTTTTCACCCAATATCAAATCACCTGCAACATCAATTGTATTAGCGTAATTACCAATCAAATTGAGAGACGAATTACCATCAATATTCCAATTACCACCAATAGATGTATTACCGGTAATAGAAGTAATTGTATTATTTACATCAAGGTTTCCGCCAATATTTGTATTTTTACCTAACAAGTATAAACCTGACTGAGTTCCTTCTTGTGCATTAGCAACTACATTACCGTCAAATTGAGTTTCTTTTGCAACAATACTCAAATTAGCATTTGCAGAATTAGAGCCGACAGTCAAATTACCTGTTTGTCTTAAATCGTCACCTTTTTTGAAAATAACTTTGTCTTTGTTTGTAAAGTTCAAAGTTCCTTCTTTAACATTTACTTCCCCTGTCATATCAATAGCAGAAGAAATATTTGTTGCAGCAAGTCCTTCTTTATAGATAGAACCACCGCCAACGATTGTTGGGTTATAGTTAACAACGGCATTATCATTAATGAAATTCAAAATTGCAGTGTCTTCCATTGTCAAAGTTGAATCATCTTTGATAAATGCGTTATCGCCATAAGAAAGCATTGTGTCTCTCTTAAGCAAGATATCACCGTTAACACCTGTATTGTTACTGAAACCGATATCAATAATACCGTTTTCTTTTCTTTCAAATACAGCTGTACCATTTGGTGTTTCAAAAATAGTTCCGTTTGAAAGAATCAAACCACCATTATTGATATTGATTTGTTTTAAAGAGTCAACATCAACAGTACCATCCGCTTTTAAGATGTTATTGTAATACAAGTTGTTTTGGTTGATTAACTCATCAATATCAACAAGCTCAACGCCATCTTGAGTAAAGATTTTATCTTCTACAAAAACTCTACCGTGTGGAGTTGAAACACCTGCATTTGCTGTTTTATCAAAGTTTGTAACTGTTATATCAGAGCCCAACAAAGAACCTTTTTCTAAGTATAAGTCACCTGATGTTTCTTTAATAATTTTGTTAGGATCATTGTCATCAACATCTATAAAACCGGTAATATCATTTGTTCCACCAAATAAAGTAGCTCCAGACTTAACAGTTACACGGCCTGCCGCTTGAACAAAGTCACCTTTGAAGCCTGATTGGTCACCATATATATTTATGTTTGGAGAACCTGTTTCTCTATCATCTTTCATAACAGCTATAGAACCATCGCCTGTTACGATTGTATGCCAATCAAGATTTTGAGAAACAAGACCCAAATAGCCATCTTCTTTAACATCTATTTCACTGCCTTTTTCGGCAACAGAACCTGTACCAAAAACAAGCTCAGCCCCGTTTGAAACAGATACAACAGCATCAGAAGCAAGACCAGATCCTGTTCTTAAAGTAATTACTGCGTCTTTATCATCAACACCATTACCGTTGCCAACAATATCTTGAACGCCATGCAATATTGCATTTTCTAAAATACCGTTAGTAAAGACAAAGCCTTCATTACTTTCTCGTTCATCATCCAATACAAGTTTGTTACTACCGTCAAATCTAGCATTTGTTCTGCCATCCAAATTCAACACAGGAGTTTTTAAATCACCTGATGACAAGTACTGATTTCCTGATAATTCAACATCTTTGCCTTCAGCAAGTTTTGCTCCTTGTTTGAACAACAATTTACCATGCTCAATAAGGCTGCTTATAACGCCGCCACCAAAAAATTTTGAACCATTTTCTGCAATAACAGTACCGCCTGTTTGGTGATATTTTCCTGTAAAGCCTGAATTATCGCTTGTTGAAGCAAGAGTCACATTTCCTTGAGAAATATTTACAGCACCATTTCCTTCTATACTACCGGAAATAGTTACTTTGGAATTGTTATCAAATTTTTCAGGATTAACTGTTGTATCATCAGCAATAGTACCGATGTTCAGATTAGCACCTGCAGCAATTTTAGTTGTAGAAGCTTCTACAAGTTCAGCACCGTCTTTTAAGTTCAACGTACCATTTTTTATTTCACTATTTTTAAAGAATTTACCAAAAACATTAGTAATAAGTTTCTCATCAGCACCCAAAGAAATATTTTCTTGTTTGAAAGTTCCTTCAAAGTTTTCGAATAAATCGTTTTCTCCTGCATTTATAAGGTTTAAAGAACCTTCACCAGAGTGAAGAACCAAACCTTGCCCTTCTATTGCAAAAGTAACATCAGTGTTTTTATTGTTACCTTCTTCAGAAAATAACTCCAATGTTGCAGCATCTGAATTTATAGTAATTTTATTATCTTTTAAGTTATCAGTATTGGTAAAATCACCGATTCTAATAGTACCCGTACCATCTATAATATTTTGCCCTGCTAACATTACAGCATTGTCAACAGAATCACCTGCTGTTACATCAACAATACCAGCAGAAATTGTATTCTTACCGCCAAAGAAAGAATTGCCTGCATTAACAGTAGTTGTACCGGAACCTGTCTGGTTATAGTTGCCAGTATAATTATGCTGATTAGCGGATATAGTTAAACTTCCGTCAGCTTTTTTATTAATATTACCGCCTTCAATAGTGTTTTTAATACCAATATTTAAATCAAAATCCGTATCATTGATATTTAAATCACCGCCATTTAAGACAATTCTTGTTTTATCAGTTTCACCTATAACAGCGTCGTTTATGTTAAAAGAAGAACCTGCATCTATTTGGTTTTGTCCTAAAATTTCAGCACCGTTATCAAAGTCAACAGAGCTGTTTTGAGTAATCAGGTTTTGTCCGTTAAAGAATTTACCGCCTTCAAATTTAGTTTTTCTGTTACTTTGAAGATATTGACCAACAAAACCGCTATTATCAGATGTAAACACTAATGTTTCAGAATAATCAGCATCTGTCGTATTTGATTTTCTGTTAACGTATATATTACCGTCACCGATTAAATCCATTTCGAATTTTCCGCCTGACGTATAAGTATATCCGCTTCCGTCATGGCCTAATTCATACATAGTGTCTGCATCTATTGTTAAATCAGAGCCTTTGTTTATAGTCAATGTAGAACCGTCAGCTGCAACTGATCCGTCTTCCATTGTTATGTGAGCATCTTTGCCTTGTCCGGCTCCCAATTCATAATGAGCAGAGCCAGCAAAACCGGCTTTTTCTGCTAATTTCAAATTAGAATTATTTATCGTGATAGGTGTGTCAGTTGTACCATTATCAAAAATGGTTTCTGTCATTCTTACATTCGTAAGAACAAAGCTACCACCATCTACGGCTACTTTGTTTCCATCAGTAATTGTATAGCCTTTATCACCATTACCGATAGTTAATTTAACATCTTCACCAATAATTTCTACGTCAGAAGAAAGTTTGGCGTCATCTCTGAAAATAAAATTACCATTTTTAATTTCATTATCACCACCAAAGAATGTACCACCGGTTACTTCAGTAGTACCGTTATTTTGGATAAAATCGCCAATATAACCGGACATATCTCCATTAACAACAAGATATGTTTTCTCACCATCTACAATAATAGATGAATCAATGTCTCCAACAACTGTACCTGAAATTGTTGATTCTTTACCGTTTGAAATAGGAACACCATACTGGTCAACATTATCAGACAAACCATTGTTAGAAATATTAATAGTTGTATTGTCTAAATTAAGTTCTTTGCCACCCTCAACAACAATCTGTCCTTTATCATAAATATTAACAGTTGTGTCAGTCAGATTGCTGTTGCCACCGAAGAACTTGCCTCCTGTTACATCAGCAGCATCAACAGAAGCATCAACGGCCTGACCAATATTGATTGTTCCGCCTGTCATATTAAAGTTGCCATCAAAACCTGATTGGTCACCAGAAATTCCAAGAGAACTACCATTCATTGTGATAGTTGCTGAAGAATTATTACCAGTAATATTTCCATTAGTTAAGTTCAAATCTTGGTTAATGTTAACATTACCACCTGCAATATTTAGACTAGCCCCTTGAGAAATAGAGCTACCGCCTGCAATTGTAACATTACCGCCTGAGATATTTGAAGTTCCCTTAAAAGTAGCACCTGTTGCACTTAATGTGCCATTGGTCATTTCTTTAAGTCCATCTAATACAGCATTGCTTGTTAAAACAATTTTACCTGCATCAGACAATGTCGTACTAGCACCGTTCAACAAACCGCCACCTTGTACTTCGACAGTACCACCAGATACGTTATTTGTACCTGACAAAGTAGCATTATTTTTTACAGTAACTTTACCACCGGAAATATTATTATTTCCGCTAAAAGATTTAGTTTCTACAGTACCGTCACCTATCACCAAATTACCTGATGACTGAGAATAAGTACCGTCAAAAATACTCTGATCATTCAACAACGTCAACGTAACATCTTTATTATCCAGAGTAATATTTCCGTTTCCGCTTATATTTCCGTTCATTGTGGTATCAACATCAACGTTAATATTAGCGTCATTGTTGATGGCAATTTTAGAACCGTCTATTGCGTTTGCTGCAGCAAGAACCAATTCTCCACCATTAATTTGATGAATATTGCTACCGCCAAAGAACTTGCCTTTAACTGTTGTTTTTCCTGATGCTTGAGTAAAAGTACCTTGATAGTCGCTATTATCTCCATTCAAAACAAGGTTAGCAGCCTCATTAGTTATTGTAGTAGCCGCTTCACCTAAAATTGAACCGTTAAAAGTAATAGCATTAGAACCTTGCAACATCAAAGAACCAGCAGCTAAATAAACATCATTATTCTGGTTATTTGCCTTATTACCTTCAAATGTTATAGCTCCGCCATTTGAATTTAATGAAATTTGGCCTTCGCTATAAATAGCACCACCTTTATCTCCAGAAGTGTTACCGTTAAATAAAACTTCACCGCCAAAAATATTTAACTTCCCATCTTTTCCAACAAAAACAGCTCCGCCCAAAGTAGCTGAATTATTATTAATAAAGTCAACACCACCATTAAAATTAGTGACTCCATTTGAGCTTATTGCACCGCCACGACCTCTACCATTACCATCATTCGCAATATTTTCTCGAAAAACAGCTTTCTTCAAAAAATTTATAGAAGCCAAATGGGAATATATAGCCCCACCGTTGTATGGACCGTAGCCTTTTTCTGCTCGATTATTTACAAACTCTGATATCCCTTCTATGGTAACACTCGCTTTATCACCAAATAAGTACATCGCAGCACCACTATCGGGAGTAACATTGTTATAAAACTTAAACGTTTTATCTTCACCTTTAAATATCACATTAATAGCACTATCATTACTGTATGGAATAGCAATATTACTGGTAGTAGATCCGGTAAGACCAGAAAACTCGTTTCTAGTATCAAAAATGACCTCATCTTTAGAATCTATATAATTTGTTAAATAATCACCTGGTTTCCAGTTTAAAGGATCTGCAAAAGCACTCGTCCCCGACATTGCACACAGAAGCAAAAAAGACGCCACCATGCGCTTTGTTTTTGTTTTACTCATTCATACTCTCCTTATGTCTATTTAAAATTATTCCTTAGTTACACAAAAAATCTTAATTCCATTTAGTACCTAAATTATAACTCTAAGAAAAATTTTTAGAAATAGATTATACATACTAAATGTTTAACGCTTAATAAAAATTAACCGCACCTAAAAATCTTGTCTGACAAAGAAATAACAAAAACTCAAAAGACAAACAAAACAACTATCAGTTGTCAAATTATATATTAGCGCCACCGTCTTTTTTCATTTTTTCTAGAGCTTTTTTAGCACCAGAACTTTCTTTAGCAAGATTTATTACAAAATCAGCTGCCTCTGCATCACGTGCAATAGCCTCTTTTAGTGCCAAGATTTCTTCTACACTCATTTCTTTAACATCATCATCTGACATTTCCTCAAGATTTTCTTTAAACAACTCTTGAGCTTTCATATCATAACCGGGCAAATTCTTTTTAAATCCGTACCACAGATGAAATTGATGCAGCATAAAATATATATTTATATCCAAGTCTCTTAGCACAAACATTTCTCTTGTTTCAAAAGAAAATTTTAACTTCTTTTCAACAAGCAAACCTATCATAAAATTCAAATAAAATGCTTTGCTTCCTTTTAATGGTGTTATAAAGCCTTCTTCTTCTTTTATTTTTGCAAGAATTTTATCTGCATTTTTCATTTTATAAACAGGAGTGCCCTGTTCTTTTACAAAATCAAGGAGCTTGTCAGGATTTGTTAAACAAGATTTTACGATATTTTTTAATTCCGCATCCATCGTCTCAAGAATTTTTTCTGTTTCTGTTGTTAAAGTTAAAGTTTCTGATGCGTTAATATGAGTTTTAGATGTCGAATTTGTATATGTACGAGGTTTGAGCTTTTCCATCGTCTGGGCAAGCTTTTGTTTCCTTCGTTCAAGTATATAATTAACAATTTTATTGATAAATTTAGCCATAATTTTATTTTAACATTTTTAGATTTTTATAAAAAGCCCCAAAATTATTGCCAAGACAATCAAAATCATCGGATTTTTTTTCATTTTGACACCTATTGCAGTAAAGATAACTAACAAAATTAATGCTTTTAAAGAAATTATGTCAAAAAACTTGTGAGAAACTTTAAACTTATCAAAGTGAAAAAACGTAGTACTCATTATTTTAAAACCAGCTACAGCAATCAATGCAACAGCCGCAGGACGAAGACCATACATTATATGAGAAATGTAGCGATTTTCTTTATTGTTTTTTAAAAATTTTGATAAAGAACAAATTATTATTACAGAAGGAATCATAAAAGCAACTGTCGTAAGAGCAGCTCCCAAAACTCCACCTACTTTAATTCCGACAAATGTTGCCATATTTATCCCGATAGGTCCCGGGGTTAAATTCGATACTGCTATCATCTGAGTTATTTCAGAAACGTTAAACCATTTGTATTTTTCAACCAGATAATACAAAAACGGAATAACAGTGTAACCGCCGCCAATAGCAACTGCACCTATTTTCATATATTCCCAAGCAAGAATTAATGTATTATACATCTTCGCCTCCTTGCTTTTTTTCATTCAATATGCAAGGTGCACAAGGTGCTTTTTCTTTAGGGAATAAGAAATGTCTTATCAAGCCAAGCATGCCTGCAGAGATTACAATAATAAAAGGTGATACATTTAAAATTGCACAACTTAATGCCAACACAAATATAAAAGCAGAAAACTTATCAAATACAGAAAATCCCCATAACTCAAGTATTGTCAAAAATATCAAAACACAAACCGCAATATCAAGAATTGAAAAAATATTTTGAACAATCGGATAATGAGTTATAACAGATAAAAAAGAAAAAATTATAACAATACTCAAAAATGCAGGTAAACAAACCCCACTAACAGCCGCTATTGCGCCTAATGTTCCTCTTGCTTTATACCCAGTAAACATGGAAACATTACCTGCAACCAACCCCGGAAAACATTGACTTAAAGCATAAAAATCAGTCAACTCTTCCATTGTACAAATTTTTTCTTTATCAACCATCTCGCTTTTTAAGAAAGGTAAAATTGCATAACCGCCGCCAAATAGAACCAATCCTATTTTAAAAAAAATCCAGAATAATTTTAATAAACCTATTTTATTATTCATCTTTTAACTCATTAGCTATAATATTAGCAACTTCCTTTGCAGCTTCATGTTTAGATAAAATCGCTTTTACCTTAGACAAATCATCTATCATATTTTGTCTATAGCTATCGTCTTGCAATATTTTTAAAATTGCATCAGAAATAACTTTAGGATTAGAATCAGCTTGTAACAATTCAGGAACAATATCCTTGTCCATAATTATATTAGGCAAACAAACTCTATCTATACAACGTACTATTCTATAAACGAAATATGCAAACCAAGGTCCTTTATAGCTTATAATCATTGGAGTGTTATATAACGCCGCCTCAAGAGCCACAGTCCCTGATGCAAGCATCAACGCATCAGATACACTCAACAGTTCATAATTTGCATTTTTAACAACTTTAATGTCAGTTTCACCAAGATACTTTTTAAAGATTTTGTCTTTTAAACTATCAGCTTGAGCTATCACAAACTGAACATCTTTATTTTTCTCTTTAATAATTTTTGCAGACTCAAGAAAAGTCTTCATTAAATACTGCAACTCAAACACCCTGCTGCCAGGGAATATTGAAACGAGTTTTTTATTTTTATCCAAACCATATTTTTCAAAAACTTCATCTTTGTTTGCAGGTGCAGGCATTTGCGTAATCAAAGGATGTCCGACAAATTGAGCATCTATGCCTTCTTTTTCATACATTTCTTTTTCAAAAGGAAAAATGGTCATCACTTTTGAAATATTCTTTTTAACGGTTTTAATTCTCCACTTACGAGAAGCCCAAATTTGAGGAGGAATATAATAAAATACTTTTATCCCTGCTTTTTTTAAAAACTTTGAAATATTTAAGTTAAACCCGCCATAATCAATAAGCAAAACCAAATCAGGTTTATACTCGTTTTTTAAATAATCAACAACTCTTTTACCAAGAGTCAAATGGTCAAACAAAATTTTAGGAGTTAACCCCATAGCAGACATATGTGCTTGCGAATGATCAACAAAAAGCTTTACACCAAGCTTTCTTAGATTTTCTCCGCCAATTGCTTCTATTTCAACGTCATTATTTTGTGCAAGTAAATTTTGCA
Source organism: Candidatus Gastranaerophilales bacterium (assembly GCA_944326545.1). GTDB lineage: Bacteria > Cyanobacteriota > Vampirovibrionia > Gastranaerophilales > Gastranaerophilaceae > Limenecus. Next base: position 27,921 of record CALVEH010000005.1, on the reverse strand, counting down.
CAACAAGAGACGCATGCTTATCGCCTGACAATTCGCCTGTTATAATAAATATTTTTTTAGTCATAAGCTCTTCGCCTATATTGCCATAACAATGATGCCTTTTTTATCGGCAAATTCAATAACCTTTTTCTGGTCAACTATAATTGTTTCATTAGCTTCGATTGCAAGAATTTTTGCCCCGAATCTGTCCATTGTTTTTAAAGTATTTAAACCTATTGCAGGTATGTCAAAACGTTTATCTTGAGTAGGTTTGCTAACCTTAACAACAGTAATACCTTTACCGCCGAGTTTGCAACCTCTTTCGATACATTTATCAGTACCTTCGATGGCTTCTACTGCCATAATCATTTTATTTTTAATAACTACAGATTGACCTACATCAAGTTTACCCATTTCTTTAGCAAGCCAATATCCGTACTCAACATCAAGAGCCTGTTCTTCATCAGGTTCATGTGCACCAAGAACCCCCGGAGGAGCCATAAGATTTTTGATAAAAATAGTTTGATCCAAAACTCTTATGCCCATTTGTTCAAGCTGATCAACGATAATCAACATAACAGCGTCATCATTTAAGCGTTGAGCTTCTTTCATAAGACGCAAAGCTTCCATATCAAGCTTTGGGCGTCTAAGCAACAAGCCTTTGTGAACTTTACCGATAAAAGTTACCTGAGTAATTTTTTCCTCCTGCAAAGTTTTTTTGATTTTTAAAACTTCACCGGGGCCAAAATTATAAACCTTTGTGCAGAACTTTTTAAGTCTGTTTCTATTATCAGAAGATAAGGAAATAGCTACAACATCAAACCCGTTTTTCTGTGCAGATTCTGCCATTGCAACAGGTAATTCACCGTCGCCTGCAATAAGACACTGCTTTTTATCAAGTACGATAGACAATTTCCTCTCCTTTTTTTATCCTATACCAGAGTCACGATACAAAAGACCCGTATGATTATAATACAATAAGAACTTTTTTTTTCAAATTCTTTAATTTTATTAAATAAATTGTATAATCATTCTATGGGACTAAGTGAGATTACAAAAAGATATTTAAAAGATTTTTTAATCTATCTGGAAGTGGAAAAAAACTTTTCCAAACACACTATCCGTGCATATCAGTCAGATATTTTAAGTTTTCTTCTTTGGTTAGATAACACACCAATAGAAGAAACCAACCATACAAAATTAAAAGATTATCTTGTTTTTATACAACGGTTTAATTACTCAAAAACAACACTGTCTCGAAAAATTGCGGCGATAAGAACATTCTATAGATTTTTATACAGAGAAAAAATTATAGAAACAAACCCTGCAAACAGTGTCCATGCACCAAAAAGAAATAAAAGTTTGCCTAAATTTTTAACAGGACAAGAAATTGAACAAATTCTAAACAACATAAAAATCGATACCCCAGCAGGCTACAGAAATCGAGTTATTTTAGAACTACTTTACGCTACTGGTATGCGTGTATCTGAATTAAGCAACTTAAATTTTGGAAATCTTAACCTTGCAGAAAATGAAATAACGGTAATGGGTAAAGGCGCAAAAGAAAGAATTGTACTTGTTTCATCAAGAGCCAAAGACTTTTTAGAAAAATATCTAAGAACCGTGCGTTTTATGATACCGGAAGAAGGAACTAAAATAGAAGAAAACGAAAACAGCCCGATTTTCATAAACAAAACAGGTTTTAGACTTCAGCCGCAAAGCATTAGAACAGCACTAAACGATATAGTAAAAAAAATAGAACTGCCTAAAAAAGTAACGCCTCACGTATTCAGACACAGCTTTGCAACAAAGCTTTTGGAAAACGGAGCAGACCTTAGGGTTGTGCAAGAACTTTTGGGGCACGCATCTATATCTAACACACAAATTTATACACACGTATCGACAGAAAGACTTAAAGCGGTGTATGATAGTACTCACCCACGGGCATAAATATTTTAAGAGGAGATTTAGGAATGTATGATTTTATAACAATCGGTAGCGCAACAATAGATTCTTTTGTTGAATCTGATGCAGCTAATGTAGTATCAGTGAGCACAAAAGAACACAGCATAGATTTTATGTCCTACCCATACGGTGCAAAAGTTGAAGTAGAAAGCTATAAAACTGCCGTCGGTGGCGGCGGGCTCAACGCCGCAGCAAACTTTGCACACCTTGGAGCTAAAACAGCTGCTATTTTTAAAATAGGTGAAGATTTTCAAGGTAAAAACATCTTAGAAAAGGTTGAAGATTCAGGAGTAAATACCTCTTGCATAATAAAAAGTAAAACAGAAAATTCCGGCTCCTCTGTAATCCTTTTAAGCTTTGAAGGCAACAGAACAGTTCTTGCTTACAGAGGTGCCAACGGAACAATAAAAGAAGATGAAATCGATTACGAAGCCATAAAAAATTCAAAATGGCTTTATATTGCACCACTAAACGGAGAATCAGGTGCAGTGTTAGACAAAATTGCCCACTTTGCAGAAGAACATAATACAAATGTTGCAATAAATCCCGGAAGTTCAAGTTTGAAAAAAGGGTTAAAATATTTTGAAAAAATCCTTGCAACTGCAGAAGTTGTAGTAATGAATAAAGAAGAAGCTTCGCTGGTAACAAAAATAGACGTCAGACCGGATACAAAAACAGAATGCTTTTCTGAAGAAACAATCCACCCTGATATAAAAACAATGCTTGATAAATTAAAATCAACAGATGCAAGAGTTGTAATCATTACGGACGGAAAACACGGTGTATATGCTTTTGACGGAACAAAATACTACAGATGTCCTGAATTTCCTGCAAAAGTTGTAAGCACTCTTGGCGCTGGTGATGCATTATCTTCTACATTCACAGCTGCACTTGAATATACAAATTGGAATATTGAAAAATCGCTCATGTTAGCATCCGTAAACGCAGCATCTGTTGTTTCAAATTTTGGTGCGCAAGAAGGATTTTTAACATTTGAACAAATGGAACAAAGACTAAAACAAACTCCGGCTTTCAGAGTAGAAATTGTTTAAGCATAAATTTCTGTAGATACAGGTTGTGGATTATTATCAGAACCTGTATCTACAAAATCAATAAACTTGTCTGCATTATCTTGCCATTTATCAACATCATATTTATGAGGTTTAGAAGAATATCTGTCTAGCCATTGTTCAAATTTCGCCATCAAATTATTCCAAACCCTTTTAATAGTAGAAGGTTTTGGCATTTTTGCGGCACCAAGCATCCTGTGATCTACTAAAAGTTTAGGCTGTTCTTCTGTTTGCTCATACCGTTCATAATATTGAGTTTGAGACTTGTCAGCCTGAGTGGCCTCTGGTCTGATAGTATAATAACTGTTTGCATAAACAGGAGAAATTGTTGTCATAAATAAACCTTACCTAAACTTCACTTATTTATATAAAATAAAGTTTAGGTAAGAAATTGCCTTTTTATAAAAAACTGTTAAATATCATTTTGTTTGTTTTGAATATTTCTTATAACAGTTTTTACGTTACCTTCAGCAAAGAAATTTTTAGGATTGATAAACATCTTAATTCTATCAGCTTCTATAGAACGCATTTGTTCAACAATTGTAGAACGTCCAATGAACACAATCTCGTTAGGTTTGTTTGTTTTTGGATCAGGATAAACAGTTGCTTTAGGGCCTTTTGCGTCATAATCTTTGTATATTACGTGAACCTTGCCTGATGCTTGAATAACATTTGTAGCTTTGTAATACTCTTGACGATCTGACCAAACGTTTATACGAGTACCGTCCATATCAACATCACTGTGAGCGTTTCCTAATCCGTAAGCAATTTCTTTCACTGCATCATAAATAAATTTATCTGCTGTAATCACGCTGTCTTTTTGTTTAAGGCGACCGTGACCTGTTAACGTAATTTTTTGCAAATCACCTGATTTATTTAAATTAGCCACAGCTGAATCAGAAAAAGTTTCAACATCTTTATAATATATAATTACCCCACCGTGAGCAGTTAGAGTTTTTGTCTTTGTGTCATAAGCTTGTGTATCAGCAGTAATTATAACAGTAGGTTTCATTCCATCTTTGGGAATTACTGTTGTTTGGGTATTACCTTCTGCTCTTATTGTTTTGTTAAGCAAAGACATTTTTAAAATATTTGCCTTAATCTCATTTGTTTTATCTTGCTTTACTTGTACGACATAAGGTTTATCATACATAACAGCATCTGTTAATTGTTTTGTTTTAGGATCAATATAAACCTCAGCTCTTGGAGATTTTGCATTTATATCATCCATTTTTACTCTAACATTGCCTTCAAATTTAGCTTTATTTTCTTCCATTTTAAAAGTTTGTCGGTCTGATTCAATAGACAAATCAGCCGCAATAGCTATACCGGTTAATGCAAACAATAAACCGAATGATATAAATACTTTTTTAAATCTTTCCATCAAAATTCCCCTTGCTGTATAGTTCGGTTCTTGAACGACCTTTTATTTTCACTTGTGTCATTTGATTACTCAAAGCAGCTTCATTACTGTAAGTTTTTATTTCTCCGCTTTTTCTTATTACAACATTACCTTGAGCTGTAATATCCTTGTCGCTGCCTTGCCAAACAAAACGATCAGCTCTGACATCAGTACCGTCTTTATAAATAAAATAAGAATCATCGTAAAGAACAACTTTCTTCTTTTCTTCACTGTATGTTCCCATAGAAGATTCCATGCTGAGAACGACTTCACCTTTATCGTAAAAATTACCAATTACGTTATACAATATAACAACCTTATTTTGGTTATCATAATAGCCTTTTTCAGCATATAATTCCCAATATTTTTTATCTTCTTTTGTTTCGGTAATTATCAAATTTTTGACGTTAACTTCCTGCTTTTCTCCTGCACTGTGCAACGCCTCTTTTTTAAAGTTTCTTGTAATAACACCTGCAGCAATAAAAGCCCAAGCACAACCTATAACTACCGTAAGTAAAATTACTATATATGCTATCTTTCGTTTAGACATGCAAATATTTTAACACGAATCAAAAAACAAAATTACCGTTGTAACAAAATATTTCAATAAAAAAATTTTTTCACTAAAAGTAACAAATTTTTTTATTTACTGCTTTAATAATTATTACTAGCAGAAATTTTGGAATAACAAATGATTAAATTATTTTCACACATCTCTTTTAGAGGTATTCCTCAAAAAGAATCAGATAAAAATACAGAAAAAGTCAAAACAACAACCACACCTAGTACGCTTGAGAGAACACCTTCAACAGATACTTTTGTTCCGTCTGTTGAAACTGCATCAATTGCGAAAGCTAAAAAAGCAGACGCCTTAACACAAGCTCAAACGCTAAGAGACTACGAACTTGTAAAAAAAGAGGGATTATTTAATGACGAACTGCTCTTTCTTTTACAACCCAAAACAACAGCAAACGGTTCAAAAACATTCACACCAAATCAAACAAAAATAATAAATCTTGCTGCAAAGAAAATTTCTTTTTATAAAGGCATTGCCAAAAGGCTTGAAGTATCAGGCACAGAGTCTATCGAAAGAGTAATAAAAGATATAAAAACAGTCTTTGGGGGCGAAAAAAATTACGGAAAATACCTCAAAGCAAGAAGTAAAAATGGTAGACCAACTTCAAAAGAAGCTGTTTCAATATACAACAAAATAACAAAAGAGTTCTTAGACAAAAAAATCAACGGCGAAGTTATGAACATTTTTGCAAAACGTTTATATCAAAAGCCGTATAAATTATTGGATAAAACAGAAAAAGAACTCGTAAAACTTTCCATAATGGATGGAGATGTAAAACTTGATTCAAGAGACTACAAAGTTCTTGAAAAGGTTTTAGGTACTTCTAAAAAAGATTACGAAGAAGCAGTAAACTGGATAAAAGACTTAATCGGATTAAGAATGATTATTCCGGAAGATGCAGACATGAACAAAGCTGCAGAATACCTTACAAAAGCTATTTTATCAGGCAAGCTTAACGTAACAAGAGTTAGCAATTATCACTCAAAACACATTTATCCATACATTAGCCAAGATACCGTAAAATTGTGGAAACAATCAGTCCCGGGTATCGAGCTTGTACAATCAAATGCAATAAGAAAGAAAAATGGTTATACAACAACCCAGATGAATATATTGCATGAAATAAAAGACAAAAACGGCAAAGTAAGACCTGTTTGGGTAGAATTGCAAATAAGAAGTGAACAATTGAATAAAATAGGACAAATTGAGCACTTGATATATGACATTTTGGCTAATAAAAACATAGGCAAAAATATTCCTGAACTGGAAAAATATTACGAAACAATAGGAATCGAAAAAGCTGTAAAAGAAGTTTTTGGTAATCCTACAAAAGAAAATGCTTACGTTGACTACGAAAGAGCAATGTATTCTTGGATAAGACACAATGAAAATCCAAAATCAAAAGCAATACTTTCTTACGACAAACCAATTCTTACTGAATTTGGACTAGGTGAATACGAACATCTTTTGAGCTTTGAATCACTAGACAGAATTGACGAAACAGCTACACTTTTAAAAGCAAAATACGGAAAACCGACACACACTGGCTTGAAAGAAAAAAAATAATAACAATTAATACCGGAGATAAATAAAAATGAACAAGTTAAATCTAACAACAACTACGCAAAGAATATTAAGACATAGAATCCCCAATGCTACAGCTCCAAGCTATTCACAAAAGATGGATGCAGCAATAAAACAACTAAAAGAAGCATTTGCTCAAGTGGTTGAAATAGGTAAATTTAAACCGATAAAAGCTGATATAAGTGAGCCGTTAAAAGATTCAACAATAAAAAAAGCTTCTATAATAATAGAACCACTGGCAAATAAAAATGACTTTAGAACAAGAACAATATCTTTTGTAGCATATTCTCCAACAGAAGCAGGTAAAATACACGATGTAACAATAGCTAACGGGAATAAATTTGCAATAGAGTCTGCATTAAAAAATCCTAAACTTAAAACAGCTTTCAAAGACTTTATTAAAAATGCAGAAGCAGCTCTTACGTAAAATAAAATTACTTTTTATTTCTAAAGCCAAAATCACCGGAAATAGATCTACCGATGGAAGAAAATTTCTCGGATAAAAACTTTCTATAATCTTCCACAGAAGCGTGTTCTCCGGATTTGCCCGGATATATTGAATATTTTTGTTTACACTCATCACTTGTTACGTTTGGCATAACAACATTTGCCCCGCTTTGCAATGCCAAAACACGACCGTTTGATTGAATTGTTTCCATTGCAGTTGTAGCCGGAATATTTATATCAGGCAACAAAATCCTTGTTATAGCCATAACTTTCAATGCAAGGTAAAAGCTACCCATTTTGCTATCTTGCAAAGGAGTTTGAGGGCAAGGAATAAAAGGTCCCAAGCCTACCATATCAGCATCAATGTTTTTGAAAAATAAAATGTCATCAGCCAATGATTCAATACTCTGATTAGGTAAACCGACAAGACACCCCGTACCTATTTCAAACCCTATTTCTTTCAAATTTTCAAGACACTTAACTCTATTTTCAAAACTCATATTAGGGTGCAAAGATTTATACAAATCCTTGTCCGTAGTTTCTATCCTGAGCAAATATCTGTCAGCACCTGCATCTTTATATAATTTATATTCTTCAAAAGTTTTTTCCCCAAGACTCAAAGTAACAGCCAAATTCAATTTTTTGATTGCTTCTATGATTTCACACATCTTATCTGCACTGAAAAAAGAATCTTCACCTGACTGCAAAACAACAGTCTTATAATCAAGAGTTTTTGCAACATTTGCCAAGTGCAATACTTCTTCAAAAGACATTCTGTATCGAGAAACTGATAAATTATCCTTTCTTAACCCGCAATAAAAACAATTGCATCTGCATATATTTGAAAATTCAATCAAACCTCTCAGGTGAATCTCATTTCCAACATATTTTTGACGAACATTGTCTGCTGTTTTGAACAAAAATTCGTTTATTGAATCATCTTTCAATATTGAAATAATTTGAGTCTTCGTCAAAGTATGAGTATTCGCAGATTCAGCAATTATTTCATTAAGCTCAGTCAATCCAACCTCCGCCAATTAAGTGCTTGTCAAAAACATCGTAAAAAACAGCAGCCTGACCTGATGTAACGGAGGTAATCGGCTCATCAAAAAATATTTCTGCACAGCTTTTATCCGTTGTCAAAACGACACGAGCTTTTTGTGCCTGCATGTTATATCTTATTTTAACTAAAGCATCAAACTCTAAAGTTTCACAGGGATACTGAAACTTAACATCACTGATATGACAGGATTTTTCGTACAAATCTTCTTTAGTTCCAACATAAACGATGTTTTTTTCAGCATCGAGTTTTACAACATACAAAGGTTCTTCAAAGGCAATACCGATACCTTTTCTTTGACCGATTGTATATTGATAAAATCCATCATGAACTCCCAATTTTCGGCCATCTTTTATATATATAAAATCACCTTTTTTATGTCCAAGCTTTTCGGTTATATATTTTTTTGTTGTCATTGGTTTTGTAATAAAACAAATGTCCTGACTTTCTTTTGATGATTTTGAAGGCAAATCATTATCAATTGCAATTTGTCTAATTTCTTCTTTTACATAATCACAAAGCGGAAACAAAATTCGGCTAAGATGTCTTTGATTAAGCTCAAAAAGATAATACTGCTGGTCTTTTTTTTCGTCCTTTGCGGGATACATCTTTTTAATACCATTGTCATCGACAATTCGTGCATAATGGCCTGAAGCAACATAGTCACACCCAAGCGTGTCTATAGCATAATCAAAAAGTCTTCCCCATTTTATTGTTCTGTTACACAGTATACAAGGGTTAGGTGTTTTACCTTTGCGATAAGAATCTTCAAAATAATCTATTACGTCTTTTTTAAATTCATTGCTCAAATCCAACACATAAATAGGGATGCCTATTTTCTGAGCAACAGCACGTGCATTTTGAACAATTCCATCAAACTTGTCATCGTTTACCATTTTTACTGTAACAGCACAAACATCATACCCTTGCTGTTTTAATAAATGACAAGTTACACTGCTGTCTAATCCGCCTGAAAGCGCTACAGCTACTTTTTTGTTCATAACATGTGAATTCATATAATTATTATAGATTAAAACATCTTATATTGAAATTTAAAAATTTTTACCCTAAATGTTAAGAAACTTTCAATCACTACTTGATATCATAGTATGTTTAAAGTAGTGTATAGTAAGAAACTAATCTTTGAAAGGAATATAAAAATGGCAAAACAATGTGCAATATGCGGAAAAACAAAGCTTAAAGCAGCTAAAATTTCTTTTTCACATAAACAACATGTACACAGACAAGAAGTTAACTTGCAATCTGTAAAAGTTAACCAAAACGGTACAGTAAAAAGAATTGATGTTTGCACTTCTTGCATCAGAGCAGGCAAAGTACAAAGAGCTGTATAAGAGATTAAAGAATTAAAAAAAGCCCTTAAATAAAAAGGGCTTTTTTTTGTTCACAAAAACAAAAGAAAAAAAATAATTCATATGAGCGATAGCGCTCAAAAATTTAACAATTAATATTAAAATATTCACTATTTTGTCAATTTGTAATTTAAAACTGATAGTGATATATTACAGAAGGATATGAAATAAAAAGAGGTAGGTACGGTGTCAGAAGGTCATTTAATTGCACATTTTGGTCAATTTGCTTTTAACGTAGATACCATTATTACAATGTGGATTACGATGGGGATATTAATAGCGTTTTCTTTTCTGGCAACAAGAAAACTTTCAATAATACCTACTAAACTTCAGGCAGTGGCAGAAGGAATAATGGGCGCGTTTGTCGGGTTGACAGAATCAATGATCGGCAAAAACGGACGCAAACATATACCACTTTTGGCAACACTGTTTCTTTTCATATTAACAGCGAACCTCATTGGTCAATTGCCGTGGAGATTGTATCATCTTAAAACAGGAGAACTAGCTTCACCAACTAATGATATAAATATGACAGCCGCAATGGCAATAATGGTTTTAATTTATTATGTATACCAAGGCGTAAGAGCAAAAGGTTTGAAATACTTCTTACACGAGTTTAGCGCAGTTGGTATCATAATGGCACTAATCGAACTGTTAGAAATGGTTGTAAGACCCTTCTCACTGGCTCTCCGTCTTTTTGCCAACATATTGGCAGGAGAACTTTTGATTGTAACATTTGTCGGACTTTGCGCATATTTGCTACCGTTACCGTTTATGTTATTTGAGGTATTTGTAGCATTTGTACAAGCTTTGGTATTTATGCTTCTTTCAACAGCTTACATAGCAATGGCAGCTCAGGAAGAAGAACATTCATAACAGTAATAAGTAAATACGGATAATAAAAAGGAGAAAATTATGGCAGTAGAACAAGTAGCAGTTGAAGTTGCATCAATGGCTAAATTGGGTGCAGGTATTGCAATAGGTTTTGGTGCAATCGGTGCCGGAATTGGTTTGGGTGTTGCAACAAAAGGTTTATTAGATGCTATATCAAGACAACCTGAAATTGCAGGTAAAGCATTAATTTACTTCATCATTGGTGCCGGTCTTGCAGAAGCTTGTGCTATCTATGCTTTATTCATAGCATTACAATTACTCGGATAAGGATTTACACAGCAAACCCTAACGTAAAATACTTAGGTATCTGTTAAAGGACAAATTAATGGAAATTAACGCAACTATATTGATATCAGCACTAAGCTTTCTTGTTTTCATTTTTATAATGAACAAGATTTTGTACAACCCCGTGCTGGAAATCATGGAAAAAAGACAAAATTATATTGATTCAAATAAAAACGAAGCTTTGAATAGCCAAAAAAAAGCTGAAGCCTTGATTCAAGATAAAAATCAAAAAATATCTGAAGCTCAAAAGCAATCAAGGGATATAGTTGCGTCTAAGGCAGATGTGCTAAAAGAAGAAAGAACTAAAGTATTAAACGATACAAAAACAAATGTAGCCAAATACTTTAGCGAACAAAAACAAAATCTTGCTCACCAAAAAGAAGAAACAACATCGAACATGAGATTTGATGTTGCTGATGTAGCCAATCGTCTGACTACAAAACTAATGGGAGAAGGAGTCGCTTTTAACCCGTTAACAGAGCAAGAAGTTGATGAGGTAATTAGAAAAAATGTTTGATTTCAGTTTTGCAAATATATTGCACTCTAACATAATCAACTTTGCTATCATGATTGCATTTTTTGCATTCCTTGCATACAAACTCGAGATTATGACAAAAATCGAAGACATGAGAGCTTCTGTGCAAAAAAAAGTAGAAGACTCTGACCAGCTTAAAAAGGATGCTGAAGCAGATTTGCAAAAAGTAAGTGAATCTCTTGGCAATGTTGAAGAAGAGATAAATGCAATCATTGAAAAAGCTGAAGAAACAGCAAAGTCTTTTGAACAAAAAACAAGAGAAGAATTAGATAAATCAGTTGAACAACTCAAACAAAATGCAGAAAAACAACTGGCTTCAGAAAAAAATCATGTACAAAGTGAAGTTATAAAAAGCTTTTCAAATTCTTCAATTGAAATTGCTCAAAAACAAATTAAGTCTGCTCTGGAAAACGATAAACAATTACACAGAAAGTATATAGAAGACTTTATTAACAGTATAGATAAGATTGATGTATAGATAACGGATATAGTATGGCATTAAAAACAAGAATAGATAATAAATTATTACCACTGGCTAAAAGATATTCAGATGCAATTATTTCTGTAGCCAAAGACAGAGGCGAGGTAGATGAGGTTTTTACAGATTTAACTACAGTGTCAGAATCACTTGACATGGTTAAACAAATGAAAGATTTTCTAACACATCCTGTAATTCCTTTTGCAGAAAAGAAAGATATGATTAAATCTGTATTTCAAGGTAGAGTAAAAGACTCAACACTAAGTCTTTTATTTATTCTTCTTGAAAAAAACAGAATAAATTTGCTTGATACACTCAAATATTGCTACGAAGAATCAATGGACGAAGCAAAAGGCATCGTTAAAGTGGGTGTTGTGTCAGCTGTTGAAATAGACGGAGACTTAAAACAAAGCCTCAAAGAAAGACTTGAAAACAAATTGCACAAAGCAGTTAAATTTGTTTTTGATATAAACCCTGATGTAATCGCAGGATTGATACTAAAAATCCAAGATAAAACAATTGACGGCTCTATGGCTGCAAAAATCGAAGGGTTCAAAAAAATATTAAGGTAAGCAAGTAAGAACAATAAAGGAAAGTAAGATGGCAACAATAAGACCGGAAGAAATTACTTCTATAATTAAAGCCAAAATTGAAAATTACTCCACAGAGATGGAGATTTCCAATATCGGTTCTGTTTTAGAAGTCGGCGACGGTATTGCCCGTGTGTACGGATTGCGTAACGCAATGTCTAACGAACTTGTTGAATTTGAAGACGGCAAAGGTACACTAGGTATTACTCTGAACCTTGAAGAAGACAACGTTGGTGTTGTTATTCTTGGTGAATATCAACACATCAAAGAAGGTATGACTGTTAAAACTACAGGCAGAATTGCTTCTGTTCCTGTTGGTGACGGCCTTATCGGAAGAATTGTAAACCCGACAGGACAACCTGTTGACGGTAAAGGTGAAATTCACTACGAAAAAACAAGACCGGTAGAAAGAGTAGCTCCTGGTATTGTTTCAAGAAAATCAGTACACCAACCTTTACAAACAGGTTTAACGGCTATTGACGCATTAACTCCAATTGGTAGAGGTCAACGTGAGCTTATTATCGGTGACAGACAGACTGGTAAAACAGCTATTGCAATAGACACAATCATTAACCAAAAAGGTCAAAACGTAATTTGTGTATACGTTGCAATAGGTCAAAAAACATCTACTGTTGCTCAGTTAGCTAAAAAGCTCGAAGATTTCGGCGCAATGGATTACACAATAATCGTTTCAGCAACAGCTGATGAATCTGCTCCGCTACAATTTATTGCACCGTTTGCAGGTGTTGCTATTGCAGAAGAATTTATGGAACAAGGCAAAGATGTCTTGATTGTATACGATGACCTTACAAAACACGCTCAAGCTTACCGTGCAATGAGTTTGTTGCTTAGAAGACCACCAGGACGTGAAGCTTATCCAGGTGACGTTTTCTACTTACACTCAAGACTTCTTGAAAGAGCTTGTAAATTGAACGATAAACTTGGTGGCGGTTCTATCACAGCATTACCAATTATCGAAACACAAGCAGGCGACGTTTCAGCTTATATTCCGACAAACGTAATTTCTATTACTGACGGACAAATATTCTTAGAAACAGGTCTGTTTAACTCAGGTATAAGACCGGCTATCAACGCAGGTATATCTGTATCACGTGTAGGTGGTGCTGCCCAAACTAAAGCAACAAAACAAGTTGGCGGTAAATTAAGACTTGACCTTGCTCAGTTCAGAGAATTAGAAGCATTTGCTCAGTTTGCTTCTGACCTTGATAAAGCTACACAAGACCAACTTTTAAGAGGTCAAAAACTTACAGAAGTATTGAAACAACCTCAATACTCTCCTTTAAGTGTAGCTAAACAAGTAAGTATCTTGTTTGCAGCAAACGAAGGAATGCTTGATGATATAGACAACACAAAAATTCAAAGATTCAAAAAAGAATGGTTTGAATATTTTGATGCCAATATGTCATCACTCGCTGATAAACTTAACGCAGGTAATGCACTATCAGACGAAGACAAAACAGAACTCAAGAAAAGTCTTGAAACATTTAAAAGTTCATTATTTTCATAAGTTATATGCTTCAGGGCTTAGCCCTGAAGCATAATAAAATTCAGGTAAAAAGGTAATACAATGCCAAATTTATTAGATATTAAAGCAAGAATAAACAGTATTAAAAACACACAAAAAATTACTAAAGCAATGAAAATGGTTGCAGCAGCAAAGGTAAAGAAATCGCAAGTTAAAGTAATTTCAGCCAGACCATTTGCCAGAGCGTTAGGAGAAGCATTTGCAAAAGTTCTGTCTTCTGTTGAAGGTTACAGTTCAGCGGGTTTAAAAATCGACAGAGCAATTGATAATTATCCTGCATTAATGGAAAAAAGAGACATTAAAACAGCTGGTATTCTTGTTGTAACATCTAACAGAGGTTTAGCAGGTGCATATAACGCAAACGTTATAAGATTTACGCTGAAAAAAATTGAAGAATACAAAGAAAAAGGAATAGCTGTAAAACTATTTATCGTAGGCTTAAAAGGAACAAGCTCATTAAAAAGAAGAGCAGAAAGCTTAGGTTTTGAAATAGTTAATACATACAACAAAATTTCACAAGAGCCTAACTCATCAAATGCAATTGTCATTGCGGAAGATATGGCTCAATCATTCGTTAACGGAGATATCGACAGCATAGAAATAGTAACAACTCGTTTTAAAAATATGATGTCATACAAAGTAGAAGACTGGAAAATACTTCCTGTTGACGATGTACAAAAAGCACTTGGAGATACAAAAACAGAGTCAGCAAAAATAGATCCTCTAATGGATTTTGAACCAAATGCTGACAGCATTTTGCAAAAAATTGTACCTATGTTTATTACAAATATTATTTACCAAGCATTGTTAGAAGCAGTTGCCAGCGAATTAGCTGCAAGAATGACAGCAATGTCAGCAGCAACAAACAACGCGGCAGAAATGATTAGAGTTCTTTCAATTGATTATAACAAAGCTCGTCAAGCTGCAATTACAAATGAAATATTAGAAGTTGTTTCAGGTGCAGACGCGCTTAAAAAATAATCTTTGACCATATATGATTATTGATATAAAATTACACTAGGTAATAGTATTTAGCGGAAATGGAATAAAATGGGATACAAAATTTTAAGCAAAAAAGAATTATGCACAAATCAGTATGAATTGACAATTCATGCACCATATATTACAAAAAATGCTCAAGCAGGTCAGTTTATCATATTAAGAGTTTCTGAAGATGGTGAAAGAGTTCCTCTTACTATCGCTGACTATAACAGAGAAACAGGTGCATTAACAATTGTATTTATGGCAGTTGGCTACACTACAAAACAACTCGCAACATTAGAAGTTGGTGACGAGCTTGTTGATATTGTAGGCCCGCTAGGTCAACCTACTCATATAGAAAAATACGGTACAGTTGTTTGCTTAGCAGGCGGATACGGTGCAGCTCCTTGTTACTTGATTGCAAAAGCTTTTAAAGAAGCTGGCAACAAAGTTTATATGATTATGGGTGCAAGAACAAAAGAATTAATTTTCTGGCAAGATAAAATGAAAGATGCTTGTACAGAACTATTTATAACAACTGACGATGGTTCATTAGGTACCAAAGGTTTCGTAACAGGCGTTATGGAAAACATAATGAACGAAGAAAAAGTTGATTATGCTATTGCAGTTGGTCCTATGCCAATGATGAGAGCAGTTGCAGAACTAACTCGTGACAAAGGAATTAAAACTGAAGCAAGCATGAACCCTATCATGGTTGATGGTACTGGAATGTGTGGTGCTTGTCGTGTTACAGTTGGCGGCGAAGTTAAATTTGCTTGCGTTGACGGCCCTGACTTTGACGCACACAAAATTGATTTTGACGAAGTTATAAACCGTACAAAAATTTATAAAGATTACGAAAAGAAACGCAGCGAAAACTGCAACTTATTTAAACAAGCAGAAGCACTAAAATAGATATGGAGATATAATATGGCTTTAATTCCAATTTGCCCTTTGATGAGCGCAGGTAATAATATAGAAATAGTTTGTGCACAAGAAAAATGCGCTTGGTATTTAAAAAACTACAAAACTTGCTCTGTTTATCTTTTAGCCCACAACGCGGCTTTAGATATTAAGCAAAAGCAGACTCAAATGGCAAAAAAATAGTTAACAAAAAACAGAGCGTTTAGCTCTGTTTTTCTTTTGGATTCTTTAAAATCTTATTCAATAAAGCAATATCTTGTTCTGTTAATTGACCCTTTTGAGCTTTTGCAACAATTGACTTCAAACTGCTAAAGTTTTCTTTAGCCATTATATTAACTTTTGCCTCATCTGTCGCACAACCCATATATTCCGCAACCAAATCATTAACATCTTTAGCTAATTTACTATTTAATTTTCCATTATCTAAAGTATTATTATCATCAAGAGCATCATAAGGTATCATAGGGAAAGCTGCTATTTTTTGAAGCATAGCCTTGTCTTCTGCTGTATAATCACCAGCTTCTTTTGACGGTTGATATATTTCATTTAATTTACTTTTATTATATTTGCTTATAGCATTACTGTTTTCTTCATCGTTATATTTTTTGTATAATGTTTCAGCTGCATTTGCTGTTGCTTGCGCATCCTCTTTAGCTTTTCGTTCAGCAGTTGCTTTTTCAGCAGATGCCATTATATCATTAAATTGTTGCTGATAATTTTGCATATCTGCGCTACCTGCAGAGAACATTTCATCAAAATTAAATGAACCTGTAGAACCTGAATTAGCCCAATTTGCAGCATTATATTGATTACCATAATTTGCGGCCATCATTGTGCTTAAGCCTTCAAAGCCTTGTACGCCTGATGACATCAAACGTAAGTTCCAATCATTTAAGCTACCGCTATTATATTGCCAAGAGTTGCCCATAAATCCAAAACCAAATCCGGCTAATGCGCTTATTCCGCCAAGGATAGTTGTACCAATTGTACCAACTTTACCCCAAAAGCTTTTTTTCTTATCTAACTGTGCATTTTGAGCCTTTAATTCTTCAATTCTTCTCAAACGTTGTTGTTTTTCAAAAGCCTCTGCTCGAGCTTCTTCTTGCTCAATAGTTTTCTTTTGTTTATACCAATCTCCAACATTAGATTCGGTTTCAGTATTCTTTTCAAAAAGAGATTTTCTTACAGCATCAAATTCAGCTGTTGTTAAATCACCGGCATCAAGAGAGACAACTTCTCTTTTATCTGCAGAATCAATGTTTCCGTTTTTATTTTCATCAATATATTTAACAGATGTTGTTTTGCCATTAACTGTTTTTGTTAACAACCATCCGTTATCAATTATACTGACTTGTACATTGCTGTTTCCGGCGCTCATTCTCTTTTTATCCTCAGAATTATACTCTCTATATCTATATAAAGTATATACTCTTTAGATAATTGCCTTTTGTTTTAAATATATTAACTTTTGTTAAGAAGCCTAATCTTTTATTGGTAGTTTAATTATAACGCTGAAAGTGTTATCTTTAGTTGACATCAACTCAATTGAACCATTCATAGCACGGATTAAACCTTTTACAATAAACAAACCTAATCCGGTACCTCTTGTCGTTCTCGTTGTTTTATCATCTATTCTAATAAATTTGCCAAATAATTTATTCAATTTTTCTTGTGGAATATAGTCATAAGAATTTGTTATTTTAACAACAGCGTTATTCTTTTCTCGAGAAACATTTATATATATAGGTGTATCTTCGTAAGAATATTTATAGGCATTTTCAATAAGATTTATAAAAACCTGTTCCAATCTATCATTATCAGCAGCAACATCCGGAAAATCCTGTTCAATATCAACAATAATTTCTCTTTGTGCTTTATGTTTTGTTGATAATATTGCATCATTTATCGTATCAGCAAGATTAACATTATCTATAATAAGATTTAATTTTGCCCCCTCAATATCAGGAATAACAAGCAAATCATCTACCATTCTGCTCAATCTTTCAGACTGATTTTTAATTATTTTTAGAGATTTTTGAATTGTTTCTTCGTCCAATTCTATATCTTGACGCATCAATCTAGATGTATACCCCTTAATACTTGTCAAAGGTGTTCTAAATTCGTGGCTAACTGTATCGATTAAGTTTGAACGGAACTCGTCAAGCTTTTTAAGCTCCTTGTTAGAATGTTTAAGCTTTCTATAGGTGTTATTAATTTCATCAGCCATATTATTAAACTCATTGGCAAGAAATATTGTTTCGTAAGGAGTAAAAATATTAGATAACAACCTGATTTTTCTGTTGTAGTTTCCCTTAGATAAGGCAATAATACCTTTAAATAGCTGTCTGATGTTTATATACAAATAAGATGTATAAATACCAACCACAAACATAATGAAAAATGCAGATATACACAACGCCAAAATAATCTTATATCTGGCCTTGTTAATTGTAGTTTTTGTAATATGATGCGTTGTATTTACAATTATTGTTAAATCTGGATCAGACAATTTTAAATAAGCCAACGGCTGGTTTTTAACCTTACCGAATAAAGTCGGAGTATCGACAACAAGTTTTTTAGGCAAAGCATAAGTTAAACGTTGATAATCTTTTTCATTGTAATTATGAGCAACTAAAAGAGTTTTATCTTTGTTTAAAATATATATTTGTCTGTCATCATTTTTGTAAATATTAAAGATTTGATCCTGGAATGTTTGTATGTCTACAGTAGCGAGAACAGCTTCATTTTCATTGATTTTTTTAAGTATTTCAATTTCTTTTTTATCTTTGTTGTATGTTGAATACTCTTGCCAAGCTATATATTTAGACTTATCACTCTTTGTTATTATAGACAAATCTAATATTAACTTAGAAGAAACATACAAATCATTGAGATATTCTTTTCTAGCTTTTTGATTGTTAATATGTTTTAAAGCCAATACAATCTGGTTAAGTTCATCTTCACCTGAACGAGAAAACGTTTCTATATTAGATGCTATAGATTCTGATATACTTAATGCAGAATACTGCAACTCATTTCTTACAGCATGTTGGTTAATATTGTTAACAATAATTGCACTCACTATAGTCGGAGTGATAACAGCGAGCAACAAAACAAGTATAATTTGTTCAACTATCTTTAATCTTTTTATTTCTCGAATTTTTTTCATTCTATTCTTCCGTTGCACTTATAGGAGTAAGTTTGTAGCCAACGTTGGTAACTGTATGCAAATATTTTGGATTTTTAGTATCTTGTTCAATTTTCTGACGCAATCCACCAACATGGACTCTAACCATCCTAACGTCTTCATCAGAATCATAGCCCCAAACTTCATCTAACAATACAGCCAAAGAAACAGAATCATTAAAATGCTGCATTAGACAATACAATATTTCAAATTCTGTTGGAGTAAGTTTTATTTTTTTGCCGCTAACAGAAGTTTCTAAAGACTCAGGGAATAATTCAATATCACCCATTTTTAAAATTTCTTGTTTAAAAGAAGAATCTGTTTGTGTATTGTCAGTATTTCTTCTCAATAAAGCTTTTACTCTTAATAAAACTTCTTGAATATCAAAAGGTTTTACCAAATAATCATCAGCACCACAATCAAAACCTTGAGTTTTATCACCAATTGTACCCTTTGCAGTAAGCAACAGAACAGGAACATCGGGATTAACTTTTCTCAAATTTTTGCAAACATCAAATCCGTTCATTTTAGGCATCATCACATCTAAAAGAACCAAATCATAATTATTACTAACAGCTTTATTCAAGCCGTCCATCCCGTCACAAGCTGTATCTATAAGATATCCGCTATGAGATAAGTCAAATTCTAAAAGTTCTCTTATTTCATCATCATCATCTACAACAAGTAATCTTTTTGGCATAATCTCACCCCTTCATAAGAGCAATTTTCTCACATCGCACAATGATGTACAATGAATTGTTAAAATCTATAAACTTTATTTCAAAATATAACCTTTAGCCTGAATATTACCATTTTTGTAGTGCAAAATGTAATATCTGGAATTTGAGTCATCTATAGAAGCTTCCATACTGGCTTGTCGTTTACGTTCAGTCTGATCAAGCGGACGTTTTCTTGGCCGATTTTTATATTTTTTAGCTAATTTTTCCTGTTCCTGAATTCTTTTTCTTTCTTCTTCTTCTGATGTCATTTTTTCCACAAGCGAAGCAACAGGAATAGAAGCCTTGATCTCATTTGACTCAACAAAGTACAACATTTTTCTGTTTGGAGCAAGTATTATCTGATAATGTCCCGGAGGCAATTTGTTTCCTTCATAATCCTCCAAAACGTAGGGCATATTAAGTATAGGATAATTAGTCGAAGGATAGCCGTACTTTATGTATCCTTTATCTTCATCTAACAGACCTGACTTGTACCTTGGATAAGGCAATATATCTTCAGGATTATTTAATGCCAAAAAATTACAATCGACAACCATAAAAATACCTTATATTTTTATTGTGCCCCTTTTTTTGAAAATAAAAATACAGTAATAAAAATAGATATAAAAAACAAAAACATGTTCATTTTAGAGGCAACCGGCACAATACAATTTGCCAAAAAAGGAATACAAGCAACTAAGAAAGCAAAAACATAACTATTTCTCAGTGCATTAACATTTTTTTGTTCTATATCCAACATTCTCTTTTTTACAAAAATAAACTTAAAAACAATCAATGCAATTAAAACAGCAGTAAAGACTACAACCTCTAATTTCGGTGCATTGTTAAACATTAAAAAAAGCTGCGTATAATCACGAGTTAATAACGGCTCTTTTTGCATCTCAACACCTGATGGACAACCAAAGTATAGTAAAAGAGAAGTCAAAATATACAATACACTATTAGAAACAAAAAAGCCCAAACGTCCCATTGTTCCAAACAGGACTATCGGATTATTATTTCTATTAAAATTTTCTTTCACTTTTTATTCCTCCAATTTTATATATTGAGTATCTTCCCATCTTAAATCGATGTATTTAATTTTCTTTTCCAATGTCTTTAATTTTGGAAGTATAGCCGAAATATTTCTGATTCTGGATAAAGCCATATAGTTCAGCTCTCCCAATCGAACATTAACCTCTGGAATTTTTATATAAATATCCTTAGGATTTCTCATATCAATATACTCAACCTTTTGACCAGAAAACTGTTCCATTGCCTGCACAATAGTTTCAATTTTCTTAATTTTTGTTTCATCCCAATTACGATAGTCATCTCCTTTTGTACCGTAAGTTAAAACAAGTATTGTGTCATTGATATTTTTTAATGGTAAATAATCTCTGCCTATCAATTTACCACCTTCCGCAAAGAAAGCAATTGGTGCAACATCCGGAGCAGGAGAAATACTCAAAATCGGACGTCTTTCCACAATAATTATGCCAAGTCGTGCAGGGAACCATAATCTTTTTATATAAACTTTTTTTACCGGAGGCAATTTTTCAATTTCTTTTTCTATCTTTGTCGTATCAAAAAGATAAATTGGACGCTGTGGCACTGGATACTGTCTTAATACAGAAATTATCCTGTAAGTAGGAGTAATATTGTTTCCAATAATAGAAAGAGCATTGTTACTTGCAGAACTAAACACATTCTTATTTAAATACCACTGGGGTAACTTATAAACTTTATAAGCAGCAAAAACCAACAAACAAACCATCACAAAACGCAAAAAAGCACGCAAACGCTTAAGACCCATTTGGCTGCGTCTTACGTTTCTCTGCATTTGGTTTATCTTAACCCTGCGCTCTATGTTAAGGTTTTCACCTAGGTTTTGTTGGTTTTCATTTTCCATTCAGTTGTTTTACTTATTTAAACCTGCACCGTTTAAAATAATTTGAACAAGTGTATCATAATCAATACCCATAGCTTTTGACTGAGCAGGCAAATCGCTCAAATCAGTCATTCCAGGGCTTGTATTAATTTCAAGCACATAAGGAACATCCTCTGTAACAAGAAAATCAACTCTGCTAACACCTCTGCAATCACAAGCATTAAAAGAATCAATAGCCACTTGTTTTACTTTTTTTGTCATTTCTTCTGACAATTCTGCAGGCAAAATAAACTCTGTCATACCTGCTGTATATTTTGCCTCATAATCATACCACTCGGTTTTAGTTCTGAACTCTAAAATTTCAGTGGCGAATTTGTCATCACCGTTTTCTAAAACTCCAACGGTAACACTTTTACCTTGAAGGTATTCTTCAACCATAACATCTTGTCCGCATTCGAGAGCTTTTTTAAAACACTCTTCCATCTCTTGCGGATTATTAACTTTGTACATCCCAATGCTAGAACCCTCTGATACAGGTTTTAACATAAACGGATATTTAAGCTCTTTTATTTTATCTTTATAATCTTCGTCTTTACGAACAAGTACTGATTTAATCAAAGGAATACCGGCTTCTTTTAATATATTTTTGGTGTATTCCTTGTTCATACAAACAGAACTTGCCATAACGCCACATCCTGTATATGATATTCCCATAACCTCTAACATTCCTTGAATACAGCCATCTTCGCCATATCTTCCATGCATAGCGTTATAAACAATTTCTATACCTTTGTCTTGTAATGTTTTTGCGATATTTTTATCTACTTCTATCAGCTCAACATTTTTGTAACCAAGATTTTTCAATGCATTAAACACATTCTTGCCTGAACGTCTTGAAACTTCAGCTTCGCTTGAAGGACCGCCCATAAGAACAGCTATTTTTGTATTAATATCTATTTTTTGTTCAACATTGTATCCCATAATTTTTCTTCTTCCTCACTCTTTAACCCAATATATTTGACTTCGGGAACAAGCTCTATGGTATATTTTTCTTTTACCATATTATACATTTTATTTATAAGAAGTGAAACATCTTTAGATGTAGCATTTTCCACATTCACAATAAAATTAGCATGGCCGAGCCAAACTTGAGCACCGCCTTCTTTCAAACCTTTCACACCTGCTTTTTCCAGCAACCTGCCGGCAGAATCGTTTGGCGGATTTCTAAAAATACTTCCCACATTAGGCATAACAAGACTTGGTTGCTTATCTTTTCTAAACTCAAGATTTCTTTGCATTACAGCAGTAATTTCTTCCTTTGGCAAAGGTCTGAGTTCAAATTTCGCATCAAGCAAAATATAATTTTTCTCTTGTAAAACAGAACTTCTGTACCCAAACTTTAACTCGTCCTTGTTCAAATCCAAAACTTTTTTAGAATCCATATCAAAAACACGACAAGTCTTAAAAGTATCAGAAAGAGCCTGCGAATGAGCAGATGCATTCATGTAAACGGCGCCGCCAACAGAACCGGGGAAACCTATCATAAACTCACAACCGCTTAAGCACTTCTCTTCTGCCGCTTTAGACAGCATTGGAACTTTAACTCCACATTGAGCTGTAACAATATTATTCTCAAACTCAAAATTATTAAGTTTTGATGTTAATATGACGTCCTGTTCTACCCCTTTAGAAGAAATAAGAACATTTGAGCAACAACCTAAAACTATAGGATTTTTTAAAGTCTCTAAAAGTTCGCACAGCTCTTCTACAGTAGTAGGGAAAAATGCACGTTGTGCCAAACCGCCGATTTTAAAAGTTGTATGATTTTTTAATTCATAATTTTCAATATAATCACAAACCATAATTAAATACCTGCTGTTGTATCTTCGTGTAACTTAAGTAACTCGCCACCTATTCTCGTAACATCTCCTGCACCAAGAGTAATAACCATATCGCCTGATTTTAATAACGGCAAAATCTTGCGTGCAGCATTTTCCATACTTCCGCCAACATAGGTAACATCTTTGTTCTCAAAGCATTGTGCAAATGCTTTAGAATTAACACCTTCAATTGGATCTTCTGATGCTGAATAAACATCAACAACAATAAGCTTATCAACAGAATCAAAGCTCTTTAAGAAATCATCCCATAAACCTTTAAGGCGCGTGTATCTGTGTGGTTGGAATATCGCAACGAGTCGATTTTTTTCACAAAGTTTTGCACTATCCAAAGTTGTCTTAATTTCGGTTGGGTGGTGAGCATAATCATCAAAAATTCTTATTGCATCAAACTCAGCGACCTTTTGAAATCTTCTGCCCATACCGGAGAAAGTTTCAAAGTGTGGTCTGACTTTTTCTAAATCAACACCTTCTTGATGCAAAGCAGAAATAACCGCAATAGTATTATAAATATTATGTTTACCAGGGATACTCAATTTTATTGAAACAATCTTTGTTGTTTTATAATACACATCAAACTCAGACCCCAACTCGGTAAAACGAATATTTTTTGCAGTGTAATCAACATCCCAACTATCAATACCAAAAGTTAAGAAATTAATATCACTATTTGCGGCAATAAGCTTTTTAATACCGTTGCAATCTTTATTTACTATGACTTTCCCGCCTTCTGCCATATTGTCTAAATGAACACGAAAAGTTTTTAATAAGTCATCAAACCCGTTTTTGTAGAAATCTACGTGATCAACTTCAAGGTTATTAATAACGCTCACATTTGTATGATATTTAACAATTGTTCCGTCTGATTCGTCTAATTCTGCAACAAAAAATCTTCCGCTAGATGATTTTGCATTTGTATCAAGATCAGGAATAATTCCACCCACACAATAAGATGGCTCATACCCGGCTTTTTCTAAAACATAAGAACACAAACCGCTAGTTGTAGTTTTGCCGTGGGTTCCAGAAAAGCCTATAAACTGCTGAATCTCATTTTCTTTTTTTCCAAGGCCTTCTGATATCATTTTTAAAACATCTGAACGGTGTAAAACATCAAGCCCGAGTTCTCTTGCTTTGACCTTTTCAGGGTTATCCTCTCTTATAGCTGTTGAAGCAACAACAATCATATCCGGCTCAATATATTTTGCATCATGACCTATATAAACCTTTGCACCTAATGCTTCGACTTTTTTTGTATATTTGCTTTCTTTTATATCAGAACCCGAAACTTGACAGCCAAGTTCAAGCAAATATTTGGCTAATCCACTCATTCCTATACCGCCTATTGCGATAAAATGAAATTTTTGTGGAAATTTTTGTGTAAACTGTTGACAATTGCTATCCATTTATCTACCCTTAATTATCTTTGCTATTAATTTTAGTACAAAAACATCTTTCAATAAACGTAAAAATAAATTTATTCTCTAAAACAAATAAGTTAAAAAAACTGTTACAAAACTGTAAAAGCTTGTTAATAGGTTAAAAAGAACACTAATTCAAGATTATATAGTAGTTTTATTGTTTAAAAAACAAAAAAATGGGAACTATAAAAATAGGTTATTATTTTTGGTTAGTTTAGCCGAAATATCTTGAAATCAAAAAGGGTATTAATATGAGCGCGTTTGTAAACAAATTAAACACAAAGATATTAACAGCAGCATTTGTCTTGTCAGTGATGACAATGCCTGCATTTGCCGATATCCCTGTGCCTACATTGGATAGGGTGAAATCGGAGCAGTCAGCGTTTTTGAACACTGATTATTCAACTTATAACTTAACTGAAATCACCGATGATGTGACAGCACCTGAGGACGCAATCATTGTTAAAATTGGTGGTAAAGGGTATTTCTATACCCCAACGGATAACAAAGATGTACTTCAGTTGCTTTCTTCAACAGGAAGTACAGCGTTAATAGAAACTACACAGGATAAAGCACTTTATACAACACCTGAGGGCAAGTACTACACCTATGATACAAACAAATTAAAAGATTCCGCTTATACTCTGACAGAAGCAGCCTCAGCAGACGAACCAAATATTATAACTCTTTATGATAAAAAGGAGGTAATAAAGTATTACGACCCAACAACAGGCAAGGAAGTAGCAGAAGCTGATAGATTGCCTGATGTTGAGTATAAAGAAGTGACAACAATAGAAACAACACCAAAGTACTATACTGTTTCATTAAAACAAACAGAATACGGAAATCCAAACGGAGATACAACGCTAACCTTTGGTTGGGAAAAGAATGTTGATGGAAACCTTGAATTTAAACAAGACCCGACAAATCCTGTAGGACAAACTATAACATATAAGTATAATTCATCAGATGTACAAACAAGATTTACCAATTCAACGGATAATTCTTCTAAAACTACGACAGGTGTGTTTATAGGTCAAACAACAGGCAGTACTTCAGGAAATCAATATGGAGGTGCGATATACAATAACGGTAGTAGTGCGAAACTTGGCGATATAAATGCTGATTTTATCAGCAACTATGCTCAATCAAATGGCCCAGATTCGTTTTCTTATGCCCATGGCGGTGCGATTTATAATGATAATGGAACAATCGGCAATATCACAGGTGATTTTGTAGGAAATTATGCTTTAACAAACGGTACAGTTCAGAATATTTATACTTATGGTGGAGCGATTTATAACTACGATGGAACAATCGGGAATATCATAGGTGATTTTATTGGAAATCACATCTTATCAAATAATGTTTATGCTAATTCTAATACCTGTGGTGGGGCTATTTACAATTATGGTTCTCCTAGTTCAACAGCTATAATCGGAACAATCATAGGAGACTTCATAAGTAACTATGTTAAAAGTTCTTATTCTGTAGGTGGTGGAGCTATTTACAACAAATCATATGATAGTAGATTGAATGCAGCAATAATAGGAGATATTGTTGGTGATTTTATTGGCAACTATGCTCAATCTGATTCTGATTCTGCCTATGGCGGAGCGATTTCAAACTCCTCGTCATATATATCAACAGGTTCCAGAAATTCTGCTGAGATAGGAAATGTCACAGGCGATTTTATAGGCAACTATGCTCAATCGACTTCAAAATATGCCTCTGGCGGTGCGATTTATAACTTTGCAAGTGATTCTAATGTACCAGCAACAATCGGAAATATCACAGGCGATTTTATAGGCAACTATGCTCAATCGACTTCAAAATATGCCTCTGGCGGTGCGATTTATAACTATAAAGGAACAATCGAATCTATCACAGGCGATTTTATTGGCAACTATGCTGGTAGTTCTGGTGGAGCGATTTATAACTATGGAACAATCGGAAATATCACAGGTGATTTTATAGGCAACTATGTTCAATCTGATTCTTCTTATGCCTATGGCGGGGCGATTTATCACTATGGTTATGATAAAGTGACAATCGGAGATATCACAGGCGATTTTATAGGCAACTATGCTAAATCAAACAGTAATTACGCTCTAGGCGGTGCTATATATAACAACATATATTCATCAAGCAGCAAAGCAACAATCGGTCTTACAAATAATAACTTCTTAAACAACCATGCTATATCTAAAACAGGTACAGATAAGGCAAAAGGCGGGGCAATATTTACTAACTATGACCTTACCTTAAATGCCGATAATGCTAATTCTTTAATCTCAGGTAACTATACTGAATCTAACGGAGTAAAAGAAAATAACGCAATATATGTAGCTAACTTAGCTGATTCATCAGGAACTATTCAACGTAATACAGCACTAACACTTAATGCTGTAAACAACGGAAAAATTCAAATAGATGACACAATCTCAGGCGGGTCATATTACTCATCATCAAATAAATTCTGGGAAACCTCAGACCATGCATATAACCTAGCCTTAACAGGTGACGGTACAGGCACAGTATCGTTGTACAACGATGTAGAAAATGCAAAAGTTACAGCGAAAAACGTGACAGTTGACCTAGCCAACAACGAAACCCGTGACTACAATTTTGTTTCAATGACAGCAAATGAAGGTTTAAAACTTAATATTGACCTTGACCTTTCTGCAAAAACTTCAGACACAATAACAACTCAAAACACTTCAACTGGTACAATTACTCTTAACATGCTTAATTTTATCGGTACCCAATCAGACCCTAGCGAGCCAACAACCTTCCAGATAATAAAGAATAATGATGTTTCTTCATCATTACAGCTTGCTTTGGGTGAAAATATAAACATTATTACAATTGATTCTGACTTGGATACAGAACTGGTTGAAAACTTTCTTGAAAAAATAATACCTAATGAAGTATTCAATGATTCAATTTATGCACAAGAAGAAGGTATATCTTTAGGTACAACAGAGACCTATCACGATTCTGTAATCATTCAAAAAGAAAAAATCTACAACACATTAGATTTGATAACAACAAAAGAATCTGAAAACGAACGTAACTTCACTTTCAGAACAACAGACAACTACATAGCATCAAAAGACCT
>CALVEH010000004.1 GCA_944326545.1 Candidatus Gastranaerophilales bacterium | reverse complement strand
TTGTGATACAGAAATTGATTCAGTTAAGAAAATAATGGATAAAAACATAGAAAGAACATTCAAAGTATTTTCATAAACAATAACAATAGATGACGCAACCTAATTTTGAATTAAAGCCGCCCGAAGTATATCAGGTGGCTTTTTTTGTGCAAGTAGCTCTAAAGAGCCAAATTAAGCCAAATACGTCAATTAAAGGGTTTACTTTTGTCAAAAAAACATTAAACTGTACATGCACAAAACTATGTAAAGGAGATGTCTTATGACATTAATGAATGGTCAGGCTTTATTTGCAAATGCTTTAACAGGTTTGTCAAATACTTATTCTATTCTTGCCAAAAATAGTTCCAACAGTGGTGGCTTAACAATAGAAGATATTACAAACCCTTCTAACACAGCATTGCAACAACTAGGTTACAATACGACATTTGCTCAATTTTTGTCTTCTAACTTTGCAGCTATAGACAAAGACGGCGACGGCAAAATCAGTTCTGATGATATGAGCAATCTTACTTCAAAACTTTCACAAAACGGCCTTAGTTATCAAGAGTTATGCCAGCTTTGTTCAAGCGGTATGGGTGGCAGTGATATGTTGAGTAATGTTTTAACATATTTTAATCAAATCGATACAAATAAAGACGGGCGAGTTACAAATGCAGAGATACAAGCATTTAGCTTAAAATCTGATGAAGAAAAACTTAAAACAGAATATCAATCTTTTAAACCAAGCTCTATGAGCGTATTTTATTCTGACAGTGATTCTGACAGCGAACCGTCAAGTTTGGTCGACAATTTGTACCCAAAAAATGAATCATAATTGAATTTATTTAACTTGAAAAACCGTCTTACTTTTGTGAGACGGTTTTTTATTTGTTATTTTTTGGCTTAGCAACAAATTTTTTCCTCCGGTTTTAAATAATCGGAGGTTAAAATGAATATCAAAAAAGTTGCTACGATTACACCTATAATAAATACAGAAGGAAGAAACTTACGCCCGTTAAAAGAACATACCGGTGTAACGTTAAAACTTACTAAAAAAGAAAAAACACAGGTTGAAAAATATGAGGCCTCTATTTCAGAACTTGAATGTGAGTTGTACAAGCTATACCAACATTTAAAACCAGTAATGTCATCAAAGGAAAGAGAATTTTGGTCTGACAAGATTATCTCTTACGAATACAGAATAAAGAATATGAAAGAATTAATAAGAGAAATTAAAATTAACAGATACAATATACAAAAAGCGGAACAAAAATTGTCCGAGAAAAATTCGTGATAAGGAGCACTCTGCCGAACAAAAGCTGACTAAATGTCAGTTTTTGCGAGAGGAAGACGTGAACGAATTTTTGGACAAAGCGAACAGCAGAGCTGTGGCGATGCTAGTGAGCCTGTCTCCGAAACTTAACGAAGTTAAGTGTAGGTGAGTGTCACCTTGAAAAGGTGAGCAGTGGCGGCTCGAAGGTTCGAGGCGACAACTGCGACACTAGATTAAATAAAAAATATGAAAATAACAAACAATAATAACAATTATAAAAGCAATTGCAAACAAAATTTTAAAGCCAAATTTTTAAACAGTGAGTCATTAAAACTTGTTGCAAACTACGCTGTTGAACACGGAAAATTTGACAAACTCAACCAAGCAAGAAAAAACATTGACAGTGCATATTTGCAAACAAGGCTCAGAGTTGATATAGGCAAAACCCCAAAAGGGTTCCCGCTTGTTAGCTTTACAAGATTTTCCCCTAAGTCAAATGTTGCAGTAGCAAAGACTTTTGATGATTACAAACAATCAAAAGTTACAATTTTTGAGTCTCCAAAAAACGCAAATCCTCTGAAATTTGCGTTAGAAAAAATTATTAAAATGAGCAACAACGCACCACACAACAACATGTATAAAAAAGTTGTTGTTGATAAAAAATAGATTAATATAATTTATAAGCTATATATATATCAAATATCTGTTTGTTATAAACAAATGCTTTTAATTTATAATAAACCGGTTGTTGTTATAAATTAATGTGTTATACTTATAATAACTGCGTTCTTTAGTTAAAAGGCAATCGATATATTATGGATAAATTTGAAAAAGGACATTATATTCAATGCGACGGTTACAAGGCATTTGTGCCGTCAAAGATTAATAGAGAGTTTATTTGCAATGACCCTAAAATTCTTTCACTGCTTGAAAAAGCAAGTCGATATATAGGTGAACTAAATGCTTATTCAAAAAACTTGCCCAATATTTTCTTCTTTTTATATATGCTTGCCATGGATGAGGCAACTTTTTCAAATAAAATAGAGGGGACAAAGATTACTCTCAACGAGGCTGTTGCTCCTGATGAAGAAATATTGCCCGAACGTCGTGACGAAAAAAGAGAAGTAACAAATTATTTATTTTCTCTAATGCGTTCATACAGACGTTTGACAGGTGTAAAAAATATACTTGAATCTTATGAAAAAATTGACTGCGAAACTTTGCCATTTTGTACTCGTCTGATTAAAGAAGCACACAGTGATTTGCTGTTTAAAGGTCGTGGACAAAACAAACAACCGGGAGAGTTCAGAAAATCGCAAAACTGGATAGGCGGCAATATGCCTTCTACGGCTGTATTTGTTCCTCCGCCAGCTGATATGATAAACGAACTCTTATCAGACTTTGAAAGCTTTTGGCATAATGATGAAATTTATGTTCCTGATTTGATAAAAATTGCAATTTGCCACTATCAGTTTGAGACTATACACCCTTTTCTTGACGGAAACGGAAGAATAGGACGCTTGATATTAATGTTGCAGCTGGTTGACAGCGGATTGCTTGAGCTTCCGACATTGTATTTATCAAAATATTTTGAAAGAAACAGAAAACAATACTACGATGCCTTAAGTCTTGTAAGAGAAAATAATGACCTGAATCAATGGATAAGATATTTTCTTGAAGGGGTTTGCGATACTGCAAAATATTCTGTAGTTCTGTTAAAAAATATTGATGATTTGAATAATGAGTGCGAAGAAAAAATTCAAAGGCTTGTTCGTTCACACATCAGTGCAAACTCATTGTTGAAAAATTTGTACAAATATCCTTATGTCAGTGCCAAAGGTGTGGCAGAGATTTTAAAAACTGATTATCAAAATGCAAACAATCTGTTAAAGTCTTTTGTAAAACTTGGCATTTTGGAAGTTAACAACAAAAAACGTAACAAGACCTATACTTTTAAAAAGTATTTGGATATTTTCAATACAGATTATTTAAGATAATGAATCTAAACAATGTATTCCGTTAATTTAGTATCTTTCATCGGTTTAAGATTTTTTACGGCTTCTTCGTATCTTTTAGGCAAATCTTCCAAAATAACAGAGCTGTCAGATTTTCCCATTTTCATAACGCCGTCTTCTTTACGATAAACTCTCATAGCGAGGCTTGGCATTTCTATAAAATAGTTAGGGTCAACAACGTAGATAGAAACTTTATCGTCTCTGCCGTCATTTTCTAATCTTTCTATTTCTTTATGAATAAGTTCCATGTCTTTTTCTGAACAACAATCGTTTACAGAAACACCATGGCTGATTGGAAGTGTTACCTTTGAACCAAAAGATACCTTATCTATCATATATTCTCCTTCAATTACATTTATTCTATTTTAAAGCTTCTGATAAAAAATTTTGCTATTTTTTTAAGAATTGTTAATGCAATTTCCGACTTTAAGGCAAAAAATCCTTTTAGCTGTTTTAAAAAAAAGAAAGCCAAATTATTTATGAAAATAACAAATTGTCATCCCCCAACGTTAAAAACTTTTAATACTCAACAAGAAAGCCAAAGCAGCGTAACCTCAAAGACAACGAATTCGACTGCATTGCCTTCTTTTGCTCAGATTATTGATAAACAGGCGATTGTTGATAACAAAAAATTTGAAAAATACAAACAAGCTCAAAAATATGTTGACGGGCTTGATAACAAACATATTCCTCTAGGTGCCTATGATTTATCAAAACTGGAGGGTATTCAATACGGAATAAAAGTTTTTGAAGGCTTGAATATAAAACAAGTTATTATTTTAGTATCTTGTCTTCACGCTATATGTACGTCACGTACTTGTTCAAACGGTTGTGTTCATTGTTATGCGGACGCAAAACCTTTCCACGTAAAAAAAGGTGATACGGAAACAATTACAAAAATGAGTTGGGAAGATTTTTGCAGCCTGACTGAAGGAATTAAAGAGTTTGCGAACCGTATGCACAAAAACGTAAGTAATTTAGCCCCGTTCCCAAGAAAAACTATCGCACCTTTTGTTGATGCAGATTCAATGGAAATTGTTTTGCAAGACAAAAACGGCAAAGAATATGACATGATTGATATTTCCCAAAAAATTAAGCAAGATTTGAATTGTAATACCTTATTTGATACATCGGGATGGACACCTAAAAACAAAAAAATACAGGAACGCGCTCAAAGATATGTAGAATGTATCAATAAGCAATATGATGAAGGCCATCAAAATTTTATCTTCAATATTTCTTTAAATCCTTTTCACAAGCTTAATTCAAAATATGTTGAATACATAAACTCTGACCCTAAAAGAGCAAAAAAATTCCGAGAACTTTACACTGACAGAATGGCCAATGTTTTTTATACGCTTATTCCTTTGCAGAACGTGATGGTTTTAAACAGAGCTTTAAGTAACGAATCATCAGGTAATGAATTGTACAAACGTGATGCGCAACAAGAATTAATCAAGGAAATAAGAGACAAACTTGAAGAAAAATATAAAAATGACCCGTCTTGTACTCCAAAGTCTATTACAGATAATCTCGATAAATTTGATTTTATAGTAAATGAAATCAAAACAGGTGCACTTGGTGCAACAGGCCGTTTGGAAAATCTGCTTGACGAAAACGATGAAGATTTAAAAGAATCTATGAAGCTGCACAAGCTCAACCATTCACATCCAAAAACAATTCTTACAAATCACGCGGGATATATCGGCAGCGTTTTTGTAGATGCAAACGGCAGAGTTTATGCTACAGATGAGTACAATACCGTCAAAACGGATATTCAATTAAATTTTAAAAATAAAAACAAAAAAACACCACCTGTCTTTGGGCTTATTGAAGGACAAGTGAGCGCTAGTGATTTGTTTAAAAATTTGAGAGATTTTTACTTTATCTAACCAAATTATCTGATAATCATTTACCCTTGATACTCCTTGAGTTATAATCAGTAGAATGAAGGGGCAGATTTTTAAAATACATTCTGATTTTTATTACGTTAATACTGCACAAGGCGAGTATGAGTGTAAAATTCGTGATGTTTTAAAAAAAAGAAAAGATTCTATCGTCGTTGGTGATTTTGTCGAGCTTGAACAACTTAACGAAAACTCTAAACAAGCATTTGTTTCAAAAGTTTTGCAAAGAGAAAGCTACATCCCGCGCCCTAAAGTTGCAAACATAAATCAGGTTATTATAGTTTCTGCAATAAAAGAACCCGACTTGGACTTTGAACAATTGAACAGATACCTCGCTTTTTGTGAGTATTACGACCTGCACCCCGTGTTGTGTTTTAACAAAAATGACCTTGAAGGCGAAGAAGAAATTATTGCAAAAATAAAAGATATTTATGTTCCGCTAAATTACAATATTATTTTCACTTCAGCTCTTGAAGGCAACGGTATTGATGAGTTTAAAAAACTTTTGCAAAACAAAATAACAGTGCTATGCGGTTCGTCAGGGGTAGGCAAATCATCTTTGATAAACGCAATCCGCCCTGATTTGAACTTAAAAACAAAACAAGTATCGGAAAAAACCGAACGAGGCACCCACACAACAAGACACTGTGAGATTATCACTCTTGAAAACGAATCTCGTATCGTTGACACCCCTGGGTTTAGCCAATTAAAATTTGATTTTTTAATGCCTGCTCAAGTTGGGCTTTTGTTTAGAGAGATAGTAAAAATTCAAAACGAATACGGCGCATGCAAGTTTTCTGATTGTATTCACGAGCACGAAACAGGCTGTCAAATAATCGAACATCCGGAGTTGATAGATAAAACAAGATATGAAAGTTATTTGCAGTTTGTAAAAGAAGCTAAAGAATACAAAAAACAAGTAACCTACGGCGGAAAGAAAACAGAATCACGCTCCAAAATAGTTCATAACAAAGAAATTACTAAAATAAGCAGCAAAAAACGTCAAATATCAAGACGCAAAAGCAATCAGGAAATAGATAAGGAAATACACGAATAATGGAACAATCCGTAAAAAAACAGTTTGAAGATTACATAAAACTTATTGAACAAAAACTTGATGAATTTTTACCCGTAAAATATCCGCAAGAGATATGGGAATCTATGAGATACTCAGTACTTGCCGGCGGAAAAAGATTGCGTCCTATGTTGTGTTTGGAAACCTGCAAAGTTCTTTCAGGTTCTTATGAACAGGCAATCCCAACTGCTTGTGCTATAGAAATGCTGCATACTCAAAGCCTTATTCACGACGACTTGCCTTGTATGGATAATGACGACTACCGCAGAGGCAAACTCACAAACCACAAAAAATTCAGCGAATCTACTGCCGTGTTAGCAGGGGATGCTTTGTTGTCTTTTGCGCCACAGGTTATTATTCAAAAAACTCCTGACAGTGTTTCTAAAGACAAGGTTTTAAAAGTTTTGGAAGAGTTTTTAGTGAGCGCAGGCTCAGAAAAACTTATTGCAGGTCAGGTGGTTGATATAGATTCTGAAGGCAAACAAATCGATAAAAAAACTCTAAACTTTATCCACGAAAATAAAACAGGTGCATTGTTTAAACTTTCTGTTAGAACAGGTGCAATTTTGGGTAATGCTGACCAAAAGACAATTGATGCGTTAACTATGTTCGCCGAAAAAATGGGGCTTGCATTCCAGATTATGGATGATATCCTTGATGTTACTTCTACTCTTGAAGAGCTTGGCAAAACCCCCGGTAAAGATGCAAAAGAGCAAAAAGTTACTTATATAAGCTTTTACGGACTTGAAGAATCTAAAAAACAAGTGGCTTCCCTTTGCAAGGCTGCTTGTGATATATTAGAAGAGAACAACATAAAGTCAGATGTTTTGACGGGGGTTGTGAAGAGTATCTCAGAAAGGGTTTGTTAATGTACGAAACTGGTACTGCTATTGAGGTTTTAGGCAATGCATTTATTGCCGCAATGATAGCACAGCTTTTAAAATTTATTTATTTTTTGATTGTTCACAAAAAAGTTAACTTTAAAATATTTACAACTACAGGCGGTATGCCAAGCTCTCACAGTGCAGGCGTAATAGCTCTTTCTATGACTGTTGGCTATAATGAAGGGCTTAATTCTATTATCTTTGCCGTTGCATTGGGTTATGCATTTGTTGTAATGTATGACGCTGCAGGTATCAGACGTTCTGCAGGTAAAATTGCTGCAACTATGAACAGAGTAATGGAAGAGTTTTATGCTCACAGACCTTCTGCAGCAGGCGAAAAACTCAAAGAACTCTTGGGTCACACCCCTTTAGAAGTTTTTATGGGTGCGCTTTTGGGTATTTTTGTATCTTATGTAATACATTTTTTGATTCTTCAATAAAATGTTAATATGTAATTATGAGCGGCGTTGATTTTAGTCTTTACAACAATTTTTGCACGGCGATTTTGATTCTCGATTCAAAACAGAGAATTCTTTTTAAAAACCCTGCTTTTGTAAAGACTTTTGGTAACGTAAAAAATCTTGAAAAGTTTGCAAACTATTTTTCTTTTGATGTTTGCGTTTTGGATTCTGACAAGTTGCTCTCATCAAATCCGGTAAACTTTGCTGTATATTCTAAAGAAAGTTTTACGGCTATTTCTTCTTATCAAAAAACAAAAGAACAACTGATTTTTCAGATAACATCGTTTAACGATAAAGACAACAAGGTCCTTATTTTTAAAAACATTACAAACGATATTTTGTATGAAGAAACTGAGAAAAAATACGCATTCATAAGACAACAGTACCTAAATCTTGTGGAAGAAAACAAACAATACGCAAACCTTCAAGCTCAAGCACAAACACAAACGATAAAACTTGCTCTTATGCACAGGGTTTCTAACGTTATAAGAGAATCTATCGACATTAATAAAATTATAAATTCAACGTTAAAAGAACTTTTTAACCTACTTGGCGCAATCAAGGTTTATTATGTTCAATATAAGGACAAAAACTTTTTTATAAACTCTGTTTACCCAGAAAAATTTGAATCAATTATCGGCGAAAAAGTAGAATTCTCTTCCGATACTAACAGAAATATCCAAGCAAAAAAAATTAAAGTTAACTCTTGCATAAAAGAATACCTAAATAGCGAGGTTACATATCCTGCACCTGTTAACAGGATAATTGTTCCTGTTTACAGAATGCATGAGATTCTCGGGTTGTTGATGATTTATACGGGACAAAAATATTTTGAAGATTCTCAAAACGATGTTATGCAATCTATTGCAACTCAGCTGGCATCGGCTATTGTTCAGGCCTCGTTGTTTTTAGAGGTAAAACAAAAAAATCTTGAGCTTGAAAATACGCTCAAAGAGCTAAAAGAAACTCAACTGCAACTTATTAATTCCGAAAAAATGGCATCCTTAGGTCAACTGGTCGCAGGTGTTGCACACGAAATAAACACCCCTCTCGGTTCAATAAATGCCAACAATGATATTTTGAACAAAATGATTTCAAAACTTGAGCAATCACCTGATAATAAAATGCTTCTTGAAAATATCCAAAACATAAACAAGATTGATAAAGAAGCAATAAAAAGAATCAGCGGAATAGTTAAAAGCCTTAAGCGTTTTGTCAGGTTGGACGAATCAGACTTGCAATCGGCAGATATTAATAACGAAATTGATTTGACGCTTGAATTAATTAAGCACGAAACAAAAAATAAAATAGAGGTTGTGAAAAATTACGGAAATATTCCGCAGGTTAAATGCTATCCGAATATGCTGAATCAGGTTTTTATGAATATTTTGGTAAACGCTTGTCAAAGCATAAAAGACAAAGGCACTATAACAATTTCTACAGAGCTTGTTGATAAAATGCTTGTTGTAAAAATTAAAGACACAGGCTCAGGAATTGATGACAAGATAAAAGACAAAATGTTCAGCGTAGGTGCAACTACAAAAAAAATAGGTACAGGTTTGGGGCTTGCCATTTCTCAAAAGATTGTTGAAAAGCACAAAGGCAAAATTTCTTTTGAGTCGGAAAAAGGCAAAGGCACTGAGTTTAAGATAGAGATACCTGCAGTGGATTAAGCAATAAATTTACTGCACAATCTATTCAACCTGCACGTTAGGATTGAAAAAATTGTACACAGCTTTTGCAGCACGAGTATGAATTTTTTCTTTAAGCTGTTCAAAACTTGCCTGAGAAATTTTCTTTACGTCTTTAAACTCTTTCATTAGTATTTCCTTGTTTTCTTTAGACAATCCTTTAATCTCATCAAGCACTGATTCTGTAGCCTTTTTGCCTCTTAATTGTCTGTGGAAAGTAATCGCAAATCTGTGAGCTTCGTCTCTTATTCTTTGGAAAAAATATAAAGCAGGTGAATTAATAGGAAAAACAACAGGGTTTGACTCGTGAGGTTTAAAAACTTCTTCAAGTCTTTTTGCAAGCGAGACCACATCAGGGTGGAAATTATGCGCCTCAAAAATCTCCATAACCGATGACAGTTGACCTTTACCACCGTCTATAATTATTAAATCAGGCATCGGAATTGATTCTGTCAGTTTGCCAAAGTATCTTCTTTCAACAACTTCTTGCAGGGATTTAAAATCGTCAGGTTTAGATTCTGTTGATTTAACTTTGAATTTTCTGTATCTTGATTTTTTAGGCAAACCGTTTTCAAACGTAACCATTGATGCAACAGTATTTGTACCCTGAATGTGAGAAATATCAAAACATTCAACAACATAAGGGAATTTTGACAGCCCGAGTTTTTCTTGTATATAGCTGCCGACTTCGTTGTAATCTCTTTGGATTTCCGTAAGCTTTTGAAGTTTTACCTTTTCAAAATAAAATTTTGCGTTCTTTTGAGCGAGATTTAAAAGTTCGAGATTTCTTTTTGTAGGAGTATCGGTTATTTTTACCTTTTTAGAAGCCGTTGTTTCAAGCCACTTTGCATAAAGTTCAATATCTTCTTTATCCAACAATCTCGGAATCACAACTGTATTTGGAATATCAAATTCTGACGCCATTGTATAGTATTCTTTTAAGAAGGTTGTCAAAACCTCTGACTCGTTAGACAAGTTGCCTTCGGTATTAGAAAATTCAAAATCTTTTTTGTCCGTAAGCCTGCCCTGACGAATTTGAAGCAATGACACGACAAACAGATTGCTTTCGTTATAAACGGCAATAATATCTTGATTGATGCTTGTATTTTCAAATACAACTTTTTGGTGTTCCATAGTTTTTTGAACATCCATCCAGCTGTCACGATATCTTGCGGCCTTTTCAAACTCTTCTGCAGCGGCGTATTTTTCCATCTCTTTTTTTAGAGCATCAACAAGTTCTTTTTGTTTACCCGTTAAAAAGAGTTCTACGTTTTTGAGAATATTTTTATAATCGTCAGGAGAAATCATTCTCTGACAAGGAGCCATGCAACGGCCTATATGGTAATAAAGACAAGGACGGTCTT
The DNA here is from genome assembly GCA_944326545.1 of Candidatus Gastranaerophilales bacterium. Classification (GTDB taxonomy): domain Bacteria; phylum Cyanobacteriota; class Vampirovibrionia; order Gastranaerophilales; family Gastranaerophilaceae; genus Limenecus. The sequence goes on along the minus strand of CALVEH010000004.1, from coordinate 259,834 downwards.
TGAACTTTGGATTTTTGCACTGTTTTAACGGGAACAGTTTTTTTATCAAATCCAAAGTAGAATACATCGCCCGAGAATCTGTATATGGACCGAAATATTTGCCTTTAATTTTATTCTTATTGGATTTTCGAGCAACAATTATCCGAGGGTATTCTTCCTCAGTTATTACAAAGTACGGAAACTTTTTATCATCTTTTAAAAGCACGTTGTATTTTGGTTTGTGCTTTTTAATAAGATGAGATTCAAGTATAAGAGCTTCTACCTCGCTATCTGTTACAATAAATTGAATTTTTGCAATTTGAGGAACCATTACTCTCAACTTTGGAGAATCATGGTTTTTGTTAAAGTAGCTGTAAACCCGTTTTTTTAAATTTTTAGCTTTACCAACATAAATAATCTCGCCATCCTTATCAAAATATTGATAAGAACCGCTCAACTCCGGAATTATTGCCAAAGTTTGTTTTACTTCTGTTGGTAAATCAGATTTTTGAATGCTCATACCTGCAATTTTAGCATAATTTTAGCTGCGTGAAACTTGAATAAAAACAGAACCTGATTTTATTCACAATTTGGCAATATTATGCTAAAACGACTATGCTCTTCTCATCAAATCAGAAAGTTTTACCTCTTTTTTTACTTTCTTTTTCGCTTTTTTAATAACTTGAACAGGTTTTCTCTTCAAGCTTGTTAAACCGACAGCGTAGCGTGCTTCGGGTTTAAGCATAAGAATTTCTTTCATTAAATCAACCAGTTCTCCCATATTTTCCCCTCTCGTTTTTTACGGTTACTCTGCTAATTTTATTGCTTGTGCTTTGTTTCTTTAAGCCCCGATTGTGTTATAGTTTAAGTTATGAGTGAAGATATTAAAATTTTAAATGAGATTGAAAAAGCTGTAATTCTGTGTGAAAAAGAACACACCCGTGATGAGATTTTTGATTTGCTCAAAACAAGTTCTGAATCTGATTCGCAAATCGATGTAGAAAAACAGATTTGTATTTTAAAACTTGAGGATGTGCGCAACCAACAAGAAGCAGATTTGCTTGTTTACCATCTTACTGAGCACCACGGTCTAATCCGTGAGGCGTGTGCACACAAGATTAACGAATTTATGCAAAATCCTTCTTTGCAAAATTTCTTTCAAACAACCAAAATATCAGACGCACTTTTAAAAGCGGTTAACGATATTAACCCCAATATTTGCAGGCTTATCATAGATGTTTTGCCATACTTAAAAGACAAAAAGTATTTTTTAAATAACCTGTACAACCGTTTTGATGTAATTTTTGATGAGCTAGAAAAGTTAAAACGCAGCAACTGGTACACAAAAAAACTTTTTAATCTTTATTGGGGTCTTGAAGCTTTATGTGCTCTTTCTCCGGATTGTGATTCAAAACTGCAAAATGTTTTGCAACAATGTTTAAAAATAAGAGAATACACAATACGTGAAAAAACAGCAATGCTCCTAGACTCTCTAAAAAGTGACAAAGATTTTATAAACCAAGCAAAACAACTTTTGGCACAAGATACAAACTATTATGTCAAAAGGTATGCTAAAAACTGGGTTTAAAAATTTTACACAGGATTGTTTGCCAACCATTTTACAAACTCGATTCTTTTTTTCACTCCTATTGTTTTGTACAACTTGCTCAAACGTTTTTTTATACAATCTGCACTATAGCCCAATTCTTCGCCTATTTCGATATTGGTGAAACCGTTTTGCACAAGTTTTGCAATTTGTATCTGTTCTTCGTTAAAAAGCATTAATCTCACTCCCGTAAAATTTTATAATTCGTTTTTTAATCGTTTCCCTATTTCCCAAAACTCTTTTGGCGGCGGAACACCTCCACCTTCTTTAATTTCTCGAATGTGTTTTAAAGCTTCGCATTCTTGTCTTTGTGTTTTTTGTTCTACCGCAGGCAGTTGAGCCATATAGGTGTTAGGCTCTGTTTTTAAAGAATTCTTTTCCACTTTGGGCATTTTTTGCAGCGCATAGCGTTCGAGTCTTGCAAAATGAGCATCTGAAAATTTTTCGTCAAAACATTGCTCTTTGCCAATACTTATGTTGTAAGAAAGCTCGTTGATAATAGTTTCAGTAAGGCTCTTGCCGTATTTTTCGGCTAAAGAGCCGTACTGAAAGGAGGTTAGAAAGACGTTGCCATATTGTCCAAAAAAACTTTCTTTTTGAGGTTCTGTTTTTTCATTTTGTTGTATTTTATTTTCTTTACTTTCTTCTTCTTTTTTTTCTTTTTCTTTTATTTCCTTTTCTTTCTTTTCTTTTATAGCATTGCGTTCGCAATGCGTTTGCAATGCGTTCGCATTGTCGGAATTCTTCTTCCAGCGCGACATTGCAGATTTCTTTGCAAGTTCACTCTTTTCTTTTTGAATTTGAAAATTTTTAGCAACACGTTTTGATGACACAATATTTCTTTTTATAGAAAAAAGTTTAAAATCTTTTATGACAGATTCAACAAGTTTTATGTCAACTTTCAAATCTTGGGCAACAACATCAATCTCGTTAAGATTAATTTTGTTATCGTTGTTATGCAAAAATTCTACTATTGCCCAAAAAACGCCGTAGCCTTCCATTTTGTGAGTATTTATCAATCTTTTTATATTCAAATCTTCACGAGTAAATATGTCGTGCGAAAAATACGGCTGCATGTAAATTCCTCCTTTAAATCTTGTTTAAGGCTCGAGCACAAAGACCATCAAACAAGTAATTTCTGCAATTATCATCAATTAAACAGCGTTCATCTTTACGATTGTAAAGTTTGCAAAGCGAACAATCCTCATTTTCAATAAGCTGAGATATTGCTATATCCAACATTGTTAAAAGATTTTGTGATGTATAAATACAATTGTTTTTCATGAAGTATGTATCTTTGTGATGCTTGTAGTAAAGTTTTAACAAACGTTTTAGTTGATTTTTAACTCAATTCGTGTTAACGTAAAAGAGAAGTATATATCTTGCCTGATCTCGGGGGTCAGGCTTTTTTTTATTAACGTTTGTTAATTTTAGTATAAATATCTACTTTACATTTGTCAAGTGTTGTCATAAAATGAAACAATGAAGTTGCCACAAAAAACATGGCAAACAAGACAAAATTGTTTATAAATATAAGGAGTTTTTATGAAACTTACCGAAGCCATCGAAGAGCTCACAGCAAGGTGTAGAAGAAAAATCAGCTTTACGGATATTGCAGCTGCTCTTGACGTAACAAGACAATATGCAAACCAAATAAAAGATCGTGAACTGTCTTTTGAACAACTTGACAAACTTAAAAAATATTTCAAAACCAACTTGACAATCGCAAACCAATCAAGCTCCGACGGCGAAGAACAAGACTGCATTAACATACCTGTTTTAGGAGAAGTTTCAGCAAGCATGGGTTACGGCGTAACAGTCTACAACGAAGAACAAACAGCACTTTACCCTATCAGCAAAAAGCTTGCCATGGATTTGGGCATAAATATCCATGACTCTGAAATAATATTTGCCCAAGGTGACAGCATGATGCCGACAATAGACGGAGGCGACAGTCTGCTTGTCGACCATTGCAGAAAAGAAATCTATGACGGAAAAATCTACTGCGTAAGAATAGACGGTCAATTATACGCAAAACGTTTGCAAAAAATACCGCCTGATACCGTTGTTGTTGTATCTGACAATCCAAAATACAGAAGCTTTGAAATTAACTTGAGCCAAAATCGAGACTATGATTTTGAAGTCATCGGCGAAATCCGCTGGTGGGGCAGAGTTGCAAGATAGCAAAAACAAAACATACACATAAAAAAAAACGCCTTTGATTTTTATCTCAGGCGATGATTCGGTTAGTAATTTTGGTAGTTAGGTTATAGAGTTTATGGAGTTAGTAATAGTTTTTTCACACTTAATTTTTGAGAACTTCTGCTTATACAAGAATCCTCAATATTAAAAATTTACTCTTTTGTTTTATTTGTTTACAAATATTAACAAATAAAAATTTGCACAACAGATTAACACAACTACAAACAAAAATATGTTTTAAAAATCAGTGCAGACACATACAAGCCGGAAAACCCCAAGAATAAAACATTTAGAACAACAAAACGATTTAATCTAGTGTCGCAGTTGTCGCCTCGAACCTTCGAGCCGCCACTGCTCACCTTTTCAAGGTGACACTCCAAAAATTCGTTCACGTCGCTTTGCTTCTTATCACGAATTTTTCTCGGACATCTTTTAAACAAATCGCTAACAAAACCGCTCATAAAAAGCAAAAACGGCAACGCAAACGGCAGCAAATATCTTCCTTGCAGCTCTATATAGTTAAATGTGTTTTTGTATGTCCAAAAACAAAAAGTCGTTGCACAGATCAACAAGACATTAAAAATTATCACAAATAAACACAGCATTTTTTGCCAAACCAAAAGATTAGGCTTTTTATTTAATCTGGTGTCGCAGTTGTCGCCTCGAACTTTCGAGCCGCCACTGCTCACCTTTTCAAGGTGACACTCCAAAAATTCGTTCACATCTTCCTCTGGCAAAAACTGACATTTAGTCAGCTTTTGCTCGGCAGAGTGTTCCTTATCACGAATTTTTCTCGGACAATTTTCTCCACAAAACAAATTGGCAAGTAAAACCACAACAAAAGCTAAATAATAGATATTGTTAAAATACAAACTTTTCCAGCCCAACACCCCTATCGACTGATATATAACATCTGTATTAAAAACTGTTTTTGCAACAAGCAAAATAAAGCTGACAGGATTTGAAAGGATATAACTAACGTGTGAACTCACATCAGAATCGTTTAAAGGCACCATTATTGAAGATGCATACATTGACCATAAAAAATAAAATATAAATGAAGGAACTAAAACAAACGACAAAACCGAAAAATATTTTTTTTGTAATTTATCTTTTGGAATCAAAAATATGAACAGCAAAAACCAAAAACTTTGTTTAGTCATAGCAATGATTACTGAAAGTATAACTAAAAGAAAAATATCTTTTGTTTTTATATAATTCTCTGAATTGACAATTTCAAGAATTTTTGCAAAAAACAATGCGCAACAGCTTATCAAAACAGCATCCGCTGACAACGATGAGGCAAGAGCAATACACATCGGACAGCTTAAAACAAGAGCAAAAACCCACTTTAAATACGGAGTTGTCTTAATTGCGTAAAAACATAACAGAGTGAAAAACAGGAGATTAAAAATTCTCGCTGCCAAAAATATAAAAAGAATTTTTGAACTAAAAAAAGACGCAAACAAAATACCGATACTTTGCGGCAAATACGCCAAAGGTGAATATATTGCCATATTTGGATAATTAAAAAAACATTGTTTGGTTTTATCAAGTTCAAAATTCAAAAGTTTTTTAAATTCTTTAAAAGAATACTTATATCCAGATTGAGCGTAAACAACTTCTTTGCCTGTGTCTGAAGCTGCATTGATAAAACTTTGTATTACACAAGGCAAATTGTTGCCTAAAAGAACATTGTTTTTAACGGAAAAAATTTTTAAAGCAGAAACAGAATAAGCCCTTTTAAAATGATTAGGTTCGTCTTGTGATTGAAACGGAGGAATAAAAAGCACCATAAACAACCCGATAAAAATAACAAAAAACAGAAAAACTTTTTCGGGTGCAAAATATTTTTCCATCACAAACCCTGATTCTTTTTATTGGTCAGATTCTTTATCGTGTTTTAAAAGTTTTTCAAAATCAGAAGGCTTGATTGATTGGATAAAGTTTCTGAACTCTTGAGCTTCTTCTTCGTCTTTTGCTGCATCGCAGGAAACAGAACCGTTAGCTAAAACGTTGGCAGTAACATAAATCGGTGCTTCCACTCTTATTGCAATAGCAATAGCATCTGATGGTCTAGCATCGATAACAATTTCTTCTTCGTCTTTTTTAACATACACATTAGCGTAGTATGTCTCTTTTTCAACGTCGTTGATTTCGATACGGTCGATAGTACCGCCCATCTTTTCTACAAATTGAATAATCAAGTCGTGAGTCATAGGACGAGAAACAGCTATGTTTTCAATTTTTCTTATGATAGCACTGGCTTCAGCCGAACCAATCCAGATAGGTAAAGCTTTTCTGTTATCCATATCGTGCAATACAACAATAGGAGATCCTGTCCTTGTATCAAGTGCTATACCCATTACTTTCATTTCTATCATAAAAATCGTCCTCTACTTAAGCTCAATACATATTATAATGCAAAATTAAAATTAGACAAAACGAATAGCTCCATGATAGATTATATGTATGAAAATACTTGTAATTAACGGTCCTAATATAAATTTGCTCGGTACTCGTGAACCGGAAATTTACGGTACTTTGACAATGCAAAAAATCAACGATGAATTAAACGAATACGCAAAAGAGCTCGGAGTTGATACAGAGTTTTTTCAAAGCAACATCGAAGGCGAAATTGTAGACAAAATCCAAAGCGCCAAAAATGATTGCCAAGGCATTGTTATAAACCCCGCTGCATACACTCACACAAGTGTTGCCATAAGAGATGCAATAAGTGCTGTAGCGTTGCCTGCTGTTGAAGTTCATATATCAAATATCCACGCGAGAGAAGAATTTAGAAAAAATTCTTTTATAGCACCTGTTTGTATAGGTCAAATTTGCGGTTTTGGTGCTGACAGCTACAAGCTTGGGCTAAAAGGTCTTGTAGATTCGTTAAAAAGAGCATAGCAAAACTATTTGCCGAATAATATAAGTCGTTTGTTATATGAAATTGTCTTAACAATCATGTTGAAAAATAAACGAGCTTTTTGCTACAATGTTAACAAGCTGTCGGCATTAATATTGCACGAATACAAAGTGTGGCTTTAAAGTTTTTTAACAATAATTTTAATTTTTAAAAGTTATTGCTAAAATCAAATTATGAAGACATTGGGTTGTATCTTTCAAATGGAAAATATTACAAAGAAAAATATACTAAAAATTGTATTTGGCTGTATCATGTTCATCTTTATGATGTTCAATACATCTGATTTTGCAAACGCATCTGACTACAAATACAAGGTTCTTGACCCTAAATACAACCCTGAAGCCGAACAACTCATTAACGGTACATTACCTCCGGAAAGAACAATGTATGTTGAAAAAAAAGAAGGATTCGATATAGGAACTTTCTTAGCGATATTTGCCGTTATTACATTCCCTTTTGCGATAGTTTATATTGCAGTGAGAACTTTTAAAGAAATAACAAAAGAACCTTCAGAAGATGAACAAACTATCGGTAATATAAAAATTGTTAAAGACTCAGATTCAGAAGAAGAACAAGACACTTTGCCTGAAGAAATTGTCAAATTAGAATCGTCTATACCAACTAACAATTATAAAAGAACAAACACAAAAGAGATTCCTCAATCCTTTGTAAAAAAATATTTTGAATTTTCAACATCACTTGATCAAATCCCCAACCCTAGACTTTTATATACATCTCCACTTGCTTCAAACAAGGGTTTTTGTCTTGTTCAATACAACCAAAAATACTCTTTAATCGGATATATTAATGATGAAATTTTTCTTTTAAACCAATTTGAAAGCATCAAGACTAAAGAAATCCGAGCAAGACTATCAGAAACTAAAAAAACAGGTGAAAGATACATAGTAAAACTTGATGAATACAATGCGTTGGTAGAAGTTTCCGATAACAAGATGGATTTAATCACAAATATTTAATCGGTTAAAATGAAAAAAATCTATATTTTATTGGTTTTAATTTGTTGTTTGCTTTTGCTTTTTGCAACAACTTTGCGCCCTAAAGAAAATAAGGTGACAATAAAATTTTCTAGTTGGGGCTCCCAAAGTGAGGTTGCTCTTTTAAAACCTTTGATTAACAAATTTGAGAAAGAAAACCCTGACATAAAAGTTGAATTTGTGCATATTCCCCAAAATTATTTCCAAAAGTTGCATCTTTTGTTTGCATCAAATCTTGCTCCTGATGTTGTTTTTATAAACAATTATTATCTGCCAAAGTATGTTGATGCTAACGTTTTAGAAGATTTAACACCTTATATAAAAAGAGATGATTTTTTTGAAAAATCATTAAAAGGCTTCACTATAGACAATAAAATTTATGCAATACCAAGAGATGTTTCCTGTTTGGTTGTTTATTACAACAAAGATATTTTTGACAGGTACAAAATACCGTACCCGTCTGACAATATGACTTTAAGAGAATTTTTAAAAACCTCTCAACAGATTAAAGAAAAATCACATAACAAAGTTTGGGGAACAAGTTTTGAAACCGATGTTTTGTTTTGGATGCCGTTTTTGTTCAGCAATGGTGGAGCTTTGCTTGATGATTCAGGCAAAAAAGTTTTAATAAATGAAAAAATTACGATTGATTCAATAAATTTCTATGCAAATTTGGCAAATAAATACAAAGTTGCACCAAAAAAATCAGACAGCGCAAGTATGACAATGGCTCAAATGTTTTTGCAGCAAAAAATAGCAATGCATATTACAGGCAGATGGCTTGTGCCTAAATATAGAGAAGAAGCAAAATTTAACTGGGATGTTGCTCAGTTTCCAAAAGGTACTAAAGGCTCAATAGTTAATATCGATGCATCAGGATATGCACTTTCCAAATCTTCTAAACACAAAAAAGAAGCTATAAAATTTATTGAGTTTATTTCATCAAATGAATCATTAAAACAATTAACAAAAAGCGGATTGATTGTTCCTGCAAGGAAAGATAGTGCATACTCAAAAGATTTTTTAAACAACAATATCGCTCCCAAAAATGCAAAAGCGTTTTTAACTGCTGTTGAAAACGGCAAACCTACACCTGTTAATAAAGATTATCAAAAATTCACAGATAAATTAAATATAAAACTTGAGCCGATATTTTTAGGCAAAAAAAACGCCTGTGAGGTTTTAAAGGTGCCAGGCGACGAAGAAAAATGATAGATTAAATGGAAAGGTTTTTTAATATATGCCCAAAAGCATATATTTGTTGACAGATGCAAGTTGAGAAGCTCCTGAAAAACTTATGCTATCTCGTTTAGAAGAGTTGTATTCTGTCTCAACCTGATCTTTTAAAGCTTCGAAGTATTCCTTTTCTTCATCACTTGATGCCAAATCAATCTCGTAATCAAGTTTGTCTATTGTTGTTTCGTAGTCTTTTTCCAAATCACCGGTTACGGTTAAGTTGAGAGTATTCATGACATCTTCAAAAGGAATAGATTGTCTTGAAGAAGAAGTGCTCTGGGATTGCATCATTTCCATAACAGTTTTTGCTGTTTCCAATTTCAACTTGTCAGTTTCTTTATCTCCGGAAGAAGCAATACCCATAGCTGCTAATTCTTGTAGTATAAGCTGGTATTCATAGTCATTTTGCTCAGTCTTATTTGCTGCGCCCGCAGAAGGTACGTACATTGACATCATAGATGAAGATATAGGACTGATTGACATAGAGACCACCTGCTTTTCTTCTTCTATATTAATAATTCCCATTTTCAAAAATTTTAAACATTTTTTCTCAAAAAAAATGAATTTTTGTAAAGAAACCAAAACCAAGCATAAAAAAACCCTACACAAGTACGATTTTGTTACCTGCGTGGCTCGCAGGTGGGTGAGTGCCTTGGTTCATCCGTTTCCTACTGGCGTATATTTACGGTAGGTATACTTCAAAACTTTCGAGTCGCCTCTCCCGATAGTAAATAATGTAGGAACAAAATTAATACCTGTATAGAGTATTAATATTTTATACTTTTTTGTTATAATAAACAAGTGACAATTTTAGTTAATCTAGGTGGCGGGAATGGATAAAATCACAATCAGATCAGACAGACAAGACGATTACACATTCACTTACAGAGGTGAAGAAGTTGTGCTAAAAGCAGGCTCTATCTTGAGCATAGCTAACGGATTAAATGATGTTGTATTGCCTACAACTCAAATGAAGATAATGAATAATCTGATTGTAATTAAAGATTCTGTAAAAAAATAATTTTGCCAATCTTGTAATCAGCAACAAATGCTCACAAGCTCATTTTTTTATTTTTGAGCAGAGTTTATTTGCGTTTTAATTTTTAGGTATTTTGTTATCAATCTTAATCAGTATCATCAATTTAACCTTTGATGTATAATAAAACCACATCTTACAAAAAAGAGAGGAAGTTATATGAAAATTTACATCAAAGACATTGCACAGTATGAGGGGCAAACAATTACACTGCAAGGCTGGTTGTATAACAAACGTTCAAGCGGCAAATTGCACTTTTTACAATTAAGAGACGGTACAGCAGAAATTCAGGCTGTAGTTTTTAAAGGCAATGTTTCTGATGAAGTTTTTGCTCTTGCTGATAAAATCACCCAAGAATCAAGTGTTGAAGTGACTGGTACTGTTAAAAAACACGAACGTTCAAAAATCGGTTACGAAATCGATGCAACAGACGTTAAAGTTATCGGCGAATCTGTTGATTACCCGATTACTCCAAAAGAACACGGAACACACTTCCTTATGGAACACAGACACTTGTGGTTGCGTTCTTTAAGACAAAAAGCAATCTTAAAAATCCGTCACAGAATCATCAAATCTGTACGTGATTTCTTTGATAACAAGGGCTTTACTCTTGTTGATGCTCCGATATTTACACCAAACGCTTGTGAAGGTACAACAAACCTGTTTAAAGTTGATTATTTTGACGAAAACGCATACCTCACTCAAAGCGGACAGTTGTACATGGAAGCAGCTGCAATGGCTGTTGGTAAAGCATACTGCTTTGGCCCTACATTCCGTGCAGAAAAATCAAAAACAAGACGTCACTTAACAGAATTCTGGATGGTTGAACCTGAAGTAGCTTTCTTTGATATTTATGACGATATGGATTTGGCAGAAGAATTTGTTGAATACATTGTACAAGAAGTTGTAAAACACAACAGAGAAGACTTAGAAGTTCTTGAAAGAGATATCTCAAAACTCGAAAACATCAAACGTCCGTTCCCAAGAATCTCTTATGACGAAGCTATCGAAATTCTTAAGAAAAAAGGCAACGATACAGAATGGGGTACAGACTTTGGCGGTGATGAAGAAACTCTTATCTCTGAAGAATTTGACAAACCTGTTATGATTCACCACTATCCTATGTCGATAAAAGCTTTCTATATGAAACAAGAAGGCGACAAAGCTGCCTGTGTTGATATGATTGCACCTGAAGGATACGGCGAAATCATCGGCGGCGGTCAAAGAGAAGAAGATATCGAAAAATTAAAAGCAAAAATTAAAGAACAAGGCTTGCCAGAAGAAGTATTTAACTGGTACTTGGATGTCAGAAGATACGGAAGCTGCAAACACGCAGGCTTTGGCTTGGGTATAGAAAGAACAGTTGCTTGGATTTGCGGCTTGCACCACGTAAGAGAAACAATTCCGTTCCCAAGACTTATGGACAGACTCAAACCGTAGCGGATTTTGGCTAGGCTGACTGAACGTAGTGAAGGAATGCCGTCTTGTGAGCCGAAACCACGCTTTCGGCGAACTGCCAATAATCCAAGAGGCGGATTTTCGTACTGGTGAAGCATAGCGAACCAGGGGAGCGAGGAACGAAACGAGTAACAGCAAAGCACAACGAGTGACAGTTCCGAGCGTGAAGAAAATCCAAGACAGCGGATTTTGGGCGGGCACGGAGCTGCCCATGTGAGCAAGGTTAATGAAATGAAAAATTTTTCAAAGAAAAATTTGAAATGTAATACTAAACCTTGCGAACGCCAATAATCCAAGACAGCGGATTTTGGCTAGGCTGACTGAACGTAGTGAAGGAATGCCGTCTTATAAACAAAGTTGTAAAACTTAATACAAAATATTCTAAAAACCCTCTCATAAAAGAGAGGGTTTTTAGTAATTTACAAAATTTGTAACCAGTCATCAATATTGTGAGCAATTCTGCAATTGTCGCACACTCTTAAAACAGCAACTTAAGCGAACAGACTTGTTGTTAATAAAATAGGTATTTAATTGTCACAGCCTGCCGAGGTATAGAAACCTTATAAAAATAAAGTAGCCTGAATGCACCAAGTAGTGAAAACGGCTGTGCCGCTATACAAATACAAGTGGACTTGTTGTCATTGATTCAGGTGTCAAATTGTCATAGCTTGCCAAGCTATTGAAACCATATGAAAAAAACATCAAGTAGTGGAAGGGGCTGTGCCCCTAAACAGTTGTGAGTGGACTTGTCGTCTACAGATTAGGTGTCAAATTGTCATAGTCTGCCAAGGTATAGAAACCTTATAAAAATAAAGTAGCCTGAATGCACCAAGTAGTGAAAACGGCTGTGCCGCTATACAAATACAAGTGGACTTGTTGTCATTGATTCAGGTGTCAAATTGTCACAGTCTGCCAAGGTATAGAAACCTTACAAAAATAAAGTAGCCTGAATGCACCAAGTAGTGAAAACGGCTGTGCCGCTATACAAATACAAGTGGACTTGTTGTCATTGATTCAGGTGTCAAATTGTCATAGTCTGCCAAGGTATAGAAACCTTATAAAACTACTTAGAAGAAGCAGCAAGTTCCATTTCTTTTTTTCTTTTACGTCTTCTCATCAAATCAACAAACGCTTCAAGACGAGTAATATAACCAGCTTTACCTGTTTGTTCGTCAAGAATCAAAGGCAAAATAGGAATCTCGCAATTTTCTCTAATAGCAGGGAAGAAGTTTTGTGACATGATTTCAGGCATACAAGTGAACGGGCTAACGTGGATGATACCGTCTTTTCCGTTTTCGTTAGCATAAACAATGTCAGAAACGCACTCTAAAGAGTCACCGCCAATATCTCTTGCAAGATAAGGTTTTGCAAGTCTTACAGCACGTTCAAGGTGAGTTTCGCCTTTAACAAACATTTTTGGAATGATAGCATCTTTCAAAAAGCTTGATACAGTAAGAGTTCTTCTTGTTTGAACGCCCATTTTACCGAGTTCTCTTTCAATATTTTGGTTAGAGAACGGATCCTGTACAAGATAAATTTCGCCTGTTAAATCAACGTGTAATACATCTCTTTTAGGGTCAATTTCTGTCTTTTTGATAAGCTCTGCAGCTTGTTTTTCTGCTTTTTTCAATTCTTTGTAGTGGTTAGCTTCATAGATTAGCTTCATACCTTTTTTGAAAGCTTTTTCAGCGTCACCTGCGTGTATTTCTCTTGCTCTGTAGTAAGACAAAAGGTTTTCCATTCTGTCTGTAGCAAATACTTTTCTGAAAGCAAAAACTATTGCTCTAACGATAGTGACAGGGTTTTTGATACCGCTTAATTCAGTTAAAAACTTAAACATCCCTTTTACGCCGTCATAGAGTTGAAGCTCGATATAGTTTGCGTGATAGCCCATATCTTCCAAAGTATTTTGGATACCTGCACCATATTCGCCAAGACGACAAATACCGGGAGAAGAAATCATCGCAACGTAATCAGCTCCGCCTTCAATGGCTTCGATAAAGTTGCCTAAAATAAGTTTGTAAGGCAAACAAATAGACTCGGGGCTGTTTTTTGTACCCAAAGACAATGTTCTTTTACTTGAGTATGGCGGAATATATGGTTCAATGCCAAGTCTTCTTAACGCTGAACCCCAAGCGATATAAATATTACCCATATGAGGGAATGCAACTTTAATTTTTTTCTTTTGTTTTTTGTCTGCCATAACTCCTGACCCTTGTTGTTTGTCTTATAATTTGCGCATAAACCGTAAAAACCGAATACTTATCAACAGTTTAGCGATATACACGATAATTATAGCTTAAAGAAAAATTTTTAGTGTGGAATTATTAAGCAATATAAACCCGCCATGTTTTCTTATATTTTTTTTAGGTTATAATTTTAACTGTAGTATAGTAATTGAACTTTAGACGGAACACGTCGGGGCCGAGACTTAAAACAGTTAAAGCATATCCCTTCCTAGTAAGTTAAAGTTCGCAAGAAAAGGAGAAAAAGATGCCGGTAGCATCAATGATTGATTTACTCGAAGCCGGAGTACACTTCGGACACCAAACACAAAGATGGAACCCCAAAATGAAACCGTATATTTACGGTGCAAGAAACGGAATCTATGTAATAGATTTGAGAAAAACTTCTGACAAATTGGACGAAGCTTACGAAATCGTTAAAGAATTTGCTGCAAGAGGCAAAAACGTTTTATTCGTAGGTACTAAAAAACAAGCTACTGAAGTTGTTGCTCAAGAAGCTCAAAGATGTGGTATGTACTACATCAACAGAAGATGGCTTGGTGGTTTGTTAACTAACTTTGAAACTATCAGAGGCAGAGTTAACAAATTAAGAGAACTCGAAGACTTCGTTAACTCAGGTCACATCGACAAACTTCCTAAAAAAGAAGTTGTTCAAATGACTAAAAAACTTGAAAAATTGTCAAAAACTCTTGGCGGTATCAAAGAAATGCGTGGTATGCCAGACATTATCTTTGTTGTTGACCAAAAGAAAGAAGACATCGCTATTGCAGAAGCTAACAAATTGCACATCCCTGTAGTTTGCTTGGCTGATACAAACGCTAACCCGGACGGAATCGACTACATCATCCCAGGTAACGATGATGCTATCCGTTCAATCAGATTGATTGCTTCTAAATTAGCTGACGCTGTATTAGAAGGTAAACAATTAAGAGAAAACAAAGCAGTAGGCGCTAAAGCAGAAACTATTAAAGCAGAAGATGCAGGCGTTACTGTTGAAGAAGCTAAAACTGAAGAAGTTGAAGCTTAGTAATTTTAAATTTAAGGGCTTTGTATGTTCAAAGCCCTTAAGTTAGATTAACCTGTCCGAGAAAAATTCGTGATAAGAAGCACTCTGCCGAACAAAAGCTGACTAAATGTCAGTTTTTGCGAGAGGAAGACGAGAACGAATTTTTGGACAAAGCGAACAGCAGAGCTGTGGCGATGCTAGTGAGCCTGTCTCCGAAACTTAACGAAGTTAAGTGTAGGTGAGTGTCACATTGAAAAGGTGAGCAGTGGCGGCTCGAAGGTTCGAGGCGACAACTGCGACACTAGATTAAATTTTTTAAATCGCTTGTTATATCAGGCGGATTCGGTATTTTATAAACAGAGAGGATTAATTATTATGACAATTACCGCTGCTATGGTTAAAGAACTTAGAGAAAAAACCGGTGCAGGTATTCTCGATGCTAAAAAAGCACTTGTTGAAAACAACGGTGATATGGAAAAAGCTATGGAATTCCTTCGTCAAAAAGGTATTGCTTCTGCTGAAAAGAAAATGGGCAGAATCGCTGCTGAAGGTTTAGTAGGTTCTTATATTGATGGTAACATCGGTGCTATTATCGAAGTTAACTGCGAAACTGACTTCGTTGCTAAAAACGAAGAATTCAAAGCACTTGTTGCTAACCTTGCTCAACAAGTTGTTGCAATCAAACCTGCTAACGTTGAAGAATTGTTAGCTTCTACTTGCGCTAAATGCGGTCAAAAAGTAGAAGACATCATCAAAGAAAAAGTAGCTACTATCGGTGAAAAAATCACTGTTAGAAGATTTGATATCGTTGAAGGTTGCCCTGCAACTTACATCCACAACGGCAAAATCGGTGTTCTTTTAAACACTGACAAAGCTGATGAAACTCTTGAAAAAGACATCTGCTTACACATCGCTTCTAACGCTCCTGAATTCGTTTCTAGAGAAGAAATTCCTCAATCAGTTATTGATGAAGAAACTAGAATCGAAATGGGTAAAGAAGACCTTGCTAAAAAACCAGAAAACATCAGAGCTAAAATCGTTGAAGGCAGAATCAACAAACTTATGGCTTCAAGATGCTTGTTAGAACAACCGTTTGTTAAAAACCCTGATCAAACAGTTGCTCAACTTATCGAAGGCAAATTGACTATTAAATCATTCATCCGTTACGTATTGGGTGAAGGTCTTGAAAAAAGACAAGACAACTTTGCTGAAGAAGTTGCAAGCCAAATGGCAGGTAAATAAGCAAATAAAAAAAATATCAAAACAGGCTTCTCGAAAACTCGAAAAGCCTGTTTTTTTGTTCATATAATTCTCTAACAAAAATAGCCCGACAGTCCTTGCCTCACTGTCGTTTACTCAATTAATGAAGCACTTATAATTTACTTGTAAATAACAACAGTTATTTAAGAGTAAGGAGAATTATATGAAAAAAACCGCAATCACACTTTGTGCTGCTATGATGTGTTCAATAATGAGTGTATCAGCTGCACCGACCCCGTCTATGTCTATCCCTTCACCATCTGTGGCATCTATTGTACCTGTTACTTGCCCTGCTTCTTCACCTTGCGCAACACCTTGCGAACAAAAGAAAGAGCCTTGCTGTGAAAAGAAAAAAGAGCCTTGTCCTACTTGCGGAAAAACTGACTGCAACTGCAATTCTACACCGGTGTTCAACTCTTGCGAAGAGATTCAGGCTTGGAAAACAAAATACTTTGAACAAAGATGCGAAATTTATACAAATCTTGGTCTAACTCAAGAACAAAGAGTTAAAGGCAAATGTATTGACGAAAAATTCTTTGATGAAATTGCGCCTTTAAAAATGTGCTGCAAACAAGAAAAAGCTAAACTTGAAAAAATGAAATGCCAAAAATGCTCTTGGCGCTCAAAACATGAACAAAGACAAAAAATAAGAGATTTAAAATCAGAAATCAAAGATAAACAAAAAGACCACAAAAAATGCTTTATGCAAATATTAAATCAATGTCAAAAAGACAAGTACAAAAAATTAACAAAGAAAGATAAATGCGATTGTTAATTTGTCTGAAAAAGTTTTTGAGCCAAAAGCTATGCGGCAAAAACAAAATTCCATTGTCAGACACACGATTTACAAAAAAGAGGCGATTAATCTCGCCTCTTTTGCTAATATTATTTGTTTTCGTATTCCGAGTATTCTTTTGATTCTGCTTCCCAGTCTTCTCTTTCGATTTTGTGAGCGTGTGACCAGAATTTTTCTATAGCATAAGTTTCTCTTTCTTCTCTATGCAAAACGTGCACAATAACATCGCCATAGTCCAAAAGATTCCATCTGTTTTTAAGGTCGTTTTCTTCTCCTGAAGGAATACGTTCAAAAAGATGTTTTACTCTGTCTCTTACATAACCTGTTAGAGCTTTTACTTGAGTATTTGTATCAGCAGAGCAGATAACAAAAAAGTCTGCCAACACTGATACGTTGCTTATGTTCAATATTGCAATATCTTTTGCAAGTTTGTCGTCTAATATTCGCGCTATTACGCTTGCCAATTTATAAGAGCTTATTTCTGCCAATTTCTTACTTCCTTTATTTTAACTATAAGTGTGATGTTCCTTTATTTTATCATGAACTTTTACAAAGACTCTGATTCTTCTTTTGTTATGTGAATTGTTCTTTGTGGGAAAGGTATTTCGATACCTTTTGCGTCAAATTTTTCTTTAATAGCTTTGTTATAAGCACGACCTACTTCCCATTGTTTTATCGGTTTTGTTTTTACTCTGGTTTTTACAATAACAGCAGAATCATCAAACTTGTCCACGCCTAAAATCTCCATAGGCGCAAGAACATTGTTTCTGAGAGGAGAATTGTTTCTAAAATCTTCATCTACCTCTTTTAAAGTTTCGATTACATAGTTAATATCAGCATCGTAGCTAACGCCTAGTTCAAAAACGTAATAAGAAAATTCTCTAGTATAATTAACAACAGTATCAACCATACCGTTTCTTATATAATGGACCCTGCCTTGTAAATCACGCAACACGATAAGTTTTATATCTATTTTTTCAACAACACCTTCGTGGCCTGAAATATCAATGTAATCACCTACTCGGATTTGACCTTCCAAAAGCAAAGATGCACCTGTAATGATATCTTCAAAAAATCTTTTTGCACCAAAACCTACAGCCACACCCAAAACCCCTGCAGCTGTCAAAATTGGTCTTATATCAACGCCCAAAACATTCAAAATATAAATAATTGCAAACGCAACAATAATTGTATCAACGATAGATTTTGCTATTGATTTTAAGGTTACAAGCTGTTTTTTAAACTCAAAATCATCCTTGTATTGGCTGACTTTATCAAGAAATTTGTCTATAAAAAAGTTAGATAATTTTATTATAATAGCAAAAATGATTAAGTTGATTGCCATCAACGTCCATTTGTTATGCAAAAAATCAGGCAAAACCGTGAATATAAAATGACGATGATTATCAATAAATGAGAACATATTCGCTCCTTTATACAAGCTTAAAGTAACAAATTTATATTATAAAACACAGCTCTAAAAAGCAATTAAGTATTTTATAAGGTTTCTATATCTTGGTGGACTATAATAATTAAACACCTAACTCATATATAACAAGTCCAATCTTGATTGTTTTATAAGGCTTCAATATCTCGGCAGACTATGATAACTAAACACCTAACTCATATATGACAAGTCCACTTGTATTTGTTATAAGGTTTCAATATCTTGGCAGACTATGACAATTAGACACCTAATCTGTAGACAACAAGTCCTCTCACAACTGTTTAGGGGCACAGCCCCTTCCACTACTTGATGTTTTTTTCATATGGTTTCAATAGCTTGGCAAGCTATGACAATTAGACACCTAATCTGTAGACGACAATTCCATTTGTATTTGTTTTTTATAAGGCTTCTATATTTTGGCTAACTATCATTAAAAAACTGCGTAAGCAGTAGTACGGCTATGCCGTTGTAGTTTTGATTACAGACTCTTTGTATTTACGCACAAAATTTTTGTTAAGCGTAGCGGTTAGAAAATTTTGAAGATAAATATTTTAGAGTCTGTTTTGATATAGCGTGTTTTTCTTTTTTGGTTCGTTTTTTCTTTTTGCGTCGCAACAAAAAGAAAAAATGAACATACAAAAATATTTTTCTATAAGGCTTCTATATCTTGACAAACTATGACAAATTATCTTCTATTAGGGTTTAGGTCTGGGTTTTTAATACGTTTTGCCCCTGCGGCACCGTCTTTTCCGTAAACAAATGCAAGAATCTCTGCTACTGCTACATACAAATCAGCCGGGATAACTTCATCTACTTTAACAAGTTTGTACAAAGAACGCGCAAGCGGTTTGTTTTCTACAATAGGAACATCGTTAGCTTTAGCAATTTCTCTAATTTTAAATGCCATATAATCAACACCTTTTGCAACAACAACAGGTGCAGGCGCAATAGATTTGTCATACTTTAACGCTACAGAAAAATGAGTAGGATTTGCAACAACAACATCTGCATTAGGTACAGCTGTGAGCATTTTTTGTTTCATAAACTGCATTTGTGCAGACTTGAGTTTTGACTTGATAACAGGATCCCCTTCCATGTTTTTCCATTCGTCTTTTATCTCCTGTTTAGTCATTTTTATAGATTTATTATATTCGTAATCAGAATATTTTTTATCAATAAACCCAATAATCAACATCGCAACGATAATATTTAAAATCATCTGAGTTAAAATACTCGATAAAACAGCAAAAGCTGTCGGGATATCAACCCCCAAAAGCCCGAGTAACTCGTCTTTTCTGCCCATAACAGTAGAAAAACCGCAATAACCGACTATTGCAACTTTCAAAAACGATTTTGATATTTCAATCATATTTTTAGGCTCAAAAGGGTTAAACATCCTTTTTAAGGCCTGAACAATATTTGAAGGCTGAAATTTATCCATTTTAGGCTTTATTTTTTCCGTAGCAAACAAAGCCCCTACCTGTATTCTCATAATCAAGGCAGTTACCACAGCAAGCCCCAACAAAAACGGCAAAAGCATTTCGCCCGTAATTTTTGCATAAGGTGCAAACAAAGCAATAATGTCATCAGTCTCTATACTTTTGGGGTCAAGGTGCGTAAGCGTATAATAAAGAAGGTTTTTCAGTTTCTCCATTATCATCGGAGACATAACAAAAAGCAGACCAACGCCCGTTGTCATGGTCAAAGCTGCAGTCATATCCTGACTGCGTGCAATATTCCCTTTTTTTCGCTCGTCTTCCCGCCGCTTGGGGGTCGCCTCTTCCGTTTTTTCGTCTGCCATATTTTTCCCTATCAGATAAAGATATTGAGTATTCCTTTAAGGTAATTTTGTGTCACCGTAACAAGATACGTAACTGTCGGTGATAAAAACATCAACATCAAAACGATACCAATGTAAATTTTAAGCGGTATTGCAACCATAAAGATGTTCATCTGAGGCATCATCTTTGACATAAAGCCCATAAGAACTTCTGATACAAACATAACACAGAATATAGGCAAAATCATACTTATGCCGATAGAAAACATCGTTGCCGACATATGCAATACTTGTGAAATAACATCCCCTGTAAAAATATATTCAATCCCCGGAGGAAATGCCTGAAAACTTTTATAAATAGCCGCAAACAACCACTGATGGGCATTAAGCCCAATAAATACCATTGTTGCGAGATATGAATACATTTGAGAAAGAATCTGAGTAGCTTCACCTGTTGCAGGGTCAAGAACTTGGCTCATAGAAAGCCCTGTTTGGATACTCACAAATTCACCGCCGATTTGTACAGCAGCAAACAAAAAGTTTGCACAAAAACCGATTAAAAAGCCGATAGAAAATTCTCTTATCAAATACACCAAAACCTCAGGCATACTATGTGGAACGATAAAAGAATGATTTGCCGCTACCATCGGAAACAACAAAAATGCAACCAATGCCCCAAGCCATATTTTAACCTGCTGAGGTATCGGGTACGTAGAAATCAACGGCATAGAAAAAATCATACCGCTGATTCTTGTAAAAATCAGTACAAAAATCAGGATATTAGAAGGTGATAATAATGTTAGCAAATTCGGCTGCAAAATTATCTTCTCCCGTTTTTCCTACTTTATCATTGTTTGAATATAATCAAACATCTCTGTTGTTCTTGAAACAAACATATTCAACATCCAAGGCAAAAGTATTATCAGCGTAAGAATCCCTGCAATAATCTTTGGCACAAAGGTCAAAGTAGATTCTTGTATCTGTGTAACTGCCTGAAAAATACTTATAAGTAACCCCACAACCATACTGATAACAAGTACGGGTGTAGATAAAATCAAAATAAGTATTAATACATTCTGCGTTAATGTTAAAAAGACTGCGTCTTCCATTTATAAAAATCCTTATTAATTACGTAACAAACCCTTCCAAAAGTGTTTTGGTAACAAGATACCAGCCATCAATCATTACAAAAAGTATCAGCTTAAACGGCATTGCAACAGTAGTCGGAGGCAAGAACAACATCCCCATCGAGACGAGAATACTTGCAACAACTATATCTATAACCAAAAACGGCAAGAAGATTACAAACCCTATTTTAAAAGAAGTCTTAAGCTCTGTCAGAACAAATGCAGGAATCAAAGTATAAGTCGGAACATCCTGCCAATTTTTCGGTTTTTCAATTTTTGCCATACTCAAAAACAAGCCGAGCTCTTTTTCTTCCGTATGCTGAATCATAAACTCTCTCAACGGCTTAATAGCTTTGTCTAAAGCAACCTGTTGAGTGATTTGGTTATTCATATAAGGCTGTATTGCCGTCTCGTTAATTTTATTAAACGTAGGTGCCATTACAAAAAATGTCAACAACAACGCCAAACCTGCCAGTACCTGATTAGGAGGCAAAGTTGTTGTACCTATTGCCTGACGTGTCAACGCCAGCACGATGATTATTCTTATAAATGCCGTACACATAATAAAAATACTCGGTGCTAATGTCAAAATTGTCAGTAATATAAGAATTTGCACACCTTGTGTAAACTCTTGCGGTGTATTGGCATTTGTCATCCCAACAGTAATTGTAGGGAAAGCCACTGCCGCATGTACCGCACTGTTAGTGCAAAACACCATAAGCATTGCGGTTAAAACTTTTACAAAATTACGTAAACTTCTCATAATTCCCCAAATTAATACTCAAACAATATATAATTATATTTTAGCGTCAAAATCATCGGCGGCATAATTCTTAATTAAACTTTATTTTTCATAAAAAAAGAGTCTGATTAATAATCAGGCTCTCTTTTTTATTTTCGTCTAATCTAGTGTCGTCTTCCCATCCATTAAGGCTTGACGTTTAGTCAACCCTGAACGGAGTCCTTGCTTCGAGCCTTCGAAGCTCAAAGACTCACCTTTTCAACGTGTTGTTCAAAAATTAGTTGTCAATTAAAAGGCTTGCTCCGATTAACCCTGCAGTATTACCGAGTTCGGCTGGAACAACCTCAACCGCAGCGCCTTGGATAGGCATTGCTCTGTCTTTAAGAGTCTTTTTCAATGGTTCAAAAAGAATGTCTCCTGCATCAGCAACACCGCCGCCTATTACAATTCTTTCAGGGTTCAAAAGGTTTACAACACTTGATAAACCGATACCAAGGTACTCGCCCATTCTTTCAAAAATCTTTTTAGCTACAACATCGCCTTGTTGAGCTGCTTGGCATACAATAGCAGGTGTTATTGCAGAAGTAGAGCCGGCAATTTCTCTAAACTTGGCACTTTTTCCGCCTTTAACATAATCTTTTGCCATAGCAACGATAGAAGGGCCTGAAACATAAGCTTCAAAACAGCCTGTGTCACCGCAACCGCATAAAAGACCGTTATGCATTTCCATTTTAATATGGCCGATTTCACCTGCAGCATTGCTTGCACCACGTACAAGTTTGCCGTTTATTACAAGACCTGAACCAATACCTGTACCAACAGTGATACAAATAAGGTTTTTGCATCCTGCGCCTGCACCGTAGTTCAATTCAGCCAAAGCCATACAACGCACATCGTTATCTACTTTTACGGGGACATTGAATTCTTTTTGCATAATTTCTGCAATAGGAACATCAATCCAACCCGGAATGTTTGGCAAAATTCTTACAATACCGTTATCGCAGTCGATTTGTCCGGGGAAGCCAAACCCGATGCCTTCAATATCATTTGTTGTTATTTCGGCTTCTTTCATCAAATCTTTTATGCATTGGGTAATGTTGCTTATTGTATATTCATAGCCCATTTCGGCACGGGTAGGAACTGTCTTTGGATGAGAGATTTCTCCATCCTTATTAACAAGAGCAACTTTTACGTTTGTTCCGCCTATATCCACGCCTATTCTGAATTTTTCAAACATTTCTCAATCCCCGTTCTAATTCTAGTGATAACGAAATAATCATATCACGAGCAAAAATAAATTAAAACGGTGAAATTAAAAGAAAATCGTTGTTTCTGACTTTAGTTTCTAAACATAGCGCGGTTAAAATCTCTACGCATTTTGTTAAAATCACCAAGCTGTTGCAAGACATCATCTTTTGCGTTTTCCATTGCTGCTTTGTAGCCTTTAACAGTATTCAATGTTTCTGCAATGTTGAACGGTTTTGGCTCGCTTACAAAATTGTAGCTGCCTATTTTAAGATTGGAATTAACAAAAAAGTCTTTATTTTCGTTGCTTGATACATTAAAAGTTAATTCTTTAGTAGGACGAAATTTGTTAATGATACGTTGTAACAAACTTGTCGGTTTTTTCTTAGCTTCAGGAGTTACGTTTCTTACAGCTTCTAACATAAGACAAGCATAATCATCACCATAAGCTTTTCTGCAATTTTCTCTTGCAAGTTTTGTTACATTAACTAATGTCGGCTTGTGCATAAGTTTTAATATTTGCATTTTATATTCCTCTCAAAAAATAGTGCAGGCATAAAGTATAACATGCCTGCATTATTTTTTTTGTTAGATTATTAAATTATATTTACAAAAACTAATATAGAACCATCGTCTTGTTGAGGCATTGCAAAGAACTCTGTTCAAAAGGTGACTAAATGTCACGTTTTGAATAGAGGGAAGCTAAATCAAAAACGAAGTTTTTGCGTGCTGTATAGAAATTTTCGTCATGTTGAGGCGAAGCCAAGAACTCTGTTCAAAAGGTGACCAAATGTCACGTTTTGAATAGAGGGAAGCTAAGTCAAAAACAAAGTTTTTGCGTGCTGTATAGAGATATAAAAAATAAACTCGTCATGTTGAGGCTTTGCCGAAACATCGCACAGGCTTGGCGTGATACTTTTAAAATTGTGAGATTCTTGCTTGAGATGTAGGCGAGTTTACGAGCCGTACATATCAGGATACCCGTGAGGGTACGTTGCACTCCCTCAGAATGACAGTTTTGTGTAATGCAATAATCATTGCGATTCTTCGGTCGTTACACTCCCTCAGAATGACGTCCTTAGTGGAAGGGGCTGTGCCCCTAAACAGTTGTGAGTGGACTTGTCGCCCACAGATTAGGTGTCAAATTGGCATAGTCCGCCGAGATATTGAAGCCATATAAAACAATCAAGATTGAACTTGTCATATATGAGTTAGTGTTTAATTATCATAGTCCGCCAAGATATTGAAGCCATATAAAACCCCTAAACCAAAAGATTTAGGGGTTTTGTTACCTTTGCATTATATAAATCATAATGTATTTATTCAACGTTTTTTTCTTTAATCATATAAGTGATAGCCGACGCAATAAATAATACTATCGCACCTATGAAGAAAGAATATTCCCAATGATAGTTCATAAGACCGTTACCGAGGCTTATTGCACATTTTGAGATAAACCAAGCAACAACCGTACAAACAAGTATCTGAGGCCCTGCAATGAATATGTTAAATATACCCATAACAGCACCTTCTGAACCTTTTTTAATATATTCTGATAACATAGCAAAAGGCAAAGCCAAAATACTTGCCCAACCAATACCAGCAACACCCATCAACAACATTATTGCTTTTGCGTTAGAAGTTAATGCCATCAAAATATATGCCAATGTCATTGTTAACAAAGAAATCATGTGAACTTTTTTGTTGCCGAATCTTGTTGATAACAACCCAATTGGTATAGAAACCAAGAAACAAACAAGGTTCAACACTGCAAAACATATTGAAGAAAAGTTTGTTGCATCTGCTGTAGCGTCTGCATATTGAAGTTTTATAGCGTCAGAAACACTTGTTAAATCAGGTACGTTAAACACTGTATGGATTGCAAACTGTGTAAAGAAAATGAACATACACATAACACCAATCCAAGTGAAAAATTGCATCATGCATATTTTATAAACTTCTGGCGAAGATTGAAGAAAAGTCTTAAAGTTATCAACAAAAGACGGTTTTTCTTCTTTTTCAGAGCTTTCTGTTTCAGACTTTTCGCTGCGACGTTCTGCAAAAGTTACACAAGTCCAAGTCATACCCAAAGAAAAAGCAAGAGCAGCCATAATAAATTGAGCTTCAACAGACATTTGGTAACCAAAAGCCCAATTTAAAAACGGAGCTGTACCTGCTGCAATTACAGAACCCAAACCAATTGCAAAGCTCAAATAAGAGTTAGCAATAGAATGTTGTTCAGGAACAATATTGTCGGGAATCAAAGCTCTATATGGGCCTTGTGCAGCGTTAACACACGCATCGATAATCCATATCATAATCGCAGCAACGAGCAAACCGCCAAACGCAGGTAAAGAAAAATGTAATTTGTTTGCAAAAAACTGAGCAATAGCTTCAGAATTAGGAAACGCCCACAAAGCGATAGCCGCCAATATTGCACCAATCATCAAATAAGGGCGTCTTCTGCCAAAAACAGTATGAGTATTATCACTCAAAGCGCCGATTATAGGCTGAACGAGCATACCTGTAACAGGGCCTGCCAACCATATCAAACCAAATATAAACGGAGAAGCACCAAGACCTTCCGTTACAGGGCCTGATAAAATTATTCTCATCTGCCAAGCAAATTGAAGCCCAAAAAATCCTAAGCAAAAATTCAATAATTGCATAGTGGTCAATTTTCTTAACCCTAAATTTACTCCCGCCAAATTTTCCTCTGCCATAATATTTTTCCTTTAACAAATTATAGATGCTTACTCATTATATTAAGAAAAAGCAATAAAATCAAAAGAAATTTTGTTATTTCGTCCACACAAATGAGCTTAACGCCATATAAAAAGCCTTGAAATAAAGTTTTATTTTTTGCGTTATTCTCCAATAAAATTTAGTATTGTTGAATCCTAAATAAATTATTATAATAACAGTGACGCAATAAAATACATTATTAAAAAGGTTTTGAACAAACTATGGAAAAAGCCAAAACATTATTTGACGTAATAGGCCCGATAATAATTGGCCCATCAAGCTCACACACGGCAGGGGCTGTCCGTATAGGTTATCTTGCAGGCAAAATATTTGGAGAAAAACCTGATAAAGTAACCTTTAAACTCTACAACTCTTTTGCCAAAACAGGCAAAGGCCACGGCACGGATAAAGGACTATTAGGCGGCGTTTTGGGCTATGACGTAGATAACGAAAGAATAAAAAAAGCCTACTTAGATGCAGAAAAACTCAACATAGAATATAAATTTGAATACGCAGAGGATTATAACAAACACCCAAACGCTGTTGATATAATTCTTGAAAATAAAAACATAAAACGGATGGAAATTAGCGGAATTTCCGTAGGTGCAGGCGAGGTAGCAATAACAAAAATAAACGGCTACAAATTCAACATCAACGGTGATTATGACACACTCGTTTTGATATACAAAGATAAACCCGGTATGATATACCGCGTAACAGCCCTTTTGCAAGGACAAAACATCAATATTGCAACAATGCACTGCGACAGAAACGCAAAAGGACAAGAAGCCTCTATGGGTATTTGCGTCGATGGTCAAATTTCAGATTACATAATAAACGAACTTAAAAAAATTGACGAAGTATATTTAATAAGAAATGTAGAAGTGTTGAAAAAATGATAAAACAAAAAAACTTTGCAGACATATTAGAAGACACTAAAACAAAGAATAAAAAGCTTTACGAAATCTGTCAGATTTTAGAATCTCAAGACTCAGAAATTTCCGTACAAGAGGTGCGTTCAAAGGTTAAAAACATTCTAGACGCTATGAAAGCAGCTGTAAAATCAGGGCTTAAATCAAAAGAAAAATCTCAAAGCGGAATGTGCGGAGATGATTGCGCAAAGCTTCTTGAAATGTATAAAAAAGGTCAGTCTTTATTTTCAGAATTGCACAAAAATGTTTTAACATACTCGCTTGCGACAATAGAACAAAACGCAAGAATGGGTAAAATTGCAGCCTGTCCTACGGCAGGTTCTTGCGGAATAGTACCATCAGCTATCATAGCAGTAGCACAAGAGCTCAACGCTGATGAAGAAAAAGAAATCAACGCCCTTATTACAGCAGGTCTTATCGGCAAAATTGTTTCTAATAAACTTGCACTTGCAGGTGCTGTTGCAGGATGTCAAAGTGAATGCGGTGTTGCTGCGGCAATGGCGGCCGCTGCTGTTACAGAGCTTTATGACGGCACAAACGAGCAAATTTTAGAATCTGCGGCACTTACGCTAAAAAACATTATGGGGCTCGTTTGTGACCCCGTAGCAGGTTTGGTAGAAGTTCCCTGTGTTAAACGTAATGCGTTTTTGGGAATTTATGCACTAACAGGCGCAGAACTTGCTTTAGCCGGTATAAAATCGGTTATACCAATAGATGAAGTTGTTGATGCGATGAAACAAGTAGGCGAGATGATGTCACCAAGGCTCAAAGAAAGTTCTGAAGCAGGTCTCGCAACTACACCAACAGGGCTAAAAATAACCGAAGATCTTTCTCAAAAATGGCAGGAAGAAAATTCTAAATAGATAGCTGATGATGAAAAAGCACCCTAAACAACTCCAAGTGGACTTGTTGTCAATAATTGAAGTATTTAATTATCATAGTCCGCCAAGATAAGGAAGCCTTATGAAACAAAAAAATGTGGACTTGTCGTCAATAATTGAGCTGTGAAATTTTCATAGTTCACCAAGATATGGAAGCCTTATAAAAATTATAAATGATGTATTTAGTAGTGGGAAAGCCTGCGGCTCTAAGCAGTTGAGAATGAACTTGTCGTCAACAATTGAAGTGTTCAATTATCATAGCTCGCCAAGATATTGAAGCCTTATGAAACAAAAAAATGTGAACTTGTCGTCAACAATTGAAGTATTTAATTATCATAGTCCGCCAAGATAAGGAAGCCTTATAAAAATTATAAATGATGTATTCAGTAGTGGGAAGGCCTGCGGCCCTAAACATTGAGAATGAACTTGTAGTCAACAATTGAAATGTTCAATTATCATAGTTCACCAAGATAAGGAAGCCTTATAAAAATTATAAATGATGTATTTAGTAGTGGGAAGGCCTGCGGCCCTAAGCAGTTGAGAATGAACTTGTCGTCAACAATTGAAGTGTTCAATTATCATAGCTCGCCAAAATATTGAAACCCTATAAAAAAATAGGTAGTTTAATCATAAACGTTGTGTAAGGGATATTGTATGAATCAGTTTCTATGATAATTTCCCCATTATGAGCTTTAACAATTCGGTTTGACAGGTATAGCCCAAGCCCTGTACCTACTTTACGGAATTTTTTAGCAGTAGTGTAGTATTTATCAAAAACGTGAGCTATTTCTTCTCGTTTTATGCTTTTTCCGTAGTTTGTGATTTTTATATAGATATTTTTGTCATCATTGCATAGCGCGACATCTATTTTTGAGCTTGGCTCGCTAAAAGAGATAGCGTTTAGGATAAGGTTTTTTAACGCTCTTTTTATGTAAAACTCGTCTATTGAAACTCTATTGTAGAACTCAGTCCAGTAATTAATCGTAATAGAATCAGTATCTGCAATCGGACGCATTTGCTCAATGATTTCTTCAATCATACTGTTTACGTCTTTTTCTTCTTTGTGGAGTTCTATTTTTGTTTCGTTAAGTTTGTATGTTTCTAAAATAATTTCCACAAGCTCAACAAGCTCTTTGTTTGAACTTTGTAAATATCCTAAGGCTTCTTTTTGTCTGTCGTTAAGTTCTCCAAAACGATTGTCTAAAAGAAATGCCAGCATATTTTTTTCGGCAAGAATCGGAACTTTTAAATCATGCGTAAGCGTTGCAACAAAATCTTCTTTGAGTTCTTCTACTTCTGTTAAAACATTGATTTTTTTATTCAACTCGCTTTGGTATTCTTTTATCATACCTTCTCTATCAACAATCGCTTCAATCATAGAGTTTACGCTTTGAGAGAGATTAGGTAAAACAGAAGAAGTCTCGTCCGGAACACGTTCATACAAATTCCCGTAGCGCACAGAGTTGATTGTTCGAGTAACGCTTCTTAAGATTTTTTTATGATTTCTGAAAGTTTTTTTAAGCTCCTGATACTTAAAATACAAGGAAACAAGCCAAACAATCAGGGCTACACAAATTATCAGCAATAAAACAATAATAAAACTCTGCACTTAAACCTGCTTCAATTTATTTTCTAACTTGATGCGAACAAAACGTTTACAATATTTGTCCAAAAATCAATAACCGTAATGTTCGTGGGCGACAAGATATTCCCTAACATGGTTCAATGCCGCTTGAACAATCCTTGTAATACGAGAAGAAGATAAACCAACCTGTTCTGCGATTTCCTTTACCTGCATATTTCTGTAGAATCTATATTCAACAACCAGTCTGTCTTTTTGAGGAAGTGTTGCAATAGCTTCTCTTATAGCTTTACCAAGCTCACTGATTTCCGCTTTTTCATCAGGTAAAGCATGAGGATCCTTGATAAAATCGAACGGAGAATCATTATCGGAAGAAGCAGCAGCAATAGAATCTATAGAAAGAATAGTTTCATAGATAGCTTCTCTAACTTTACCGGGAGAAACATCCAAATCGCCATCAGAACCGTTTTCGGCGCTTTCTTCTTCAGTCTTATTATGTTTTAGAGTATACCATTTATATCTGTTTCTAAGCTCGTTTCTTATAGCCCATCTTACAGCTGTTGCAATGTATGAAGTATTATATTTTTCAAGCTGTTCAGGTGTTTTGTTTTTAATCATTGCTTGAACGGCAATAATACCAATAGAAACAAGCTCTTCATAGTCGACCATGTGAGACGGAATACGTCTGTGCTCGACTTTAGCTACCTTTTCTACTATAGAAATATATTCTTTAATTTTGTTTTGAGAAGTGTTATTAATCATGATTATTTTTTATCACTCTTATTAGTTTTTATATTACTAGGTTTTTGAGAATTTCGCAAATTATATACAAACAGTAAAATTTCTGCGACAGCTTTGTACAAATCAGGCGGAATTTCTCTGTTTACATCAACAAGTCTGAAAAGCGCACGTGCAACAGGCGGATTCTCTACCACAGGCACACCGTGTTCTCTTGCTATATCTATAATCTTTTTTGCAAACAGCTCTGTACCTTTTGCAACAAGCTTAGGTGATTCCATTGTCTCTTGATCATACTTTAATGCGCAAGCAACATGCGTAGGATTTGTAACAACAAAATCAGAATCAGGAACAGCATCCATCATACCTTGTTGCATCATTTGTTGACGGCGTTGACGCAATGCAGCTTTAACATTTGGGTCACCTTCTGTGTTTTTATATTCGTCTTTTACCTCTTTAAAGGACATCTTTTGGTCTTGCAAAAACTTCCATCTTGTCATACCGTAATCAGCTGCAGAAATTATCAAAAACGCAATACTTGCTTTTATTACAAAGTCCATAATCAATGCGCCGAACTCCTGCATTACCGCAAAGTGGTTATCCATAGCAGCAAGTCCTAAAATAATTTCGAAGTGAGAACTGTAAACAGACCAGCCTACATAGCCTAAAATAACAACCTTGATGATGTTTTTTACAAGTTCAAACAAAGTTTTAATCGACATTAAGTTTTTAAAATACTTTGTCGGGTTAAGTTTGTCGAGTTTTGGAGCAAGCGGTGTTGTAGTAAACAACGGCCCTACCTGAATAAAATCCCCGATAATTGCAATAAACATAGCTAATGCAAGAATTGGCCCTATAATAAGCACCGTAGGAACAAGAGTAATAAACAAAAGATACGGCAAACCGATATTTTCGAGATGTTGGTTTGGTATCTGTTCATAACACAAAACAAAAAGTCGTGATATTTGATCAAAAATAAACGGAGAAAGCTTAGCTATTGCAAAAAACATAACAATCATCGCAACAGCAGTTGAAAAATCTTTTGATTTTACAACCTGACCTTCTTTTCTCGCTTTTTCCAGTTTTTGGTGGGATGCCTCAAACTGCTTATCTTCATCACCCATGGGGAAAGGGTCCTAACTTTTTATTCTATCCTTACTCAACTTACATCAACATCTTATCATGAAATATAATAGTATATATGTTCATAGTCAACATGTATTTGAACTAGTGTTTTAAAACTTTCCGCCTCTAAGGTAGTACTCAGAACAGCTCATACCGTTTGAATGAAGGTTGTTACATTCTCTTTCCAACTTATCATTAGAGTATTTTGAGCCAAAAGCTTCTATGCCGTTTCTATATAAATAAATGCCAAAAATATCTTTTCCTATACGGTTCGGTGCTTTGGTTCCGTTCATATCAAAAAGAGCTGTAGCGCAAGGTTCGTCACCTTCACACTTGCAATCAAGCCATCTAAAACCGACAACATTACCGTTTTCTTGATATGCAAACCGTTTTGTAAACACATTAGACTGCATAGGCACCTGTGCTCCGTTTTTAAAACGATAATGATAATATTTTAAATTTTTGGTATTTTTACTCAAATCAATATTAAGATAAGGAGCTATTATTTTGTATATTTCAGAATCCTTATCTTCTATATTACTGGAACAAACAGACTGTATTCGCTCCATATCACCGACATTAAAAACTTCAAAGTTTGTTTCAGCTTCTGTATAAAGCCTTTTCCAACCCGCAATAATTCTTGCTTCTTTAGAGTTGTTAAAAATAATAGGCAGACAAAGTATGACTGTAGTCACCAAAAGGCAAACTACAATCATAATTTCTACCATATTAAAAGCATTGAGTTTTTTCATATCAAGTCTCTTTGTTTAATTTAGCCTAGCTTTTTAATTAGCGAGCCAAGTCGAGTTGTTTTTTCTCTTTCATTAATTTGTCATAAATCCATTCCGGAATAAAGTTTTTCCCAAGGATAATTTGACCGTTATTAGGGTTTGGTGCATGGAAATCCGAGCCACCCGTTATAATCAACCCGTTCTTTTCTGCGATACTTGAATAATATTCAACCATAGCAGGTGAGTGTTTTCTGTGATATGCCTCAACCCCTCTTAAGCCGTAGTGCATAAATTCTCTGATAAGAGTTTCTGCATCTTCAACATCAAAAGGATGTGCAAAAACAGGTATTCCGCCTGCATCGTAGATTATTTCGATAGCCTCGTGCGGAGAGATTGTCTTTCTTTGTACATAAACGTCCGAATCGTTGTTTATGTATTTGTTATAAGCTTCCATAACACTGTTTGTACCGCCTGCCAGTGTTATGGCTTTGGCAATATGCGGACGGCCTATACTTCCGCCTTCGGCAACAAGGCTTTTTAATTTATCAAAAGTTATATGTATCCCCTCTTTTTTATTCAAAAGATGAAGAATTTCTTCGGTCTGTTCAATACGGGCTTTTTGTTGTGATTTTAACATTGCTTGAAAATCTTCATCTTCACGATTCATAAAGTAACCGAGAATATGAATTTCCGTGTCTTTATAAATCGTATTGATTTCAACGCCCGGTAAGATTTCTAATGCCGAAGTATTTTTTTCTTTTGCGATTTTTTGAGCATAATTTACGGCTATCGGATACGCCAGAACATTATCGTGATCTGTAATCGCAATAGCATTCAATCCTGCGTCAATAGCAGTATCCACAATCTTTTCGGGGCTAAAAACGCCGTCCGAATAGATTGTGTGAATGTGTAAATCGACTTTCACCTTTCTATCCTTTCTTCATTTATTTTCCTCACTCATATCTTTTATGTACTGAATTCTTTTTATGCTTTGTGCTTGCCCTGAAACGGCGTCAAAGCTCATCTCAACAGCGTTGAGTTCAAGAATGGGGCTTTCGTCTATATCAAATCTTTCAGGAATGCTCGTAACAAGCCTTTTTACAGAAGACTCATAAGCCATACCGATTACGGAGTTATGCGCTCCGCAAAAGCCCGCATCTGTGATGTATGCAGTGTAATCGTTAATAATTTTTTCATCTGCTGTTTGTACGTGAGTGTGCGTACCTAAAACAGCACTAATTTTGTATTCCGAACAGAATTTTCCAAAACAAATTTTTTCTGCGGTAGCTTCTGCATGGAAATCTACAATAACAATGGGAGCTTGTGCTTTTATTTGTTCAATTTCGTTTTGTATAATTTCCCATGGAGAATCAACAGGGTTCATAAATGTTCTGCCAAGAAAATTTAAAACCGCAATTTTAGTATTTTTGACATCAAAAATTCTGTAACCGACTCCGTAAGTACCTTTAGGATAATTCCACGGGCGAATCAATTTGTCGGAATTGTTGATGTATGAATAAACGTCTTTTTTATCCCAAATGTGGTTGCCTGAAGTAAAACAGTTTATGCCGATTTCTCCAAGTTCCTTGTGGTTTTTTTCTGTTAAACCAAAACCGTGGGATGCATTTTCTACATTAGCTATTATAAAATCGTAAGTTTTGTTTTCAGACGCAAGCAGGTCGCCCAAGTAATGTTTTACAACACCACGTCCGGGGCGGCCTACCATGTCGCCTAAAAATAGTACTTTAATTTGTTCATTTTCTTGTGTCATATTTGCCTGTGCGTACAGGTCAAATCACTACCGTTGGAAAAATCCGCTGTCTTTGATTTTCTTCTCGCTCTGTCCTGTCGTTCGCTGCGCTTTGCTTTGGCTCACTTCGGACATCGCTCCCCGGGCTGGGTTCGGTTTTGCCTCACTCGGCGCCCGTCCGAAAATCCGCTGTCTTGGATTAGATCCACTATTTTGCTATTTCAGTTGTTCTGATTTCTCTAACAACAGTTACTCTGATTTGACCCGGATAATCGAGTTCTTCTTCAATACGCTTAGCAATATCACGGGCTAACTTTGCGCTTGCCAAATCATCGAACATGTCAGGTTGGACGATAATCCTAACCTCACGACCCGCTTGTACGGCAAAAGACTGTTTAATTCCTTCATAGCTTGAAGCGATTTCTTCAATCTTTTTAAGTCTTTTGATGTAAATTTCAAGAGTATCACGTCTTGAACCGGGGCGTCCGGCTGATATAGCATCCGCAAGTTTTACCAAAACTGCTTCAATCGTATTTGCTGTAACATCATCGTGGTGAGCTTCGATTGCGTGAACAATTTCTTCTCTTTCACCATAACGACGGGCAAGCTCAACACCAAGCTCAATATGTGTTCCTTCTTGAGTTTGGTCAACAGCTTTGCCTATGTCATGTAAAAGCCCTGCACGCTTTGCAACTTGTACGTTAGCACCGAGTTCTGCAGCCAACATACCTGCAATGTGTCCGACTTCTAATGAGTGTTTTAAAACATTTTGACCGTAGCTTGTTCTGTAATACAAACGGCCTAATGTTTTTATCAACTCTTTATGAAGGTTCAATACACCCATATCAACGGCTGCATTTTCACCTTCTTTTTTAATTTTTTCTTCAATTTCTTCCTGAGCTTTTTCCACCATTTCTTCAATTCTTACAGGGTGGATACGTCCGTCAGAGATGAGTTTTTCTAAAGCAACTTTTGCTATCTCACGTCTTACGGGGTCAAAGCTTGAAAGTACAACAGCCTCAGGAGTATCGTCAATAATAAGGTCAACACCTGTAAGTGTTTCTAACGTTCTGATGTTACGACCTTCACGTCCTATGATACGACCTTTCATCTCATCAGAAGGAAGGTTTACAACAGAAACTGTTGACTCTACAACCTGATCTATAGCACATCTTTGCATTGTTGTTGAAAGAATATCTTGTGCTGTTTGTTTAGCTGTTTCTCTGATTTTAGCTTCATTTTCTCTGATTAATTGCATTTGTTCTTGTTGAAGGTCTTGTTTAAGTTGTTCCATCAACATGTGTCTTGCTTCTTCTCGAGACATTCCTGCAATTTTTTCTGTTTCTTCGATTTGTTTTGCAATTAAATCTGCAAGGTAGTCTTCTTTTTCAAGAAGTTCATCCATTTTCTTTTGAGCAGCATATTCTTTGTCTGTAGCTTCTTGGATTTTATCCTCAAGCATATCTTCTTTTTTAAGAAGCTTATCTTCTGCCCTTTGCAGGTCTTGACGGCGTTCTCTAACTTCGTCGTCAAATTTTTCACGTTCAAGGTGCAATGCTTCTTTCGCTTGAATCATTGCTTCTTTTTTCAAAAGATTTTCTTTTTCTTCTGTTTCTTTAGAAAGTTTTTCATAAAGTGCCAGCACTGTTTTTTTCTTTTGCACAGCTGCAAATGCCAATGCGCCTAAGCCCACGGCAGCGAGAAGGGCAATTATTAAGAGTGCTGTTAATAAAGTCATTGTGTCGATTGTCCTGTACCTCTTATTCTATATATACACATACACAAACGCGCGCAAAGCGCATTTGAGCTAAATTCAATGTATTTATTTAAAATTGATTTATAAATTCATACTAATTATTAAATCTTTATATTATAAGCTAAGACAATAGTATCATATATTTTGTATTTTTAAAAGAAAAAACTTGAAAATACCAGTAAAATTTAATATTATTAAAGACGAATTAAGAAGTTACGGTTTTACATTTGAGTTTATTTAAAAGAATTAAAAATATAATAAGAAGCAACGTCAATTCAAAAGAACCTGTGTACGAAAATGACTTTGGCCCTGAAGCTAATTTTGAAAACTATCGCACAACTTTTGAAGACAGAGATTTTGACGAACGTGTTCAAGAAGCTTTTGAAAAAAAAGCAAATCCAACAGGAAATTCTTTGGAGCAAGAATACTATGCAAATCTTGAATTGCCCTATGGTGCAGGGTTTGATGAAATAAAGGCATCCTATAAAAAGTTGTTAAAAAAATATCATCCAGATAAATTTTATAACAATCCTAAAAAGCTTGCTATTGCTCAAAATATTGTTAAAAAATTGAACATAGCTTATAATTATTTTGAAGAGAAATACAACAAATAAAGATGGATAGGAGATATTACTAATGGCTAGTTTATTGGAAAGATTATTCAAAGTTATACAATCTACTTTGCATTCAATTGTTTCAAGGTTTGAAGACCCTATAAAACTTGCTGAACAAGGTGTAAGAGATCTGAAAACAGATTTTGACAACAGTTTAAAAGGTTTGGCTGAGGTTAAAGCTATTGCTATCTCTACAAAACGTGAGCTTGAAGAAAAGAAACAAATTGCACAAGACTACGAAAACAAAGCAATGGCTCTTTTAAAAAATGCTCAAGCCGGCGCTCTTGACCCAGCAGAAGCAGACAGATTAGCTTCTGAAGCTTTAGCTAAAAAACAAGAAGCTTTACAAGCAGCTGCTCAACTTAAAGGTTCTTTAGAAAAATATAATATGATGATTAAGCAATTTGAAAATAAAATTGCTAAATTAAAAGAACAAATTAAAAACTGGGAAAACCAAATCAAAACCCTCAAAGCTCGTCATACAGTGGCTGTTTCTTCTAAAAAAATCAACCAGCAGCTTGTTTCGATGAGTTCAGACAGCACAGCAGGTATGCTTGAAGAAATGAAAACAAAAATAAGTGAAGAAGAAGCTCTTGCTGAAGCTTACGGAACAATGGAAAGCATAGAAACTGATATTGATAAAGAAATCAATGCGGCTTTAGGTACTTCTTATTCTCCTGATGTACAAGCTTCCTTGGCAGAATTAAAAGCAAAAATGCTTACCGATAAATCTGCTGAATCTGTTAATGTTGAACAAGACAACCTAGCTGAACAAAAAAATGAGTTAGAAAACTAATAATAAAAAAGGAGTTTATATGTATCTTGTGGGCTTTGCACTTATTCTTATTGTAATTGTAGCAGTATTTATACCTGTTATAGGTTTCAATGTCCTTTTCTTAATTTTAGGTGCATTGATTGCTTGGGCAATTTTTATGAGAAACAAATCTTTAAAAGAAAATATAAACAAAGTACCTGAACAAGCTTTGCACGTTACTAACCTTGGTTGGGGCGGTGTGTTTGAGCTAAGAGGTGTTGGCGATGACTACAAAGATATGACTTTAAAAGTTTTGGCAAAACATCTTTATCAACAAGGCGATTTTTCTTGGTATGAACTTGAATGCGATAACGGTACAGACGAAAAAGTTTGGGTCGAAATAGAGGACGATGACGAAACTACAGTTAGTGTTGTTCTTGAAAAAGCAAAACTGTCAGATGTTTACAACGGTTATGGCGGAAAATTTACTTTGTTACCCGAACAGCTTGATGAAATTGATGATAACGAAAGCGGTTATGTTACTTATAAAAATCTGACTTATTCATACGCTGATTCAGACAAAGCCACATTTTACAGATTCTGTGACAGCACAAAAGCAGAACCTTTATACTATTGGGATTTTGAAAACGGCAATAAATCTTTGAGCATTGAAAAATGGGGCGATAGCGAATATCAAGTATTTTTATGCCAAAAAATGCGCCCATCTCAAATTACTGTATTAAGAAATAACGAAGGATAGGAGAATTTATGAATATAAATTTATCTGATATAGGTAATAGTGCTGTTGTACAAAGTGTTATTTATCTTTTTGTTTCTTGTGTAATGTTATTTTTATCAAAATTTTTGTTCGACAAATTTTCTATTTTTAAACCGGAAGCAGAAGTTAAAAACAGTAATTATACGGCAACAATAGCTTTTTGCGGATATATAATCGGTATGGCTTTTATTCTTGTTGGAGCTTTTGTCGGCCCGTCTTCAAAAACATTCAGGCTTGATTTAGCAATGTATATTGCTTACGCGCTTGTAGGTATGTTTTTGATGACAACATCCGGTTTTGTTACAAGAAAAATTATGCTTAACCGTTTTGACAACGCTAAAGAACTTTTGCAAGACAAAAACATCGGTACTGCTGCAGTGTATTTTGGCTTTTACATTGCCCATGGTTTGATTATTGCCGCTTGTGTAAACGGTGAAGTTGGCGGATTAATCTCATCCGTATTCTATTATGTTTTAAGCGTATGCTTTATGTTTTTATTCTTAAGAGTTTACGACTTTTTAACTCCGTATTCTGTGCATGATGAATTGGAAAACGACAACTATGCTGTAGGTATTGCTTTGGCAGGTAACATAATTGCGATAGGTTTGATTCTTATGAAAGCGACATTAGGTGATGTTGCTGGATGGAAAAGCAGTTTGATTACTTATTTCGTTGATTTGTCAGCAATATTTTTAATGCTGCCTGCTGTAAGATATATATTAGGCAATTTTATTGTAAAAGCTATCAACATAAACAAAGAAATCAAGAAAAACAATGTTGCTGCAGGTTTGATTGAGTTCACTTGCATAACTTGTTTTGCACTATTGGTATTCTTTATGGTTGACTTTACTGTAGCAATTTAAGGAAAGATTTATGTTAATCAGACCTCAACAAAAATTAAGAGACAAACTTTTTTATAACAACATTATTTTTATAGTTATAGTATTTTGCATAACTTGTTTTATAACCTCTATAATGCTGCAAAATGAAGGAGTAAAAAAACAGGTTGTAAATAATGTTAGAGAGGGCCAAATGTTTGGTCCCATAAAAGTTACAAACAAGCCTAAGATTTATAAAGTAACAGCTAATTTTAGAGGAAATAATTCTTCTACATATATTTCAGGAGAAGTTTTAGACAAAGATAAAGATACCTTATACGAATTCAGCAAAGATTTATGGCATGAATCAGGCTATGATTCTGAAGGATATTGGTCAGAATCAGAAAGAAATATGGTAACTTATTTAACTTTTAGTGAAAAAGGTACATATTATATTCAATTTAATACCGATGAAAAAAATATGAGAGATATTTCAATAACATTTAAACCTGTTAATGGCAGTTATGTCCCTCATTTGCAGGTCGGATTTTTATTTTTGCTTATTGCTGCAATCGCATTTTGTCTTTTGAACCAACGTTGGTTACAAGAGAAATGTGTGATTATAAATGAAAAATTGGAAGAGATGAGCGATGACTAATAACGGTAAAAATTTTGAACTAATAGTATATATATGTGTTATTGTAATCTTGGCTACAATATATTTTGCTTGTTTTAACGTTTCTCAAAAAGGTTATGGTTACCCCGGTTATAGAGGCTACCATCATCACCACCATTATAGTTCTTGGTTTTATATGAGAAACTATGATGAAAGTTATTATCCGTCTAACAGAGAAAACAGCGTAAACGGCAACAGATTTTCACAGAGAGGTTTGAGCGGTGGAAAATAAAAAACAAGTTTTAACAACAAAAGAGTCTGTTATTCTTTTGTTGTCTGTTTTTGTCGTAGGTTTTTGCACGATTATTTATGAACTGTTAATAGGGAGCGTGTCTTCTTATTTTTTGGGTGACAGCATAAAGCAATTCTCACTTGTAATCGGGCTCACAATGACGGCGATGGGGCTTGGAACTCTTGTTTCAAGACTTGTTAAAAGCAATTTAATATATTGGTTTATATTAATAGAAATTATCCTTGGTATAGTCGGCGGGTTATGTGTTCCTATTTTGTATTTTTCTTACATGTGTGAACCTATATATTATCCCGTAATGTTTATTTTGATTATGGCAATCGGAACATTAATCGGGCTAGAGATTCCTTTGTTAACAAGGATTATGGAGCAATATTATGATTTGAGAAACAATATCTCAAACGTATTATCTTTAGATTATCTCGGTGCATTTATCGCAACGTTGGCTTTTCCTTTTTTGCTATTACCATTGATGGGAATTTTTGAAAGCTCAATTTTTGCGGGACTTTTAAATCTTATCGTCGGCATAATAAACTTTTATTGGTTTAAAGACAAAATAACTCTCAAAAGAAGAGCAAAGCTCAAAGCTTCTGCTATATTAATTTTGCTTTTGTTAATAGGATTTTTTATTTGTTCAAAAAGTCTTATGAAATATTGGGAAAACAATATTTTTGATGACAGAGTAATTTTTTCAAAACAAACAAAATACCAAAAACTTGTTATGACACAAAACAAAGAGGATATCAGACTTTTCATCGACGGAAATGTTCAGTTTTCTTCAATAGATGAACACAGATACCATGAGTTACTCATACACGTGCCTATGTCACTGGCAAAACATAAGGAAAATATCCTTGTACTTGGCGGTGGTGACGGGCTTGCTGCGAGAGAACTTTTAAAATACAAAGACGTAAAAAATATTACTGTTGTTGACTTAGACAAGGATATGACAGACCTTGCAAAAAACAACAGAATTGTAAAAGAGCTCAATCAGGGAAGCTTTTTTGATCCTAAAGTAAAAATCGTCAACTCTGATGCGTTTAAGTATGTTGAAAATTCTAACGAATTTTTTGATGTGATAATAATCGATTTGCCTGACCCTAACAACTCTTCTTTAGCAAGATTGTACAGCAGAGAATTCTACAAGGTAGTAAGAAAAAAACTGGCAAGGGAAGGTCTTTTAGTTTCTCAATCAACAAGCCCGTATTTTTCACCAGAAGCTTACTGGTGCGTTAATGAATCTTTAAAAGCAGCAGGGTTTAAATACACATATCCTTATCACGTTTATGTACCGTCTTTTGGTGATTGGGGCTTTGTTATGGCTTCAAATATCAAATATGACTTAGACAAATTCAACCTTAATGTTGAAACAAAATATCTTGATAAAGAAACATTTAAAAAAGCCTTTGTCATTGAAAAAGATATTATTAGAGAAAACATCAAATACTCAACACTCGACAAGCCTGCAATATTAGACTACTACTTGCAGGGTTGGAGATATTGGAACTAAAAATCAAATAAACTCAGATTTTTAATTGGCAAATGATTATATTTTTGCCAAAAACTCTTCTTTTTTGATTTTTCTTCCGCAACATTTGTCTTCGTCACAGTACCCGAGTCTTTCGCACTTAGGCACAAGATATGGAGAAAGCCAAGGTTCTTCTTTCAAAAGCTCATCACACATCATTTTAACCATAACTCTGATTTCATATTGAGCACGGGTGCAAAGTCTTATATTTGCAATATGGATAAGCTCTCTGAGGTTTAAAGAAGCAACTATTGAGCTTGATGCCGCATTAGGCAAAACAAATCTTGCATCTTCTGCAGGAATTCCTGCTTCTGTCATTTCTGTATAAAAATCTGCTACTTTTGACATAAAGTCTTCATATTTTTTCAAAAGCTCAGGATTTTTTTCTATTGTAGGCGGTGTTATGTAGTCAAACTGCCCTTTTTCTTTAACATAACGCTGAGATTTTTGAGAAAAAGAAACGTGTCTGTGTCTTACAAACTGGTGAGTGCAAGCTCTTGAAACATTAGAGATAGCAAAGCTCACTTGAATATGTTCTATTGTAGAATAATGCCCTGATGAAATAACTCTTTCAATAAGTTTCAACATTTTTTCTTCATCAACCGCATTATCATAAATATTCACGGGCGAATCCGCACTGTAGCAAGTTCTGCACGCAGTATAAATTGTTTTTAGCATATTCTCCGGTTTAGATATAAGCTTAACTACCGGTTTGTTGTTTTCCATAATCTTCCCCTACTTAAGTATTTTTTATAATGATATCATCTGCAAAAACTTTTGTAAAAACGTGTAAAAAATTTTAGCAAAAAAAATTTTTTTGCTTTTTCTAGCATAAAGAAACCAAAAGGAAAATAAAATTATGTTGTCTATTAATAATCAAAATTATTCTTTAAATTTTGAAAAAAATAAAAACTCTGTTAGTTTTAAATCAAAACTTGTACCAACAAGATATCTTGAACAAGGCTTTGAAGAAGCCATATCACAAGGTTTTGAAGGAAGACATTTTTTAAAAGCAATAAAATCAATTTTAAATGATGGATTAAATGACATTATAAAAATAGATAAAACACCAAACAGTAAAATGTCTAAAAGCAAAGCCGCAACGTATGATGTTTTTGTCAACGATAAAAAAGTTGTTGATGCCGGTACATCGTTTGGCAAAATTTTTGATGGTGCACAATGTGTAAACGGATTAATTGAATTTGCTGAAAACAATAAAAAAATAACATCCTTACCGTCAGATTTTATTCAAAAAGCTATTGAACTGCCTTTTTTACAAAAACCTAATAAAGGGAATAATAATTTTAATAATAAGTGTATGCAAGAATTATTGGCAATGAAGGAACGAGAAAAAGGAACAATAACAAAAGAATTAAAACTTATTAAAAAGAAAATATTTAGTAAATCTTAAAATATATCAAATCATGCTTGACGCAAGTGTTTGAAATGTTATTATTTAGGAACAAATAATATATTTTATTTAGTTTACGCCACCAACTTAAACTGACTAAAATAGATAAAGGAACAAAAAATGGCAATAAATTTAGCAAAAGAAGAAAAAGCAGAAATCATCAAAAAATTCGGTAAAGACGCAAAAGATTCAGGTTCAGCCGAAGTACAAATCGCTCTTTTAACTCAAAAAATTACTGAATTAACAGAACACTTGAAATCTAACAAAAAAGATTTCCAAGGCAGACGTGGTCTTTTGATGATGGTAGGTCAAAGAAAAAGACTTTTAGCTTATGTTAAAAAACAAGATTTACAAAAATACAGAGATTTAATCAAAACTTTAGGTATCAGAGGTTAATCTGCTGTAGTAAATCATTAAAACCATTTTACAAAAAGGCTCGATAAAATTATCGAGCCTTTTTTACATAAATTAACGCGCTCAAAACTCTTGTATATAGTATAATTATTTGTATGGGACGGAATTATAAAAGCGATAAAGAGAAGTTTAAAGAGTTTGATAAAAAACTTATATTATGGCAGATTTTGTGCATTTTTATATGTTTTGTTATCGTGATTTACCTGTTTTTGATAATGGTAGTTGATGTAAAGAACTATCGAGCTCAAGCAAAACGCCAAAGAACGGCCAAAAACTTTGTAATGAGAGGCGCAATCCTTGACAGAAACGGGATTAAATTGGCATCCGACAAAACATCTTTTGATGTGTACGCTCACCAAGAGTATTATGACCATACGCCAAATGAGCTTGCAGCAATACTTGCTCCGGTGTTAAACCTAAACAAAAACCAACTTGCTAAAAAGCTTGCTCAGGATGAAAAGGTTATTGTTCTTAAAAAAGATATATCAAGAACAACAGCTCAAGCTATAAGAAAATTGGGACTAAGAGAAATAAGTTTGGGTAAAAAGAACGAAAGAGTTTACCCTCAAGGCACAATGGCTGCACATATTTTGGGCTACTATAACCCTGATGCTGACGTGGCTGCCGGTGTTGAATTAACTGCAAAAGAAAAACTTGAAGAAGTAGAACAAAACGTAAATTTTGAAAAAACACCTGACGGAGATATTATCTACGAGGTTGACACTGATCCTGCAGCAACAACTTCACCGTTAAAAGGTAAATCTATCACATTGACTTTGGATTCTGCAATCCAACACGTTTGTGAAGTTGAATTGAACAGAATAATAAAAGACAAAGGCGCACTAAGAGGTACGGTTATAGTTATGAACCCTAAAAACGGGGAAATATTAGGCTATGCTGTTTATCCAAGCTATAACCCTAACAACTACAAAAAAGCTACTTTAACCCAATTAACAAACTGGACATTAAGTGACGTTTTTGAACCCGGGTCAACATTTAAAACTCTTACTATTGCTTCTGCAATAGAAAACGGAAGACTGTTTGAAAATTCAAAAATCCTTGATACAGGTAAAATCGAAATTGACAAATGGGTAATCAAAAACTATGACTACGAAACACGTCCTTACCCTGGTAACATAGATTTATATTACCTGTTTGAACACTCAAGCAACGTTGGTAGTGCAAAAGCCGCTTTGATGATGACAAGAAACGAACACTACAATGTCTTGAAAAAGTTTGGTATAGGAGAAAAAACAGGTATAGATTTACCAGGTGAATCAAGAGGACTTATTCCGAATCCGTCTGATTGGCAAAAATCAACTCACGCATCAATAGGTTA
The DNA here is from genome assembly GCA_944326545.1 of Candidatus Gastranaerophilales bacterium. Lineage (GTDB taxonomy): Bacteria > Cyanobacteriota > Vampirovibrionia > Gastranaerophilales > Gastranaerophilaceae > Limenecus. Next base: position 215,922 of record CALVEH010000004.1, on the reverse strand, counting down.
CGGCTACAGTATTTCTGTAACAGCTATACAAATGGTTTCTGCGATATCTGCACTAGCAAATAACGGCGTGAGAGTGACACCTCACGTGATAAAATACACACCTGAAGAAGAAATTGAAAAAGTAAAACATATACAAACCATAAAACCCGAAACCGCCCAAGCTGTAACAAGATTGCTGGCAGGCAGTATCGGACGTTCAAAATCTCCGGTTAACTTAGAGGATTACCACGTAGCAGCAAAAACAGGTACTGCAAGAAAATCTATTTCTGGTGCTAAGGGTTATACAAACAAACTGGTTACATCAATTATCGGTTACTTCCCAGCAAGCAATCCGCAAGTAGAAATATATGTTGTAATTGACTCTCCGTCAAAAGGTGCTTTGTGGGGCAGCACTGTAGCCGCTCCGGTATTTAGAGAAGTTGCTTTGCAAACAGCTCGTATTTTAAATATTGCACCTGATAAAACTACACCTCAAAAAAATAAGAAGGAGTAAATCATGAAATTAAGTGAACTTATTAAAGATATAAAAATAAAAGATATTGTTAATAATAACGAAACAGAAATTACAGGAATTTCATATAATTCCAAAACAACTCAAAAAGGTGATATTTTTGTTTGTCTTAAAGGTGAAAATTCTGACGGACACGATTATGCAAAAATGGCTTTTGAAAAAGGCGCAAGCGCACTTTTTTGTGAGAAAGAACTCGATATAAACTTGCCTCAAGTCATCGTAGAATCAACAAGACATCAAATAGCTGATCTTGCAGCTGCTTTTTATAACTACCCGTCTAAAAAAGTTAATCTTATCGGTGTGACAGGTACAAACGGTAAAACTACAGTTACCCACCTTATACAAAGAATTGTTGAAGATGCAAATCATAAATGTGCTCTTATAGGAACTTTGGGATACAAAACATCAAGTAAAGACACATACCACGATGCAAAACATACAACACCTCAAGCACCTGAATTGCAAAAAACACTTGAATTAATTTGTGAAAACAACATTGATTATGTAGCAATGGAAGTAAGCTCACACGCACTTGAACAAAATCGTGTGGGTGGTTGTGATTTTAACGGTGCAGTATTTACAAACCTTACTCAAGATCACTTAGATTATCACATAACAATGAACAACTATTTTGAAGCAAAAGCATTGTTGTTCAAAGGTTTAAAAGCAGGCGGTTTTGCTGTTATTAACAACGATGATGAATACGCACAACGTTTCAAAAGCGTTGTACCAAACGGTGTTACTGTTTATACATACGGCATTAAAAACGATGCTGATATCACTGCTTCTAATATAGATTTTTCAATACATGGAGCAAAATTCGATTGTTCAATAAACGGTTTATCTAAAAAAGTGAACCTTCAAATGAACGGAATGTTCAGTGTTTATAACGCATTGGCAGCTTTGGCTGCAGGTATTGCGGCAGGCTTTGACGCAGATATTTGTATCAAAGCTTTAGAAGAAACAAAAAGCGTTGACGGCAGATTTGAAATAGTCAGCAAAAAACCTCTTGTTATAGTGGATTACGCTCACACTCCTGACGGATTAGAAAACGTTTTAAAAGCAGCAAGAGAACTGACACCTAAAGACAGCAATCTCATCTGTATGTTTGGCTGTGGCGGTGACAGAGACGCAACAAAAAGACCTAAAATGGGCAAAATTGCTGATGAAGCCGCAGACATAGTTGTTGTTACTTCTGACAACCCGAGAAGCGAGGACCCGCAATTGATTATTTCTGATATTCTTGCAGGTATAAAAACTGTTAATACACAAAAAGTTTTTGTAGAACCTGACAGAAGAACAGCGATCTCTATGCTAAAAGATATTGCTAAAGAAAATGATGTTGTTGTTCTTGCCGGTAAAGGACACGAAGACTATCAGATTTTAAAAGACAAAACAATACACTTTGATGACAGAGAAGAAGCTCGTAAAGTTTTTTTAACAAATGCTCAAGTAAATGTTTAAAAAATCTAAAAATGGGCATTATTAAAGTATGGAATCCATACTTTCAAAAATTAAAGAGATAGTAAAAATGTGTGCCTTTATCTGTCGTAAAGGCCTTGCAACAATGTTTGGAACCTACTAGGTTAAAAAGGATTGGAAAAAGCTCCGAAGTAATTTCGGAGCTTTTTTGTATTGTATATTTAAAACTATTTAGAAACAGTTTCTTGAGGAAGAGCCTTATCAACATTATCTTCTTCAATTTTATCTGAAGTTTTTTGAGCCTTTTCTTCCTCTTTTTTTGCTTTTTCTGCTAATTTTTCCGCTTTTTTAGCAGCTTTTTTATCTTTTTTATATTTTCTATTTGTATCCAGTTTGCAATCTTTTATGAGCTTTTCATAATATTTTTGTTTTTCGACGGGATCTGTAATTTTTTCCGCTTCTGCCAAACCTTCTTCAAACTTTATTTTTTTATCATAATAGCCTTTATTTTTTAACTTGGTAGTAGAATGAACAATCATTGGAATACCAATTGGTGCTGTTAATAATAAATCAGTCAATAATATCCCTACAGATAATTCGGCTATTGATTTTCCTCTTGTAAAATTACGAGGATTTTCATATTTTTTAGGGACATAATCACTCCAAATCGGAGGCTCAACTTCATTTTTAACAGCATCTTTCACAATTGTATCAGCTGCAAATACAGACAAATTTCCTAACAGAAAAAGTGCTGAAATAAAACAACATAAAGTTTTTTTCATTGCTTAATCCTTATTATTTAACAAGTTCTTTAACAAAGTTAGGTAATGCAAAACGAGCCATGTGATATTCTTTGTTGTAAATTTTACATTGTTTTGCAATTTTTTCTGCTCTTGCTTCATCGATGTAGCTAAGAGGTTTAACAGTTTCGGAACAGAAGCACCAGCTCCAATATCCGCCTGGGTATGAAGGTATAGGGCCTGTAAATGTATCAACGATAGGGAATACTTTTCTTAATAACGGATACATTTTTTTCATTTCCGCTTGGTTGATAAATGGTGATTCTGACTGAGCTGCCATAATACCGCCTTCTTTAAGAGCTTCCTTAACGTTTGTGTAGAATTCTTTTGTAAACAAGCCTTCACCTGGGCCCATAGGATCTGTAGAATCAATTAAAATTACATCATATTGTGCTTTTTTATCTTTAATAAACTCAATAGCATCTTCTACTTTGACTTCTACTTTTGGGTTTTCCAACTCGCAACCGATAGTAGGAAGGTATTTTTTACAAGCTTCTACAACCATTCCGTCAATTTCGCAAAGTACAACCTTTTTAACAGTATCGTGTTTCAATACTTCTCTTATTGTACCGCCGTCACCACCACCTATTACAAGAACTGATTCAGGATTTTTGTGGTTCATCATAGGAATATGAGAAATCATTTCGTGATAATAAAATTCATCTCTTTCAGTTGTCATCATCAAACCATCAAGAGTAAGAACTCTACCCATAGATTCAGTATCAAAAATATCTACTTTTTGAAATTCTGATTGTCCGCTAAACAAAGTTTCTTTAACTGTCATGCAGCAACCAAAACCGTCTTTGCTGAGTTCACAATATCTCATATCCAACATAATTCACATTCCCTCTTATTAACTAACAATGTTTTATGATTATAACACAACGGCAAAATTTTCCATACGATATAAACCGCAACAGCATACATCATTAAAGGATATTGCCAACATAATCAAGTACAAACAGTGATTAAGCCCAAATGAAAATTTGTAAAAATTCTTATCTATACACGTCCGTACATATCTTCAAAACGTTCAATGTCGTTTTCGTCTAAGATATCACCTTGTTGAATTTCCATAATTTTCAAAGGTTCTTCATAAGGGTTTTGAAGTGAATGTTTTTCTTCAACTTCGATATCGATACTTTCGCCTTTGGCTAATTCAAATTCTTCTTCGCCTTTTACAACGTAGGCTTTACCTTCCAATACAACCCAGTGTTCGCTTCTGTGATGGTGAAGCTGCAAGCTGAGTTTTGCTCCGGGGTTAACATAAATGCATTTTGTCAAAAATCCGTTACCGGTATTCAACACCTGATAATAACCCCAAGGTCTGTAAACTGTTTTGTGAGAGTATTGTGTCTCGTCGTCGATTTCTTTTAAATGACTTACAATTTTTTTAACATCATTTACTCTGTCTCTGTCGCATACAAGCACTGCGTCTTCTGTTTCAACTACAACAGTATTTTTGAGCCCTATTGTTGTAATCAGTTTTGATGTTGAATAAACAAGAGAGTCTTTGCTGTCTAAATCAAGCACATTACCCATCAGGTAATTGCCGTCGTCATCTTTTTCTGAAATATCATAGACAGCTTCCCAAGAGCCGACATCTTTCCAGTCTGTTTTTAGTGGAATCATAGCAAGTTTTTTACTATTTTCCATAACAGCGTAATCTATCGAAATATCAGGCATTTCTTTAAAATCTTGGTAAGCAACCGTAGGTGTTTGAGATGAAATTTTTGCGTGTTTGATGATGTTGTAAATATCAGATTGATATTTTTTAAGTTCTGACATCATAACTGACGCTTTAAACACAAACATACCGCTGTTATAGTAATATCTGTCAGAATCAACAAACTCTGTAGCAGTTTCTAAATCAGGTTTTTCAACAAACTCTTCTACCTTCATTCCGTTTGGAGCGACAGCTCTGATTTTTCTGTTGTTTTTTGCTTTTATGTAGCCCAGACCAACGTCGGCTTTTTCCGGTTTAACACCAAAAGTAACTATATAGTTTTCTTGAGCAAGTTTTATACCTTCTGTAATTGTTTCGCAATAGGTATCGTTGTTTAAAATTAAATTGTCTGACGGAACAACTACAATAATCGGATCTTCTTTAGAATTGCGGTCTTTTTGGAGTTTTTCAACATATTTTACAGCCAAAGCAATAGCAGGAGCTGTATTTTTGCCTTCGGGTTCAGTGATTACTCTGTAGCTTGATTTTCTGCAGAATTTTTCTTGCATTTCTTTAAGCTGTGTTCTAACTTGGCTTTCGAGTTTAACGTTAGTCACACTTAAGATATTTTTGTCATCCACGCAGTTTATCAAACGCATAAAAGCAGATTGAAACAAAGTGTAATTATAATCGATTTTCATCAATTGTTTTGGATGAATTTCTCTACTCAACGGCCAAAGTCTGCTGCCTGAACCGCCTGCCAAAATTACTGCGTAAATGTTACTCACTGTCATATATATAACTCCTTATAAAGCCGATTATACAATATTATGAATTAATCGTTCAAATGTTTAAAGTGTTTGTAAAGATAAGCAACGCCAAGTACAAAACATACAGAAACTATTGCAATATCAAACTTGTGCCAAATATGTTTAAAAGCTTCCATATTTTGCCCCATTTTTATTCCAACAAATACGAGAAAATAGCTCCACACAAGAGAACCTAAAAATGTTAATGTAAAGAAAACTCTTTTTTTAGCTCTTAAAATCCCTGCAGGGAAAGAAATAAAAGTCCTTACAACAGGCAGCATTCTGCAAATAAAAAATGCCCAGTCTCCGTATTTTTCTACCCACTTGTCTGCATCTTCGAGGTCTTTTTTGCTTACCAAAAGCCATTTGCCATATTTTTCAACAAACGGTCTGCCGCCAAAGTAACCCAGATAATACGAAGGTATTGAACCTAACACACAACCGAATGCCCCTGCAAAAGCAGCAACGTGGATACTAAATACTCCTTTTGTTACCATATAGCCTGCAAAAGGCAAAATAGCTTCGCTCGGCAAAGGTATGTTACAAGACTCTATTGCCATAAGAAGCATAATACCCCAAGCACCTGTTGCTGTTATTATTCCCTCAATAAAGCTTATCAAATGCCCCAAAATCATATCCAACATAAAACTCTATCCCTTTATTTATTTAGTACTACTAAATTTTATCAGAAAAACAGATTATTTTTTAAGTTTAGATATATCTATATTTAGAATATGTTCGGATTCATCATACAATCTTTGTTTTATCTCTGCGGGATAGTTTTCGTGGTTTATTAATTCACCATCATTTATGTATTCAATTACTTCATCAAGTTGTTTTTGGACATTTTCAACCATTTGAGGATACTCTTCAATCACATCAGGATATTTCCGTTCTCTAATGTAGTTATTGCAATCAAAGCACAAAGTAATTCCGTTACTTTGTATTCTTTGCCCGTTGTTGCTGTTACGTTTTACGTGTTCAAATGTGTTTTCAAGTCCTGAAATAAGTTTTTCTGCAATAGTTTTGTCATCTTCATTTTTGTTTTGAGCAAAAAACCTAAATGGGTTGTTTCTTCTGCATCTTGGGCTTAGGTTGTTTGTTGTAATGCAGTGTTTGGCTTTTGCTTTGTATTCTTCTTGAACTTCAGGCATTTTTAAAATTTCTGAAAGAGTTTTGTCTTTGTTTTTTTGCGCAAGAACTTCAAGCTCTTCAAAAACAATTTGTTTGTTAGGGTTGATAAGAGTTTTATATTCTTCAATTTTTTTCAATGCCAAATGAGCAGGCAGAGCCATTTTGGTTGCGTTTTTTACAAGATGCCTAAACTCTTTTTTGTCTTCTTCGCACAGTTGAGATAAGGCTGCTTGAGCGTTTTCTTGAGCAACAATTTCTCTCACTGTTTTTTGAGGTGAATCTTCAGACAATTTTTTTAGCAAGTGGAACGCAACAGAATCGGTATTTTCTTTTTGTGAAAGTTTATCTATAGCTTGTTTTGCATCAAGTTCAATTTTGTGGCGTTCTTCTTGGATTTTTTTGTGTGTGATAGTCTTGCGTCCGCATCTTGCGCAAGAAAGCCCGTCAATCTCTTGCAAAGAATGATAAACTTTTGGATTTGTTTGTGAGGAGGAAAAAGAAACCATTTTCATACGAGTTTTAAAACTGAAAAATAAAAAATTTTGCGCATTGTCGTAAAGAAAACTTTACATTACAGGTCTGATTTTTTGAAATTAAGCAACAAAAAGTCTTGAGAAGTTTTATAGATTCAACAAAAAAGTATAAGAAAGGATTAAAAAAATGGGATTATTTGGTGCAGATAAAGTTTTTAAACAAGTGGTACAAAGACCTGTTAATCGTCTTTTTACAGGTGGTTTTGAAGCAATGGGGGCTATATCAAGAAAGCCTGATACAAGAACAAAAGACGAACTTGTACAAACAATCGACTATTACACTCAAAGAATTCCGGAAATGCAGGAATTTGCAAAAGAAATTAAAACCCTAAACCCAAAACACATGGGTACTATCGCTGATACGTTGGAACTTTCTACCCATCAGGAAATGCTACCTACAGCTATTAATCTTGGTGCTAAAGCTGCAAACGGCGTAACTTACAGAAAAGCAGTTGTTAAAGATATGATTGAAGCCTCAAAAACAAACCCTGAAGCAATGGAACTTGTAGATGCAATAATTAACAACACTGATTCAACTACATCAAAATATGCTCTTGGTATGATGTCAGGCGGAGTTTTAAAGAATACAGAACTCGCAAAACAAATGCAGGCAACAGCACAAGTAGTCCCAAATATTGCAAAAGAAACTCTTAACGGTGGTTATATGATGGATTATTCCAAACAAGAAAACTTTATGGATATGATAAAAACATTTGTAAACCCAAATGCCAAACCTGACAAAATTAAAGCATTGTTTACAGACTTAGCCCCTGCAACAGAAAAATTAGAGCCTGAGTTTAATATTTATATGGACAAGTTTGTAAATTCTACAGCACCAATGGAAAAGGTAAAAGAAAATATCGAAGTATTGCCTGATGTGGTTAAAATGCTTGGTGACAAAGCCAAGGATATGGATGTTGTTGACTTTGTGACAAAGAACACTAATTTGTACTAACTGATTTTTTATATGTTCATTTTTTCTTTTTGTTGCGACGCAAAAAGAAAAAATGAACCAAAAAAGAAAAACACGCTATATCAAAACAGACTCTATAGTATTTATCTTCAAAATTTTCTAACCGCTACGCTTAACGAAAATTTTGTACGTAAATACAAAGAGTCTGTAATCAGTCCTAATCTAGTGTCGTCTTTTTCGCTTCGAGCCTTCGAAGCTCAAAGACTCACCTTTGACTTCTTTTGCCGAAATCTTTGATTTCGTGCAAAATGTCTTCACGTATAGTGAACAATGTGTCACTCACCTACACTTAACTTTGTTAAGTTTCGGAGACAGGCTCACTAGCATCGCCACAGCTCTGCTGTTCACTTTGTCAAAAAATTTGCTCACGTTCCTTATCGCAAATTTTTCTCGAACAAACTACAATGGCAAAGCCATAATACTGCTAATGCAGTGTAAATTTTGATGGAATTAGTAAATTAGACCGACTGACTAAAAAACACTTGCAACGAAGTTGCGCACGAAGTGCAAGACAGCTATGCTGTTGTGACTTTGTTTAAACAATGTCAGATTTTAGAGTAAATTTTGACAGGCCGTAACATAGTGAAGTGGATGCAAAATTTGCTCTAAAATCCTACAATGTTTTTTGATACAGCGTTTTTTCTCTTTCTTTGGTCCTAATCTAGTGTCGTCTTTTTCGCTTCGAGCCTTCGAAGCTCAAAGACTCACCTTTTCAATGTGTCACTCAAAAAATTTGCTCACGTTCCTTATCGCAAATTTTTCTCGAACATTCTGTTTCTTTCTCTTTTGTTCGCAAAAAAGAGAAAGAAATGAACAAAGAATAAACATCTTTTTGTTATTTATTGAAAAAATAAAAAATAACAAAAGACCTCTCTAAAAATAGAGAGGTCTTTGTTTGTATTCTTTTAAGTTTTTAAAATAAAACTTATTTTAAAGCGCCTTTAACAATTTTAGCAAAGCTGTCAGCTTTCAAGCTTGCACCGCCAACCAAAGCACCATCGATGTCTGATTGAGCCATTTGTTCTTCAATTGTTTCAGGTTTTACGCTACCGCCGTAAAGAATTCTGATAGCATCAGCAGCTTGAGCACCTGCGATTTCTTTAACAACGTTTCTAATCATAGCGATTACTCTGTTAGCTTCTGCAGAATCGCAAGTTTTGCCTGTTCCGATAGCCCAGATTGGTTCGTAAGCAATGATTGATTTAGCAACTTCTTCTGAAGTCATACCTTCTAAAGCAGCTTTGATTTGAGAAGCGATGTGTGAATCAGTAACGCCGGCTTCTCTTTGTTCTAAAGATTCGCCGCAGCAAATGATAGGTACAAGACCTTCTGCCAAGATTTTCTTAGCTTTTTTGTTAACCATTTCATCAGTTTCACCAAAGTATTGTCTTCTTTCAGAGTGACCGATGATGATGTATTCACAACCTGCGTCTTTAGCCATTTCTACAGAAACTTCGCCAGTGAAAGCACCTTGAGTTTCAAAGTAGCAGTTTTGGCAAGCAAGTCTTACTCTGCCGCATCCGCAATCTGTCATAGCTTTGTTTACTGCATACAATGATGTAAATACAGGCGCAACAACAACTTCAGGCATTGTTGCTTTGTCCATATCTTTTAATTCTGCCATCAAGCCGTTGATTAATTCTACTGATTCGGCTTGTAATTTGTGCATTTTCCAGTTACCTGCAATAACGGGTCTTCTTGACATAATAAAGTCTCCTTATTTTGTACTAATTCACACTTGAATAGTAAACAAAACAAGGAGCTTTATCAAGAAAGTTTTAATTAAAATTCAAATTAAATCCCAACAACTTAATCGGCTCTGTGTTTTCTCGTTCAAGCCAAGTTTGTGTTCTGTTGATTGAACGTTCTTCGTTAACTTGTTTTACGAGCACCGCAAAGTTTATGTCTATAAAATTAATAGAAGGCACTTCTTCAACATGATAATGCTCAGAACCGCAGTTTGGGCAATATTTTGTTTCGGGCATAATTGTATCGAACTTTATAACGGTTTTGCGTTTTACATTGCAACAATTACAGCGCGTTAGATACCATCTGTTTTCTATGTATTTTCCGCAATCAGGGCAATAACAAGCATCCTTTTCTGGAGAAACTTTAGAGTGTGTACATTCCTTTTTTTTATGAAAAAACATTTGCTGCCTCACAGATAACTCTCACAGGTTAAATTTAATAATATTTTTTGTTAAGTCAAATTTAATCTAGTGTCGCAGTTGTCGCCTCGAACCTTCGAGCCGCCACTGCTCACCTTTTCAAGGTGACACTCACCTACACTTAACTTCGTTAAGTTTCGGAGACAGGCTCACTAGCATCGCCACAGCTCTGCTGTTCGCTTTGTTCAAAAATTCGTTCACGTCGCTTTGCTCCTTATCACGAATTTTTCTCAGACAATGTTATATCATACATCAAGATTAGCACGGATATCCTTAATTTATGCATGTTTTAGAATGTTAAAAAGCATGGTTTTTGCTTGACAAATCAGAATGAGCATATAAGATTGTATAATGGGAAGGGCATATAGTGCCTTTCAAGCCAACTATTTGAAATACAATAGACGTAGTAGATATCATTTAAACAAAAGGAGATTAATCTCATGGCACGCGAAAAGTATGAACGTACGAAACCGCACGTTAACATTGGTACAGTAGGCCACGTTGACCACGGTAAAACTACATTGACAGCAGCAATCACTTCAGTTTTAGCAGCAGCTGGTCAAGCTCAAGCTAAAAAATTCGATGAAATCGACGCTGCTCCTGAAGAAAAAGCTAGAGGTATTACTATCTCTACTGCTCACGTAGAATACGAAACAGAAGCTAGACACTATGCTCACGTTGACTGCCCAGGCCACGCTGACTATGTTAAAAACATGATCACTGGTGCAGCTCAAATGGACGGCGGTATCCTCGTTATCGCTGCTACAGATGGTCCTATGCCACAAACTCGTGAACACATCTTGTTAGCAAGACAAGTTGGTGTTCCAAGATTGGTTGTATTCTTGAACAAATGCGATATGGTTGATGATGAAGAACTTCTCGAACTCGTTGAAATGGAAACAAGAGAATTGTTATCTTCTTACGAATTCGACGGTGACAACATCCCTGTTATCAAAGGTTCTGCTTTGAAAGCTTTAGAAGCTGTTCAAGCTAACCCATCAATCAAAAGAGGCGAAGACAAATGGGTTGACAAAATTTGGGAACTTATGGACGCTGTTGACTCTTATGTTCCAACTCCTGAACGTGACCTTGACAAACCATTCTTGATGCCTGTTGAAGACGTATTCTCTATCACTGGTCGTGGTACAGTTGCTACTGGCCGTGTTGAAAGAGGTAAAGTTAAAGTTGGTCAAGAAGTTGAAATCGTTGGTTTCGGCGAAACTAAGAAAACAACTGTTACTGGTGTTGAAATGTTCAGAAAATTGTTAGACGAAGGTTTAGCAGGTGATAACATCGGTGCTTTGCTCCGTGGTGTTGATAAAACTGAAATCCAACGTGGTCAAGTATTGGCTGCTCCTGGTTCAATCACACCTCACACTAAATTCACAGCTAACGTTTACGTTTTGACAAAAGAAGAAGGCGGACGTCACACTCCATTCTTCCCTGGTTACAGACCACAATTCTACATCAGAACTACTGACGTAACTGGTTCTATCAAATTTGACGGCGAAATGGTTATGCCTGGTGACAACGTTGTTATGGACGTTGAATTGATCGCTCCTGTAGCTATCGAACAAGGTATGAGATTCGCTATCAGAGAAGGCGGACGTACAGTTGGTGCTGGTGTTGTAGATAAAATTGTTGAATAATAATTTTATTTTATAACTAATAAAAAAGCTGCTTTAGAAATAAGGCAGCTTTTTTGTTGTCTTTAGTTCTGTATTTTAGGTGATATCAATGTTATAATTATTATGCAAAAAGTATTAATGATTTGTAGAGGTTTGTTATGAAAATAATGTTTGTATCAGCTGAGGTTGCACCATTTTCAAAAGTGGGAGGTCTTGCTGATGTTGTGGGCAGTTTGCCTAAGGTTTTGGAAAAAATGGGACACGAAGTAGCTATCTTTACACCTTTGCATGGCTGTATTGATCAAGCTAAATACAATATTGTAGATGTTCCCAATTCTAAACTTACAATAGATTACAGCTATGGTCAGTATTATTTCAACCTTAAGATGACAAAGTTGCCGGATACAAATATTAATGTTTTCTTTTTGGATAACAGCAAATATTTTGCTCCGTTTCAAGAAATTTATCCAAGAAACATAGATACGAGATACGAACATGAAAGGTTTATTGCTTTTTCACACGCATCTATAGAATATGCAAGACTTTTGAATTTTAAACCTGACGTTATACATTCAAACGACTGGCATACTGCGATGATTCCTGTTTATATGAAAGTTAATTATAAGGATGACCCGTTCTTTAAAGATACTAAAAATTTCTTTTCCATCCACAATATTGCATATCAAGGTCAATGGTTTGATGATTTACTTTATTTTGCACAGCTTGATCACAAGTATGTTTGGAATTGTTGGGGATTGGAACACTTTGGAATGCTCAACTGGATGAAGGGTGCCATTAATTACAGTGATAAAATAATTGTAGTTTCTCCAAACTATGCAAATGAAATTAAAACTTTTGAAGGCGGTCACGGTCTTGATTGGACTTTGAATCAAAATGCACACAAACTTTTGGGCATATTAAACGGTGTTGATTATAGCGTTTATAACCCTCAAACAGATAAATTTATAGCAAAAAATTACGATGCAAAACACGTCGAATACAAGGAAGAAAATAAAAAAGCTGTATTAGAGCAGTTTGGTTTGCCTTATGTAAAAGATAAACCGCTTATTGCAATAGTTTCAAGGCTTGTTGAACAAAAAGGCTTTGAATTAATCGGCCCTGTTTGTGAAAGTATGAAAGAGCTTGATGCTCAGTTTATAATCCTTGGCACCGGTGCACAACATTACGAAGATATGTTCCGTTATTTGAGTGAAACAAGCTCTAATATAAGAGCAAAAATTGAGTTTAGTGCACAGTTAAGCAACCTTATGTATGCAGGAGCTGATATGTTTTTGATGCCATCTGCTTTTGAACCTTGCGGACTGAGCCAGCTTATTGCATTAAAATATGGAACTGCGCCTATAGTTAGAGCTACAGGTGGTTTGGATGATACTATCATAGGATATCCTATGGATAATGGTGACGGATTCAAGTTCTGGAATTATTGTCCATATTCTATGATGGATTGTATAAGATATGCTCTTGATATTTATAAAGACAAAAAAGATTGGGCGCAAATTGTTCAAAATGCAATGAATGCGGATTTCAGTTGGGACAAAAGCGCACAAAAATATGTTGACGCTTATAAGGAAGCTTGCGGCATAGAGATGTAAAATAACGACCTCGTCATGTTGAGTCGAAGACGAAACATCTCACAAGTTTGGAGTGATAGACAAAGATTGTGAGATTCTTCGGTCGTTGCACTCCCTCAGAATGACGAATTTGTGTAATGCAATTGTCCTTGCGATTCTTCGGTCACTACGTTCCCTCAGAATGACGAAGGGGATTTGCCATAGTCCGCCAAGATATTGAAACCTTATAAAAATACTTTTAATACAAGCATTCAGTAGCGGAAGGGGCTGTGCCCCTAAACAATCGTAGATGGACTTGATGTTAATAATTGAGGTGTTTAATTATCATAGTTCGCCGAGATATTGAAACCTTATAAAAATACTTTTAATACAAGCATTCAGTAGCGGAAGGGGCTGTGCCCCTAAACAATCGTAGATGGACTTGATGTTAATAATTGAGGTGTTTAATTATCATAGTCCGCCAAGATATTGAAACCTTATAAAAAAACACGAATGGACTTGTCATATATGGATTAGCTGTTCAATTATCATAGTTCGCCGAGATATTGAAACCTTATGAAAAATAAAAAAAGACCTGCTTTTGTTCAGCAGGTCTTTTTCATATTTTAAATGTTTATACTTTCAAAATGAATCCGCCATTGTCAGCATTTTGTATTGCATTTTCATTCATTTTAGCTCTGAGATTTTTGATGTATTTGTACACATAATCTCTAGGCAAATCCAAAACTTGAGCAAGCTCTTTTGCATAAACGATTTGATTTTTGTTGTTCAAGAAATGCTCAAACACAGCTTGTTCACGCGGAGTAAGATTCTTTTTAAAAGTAACGAGAACCTCTTGTTGAACGATAGAAGCTGTAGGTTCTGCAGGTTTAACAGCAGCTTTAGTTGATTTTGCAGTTGATTTAGCAGTTGCTGATTTTGTTTCTTTCGCTACTACTTTTTTTGTTTCTGCAGCTTTAGCAGCAGGTTTTTCTGTTTTTGTTTCTGTTTTAGGTTTATTTATTGCTTTTCTTAAATCTCTTTCAAGTTTAAGTTCTTTTTCTCTTTCAAATGATTGTTGAGCAAGTGAGCTGATTCTTTCTGCTTTAAAGTTATTTGAAGAAGAAGTTGTATCTTCATTAGATACGTATCTCACTTCTGATGAATGGTGTTTGTAAACCATATCCACCATATCATTTGTTTCTTTTTCCTCATTTATTACTTTGCCTAATCTTTTAGCATATTCTTCCAACGTAATTTTTTCCAAAGAGCCTCTCCATTGTTTGATTTCTTCTTTGGTCAAATAATTCGGCATATTAATAAATCTCCTTGACTAAATAATATAAACTATTCCTTAACCCTGATGAGCATCCGAACAAGCAAAAGCTTTCTCTTAAAATAAAAATTTATCTCTTTCAACTTACCAATGGGGCTTAAGTTATGTATAATTTAGCATAAAATTTGTATAAAAATCTCAAAATATGTAGCAATTTTTACATTGTAAATTTATTTTTTTTGCAGTTGATTTTTTGTTTTTTCGCGTGTCAAAATGTCCTGTTCAAGAATTTGTTCGATTGTCGGATTTTGAATATTTTCGTGTTCATTCATTATTTTGTTTGTAATTTCAAAAATTTCCCAAAGCGAAATTCTTCCATCCAAAAACATAAACACTGCTTCTTCGTTGGCAGCATTCATCACAACAGGCATTGTACCGCCCATAGCACCTGCTTTGAATGCAAGTTTTAGGCAAGGGAATTTTTCCAAATCAGGTTCTTCAAAATCCAGTCTTCCTGCTTTTATAAAATCAAAACTTCTTGTCTCAATACCTTCGTGACGATAAGGATATGTCAAAGTATATTGAATAGGAATATGCATAGAAGGAAAACCTAACTGAGCAATAACGCTGCCATCAACATATTCAACAGCGCTGTGCACAATACTTTGCGGATGCACAACAACTTGAATTTTTTCATAAGGCATATTAAACAGATGGTGTGCTTCGATAACTTCCAAACCTTTGTTCATCAAAGTTGCAGAATCAATTGTAATTTTTTTACCCATATTCCATCTTGGGTGATGGAGAGTTTCTTCAACCGTGGCGTTTTTAATATCTTCAATTGTTTTGTTTCTAAAAGGCCCACCCGAAGCTGTAATAATAAGTTTTTCTACTTCTTCTCTGTTAGAAAGACATTGATGAATAGCTCCGTGCTCAGAATCTACCGGGAGAATTTTTACTCCCATTTCTTTCGCTCTTGCTATAACGATATCACCTGCCATAACGAGAGTTTCTTTATTAGCAAGTGCAACATCTATTTTATTTTCTATAGCGGCGAGAGTTGGTTTTAAGCCTGTTTTACCTGAGACCGAAACTAAAATTCTTTCGTTTGTTTTATCAGAAGCAACATCAATAAGACCTTGTTCTCCGTGTAATACATTTATTTTAGGAAATTCTTTTTGAAGAAGTAGAGCGTTTTGTTCTGATTTTACACAAACATTTTTGGGGTTAAGCAGTTTTATTTGTTTTTTAATTTCTTCAATGTTGTCACCACCGCAGATTGAAACAACTTCAAAATAATCAGGCATTTTTTGAATAACTTCTACTGCCTGTCTGCCTATAGAACCTGTTGAACCCAAAATCGAAATCTTCATAATTATCCCTAATTGTTGCTCCTCTTGTATTTAATTATAAAATAAATACATTAAAATGTATCAAGTTTGTAATATTTCGGCTCGATAATAACAAAAAATTTTGTTTGTTATTTTTACAACTACATCGACACATTCAGAGAGGGTTATTATGATTGAGAAAATCAATGCTAATTTTAATATAAAAAATATACAAAACAGAATATCAGTAAAAAATAATAATACAGAGGAACAAACACCAAAAGCTAGTGAACCGCAAGATCTGGCAAAGCCATCTTCTGCTTTACTTCAAAGTTATTTTGTAAGTTTTGGTGCAGCACAAAAAACAGCGGTAAATAAAGAAGCTATTATAATGAACAACCTCAATGACCCTGCTCAAGAACTTTTGGAAAACGCTCAAAATATTGCTAAAAAATACGGTCACAATGAAGTTGACAGAATTCACGTTTTAAGAGCAGAACTTGAACAAATTAATCAATTTATGAATGACTTAAATTCAGGTGAAATAAGCTACTCTGATGAAAGTGCCTATGATGCTTATATGTTTTTAGAAGATGATATGGGCAAAGACATATTTAAGAAAAAAGAAAAAAGAGATTTATTGCAACCGATAATAAAAGAAGAAATGAAAATTCTCGACAAAAAATTATCGGAAATGCCTAAGTCAAAAACAAAGCAAAACGGCTCTAAAATGCCTATTTCAAGACAATTTTTAAACGACGTTTACAGTATCTATATACAAGACAATTCAACAGATCTTGATGACGGCTTAACAGAAGGCGACGGACTCGTGCACGACCGCACACTTTTTGCAGCGGCAATGATGCCAAACAGCGACTCTATGAAAAGAGAAATAACTCTTCCTTTCAGAAACACAATGAAAGACGCTTTATACATCGACAAAAGACCGCTTAATAAACGTCCTCACCTAAAATTCTATGACGATAAAGCAAAAAACATTTGGAAAAACCTTGCCATAGGTACAAACATGGTAATCTTACACGACAAAAACTCTTACCCAACTCACCTTGTAAGCAGTTTCTTGCACTTATTTAATGAAAGCCAAGACGGTTTTGGAAAACTCAATAAAAGCAACACAAAAATCCTAAACCTCAACAACGAAGGCTTTATCGACAACGGCTATACAGCAACAAAAATAAAAGAATACGGCAAAGATAAAGCCAATAACTATATCATTGTTATGGATATTATGGATTCTGATTTGAACAGACTTGCTATTGATGAATATAATATCGAGACTTTTGCAAACGCACCAAAAAACATAAAATTTGTAATGGTAGCAGACAAAGACAAATACTACTCAGACAACACAGATGAACATCTTGGCGGGTATTTTGATGATTTTGGCGAGATTTCTTTACCATTAATGAACATGGACCAAGCAAAAAAGGCGTTTAAAGAGGTTCCTGCATTGACAGAAAGAATTAAAAAGAATTTCTCTAAACCTGCAATAGAAAAATGCGTTGAAGTTGCAAATCAACTCAACGGAAATTATCCTGAAAAAGCTCAAAAGGTTATGGAACTTGTTTCTTCATACTACGTTGACAAACAAAACATAAGCTTAACTGATGTTCAAGAATACGTAAAAGAAGCTAAAGAAATCTTTAAACCTGTTGACAACGACAACGCTGTAAAAATAGTTTTTGATACAGGAATAAAACTCAAAGATATGGTTGGTTCTCCTGCAACAAAAAAAGAAGCTCAATCTATTGTTGACAGAATTAAAGATAAATCTATCGGAACAAAAGGTTTTGTAATATATTCTCAAGACGGTTCTGTAGGCGCAGGCAGAAAGTATACAGCTCAAGCAATTGCGGGCGAAGTTAAAGCTCCATATATAGAAATCAACGCTGTTGATTTTGGTACAAAAGACGTTGACCTCTTTGGCGGCGGAAACTTAAGCCCTGAAGCTTCTATGAAAAAGCTTTTTGGTATGGTAAAAGCTCAAGCTGAAACTAACCCTAAAAAAGCAGCGATTTTATTTATCGAAAACTTTGAATATTTCTCTTACGGAGAAAACCTCTCAGAATACCACGAAAAAGCTATGTCACAGCTCATAAGAGAAATGAACAAAGCTCAAGAACAAGGTATGAATATTGTTGTAATGGGTTCTATGAGCAACCCTGAATATATAGGTAATGCAACATCAAAATCATTTAAGTTTAACGATAAAATAGCAGTTGAATCTCCGGCAAGAAATCAAGAAGCAAGAGGAGAAATCATCAACTACTATATTAAAAAACAAGGTATAAAACTTGCAGGTGACGAAAAAGAACAACAAAAAATCAAAGACCATATCAATATGTTGAGTGAAAGAGCTTCTTATATAGAAATTTTAACTCTTCTTGATAAGGCAAAAAGTGTAGCTAAAGAAAGAAAACACAAAGCAGCTGATAAAGCAGACTTTACAGAAGCCTACCTGCAATTAACAACAGGCCGTCCTTCAAGTGCACAAGATCCGATAACCAGAAAAGAATTAGTAACTTCTCATGAGTGCGGACATGCAACAAACGGAATCGTTATGGAAGAATTGGCTAAAAAAGAGGGCCGCTTAGACCACATGGGCAATACCGTAAACTTCATTACACTAGACCCGAGAGGTTGGTTTGGCGGAGCCGTATTCTTTAGTGACGAAACCAACCCCGAATGGTCATTTGAAAAAACTTTCAGTGATTTAGTCATAGACTTTGGCGGACACTCTTGTGAAAAACACTTCTACGGTCAAGACGGAAGCTGGGGTATTACTTGCGATATGGAAAATGCAACATATTCAGCTTCCAGAGCAGCAGGTATAATGGGACAAGGCAAACATTTCGGTAAAAAATCAATAAACGGTATGTGGGTAATTTCTGAAAAAGATAAAGATAACCTCAACAAAGATATCGATGTAATGCTTACTAATGCTAAGCTTGTTTCTGACGCAATAACAGAAGTTTACGAAGATTTTAACAAAGAGTTTGTTAAAAAATATGCTTCAAGAGTCGGCACAGGTGAGTGCATTATTCAACGAGATGAATTTTTGCAAATGCTTAACGAATGGAGAGCAAAACAACCGCCAGAAAAACAAAAAGAATTTGAATTGCTCGACAACACCATCCACGAAGTAATCGAAGCAACAAAACGTGGTGTAAAATGCCATAAAAAGGAAAATTAGTATAAGAAATTGATGAACACTATAGAATTCACATTACGCAGTAAATTCTGTAGTGTTTTTCTTGCTGTTAGCTTCATTAATATAGGTTTTAACAGCCTTTGCGTACAATACCTTATGAGATGAGCCATTGTAGTTTTGTAATGCCTTTTCAAGATTTCCACCTGCATGGTTTAAGTAAGCTCTGAAAAGATATGACCCAACTTTTAAATTCAACTGTGGATCCTTTCTTGCTGCAGCTAAAAGCTTTTCAGGAGAACCGTATTTATAAAGCATTTCTCCAAAACCACCCAAATCTAGTGAAGGGTCTTTTTTCTTGGCTGCTACAATTTTTTCCCAACTACCATATTTTTTAAGATTTTTATCAAAAAATTGAGGTCTTTGGTACATATCTTTTAATGGTAATGATGTAACTTGCATTAAACCAGAACCTGATTTCACACCAACATTTTGGTTAAAGTGTGATTCTCTTTTAACAATACAAGCAATTATAACAGGATCAACACCTGTTTCTGTAGACGCGTCCATAATCATTTCAGTCATTTTATGTTTATCCAAATTTTTTGGTGCAGCGTCATCATTAGTTATAATATCTTCTACAGATTTATACTTTTTTTCTTGTTCTGCTAACTCTGCTCTGTAATTATTTACCTCTTTAAAATGTCTTTCCATAGCTTGTTCAAGCTTTTTAGCATCAAAAGGGCTTATAAAATTTCTTTTAACAAAAGTAGCATCAGCAGGTGTAATATAACTAAAATCAGGTAATGTAACTTTACTAAAACCGTCACCCATTATTAGGCAAACTCCATTATGTATACTCTCTGTATATATAAAGGAAATATTGTATAAAAAATTGCTATTAAAATTAATTATTTTTTATTAAATCTTCAAAATTTTCTTCAGCATATTTATACAAATCATTTAATGCTGTTTCAAGCTTCTGGCGATACATTTCAATATCTTCTTTAGAACAATCTGACGGAACATAAATGGGCTCACCATACACAGCAACTGTTTTTACACCCAACAGCGGAAAACGAAACTCATCCCAAGTGTCAAATTTTAAAAGCCATTTTGAAGGTGAATACCAAGTCATAGGAATAATTGGCATTTGAGTAAGTTTGGCAATATTGATAGCACCGTCTTTTACTTTACCTTTTGGCCCTCTTGGTCCATCAATTGTTATAGCTGCACTTTCACCCTGTTCAAGTTTTTCAATCAACGCCAAAGAAGCAGACGCACCTGATCTTTTGTGAGAACCTCTGACAACTTTAATACCCATGTGCTCTGTAGCTGCAGCAATAATATCACCATCGTTAGATTTTGATATCATTACATTGAGGCTTCCTCTATCTTTGTTTGCATATAATGCACATTGATGAGCGTGCCAAAGAGCAAAAATAACAGGTTTTTGCTCAGGATAATTTATATTTTTACAATTGTAAAATAGGCTCTCAAATGCATAGAACCATTTTACAAGAAATGATAAAACACTAACTACATATCTTTTGTCAATTTTTTTAAACATAATTATATGTTATACGAAACAAAAAAATTTTCATATAGTTGGAAATTTACAAAATATCTATAGGATCAACATCAACCGTAAGTCTTATGTCATCAGGAAGCTTTATTTGATTTAAGAAAGAAATTACAAACCTATGACCTTTTTCCCCGAGCTTATTTTTGATAAGTATCTGAAATCTGAAATATTCTTGCAATCTTTCAATAACGCAAGATGTCGGGCCTAAAACAGCAATAGGCTCTGTCAGCTGGCGTTTGTCTATTATGTCATTCAGCCTTAAAGCAATTTCTTGCGCGCTTCTTTCTGCCCTAAATTGGTTTTTAGAAGCAAGAATTATACGTATAATCTGGCTAAATGGCGGATAATCAAAGTCTTCACGAGCTTCGATTTCTGTATCATAAAAAGTTTCGTAATCCTGTTTTTTAGCTGTTTCAAGCCCGTAAAAATCAGGATTGTAAGTTTGAAAATAGACTTCACCTGGGTTATCGCCACGACCTGCTCTACCTGCAACCTGAGTGAGAAGCTGAAACCCTCTTTCGCAAGAACGAAAATCAGGCAAATTAAAGCCATTGTCAGCATTTATTACACCTACCAAAGTCACGTTAGGGTTATCAAGCCCTTTGGCGAGCATTTGCGTGCCGATTAAAATATCGATTTTGCCGTTTCTAAAATCTTCAAGAATTTCTATATGCTGGTTCTTTTTGCTCATCACGTCGCTGTCTAAACGCACAATATTGCAATCAGGGAACAGCTTTTTGGCTATTATCTCAACTTTTTGAACCCCTATGCCGCTGTTTTTTAGAGCTTCACTTCCGCATTTCGGACATTTTTCCATAAGCGGTTGTTCGTGTTCACAGTAATGACATTTAAGAGTTTGCGTTTGAGAGTGAAAAACAAGCGGAATTGCACATTTTGGGCATTGTATAACCTCTCCGCATGCCAGACACTGCGTATATGTTGAAAAACCGCGCCTGTTCATAAGGATGATTGTTTGTTTTTTATCCCTCAAATTTTGCTCAATTGCACTGACTAACGCTCGAGAAAATATTCCGTGATTTGCTCTAAAATGTTCTTCTCTCATGTCAATGACACGCACTTTTGCCATAGGATAATCGTTGTAGCGTTTTTTCATAGTCAAAAGATTACCTGAGTTTTTGGCGTAATAATATGTGTTGATGTCAGGCGTAGCACTGCCTAATAAAAGCGGACAGTTGTTGAGCTCTGCAAGTTTTTGAGCAACTTTTTTCGCATCGTATCTTGGAGCGGGCATTGTTTGTTTGTAAGAGCTGTCGTGCTCCTCATCGATTATAATAAGCCCGATATTTTTTAAAGGTGCAAACACAGCAGACCGTGCCCCTGCAAGGATTCTTATATCGTTGTTTTTTATCTTTTGCCACACGTCAAATTTTTCACCATCAGAGATACTCGAGTGCCAAATAGCGGTTTTGTCTATACCAAAACGTCTTGATAGTCTTTGTGTAAGAATTGACGCCAGAGCAATTTCAGGAGCAAGAAAAAGAACATTTTTACCTTGTTCCAAAACCTTTTTTATCGCTTTAAAATAGACCTCAGTTTTACCTGACGAAGTTACGCCGTGCAAAAGCACTGTAGAATAAGAATTCAATCTTTTTTCAATTTCATTATAAGCTTGTTGCTGCTCATCCATCAACTCGGGGAATGGTTCAAGCTCTTTTTGTTTAAATATTGAAAGAGGGTTTCTAAAAACCTGTTCCTCACAGATTTCAACACAGCCTAAAGACTCGAGTTTGTTAATGGTTGCTCGGGTTGTTTTTGCGAGTTTTTCAAAGTCGATTAATCTTGTTTTACCGGATTCTTTAAGCAGCTCTAAAATTTCGCATTGTCTTTTTGTAGCGTTGTCAAAGGTTTTGAAAGAAATATATTTTTCATTTTGTTCTTTTTGTAAGCCGTTTAAAAACTTCATTGGAACGGCGCACTCAATAACATTTTGGATAGTGCAGGCGTAATAATCTGCTACCCATTCAAGAAACTTTAAGTATTCCAAGTCAAAAATCGGAGTGTAGTCTAAAATTTTAGAAATTGACTTAGCTTTAATTCCTTCCGGCAAATAGTTTGTGAACCCGCAAACAAAAGCGTTAATTAGCCCCATACGTCCAAACGGTACAAGCACGGGCTGACCTGTTTTTATCACAGGTTTCATTTCTTCAGGGATAAGGTAGCTGAAAGTTTTTACGCCTATCCCTTTTATAGAAGTAAGAACAAGGGCATATTTATTCAACATGCCCGCTTGTTCTTCAATATTCTTATTTAATTCAGAGTTATTCTGCACCTTCAAGACTCATTAACTCTTTCATTGCTTCTTCAACAGCATCTTTTAACAATTCGAGATTGTCCGGAGAAACTGTAACACCTTTTTTTGTAGGGAGCCAGTTTTGACCGTCATCTGTAGTATAAAAAATTCTCAAATCGAGATAGCTTTTGCCTTTGTATTCATTAATAGAAATTTGAAGTTGTTCTGTAGCACTTCTTGGAATAGTAGCTATCAATTTAGGTTCTGCTGCCATGGTTTAAACTCCTCTTATTAATTATCAAAAATTATTGTAGCATAATATCGCTTTAAATAAACAATTTCTATACTTGTCTTTATGGCAACTTACTCACTAAAATCGTCCTTAGTTCTGTTGTTAGCTTTGTTAAAAAATGATATATTATAATTATGGCAAAAATTAGAAATTTAGCATTACGGGACATTCCTAAACTAAAAAAGATGATTTCGATGATATCTAACCTGAGCAGCGCAGATGTTGCTTTCGGTTACAAATCTTATGTTCCGTTCCCTTTAAATTTGCTAAACAGAATGTTGCCATTGAGTTTAAAATTTGCATCAGACTCTTACGTTGCAATAGACAACAACAAACTCTGCGGACTTGTCACATTAAAACCTCAAGAAAAAAATCCGCAAAGCTGGAGAATAAGCAAACTTTTTCTTGACGAAAACGGCTACGACACAGGCAGACAGCTGGTGAGCTATGCTATTGCAAAATACGGTGCTATGGGTGCTAATACCTTTATGGTAAAAGTTGACGAAGACCACGAAGAGCTTTTGGAGCTTTTTTCAAAAGGCTGCGGTTTTAGGGTGTGCGCTTCTGAACAACTTTGGAAAATGGAAGAAATTAACGTAAAAGGCCCGTCTTTGGACAAAGGGTTCTTTAGACCGTTTAAAAACTCTGACGCCTCTGCAGCTGCAGGGATATACAATGAACTTATCTTCCCGCATTTTAGGTACTCCCTTGCAAAAACTCCGGCAGAATTTGAAAATGTTTTATGCTCAGGTTTGTATCGAACCTCGTTTTTTAGATATGTACTTGAAGACAGCTCAAAACATTCTATAAAAGGTTATTTTTCTATTCAAACAAATGACAACGAAAACTTTATACTAAACATTGATTTAGTCAGCGCATTTGATGAGTATTTGCCTGACGTAATTAATTTTTCTTTAAGCCAAATTTTTATGCGTAAGAAAAAATTTAATTTTTACGTAAGAAACAAAAAGTACCAAACAAACGGAACTAAAATTGAAAAATATTTAAAAGAAAACGGCTTTAAAAACGTCAAAACTCAAATTGTGCTTGTAAAAGACTACTACAAGCGTGTTCAAGAAGACGAAAGATGCACAAAACCTGCTATAGCCTTTTCTGAAATAAGCAGAAAACCCGCTTTTAAAACTCAAAGGTAATCTTTTTTAATCTCATTTTTTGATTTTTAATACTTTTTTATTACAGGTTGTTAGTTGTGGATATTAGCTTTTGACGTTTCATTGTCACAAAGTACTATTTTTCGTACGGCTATATTTTTTTTAAAAACCTTGATACAAGGAGAATTGAGCTGTGTCTAAAACCCGTTTAATTTAAAGTCGGGTAATATTAAACGGGTTTTTAGTATGAAATTTGAAACATTTTTTAAAAAAAGTGTCTTATCAATAATTACAATGTTTGTAATCTGCTCAAACGTCTTTGCTCTTGACTATGTTGGTGAAAAATTAAACGAGATAGAAAAATACTTTTACGGCTACACAAACAAAGGCACCAACACTCAGCGTCTGGCAAAAGTAGAACAAGACCTTTATGGTCAGACTTCTTCTCAAAGTGCAAAAAACAGGGTAGATAAAATTTATAAAGATATGAACCTTGGCACACCAACAGCGCAAGAATCAACTCTTGCACAAAATTCAATGCCAAATACTACATATCAAGACAATATAGGCCCTAAAGCAGATGCAGGTATAAAATACCCTATCGTAGATAAGTTAGAGAAAAAAGTTTTTAATAAATCATACGAAAACGATGATATCTACAACAGACTCTCAAGGCTGGAAAAACAAGTCTTTAAAAAAGAAAGCTCTTTGTCTTTAAATGAGAGAGTTGATGCACTGCGTGAAAGATTAATAGGCTCAGACAAAATAGCCTCTGTAGACATCGACCCCGAAAGAGAAGAAATAATACTTGAAGACGGTCAAAAATACATAGATGATTCAAATTCGCAATACAATTATTACAGTTACGAAAACTCTAAAAACCATATAGCAGACGCAGCAGCACCTGTTTATGAAGAATATGGTTCAAACGGATATGCACAAAACTATGACTTAGATATTTTAGAAAAACAAATTTTTGGTAAAAGATTCGCACAAGACTCACCTTCAAATCGTCTTGCGAGGTTAGAATCTACAGTATTTCAACACACTTTTAACGATGGAGAAGACGCACGCATACAAAGACTGCTCGCCGTAACAACAGCACAAAAAACATCTCAAGAATATGATACAAACAAATGGGCGCGCAGATTAAACACCGGTATTCAAATCGGCAGCATATTGTTAATGGTTCTTGCAATGATTTTATAAATTAATCTTTCACTACTTTGGTTAACCCTTTTGGAGAATCGGGGTTTTTATCCAAAATACTTGCCATAGTGCAAGCTATAAGTTGCAATGTTAAAAGAGCTCCGAAAATAGCTTTCATCTTACGTTTTGTTTTGATAAAGATATTTTCATCACCTGCTTTTATATCTTGAACAGATGTTATGCAAATAATTTTAGGATTATAATTCTTTCTGATTTTTTCCAAATTTCGCTGAGCAAAAGTTGCGTTTTCTTCATCAATAATAGCTATAACTATAGATTTTTGGTTCAATACCGCAACATGTCCATGCATAAATTCGCCAAACGGATACGCCATCACGTTAAGATAACAGGTTTCTTTCATCTTTAGTGCGCCTTCTTTGGCAATAGGGTAGTAGTTTTTGTTCCCAAGGATAGAAATGTTTTCGTATTGAGAAACAGTCTGTGCAGCATGTTTTATAATGTCAGAGCCCATAATAATTCTTTCAAGATAAGAAGGCAATCTGCGCATTGTGTTAATGTAGCCTGAAATATCTTCGCCCTGATTTTGAAGAATCTTAAGCAACACAAGCATTGAACAAAAAATCTGCGCAGTAAGAGCCTTTGTTGAAGCAATACTTTTTTCTTCGCCTGCATCAGAAAGTATTTTATAATCGCAAAGATTCCACATTGTAGAGTTCTTTGCGTTGGTTATACACATAGTTTTTACACCCTCTTCTTTTATCATTTTTAAAGCGTTTAGGGTATCAGAAGTTTCTCCTGATTGAGAAACAAAAATGTATAAAGAATCAGAGGTGACAAAATGTTTTTTCTGCAAAACAAATTCGCTGGAATACTCATAATCGCAAGGAATCTGAGCATATTCTATAATCAAAGGACACGCAATAGCAGCACAGTTGTAAGAAGAACCGCTCGCAACAATAACTATGTTGCTGATTTTTTCAGGTAAGTCAATATCTATTTTCCCCTCTTGAGTAATGTGTCTTTCTATCAAATTTTTAACCACAACAGGTTCTTCAAAAATTTCTTTTTGCATTATTGAAGTTTGTTTTGATTCCATAAGATGCCCTTTTTTAATCTAATACGGTGCCTTTTGAAAGTGCCGCTCACATTATAATAATACCCACTTTTTGCACTTTGTAAACAGTCCGAGAAAAATTTGCAATAAGGAACATGAGCAAATTTTTTGACAAAGTGAACAGCAGAGCTGTGGCGATGCTAGTGAGCCTGTCTCCGAAACTTAACAAAGTTAAGTGTAGGTGAGTGACACATTGAAAAGGTGAGTAAACTGTCGAAAACTGAACGTTTTCGCCAGTTTACGATACTAGATTAAACATTTTATAGAATATATTTTTAAGACAATAAAAAATGACTCTAAAAAAGTTGTAAAAACTTTGTTTTCGTAAGATAATCATGGCAAGAATGGATAAAATGTTTAGGCAAAAACAAAGGAGAAAATTATGCCAACAACTATCGAAGACGTAAAAGCAAGACAAATTCTTGACTCAAGAGGAAACCCGACTGTAGAAGTCGATGTAACATTATCATGCGGCGTTGTAGGACGTGCAGCTGTACCTTCAGGTGCTTCAACAGGTATTTTTGAAGCTCTTGAAATGAGAGATGGTGACAAATCTATCTACTGCGGTAAAAGCGTTCTTAAAGCTGTAGAAAATGTAAATAACGTTATCGCTCCTGAACTTATCGGCGAAAACGCAGCTGACCAACAAGCTATCGACAAATTAATGATCGAACTTGACGGTACAGAAAACAAATCAAAATTAGGTGCAAACGCTATTTTAGGTGTATCTTTGGCTTGTGCTAAAGCATCTGCAATGGCTTTTGAAATGCCTTTATACAGATACTTGGGCGGTATCAACGCTACAACATTGCCTGTTCCAATGATGAACGTATTAAACGGTGGTGCTCACGCTGATAACAACGTTGACTTCCAAGAATTCATGATTACACCTGTTGGAGCTTCTTCTTTTGCTGAAGCTATCAGAATGGGTGCTGAAGTATTCCACAACCTTAAATCAGTTCTTAAAGCTAAAGGTATGGTTACTTCTGTAGGTGACGAAGGTGGTTTCGCTCCTAACCTTTCTTCTAACGAAGAAGCTTTGAAAGTTATCATCGAAGCTATCGAAAAAGCAGGCTATACAACTGAACAAGTTAAAATCTGCTTAGACGTTGCTTCTTCTGAATTCTATGAAGACGGAAAATACAACCTTGCTGGCGAAGGCAAAGTTCTTTCTAGAGAAGAAATGGTTGACTTCCTTGCTAACTGGGTTGAAAAATATCCTATCATCTCTATCGAAGACGGTATGGCTGAAGAAGATTGGGAAGGCTGGAAAATGCTTACTGACAAAATCGGCTCTCACTGTCAATTAGTTGGTGACGACTTGTTCGTTACAAACACTAAGAGATTGAAAAAAGGTATCGAAACAGGTACTGCTAACTCAATCCTTATCAAAGTTAACCAAATCGGTACTTTGACAGAAACTTTAGACGCTATGAATACAGCTGCTAAAGCAGGTTACACAGCAATCGCTTCTCACAGATCTGGCGAAACTGAAGATACATTCATCGCTGACTTAGCTGTTGCTACTAACTGCGGTCAAATCAAAACAGGTTCTGCTTCAAGAACAGACAGAATCTGCAAATACAACCAATTGATCAGAATCGAAGAAGAACTCGGTTCAGCAGCTAAATACATGGGCTTGAAAGCATTCAACGGCCAAGATTGCAATAAATCAACTTGCGGTTGCTGCTAATTATCTAAAGTGATATAAAGCTTAAAAAGCGGGTTTTGAGAAATCAAAATCCGCTTTTTATTTTGCATATATTAACATTGCTTTGCTCTATTTTGGGGTTTAGTAACAATTTTCAAGATTGTATTGTTTAATAATTTTTTCAACAACGTTATCTACTTTTATTTTTTGTTTTTTCGCTTTATAAGCTTTGTTTTTAACATAAGTTTCTATATAGTCAAAAGGAATCATTTCTTTTTTATCTTTAAATTGCGAAAGCACTTTTATCATTGCAATCATACCTTGCAGCTGGATAATATCAATAGCAACCTCATCCAAAACGCCGAACATGTCTTCATATTCTTTGTCTGTAAGATAGGATGGGGTGATGGCATTTTTAGATTTATCAAACATTTTTGTTCTTTTTATTAAGTTGTGTTTCAAATTATATCGACTACATTATGTATAATATAGCATAGTACCCTGATTATCAACAGATGTTTTCGTAACTGTTACAATTTCCCTATGATTAAAAACAACTTGTCAACAATAATGGGAAGCAAAAGAATCAATAAAGCCGAGCTTGCGAGAATGTCAGGGCTTAGCTATGATACAGTTTTAAATTTATACAATGATGTTAATGTTGGCATAGAGTTTGATACGCTTGACAAACTATGTTGGGCATTAGAATGCACACCAAACGACATTTTTACTTATATCCCTGATAAAGACTAATTAATACTCGGTTATAAAAATATTTCATACAAAAAACTTCCCCGTTTATAAAACGAGGAAGTTTTTGAATGATTGTATTTGTTCTTACTTAGAGCAAGAGCAGCATTCGCTACCACAGCCAAAGTATTCTTTAACTTCGTCAACTCTAACTTTGATACGTCCGTCAACAGCAATGCCTTCACCTGTTTTTTCAGAGATAAGCAATGGGTTGATATCCAATTCATCAATGAATTTGAAGTCATTAACCATTTGAGACAATCTCAATAGAGTTTCTTGGATTTGAGCCATATCAGCAGGTTTAGTACCTCTAGCACCTTTTAACAATTCGTATGCTTTAACTGATTTAATCATTTCATCAGCGTCAACATCTGTTAATGGAGCGATTCTGAAAGTAACGTCTTTCATTGTTTCAATGAATACGCCGCCCAAACCGAACATCATCATAGGACCGTATTGTGGGTCTGTTGCAATACCGCAAACCATTTCACGGTTGCCTTTAACCATTTCTTGAATGATTACACCTTCAAGACCGTCGATAAGTCCTTTTTCTGTTAATTTTGCAATTAAGTCTTTGTATTCTGCTCTTAATTGTTCTTCTGATTGGATGTTAACTCTTACACCGCCAACATCTGTTTTGTGAGAAGTTGTTTTAGAAGTCATTTTCATAACAACCGGGTATCCGATTGAATTACCTAAGTTAACAACTTCTTCTTCGTTAGTAGCAAGACCGTATTTGCAAGCTCTGATGCCGTAAGCATCCAATACATCAATTGATTCCAATGTAGTTAATTGAGCACGTCCGTCAGCAACAGCTGCTTTGATGATTTTTTCAGCTTTAGCTTTATCTACATCATAAACAGGCATTTTGCCTTCAGGTCTTTCCATCCATTTTCTTTGTTGGTTAAGTCTGTTAAATCCGTCAGCAGCTTCTTCAGCATACATAAAGAACGGCATATTAACATCCATGTTAGAAAGTTTTGTGAAGAATTCACTCTTAGTCATGAAAATACCGATGATTGGTTTTTCAGGATATTTAGCTTTAATTTCCATCAAAGCTTGAGCTACGTCGATATCTTTCAAGCCTAAGAATGGCAAGTAGATAACACCAATCATATCAACGTTTTCGTCAGCAATAACTGTTTCAAGTGTTTGTTTGTAGTGTTCGATAGGAGCTGAAGCAATCATATCTACAGGGTTTTTAACACTTGCTGCTGCCGGTAAGAAGCTTCTTAATTTTTCTTTTGTAGCATCAGAAAGTTTAGCCATTTGCATACCGTATTCGCAAACAGCGTCTGTAGCCATGATACCAGGGCCGCCTGAGTTAGTAATGATAGCAACTCTGTCTCCTTTTGGAATTGGAGAAGTTGCAAAAACTTTAGCTGTAGCAAACAAGTTTTTCAAAGAGTATTCTCTGATAACACCTGATTGCATTAATAAAGCGTTAGCTGCTTTGTCAGCACCAGCCAAAGAACCAGTGTGAGAAGATGCTGCTGAAGCACCTGCTGCAGAACGACCTGCTTTTAAAGCAAGGATTGGTTTTTTCTTAGTGATTCTTGTAGCTAATTTTCTGAAGTTAGCAGGGTTTTGGATAGATTCCATGTATAACAAGATTTGTTTTACATCGTCTTCGTTTTCCCAGTATTCCATAGCTGTTTCAGCGTTAACGTCAGCTTGGTTACCGATTGAAATGAATTGAGCAAAACCTAAGTTAAGGTCTTTCAATATGTTCAAGATACCGCCGCCTAAAGCACCTGATTGAGAAACGAAACCGATGTTACCTCTTTCAGGAAGAGATTCAGCAAAGCAACCGTCCATTCTGATGTCCGGAGCTGTGTTTACAACACCCAAGCAGTTTGGACCAACGCATCTCATACCGTATTCTTTTAATTTAGCAACCAATTGTTTTTCAGCTTCTGCACCTTCTGCACCTGATTCTTTGAATCCGGCAGAAATGATACAAATACCTTTGATGCCTTTTTCGTGGCAATCGTCAATTGCTTGCAATACAAATTTTTGAGCGATAACGATGATAGCTAAATCAACTTCGCCAGGGATTTCTTTAACGTTTGTATAAGCTTTGAATCCTTCGATTTCTCCGCCTTTAGGATTAACAGGATAGATGTTTCCTGTGAATTTGTATTCTTTTAATCTTTTCATGATGTCAGAACCGATAGTATGGTCCTTTGTAGATGCGCCAACAACAGCTATTGCTTTTGGACGCATGATTTTGTCTAGTTGTTCTTTTAACATGTGTTCACCTTTCTTTTGGTTTTTATGTGTTTTTCACAATTAAATTTTAAAAATCACGATTAGTTATAATCCACCTCTATAATTATCATACGAACAAAATATTTATTCAAATTATTGAATCAAAAAAGTCGGTTTTAATTAACCGACTTTTTCTCTTTTTAATATCTTTCTTGCTTTGCTTTTCATCTGTTCAAAAAGGCTTTGGTTAGGTGTTCTTGCCTCTTTGGGATAAAATTCTTTATATCGTTGAATTGCACCTTTTGCCATTTCTATGTAATCTTCGTCTGTTATGTTTTCAAGATCCGGCATGCAAATATCGATTCCTTTTGTGAATATGTTTGTTTTATGACCCTTTTGGGCGGAAACATGCAATCCGTCGTAACCCTCTTTGAGTTTGTAATAAAAAAGCAAGTCAAAGTTTTCGTTATGAATATATTTTTTTAATTTGTGAGAAATTCTTTTAACAACTTCCATTTTTTCAGGAACCATTTTTGTTGTTTTTAAGAAAATTCGTCCTTTAAAGTTCGGCTTTTTGTTATCGTTATCAGTAATTACTATCATTATTAATATCCGTTGTCTAGCCAGGGTCTTTCTCTAAAAGTTGCGCCTAGTGCTTCTATCTGTCTTTTACAATCTTCTAAGTCTACTTTGTAGTTTTTATATCCTGTCACAATTGTGGCAGTTGTTTCAATACCCTCTTGTACGCATTCTTTTATAAAATCTTTCATACCTTCATAGGCATTTTCAATTTTTGGTTGCGACAATTCATCATAGACTTTTTTGTTTTCTCCGTTAAAGCTTATAGAAACACTGTCAATTAAGCCTTTAAGTTCAGGAACAATGTTTCTTTTGTATATCAAATTGCCTTGTCCGTTTGTGTTTATTCTTGTTTTAAGATGAGGATATTTTTCTTTTATGTATTTTGCAGTTTCTTTGAGTTCTTCAAGCTTCAAAATAGGCTCACCATATCCGCAAAAAACAATCTCTTTGTAGTTTTGTGGTTTTATGTTGTCGAGTTGTTTTTTCACTTCTTCAACATCTAAATTTTCGCTATCCAAAAACAGATTAGCGCCTACAACATCGTCTTTTATCGAGCGGATGCAAAATACACAATCGTTTGTGCATAAATTTGTAAGGTTTATATATAGTTTGCCCTCAAGTTCATATACATAGTTGTTAGTCATGTTTTTTCTCCTTGGATGATTATTATACAATCAAAAATTTTAAAAAGAAAAATTTTTACATAAAAAAATAAGTCTGCATTTAAGCAGACTGAATAAATTTATACTAATAAAATGAATCAAAGAAAAATTTTTGAATTCTTCTCCTATATTGTACCACAACTGGCAGTTGTGGACAGTAAAAATAATCAAAGCCAAAATGTTTGTATGCCGAATAGATTTTTTGTAAAGTTTGGAAACAACATAAAAAATCTGCGTCTAAAAAAAGGGCTTTCTCAAGAGGCTTTGGGTTTTGACGCGGGCATATCCGGCGCGTTTGTCGGTATGATTGAACGTGCAGAAAAAGATGTTTCTCTTTCTAAAGTTTATAAGTTAGCTAAAGCTCTTGATGTAAGTATAAAAGATTTGTTTTAAAAGTTATAAAACGGAAGAATCACCGTTACTTTTTATATAAAAACCCATACCTAATGATTTGAATCTGCTGAGTTCATTTTTTAAATTGTATAACTCTTTGTTTAATTCATTCATTTTGTAGCGTAGAGTTTCGTTTTCTGTTTTGCATCTTACAAGCTCAACAACAACTTCGTCCATGCCATCAAGCTTTTCATCAAGTTTTTCTTCAATAATTCTCGACATTTTGTCGGTTAAGCTTTTTTCTAAATCACTAAAACTTGTGCTGAGTTTTTCTGCAGCTAACATAGAATTTGCTTTTACAGGGAAATTAAGCGCTTTTGAGACAGGAGGAATATTTTCCATCAAACTATTTTCAAATGCTGCTTTAGACTCTTGTTTTGTGATTTTTTGAACAGGTTGAGGAAGTTTATCAGGAACTTTAGATTCCACAGGCACAGTTGCATACGACTTTTTAGAAGTTTTTTTAACTTCTGTCACTTCTTTATTCATTGCTTTTACTCGTCTGAGTATTTCAACATCATCTTTTGTAAAGTATGTTCTGCCGTAATCATCTTTCTTTGGCATAAGTGAAACTTGAGCACAAAGTTTTGCTATACCTTTATTGTCAGTTTCTAATAGATTTCTTACTGTTTCGACGGAGAAATTACTAAATGTTGACTTCAAGTGTCCGTTAATAATATTAGCCAAGATAACCCTTCCTTCTTGGAATTTTAGCATTTTTTATTTTGTTGTACGCCAAATCCCACCTCTTGAACTCATGAAATATATATTAATTATAAGTATTATATTTCAAAGCCCGCTCTTTTGAAATACAAAAGTCAAATTTCTTTACATTGTAAAGGGGTTTTTTGATTTAACCTTAGAAGGATCGTTTTTTACGGTCAAACCACATTTTGAACAGGCTAATATTTCGCCTGTACTGTCTATCGGAAGAAAAATATGATTGCAGGTGTTTTCGTAATCAATTTCCGGCGGCATATTGTTAGGTTGTTCTTCTTTTTCGTTTTTTATGAGTTTTGCAATTAATTCGAAAATGTACATATTTTTATTATACAAAATAAAAAGCCTCTAACAAAATCGTTAAAGGCTTAAACGTATGTTAAATATCGGAGAAGTTGGAAGTGTGAGTAAATTTTTAGTGACACCTTTTAAAGACGACACTATATTGAATCTTTTTCGTACTTATTGAACCATTGCAGCTGCAATTTCGTATTTAGCACTATCGGAAAGGCCTTCAAACTCTTCCATTTCGTTAATAGCTAAAAGACCTTTTGCTACCTGATCTTCAAAGCTTGTTACGAAACCTGCGATACGTGCAGCTTGTTCAGGTGTTACATATTTTGATACATCATAAGTCTTTGTTGAGGCTTTCGGATTTACAACTACTGCCGAATTTGCCATGTATGTTAATACATCTTCAGGTTTTACTTGTGGTTTTTGAGGTGTATTATTTGTTGTTTCAGGTTGTTTTTCTTCAGGTTTTGCTTCACTACCCTTAGGAGCATTTCCGTATGGGTTAACTGAACCTGTATTGATACCAATTCCGCGAATGTTTTCTGTCATCTTATCTTCTCCTGTTTAATGTTTGTTTCACATCATTGTTATCGGCTTATAGTTTAATGAACTTTAGAGTTTTTTCTTATTTTTATTAAATTTATTTACATATCGTTACATTTTGTTAGTGGTAAAATTAAAGACATAATAACTAAGAAATGGAGAATGTGATGGACGAAGTTAGAGTTAGAATTGCCCCTTCCCCAAGTGGTAATTTACACATAGGTACAGCAAGAACAGCGTTGTTTAACTATTTGTTTGCAAAGAAAAACAACGGAAAATATGTATTAAGAATTGAAGATACTGACCTTGATCGTTCAAGTCAGGCTTATATCGATAATATTTATGACAGTTTAAAAGCTTTGGGCTTAAATTGGGATGAAGGTCCGGATGTTGGCGGTCCTTATGGCCCTTATCAACAATCAGACAGATTTGATATCTACCCAAAATATGCTCAAAAACTCGTTGAAATGGGCTATGCATACGAATGCTTCTGTACTCAAGAAGAATTGGATGCAGAAAAAGAAGAATCTATTAAAAACAAAAAACCTCATAAATATTCAGGAAAATGCAGACATTTAACTGAAGAAGAAAAAGAAAAACTAAGAGCAGAAGGCAGAAAACCATCTATAAGATTCCACGTTCCGGAAGGCGAAACTTCTTATGACGATATGGTAAAAGGTCACTTGCACTTTGACAACTCATTAATCGGTGATTTTGTTATCATGAAATCAAACGGAACACCGACTTACAACTTTGCTGTAGTAATCGATGATATGGAAATGAAAATTTCTCACATCATAAGAGGTGAAGACCACATCTCTAACACAGCAAAACAAATCATGATATACAATGCATTGGGTGCAGAAATTCCTAAGTTTGGTCACTTGGGTATGATTCTTGCTCCTGACAGAAGTAAATTGTCAAAAAGACACGGTGCTACTGCTGTTTCAGAATTTGTTGAAAAAGGCTATTTAACAGAAGCTCTTGTTAACTTTGTAGCTCTTTTAGGCTGGTCTCCATCAGACGGACAAGAAATCAAAACATTGGATGAAATTGCAGCAGATTTCAGAATCGGTGAAGTTTCATCTTCTAACTCAATTTTTGAATATGACAAATTAAACTGGATGAACGGTCAGTATATTAAGAAAATGGATTTGGCAAGATTAACAGAACTTGTTAAACCTTATCTTTCTTGCTATGACCTTAGCGAATACACTGAAGAACAATTGCAAAGAATTGTTGAAGTTACAAGAGAACCGATTACTATCCTCTCTGAATTAACTAACGATACTAAATACTTCTTTGGCAAAGATGTTGAAATTGAACCTGAAGTTCAAGAAAAAGTTCTTGACGGCGAAGTTGCTAAGAAAGTTCTTCCTTACATCATTGAAAATGAGCTTGATAAATGGGCTTTTGATGATGAAGAAAAACTCCACGATCAACTTGCTGATTTAAGAACATACTTTAAAGAACAAGGTATCAAACCTAAAGAAACTATGTGGGCAATTAGAGCTGCTGTTACAGGCAGAACACACGGTGCTGATATGGTTGCAACACTTGTTCTTCTCGGCAAAGACAAAGTAGCTCACAGAATTAAAGCAGCTGTATAGTTATGAAGATTTATCTGCGTGACAATAACAGCGATAATTTGATTTTATTCTTTTGCGGATGGGGAATGGACGAAAATCCTTTCTCCATCCTTAAAAGTGATTACGATATTTTATTTGTTTATGATTATGTCACACCTGATTTCCCCGAATTTGATTTTTCAAAATATAAAAGTGTAAAACTCTTGTCATTTTCTTATGGGGTTTATGCAGGTGCAATAGCTGATTTGCCAAATAACTTAAAGATTGATACAAGAGTTGCAATAAACGGAACATTAATACCCGTTGATGACAAACTCGGAGTGCCTGTAAGACAATTTGAGCTTACCGAAAAAATGGACTCTGACTCGGTGGTAAAATTCAGACAAAGACTTTTTGGCGGTGAGCAAGCACACAATCACTTTGAAATATTTGAAAAACACTTGCCGAAAAGAACAGCAAAAAGCTGTACCGACGAATTGCTTGGTATGAAAAAATATACTCCTCACATTCAGGCAAAACAAAGAACCTATGACAAAATCTACATAGGCCTTTTTGACAGATGTGTTCCGACAAGGAACCAAATGAATTTTTGGAAAAAAGATAGCAGTTCTAATATAATAGAACTCAATACAGGACATTTCCCTTTCTATAATTATGAAAAGCTGGAAGAACTTTTATGATTAACAAAAATCTTGTAAAATTCAGATTCAAAAAAAGTATCAAAACCTATGATGATTCTG
The DNA here is from genome assembly GCA_944326545.1 of Candidatus Gastranaerophilales bacterium. GTDB lineage: Bacteria > Cyanobacteriota > Vampirovibrionia > Gastranaerophilales > Gastranaerophilaceae > Limenecus. The sequence goes on along the minus strand of CALVEH010000004.1, from coordinate 179,272 downwards.
CAGTAATACAAAAAGAAATGGCGCATACGCTAATAGACAAAATTCTTTCAAACTGCGGAAATTCCTTTGATAAGGTATTTGAATTCGGTGCAGGTACAGGTTTTTTGTCTAAAAATATCTTGCAAAAAATTAAGTTTAAAGAATACTACGCCAACGATATTATCGAAGAATCAGAATTCTGTATAAAAAACATAATAAACGATGTTAACTTTTTAGCAGGCGATATCGAAAAAATAGAATTGGATAAAAAATTCAATCTAATAGTAGCCAATGCTGTTATGCAATGGATTGTTGATACTGAAGAATTGTTATTAAAAATACACAACAATCTGGAAGATGACGGTTACTTTGCTTTTACGAGCTTTGGCGAACAAAATTTTAAAGAAATTAAAGAAACAACAGGCGTATCTTTGAGTTATTTAAAATCAGAAACACTTAAAGAAAAATGTGAACATAACTTTGAGGTTGTTTATTTTGAAGAAAATATACAAACGCTTTGTTTTAACACGCCTTTGGATGTTTTAAAACATATAAAATACTCAGGCACCAACGGCATAAAAACGTTGAATTGGACAAATTCTAAGTTAAAGAGTTTTGAATCATATTACAGAGAGTGCTTTGGTATGAATGATAAAGTGACGTTGACTTACAACCCTGTTTATATGATTTTAAAAGCAAAGTAATAAATTTTAGGATAATTATGGAACTGTTATTAAACCCTGTTATTGTATCGGTAGTTGTATTGTGCATTTTGTGCGTGTACAGAATAAATGTTTTGTTATCAATTATTTTTTCTGCAATAGCTGCAGGAATTTGTGCTCATATGAGTTTGTCTCAAATTATGCATACTTTTATTTCCGGCATGGGGGGAAACTCAGAAACTGCACTGAGCTACATTTTGCTGGGGGCATTTGCTGCTGCAATGACTCATACGGGTCTTGCTCCGATTTTGGCAAAAAAAATAGCAGGAATAATCAAAGGCAGAGCCTTTTTATTGATATTGATTATTACGGTAATGGCAATGTTATCGCAAAACCTAATTCCTGTTCACATTGCATTTATACCTATTTTAATTCCGCCTCTTTTGCATGTAATGAATAAACTCAAAATAGACAGAAGAGCCGTAGCTTGTGCTTTGGCATTTGGCTTAAAAACCCCTTATATTGCCATACCGGCTGGGTTTGGTTTGATATTTCAGGGGCTTATTGCAGAAAATTTAACCCAAAACGGTATGACTGTTGCGGTTGGTGACGTATGGAAGTCAAATTGGTTTTTGGCATTAGCTATGTTGACAGGGCTTTTGATTGCGTTGTTTGTTTCTTACAAAAAGCCTAGAGAGTACAAAGATGTTGAAATAGCTTCTGATGTAGAAACTGAAGGAGAGAACCTAAAGTTTAATAAAAACCATTACCTCACTTTGCTTGCTGCATTTGCAACACTCGGTGTGCAGTTGTGGACAAATTCTTTGCCTTTGGGGGCATTGGTCGGTTTGTCCGTTATATTCGGAACAGGTGCTATTGACCACAAAAAAATGGATAAGCTCATGAATGAAGGTATTGGGCTTATGGGTTATGTGGCATTCGTAATGCTTGTGGCTGCCGGTTTTGCTCTTGTTTTAAAAGAAACAGGCGGTATAGAATCTCTTGTTCAGGGTGCAACTGCCTTTATGGGACACAGCAAAATGCTTGCCGCAACAATAATGTTGGCTATTGGTTTGTTTATTACTATGGGGATTGGAACATCTTTTGGTACAATACCTATTTTGGCAGTTTTGTTTGTTCCTATATGTGCCAAAATGGGTTTTAGTGTCCCTGCAACTGTGATTATTTTATCTGCAGCAGCAGCATTAGGCGATGCAGGTTCTCCTGCTTCTGACACAACATTAGGCCCTACAGCAGGGTTGAACGCTGACGGTCAACACAATCACATTACTGACACGTGTATTCCTACATTTGTACACTACAATGTACCGCTGATTGTGTTTGCGGTACTTGCAGTGTTTTTATTCTAATGGATGCAAATTTACCAAATGTATGGTGATAATTCTTTTGTGTCTGCTGTTTCAGGCATTCCGTCTTCGTCATATGTGCAGGCAAATTTTTGTTCTTCTCTTTCACCATCAGAGTATTGGAAGTATTTTTCTGTATGGCTGGCTTTTGCTTGCATATTTTTATCGAACAAGACGTATGTATCTTCTACAGCTCTTTCGCCGTTATTGTCATCTATAAATTGATAGTGGAACACGTAATCGCCTTCATTATTGTTTGATTTTTTAATTGCGATTCTTTCAATTGCGTCTTTAGGTGAATCTTTCAAAATACCTGCAGATGCAGCTACCAATTCGTGAGTTTTTTTGTCATATTTTAAGTTATACTTTATGCCTTCACTTTGATAAGAAATCAAGCTGAATTTTTCGTTTGAAACAGCGTCAAAATCTTTAGTTTTAATATCTTTATTTTTTAATGCTGCTGCAAAATCAAGTTCATCACCGAAAAAGCCTACTTTTTTATCATTTGCATTCCAAACAAATTTGGCCAACACAGGTTCTTCGTTTTTGTTTAGTTTAGTTTGGGTTTCAAAGTGATTTGTGATGTAACTTCCATCGTCTTTTAAAAGTCCAAAATTGTTACAAACGCAGTCGTCATCGTTACACCCGAATGAAACGGAATCAGATACAGCTTTTGCTGTTGTAATTGGTCTTGTAACTGCTATATTATTTGCAACATTTGTTACTTTTGGTGATATATTTGACGCATTTAGGATTTTCATAAATTCTTCTTTCTATTTTGATACAGCATTTCTATGCATGTTATTGTATAACATTTAAAAAATATTACAAGCATAATAAATAAAGAATTTAAAAAATGTAACGCTATATTGTCAGGTTTCTCAAATTAAAAATAAGAAAATTTGATTCTAAATCTACACCGTTGATTTCCATTTCACCCACTTCACCAATAATAGACATCCCGTCTCCGGCTTCTAAAATATTTGAGTTAACATCAATTGCGCCTTTTGCAACCTGTAACCAAAGTTTTCTGTTTTCAGGAATATCAAAATATACGGTTTTGTCAGCTTCCAGTATTGATTTGTATATTTCTGCATCTTGAAAAATTTTTACGGAATTATTTTTTCCGCTGCCTGATATAATCAGTTTTATTCTGTTTAAAAACTTTTCTTTAGCAAAAGCTTTACGTTTAAAACACGGTTGAATATTTTTTTTGTTCGGTAAAATCCAAATTTGCAGATAGTGAGTGTTTTCAACAGGTGAAGGGTTAAATTCCTGATGAATAATACCTGTACCGGAGCTTATTACTTGCACTTGGTCAGGTGTTAAGATTTTGGATTTTTCGTTTAAATTTTTGTATTCTATTGCACCGTCAAGTACCAAGGTAACTATTTCCATATTAGAAATATCGAGCCTTTCTGTTTTTGATGACGGAGAAAGTATATTGTCGTTTATTGCTCTTAAGTCACTAAATCCCATATTAAAAGGGTCAAAATACTGTTCAAAAGAAAAACTGTGCGCACTTTTTAGCCAGTCTGTTACTGTATGGCCCCTTTTTTCTCTGGCCATTAATTTATACATATCTTTTTCCTTTACTAGACTTTTCACAGAAAGTATAAAATTTGTTTTTGCTTATTGATATAGCTTTTAAGAGGCAAGTTTTACTATATTTGTGTTTGTTAAAATCTTTTATAAAAAAGTTTTGAAAATTATATGTATAAACAGTAATTTCAAATTATTGGTTTTTATATTTTTTCAATGTTTATAATTGCCGTGTTGTCAAAACTAAATAACAGTGTAAAACACTGTAATTTTTAAAATCATAAGTCATAAAACACCTAATACCAAAAAACAACTCTTTTTTATAAGCGTTTAGAAACGTTAAGTTGCATATTTTGTGCGTATATACTTAGACGAAAGGAACTTTTTATGACTAATTTTAAAAACGGCGTAGGGCAAAATATCAAGTTATTAAGAAAAATCAGAGGCATTACTCAAGAAGATTTGTCAGGTATTATAGGACTCCACCCTCGTCAACTTTCTAAGATCGAAACAGGCGACCACTTTCCTTCTTGCAGAACTTTGGAGAAAATCTGCATTGTGTTAAATATTCAACCAAGCCAGTTGTTTGAGTTTGAATTTTTGACAGAAGAAAACGAAGGTGCAATGACAGGCACTGACGGCGCTACAAATTTTCAGGTGTCTAAAACAAAAAAAGACAATGTCTATCAACTTTTTGATAACAAGGAGTCTAAAGCAAAAACTTGCACGGACGAATCTATGGCAAATATGGCAAAAGCCTTAAATAAGCCTTTGTTTGTGGAATATTTTGATGAGAAAAAATCTTCAAAAATTGTTGTTTTTTATCCTGACGGAAAAGAAAAAGTTATCAAAAATTCTGCAGATGTTGATGCGCAACGTAATTTGAATTACATGGTTAAAGAATTTAAAAAAATAGCAAAAGATAATTCAGCTTCAGATTTTATAAAGCTTTCTTTGGAAGCGCTGAAAAAAGACGATGCTCTTGAAAAGTTGAGCAACCTGATAGAAGGTATGAAACTGGCAAGAGGTCTGTCTAAAGACAGGTAAGAGTTATTACTCTTCTTTATTAAAGATTAACGACAATTGAGGTACTTCAGGCGCAGGAATCTTGTTCTTGCGCTTGTTTGCTGATAAGTCTTTAGAATAATCCAGCTGCATTTTTGTCATCATATCTTCTGCTGTTTTTATTACAGATTGCGGAAGTCCAGCCATTTTTGCTACCTGAATACCGTAACTTTTGCTGGCAGAGCCTTCTATAACTTTTCTCAAAAATATAATTTCGCCATTATCTTCTGATATTGTGACTCTGTAGTTTTTAATTTGCGGAAACATCGAACTCATAACGTTAAGCTCGTGATAATGAGTTGCAAATATTGTTCTTGCTTTGATTTTAGTTGCAATATACTCTGCAACACTCCACGCAATAGCTACACCGTCATAGGTGCTTGTACCTCTTCCTATTTCATCAAGAAGAATTAAACTCTTGTCTGTGGCAGAGTTGAGGATAAAGGCTGTTTCATTCATCTCAACCATAAATGTTGATTGTCCGAGCGACAAGTCATCAACCGCACCTACTCTGGTAAATATCTTATCAACAATACCTATTTTTGCTGCGTCACAGGGAACAAAACTTCCTATTTGCGCAAGTATTACGATAAGAGCGTTTTGACGCATGTATGTTGACTTACCAGCCATGTTGGGTCCTGTAAGTATCATAAATTGCGTGTCTTGTGCAGATTGATTATCAGCAATAAGTTTTAGGTCATTAGAAACATATTTGCCCATTGGCAGAATTTTTTCCAATACTGGGTGTCTGCCTTCTTTTATATAGAGCTCGTTTGAGTCTGTAACAACAGGACGAATGTACTTGTTTTCTATTGCACAAACAGCAAATGATACCAAAACATCTAAATCTGCGAGAGATTCTGCAACTTCTCTTATTGAATCAACAAATTCTTTTGAATATTCTCTCATGTCAGAAAAGATTTTTGATTCCAGCTCAAGAGATTTTGACTGTGCAGAAAGTACATCTGATTCGTGTTTTTTAAGTTCTTCTGTGATAAATCTTTCGCCGTTTGTGAGAGTTTGTCTTCTTATGTAATGGTCTGGCACCATGTTTAAATTGGAGTTAGAGACTTCTATAAAATAACCAAATGTTTTAGAAAAACCTACTTTTAAAAATTTTATTCCTGTTTCTTCTTTTTGTTTGTTTTCAAAATCAACAAGCCAGTTTTTTCCGCCTGTAAGCAGTTCTCTGTAATAATCAAGATCGCCAGATACACCTTCTTTGATAACATTTCCGTCTTTTAGAGTTATCGGTGCATCTTCTGATATAGTTTTTTCGATTATATCTGCAAATTCTGAAAGATTTTTTCTTTCTTCCGTTAGTTTAGAAAGCAAATTGGAATTGAAATCTTTCAATACTTCGCTAAAAAGCGGCAATAATTTTATAGTATCTTTAAGAGCAATAAAATCTCTCGGATTAGCGGTGTTGTTGCTTATTCTTGTTGAAAGACGCTGTATGTCATAGACTTTTTCTAACAATCCGATAAGTTGGATTCTGGAAGATGTATTTTTGATTAATTCATCCACAGCATCTTGGCGTTGTGTAATTTTTTCGATATTTTTTAGCGGTTGATGGATCCATTTTTTTAACTGTCTTGAACCCATGTTTGTTTTTGTATTATCTATCGCCCAAAGCAAACTTCCGTATTTTGCTTTGTCTCTTGATGTTTCTGTTAATTCAAGATTTCTTCTCGTGTTAGCATCTATAGAAACAAACTGGTTGAGGCTGTATGTTGTAATTTTTTCAAACTTAGGAAAATTTTCTTTTTGAGTTTTAAAAAGGTATTCAAAAATAGCACCTGCGGCACAAAAACCCGCTTTAAATTGGGAAAAGCCAAAGTTTTCTGCTGATTCAACTTTAAAAATTTCTTTAATATTGTTCTGCGCTCTGTCCTCGTCAAAAGCAGCGTAGCTCATTTTGGAGCAGTTATAGTTGTTTGTGATTTCTTCAGGTAGGTCAATTTGTTCGTTGCCGACAAATTGGAAAGGCAAAACTTTTTGCGAAATTTTGGGCACAACAACTTCTGTAGGTTTTATTCTTGAAAGTTCACTCAAAAGCTGTTCAAAATCTGTTTGAGTAACTTTAAATTCGCCTGTAGAAATGTCAGTGTATGCCAAGCCGTAAAGATCTGTCTTTTTATCTTTTATAACAGAAGCAAGATAGTTGTTTACGTTTGATTTTAAAAGAGTTGTTTCTGTCAGAGTTCCTGCTGTGATTGTTTTTACAATATCTCTTTTTACCAATCCTTTAGCTGTAGCAGGGTCTTCAAGCTGTTCACAAATTGCTATTTTATGACCTTTTTCAAGCAATTTGGGAAGGTAATTTTCAACAGCTTTAGCAGGGATTCCTGCCATAGGAATACGACCTAAAGGCCCACCTTCTCTGCTTGTTAAAGTTATTTCCAAATCCTTTGAAAGAGTGAGAGCATCTTCAAAAAAAGTTTCGTAAAAATCACCCATGCGATAAAGTAGCAAAACATCCATGTTGTTTTTTTTGATTTCCAAAAACTGTTTTAACATGGGGGTTGCTTCGTTGATATCAACATCCATGCTGTTTATAAAATTGGTTTCTGATTTAGACATACTCTCCTCACTTTTAACAGCAATTTACTATAAAACAGGGGCTTTTTCAATTCTATTAAGTTATATATAAAAACCATGTTGACATGCAATTATGTCTTAGATATTATTATTCATACAGTCGAGATTTGAAATACAAATCTTGTTCACAGGCTCCCATCGTCTAGAGGCCTAGGACACATCCCTTTCACGGATGCGGCAGGGGTTCAAATCCCCTTGGGAGTACCATTTTAAAAGAGCCTTAACGGCTCTTTTTTTATTAAGAAGTAAGTTACAGGTTCAAAAAGTCTGAATTGTTACTGCAAATATGCTTTTATGATTTTATATAAAGATAATAAATGAGCTTCATTTTGATTAATTAAATCTATTAATTCTTCTTTAATTTCTTTTTCGTCTTTATATTTAAACTCAAAGTCAAATAAAGATTTTGGTTGTACTTCTAAAGCATTGCAGATTCTTGTAATTGTTTCAGCCGATACAAAATTTTTGCCGCATTCTATTGCAGATAAAGCTCTACTACTAATATCAATTTTTTCTGCAAATTTTTCTTGAGTATAGCCTTTTGATTCTCTAAGAGTTTTTAATTTTTTTCCAAACAGTTCTTTTAAATTATCCATGATTTTAGTTTTGATGAAAATAAAAAGATATGACACGAATTGACAGTTCTTTTATTCTATGTTTAAATTCGTGATAATAAATAAAGGTAGTAATATTATGGCTAATATCTTTTTAAATGACGAATTTGTTCGTATATGGAGAAAAATAGAAGATAATGAAAATTTTGCATTACTAAGATACGGTGATGGAGAAAGAGCGATAATGACAGGACGTAGTGTCAAGGCTCAAGAGGGTTGGGTGTCACCTGATTTTGTATCGGATTTAGGCGATGCACTATTAAATACTTTAGATATTGATAGCAAAAATTTTATATACGGAATATCTTGTCCTTGTTGTGATAGAAGTGCATATTATTGGTATAGTACAAGAATTAAGAGTAGAAACAAAACCTTTGCGAATATTTTTGTTAATTCAAATTATTGTCAATTCTCGGAAAAATTTGATTTGTTAAAAAGAGATGCAATCGTTATTGGCAATTATCGCGGTAAAAATTCTAAAGTAGGTAATTTAAATATTCTTAAATATTATTCTGTTTCTGATGATTGTTTTGAATTTTGGAAAAATGAATTAAAAGACTTGATTGAGCAAATTAAGCAAGAATTTGGTCAATCAAATAATTTATTATATGTTGTTTCGGCAGGTCCTTTGTCGGAACTCATAATTTACGAATTATATAAAAATAATCCTAACAACTGTTATATTGATTTTGGCTCGGCTATTGATAAATATATTCACAAAGTTAAAACTCGTCCTTACGAAAATACAAATAATAAATATGCAAAAAGAAATTGTATAATGGATAATCCTTTAACTACAGATTTTGATGTTAGTGTTGTTTTAACTTTATACAAAAGACCCGAAAATTTAAAATTGCAATTAGATGCAATTAATTCTCAAACTTTAAAACCTAAGGAAATTCTTTTGTTCCAAGATGTACCTGTTTCAGGAACTCCTGCGATTATTTCTGAAGAAATATTGAAAAATTTTGACAATGTAAAACAAGCACAAAACAATGTGGGCGTTTGGGGACGATTTGATTTTGCCAAACATGCAAAATCAAATTATGTATGTATTTTTGATGATGATACAATTCCAGGCAATCAATGGTTAGAAAATTGTTTTGATTCTATGCAAAAACAAGAAGGTATCTATGGCACTATAGGTATTCTTTTAAATAAAGCTGACAACTATCCCTTTAAAAACTACATGAGAATAGGATGGAGCGCACCTAACAAAAAGACAAAAAAAGTTGATTTTGTAGGACATTCTTGGTTTTTAAAAAAAGAATGGTTAGATATTATGTTTTTGGGTTCAGAAGAAATACAAGCATATAAATATGTTGGTGAAGATATGTGCTTGTCTGCAAAATTAAAAATCGTAAAAAATATTTCTACTTTTGTACCTCCTCATCCATTAAAAAATGAGCAACTATGGGGGTCTTTAAATAAATATGCATCACAATTAGGTACAAATAACGCTGCAGTATCTATGAATAAAGAAAATTTGTCTTTAATGAATAAAGCAATAAATGATTTATTGCAAAGCGGTTATAAACCTTTAATTTATGAAGAACCGCAGTATGTAAAAGAACTTTGTTTTAAAAATCAATTAGCAGAGATTTTAACAAAATATATACCTGTCAAATCTGTCCGCCATAATTTTAGAATGAAGCTAAAAGAATTTTTATTTAAGTAAAATTAATTCTAAATAAAAATCTATACTGTCTTCCTTGCATTGGCGATGAATATGTCAACAAATGGTCCTTCGTATTTTTTATACAATTCATAGATTTCTTTAGGCAGTGTTTTTCCATTGATAATTGAATTAAATGTACATGCTATAAATTCTGCAGCTGAAGATGTAGCGTATGGTAGTATATGCTTTTTTATAAGCTTGAGCGACTGTTTGTCATTTTTAAATTGTTCGTAAATTGAAAAATCTGTTACTCCATCATCAATAAGTTCTTGATATTTGCCCATTTTTGAAAAATCAGAACAGCATTTTTGGTGGTTGTAGTGCCCGATTTCATGAATTATGGTATTTATCATTTGAGGATGTTTTATGACTTCAATATGACAAGTACCGCATTCTCCCGAAAATCTGACCTTCTTTTGGTTTCTGATTGATACAATAGGCGGAAACTCTGCCTTGCCTTTTGTTATGTTATGTATTTTTGCGAATACCTTATTCAGCAGATTTGCACATACTAGATCATTTATATTGAAATTTTTTACTCCAAAGTTTTGTTCTGCAAACAAAGCCGCTTCTTTTAAATTTAAACTTTTTTTAAATATTATTTCCTTAAATTCCGGTACTTCTGCTTTAACAAATACGTCTTTTTCTAACATCTTTTTAGACGGCGAAAGTCTTTGTCTGATGTGTTTTATGATATTTATACTTTGTACTGATATCGATGATAATTTCATAATGATGTGTAAAATATGTGAATAAAAATATTTGCTATTCTAAAAAATTTGTTTACCTTAATGCTCATTATTGCTATTATAGTTTTAAGCAAATAAGTATTTTTAACAAAAAGGAGTTATTAATGAAGATAGCCGTTACTTATGATAATGATGAAAATGTTTTTCAACATTTTGGTCATACAGAACATTTTAAAGTTTATGAGGTAGAAGATAATAAAGTTGTATCCTCAAGAGTTCTTTCTTCAGACGGCGAAGGTCACAGTGCATTAGCTCAATTGTTAGAAAATGAAAATATAGACAAACTTATTTGCGGCGGAATCGGCGGTTGTGCTGTTAATGCTCTTGGCGAAGCAGGTATTGAAATTTTTGCCGGCATTTCAGGAAACGCTGATAAAGCAGTAGAAGCATTCTTAAACGGTTCATTAGAACAAACAACATCCCCAAATTGCTCTCACCACCACGGTGAGCATCATCATCACGCAGGCGGTCACTCCTGTGGCCACAGCTGCCACTAATATAATTTAAATTAATCGGGTTAAAAATATCGTTTTCTAACTGTTTTGCAGTTAGAATCGGTCTGTTTGAAAAAATGTGTTAATAGAATTTGAAGGAGAAATTTATATGAAAGATAAAAGTTTTTTAATGATTCCAGGCCCTACACCTGTACCGGAAAGTGTTTTATTTGCGATGGCAAAACATCCTATAGGACATAGAAGCACAGAATTTGCTGCAATTTTGGAAGAAACTTATGCTGATTTAAAATGGTTGTTCCAAACACAAAACGATGTGTTTATTTATACTTCAAGCGGAACAGGCGCAATGGAAGGAGCTTTGTCTAACCTTGTAAATGAAGGTGATAAGGTACTTTCTCTTGTTATAGGCAACTTTGGAAACCGTTGGGCAAAAATTGCCGCTAAACTCGGCGCAGATGTTGAAAAAATTGAAGTAGAAGCAGGACAAGCAATTGACCCACAAGTGCTTAAAGCAAAATTGGACGCTGACGTAAACAAAGAAATTAAAATCGTTACCCTAACTCATAACGAAACTGCAACAGGTGTAACAAACCCGTTAAAAGAGCTTGTTGCATTGATAAAAGAACACGGTGCAGTATCTGTAGTTGACGGTGTAACATCTATCGGTGCAATTGATTGCAAAATGGATGAATGGGGCATTGATGTACTTGTTTCTGGTTCACAAAAAGGCTTTATGATTCCTCCGGGATTGGCATTTTTGGCAGCAAGTGAAAAAGCTTTTAAAATGCACGAACAATGCAAACACCCTTCATTCTACTTTGATTGGACTGCATACAGAAAATCAGTAAGAGCTAATTCTACTCCATACACTCCTGCTGTTAACCTGATTGTTGCTTTGAATGAAGCGTTAAAAATGATGAAAAAAGACGGTTTAGAAAATATAATCAACCGCCATGCTAAACACGCAAAAGCTTTGCGTGCAGCCATTAAGGCAATCGGTTTAAAACCTATGGTAGCTGATGATGCAATTGCTTCTAACGCTATTACATCAATCTATCCGCCTGAAGGTGTTACTGTACCTGATATCAGAAGTACAATGAAAAAAGATTTTGATATCGTTGTAGCTAACGGTCAGAATGAACTTAAAGACAAAATCTTTAGAATGGGTACATTGGGCTTTGTTTGTGACAGAGATGTGTTAGCTGCTGTAGCTGCTTTAGAAGCAAGCCTTTACAAACTCGGTTACAAGTTTGAGCTTGGTTCAGGCGTTAAAGCTGCAATTGAAAATCTTGTATAAAAAGATACCAATAAAAAAGGAGCGAAAATCGCTCCTTTTTTATTAACCAATATTCCTTTTTGGAAAAATACTTGTATTTTTAAATTCTTCGTGTTTCTCAGCCTTTTGTTTGTCTTCTAATTTTTGGATTTCTGCTTCTAATTTTGCAATATCTTTTAACAGTTCTGCTTTTGCCTCGGGCGGACAATTTGGATGTGATAAAATACGTTTTTTTGCTGCAATTACATTGTTTTTTTCCGGAATTGTATTTGTTGTTTCAGGAATACCTCTGTTTACTGACTCTGCAAATTTTTGAAACTCCGAACCGTTTACTTGTGCCATTAATAATCCTCCTTGTTTAGTCTTTATAGTGATTTATTGTTATTTAATAATAAAAACTAAAAAGTAAAGAGAATTGCCTTCAAAACATAGTTTTACAAATTAGTATCCTATTTTAGATAAAAAATAACTTGGTTTAAGTTTTTGTTCGTCTATTTTTAGGTTATTTTTTTGTTTAATTACTTTAAGACCGTCACAAACTTTTATTAGTGTGGTTATTCTCATTATATTTTGATTATGAAGTATTCTGTATGCAAAAGAATTGTCCAGATGATACATAGCAGCTGACAAATCTTTATAATCAGCATTCATTTGTTTTAGCGTTTTGTTCAATTCAAAAACAATTTTTTTGTTTATTTCTCTGTCAAATTCGAGCATACGCTCATTATAAAAAAGTATATTGACAATTTTATTGTCGACCCATACAATAAAATATGCCAAAAGTTACTTATACAATAACAAAAGAACAATTTGAAAAAATATATAATCATTCTTACAATATCTATAGTGCTATTGAAGAAATGTATGATGATTTCGCAATTTTATACAATACTTTAGAACAAATTAAAGCAAACCCCAACAACAAAAACCCTAAAGTTACACACATCTACAAGAAAAAATTTGATTAATTTAGCCTATACTGTCAAATACTTGTTCTTTCGTTATATCAGAAACTATTTTGACGCTGAATTCATTATCAGGCAGTACAAATCTTATTTTCCCGCCTTGTGCTTTTTTGTCTAAAAACATTTCGTCGTAAAATTGTTCTTTATCAAAATTCGGCATTTGCGGTGACAGATCATATTCTTGAATAAGACTAATTGCGCTGTTATAATAATCTTTTTCAATCATATTTTTTAACAATGACATCTTAAAAGCCATTTGCATACCCGCTGCGACAGCTTCACCGTGTGTGTAAACGGTGTAGTTTGTAAGATTTTCTATTGCGTGTGCAAAAGTGTGACCAAGATTGAGGATAGCTCGCAATCCTTTTTCTGTTTCGTCTTTATTTACAACACAGGCTTTTAGCGAACAGCACATAAATATTAATTTTGAAACAATGTCAGAATCAAGTGCAAATATTTTTTGACGATTTTCTTTTAAAAATTCAAACAAGTTATATTTTTCACTGTGATTGCAAGTTTGTTCTATAAAAGCGTATTTTAAGACTTCTGCTAGGCCCGTTTTTAATTGTCTTAAATCAAGAGTTTTTAACACATCAGTGTCGATAATAACTGCTTTAGGCTGATAAAATGCACCTATCAGGTTTTTTCCGTGCTCATGGTTTATTGCAACTTTTCCTCCGACTGAAGAATCTACTTGCGCTAACAATGTGGTTGGAATTTGAATAAAATCAATACCTCTCATATAGCTTGCTGCAGCATAGCCTGCCATATCACCTATTACGCCGCCGCCAAAAGCTACTATGCAATCAGTACGTTCAAATCTGTAGTCCACAGCTGTATCGAGAATTTGTTTTAGAGTGTCAAAGTTTTTGAACTCTTCTCCGTCTTTGAGTACAAGCCATCTTGAATTATCGATATTCAAAGAATTTTTATAAAGCTTTGCAACAGTTTCGTTTGTTACGATAAGAAACTTTTGAGCTTTGGAATATTCTTTTACAAGCTCATTTGCCTTGGTTAAAAGCCCTTTATCTATGAGAATATCGTAGGTATAAGCTTTTTTTGACGGTATATTAACTTTTAAATTATTGGATTGATTCATATTTTTCAATTATTTCTTGTACTATTTCTATCAATTCTTTGTTATCTGTATTAATTTCAAAATCAGCTTTTTTGTAGAACGGTTCTCTTTTGGTAACAAGCTCTTTGATTCTTTCTTTAGGGTTCGGATGTTTTAAAAGAGGCCTGTTTGTAGTTTTTCTTACTCGTTCATAAAGCGTATCGATTTTGGCAGACAGGTAAAAAATTACACTGTTTTTTTTGAGAAGGTTCAAGTTTTCTATATTTTCAACTATTCCGCCGCCCGTTGATATAACTTGGTTGTGATAGTTAGAAAATTTTTGTATAAGTTCGTGTTCAAGCTTTCTAAAATGAGGTTCTCCGTCTTGTGCAAAAATTTCAGGAATATGTTTTCGAGCAAGCTTTTCGATTTCTTTATCGATATCCACGTAAGAAAAATCTTGCAGTTTTTCATCAAGAAGATGCCCGATAGTACTTTTACCTGCACCCATCATTCCTATTAAAACAATATTTTTTTTATTATCCACCTTTTTAACCTATCGTTTTTATATAATTTTCGTAATTTTGTTTTATTTCTTCAAGGCTGTCTCCGCCAAATTTTTCTAAAAACGCATCAGCAAGAACAATAGCGCACATTGCCTCTGCAACAACTGCACAAGCTTCTACAGCACAGGTATCTGAACGCTCAAAATGCGCTTCGTAAGGTTCTTTAGTTTCTATATCTACTGAACGTAGAGGCTTTTTCATTGTCGGAATTGCCTTCATTGTTGCAGTCAAAACCACGTCTTCACCGTTTGTCATACCGCCTTCAATGCCGCCTGCGTTGTTTGTTTTTCTGAAATACTTGCCGTTTTCGTAAAATATTTCATCATGCATTTGAGAACCTTTTAAAGAAGCTGCCTTGCACCCAGCGCCGACTTCTACAGCTTTTATAGCAGGAATGCTCATTAATGCTTGAGCAAGCAAACCTTCAAGGCGTCTGTCCCAATTTACAAACGAACCTAGTCCTGCTGGAAGGTTTTTGACATTTATTTCAAAACGTCCGCCTAAAGTGTCTCCGTTTTCTTTTGCGTTATCTATTTCTTTTTTCATATCTTCTTCATTAAAGGCGTTTCCTATTTGCAAAATTTTAGAAGAAATTGAAATATCAAACTCTTTTAAAAGACACTGCGCTATTGAGCCTACAGCAACTCTTGTTGCTGTCTCTCTTGCACTGGAACGTTCAAGAACATTTCTTATATCTTTATGGTTATATTTTAAAGCACCTGTTAAATCAGCGTGTCCGGGGCGAACACGTGTGATTTTTTTTGCTTCTACAGCTTGAACAATATCAGGGTCAGAAAAATCTACCTCATCAACAGACATAGGTACTTGCCAATTTGCCCAATCTTTATTGTTTATTTCCAAACAAACAGGGGCACCTGTTGTTTTGGAAAATCTCACACCTGATTTTATCTGTACTTTATCTGTTTCAATCTGCATACGACCGCCCCTGCCGTATCCGCATTGGCGTCTTGCAAGTTGATTATCAATAAAATCTTTGTCAATAAAGACATTTGAAGGCATACCTTCAATGATTGCATTAAGGCATATACCGTGGGATTCTCCTGATGTTAAAAATCTGAATTTTTTCATTCGATTAGCTTTCTTTTGTCTGTTGTTACAGCCAATTATAAGCTAATTTTTGTTACCGAGCAATTGGTTTGTACGATTAACAACTATTATGCTATTTTGATAATATGAATATTAAAATTATTGCTGTAGGCAAACTTAAAGAAAAATACTCAAAAGACGCAATAGACGAATTTAAAAAACGTCTTGGCGCATATTGCAGCTTGTCTTTGACTGAAATCCCCGCACAAGAAATCAAAGACGAGAATATGGCACAAAAGTATATGGAACTTGAAGGACAAAAAATTCTCGCTGCAATAAAGCCGGACTCTTACGTAATAACATTGGAAATTTTAGGTAAAATGCTTTCTTCTGAAGATTTTGCACAAAAAATCAAAGACCTCTCTTGCGAAGGTCACAATGAAATAGTCTTTGTAATCGGTGGAGCAAACGGATTGTCTAAAGAAGTAAGTGCAAGAGCAAACTTTAAACTTAGTTTTTCAAAAATGACTTTTACCCATCAACTCATAAAAATATTTCTCTATGAGCAAATCTACAGAGCTTTTAAAATCATAAACAATGAAAACTATCACAGATAAAACTATTTAGGCAAACCGACAAGCTGTGCAAACAATACTTCTTCACCGAGTTTTAACTCAAGTTTGTAGTTGAGTGCGCTTGTATTTACACCGTATAAAAAGATTGTGTTAAGGTTGTTTGCTGCGCTGTACAAATAGACATTTTGTCCGATAAAACCGCAATCAACAGAAGCAAGATACTTGCTTTGTCTGCCTAAATTAGCAACATAAAGCAAAATCAAGGGAGCTTTTGTATCTCCGATAATCGGGCGCACATCTTCTTTGCTGAATGCAACCAAAGTGTGCATTGAAGGGTCATATTTGTAAATTCCTTCCGGTAAAACAGCATAAATAGAAATAACTTGTGCATTTAAAGCACTAGGTGTAGTGCGTTTTCCGTCAGGTCTGTTTTGACCGTTAGCAGCCCAAAGCAACTCTGACAATTTTTGCAAAGGAATTTGTTCTTTTGAAAATTTTACAGAAGAATGTCTGTTTTGCAATGCCTCCATCAAAGACATTCCACCAGTCATAACAGGTTCAGGAAGTTTTATATCATCCATTACAACTTTTGCACTAACTGCACAAGAGTTTAAAATCAAACCGGAAATTAAACATAGAGTAACAAATAGACTTCTTAAAATTTTCATAACTAACACACCTTATTCAATTTAGTTTCTAACCAATTTTTATTGAAATCATCAAAATCGCTTATAATATCATTCACAGCAGGAATTGTAGAGTAGAGTTCTCTTGTTTCCATGGATTCTATAGCAACAATCTTACCTATACCTGCTCTATAAGCCGATTCTATACCTGAGACGGCATCTTCTACAACAATACAATCTTTAGGATTTAAGCCTAAATTTTCTGCCGCTTTTAAATATATATCAGGTTCAGGTTTACCCTTGATTTTGCCGTCGTCAAAAACGATTTTATCAATATCAAACCATCTGTCTAATTTAAACCCTTTAATAAAGAATTTAACATTAACCTCTTCGCTCATAGTTGCTATCGTGTGAGGAATTTCGTTTTCACAAAGGTAATCCAAAAAAGCCTCTGCACCTTTTGCTAGCTTAAAACCTTCCGGATCTTTAGCGCACATTTCTCTATAAATAGCTTCTTTCTCTGTTTGACATTTTATAACAAGCTCTTTTTCGGGTTGTCTGCCGATTAGATACTTTACAATATCCTCGTTTGTTCTGCCAAACATATATTTTTGCATTTCTTCATCAGTAAATGCATGGCCTCTTAAAGTTTTTGAGTATTCTCTCCAAGCTTCAAGATGTTTTTCAGAATCCCAAAAAAGAGTTCCGTTAAAATCAAATATAATCCCTGAGTATTTTTTAGTTTCTGTCATTTTGTTATCGTCGTTTCTTTTTAGTATTACCATTTATTGTAGTGTATTCTTGCAGAGTCATAACGTCTTGGACGTTCTTGTTGAACATCGCTATAACCCAGTGAAATAAGCGCAAAAGGTTTAACATGTTCAGGCAAAGCAAACTTTTGACTAAAAGCAGCCATAACATCTTTCCAAGGATAAATCCCCATCCAGCAAGTGTCCAGACCAAGAGCTTTTGCTGCTAAAATCATATTTTCTATAGCAGCAGAACAATCTACCTGATAAAAGCCTTCTGCCATTTCTTTTTCTGTATCACCGCAAACCATGATACACACAGGCGCAGTAGCCAACGCCGAAGCATAAGGATGCATATCTTTAATCTGTTTGATGATTTCTTTTTCATTAAAAACAACAAAATGCCAAGGCTGTTTATTGCAACCTGAAGGAGCAAACATTGCTGCTCTTAAAATTTCATCCACCAAATCAGGATTTACGTCTTTATCAAGATATTTTCTTACACTTCTTCTGTCATAAATTGTATCTATGGTATTTTGCATATAATTTACCCCGCAAGTCTTTTTTGATTGCTATTACTCTAAACAAAATTGCAACAAATATTAGAGTTAAATAAATTTTACCTCATAAATTTTGATATATAAAGTAACAAATCATTTTGTCATTATTATTTGTTAGATTCAATAGCCAACAAACGTTCATAAAGTTTAACCTGTTCATCAGTTAAATCTTTTGGCACAGCAAGGTTTATCTTAACGTTCAAATTGCCATATCCGCCTGATTTTTTAGGCAAGCCAAGTTCTTTCAACCTTAAAACAGCACCGCCTGAAGTTCTTGGTGGAATTTTAATATTGATATTACCGTGTAAAGTTTGAATTTCTTTTTTTGTACCGACAACAGCCTCTGCCGGAGTTACATCAACAACCTTTGTTAAATCAGTACCGTTGATTGTGTAATTTTTATCCGCAAATTTTACAACAAGGAACAAATCACCTTTCATTCCGTTAGAAGCTGATTTTCCTTCACCTTTAAGTCTGATTTTTTGTCCTTCTTTAACTTCAAGAGGGATTTTAACATTCAAAGTTTTTGAAAAAGTAACAAAGCCGGTGCCGTGACATTGACTGCACATTGAGCCGACGCCCGAACAATTTGTACATTTTTCAAGATTATTTATTTTTACGCTTACAGGTCTTTGGTTAAATATATCTTTTGCGCTGACTTTAATTTCTTGAGTCATATTCAAATCAACAGAAGGTTTTTGTTGTTTTGCAGAAGTTCTGCCGGCACGAGAAGAAAAACCGCCGCCTAAATCTTCATAAAAAGACCCTGCACCGCCTCTTGAGCGAGAAGCTCCACCAGAAGAAAATCCGCCGCCAAAAAGGCTGTTGAAGAAATCGGAAAATCCGCCTAAATCTTCAAAATTGATACCTGAAGAACTATACTGATAACCACCGGGGCCACCACCAAAATTAAAGTTTTCAAACCCCGGAGGAGGAGTATAATTTGCCCCTGCTTGCCAGTTAGCACCAAGACTATCGTAGCGAGCTCTTTTATCTTTATCAGATAAAACTTCAAACGCTTCGTTTATATCTTTAAATTTTGCAGAAGCTTCAGGTGTTTTATTTACATCCGGATGATATTTTTTTGCCAATTTTCTGTATGCAGACTTAACCTCTGCTTGAGTGGCATCTCTTTTCACACCTAAAATTTCATAATAATCTTTATATTCCATATTTTTATAACGACTCCGTTGTTACATTTTTTTAGATATCCTCATGATAATACAAAATATGCTCTAATTAGTTGATTTTAATTATTTATTAATAAAGTTATTCTAAAAAATGTCGATAAGTCTGATGTCGACTATATAATTTTAATAAGCTTATGAAAAATTTATCAACAAAATTTTCAATAGTTGCAATCACCACATGCCTGTTACTAAACGGGTTAACTGCAAATGCTGCGTTTTGGAACAAAGAACCCAAAAGTACGAAAGAGCAAATGGAAGAAGTTTTTTCGGCAGGTGTACCAATACCGGAAGGAATACTGTCTGAGTCTTCTTTTAAAATCAGTGCAATAGACCCAAAACTTGGGGTAGCAAAGAACGGTGATTTCCACCCAGGCGGAAGAGGGGCAAACCAACTCGTAATATACACACACAGAAACGGAGCCAGAACAGGCACTAACGAGTTTGGTGCAGAAGCCATTGTCGTAAACGGAACCGTTGTAAGAATAAGCGGAGCCGACTCTATAATACCTAAAGGCGGTTATGTAATAAGCGGTCACGGTAAAGCCAAAAACTGGATGAACTTGAACCTCACTGTCGGAACAAAAATCCACATAGATTACAGAAGCATGACAATAACTGCATATCTGACAAACGACAGTTTTATTTATGCAACAAAAGAAAAAATTAAAGAAATCGATCAAATGATGCGTTATTACAAAGATAACGATATTTATTACGATGATTCTGTAGCACACAGTTATATAACTAAAGCTTTAGACAACTTAAAACGAGCAAATAAACATCCTAACGACACTCAAAAATATTCATCAATGGCAATAAATTCAGCAAACAAAGCAATGCAATATGCTTTGCCATACTACAAAGATGAATTCAAAGGAGTATGGTTGAGACCTACGGAAAAAACCCCTGAAGAAATAGCAAAAACTCTTGATAGAGTCAAAAAATACGGAATTGAAACAGTATTTTTAGAAACATACTATCAAGGAAAAACTATCTTCCCTTCAGAAACACTTGCTCGTTATGGTGTGCAGCCTCAAAGACCTGAATTTATAGGCTTTGACCCGTTAGAGGTATGGGTTACACAAGCACATAAACGAGGCTTAAAAATTTATATATGGTTTGAAACGTACTACGCAGGACCTGAAAACCCAATGAACAACCCGATGAACGTAATAGCAGTTTACCCTCATTGGGCAAATGTCACAAGGATGAAATATAACTCGCCTACACCTGTTGCTTCTTTGTCAGAACATAACGGTTACTTTATAGATCCTGCCAACCCTGAAGTGCAAACTTATTTACTTACATTACTTGAAGAAATAATTACAAGATACAAACCTGACGGCATAAATCTTGATTACATAAGATATCCGCAAAGTATCAGTGCAAAATTCTCAGGCTACGAACTTTCTAACTGGGGTTATACAGAATACGCCAGAAACGAATTTAAAAACGCAATGAATGTTGACCCAGTAGATGTAAAATACGGAACCGAAATGTGGAATGCCTGGGCAAAATACAGACAAAATAAAGTAACAAGCTTTGTATTTAAAGCAAAACAACTTACATCAAAATACAATATTCCTTTAACAGCAGTTATCTTCCCTGATAGATACAAAAGTATGGAAGTCAAAATGCAAGACTGGAAAACTTGGTCTGACAACAATTACATAAACGGTTTTACTCCGCTGATATTGACCTGCGATAAAGACACAGCCGTTTATTTAATAAATGATATAAGATTGAACTCAAAACCAAACACAAAAATATACCCCGGTTTGTTTGTAGCATTTATGAACGGAAATCCTGACGACTTATTGAGACAACTTCATGAAAGCAGAAAACTAAAAACATCAGGTATAGTATTATTTGACTTTGCTCATTTGGATAAAAAATATACAGATGTCTTGCTGACAAACGCTTTCACACCAAGCACACCATCTCAAACAACACTGTCTCAAGAAAGCGTTCCGGCTAAACATGTTGAACAAGAAAAGAAAAAGAAAAAATTTCTTTGGTTCAAACGCAACGACAAAGAGCTAACAAACGCATCTTTTGTACCTACACCAAGACTTGCAACTACACCTGTTAAAAAGTAGTTTAGTCTGTGTAAGACTCTCTTTCTGTAGCTCTTTTAACTGATTCTTTAAGAGAATCTATTATATCTGCCAATTTGTTAACGCTTTTTGGCATATTTAAAAATTTCTTTGTATCTTCAGCAGAACCTGTTTTGATTAAAGTGTAAGCGTTTGCACCTTGATCATTTTTTAATTCAACTTTAACAAGCGTTTTGCCATCTTTTTGAACACTTGAAATATATGCTTTATTGCCTATTTCTGCAACATCAACAGATTCCTTTTGCACAACACCAAGATTACTCTTAGCAAGATTTGCACAAGCTTTTTCTATGCTTTTAATTTCTTTAGGTGTGGCTTTAAAGTTTACAAAACTGTCTTTTATTTGCATATTATCCATGTTCAAATTCCTTATTTTATGATTATTTTAATACCTGTAAATATATTTTTTTTCATTACTGCTACAAATTGTAACATATATTAATCATGTGCAAGTTTTAAAAGGTTTTCTATTTTTAAAATTTCAGGATAACCTTCAGGGAACTTAGGATATACAGGCTCTTTTAGATTATTAGCTTCAGCATTTCTGAACGAATCCCATAGTTTGTTTAAATAATTTTTGTTAAAGTTTTCAGAAGTATTACCTGTTTTTCTTTCCAAAACTTCTTTGTATACTTTCTCAATTTTTAAAGCAAGTTCTTTTTGTTCTTCTGTATATTTTGACATATCAAGAGGTTTGCCTTGTCTCATATCATACAAAATGTGTTCAACATCACCCCATTTTGTAGTATAAACACCACCTACTTGAATTTCGGTATTAACACCGTTGATTTTTGCGTTAATGTTTGTTCTTGTGTAACCTGACGGTTTTTCAGTGAATGTTGCAATAGTTTCTTTCACTTTTCCCAAAGATGTTTTGTATTGCAATTCTGCATATTTATCTCTGATAGCTTCATTACCGTAAGGTTTAATACCTTTGCCGTAATAATCTTCAAAACAAGTTAAGTCAAAAGATTTTTTATTTTGCTTTTGAGCGTTTAAAATGCTCTCATATATACGTATAGAATTGTCTTTTCCGCCTGTTTTTTCACTTTGTAAAATATATCTAAAGCCGAAGGAATCACCAACAAGCTCACCTGTTCCTTTGCCTAAAATAACTTCATGAATATCTCCTCTTGAGTTTTCATAACCTTTTTTCCCAAAACCGATAAACTTTTTCTGGATTTTGCTTGCTGTAGAATCTACACCTTTAACTCGAGCTTTTACAATAGCATCAGCACCTGAATTTTTTAATATTTCTTTTGCTATGTTTTCTAAATCTTGCGCTTTTTTAGTTGTTTCATTAAACACTTGTCTTGCGCTTTGTCTTGAAACATTTGAACTACCCATAGTTTTACAAAAGGCATCAAACATAGTACCTGCTTGAGCACCAGCAGTTTTTGTTTTATAAACAGTACGTCCTAAAGCATAGACACTCTTTGCAACATTTAACATAAAATAACCTATATAAACTAACCTGTTTATATAAAGTATTTTTGTTTTAAAAAATTGCCTAATTGCAAACTTTAAGTTTTTCTTTTTTGGTTTATACTGATAAAAAAATAATTAAATGGGGAGTAATTTAATATGAAAAAACTATTAACAGCAATATTTTCAATAATACTCGCAGGCAGCTTTTGCATAGCTCAAGCTAAAGATTCTCAAGTTGAAATGCTTGCAGCAATCTCTCAAAAGCCTGCTGAACAAAATTATCTTTGGGTAGGCACATTCCAAATGGTATGGAACGAATTTGCAGACAACATTGTTAAAGGTCCGATAATATTCAAAAATTATAAATCACCATTGGCAGACCTTTTAAACAAACAAGAATTTAAAAAATCTATGTTGTCAGAAGATTCTTACTACACAGCATTTGGCCCGACAAATATAGAGCTTAAAAAACAAATCGAAGATGCTATCATGCAAAAATTTAATGAAAAAAGTGATTTGTTGGATAAAATTGATTGGTATCACCCAAATAACGCATATCTTTTTTACGCAATGTTAATTAAAAACTTCGATTTTCAAGCAAGATTTGATATGCTCGCAGACGGAAAATTTGCGAACTCAAAAGAACAAGTTCCATACTTCGGTATAGACAAAAAAAGCAGAGATACACTCTATGACAAGGTTCATGTTCTTTTCTACAACAATCCTTTTGACTACGCTGTTGCTCTTGATTCTGATAAAGACGAGGTTATTCTTTACAGAACAAATACTAAAAAAGATTTCTTGGCTTTGTATAACAGCCTTGAACAAAAATCTAAAAAATATAAAGGCAACAAAGCTTTTGTAGCAGGCGACCAATTAAAAGTTCCTTATATGAGTATTAAACAAGACGCATCATACGATAAATTGTGCGGCAAAGAAATTTTGAATACAGACAGACTCTATATTGATAAAGCATTGCAAACAGTTCAATTTAATATGAATAACAGAGGTGTAAAACTTAAAAGCGAAGCCGTTATGAATATAATGACAATGTCTATGCCTATTATGGTTGCACAAAACGGAAGGAACTTCTTCTTTAACAATACATTTGTATTATTCATGAAAGAAAAAGACAAATCTGTTCCTTACTTTGCAATAAGAGTAAAAGATATGTCTTCTTTCAAATACACTGGGGAAATTAAATAGGTAAATAAAATGACGGTTTATACTGAACATTTTCTAATTAATACACACGGATTCACTGATATTATCGACATAACAGAAAAAGTTAAATCAGCTGTATACAAGCATAATATCAAAGAAGCTAACGTAGTTGTTGCACTGCCCGGGAGTACTGCCTCAATAACAACAATAGAATACGAACCCGGGTTGATAAAAGACTTGCCTGCAATATTAGATGAAATTGCGCCAATGAACAAGCAATATCACCACGACGATATTTGGCACGACGGCAACGGCTACGCACATATCCGTGCAGCTATGATAGGAAGTTCAGTAACAATCCCGTTAATAGAAGGCGCCCTTTTGCTCGGAACATGGCAGCAAATTGTACTCATAGACTTTGACAACAAACCTCGAGCAAGAAACATCTATGTTCAAATAATTTGCTAAATATCTACAGGTGACATCATCTGAACAAGAGTGCTGATAGTGGTTTCCATAGATACCGAATCAGAAACACGCTGTTGTAAAAAAGCGTTTATCTGAGGCATCATCTCAATTGCAATATCCAATCTCGGGTTAGAACCTGCAACGTACATACCTACATCAATCAAGTCTTTGTTTTCACGATACAAAGCCATTGCTCTACGCATCTTTGCAGCTGCTTCTTTATGCTCAGGCGAAGCAATAGCCGACATAAGACGCGAAATACTTCCCAAAATATCAATAGCAGGATAGTGGTTCATCTCAGCAACTTTACGGCTTAAGAAAATGTGCCCGTCAGTAATACCACGCACCGTATCAACGATAGGGTCGTTAATATCATCACCTTCCATTAGTACCGTATAAAGAGCGGTAATCGAACCTTTTGGACTGTTACCTGCACGCTCTAGTACTTTTTGAAGCCAAGAGAATATAGAAGGCGGATAACCTTTCATAGTAGGCGGTTCTCCAATTGACAACCCAACCTCACGACCCGCCATTGCACAACGTGTAACAGTATCTGTCATAAGAAAAACTTTTTTACCCTTGTCTCTAAAATATTCACAAACTGAAGTAGCAGCCTGTAGACATTTTTGACGAATCAACGGAGGCTGGTCACCGGTTGAACATACAAGAACGGATTTTCTCATACCTTCTTCACCGAGAGAATCCTCGATAAACTCTTTTACCTCTCTTCCACGTTCTCCAATCAGTGCAACAACGTTAACATCCGCATCAGAATTTCGGGCAATCATACCTAACATGGTACTTTTACCAACCCCGGAACCTGCAAACAGACCCATACGTTGACCTGCGCCCATTGTTAAAGTAGCATCTATTGCCCTAACACCCGTTGAAAACATTGTATTAATAATCGGTCTGTCAAAAGGACTTGGAGCAGGCCCATCAATTGATACAAAAGTTGCGTTTGAAGTATCTAAGGGCTTGCCGTCAATAGGTTCTCCCATAGGGCTGATTAATCTTCCCAATAAAAAATCGCCAACAGGCAGCATAATAGGCGTACCAACAGTTTGTACAAGACTTCCCTGTCCTATTCCAGCGCCATCATATAACAACAGCAACTGTGCCGTATCACCTTTAAAAGCAACTACCTCTGCAGGTTTTTTTTCACCGTTATAAGTTTCTATAAAACACAAATCACCTATTTTTAACCCTGGTAATTTAACTTCAACCGTCAAACCCAAAAGCTTAGACACAGAACCCTTATATTGATACATCGGCGTAGAGTCTATAATTTCATAGGCTCTTTTTTTCATATATTCAATTGAACGTTCTGTAGATTGACGTAACATAACATCCTTCTTTATTATTGATAATCAGGTGAATACATTTCACCGATTGTATCAACAGCTTCTACCTTAATATCTGTGATTAATTCACTGTAAGAGATAACAACGATTGTCGGAATATGTCTTTCAAGCAACTGATACAAAGGCAATCTGATTCTTGGAGAACACAAGATTACAGGCTGTCTGCCCACTGTCTGGTGTGCTCTCATAAGGGTTGAAGCAGTTGTTTCAATAAGCTCTTGAACCTGCATAGGGTTTAACAAGAACATTGTACCAAGCTCTGTTCTTTGACAGCTGTCATCAAGAGTTTTTTCCCACTCACTTGAAAGAGTAAGCGCATAAAGAACTTTATCTTCCGTACAGTTAGACAAACAAATCTGACGACCGAGTGCCGCTCTGATACGTTCAGAAAGAATATCAGGTTCTTTAGAAAATCTTGCGTAGTCGCAAAGTCTTTCAAATATAAAGATAATATCTTTGATAGAAACTTTTTCTCTGATAAGGTTAACAAAGATTTTTCTCAAGTCACTTGTTGAAATGATTGTAGGAATAAGGTCGTTAACAAGTGTCGGGTCTTGAGATTTAACAAGTTCCATAAGCTTAAGAACGTCAGTTTTTGTCATAACCTCATCAACGTATTTTCTTACACACTCTTGAAGGTGAGTAACAATTACATCAACAGAATCAACCGCTGTAAGATGGTCGTTTTCATCAATCTGTGACGGATCAACCCAATAAGCTTGAGCCTGATATGTAGGGTCAATATTTACGATAGTATCAGCAGGAGTTGGCTTGCCGGTAGAATCCCACTGATCGGCAATAACCATAAGCTTACCGGGGTAAACAAAACCTGTTGCAACTTTGTTACCACGTATTGAAATCAAATACTCGTTAGCATCAAGTGCCGATGAGTCCATAATTCTTATGTTTGGTATGATATAACCGAGTTCATCTGTTACACGTTGACGCAAAGCAGCAATTTTAGCAAGCAATTGACCTTCCTGATCAGGATCGGCAATAGGCAACAAGCCTGAACCTACCTGCAAACTCAATACATCAACACCCAAACGTTCATACATTTTGTTAGGGTTAACAAGGTCTTGCATGTTTTGCTTAACATTTTCTAACTGACCCAACTGAGCTTGAACGTCTTGGTTAACAAGAACTGAGAAAGCAGCAATAGTAATAATTATCGCAAAAATTGTAAACGGAAGCCAAGGCAAGCCTGTCCAATGGCTTGTTACTGCAATCAAGAGCAAGAAACCAACCGCACAAAACAAACTCATCGGTTTACTTAAAATTTGACCGGCAACATCAGTAGCCAAGCTTGGACTTGCGGCAGAAGCACGAGTCATAACGATACCTGCTGAAATCGCCATTAACAATGACGGAACCTGAGAGGACAAACCGTCACCGATTGTAAGAATTGTATATTTAGAAACCGCATCAGCTGCAGGCATACCTTGTTGCAGCATACCGATACACAAACCACCGATAATGTTGATGATTACAATGATGATACCGGCCATGGTATCACCTTTTACAAACTTCATCGCACCATCCATAGAACCGAACAATGCAGATTCTCTTTGCAGATCTTCACGTCTTTTTACCGCCTCGTCAGGAGATATCAAACCAGCGTTGAAATCCGCGTCGATAGTCATTTGCTTACCAGGCATAGCGTCCAATGCAAATCTAGCAGATACCTCAGCAATACGTTCCGCACCTTTTGTAATTACCATAAATTGTACGATAGTGATGATAATAAAGATTACACCACCTACAACCATGTTACCACCGGTTACGAACGTACCAAATGCGTGGATTACCTCACCTGCTTCACCTTTTGCCAAAATCAACCTTGTTGAAGCAATACCCAATACCAAACGGAACATCGTACCGATAAGAATAATAGATGGAAAAGCCGCTAATTCCAAAGGCTTTTGAATATACAAGGATATCATCAAAAGAACAATACCCAACGTAATATTCAAAGATATTGAAAAGTTGATAATCCAAGTAGGCACTTCTATAAGCAGGATAAGTATCAGCGCTACAACAAATATCGCCAATGCTAATTCACTTACTGTATTTGATGAACCTTGTGCTCCTGCCATCAGATTTGTTTAAATGCCTCCTTTATAAGTTCTAACTGGGTTTTTATATTTGCATCGATAATACCGTTTGATGTTTCAATAACCGCAGAACCTTCTTCAACGTCTTTGTCACCAGATACATAAATTTTAGCTTCAAATTGACCTGATGACAAAAGGTTTGGAACAATATCTTTTGTATATTCAACATCGGTTGGATTTACTTTAAGTATAATTTTATTTTCGTCTTTAGCAAGACTTTTTAATGCATCGTTAACAATCGAATCAAGTACTGTTCTATCGCTTTGTACTTCTTTTCTGATAATTTTCTCCGCAACTTTTAGTGATATGTCTAAAATATCTTCTGATACTTTTTTATAAACTTTATCTTTATAAGAGAAAAATTCTTCAATAGCATTTTTAAGAGTTTTTACAGAAGAATGTGCTTCTACTAGCCCTTTTTCATATCCTTCTTTAGAAGCTTGCTCTTTAATCATTATCGCTTCTTGTTGTGCACGAGAAATCAAATTTCTGTCATCGATACGGCGATAGCCTCTTCTTCTGTCACCACGGCGTCTTTCTGCTCTTTGATTAAACTCTA
The DNA here is from genome assembly GCA_944326545.1 of Candidatus Gastranaerophilales bacterium. Lineage (GTDB taxonomy): Bacteria > Cyanobacteriota > Vampirovibrionia > Gastranaerophilales > Gastranaerophilaceae > Limenecus. The sequence goes on along the minus strand of CALVEH010000004.1, from coordinate 150,735 downwards.
TTTCATCAAAATTAAAACCTGCAAAAATATCTGTCTTATCCTCTTTGGGCTCAGGTGCTTGAGGTTGTTCTTCCACAACCTGTTGTTGTTCAGTCTCTTCTTGAGGCTGCACAACAACTTCCTGTTCAACTTCTTGGACAGGTTGCGTTTCTTTTATTTGCGGTTTTGTAATTTTTCTTTGGTTATATTTTTTTATAATCATCCGTTAACATTTCCTGCAGGTTTTATTAACGTGTAAGTTTTTCTTCAAGGTGATTGCAGATAATATCCGCAATACGAGGTGTTATTGGTGAGTTTTTGTTGCCTGAAGACGCATTGGCAACATAATCTCTTATTGCTTTTCGTTCTTTTCCCATAATATTAGAAATTTTGGAAATAGCCGAACTTTTTACAATATTATATAATTTTTGATTAATTCTGGTCGGATTAATCTTTTTTGATTTTGGTAAAGAGTTTTTAATTTCTTTCAAACCCTTAGCAACTATGTTCGGATCCAGTTTTGTTTCTAAATCTTCCATTGCCGCGTAATCTCTTAAAATAGCAGCATCGTTTTCATTAAACCTTTCTAAAAGCCCTTGTCTTTTATCTTGAGGAAGATGTCTTAATACAATTGCAAAAGTTGCAAGCTTGAGTATCTTATTATCACTAACCTGATTAGCATAATCATTGTTTGCAACAGGCTGTTGAGCGCCTGCATTTTGAGCTTGTTCTTGTTGTTGAGCCTCTTCTTGTGCAGCTTGTTGAGCCATTTCATCTATATTTGAATGGCTTAACGCTTCTGCAACTTGTGCATCATTTAAAACACCTCTGCTTTTTAATTCTTCAAGAGCTTCGTTATAGGCTTTTTTAACCTGAAACTCAACAACAGCAATCATATCAGCCTGCGGCATATTTTTTATGGTTGCAGTTTTTGCAATTTCAAATACAGTAAACGCAATTTTTTGAAGAATCCCATCTCTAAACTGAGGGTCAATTTGGCTTCTGATAATATCAATAGCCTTATGAAAAGCCCATTCTCCAATAAATTGAGTAACAATACATGCCTGATCAGCATTAAAATTTATTGTCGTATCGTTAGCAAGTGCCTCACCTGCCATGTAACAAAAATTGTGAACGATATTTATAATGTACTGCCTGTCGGCATCAATCAAATCCGGAGGCAAAGCAGGGCCAACCTGTTCGGCAAGGTTTTTGGCAAACGCTTTATAATCAAATCCTTCTATTGGCAATTTATTCTCCCCCTGTTTGTTGTTTTAATTTTTTAAATACTTTTGTATTTTAAAATCTGTTTTGTTGACTAATTGCGTTCTATCCAGCTTTTAACGTGGTCAGCAACATCATCATTATCAAGACCTTCAAGCTCAGCAGCTATATCAGACAATGTAGAGTTTAACTCAGGTATAGATTGAGCTCTTTGTTTTTGTTCAAGCATACCTTGCGCAAGTTGAGTTTGTCTTTCGATAAGCTCTGCAGCTTTGAGGTTAACATCTCTGATTTGTTTTTCTTGGTCTTTTGTTTTTTCTCTGAGCATTTCAATTTCTTCTTTTTGTTTTTCTTGAGCAGATTTAACTCTATCAGACAAGAACTTAAGCCCAACGCCAAGACCTATTAAAATCAAGGCAATTGCAATCCACCATGGGTTACCTGTAGAATCAGGTTTTGGCAATGATTCAGGTTTATCACCTGCTAAGAATGGATCTACAGAATCAGAGAATGCAATTTCTACATTTTCAGGTTTTGCTTTAGGAGAAGCTGCTTTTGCAATTAGAACCTTTAACTCTTCAAGTGTCATATTGGCAGGAATTGCACTTTCTTCGAGAGTAACTGCGATAGAGATATCTTCAATAGTACCCGGTTTAACAAGCTCACTTGTTTGTACTTTTGGTACACCGTATTGAGATTCTCTTGCTGTTCTTGAGTAGCTTCTGTTTTGTGCAGAATCAGCATTGTTGGCAGGCAAGCCGTTTGGCAGGTAAACACTAACTGCACTTATACCTTTATTTGTATCTCTTGTCTGGTCGCCCAAACCTTCAGAGAATGTTTGTTCTGTTAAAGAAGTTTTCTTTGTAGGGTCAAAGTCAATAGCATCTTTTTGCATTGGTGACTGTCTTAAATATGTGCTGACAGTAACCGCATAGTTGCCTTTTCCGATTAATTTATCAAGCTGAGTTTTAACTTTTGCTTGCATATACTGATCGTTTTCTTCAAGTTTTGCAAGCATATCATCATCAGCTGATGCTATTGAATCATAAACGTTTCCGTTTGTATCTGTAATAGAAATATTTTCTGCTTCCAAACCGTTTACAGAACCAAGCAACAAGTTTCTTATTGCTTTAACCTTCATGTTATCAAGCTTTTCACCGCTTGGCATAACGATTTGAACTGTTGCGGTAATCGGTTTTTGATCTTGTTCAAACATTACCTGTTCAGGAATAGAAACAAATACTGAGGCATTTTCTATAGGAGGAATTTTTCTGATTAAACGAGATAACTCACCGTTAATTGCACGAGTAAGACGAATTCTTTTATCTTCTTTTGTAGAAGTAAAGTCGCCTTTATCAAAAATTTCTAACCCGATGTTTTGGTCAACAAGTCCGCTTTTAACAATAGCAAGCAAAGCTCTGTCTCTTTGAGTCATAGTGTATTTTCTCAAATACAAAACAGATTTTTGACCGTCAGCACGTCTTTCAACAGTAATACCTTCTCTTGCAAGAAGTGCCTGTATTTCTATAGCTTTACCAAGATTGTCAGTAGTTAAAAGGTCAAGAGGCTGGTCTATAACTTTTTCTTTGACTGCTTTTGGACCGCCTGAATTATTTGAAGACACAACAATGCCAACTGTTATAAACAGCGCAAGAACGACTACGAGTCCCCCTATTATCCCATACAGTAATGGCTTGTTTTCGAGTATCTTTTGAAAATCCATCTATAGTTTTTTCCTGCCTCATTTAGATTATACTATCAATTACGGTAGAAGTTAACTCCAAATGCACGATTTCAGTTAATTTTCATACATTTAGAGGATAAAATCTACTCCTCTAAATTAATGATTTTTTTCAAAAAGTCATGTGTATCAAAGATTTTATCGAGGAATTTCTGTACACAAACAATGTATACCTCCGCTTTGGTTTTCTAAAACTTTAGCAACATAGTTTTCTTTTCCGGAAATAAAATGCACATCATCAGCTTTAATATAGGGTTTTAAGTATTTAACAAAAACTTTTTCAAAATCAAAACCGATTTTTTCAGAAATCTCAGGAGTAATATGACATTTTTCATTAAGAGCTGATTTGTTAGTTATAAAAGTTAATGTACCGTCACTTTTTTCGTGTACAACTGCATTAAGATAATTTAGCTGAGAAACTAAATCATCAGACCCTTTGTTAGGAATTACATAATAAAGTCTGCCGGGAACTCTGACAGGCTCATAACCTGCTTTTTGCAATGATTCTGAAACCTCATCAGCAGTAGGATTTTGAGAGATTTTTACTTCGTTTTTAAAATCTTTTAAAACTTTTTCTATCTCATTTTTGGTTTCTTCCAATTTTTGTATTTCTTTGGTATCCGATAGAGACTTTTTACATTTTTCTATATTTGATAAAGCATTTTTTAACTCTTTAATCATCAATTTGTCATCAGCAACTAAAACCTGCTTGTTCTTTAACGGACGAATAAACAAATCGAGATGATAATCAACTTGTGGAATAAAATGTACATCTGACACTCCGTACATCTTTTTTAAAAAAACAACATCACCGAGAGATTTTTCATTGCTTCCAAGCAAAAGTTCTTGTTTGTCACCGTTTTTAACAAAAAATTTATTACCGCCTTCTATCATATCGTCAAGTTTTTGATATTTTTTATTCAAAAATTTAGAAGTTAGAACAGCCAATTCTTCATCTGCCGGAAAATGAGAAGACACAACCGTATTATTTGGCGTCACGCAAAAAACATCTTGTGCCCATTTGCAATAACCACCGTATTTTTCGGTAAAAAATTTTTTAATCGCATTCAAACTACGATAAATTTTATTTGATGAATGAGCAAAATAAACTTCAAAACCGTCTTTTTTACCGATTTGTGAAACTTGTTTTACAACATCAAAAGCATTAGGGTCATCACAAACAGTCATTACAACAGCCTTTAACGGGCGTGCATCATACCCCCTAAAAGATTGTTGTGACAATCCGGAGTTTTGAACTTTATAATTAAGATTGCAGTTAGAATTTATTTTCATCACGTACTATAAATTGCGTGAAAAAATAAAATTGCTATTTAATTTTTGGCAAAACCCAATTTAAAATATCTTTGCTCATAGAAGGGTTTGATTTAAGCATTAACATTCCCATTCCACCAACAGGATATATTTTGAGGTTGTACTCTGCTTGTGCAAATTTTTTCAAAGTAGTAGCTTCTTTTTTAGAATAAATATCTCTGTTGCTGACAATAGCCATTATTGGGATTTTACCCAAATTTGTCATAGAAATAGGGATATATAACCCTTTAAACGTACTTGTCGGTGACATAAGAACAAGAGCTTTAGGCTTATTTACCATTTTTTCACTAACGAGTACAGCCGTATTGGCCCCGATATCAGCACCTATTATTGCGTATTTTGTTGTTGAGATATCTTTATAATTGCTTGCAAGATATTTTAAAATATCTGATATATCTTTAGGATATTTTGCAAATTGGCTGTTTGAGTAGTATCTCCAAGAACGGATTCTAAAATCGGAATCATAAACACTTTGCCCATGGCCTCTTAAATCAACAGCCAAAACCGCAATTCCTGATTTAAGAAAATCTTGAGTTATATTTCCCCAATACTCGCTTGAATATCCTATTGAATGTAAAAATACGACAACAGGATAGACTGATGCCTTTTGATTAGGATAATAAAGCTTAGATTTTATGACAAAATTGTCATCAGTCTCGTATGTTAAGTTCACATAGCTAACCTTCTTTTTTTTGGCAGCAGCAAATGAACTCATTGGTGCAATCAACACAAGCACAAGTATTATTGCTAAAATTCTTTTTATCATTTTTTGCTCATCTCTAACAGAGATACCTTATCTGGAAAGCAAACATTCCAATGCATTAACCAGAGCAGGATCCCATTTGCTTTCAGATTCTTCTTTAACAATCTGCAAAGCTTTTTCTTCGCTCATCGCATCACGGTATGGTCTGTTTTCTGTCAAAGCGCAATAAGCATCAGCAAGCGCAATGATTCTTGAGCCGAGCGGAATACTATATCCGCGCAAACCTTCCGGCTCACCTCGACCATCCCATCGTTCTTTGTGGTAGTGGATATAAGGAATAACTTCAGAGAGGAAGTTAATACTCATAAGCAAACTTACACCGACATTAGGGTGGTTTTGTAAAGCATCCCAATCTTCTTTGGAAAGTTTTTCTTTTTTATTAAACAACTCTTCAGGCAGAGTAATTTTGCCAATATTCTGTAAAAGACCTGCATAATATATCAAATCTTTTGTTTTTTCATTCAAACCAAGATACTCGCATATCATTTTAGCCATATCTGCAACACGTTGAGAGTGGTTATTATGATATTCGCTCTTAGCATCAACTGCTTTTGCCAGCATTTCAACAAAGTTTTGTTGTTCTTCACCCAAATCACCGATAACAGCAGTCAATTCCGCACGATAATGTTGGAGTTCTGAACTTGTTACACCTTCGTCTTCCATTGCTTTAGAAGTTTCATCAGTAAGCTTTTGCAAAATCATAGATATTGCAAAAAGTCTTGAGGTAACTTTTATCAGTTTTATAAATTCCTCAGAAATTTCTTTACCTTCTTGAGGCAAAAGCATTATCAAACCTGTATTTTCTGTGCCATAGTGCATTGGAAGCCTTATTAAAGAAGGATTGTCACAATCAATAACTTCATCAGGATTTATTGACGAACCAACAAGAACTATGCCTGTAGAATCGTTTTCCATACCTATTGCATATTCATTTGCAAGAAAAATATGGCACTCTTTTGCATCAATCATCTGCACAATTGTTTTGGCAATAGAATTGTAGATAACATAATCTTCTTTATTAGTAAAACCAAGCACACTAAGAGTGTTATTTATTGAATAAATAGAAATAAGCTCTTTAAGCTGTTTTTTCAAACTCTCTGATTTATCTTTAGAATCATGTTGTTTAATCTTTTGTGCAAGTTCTTCGGATATCAAATGTTCTGTTAAAAAATCTCCTAAATTAAGCGCAAAAATCTCCTCTAACGGATCTTCGCCCAATAGCTCTGCACTTCTTGAAAAGACCGATACTCCGTTTTCTTCTTTGTTATAATTCTCTTTTGTCATGGCTGTATCCTATTAACTTCCGTACATTTATTATCGGCATGCACGAGCAAAAACTTTATAGCAAAACAGCAAATTTTATACTTTTGTTTAAAAAACTTAATACTTTTATAAAAAATACTATACGAGAGTTTTAATTAGTTAACTTTTTCTGTTTTTGAAGGTTCAACACGCCCGTTACGATAGCCTATACCGGCTCTGTAAGCAGAAACTGAGTACAACATCGGCAAAACAGGGCCAATCCATTTTAAACCCGACACAAAACCGACAGAAGCTACATCATCAAGATGCAAACTTACGTCTAATGCTTCAGGATGTCTTTCGGAATTGAGATTTTTAACCATGTCTTTAAAAGATTTGTGTTCAACCTTTTTATTTTTATCAAACAAAGGATTAATGTAATTTTTACCGATAAAGTTGGCTATAGCACTACCGGCTACAAGACCAACCCCCAAAACACCGGTCATCATTGCAACAAATCTGGCTGTTTTAGATTTAACATTCAATACATTCATTGTTAAAGCACCAAGACCTGCCCCAACATTACATAAAGCAATGTTATTAAGATATTGATAAGTGCCTTCTTTTACCTTGTCAGGAAACTGTTTTTTCCAATCGTCTTTAACAAGTTTATCCCCGACAACACCGCCTGCTATACCGCCTAACACAGGTATTAATCCAAGCCAAGAAAGCTTTAACAAATCGGCAAAAGGTGCTTCGCTTTCTGCATCAGGAATAACTTTTGATACAAGATTTTCATCTTTTAAGTTGTTTTTAAATTCTTGCATAAGTTCTTTTACTTCTTTAAATTTAAGAACTTTATCTTCCGCAACTCTTTCAACCATTGCTTTTGCTTTTTGGCTTAACGGTTTTGCAAAAACTTCTTTTAAACCTTCGCTATCCTTTTCCGGCAACTCAATAATACCTTCAAAAATTTGTTTGCCTTTTATCTTTAGCCCTCTTGTTGCAAGCAACGCAGACGCAACTGTAAAGCCAAGTACAGAAGCGTTTTTTACGGCTCTTTTTTTTCGTTGTTCTTTTGGAGCCTGCATTGTGTCATACATACCGTATCCAACGGCAGTCCCTGTTAATACAGCAGGCATCGCGTCATATAATTTTTCAACCAACGCAGGCTGATCGAGGTATTTTCCAAAAACTTTAGCACCGCTTTTGAATGAAGAAACGGGTAATATTGGCATTAGACATATCCTTGTTAAAATAAAAAACAATAATGCAGAGAATTCGCATTTGCATGCTAATTAAATCACTTTAAAATAAATATTCAAGCCCACTGAATGAGTTAGCCTTAAATTTTTTCTATTGTAATTTTATATCCTAAAACATCTAATATTTCTTCAACTTCTCTATATTTTATAGTATCTTTAACAAGTTTTTTAGATATTGTATCAAGGGTAATTTTTTTATTCTTTCTTTTGGAAAGCTCCTGAGCAACAGCTTTCATAGTTAAATCTTCACTGGCAAGCAACGCCTTAATTTTATTTCTAATAGTCATATACTTCTCCCTTTAATGCTATTATTCTATCTTTTTGCAGGATAGTTGACATTAATTAAGATTAATCGTAAAATATCAGCGTAAAACGACTATAAATAGTATAAAAATGCTATCAGAAATTCAAATAACTTAATAAAGGTACATCGATGTTTCAGACAAAAAAAATCAATACAAGAAAAGAACTCTCCTCACTTTCAGGAGAAATTTCAGACTGCTCGAGTATTGCAAACATACTGTATTACCTTGATTTAGATAATGACAATGTGAAAAAGCAAGATATACTTGCTTTATCACATATACTAAAAACAAAACTAAAAACTGTTAAACACAAACTCGCTGATATCAGAGTATCTCTTTACGGGTTTGATGAGTAATTTTATAAAATAAAGAATTTATACAACGCAAAGATTGTTCCGGAAATCATTATACAAACAGGTATTGTTAAAACCCAAGCCCATACGATGTTTCCGATAACGCCCCATTTTACCGCATGTGCTTTATAAGTTGTACCAACACCCATAATAGCAGTAGAGATTACGTGAGTTGTACTTAAAGGTACACCAAAATGAGAAGCTAACAAGATAATTGAAGCAGCTGAAGATTCTGCAGCAAAGCCGTTAATCGGTTTTAATTTAATAATCTTGCTACCCATAGTTTTAATAATTTTCCAACCGCCTGACATAACACCGCAACACATAACAGTTGCACAAGCAAGAATTACATATATAGGTATCTCAAACGAACCGTCAGAACCGCCTTTTAAAATTCCACCGGCCAAAAGTGCAAGAGTAATAATACCCATTGTCTTTTGAGCATCGTTTGAACCGTGGCTTAATGCCATTAAACCAGCAGAAAATATTTGGCATCTTCTAAATCTTCTGTTTATTTTGTCTGGATTTGCTTTATAAAAAATTCTTAAAAGAATTGCCATAACAATTAAACCTGTGAAAAACCCAATTAAAGGAGCCATAAACATTGGAGCAATAACCTTATCAGCTAATTCCAAAAATCTAACACAACCCCAACCTGCGTTAACAACAGCCGCACCAATCAAACCGCCAATCAATGCGTGGGAAGAACTTGAAGGTAAACCAAAAAACCAAGTTATCAAGTTCCAAATAATAGCTGCACACAAAGCACAGAATATAACGTGCAATGTAATTGTAGAAGGATCAATGATACCTGCCCCGATAGTTTTAGCTACGTGAGTACCGGTTAATGCACCCGTAAATTCCAACACCGCACCATATACAACAGCCTGTCTTGGTGTAAGAACTTTAGTAGAAACTACCGTTGCAATAGCATTAGCCGCATCATGGAATCCGTTAATATATTCAAATACCAGCGCTCCGACTATTACAAGAACTAACAATACTATTGAAACTGTCATATAATTCTCTTTCTCTCGACTAATCCGACTAAAAACCGTTAACTTTGTTTTAATACAACGTTAACTACAGCATCTGATACAGAAAAACAGCTATCTAAAGCATTTTCAATATCTTTATGGATATCTCTCAACTTGATAACTGTTAGTGCATCATATTTGCCTGAGAAAAGCTCATCGATTGCATGATAGTGGATTTCATCCCCATAAGATTCAATTTCTTTCATCTTAAGGTTAGTTTCTGTCATTTCTTTTATAGAACTTGATTTTTTAAAGTTGTGAATAATAATTTTTAATTCTTCTGTCGCTTGGTACAAAGTTTCAGCCTGTTTTTGCATGTTTTCCGTAAAAGTACCAAGTCTGTAAACTTTAAGGTTTAATGAAGCTTTAACAATTCTTTTAGTAATTTTATTGAGTAAAGAAGCAATAGACTGAATATCTTCTCTATCGATAGGAGTAATCAAAGTAACATTCAGTTGGTGTAAAGTTTCTTTTAATAAATCATTGCTTTTGTGTTTCAATCTTTTGGCATTAATTACATGTTCATCAGTCAAAGCACTTGTTACTATATCTTTATATAAAGTTGCTACATCGTGACAAACTTGTGCACTTTCTTCAAAAAGTGAATAAAAAACTTTTTCTTCCGGAGGCAGAATGTATGCTAACAAATTGAATTTACTCATCTTAATTCCTTTCACTATCCTGTCAGCTTTTTTGTGTAAATGCCAAAAAGACACACACAACCACTCTACCATAAAAAGTATTTTTTTAGCGCTGTTAAAAATAGTTTGGTAAAGAAATTATTACAATTTGTATAAATAAAATTATGTATGTAAAAATATTACTATACAAAACAAACGGGTAATCATTAATGACAGTAAAATCAGGCAACCATTCACTGGCAAAATTTTTAGCATTTTTAATAATTATTGGATTTTTATACATTGTTAACTGCAACGGCAACACAGTTGTGCCTGACAGACCGCTAACAAAAGCAGAAAAAGAAGAATTACATAAAAAGAAAACCGGTGTAAAAGGTGTGCGTAATATCCCCGACAGAGTATACAAAAACACTCTTAAAAACGATAATCTAGCAGGTATTTTAACTGCCAATCAAAAAGTAATTTATTTTGCATATTTGGGAAACTGTACAGAATCTAACGCATTTCTTGCAGATTTAGAAAATATAATGAGCAAACATTCAGAATTAAAATATTTGTATCAATACTATCCTGATCCACAAGAGCGAACAACACTCGTTACCTGCAACAAAGTAGGCACAAATGACTGTGTGCAAAATTATCTTTTACAAAATTGCAGCGAAAACATGTGTATTATAAACCCTGCAAAAAGACAACTGATAAAAATTCCAATATCAGATTACAGAGTTGCTTTTGACAGAATTTACAAATACAAAAATTGGTAATTTAAATACCATGCAATGCTCTGTTATTTTGAGCTTGTTGTGAAAAATAATCATCACTACTCAAAGTATCGTCATCATTCTCGTTTTGTGAATCTTCATTAATCTCAGGCAAAGAATCTTCAAGTGTTGGTTCAACCTGCTGAGGTTGAGTTTCCGTCACAGGAGAATTTTCAATCTCATCAATTTTAGCTTCCAACATTTGTACTTTCATATCAGCTTCTTCTTTAGAAATAAGACCTATTTTTTCCTGATATCTTATTTCTGCAATTTCTGCTCTAATAGCTGTTGTAGAAACAGGAAGACCTCTTAAAGGTATCACTGTTCTCACTGTTCTGATTTTTGTCATAAATTCTTCTTTACACTTCTTTGATGGCTTTAACTATTTAAAAACATATTTTTTAAAAATTTTTCAAAACATCACGTAGATTTAACAGAATTTTACAAAAATCTTAATTGTTAAATTTTGGTTAAAAAACGAAAGGTAAATAAAAATCAGAGCAATAATGTAGGTGTTGAAGGAAATGAAGATTAGAAATTGAAAGGAGTTAATTATGAGATTTTTAATAAAGAAAACACCTGACAGCTTTTTGAAATCAGTTAACGATGAAATCAGTTCAATTTTAAGCAGAAACTTCGACAATCTATATCCTGATTACAGATATGCCGATGATGCAGATAAATTGATGATGCCAGTAGAGATCAAAGAAAAAGAAGACCGCTTTGAAATCAAAGCAGAACTTCCGGGAGTAAAAAAAGAAGATTTAGATATAGATATGGATAAATCTTACATAACAATCAATGCAAAAAAAGAAGAAGAAAAAGAAGAAAACACAAAAACTTATAAAAAATCAGAATTCCAATACGGAGAATTTTCAAGAACAGTTTACTTCTCTGAAGACATTGATACAGAAAATACAAAAGCAAAACTTGAACACGGTGTTTTAAGAATAGAAGCACCAAAAATGAAAAAAGAAGAAAACAACAATAAAAAACTTATTGTTGAGTAATTTCATCCATCATACAAAACGCCCGCCTCTTTTAGAGACGGGTGTTTTTTAATAATTTTTATTTAATCGAATAAAAATACTTATAACCATCTTTATAAGATTTAACTATACTTTTGGCAAATCTTTTTCCGTTTGACCAATAAGCCATGTGAGAAGAAAATACATTAGTTCTGCATTTTATACCAGAAGCATCGTACAAAAATCCGCCTTTAGGAACAATATTGCCCAAATTTCCTGCCTCTTGTAATGATTTATATGTTGGTTTTGCTGCCAATGGCATAGCAATAAAATCATTTTCATAATTAACAACTAAAAAGAAAATATCATTTTCTACCAAATATTTAATAGCCATACTAAACAACTTGTTGCTTGATGTACCGACAAGCGAAGCTGATGATTCAAAAATAGTAAGCGGAGCACCAAAAACAACAAACCCTTTTACTGCATCTTTTGGAGAACAATATTTATCAGTATATTTATCTAAATTAGGAAACTCTTTTTTTAAGTAAGAGATATCAGGGTTTGTTACAAATTCATCATTATCTGTGTAAAAAAGGATTTTGCTCTCTTTTAATGCATCAAGACAAGTCGGTTTAAAGTTATGTTTTTCAATTGTTTGAGCAAAATATTTGCCAATATATGAGTTATCATCTGTATATTTTATTGAATTTATATCAATAATAGGCATTTTTTGTGTCAAATATTCTGAAGCCAACAAACTACCAGCACTGTAACCATACAAAATTACCTGATTTCCCTTAGCTTGTTCTTCATTAACTACTTTAAGCAAATTATTTAAAAGCGGAGTATAATTAACAGGTTTGCTAATCCAAATTGCATCGTGCAATAAATGAGAAAGTGTTTTTCTTCCAAAACGTGCTATTTTAGAACCTACATTTTTAACATACTCGAGTGCTTTTTCTAAAGCCTTTAAGTCTTCTTTAGTTTCATCAGCCCAGAAAAAAATAACTTCCTTTTCTCCGATTTTTTTTCTGCCGTTGTCTAAAAGATTTTTATACATAAACGGATCAGACTGTATCTGTTTAATCATGTCATCATGAACATTGCGTACCGACTTATCAAAAGCTTCTCGTGTTTCATAAGCCCCATGAATATAAACAATATCAATAGGCTGAGCATTAGGACAAATCGGCAACTCTTGTTTTTCTGCCGCTTTTGCACTGCAAGTTATAGAACACATTAATACAAAAGATATTAACAATTTTTTTAGTACTGACATGATATAAACTCCATTTAGTAATGTTTATATCTTATACTAAAATTTTAGCCAATACTATTTTGTTAAATACGCTTTTACAACAGAATTTTCAAACGCCATTGCTTCTGCTTCAAGCGGACAATTTGCCCAACCATTTGCATCAGCTCCGTTATATACAGATTGAGCCTGAATATCGTGTATCGCCTTTTGACCGTTTTCAGAATTTAGCGGGTGTTTTGGCTGTTTTAATACATCCGCAAAAATTGTTGTAAGCTCTTTATAGGTTGCCGCAGCTTGTCTGTAAATCATTGCCTGAGCATACTCATCGGCCTTACCCATTTGTTTGGCTTTTACAAAACCTAATCTCATCTGCATATTGTTGACCATTGCCGCTCTAAAATCAGAAGTTGCAATAGCAAATGCATATTGTTGAACAATATTGGGAGAATCTGTTTTTAAAATATTTGTTGTTTGTTTACAGTGAGTTAATTCATGTGCAATATAGCCGAGTTTTTCGGCTTTTGAAGCTTTATCAAAATAATCTCTATAGACTACAACTTTGTTTTCATACCATTTATAATCACTGGCTATCGGACGACCTTCTTTAGGTTCGAAAGTTAGCTCTTTTGGGGCTAAACCTTCAAGCCCCATGTATTTTACAAGCTCTTTATATGCCGTTTTTGCAAAATCATCACCCTCAAGACCTTCGAGTTTTTTGAATACAACACTCAAATCAGCATTTGATTTTTGTTGTGTTTGTACAAGATCTTTTCCATAAAAAGCCGTCCCTTTAAAAGGGTCATTGTTAGTTTGTTGATTATTTTCAACAGGTGCTTTAGGTTGAGACGACGTATTCAAGTTATTAGTAATACTGTTAAAAACTGGTGATGAAATTTTGTCTATCATAATTTTTTCTTTTTCTTGCAATATTACAAAAACAAAAAAGGTGATTACTTGCCATAATCACCTTCTTATATATAAATTTTGTAACTTTATTTAATATAAGGTTTTACGTATTCAACAATTTTTTCAACAGCTTCCTCAGGTTTTACTTTGAAGACTTCGCCTGTTTCTCTAACTTTAAATTCAACAAAACCTTCGTTAATAGTTTTACCAACTGTAATTCTGAATGGGAAACCTATTAAATCTGCATCTTTGAATTTTACACCGGCACGTTCGTCACGGTCATCCAATACAGCTTCAACCTTTTTATCAAGAAGTTGTGCATAAAGCTCTTCTGCAACCTTCATCTGCAATTCATCCTGAATATTAACAGGAACAATATCAACATGATAAGGAGCAATCGAAATAGGCCATTTAATACCCCACTCATCATGGTGACGTTCAACAGCGGCTGCTGCAGTTCTTGAAATACCTATACCGTAACAACCCATTATAAACGGTTGAGTTTTGCCGTTTTCATCAAGATAAACAGCGTTCATTGCTTTTGAATACTTTGTACCAAGTTGGAAAATATTACCAACCTCAATACCTTTTGTTACATACAATGGCTCACCGCAATCAGGACATTTTTCGCCTGCTTCAACAAGTCTTATATCTGCAAAAATAGGAGCATTCAAATCAGACCAATTTACACCAACAAAGTGTTTGTCTGTTTCGTTAGCACCGATTACAAAGTTTTTCATATCTTGAGCAGTAAGGTCTGCTACTACAATAATTTTTTCACCTTCATATTCTTCAGGAATTTTTACCTGTTCAATATCTTTAGGGCCTACAAAACCTTTACTTGCACCAAAAATTGCCTCCAGCTCGGCAGGAGCAGCACTTCTGATTTCATTAGCGCCAACAGCGTTCATAACTTTTGTCTCTTCAAAAGTCTTGTCTGCTCTGATTAATGCCATAACAATCTTGTTATCTGCAACATAAATCATTGATTTCATAATAACTGTTGCCGGGATATTGAGGAATTTAGCAAGTTCTTCAATAGTTGTTGTATTTGGCGTATCAACCTTTTTAAACTCGTTAAATCCGAATTTTGCACCGTCAATATCGGCATCTTCCAAAACAGAAACAGCATGGTTTGCGTTTGCAGCGTATCCGCAAGATTTATTCTTACAGAAAAATACGTCGTTTTCGCCTGCATTGTTTTCTGTATCATCAATCAAAACCATATATTCATGAGAAACAGCGCCGCCTATTGCACCGGAATCTGACTGAACGGCTTTTGTTTCTAGCCCGCAACGGTCAAAAATTTTGTAGTAAGCTGCAGCCATATCAGCATAAGATTTTTCCAAACCTTCCTGAGAAGAATCAAAGCTGTATGCATCTTTCATGATAAACTCACGACCTCTTAAAAGACCGTATCTGGGGCGGACTTCGTCACGGAATTTTGATTGAATTTGATATAAATTAACAGGCAATTGTTTGTAAGACTTGATACCTTCTCTTGCAACAGAAGTAATAACTTCTTCGTGTGTTGGTCCAAGGCACATTCCGCGTCCATGGCGGTCTTTAAGACGCATTAACTCTTTGCCGTAAACATTCCATCTGCCTGATTCTTGCCAAAGTTCTTCAGGTTGAACAAAAGGCATCAACATTTCTTGTGCGCCTGCTGCGTCCATCTCTTCTCTAACAATATTTTCAACTTTCTTTAAAACTCTCCACATCAAAGGCATATAGTTGTAAACACCTTGGGCGAGTTTTCTTATATAACCTGCTCTGACTAGCAACTTGTGGCTTATAACCTCTGCGTCAGAAGGAAATTCTCTTAATGTTTGTACAAATAATTTTGACATTTTCATTGTATTAAATCCTCATTATGGTTCTTCATCACGCCTGACAACGAAAAAGCAATACATGTTTAAAAGCGTTAAAAGGCGATTTAGAAGGGGGGCGGGCTTTTATCACCATTTGAAAGCAACAAATGCCCTTCACACACTTTAATATTACCACAAAAAAACTTGATAATAATTTTTCAGCAGTCTAAAATTTAACTACTAAGCAAATCATACAGAAGGGAATGACCAAAATGAAAAAAGATATTCATCCGGAATATAAAAAAATGAAAATCAAATGCGTTTGCGGCAACGAAATCGAAACAGGTTCTATCGAAGAAAACATCACTGTTGAAATCTGCAACAAATGCCATCCGTTCTACACTGGTAACCAAAAAATCATGGATACTGAAGGTAGAGTTGAAAGATTCAAAAAAAGATACGAACAAAAATAGTTTGTTTTATCTTAAAAGCATTAAAAAAAGGAACTTTAGATTTAAAGCTCCTTTTTTGTTTCTATATCATTTTAACAACTTCGTCCAAATCAATTTTTAAGCATTTTAGCTCATCACATGTGGTCTGACGTTTATCCCACAAGCATGGACGGCAGTCACAATTATTTTTAATGGCAATAAACTTTTCGTCGTTTGGTATTAACTTCTTTTCATCAGTAGGCCCAAACAACGCCAATGTTTTTGTACCAACGCCAACACCTATGTGCATAGGTGCAGAATCCGAACAAATAAGCACCTCAGCACGTTTGGTCAAACGAGCCAAATCCATTATGTTCTTTGTTGTGCCGTAAAGGTTTTCAAAATTTGGTCTTTCGCCAATTATTTCAACAATTTTTTCAATACATTCTTTATCATCAGGGCCGCCTATTAAATAGACTTTTTTACCCGTATCAAGAACTTTTTTAACTAACTCAGCCCAAATATCAGGAGTCCAAGTCTTAACCATGTTTTTTATAACACTCATTTTACTAACCCCAGGGTGAATTAATACAGAGTTAGGCTCTTTTTCAATTTCTCCCGCATCAATCTCAGGGTAAAGCGTTTTTATATCGGTAACAGGTGTAACAAGCTCATGATACATTGCAGAGGCATACTGATTCTTTTTGAGCTTAACGGCTTTTGTAAGCAAAATTCTGCTCAATGCACCGCTTTCATAGCCGTATCTGTATGTAATACCTGTTAAAAACAACAATACAGGGATAAGTTGGTTTGCGCCTGATGAAAACACCATATCAAACTTACCCAGACGAGCTTTGCATAAGAACTTAAACAATTCCCAGTATTTGTGTTTGCCTTTAATATCAACACAAATAACGTCATCTATTAAATTTGAAAGATTTTTAACCGATTTGCTTCTCGGTTCCAAAGCTAGTGTAATTTTGGCATCGGGATACTCTTTTTTAAGACTCGATAGAGCCGGTAAAAAGAGAATTTCATCTCCTATACCGCCAAAATTAAGCGCTAATATTTTTTTGGGCTGTTTCATACTCTATGCCTTAAAACGGTTTAGTCTGGCTTAATTTGTTTCTTAATTCTCTAAATCTGGCAATATCTTCCTGAGCTTTTGATGATTCTTTAAACACAACTTGAGAAGAAGGATGAACCATCAATACATAATCCATGTGGATTTCAAGGAAGTTATATCTTCTTGGAGGTTGGTTTGAGTTACGAGGATAAATCTCAACGTTAGTAACCGCCAAAAATCTTCTTTCCTTATCATTCAAAAGGTCAGTTAATTCACGGTTTGTATTTGTATACTTAGAAACGTGAACAGTACCTTTAATATCATGATCTACTGTTAATATGCACACCTCTATAGGAATTGTATCGTTATGTTTTGCCATTTTTCCACCTAAAAATCTGTATAACGGAATTATAGTATAATTTTCATCTCTCTGCAATGTCTAAATTACAGACCAATATTTTGATTTAATTTAAGGGTTTCTACTATACCAAGTAGTCTTGTAAAATCATTCAAAAATTCTTTATAGTTGTTAGGGTCGCTACAAGATTTAAAAAACGGTATTTCAAACCAATTTTTAGCTGAAGAAATTAGTATATACACATTATTATTTATAAAAACGGCCCTCACTCTATAATTAAATTTCTCTGCTATTTTCATAAATCTACTCATAAAAGCTGTTGTAAAAATATATCTGGCTTCTATTTGATCTGTAGAACACAGTTTAAATTTACGAGTAAATAAAGGATCTTCTAAAAAAACGTCTTGGAAAGAAACTTTCTCTTGATTTTTTCCAGTTTTAGGCTGATTATCTCCATATTTTTCTCTAATAAGAGCTTCCGCTTCCTCAGGTGTTTTACCTTGCAAACTTTTTACAGTATCTTTGACGTCTTTAATCGCAGAACCCATATTCGCAATTTGCTGTCCAAAAGACAACGCATCCGCCAACTGCATCGAACCTATTGCTTTTGCACCAATAACAGGATGTTCAGCTCTTCTTTTATCAATATTATCGTATGAAAGTATCGTAATTCCCTTAAAGTTTTTATTCATTTTGGCACTAAAAACAACACCATCAAAAGATGTATATGTCGATTTAGAAAGCTTGCCATCACTATCGCGACGTACTGATGTGTATGTAGTTGCAATCTCAGCAACTTCAATATCTACGTCTGCATGTTGACCTACAATTTTGTCATCATATGTAATGCAGTCAAATTCTAAAAGACGAGCTAGTACAGAAGGGTTTACAGAAATATTTGTTTTTTTATCTTTAAAAAGTTCAGAGAAAAATCCACCTACACCTGTTTTATTTTTAATGGCTTTATATAATGCAGACATTGGGTTAATTGGCGGGATATAAGTAAACTTACCCCAAAAACCCAACAAAGAAGGTAGGATTTTCTCTTTAGCAAACATTCCGTATGTTGGCTTTATTGTTATCAATGGCGCTACAACAAAAGCTATTAAACTCATCACTATTATTGCTATTGCCCAAATTAAGCTATCTTTTGTAATTGCTGTTGATGTTAGAACCAAAAACACTATAAATAAAACAGCTATACTAACAACTGCCGACCAAATCATAAATACTAACTTCAATTTTGAACGAATTGCTTCTACAATCTGCGTATTAGGTAATACTTTAGAATTAAAATAATTCATAAAATTATTTGCATTTTTATTTTGTTGCACTTGTTGTTGAGGCATAAAAAATCTCCTAATTAATAATTTATATTAATTATAGTATTTTTATTACAAAACATTATCAGCTATTAAAAGTAAATTGCATATGTCATTCACTGGTTGATAAAAAACAGAAATACTTTCAGCCGATTTAAAAAACGGAATCTCAAACCAATTTTTGTCAGAAGATAATACTATATACAATTTTTTATTATAAAATTCCCCACTAATTTTATATTGAGGATTTTTGACAATAACAGATTTCATTTTTTCTATAAAAATAGGGCTAAATATATACCTTGCCTCTATTTGGTCGTTAGTATAAACATTAAACATCTTATTAAATTCTACATCCTCAGTATAAAGGGGTTTCAACCCATTTATATAAGCGTCATATTTCAATTCTTTATCCGCATAAAATACAGTTTTATTCTTAAATTCTTTTTTCACATCAACTGACATAATCAAGCCGTGGAATAAACATTCATTAGAATTTTTCATACGTCTATATAAAGATAATTCCTGTATTTCTATACCTAAATCTTTGTATTTTCCTTTAATATAATCATCATACGAAATCGAGGAATGCTGTCTTAAAACCGACAAAGAACGTAACTCTTCAGCATCAATATGATGCGCAGTCTCATTTGAGCCACAAGAGGCTAAAAGGTTGCTAAGTATTGTCGGATTGGGGTTGTAATATTTAAGCCCGTATAGTTTTTCTAATAATATTTTTAAAAATCTTTCTTTTACTACGGATCTATACCTTGTAATCATCATACAAGCTGCAGGATGAGCCAGCATAATAACTATGCAAAAACTGTAAATAAACGTAAACCATTTATTTATATTATACAAATTGTTAATGATATCGAGTTTGCAAAATATCCCCACAATAAAAACTATCGCAACTATATAAATAGACACATACCACGTCAGGTAGTTCCATCTTATTTGTTCAAATTCTTTTACATTAGGCTGTATATATTCTTTAAAAAACTCCAAATATTCGTTATTATACATTTTCTATCCTTAAAATTACGAATTTAATAACTTAAGAGTCATAACAACCGTCTCAAACTGTTGAAAAATATCCTTCATAAAATCTTCATCAGTAAAATCATTGTTGAAATCAAACCAACCATTTTCAGTGTATGAAGAATGGTTGTTAACACTGCTTAGGGCTACAAACAAATTGTTATTTAATATCGCAAAAGAAATATTACAATTATATTTCTTTACTACAGTACAAATCTTCTTACATAATTCATCATTAGAAAAATTTTGTTGGTCTAACTTATTTGTAAAAGTAATAAAATAGTTTTGGGCAATTACATCTAAATAAGTCTCGCCTTTTTTTAATACTGATTTTTCTAATATATCTTCATAATTTTTATTATTAAATATAACTTTTATTGCATCACTGCTATCAAAGGCTGTGTTTCTTTTTTTGAAAAATATTTTACCGTGAGTTTTTTGGTAATAAGGTACGGATATTAAAACACCTTTCCAAACAAGCTTATCATTTCTTCCATCATTTTTATAAAGTTCCAAAGACTTTGCATCAAAATCTTTACCGGAACTGTTACCCTTAAAACAGGCGTTATATTTGACTGAAAAGAAATCAGGAAAGATTCTTAAATCTCTTAAAAAATTATCAAAATTTTGCGTATGCTTTTCTTCATAGGGAGAAAAACGACCTAAAATATTGCATACAATATCAAAAGCTTCTTTTGCAGTTGTTTTTTTTACCCAAGGAAAAGGCAAAAATCTTTTGTCAGATAAAGATTTAAGCATGGGCAAAAGACGAGTATGAAAAAACTTGCCAAATTCTTCTACATTATATGTATATTTAAAATTACCCATACAAAATCCTTTTTAACTTCTATTCTGTATTTTATACAAATCAAAAGTATTTTGCATCAACGAACAAATTGTCATGGGGCCAACACCGCCAGGGACAGGTGTTATAAAGGCAGCTTTTTTCTCTACATTATAAAAATCGACATCACCACATAACTTTCCGTCATCAGCCCTATTCATGCCGACATCTATAACAACCGCACCATCTTTAACCATATTAGCTTTGATAAGATTTTTTTGTCCAACAGCAGATATAACAATATCTGCATTTTTTACAATCTCATCAAGATTCTTCGTTTTGCTATGACATATTGTCACTGTTGCATTTTGGTTCAATAACATCTGAGCAACAGGACGTCCGACAATGTTAGAACGACCCACAACAACAGCATTTTTACCTTCAATTGGAATATCATAATATTCTAAAAGTCTTATAATCCCTTTAGGAGTACAAGGATAAACGTATGGATTTCCGTTTGTTGCAATTTGCCCCATGTTATAAGGATGAAAACAATCAACATCTTTTATAGGGTTGATTTTTTCTATAACAGCTTTTGTATCAATGTGTTTTGGCAGAGGTAATTGAACCAAAACAGCATTAACCGAATCATCATTATTAAGTTCTTCAATCTTATCCAAAAGCTCTTTTTGAGAAACAGACTCGGGCATTTCTATAACATTTGAATGAATACCGAGTTCCATAGCTTTTTTCTTTTTTAAATTAACATAAATTTTGCTGGCAGGATCTTCGCCCACAATAATAACGGTAAGTGACGGTTTCTTTTCAAGAAAAAGAATTTCGTCAGAAAGATTTTCTAATATTTTTTTTGAAACTAATTTACCGTCTATTATTTGTGCCATGCTTTTTCCTATATTACCTTACCTGAGGGAGATTTAATCTAAAATAAAACCCTCTTATTGCGTCTTCTACAACTTTTGAATTTTTATCAATAGAATGTTCCGTCAAATCCTTATCTTTTGGAATAAGTCCCAAAACTTCGAGGCTATATTTGCTCAAATAATCATGAACCTTGTTGTGTTGCTCATTATCAACGTTATTTAAGATTAAAGCCATTTGCCCGCCTGCTGCATATTTTGCTGAAAATTCTTCAATTCTTTGTGCAAGAAAAATAGATTCTTCTACAGGTTTTGCGATAATCAAAGTGACATCCATCGGAATATCAACAAGCTGGTGAAGATATTTTAAATCAAATTCGCAATCAAAAACAACTATATCATATCTATCCATCAATTTTTTGACAGCATAGCTGATTTGTCCTGTTATAGGACATCTGCAATCTTTTGACGGAACAAGCCAAGATACGATTAAATCAACATTTTCTTCAACTTCAACAATAATATCTTCTAACGCCCACTCGATATATTCCTGTTTTGTCATACGAGAAGGAATACCGGTTTTGTACTCGTGCTTGCCACTTCTGATACCATAGATAGTATTTCTTACATCCATGCCATAGCTATGCGCAAGCTCTGTAGATAAATCATTATCAAAAAGCAAAATCGATTTGTCAGGGTAAGTTTCTTTTAAAACTTTAACAAAATTCTTTGTTACGGTTGTCTTTCCGCTACCGCTTTTTCCTGTAATTGCAATTGATAATGTCATTAATTCACCCCATATTTTGTTTTCAAATGCTCTGACAATTCGTTAACAAGTTTCATAGCTTTTTGAGCAAGCGGCATATTTAAAGAACCCGCACCGCAAGACGGAGTAAAAAAGCTCTGCTTTATAATCAAATCTCTGTCTATTTTGCCTTTTGATTTGTTAACAAGGTCGTCAACTGCATCTTCGTATTTTTTTTCCAGTTCAATAAGATTTGTTTTTTCGAGTGCTTCTTTATCAAGAGTAGGCACAAGCCCCCAGGCTATATAACCGCCGTTTTTGAGAAAATTTCCCATATCTTTTGCATAAGCACCAAGGCTTTTTGCATACCCGAAAGCATCAAAATTAATAATATTCACGCCTGCATCAATTAATACAGACCAGTCTGATTTTCCACAACAATGCACAGCACACAAAGCACCAAAATCTTTTATTACATTGGCAATCTCTGCTAAAGCTTCAATAACTTCTTCTTTTTTAACAGTTATAAATGCAGATGTACCAAATTGTGACATTACAGGCTCATCCATAAACATTATTGTTGTTGCGTTAGGATTAGCTTTTTTAACTTGCATTATTTGCCATATCGCTTTTAGCGTCAAACCTTTGATTAGCACTTCTCGGTATGTTTCATCATAAAAAGCACACAGATTAGAACTGTCACACAAACTTGTCCCCCAAGTAAAAGGGCCAATTATATGACACTTTGCAAATTCATAATTGCCTTGCTTAAATTTATCTAAATACAAAGGAATAGCAGACGAAAACGGCTCAGTAATGGCGTATTTGTCAAGGTTGGTAAAATCTTTTTCGTTTACTATAGACTCATAGTCCATAAAAAATTCTTCAAGAGCTTCAAAAAACTCATCTGACTGGGAATCATAAATATATTTGCAATTGGCCTCGTCGTATATAATCCCGGGAATCCCTTGAATATATTGCACAGTCATTTCTTCATGCTTATTAACGCCTGATAATTGAGGCCAGAAAGGAATCTCTTTAAACTCGTTAAATATTAAGTCTATGGCATCTTTTGGATTTTTGTGCGGCAAACTCCCGACAGCAGTGGCTTTTAATGTTAATGTCTTCAAGAAACTACCCCGTATTATATGTTTTAGTCGTACTTAATTTTACTAAAAATATTTATACGGGGCAATTTTTAAATAGTTATTCTATCTGTTTCTTGTATTTGTTTTTTTATCTTTAACCCACTCATCATTAATTAATGTATAAGAATCACATTGAGAATAATTAAATGGTTCATTTTTCAATTTTGCATTATACAAAGCATCTTGTTGACTTGCATTTAAATCACATATCATACCCTTTGTTGTACCGTTAGGATAGTATGATTCTGTCACATATCGACATTTGCCGTTGACATAGCCTAGTATTCTTTCCTTATATTTAACTTGTATTCCATTTTGATTTACAAAAGATTCGGTTTTAAAATAAGAACAACTTTTTATACTATCTTGCGTTTTTGTACTATTCATATCTTTTGCCGCAAAAGCTGGTAAAGAAACTATTAAAAGTCCAATTATTAAAATTAAACCGTATTTTTTCATACACAAAACTCCTTATTTGTTGAATATTATAAAAGATTCTTTTAAAAATTCATAACCTTTTAAGAAAGAATCTATGTTAACCATCTCATCGCTTGAATGCATGTTATAAATATCTGCAAGACCAAGCAAATAAGGTTTTAAAATCTGACCGTGTTTGTTCTTTTCATGCGCATAAATATGAGTTTCGGCTCCGGCATGGAAAGAAGAAACATCACCTTTTATGCCAATATTGTCACATGCTTGTACGCAAACTTTTTGAATAGTTTCATCATCTGATTTTTCAAACGCTTTCATTTTTGACTTAGCAACAAACTCTGCAACAGCAAGCCCTTCATATTTTTTATTAAATTGCTTAACAATTTTATGAATATCATTGATAAGTTGTTGTTCATTATCTTCTTCAGAGCTTCTGATAGAATATTTTGCCATTGCTTTTGTGTTGATAATGTTTGTTAAACAGTTATTAGCAACATATTCAATATAACTGTCAGCTTCTATACCTTTTTGAGCAATTTTTTGAACAACAGGTTCAACACCACCGCCTACGATACAACCGATATTAATTGACGTAACAGTACCATATTCATCACGTTTGTATTCACCTTGCGGAATTTCATTAACAAGTTCTGCAATAAGTTTCACTGCGTTAAGTCTTGTTTTATCACCTATATCAATACCTGAATGTCCGCCTTTTAAAGTTGTAACTGTTAACGTACCGTTTGTGTAGCTTGCGCCTGAAATTTGAATTTGACCTAACTTATCAGCATCAAGAACAAGAACATATTCAGAATCTATTTCATCAAATTTTACATTATGAATACCTGTCATGTTTTGTTCTTCGTCTTTAGTGAAAACAAGCTCCAAACCACCATGTCCGCCTTGAACCATATCAGGATTTTTAACCAAATTCAAAGCCAAATACATAGCAGCAGCAACGCCAACTTTGTCATCAGAACCTAATGGTCTTGATTTATCAGTTTCTATATACTGTCCGTCTTCAGAAATTCTTATATTTACAGCAGATGCATCACCTACAACATCCATGTGAGCTGATAAAAGAATTGGTTTTTTATTAGGATTTGTAGCAGGAATTTTTGCTCTTACGTTTTTAAAGTGGTCTTCTTTAGCATCGATACCAGCTTGTGTTAAAATTTCCACAATCTTTGCAGATACTTTATCTTCTTCGCCTGACGGAGAAGGAATTTGCGCTAACGTACAAAACAAATCTACAAGTTCATTTTCATTTCTTAAATCATTAATATCTTTTGTCATAATATATCTACCTCTATTTCAAAAAATCTGTTCCACGGATAAGAATATTTTATCTTTGGAAATTTTACATCAAATTTTTCTTCTATAAATCCTTCATAAGGCTTCATTTCCTTTTCAAGCTCGTCTATATCTATGCTTTTTAATCGAGATTTAAGGACTTTTCTCACATTTGCCTGATAAGCCCAATCGTCAAGAAAACGAACTGCTTGAACCTTTTTAAATGCATTCATATCTGGATTTTTTGCCAAATATTTAACAAATGCACAACATATAACACTGCCAAGCGTGTTGCCTGTTGTGTTCCAACCGCCATAGCCTAAAAAATTGTTCCAATCAATTTTATTTTCAAAAAATTTTTCTACAAAACAGTTATCAGCACCGTTAGCGTTAAGGATATCCGCAACAAAATAAGGTTTTTGGGGAATTTGCAAATTTCCTGAGAACCCTTCAACATCAACACCCATAACAAGTTCACCCTGCTCGTCTTTAAAATTATTCACAAGCAAAACTATATCAGCGTCTTCTTGTGAAGAAACTTCTGCCCCTGCGAGTTCAATCTGCCCTTTTACAGAATCATACACAGAAACATCTTCGTATTTAGAAATTTTATCAACAAAATCAGGTTGAGTGAAAACAGGAGCTATCTTTAGTTTTTTCTCCTCTGCGATTGCACGAGCCAAAAGAGTAAGAGGGATTTCATCCGCGCCTGTTTTTATCAATGCATTCAGTTTATTTGCCGCAATATTAATATTTAAAACCTTTGCCTCAGCAACATTTAAACCGTACTCGGCACAATCATCTTTTGAAAAAACAAGAGTGTTAAAAAAGTTTTCTTCAGACCATTTTATGTACAACTTGTTTATCTCAAAATTTCTGTTTCTTGTTTTTAAATAGTCGTCCAAAATCTCAGAGGGCACATTGGTTTTTGCATGTCCGTTTTTATGATAGTCAAAAGAATACTTAAAAATCTCTTTACCGTACAAACTCCAGTATTCTTTTTCTTCTTCGTTACAATTGTTGTTAGAAATACGCATTATGCTCGAAAAAGCATAAACTTGAGCATTCTTTTTTTCTAGAATTTTTTTAAATTTTTCTAATCGTTCAACAATCTGTTCAAACTTGTCATCACATCTTCTTGAAGGCACCAAACCGCCGTAAGCAATAGTATCAAGCGAAACTATTACCTTATCAACCTCGTGCAAATTTTCTAACCAATCTAAAATGCCTTGAACATCAGCTGTTTTTGTCAAATCACCAAGCAAATTTCTGTCAGGCAAAAACAAATGCAAATTATCGTCTATATCTGCAATTTGCTGAGCCAGCGTATAACAAACAGGCCTGTTATCTATTGGTATAAAAGCAATTTGAACCATAATACTACTCTGCTTTTGTGCTGGTGAATTGGTTAGAACGAGTAATTCCTACTTTGCCTGAACGCACTAACTCTTTAATTCCAATTGGTCTTAACAACTCAATTAAAGAACGAATTTGACGCTCGTCACCTATAGCCTCTAATGTATAAGTTCTTTGAGTTACATCGATAATTTTTGCTCCAAAAATTTCGGCAATTCTTAAAATTTCGGAACGATCTTCGTCCTTAGCAATAACTTTGCATAAAATAAGCTCACGCTCAATAGACTCAACATCGCCCAAATCAACAACTTTTAAAACAGGAATAAGTCTGTTTAACTGTTTTGTAATTTGTTCGATAACATTTTCGTCACCGCCTGATGTTTCTATAGTTATTCTTGCATAACCTTTTTCACTTGTCTGTGCAGCAGTAATACTTTCTATGCTGTAGCCTCTGCCTGAGAATAAACCGCTAACTCGAGAAACTATACCTGCCTCGTCTTTAACAAGAACGGAAATTACGTGATTTTTATTATTATTGCTCATCTTATAACCTTTAATGACTAATTTATAGGACAATTATTGGACAGTAAAACCTTATTGATAGGATTACCGGCTAATACCCAAGGATAAACCATTTCATACTCATCAACAACAACATCGATAAATACAGGTTGTCTGCATTCAATAGCCTGTTGAATAACAGGGATAATATCCTCTTCTTTCGTAATTCTAAAGCCTCTGGCTCCATAAGCCTCTGCTACTTTTACAAAGTCAGGGCCGGAAATTTTAGTTTCCGAATAATGCTGATGATAAAGCTTTTCTTGCCATTGACGAACCATACCCAAATAACCGTTATTGATAATTACGTTTATAACAGGTATTTGATATTCAACACAAGTTGCAAGTTCTTGGATATTCATTTGAATACTGCCATCCCCTGCGATGTTGATAACAAGTCTGTCTTTATCAGCAACCGCAATACCCATAGCAGCAGGGAAGCCAAAACCCATTGTGCCCAAACCGCCTGAAGTAACAAATCTTCTTGGTTTGTCACATTTCCACAACTGAGCAGCCCACATCTGATGTTGACCTACTTCCGTTGTAATTACAGGGTCCATGTCTTTTGTATATTCATAAAGCTTTTGAATAACTGTAATAGCACTCAATTTTTCGCTGTTATGTTCAATTTTAGGGCGTTTGTTTCGCCACTCGTTAATTTGTTCAAGCCAAGATTGTTTAACTTCATGGTGAATTTCATAATTATTGTTGTTAAACTCATCAAGCATAGCTCTTAGAACATTTTTGGCGTCACCGATAATCGGGATATCGACTTTAACATTTTTGTTGATAGAACAAGGGTCTATATCAACATGAATGATTTGCGCATCTCTAGCAAAACGTTTTAAACAACCGGTAATTCTGTCATTAAAACGTGTACCAACAGCGAACAATACATCACAGTTTGTCACAGCATGGTTTGCCCAAAAGTTTCCGTGCATTCCAAGCATACCCAATGATTTTTCATCAGTTTCAGGATAAACGCCCTTTGCCATAAGAGTATTTGTAACAGGAACATGCAACTTGTCTGCAAGCTGTTTTAATTCTTCCATAGCTTCAGAGGCAACTATACCACCACCCGCAATAATAACAGGTCTTTCTGCCTCGCAAAGCAGCTCAAGAGCTTTTGAAATTTGCTTAGGGTGTCCGTTATAATTTGGATTATACCCGGGTAATTTAACCGTTTCAGGCCACACAAATTCGCAAGATGCACTTAAAATATCTTTTGGCATATCCACAACAACCGGACCGGGTTTGCCTGTAGTAGCGATATGAAAGGCTTCTTTTATTATTCTCGGTAAATCTTTTACATCTTTAACAAGATAATTATGTTTACAGCAAGAACGAGTAATACCGATAATATCAGCTTCCTGAAACGCATCATTGCCTATTTGACTACTACCAACCTGACCTGTAAAAACAACTAACGGATAGCCATCATAATAGGCGTTTGCAATACCTGTAATACAATTTGTTGCACCAGGACCTGAAGTAACCAAAGCAACACCAGGCTTACCCGTAATACGAGAATAACCTTCAGCAGCATGAACAGCTGCTTGCTCGTGTCTTACAAGATAGTGTTTTATAAAATCGCAGTTATATAAAGCTTCGTATATAGTTAAAATTACACCCCCGGGGTAACCGAATATTTCTTTAACACCTTCTTTTCTTAAACATTCCAGAAATATTTGCGCCCCAGTTAATTTATCAGTTTTTTGTTGAGTTTCAGTACCGCTCATTTTTACTCCCAAATGTAGTATTTTTTAATATTCTATCATTTTTTGCAGAAAATACCAAAAAATAGCCCAAAATAATAAATTTTTAATCAATAAATTAAAAAAACAGACCGATTTTTTACAATCAGCCTGTTTTTTCTATAGAATTTATCTTATTTGCAACCGCAACAGTTCAAACCTGCTTGCTCTTTTAATTGAGCAGCTTTGTCTGTATGTTCCCAAGGAACATCGATGTCTGTACGACCCATATGTCCGTATGCAGCAAGCAATTGATAGAATTTACCGCCATTTTTAGCTGGCAAACCTCTCAAGTCAAATTGCTTGATAATTGCAGCAGGTCTGAGGTCAAAGTTCTTTTGAACCAAAGCTGAAATTTCGTCATCAGAAATAACGCCTGTACCAAAAGTATCAACCATTACAGAAACAGGTTCTGCAACACCGATAGCGTATGCAAGTTCAACCTCACATTTTTGAGCCAAACCGGCAGCTACAACGTTTTTAGCAACATAACGAGAAGCGTAAGCAGCAGAACGGTCAACTTTTGTAGGATCTTTACCAGAGAAAGCACCGCCACCGTGACGAGAATATCCGCCGTAAGTATCTACGATGATTTTTCTACCTGTAAGACCAGCGTCACCTTGAGGACCACCGATTACAAATCTTCCTGAAGGGTTGATTAAATATTTTGTGTTAGCATCAGGTTTAATTGCATCGTTTTCAAATACAGGATTGATAACTTTTTCAATTAAATCTTGTCTGATGATTTCTTGTACTTCTTTGTTATCAGACACGCCTTTGATTTCAGGATCGTGTTGTGTAGAAAGTACTATTGTATCGATTCTTGAAGGTCTGCCATCAACATATTCAACAGTAACTTGAGATTTACCGTCAGGTCTTAAGTAGCCTAAAGAACCGTTTTTTCTAACTTGAGCAAGTCTGTAAGCCAATCTGTGAGCAAGGCTGATTGGCAATGGCATAAGTTCAGGAGTTTCGTCACAAGCAAAACCGAACATAATACCTTGGTCACCTGCACCAACGTTTTCTGTTTCTGAAGAGGAAGTGTCAGAGTTGTCACTTCTTGATTCAAGAGCTTTATTTACACCGCCTGCAATATCTGTAGATTGTTCGTCAATAGATGTTAAAACGGCACAGTTTTTGTAATCAAAACCGCCGCCTTCTGCACCGGCATAACCGATATTTTTGATAGTATTTCTTACTACTGCGGGGATATCCACGTAGCAGTCAGATGTAATCTCACCGCAAACAAGAGCCATACCTGTTGTAACAGTAGTTTCTGCAGCAACTCTTGAGCTTTTGTCTTTTGTGAGGAATTCATCTAAAATTGCGTCAGAAATTTGGTCGCACACTTTGTCAGGGTGACCTTCTGTAACTGATTCTGACGTAAAAAGAAATCTTTTTGATGTCATTTTTTTATGTTCCCTTTCTTCGCTCGCATTACTCTGCGAGATTAGGAACATGTTAAATCAAAGGTATAGCAGGGTCAAACAAACTAATACAGAGCGTTACATAGCTTAATCAATTATTTTGTGCCTACCTAAAGGTTTAAAGCCTTCGGTTTGTCTAATCTGGTCATAAACATATTCAAGATCGGAATTTTTAATAAAAGTTTCATAATCTTTATACAAACCTGATGGCTTTGTTTTCTCCAAAATTTTGTAATAATCAGCTTTTGCAAGTTTTGTTTTACCCAAATCGTTATAAACATATGCTCTATAACGATAAGCCAATGAATTATGTTTATTGTGTTCAATGCAAGCATTTAAAATTTTAAGAGCCTCATCATATTTGCCAATATTTCTATATACTTCAGCTTCATATTCTTTATTAAATTTGCTTTTTTTTAATACAGCCAAAGCCCCTTCATAGTCTTTATTCAAAATATAATATTGCACCAAATCCCAACTACGCACCATATCCGAATTAACTTTTCGCATATATTCTGAAGTGTAAATAGCCTCGTCATACTTTCCAAGCATTGCATAAGTCTGAGCAAGATATGCACAAGCAGAACCATCAGTTTTTTTTGTTAAAAAACATGCCTCGTTAAAATAATATAACGTTTTATCAATCAAATCTTTTTGTTCACTGTTATTGTGGGATGAATATAAATAAGGATTAAGTGCCATTTTAGCTTGGAATGCAGGTATATAAATAATTTCGGATTTTAATTCAAACGGAAATACAGCTATTTTCTCAGCAAAATTCCAAAGCAGCGGGTGTTCTTCTACATTATTGTCAAAAAGATACAATGCAATATAATTAGGTAACGCAATAAAAAATGACAGCATAAACGGAAGTATAAAAATCAAGCATAAGATACTCCTTACTTTTTTATTTTTCTTAAAAAGCCAAGCCACAATTAAAGCTAATACAGGCACTGCAATGAGAGCAATTATACCAACATAAAAAAACACCTGCTCTATATGATATATAAAAAGCTCTTTACTCATGGTCTTCTCCTGTTATTTGACCGTAATTATCTGTAAATTTTTATTTGTCGGATAATAATAATCTCCACTAGGATTAATTATACCGCCTATTGCGTATGTATTTTCACCAAGAGGTGTGATTGCTGTTTGATAATGTTTATACACAAAGTTTGGTCCTTGTTTAATAGTATTTGTCCGATAATCATATATTAATGATTTTTTACAAACACCGTTAGGGTTTTTCTTGTACGGAAAATCCATATAAACATCACCGCAAGTAATCAAATATTTTTGAGGTGCTATTTTTATATATTTAACCCTTTTGGTTTGTTCCGGATAAAGATAGATATTAAAGGTTTCTTTTAATTTGTTTTTAAGTTGATATATTGCTATTTTATTTTTACCCGATTCATAACTATCGGTTTTTTCAAATTTATTTTTTTCAACATTAAAATAAAAACTTGAGTCAGTGTTAATGAAAAGTATATTGCCGTTTTCTAAATCTATTGTAAAAATATTATCTTCAATAAATTTTGTATTTTTTTCAGCAATAAATTTGTTTTGTTTAGCATCATAAATTTCTATATGGTCATAAAGCATTTTGCTTTTACCAAAACCACGCCCCAATATTAAAAAATTCCCGTTTTTCAAAGTTAAAATATCGTTTTCTTGAGGATAATATTTTAATGGTATTGCAAAATCAGGGAGTTTTTTAAATGTCAGTTTCTTTAAATCAAAGAAATACATATTTTCTTTGTTTTTTAGTTCATGAACATTGTACGGATTACCAGACAATTTATTATTTTGCGACATTACAAGAGCCGTATCAGGCGCAATTTGTTTGATAAAATTCAGATTATTTGGTTTTAAATTACATTTTTTGCTAAAATTACAAAGTTCAGTCCTGTTCAATTTTTGATTTTTTATATCATAAACATGAATAGTTTCATCATCAAACAGTGTTTTGTACGCAGGATAAATAAACTTATTTTCCGAGTTAATTGCAGAAGGAAGCTCTAATGATGCATATTTAAACTTTATCTTTTTAAAAGTATGCTTTTTTGTATCGTATATATACGCGTTAATTTTGTATACAGTGCGCCACAAATTTCTTGTTAAATAATTTTTTATACCGATAACTACAAAAATAGTATTGCCATCAGCCATTTTTAAAGATTTGATTTTGTATGCCCTTAAACCTGTTGACATACCCTTGTATATGTGAACATCTTTGCCCGTACGTACAATGACATTACCTGATTTTATAACTCCACCAACTATTGTAAAAATAAAAAACAAAAACATTATTATAAAAACTAAATGTTTATTCTTTACAAAAAAATCTTTTAACTTTTCCACAAAAAAACTCCATAGTGATTATTAAATAACAAAAAACAATAATTAATAATAAAGTATCATTTATATAGTGTAAAGAGACAAACAAACTACTCAATTACAACTTCGCCCTGACGAAGCACTTTTATCTCATCGTTAACAGCAAGCGCCACGGTAGAAGCAAGCCCCTGAGCTTTAAATCCGTAATCTTCAAACACATATTCTACATGTTCACTAACATTCGCAACTGCTTCTTCATAGCTCGCAGCAGCTTCTTGACCTGAGAGGTTAGCACTTGTAGTAGCCAAAACATGCCCGTCAATTACCTCACAAAGGCTTTTAAAAAACGGATTGTTAGGAACACGGATGCCTACGGTATTTTTGAACGATGTAACATAATCAGGTGTTTTGTCTGATTTTTCGAATATCAAAGTCAAAGCTCCCGGAAAATGTTTTTCCATAAGCTCATGTGCGTGCGGCGGAATATCTTTGACATAGGGCAAAAGATTTTCTACTTTATCGGACATTAAAATAAGGGGTTTTGAACGATCACGATTTTTGAGTTCATAGATATTTTCCACGCCTTTTTCACTATCAGGCAAGCATCCGACACCCCAAACGGTATCTGTAACAAACGATATTACTCCGCCTTGTTTAAGTTTTTCGTTCAATTTTTTTACATATATAGCGTCACTAAAAATATCCATAAATTTATCCTTTAAAATCTAGTGTCGCAGTGCCGACTCGAGCCTTCGAGCCGTCACCTGCTCACCTTTTCTATAAGTCCTCAAAAAATGCATTCACGTAACTTTACCCCTTTTTACAAATTTTTATCGGACAATTTCATCAACTTACCTTTTAGTCTTCCGTATAATTCAAACACGTATGGGATTCTTACTATCGCAGCAAAAATACTGTAAACAATTCCGCATAAAAGTGTTATCAAAATAATTTTTACGATTAACAAGAACTGTGTAGGTTCAAAGTATTTATCCCACAATTTGTATGCGCCCAAACATACGTAATATGTAGCTATTGAGATTACTGCCATTTTAAAGAGGTTTTTAAAATAAATACCGTAATCCATATTCATTTTTTTCTTGATTAAAAGCCCTAACCAAAAACCGTTTATCAACGTTACAAAAGAAGTTGAAAGTGTGATACCGCCTATACCAAGATGTTTTACAAACAAAAAGTTCAAAATAAATTTTATAATTATAGACGATAACGCAACAAGAAACGGTGTTCTAGAATCATTAAACGCATAGAACACTCTTGTAATAGAATCTCTAAATACATAAAAGATTATAGAAATTGACAAATAACATAACGCCTCAGACACCATCATCGTTGCTACTTCGTTAAACGCACCTCTTTGAAAAATCAACTGAATTGCGTTTGTAGAAAGCAAAATAATCAATACAAGGATTGGAAAAGCAACAAAATTGAGCAAACCTACACCCTTGTTAAAATAATATCTGATATTGTCGTAGTCTTTTTCTCCAACAAGTTTTGAAAATATAGGGAACAACGGCACTAAAAACGCTGTAACCAAAACCCCTACAGGGAACTGGAACAGCCTGTTTGCATAACCGATTGCTGACCAAGCACCTTCTTGCAATTGCGAAGCAAAAAACATATCTACATAAATATAAACTTGTCCGACTGTAGAGCTTAAAATTGCAGGGAACAAAAGCTCAAGGATACTTTTGTACTGAGGGTTATTAAAGACCTCAAGATTTGGTTTGAACTTAAAGCCCAACTGCTTAAGTTTTGGCAGTTGATAAACAAACTGACACAACGCACCAACAGTTGTAGCAGCTGCAAGCACTACACCTGAATTATCGTTATGAACAAGAGATATAATTGCAATAATTGCAACACTCATCAAAATAGGTGAGATATTAGGGATTAAAAATTCTTTATAAACAATCAAAATCCCGTAATAAATACCAACAACGCCACCAACAGTTAAAACAGGTGCCATTATTTTTAAGTGAATACTTGCAAGTCTTATCAATTCAGGAGAACCGTTTGCGATAATTATTTTCATAATTACATCAGAAAATACAAAAACCAGTACACCCAAAACCAAAAATACTAAAAACGAACTTGTCAAAAATGTATTAAACAGCTTGTTTACGTTATCGGGTGCTTTTTCATCAAGGTTTGGTATAAGTTTTGAAAAAACGGAAACGACCGCACTGTGGAATGGTCCGCCTATACCACCAAGCAAAATAATTGATATTGCAGGTATTTGATAGGCATAAAAATAAGCGTCGGAAACCATACCCGCACCATAGAAATTTGCAATAACTACATCTCTTAAAAAGCCTATCAACTTACTGATTATAGTTACAAAAGCTATTATCCACGCAGCCTTTAGCAAACTCTGAGTTTTAGAAACATTTGTTGTCTGCGCACTGCTCTCACTGTTATTCATTTTCTGTACCTTTTAATTCTACGTATAATCTCACCGGTTTTTTGTGCGCTGCAGAGTATGGCAGCACATATGTAATTGTATTTTCTCCTTCTACAAGGTATGGAGAAAGGTCAAATTTTTCGGGCTTAAACAATTTAGGCGCAAGCTCAAGCTTGAACTCTTGACCGT
Source organism: Candidatus Gastranaerophilales bacterium (assembly GCA_944326545.1). Classification (GTDB taxonomy): domain Bacteria; phylum Cyanobacteriota; class Vampirovibrionia; order Gastranaerophilales; family Gastranaerophilaceae; genus Limenecus. Next base: position 115,599 of record CALVEH010000004.1, on the reverse strand, counting down.
TTAGAACCATTGTCATTGTAGTGAATTGGAACTTGTTTTCTACAACTAACTTTGCTTTTTTATCTTTATCGGTTAAATAAAATTTTTGTACTGCAGTATCTTTACCGCTTGCACAAGACAATGTTACAGGCATTGTTGTTATGGCTGTATCTGTAAAATAGTGCTGAATAATATCAGAGTATGAATAACCTTTTTTATTCATACTGCCTGCACCAAACTGGCTCATACCAACGCCGTGACCGTAACCTCCGCCATAAGCTGTTATTTTTATTGCAAAATCTGTCTTTTTGTCATTTTTATCCTGCTTAATTTTTTCGATATCAAAGACTACATTTGCCGAAGGCATCGCTTTATTGTCTTTTTTGAATGTTCTTCTTATAACAAGTTCTTTTTGAACATTAAAAGTATTTTTGTCAGTAACTATATCAATAGACATAGCCTTGCCAGACACACCACGTTTTACAACTTTTATATCTTTTAATGTGCCAAAATCATTTGGATTATCAAGTTTTGGTTTAACAAATCCTGTTGAAGATTGAACTTTAAGTGTGCTTTTTAAAACATTTTCAAGTTCTTTTTGTTCCCATTCTTTTGTCCATCTGAAATATGGTGAATCATTGTCAAAAGTATCGGGAGTAGAAGTATAAAACTTTCTTGCTTCTTTTTCGTTATTCAATACAGGCGTTTTTTTGTTATCCGGAACTCCTTTTAAAAACGGCTTTGGCACTCCGGGGAATATTCTTACACCGTTAGCCATATCCGTTGAAAAAGCATTTTCATAACTTTCTGTATATCCGCCGGCTGTTGAACTGTACAATGCCAAAATCAACTCATCATTATGCATTGCAACAATATTTTCTGTCTCAAAAACTGCTTTATCAGACAATTCGTGTTCGGTATTTGCCCCAAAATAAACCTGACAAGCCACAGAGTCACAAACATCAAAATTATGATAATTTTTTTCTTTAGGTTTTAACACATAATTTCTTGCAAGCACAGCCTGAGCTTTCAAAGCTTCTATGCCAAATCTTACAGGCATTTCGTTTGGAACAACGCCTCTAAGATAAGATTCCACATCTAAAACATTTATTACATTGAACAGATTGTCTTTTTTAGGCACTTTTGTTATCTGTATTGTGCCTCTGTACAATGCAGGTTTGCCTGCTCTTTTTAGCCCAGCAACCGATACATATCCGTTATCGGAAGAAATAACAACAGGCCCCTTAATACAATTTGCAATTTCTGTTGAATCTTGCATAACCGTAAAAAGATTATTTTTAATAACTATATCAACAACTTCTTCAGGCCCAAAATCACCAATAACAGTGTTTGTTGATTTGTCAGTAAGTGTAAATGAATCCGTTGCTGTTAACTTTGTTTTGTTAAAATAATAATCTGAAAAATTTTGATTACTTATGCCAACTTTAACAATAGTCCCTTTTAACGCAGGTACAGCCTGAACTTCGGCATTAATATTTATGGCAAAAATTAACAAACTCAGTGATATAAGTATTTTTTTAAACATGTTGTTTCTCTCTTTTACTTCAATTTTATTATAAAAAGTAAAAAAAACGGTAAAAAAGGATAAAAAAAATCGGCTTTTTCTAAAACAGATTAAAGCCGAGATGGATAGAATTAGTATTACGGAGTTTATAGAGGAGTTTACTCTTGCATGAAATCTTGGCAAAATATTTTTTGCTATTAAAAACAACAAATATGAACAAATGTTAAGACGAGTTTTTTGTGGTATGCTGTTGCCTATGAAAAATTTAACTTTTTGGCTTGATTGTACACGTGCATATTCGCTCCCAATGTCAATTACAGCTTGGGCAATAGCTTTTGCGGCAGGTATTGCAGCAAAAGGAAGCATTGTGTATGGAATTATTGCTTTAATTGGAATAACTTGCGTACACCTTGGAGCAAATCTTTTTGATGACATATTGGATTATAAAAACTACTTACGCAAACAAGAAGAAGATAAAATCATAAATATTAAAAAAGGCAAATGCAGATGTTTTAGAGAAGGGCTTATAACTGTAAAAAAGGCACTGCTTGCTTGTGCAATTTTGTTTGGAATAGCCTCTATTATCGGATTGTTTTTTATATATTTATATAAATTACTCATAATAGAATTAATGGCTATAACGGGTATTCTGTGTTTAATTTACCCAAAATCAGGTTACCTTGGATTGAGCGAAATCATTATCGGTACAGTATTCTCCCCGTTGCTTTTTACGGGTGTTTATTACGTAATGACAGGCAACATCTCAAATGTATTATTGTGGATATCATTATCTTTTGCATTGGTTGCAATATCATTGCTTTATACTGATTTCTTTTTGGATTACAACCACGACAAAGAAGAAGGCAAAAGAACAATCCCTGTTCTTTCGGGTAGCAAAAATAACGCATATTACTTTTACATTTTTATGATGTTTTTAGTCTATGCAATTTTATTTTTAGGCATACATTCTCATTTATTGTCAGCAAAATTTGGGATTATATTTCTTTCAATATTCCCTGCATTAAAAACAATCAAACAACTGCAAAACTACACAGATAAAGAAATTAAAGACGAAAAAGAATTTATGCTTACAATGAATAATGTTCAAAAATTCATTGCAATATTTGCCATTCTTTGTATTATAAGTTTCTTTTAACCTATCTTGTCTCGTAAATTTGTTTTTGAAGATAACTGTACTTAGGATAATAAGTTTCAGGATCTTCTTTGGCAGCTTTGATTTCGTCAGAACATTTAACAAACAAATCCGCCAATACAGGGTCAAACTGAGTGCCTGCACATCTTTTAATTTCTTCTATAGCAACCTCATGTTCTAAAGCTTTACGATAAGAACGTGTTGAAGTCATTGCATCGTAAGTATCAGCCAACGCAATTATACGACCTGATATAGGAATTTCTTCACCTTTTAACCCATAAGGATAGCCTTTGCCGTCCCATCTTTCGTGGTGACATCTCAACCAGTTAGATACTACCGTAAGTTTTTTAATACCCATCAACATTTTTTCTGCACGTGCAGGATGTGATTTCATCAACTCGTATTCTTCATCAGTAAGCTTGTCAGGCTTGCAAAGAATCTTTTGAGGAATACCGATTTTTCCTATATCGTGCAACAATCCTGCTGTTTCGATTTCTTCAAGAGTTGTATCATCAAGATTGAGACTCTTTGCCAAAATCAAAGAATACATAGTAACTCTCAAAGAATGACCGTGTGTATAAGGGTCTTTAGCATCTAATGCAGATGCGATGAGTTTTATAGTTTTATAAAATAATTCTCTTAAATCTTTTAAAATAACAGTTTTGTTATTAACCAAATCAAATTTTTTGATACCTGAATCTATTGTCATCTTAAGTTCTTCAGGGTCAAAAGGTTTAACAATGTATTGATACAAATGACAATCGTTAATAGAATCAACAATCGCATCTACATCAAGATGCCCTGTTAAAAGAATTTTAACAATATCAGGATACTCACCTGCAACACGTTTTAAAAACTCTGTACCCTCCATTTCGGGCATTTTTTGGTCGCTTACAATAAGAGCAATCTCATCACCTTTACCCTCAACTATCTCAAGAGCTTCCTTTCCGTTTGAAGCAGTGAGTATATTATAATCGTGTCTGAGTGTTCTGCGCAGCAACTGAAGGTTATTCACCTCGTCGTCTACAATCAGAATTGTATGTTTTTCATTCCTTTGGTTCAATTGAAGAATTTCGCTCAAGCTCTCTTCAAAAGAATCTTCTTTTAATATCGTAAAATTTTCCATATATACACCATAATACATTTTTTATTTCGACCAAATGGGGTCAAAACTTTATAACTTTAACCAAAAACTTTACAAAAGTTTAAAAAAAAGCTATAACGTGGTTAATTATATATTATTTTTGGAATAATTAAAATACGGCATTTAAAGCACTTTTAAAGAAAAAGATTTGAGATAATACAGGTAAAAATATGTTTTTAAAACAATTTGAAAGAGGCAGAACTTTTGTTGCTAAACTAGATTATCAAGCAGATTTGCTTGAAGAATTAAATAAAATATGTCAGCACGAATACATTAAAGCAGGTTACATACAGGTAATTGGAGCTATATCAAGCCTTAAATACGGTTTTTTTGATCAAGACGAAAAAGAATACACATATAACACGTACGCTTACGACGAATCTATGGAAATAGTTTCCTGCTCAGGCAATGTTTCTGTCAAAGACGGAAAGCCTTTCTGCCACATGCACATAGTCGCATCAGACAAAAAAGGTAAATGCGTTGGCGGGCACCTTGTGGCGGGTACATCTGTTTATGCAGCAGAAGTTGTTATTCAAGAAATTCTCGGCGAAGATTTGGTCAGAGAACTTGATGAAACAACTAAGCTCACTCTTTGGAAATAACAGCTTAAGCGTCTAATTTTTTAACAGCTTCGTTAAAGAATTCCAAAGTTTTTGACTCATCAGCGTCTTTGAAAAACGGTGTTATTTCGAAACGTCTGAATGCGTTAATTCTTTGAGTAGCTTGTTCTTTAGGCATTTTTTTGTAGATATCAAAAAGCGTCTTGTTAGAAACAAAAGCATCTTGAAACTCTTCAACAGAAGAAATTCCACTGTAGTTTTTGAGCAGAGCTTTTTCCATTAAATTAGCTGCTTTATGCGCATCTGATTCATTTGCTATTATTGATTTAAGTTTAACAAGATCAACAGTACCGTATTCGCCTGTTACAGAATCCAAAATCTCATTTGTTTCTTTTCTCAAATTTTGGTTTTTTTGCATAACATCGATAAAATTGCCGTCAACTTTAAATTTGTCATTGTATTTTTTAAACTGAAATTTTTCTACAAGTTTTTCAAAACTTTTTTCAAAAAATTCATCAGGTGTCATATCTTTAGGAGCTTTGCAGTTTAAAAGCTCGTTATGACGAAGATAATTCAACCTGTTAGCAGCTTCTTCCATAGGCATTTGAGTATAAATTGAGAACAGCTCGGTATCTGTTTTCATAGAATCAAAAAGATTATAAACACCTTTTGTTTCACCATTTTCAGTTTTAATAAACTCTTTTAAATAAGATTGTTCTAAAACATCAGCAGCTTGATGGAATCTGTCTGCACCTCTATTTGCTTCATCTGTAGAAAAATCATGGGCAACTTTACGCATAATATTAAAGTTTATGTGACCGTCTTTTGTATTTTCCGAGATAATACGATTTACCTCTTGCGCATCTTTTTTCTTGTTTTCAACTATTTTTGCGATAATTTCGTCATTTAAAAGGTTTATCGATTTTTTAGCTTCATCAAATGCGCTAATTACAGGTTGAACTTCCACTTCAACAACATGCGCATATTTTTCAAAAACAGGTTGATTATTTTCAAAACCTACACAAATATTTTCAGGGAATGATGGCAAATTTTCACTGATCTCATCTTCAATAACTTCAACAGCGTCTTCTATATCAGGATCATTTTTATCAATTTTCATCAAGTCTTTTAAACTGGCTTTATTTTTTTGTTTAGGTACTTCAATCTTTCCCGGTGTTAATGCTTCAGCAAGTGTTTCTTCTTTTTTAATCTGATCAACAACCTTTTCACCTAATTTATTAGAATTTTCTGGTATTACAGCTTCCAAAAGTCTTTCTTCTTTTTTTTGGAGTTTAGCAACAACATTTTCGCCTAATTTATCAAGGTTTTCGTTATTAATAACATTTTTAGAAGACTTGCCTCTTGTAAAATATATGCCTAAACCAGCCAAAACTATTGCACCTGCAATATAAGGGAGTTTCTTTTTAAAATTTTTGTTAGTCTTGTGATTTGTACTTTCTCGCATCGGCTGACTCACAGGCGTAGTGTTTTGCGGTTTTGGTGCAGCAGAATATATACCTGTTTGAGGCAAAGTTAGCGTACTGATTGATTTAATATCCATAAAAAGCTCCCTAATATAGTAAGTAATTTAATCTAGTGTCGCAGTTGTCGCTTCGAACCTTCGAGCCGCCACTGCTCACCTTTTCAAGGTGACACTCAAAAAATTCGTTCACGTCGCTTTGCTCCTTATCACGAATTTTTTTCGGACAATTTATAAGACCATGATTTTATTGTCCTACAAAATTAAGTTCAAACAAAATATTTTTTGCTATGTCAAATATTCCATTTTAACAATAGGTAACAATTCCAAAATAGTTAAATTTGTTGCATATACTAAAATTTCCAAGTATTATATATACTGTTAAAAATATAAGGATTTAAAATGTCATCAGACAGTAAAAACATAGAATTAGAAAACGATACAGAAAATAACAAAATTAATATTTCAATAAACGACGAAGATATATCACACGAAGAAGCAGAAAACTCAAAATTTATGGCCGTAATAAAGGCCCTAATTGCTAATCTTGGAATTGCACTTGTTAAATTTATCTGCTTTTTATTTTCATCAAGTTCTGCAATGCTTGCAGAAGCCATTCACTCAGGTGTAGACTCTTTTAACAGTATATGCCTTCTTGTTGGTATAAAAAGAGGTTCAAGACCGGCAGATAATGTCCACCCTTTTGGCTACGGTTTGGAAGCTAACGTATGGGCAATGTTTGCATCAATATTGATGCTAGGCGGTACTTTTGTCGCTTTATACCACGGGTTTGAAAAACTTTTACACGCAGAAGAAGCAGCAGAATTACTTAAAAATTATCCTTATATCGCAGTTGCTCTTTTATGCAGTATCTGTTTCGAAGGTTGGGCTGTTGTAAGCGCATCTAAAGCAGTTTTGCATGAAGTCGGCATCCAAGAAAAAAACATATTCAAAGAGTTCTTTATTTCTATAAAATACATAGGAAAAATCAAAAGCCCTACAACAAAATTTGTATGGTACGAAGACACAGCAGCATTCACAGGTGTAATCGTTGCATTTATTGCTCTTACACTTTCAAAATTTGTAATGCCAATGGAACTTGCATATATACCTGATGCTATCGCATCTATCATAATCGGTACTATATTGTTTTTCTTGGCAATATACTTGCTTAAAAACAACGTAAGCAGCCTGACTGTTCAAGCTGCAGAACCTAAAGTAGAAGAAAAAATCAGACAAGTTGCTTCAACTATCCACGGAATTACTGACGTTGTTGAACTAAAAACTATCGATTTGGGTTCATCAGGGTTGATTATTAATATGACCATTGAAGTTGACCCCGAAACGCAAATGAAAGATGCCGATGACATTGCTGATATGTTGGAAAGAAAAATCAAAAAAGTAATCAGAAACATTACACATATCACAATAGAATTGCAGGCACACGACGCAGAAGATAACTGGGAAGAAAAATTCCACAAACTCATCAAAGAAGGCGAAAAACTTGAAACTATAGACAGCCACGAGGCTCAAATGCTTTCTAACTTCTTTGGTTTTGCAAACACAGTTGTTAAAGAAATCATGGTTCCAAGAACAGAAATCTTTATGATTAATGTTGAGCAAAATATCAATGAACTTGCTGATTTAATAATCAACTCAGGTCATACACGTATCCCTGTTTACAGAGATAACGTTGATAATATTATCGGCGTAATCAACGCAAAAGATGTATTAAAGGTTATAAAAAATAATCACATTGACGATCATTTTTCTATAGAATTACTTTCAAGAGAACTTTTAATAGTACCTGAGAACAAATTTATCTCAGACTTGTTGAGTGATTTTACGGCATCAAAAAATCAAATTGCAGCAGTTGTTGATGAACACGGCGGTGTTGCAGGTATTGTTACGATTGAAGATATTTTGGAAGAAATCGTAGGCGAAATCTACGACGAATTTGACAAGGTAGAAACTCCTGAAGTTGTAAAAATAGACGATAACACACTGAATGTATCTTGCAAAATGGATATCGAAGACATCAACGAAAGATTTGATTTAGATATTCCTAACGAAGATTTCCAAACAATTGGCGGATATGTGTTCGGTCTTTTAGGCAGAGAACCTGAACTGAACGATGTTATCGAAGACAAAAATATTACATATACTATTTTAGAAATGGACGGCAGAAGAATTTCTCGTATCAAAATGTACAAACAAACAGCATTTGTAGATGCACAAGAAATTAAATCCGAAGAAGAAGAACAATCTTCAAACCAAGAATAATATTTCATATTGTCAACTGACTCGAAACACTTGATGAACCTGTGCAATAAACAAGTCCAAACCACTTCTACAAGCGAAACCGCTTTTACAAAAATAAAAAGGAGCAGCTCATAAGCCGGGTTCTGTTTTTAGATAATCATCTGTCTCGACCTACAGTTGCCTGCAAGCTCAAGCGGTCTGTCAAAAGACGGCGGGTCACCTTAACCTTTTAGTTGACCTTGCACCCGACCGGGGTTTACCTGGCCAAGACCTCTCAGCCTTGCCGGTGAGCTCTTACCTCGCCGTTGCACCATCGCCTGTTTTCGCTGACAAAGTCAGGAATCATCGGCAGTCTGCATTTCTGTGGCACTATCCTCACGGTCGCCCGTACCTGACGTTATCAGGCGGTCTGCCCTTGGGTGCCCGGACTTTCCTCACAGAATTTTTCATCTGCGCGATTATCCGACTGCTCCTAGACAATAATTTATCATACATTATGACTAATTTAAATCTATTACTTCAACTTTGAAAAGTAATACTAATAAATTATTTTTAAATAATCCTGAAATCCTTTTCACTGTAAGCAAAAAGACCTATCTATAGACCATGTGGTCTAAATCATTAAGAAGATGCGTTTTCCCCGCTATTTCAACCCCATAGCCGATGAGAGCCTACTGCATTTAGAGGTAACATAACATGTGTAAATAATACAATCACACGATTAATAACAATTTAAAAATAAAATCTTGGGGGGAGTAGATGAGAAGAGGTCTTGAATTTAAGAAGAAAGCCAGAATCATTCTAGTAGATGACAATTACGATCATTTGTCAGGTATCAAGGAATTGATTGAAATTGAGAGCGATTTCGATGTTGTGGCAACAGCAACAAGCGCAAGTGTTGCAATCAGTCTTATTAAGAAGTATCGTCCCGAAATCGTGTTAATGGATATCAACATGCCTGAAAAAGACGGTCTAACTGCGATAGCAGAGATTGAAAAACTGGATTTGGGAGTGCGTATTATCGCTTTGACAGGCTATGATGATCCTGACTTAATTTTCAGAGCTATGAAGATTGGTGCAAAAGGCTATATCTTAAAAACAATGGCCTCTGCTCAACTCATCTATGCAATAGACGAAGTTGCAGCAGGCAAAATTTACTTACCTGCAACTTTGTCCTCAAGATTTTTCGAATATTTCCAAAAATCTTTCAAAGAAGAAGCAGAAAATACAGCAGATGAAGAAAATCTTCTTAACTACCTTACACAAAGAGAAGAAGAAGTTCTTGATTTGTTAACACAAGGCATAACTTACAAAGGTGTGGCACAAAAACTGTTTATTTCAGAAACAACAGTAAAAACACACGTAAACAATATCTTCCAAAAATTGCAGGTTAATGATAGAACACAAGCTGTGTTGTACGCATTGAACAACGGATTTTTGAACAGAAGAAAAGTCAAAATCGCTATATAGCGGATTCCGTGCGGGGCTGAAGTGAAACGAAACGCCCCATGTGAGGAGAAACCACGCTTTCTCCGAACGCCGGTAATCTAAGAAGCGGATTTTGTGCAGGCTGACTGAGCAAAGCGAAGGAGCGCCGAAGTAATGAGGACAATAGTGAATGAACGACTTGTCCGACGAAAAAAACTACAAGCGGGCATAACGCCAGCAGATTAAATAATGGTAAGCGAATTTCCGAACGGATGAAATCCGGAAAGCGAAGACCAAAATGAACAGAAGCGACAGCGAAGTGAATGACAGGTCTGAGCGCAAAGGAAATTCAAGAGAGAAAAATGAGCGGAGCAAACTTTAGACAAAAAAATCTTTTAAAAGATTTGATATATTTAGGACAGACAAAACCTGTCAACAAACAAACCATCAAAGGTTTGTTTCGCTTTGCGTTAGAACCTCTTTTAGAAGCCCAAACTCAAAAAGCTGTTGTTTTAATCAGACTCTTTGATACAAAAGAACTTGACGGAGTTTTAAAAAGACTCGAGTTCACAAACGCAGAAGTTTACTCCTTTGACGATGTTACAAAAGGCGAAAATCTCACAAAAGATGACATCTGGGGACAAACAGAATTCCTTGTATTACTTTCTCCAAGATATTCTGCCTGCATGTTGTGGGATTATTCTACAGAAACAATCAAAGAAACATCTTGTTTGTACTACCTTTTAAACTCAAGAGATGTAAACAACGTTATTCAAATAATCTCTGAAAACTCTAAAATTGATTTAACCAGATACATTCAAGAATACACCCCTGAAAGAAGAAGCAACGAACTTTTAAACCAAGCGGTGCACAAGTTCATCAACTTTGCAGATTCGTTTGTTGAAGAAGCCTCTATGACCCAAGCAGAAGTGGGCTTGTTAGGTGAAAGCGATGATATTGCAAAAAAATATGATTACATATCAACAAAAGCAAAAGTAATCTCTCACGATATAAAAAATCACCTTTCTATCATCGATTTGTATTCAAAAATAATAGAAAAAAGACTTGAAATTGTTGCTAACGCAGAACTCCATGACTCAATAACAAACGCAATTTCAAGCATAAAAAAATCTAAAGAGGCTATCGAGGTTCTATTAACAGAGCTTAGAACAATCCAAAGCGTCAAACTTGAAACACTAAATTTTGCACAAATATTGCAAAATGCCATAAACCTTGTAAACGCAAAAGCACAACAAACAGGCGTAAAATTTGAAGTTTCAAACCCTTACAACGGCAATATTTTAGCCGATGAAAACAAACTTTTGAACGTAATGATAAATCTTTTCTATAACGCAATAGACGCGGTAAAAGAGAACGGAACAATAAAAATTAAAACCGAAGAAACATCAGACAATATGCTCAAGATTTTAATCACGGATAACGGCTGCGGTATAGAAAAAGACAAATGTTCAAAAGTTTTTGAAGAAGGTTACACATCAAAAGTTACAGGCAGCGGACTCGGACTGTATATTTCAAAAGAAGCAATGCAAGAGCAATACGGAGATTTAAAACTCATAAGCTCAGACGAAAACGGTACTACTTTTGAAATAACAGTACCCAAATTATAAAAAAGGAGAGGAGGTAAAAATTGGATTTGTTTAATGTAAGAGCCATTGAAGTATCAAAACTTGCAATGGACGGGTTAGTAAAAAGACAAACAGCAATTGCCTCAAACACTGCTAACGCAATGACACCCAATTATCAAAGAAAACAGGTTGCTTTTGAAGACCAGTTAAGAGAAATCATTGCAAAAGACGATGTAAGACGAGATTTGAGAATGCAAAACAGTCAGGCTTATAAAAACGATGAATATAAACCGGGCTATACAATGTCAACAAACCCAATGCAGCAAAATATTGCACAAAGACTTCCTCAAGAGCAATTTATGTATATTCAACAAACACAAGCAGATACAAACAACTACGCTCCTGAGGTAATCAGAGATACAAGATGGATTGACTACGGCAACGGGAACAATGTTAACGTCGAAGAAGAAATGATGGACATGGCTAAGGCAGGTTCTCAATACAACGTTTTAGCAACGTTAGAGGGACGCTTTATGACAAATCTTCAAGACATAATTAAAAGCGGAGGTTCATAATAGATGAGTTTTAGCGCATTCGACATATCAGGCAGCGGCATGTATGCTCAAAGAACAATGATGGATAACATTGCAAGTAACATCGCCAACGTTAACACAACAAGAAACCCTGACGGCACACCTGGGGTTTATATCAAAAAAAACGTAAGCTTTAAAGCCATCTACGCAGACAGACTAGGTTCTCATGCTCCGGCTTTTCCTGACGGCCAACACGAGGCTTTCTTCAGCCCTACAAACAATACCGTAATGTTAAAAGGCGGTATTTCTTACGACGACAGAACAATCTCTCAAGGAGTAGAAGTTGCGGAAATTACACCTTCTAACGATCCATACAAAACAGTTTATGACCCGTCAAATCCTGAAGCTGACGCAGACGGATTTGTGACTTTACCTAACATTAACGTTGTTGAAGAAATGGTAAACATGGTATCAGCTTCACGTGCTTATGAAGCAAACGTAACGACAGCAGAAACAACAAAAGGTATGATTTCTGCCGCATTAAAAATCTAGGAGTATAAAAATTGCAATTTAATCAAATAGCAAACAATTCAATACAAAACTATAACAAAATTTTTAACCAGAATATGGAGTCATTCAACATTTCGTCAGACAAAAACGGAATGACAAACTTTGACAACATATTAAACGGCAAAATGCAGGATATGAACAATATTCCGCAAGGACCTATTATAAACACAGGTATTCAAATGAATGTGGGTCTTGAGAATATGGGCATTTCGCCAATCGACAGACTGGACAACGTAGCACAAGTTCAAGAAAACTCATTGAACTCACAAAATCAAAGAAGATCAAATTCTGCTGTAGAAAACATGGCAAATGACATCGGTAACGCTTTTTCTAACAGCTTAAACGATGTAAACAAATCTCAAAATGCAGCTTATGAAGCTGCAGAAACATTTGCTTCCGGCGGAGATATAAGCGTTCACGAAGTTATGCTTGCGTCTCAAAAAGCCAATTTGACAATGCAAATGGCATTACAAATGAGAAACAAACTCGTTAACGCATACAACGAGCTTTACAACGTAAGAATATAGAAACAGTCTATACTACGTATGCTTGTTGACATTTAAGCATTTAGCACACTACAATAATTAAAATACAATAGCGTAATAAAGGAGAACAAACCATTAGCAGAGATTTTTCAAGCGGCAACAAGGACGCAGCTTTAATTAACAGAAACATAAGATGTAAAGAAGTAAGATTGATAGGTAGTGAAGGTGAGAACTTCGGAGTTATCCCTACAATAGAAGCCCAAAGAATGGCCGATGAAAAAGACCTGGATTTGGTAGTTGTATCTCCAAACCAAAACCCACCCGTAGCGAAAATTATGAACTACGGAAAGTACAAATACGAGATGGAAAAAAAGGCTAAAGAAGCCAAGAAAAAACAACATACCGTAGAAATCAAAGAAATCAAAATCAGATATAAAATAGATGTTCATGATTACAACGTAAGAATCAAAAACATCAAAAAGTTTATTGCATCAGGTGACAAAGTTAAAATCGTTATCATGTTAAGAGGTCGTGAAATGCAACACACAGAACTTGCTTTTGACCTTGCAAACAGATTTATTGCAGACTTAGAAGGTGAACCTATCAATGTTGAGAAAAAACCTTCTATGGAAGGCAGAAACCTTATCATCATCCTTGCACCTGCTAACTAGGATTTTTCCAAAAGTTAAAGAATTGCAGATATGCAATACAATCAAAAATTATCTAAATATTTAAAAAAAATAAGAGAAGCAAAGGGTTATAAACTTAACTCCTTTGCATACAAAAATGGAATTGAACCCTCAACGCTCAGTCGCGTCGAAAATAATCTTTTAGAAATAAAAATTTCTGTGCTTGAAAAAATAGCAACAGGCTATAACAAAACCCCCGCACAGTTATTACATGACTTTGAAGAAGAACAAAATATCTCTGCTATTTAGTATGTTCTTCTACATAATTTTTTATTGAAGTGGCAGCTAAATTACTTGCAGAACGGTTTTTCTTTTTTGCAAGCACTTTAAATAACTCTATTATTTCTTTTTCTATAACATTTTTCACAAAAGCATTATAAATAAAAATAGTGCAAAAACTAAAATCTAGTGAAAAATACCCTCAATCACTCCGTGCGAATCTGACCCGCCTGTCATAATGAGATTGTATTTTCTTGCAATACGTCTTACAGCTTCTGCCGTATGGAATTTAATTATTCCCCTGTGGCGTCTGTACGGATAATATGATTCTATACCGTCTAAACCCAAATCTATCAAGGTTTTAACAAAATGGTCCAGATTTATCGCCCAATAACATGCCGGATGCGCCAAAACAGCAGCACCACCGGCTGAATGTATAGCTTTTATAACTTCTTTTGGGTGGCGATGATTAAAAAGTCTTACAATATCGGCTTCTGTTTCCTTTTTATTTTTTGCACACAGCTTCAACAAGTCTGCATTATTTATATCAACACCATAACCAAGTAAATGAACAAGCACACCTTTGTACCAACAATCAAATTCTATTGCCGTCAAAACCATACCTGATTCAAGAATATCTGTTTTTTTATAACCCTCTACAGTATTATGATCAGCTATTGCAATTTTTCGATAACCTTTATTAATAGCATCTTGCACAAGTTCTTGCGGAGTAAGTTCGCCGTCAGAAAAATTTGAATGCATATGCAAATCAACCTGACCCTTAAAATCTTCCTCTGTTAAACTTCTCAAAAAATCCAGTATATTTTTCTTTTGCTCGTCCATACTTTACATGTTAATATAAACATAAGTTTATGAGAGGAATTGTATGGCAAAAACTAAAAAAGATTCGGCTTTTGCAAGCGTTATGAAAATATTTTTAAATGGGGTAAAACTATACTTTTTAAACTTTGAAAAGTTTTTTAAGTATATGGCTTTTCCTATATTTGGACAAATTGTCGGAATCTCGTTAATATTTTTTGCTTCTTATATTTTCACACTGCATGTGTCAACATTAACCAATAAAAGCCCTATTTTTGATAACATACCTTTGGTATTTTTAATGCTTATTGTATTGACATTACCTGGGTTCTTTATCTTTTGTAAGGCTTTTTGGGATTATCTTGTTGCGCTTGCAGCTTTAAACTCTATGGCAAGCTCACTTTTAGAAGGCGGTAACATAGAAGACACCGGCGTACACACAGAATTAATAAGACGCAGAGCAGGTTCTTACATACTATTTTTGTTATTTATTTCTATAATATATTTGATTTTATCATTCCCGCTTTTGTGGGGGCTTTTGGCTGTAGTATTTGTATATCTTGCACTAAGTTTTCAGGTTTTTGCCATTGAAGAAGACAAAAGTGCCTTTGACGCAATAAGGACAGCTATCGGATATGTAAAATTCAATTTTTGGAAAACCGCATCACTTTTGATAATACTTGGCATAACGACTTATTGGCTCATCCCCGGTCTTATCAGTTGGGGTTTTGAAGTCGGTGATTTAGCAGGATTTTTCTCTTACCCTGTTGAACAATATATAAGACTTTTACCGTTAGATGATTTTAATTCTATACTGGCTCAAAACCGTATTCCACTGACATTAAAAAGCTACGATATAGCAAAACATATTGTGCTTGCAGTTGTATCATTTGCCGTGACAGGGTTCTCTTTGCCTTTAAGGAGCCTTTGTTGTACAGAGTTGTATAAAGACATAAACAAAAGAAACTATGCAGGTAAAATAGCTGCTGAAAAACTAGCTCAAAGAGCAGCAAGACCTTCTAAAAGAAGAATCAAAGACGAGGATGACGAAGATTAATGTTTATCTGCAAAAATTGTAAATCAGTAGATAAATTTGAATTGATGTTTGCACCTAATTACAAAGGTGCAAAAAATTATAAACAGGAATACAACAAAAACGGTGATATTGTTATTACCGTTGATGGTTACACATTTATTCCCGATTTGAATTTTATGAATCAACACGCAGTCTGCCGTTATTGCGGGCAGATTTATATGTGGGATTACGGCGACACCGCTAAAAAGAATTAAAGCTCAAAGCCGTAAGGCAAAAGCTCATCAATAGTGAAAACAGCACATTTTGCGTCTTCACTTTCAAGAATTATTTGCAAATCCTTATCTTTTTTAAACTCTGCCATCCACTGTCTGCAAGCCCCACAAGGCATACAGTTTGTTCTGTCTTTTGAAAAAATTGCAATCTTAACAAGCTTACCTTTTTCGCCTGCAACAACAGCATTAGACATAGCGTTACGCTCTGCACACAAAGACAATCCGTAACTTGCGTTTTCTACGTTACAGCCAAGGTAATAATTGCCCGTATCATATAAAGCACAAGCACCTACGTGAAATTTTGAATACGGTACATAAGCGTTTTCACAAGCTTGTTTTGCCAAGTTTAAAAGTTCTTGATTATCTAACATTCCGTTGTTTACCTGTAATTATTTATATTCCGTAAAATATATTTTACTACAATTATAAAAATTTTTAACTCCAAATATCCAAAAATACAGTATTTAAGGGATAAAAAAAAGTCTAAAAACAACGATAATGTTGAAAGAATAATGGGGATAGGTATGATTTTTAATAAAACTATAAAATATATTTTGTGCGTATTAGCTTTATTTGCAACGTTTTTTGGCATTGATAACAAATGTTTTGCCGCCAATCAAAACAAAAAAATTCCAACTGTGGCAGTATTAAGCGACTCCGGTCACAGAAACGGCACAACATACATAATCTGCGGTGCCGCATCAGATATTATTGCAGAAGATATCATTAACGAACTCAACAAAACAGGTCGCATAAAAGCTCCATTACTTGGTGATACAATGTCAAAAATTACACAAAGAAACATCCCTCTTTATTATTTGACATTTTTTAGAGAATACAAAAACAACTACAACATTGACTTTGTAAACCTCAAACGTGTAACGCAAAATATAAATGCTGATTACATTCTTATGGTAACAAGCGGGATGGATATTCAAAGTCACTTTTTAAAAACTACTTGGTGGAACAAACTGGGACTCGCAGAAGGTGACCCTATTGTACCTACCTACAAATTGAGCACTTTAATAACATTAATCGACAAAAAAACCTACTCCATAGTATGGCAAGATATGTATCTAAGAGATTTGAAAGCTGACAATTATGATTTGGGTATAACTCAGTTTTCACCAAGTTATCCACAACTTGCAAAAATTAA
This sequence comes from Candidatus Gastranaerophilales bacterium, assembly GCA_944326545.1. GTDB lineage: Bacteria > Cyanobacteriota > Vampirovibrionia > Gastranaerophilales > Gastranaerophilaceae > Limenecus. Next base: position 98,703 of record CALVEH010000004.1, on the reverse strand, counting down.
AAAATACTCTGCGACAATGTCTCAATACGTAACTCGTGAAATTGATAAAAAAGTTAATCCTTCGCTTCACCCTAAAGAAGAACCTAAAGCCATAGAAATGAAAAGCAAATTCCTCAATGAAGGAACAAAACTCTATTACCCGTCTGTAAACGGAGAAGTTGTAAAGCAAAACTTTAACGATGCAAAAAATAACTACAATACAAAACGAGAAAAACGCAGATTAGAAAAAGAACAAAAAAAACATATTGAAAACGTGAGGTTGTTGGAACAAAAACGTCAAGCAGAAGAAATAAAACAGCTTGAACAAAGTATTTCTCAACCAACAAAAACAAAAAATAAGGTAAAACAACAAAAAGAAGAAACTCAACTTTTTGACACAATCAAAAACAATATCGATGATGTTTCAAATTCATTACCGCCAGAAAAAGAACAAAAAATTACACCCGCAGTACAAATCGAACCTTCAATCAAAAAACAAGAGCCAAAAGTTCTTACTCCGATAATGGACAAACCACAACAAAACAACACAAAACCATCAGTATATTATTCTAAACCAGAAAATAAACAAAACCAGAAAAAAGAATTACCAAAATATGATTGGAATTTAAAAAACATTAACCTTCAACAAATCGGAAAACTGTAATTTACATTAATTAAATTATGTACGACAATCCATGTTGGTTATATTATGATAATAGAACGGACAATATATGGAATAATCCCGGAGGGATATCTTGGTTGAAAAACTAAAAATAAAAGGCGGTAATACATTAAAAGGAGAGGTTTCAATCAGCGGTGCAAAAAATGCTGTATTAAAGCTTATGGCTGCAGCAATTTTGCCAAAAGGTGAATCTGTTATCCATAATGTACCTGAGCTTACCGATGTAAATATAATGCTTCGTGTAATCGAAGAACTTGGCGTAAAAACAAAATATGACAAAATAGCTAAAACAGTTGCTATTGATGCGACAGATATTACAAGTATCACTGCTAAATATGAACTTGTTAGCAAAATGAGAGCTTCATTCATAATTCTTGGTGCATTAGTAACTAGATGTAAAGAAGCTATTGTTGCGTTGCCTGGCGGTTGTGCTATCGGCGAAAGACGTGTTGATTTCCATATCAAAGGTCTTGAAGCTCTTGGAGCAGAAATAAAAATCGAAAACGGCTATGTACATGCAAATGCACAAAAACTTGTTGGAACAGACATTTATCTTGATATACCTTCTGTAGGTGCAACAGAAAACTTAATGCTTGCAGCTATATTAGCAGAAGGCGCAACAAGAATCCAAAATGCTGCTCAAGAACCTGAAATTGTTGACTTAGCAAACTTCTTAAATGCTATGGGTGCAGATATTTCAGGCGCAGGTACATCAGAGATTGTAATCAACGGTGTAAAACAAGAAGACTTACACCCTATAGAATACACTACAATACCTGATAGAATCGAAGCAGGAACCTACATGGCAGCTATTATTGCTACCAAAGGTAAAGGTATAATCAAAAACGTTTTACCATCACATTTAACTTTTTATAATTCAAAGTTAATCAAGATGGGTGCAAACATAAAATTGATTGAACCTACAGTTATTGAAGTAAGCTGCAATCAAAGACTTAACTCAGTAAACATTGTAACTCAGCCGTACCCAGGATTTCCAACAGACTTGCAAGCAATTGCAATGGCAATGTTAACAACAGCAGACGGAGTGAGCATTGTTACAGAAAGCTTGTACGAAAATAGATTCATGCAAGTTCCTGAACTTCGCAGAATGGGTGCTGATATTCATCAAGAAAGAAATCACGCACTTATAAGAGGAGTAAATTGCCTTAACGGAGCAAATGTCAAGGCAAGTGACCTTAGAGCAGGTGCATCGCTAATCGTTGCAGCACTTATGGCAGAAGGCGAAAGCGAGATTGAAGCACTTCATCACATCGATAGAGGTTATGAGTTGTTTGAAACTAAATTTGCCAATTTAGGGGCAGATATAGTAAGATACAATGATGAAAGTGATATTTTACCAAAAAATATCATAGAGGTTAACAATAAAGGAAATATAAATGCCTCAATATAAAAGATGGTACGATCATGATCCGGTTTTAATGGAAGTAGTTGAGCTTTTACGCAATTACCAAGACGAATTAAGAGCTCAAGCAGAGGTTTTTCTCTCTAAAATAGAAGAAAAAGTATCCAAAGAAACTATAGACAAATTTTATGAAATGGTTAAACCTATAAACGGCAACAGATGGTATGACAAAGACCCTGTTATATCAAAAACAGTAGAACTGTTGAGAGTTGTTCCTCCGGAAATACAAAAATCTGCTGCAGAAAACTTTATCAAATCTCTCGAAGATATGGGAATTGATAAAAATGCCAAAAAGCAGCCACAAGAATAATCTAAAATAACTTTTAATAATAAAAAAAAGACTGTCACAAACGTGACAGCCTTTTTTATTTGTATGTTTCTTAAACAGATTAAAATGCACACATTCTGTGAACACGAACAAAGTTAGTTCTACCAGAGATAAGTTTTGGAATAGAACCGATAATGATAACTCTGTCGTCTTTTTTGAATTCTGTTTTTTCTAACAACAATTTATCGATTTTTTTCAACAATTCATCGTTAAGAACAACATCCCAATCTTTTTGATATGGGTGCATGTCCCAGAATAAGTTCAATTTTCTGCAAGCTTTTTCACTGTCAGAAATAGCCAATACAGGTACAGAAGGTCTCAATTTTGAAAGCAATTTAACTGTATAACCTGTATGAGTGAATGCTAAGATAGCTTTAGCACCTAAATCATGAGCCATTTTTACAGCTGCAGCAGCAACTGCTTGTGGAGTTGGTTCATAGTTAGGATTCATAGGCAAGTCTAAGTTATAGCTTACAAAGTTGCTTTGTTCCACATCGTGAGCAATCATAGCCATCATCTTAACAGCTTCTACAGGGTGTTTACCTGCAGCAGTTTCACCAGACAACATAACTGCGTCTGCACCGTCAAGAATAGCGTTAGCAACGTCAGAAGCTTCTGCTCTTGTTGGGATTGGGTTATCAATCATTGATTCCAACATTTGAGTAGCTACGATACAAGTTTTTCTGTGAGCAAATGCTGCATCAACAATTTGTTTTTGTACCATAGGAACTTTTTCAGGAGCCAACTCAATACCCAAGTCACCACGAGCAACCATTACAGCGTCAACAACATCAAGGATAGATTCGATGTTTTTAACAGCTTCAGGTTTTTCGATTTTTGCAACTATAGGAATATCTGCTCCAAAGTGGCTCAAATATTTTTTAGCCAACAAGATATCGTCTTTGTCTCTAACAAATGACAATGCTAAGTAATCAGCATCATTATCAACAGCAAACTTGATAAAGTTTACGTCTCGTTCTGTAATAGCAGAAAGGCTCTTTGTTCCACCAGGGATGTTGATACCTTTTCTTGGTTTAAGTAATTCACCGTCAATAACTTTTACATGAACTCTTGAACCTTCTCTTCTTAGAACTTGGATTCTGATCTTACCATCATCCATAAGAATGTATTCACCTTCACGAACGTCTTCTGCTACACCTTTGTAGTCAACAGGTACAATGTTAGGATCAGTTTGTTCAAGACCATATTCCAAAACGAGTTCTTTACCAGGTTCTATTGGAATAGGTTCAATTAAGTTACCAACTCTGATTTTAGGACCTTGAAGGTCAACTAAAACAGGGATAAACGTTTTTAATCTTTTTTCTACACTTCTAATTTTTTTAATTGTTTCTGCGTGAGCTTCTGCAGTGTTGTGAGAAGTGTTAATTCTGAACATTGTAGCACCGGCGTGTACCAATTCTTCAATGATAGATTCTTCACAGCTTGCAGGTCCAAGCGTGGCAACAATTTTTGTTTTGTTTTTTTTCATCATTTTTCTACTTCCTTATTTCGTTTCGACTAAATAAATCGTTTTTTAAATTTTAAAAGGGCACACCTTTTGGTATGCCCTAAGTCTGTTTATTGATGTTCTTTTTGATAAGCGTATGTAGCTTCCATTTCATCTATAGATGCATAAACGGAGTGACATCCGCAATCTACGTGAACAATTTCACCGGTAACACCTGAAGATAAATCAGAAACAAGGTAAAGACCTGTTTTGCCTACATCTTCAAGAGAAACATTTCTTCTTAAAGGAGCTTTCAAAATAGCAGCTTTTAACATTCTATCAAAGCCTGAAATACCTTTAGCAGCAAGAGTTTTCACAGCACCTGCTGATAAACAGTTAACTCTTACACCAATTTTGCCAAGGTTATCAGCTAAGTATCTTGCAGAAGATTCGAGAGCTGCTTTAGCAACACCCATTACGTTGTAATTTGCAACAACTTTTTCTGAACCAAGATATGTCAAAGCAAGGATAGCACCACCTTCGTTGAACAAAGGTTTTGCTGCTCTAGCTAAAGTAACGAGTGAGTATGCGCTAACACCCAATGCTGTATCCCAGCCTTCTTTAGATGTATCAATAAAATCACCCATTAAGTCTTCTTTATTAGCAAAAGCTACAGCGTGGATTACAAAATCCAACTTTCCGTAAGTTTTTTCATATTCGGCAAAAACGCTTTTAACTTGTTCTTCGTTTGTAACGTCACATTCAACAATCATTTTTGCATTCATTTCTTCAGCTAAAGGACGAACTCTTGATTCCATAGCCTCGTTAGCGTATGTAAATGCAATTTCTCCTCCAGCTTCATGAATCTGTTTAGCAATAGAGTATGCAATACCTCTGGCGTTAGAAACACCGAAAATAATACCTTTTTTGCCTTCCATTAATTTCATAAAAAAATCTCCTTAATTTATATAACTGTATCTTAGTATTAACATGTCTGAATGTCCATATTTTTATTAACTTTCAGTAATTTTTAATAGTGCAAATGTAACAATTTTGACTTTACTACTACAAGCGTATTGGCAAAATCAAAAAAATAGTGCATAATAATAATTAGGTTATTTGGTCATCTAATATTTAATTTGTGTTTATTTAATTATGCCTTAAAAGGTCTAGAAAAGAGGTCTGTAATGAGTGGTGTAAACGGAAACAACATGTTTAGAAGAATACTATCTAAAGTTGAAGACAACTCAATGGAAAAAACTCCTACATTTAGAAAAGGAATATCAGAAAGAATTGCATCACCGCTTAGAGAAAACTCCCTTGAGAGAACTCCAATGCAAGATACTGTATCGTTTGAGTAAATCTTTTTAAACGTATTCAATCAAAAAAGAGGTCTTAATAAGACCTCTTTTTTTAGTTTATTTGAATCTAATCTGCTTATTTATAATATAATAGACTTATAAACAAAATTTATGAGGGTGAAAATGAAAGAAACTTTAGAAAAAATTCACGCTTCAGCATTAGAAGCTATTGAAAAAATTCAATCTACAGCAGATATAGAAGAAGTTAAAAATACATACTTAAGCAGAAAAAGCGAACTCAACAATATCAAAAAAAATCTGAAAGACATGTCTAACGAAGATAAAAGAATTGTTGGCTCTATGTCTAATATGATTACAAAAGATATCGAAGAAAAATTAAACGAAAAATTTCAATTTTTCTACCAAAAAGAGCTCAATGAAAAACTTGAAAAAGAAAGCATAGACATAACACTTCCGGGTTCATATACTCCGTTTGGCAAAGTTCACCCTCTTACCCAAACAGTAGATGAAATCGTGGAAATTTTCCAAGGTATGGGATTTTCTCTTGTACACAACGAAAATTCTCCCGAAGTTGAAACAGAATATTTTAACTTTGATATGTTAAATATTCCGCAAGATCACCCTGCACGTGATATGCAAGATACTTTCTATACAAAAGTTGCTCCAAACGTTATTTTAAGAAGCCAAACTTCCGGCGCTCAAGTGCACGAAATGCTCTCAAGCAAACCGCCTATAAGAGTTATTGCCCCGGGACGTGTTTATAGATGCGAATCAGTCAGCGCAAGAAAAAACAACCTTTTCCACCAGATAGAAGGGCTTCTTGTAGATAAAGACATTACTTTTGCTGACTTAAAAGGTGTTATGAACGAATTCTTGAGACTTTATTTCGGCTCAGCAAGACCAACAAGATTCAGAAGCAGTTTCTTCCCATTCACAGAACCTTCTGCAGAAATTGACGTTCAATGTATTATGTGTCAAGGCAAAGGCTGCAGAGTATGCTCAGGCACAGGTTGGCTTGAAATTTTAGGTAGCGGTATGGTTGACCCTAACGTATTAAAAGGTGTTGGTATTGATCCTGAAGTTTACACAGGTTTTGCATTTGGTATGGGTGTTGAAAGACTCGCTATGCTCAAATGGGGAATCGATGACATAAGACTGTTCTTTAATAACGACACAAGATTCTTAAAACAGTTTTAAAATTTTTCATTTTACATTATTTAATAATCTGGCGCTAAACTAACAAAAAAATCAGTTTAGTAGTTTTGATACATCATAACAAGAGAGAAAGTTATGGTTGTATCAAGATTATCTTGCAGAGATTACCGTACAAGTTTCGGTTCTAAAAATCATCCTGTAGAAAAATTTCAAATAAAAACAAATAAAGGAACCCTTTATGTAAAAGAGTTCACAAACAAAGATGCTCAATATGAAGCAAAAATTTATGAACTAACTAAATTTTTTACCGATAATTTTATCTACAACACCAAAGATCCATCTTTAACTCAATATAAAAATCCTGAAAATTTTGAAAAATACCTTGATTTACTCGACAGAATAAAAAAATATTACAAACAAATGTTTGAGGAAGATGACGGAAACCTAACTGCATTAGAAGCAAGAAATGCCATAGGAGAGCTTTGTGGTGCAGTTATAACCCAAACATTCAAAGATTATTCTGGAATACAAGACGATAAAACTTGTTACGTTGACTCTGTAGCAGTAAAAAAAGAATACAGAAAAAACCACGTAGGACAAATCCTTATGGAAAAAGCCATAAACTGTTCGAAAGATATTTATACGGATGTTTTTCTTGCTTCAGATAATATGGCTGTGCCTTTTCAATTAAAAAACGGATACAGGATAATGGATTATTCTAATAAAGAAGAAAAAGCTATTATTGACTATCTCAACAAATTTAGGGGAGATTATCCAGACTACATAACATTTATGGATAAAAGACTTGATGAAACAAACCAAACAGAGCCTTGGTATAAAAGAATTTATAATAAAATCAAAAAATAAAAGCCCTCTTTATTTAGAGGGCTTTTTCTTATACTTATACTTTTGCTTCTTCTTCAACTTCTTCCTTCTTAGGAGTCATATGCTCAGGTATAAAACCTGTATTGAAGTTGCCTGAGATAAATACTTCATTTGTAAGAATTTTTTTGTGATAAGGAATTGTTGTCTTAATTCCTGTAATTACGTACTCATCTAAAGCACGCAACATTCTTTTTCTTGCATCTTCTCTATCTCTACCCCAGCAAATAAGTTTGCCTATCATAGAATCATAATAAGGCGGAATTTTGTAACCTGTATATGAGTGAGAATCAACTCTTACACCAAAACCGCCAGGAGCTATATAGCCTCTTATTTCTCCAGGGCAAGGCATAAAGTCTTTGTCTGCATCTTCTGCGTTAATACGACACTCAATAGCGTGACCTCTTAACACAATGTCATCTTGAGTGAAAGACAATTTTTCACCTGCAGCAACTCTGATTTGTTCTTTTAACAAATCAACGCTTGAAATCATCTCAGAAACGCAGTGCTCAACCTGAATACGAGTATTCATTTCCATAAAATACCAGCTTCCATCGTGGTCAAGCAAGAATTCTATTGTACCTGCACCTTCATAATTAATAGATTTTGCAGCAGTAACTGCAGCAGCACCCATAGCTTTTCTTGTTTCTTCATCAATTGCAGGAGATGGAGCTTCTTCAAGAAGTTTTTGGTGTCTTCTTTGTACTGAACAATCACGCTCACCTAAGTGAACAACATTGCCATAACTATCTGCAATGATTTGAACCTCAATGTGACGTGGGTTGATAATATATTTTTCAAGATAAACACCTGCGTTACCAAAAGCGTTTTGAGCTTCTGTCTGACAAAGTGTGATTGCTTCTTCCAATTCTTCAGGAGAATTTGCAATTCTCATGCCTTTACCGCCGCCGCCTGCAGTAGCTTTAACAATTACTGGGTATTTAGCTTTTGCAGCAAATTCTTTTGCAGCTTCCATATCTTCAACAAGGTCTGTACCCGGAGTAACAGGAACACCGTTTGCAGTCATTGTTTTTCTTGCTGTAGCTTTATCACCCATTTTACGCATAGCTTCTGCTGAAGGTCCGATAAATTTTATACCGTGATCAGTACAAATATCAACAAAATCAGCTCTTTCTGACATAAAACCGTAACCGGGGTGGATAGCATCAGCGCCGCTTGTTAAAGCAACAGAAATAATCGCAGGAATATTTAAGTAGCTTTTTGCGCTTTGTGCAGGCCCAATACAATAAGCCTCATCTGCTAAACTAACGTGTAATGAATCAGCATCTGCTTGTGAATAAACAGCAACAGTTTTGATACCAAGTTCTCTGCAAGCTCTGATTATTCTGACAGCAATTTCGCCTCTATTAGCAATTAAAACTTTTTTTATCATATAAAATAAATTCCCTAAGTCTGATAGATAGTATAATTTTATACCAAACTTGGGAATTTTCCATAATTTTTATATTTATTAAGTTACAATGTAAACTATTTTACAACATTAGCTCTTGGTTGAGGTGCCTGAGACCAATCAATCTTATTGTTATAAATCCACTGTTTAAGATTGTGACCTCTCACACGATCTTTCATAGCTTTAAAATTAGCAACTATTTCATCTGCCATAGCTTTATTAGATTCAAATGATCTTGTTGCTGTACCATAGTAGGTATATTCTTTTGGAGATGTTTTTACAACATTTTTAAGTTTTTGAGTAATTCCATCTAATTTGCCTGATTTAGCAAGCTTAATACCTGCAATAGTCAATGCAGCTACTCCGGCTACTCCTGCAGCTGTCCAAGCAACAGTTTTAGCAACGGAATGTTTTTTATTTTGTGATTCTTTAGCTTCTTTTGAAAGGTTTTGTTTAAAGCTTACATCTGATTTTAATGGTTGAGCGCTGATACTGTTTATTGTCATAGTTTACCTCTTTTTGCTTGTATAAAAAACGTAAAGACTTTTATTTGCTATTGCAAACAAAAATCTTTACATTTAATACAAACTTGTAACTTTCCTAATCTAGTGTCGTCTTTCCATCCATTAAGGCTTGACGTTTAGTCAACCCTTAACGGAGTCCTTGCTTCGAGCCTTCGAAGCTCAAAGACTCACCTTTTCAATGTGTCACTCAAAAAATTTGCTCACGTTCCTTATCGCAAATTTTTCTCGAACATATTTAGTGTCGTTTTTTTAAATATATTATTCTACGTACATCAAAACTTGACCGTATTCAACAGCTTCGCCGTCTTTTACGCAAATTTGAGTAACTTTACCTGAAACTTCTGACTCGATTTCGTTCATAAGTTTCATAGCTTCGATAATACAAACAACCTGACCTGTAGAAACTGTTTGACCAACTTCTACAAACGGTTTAGCTCCAGGTGAAGAAGCCATATAGAAAGTACCTACCATAGGAGAAGTAATTGGTTTTCCTTTAGGAGCTTCTTCTTTCTTTTCTTCTGCAGCAGGTGCTGCTACAGGAGCTTGAGCAACAGGTGCAGCCGCAAAAGCTTGAGGCATAACTTGTGCTTGTACTACTTCTTTTTCTTTTCTGATAACAATTGCTTTATCTGCATCTTCAAGAGTCAACTCTGTTAACTCACTATCTGATACCATTTTAACCAATTGTTCAATATAATCTAATTCAAATTTCATAGTAACATCCTTTTACTAAGATTTAACTCTTATAGGAAACCGGTGTTCCGCAAAAATGTGGTTTTGCATCACAGGGACATCTTCGTGTCCGCACGGATTCCTCTACACTCTGTCGAGGTATTCGTTTGTTCTTGTATCAACTCTGATTTTGTCACCGTTAGCGATAAAGAAAGGAACGTTAACAACAGCACCAGTTTCTAAAGTAGCAGGTTTTGTACCGCCTTGTGATGTGTTGCCCTTTTCTGACGGAGGAGTATCAACAACTTCCAATTCAACGTGGTTAGGAATATCCAAACCGATAATTTTACCGTCGTGTAAAAGAATTTGTACGTTCATGTTTTCTTTAAGATATTTAACGCCGTCACCAATGTGATTTTCAGGTACAGACAATTGTTCATAGTTTTCTGTATCCATCATAACGTAATCTGAACCTTCTTTGTAAAGGTATTGCATTTCACGTTTATCAAGAGTTGCTTTTGCAACTTTTTCACCGGCTCTGAATGTTTTTTCAACAACGTTACCAGTTTCAACGTTTTTAAGTTTTGTTCTAACAAACGCAGCACCTTTACCGGGTTTTACGTGTAAAAATTCTACAACTGACCAAAGTCCATTGTCTAATTCAAGTGTTAAGCCTGTTTTTAAATCATTTACTGATATCATAGATTTTCCTCATTTTCTGATGTATAAAATCTTAACATAAAAAAGAACGAAAACACAATTAGCGCCGATAATTTTTAACATTTATAAAGAATAGGCACAAAATTTTTATTATTAATTGTATTTAGCAGTCAAAAATTATAATATTTTATTATGGCTATTGCGTACTTGTGTTTAGGTTCAAATTCAGGCGACAGACTAAAACTTATCGAACAAGCGGTAAGTTTTCTCAGTCTTACCGAAAACATCAAGCTCATAAGAAGTTCTGCCCTTTACGAAACAGAACCTTGGGGAATAAAAGAACAAAATTGGTTTTTAAATTTAGCCGTTGAGATAAAAACAAGCCTAAGTGCACAAGATTTGATGATGAAATGCCTGAATATAGAAAAAACTCTTGGCAGAAACAGAGACAAAGAACAAAGATGGGGCGAAAGACCAATTGATATTGACATAATTTTCTATGACAAAGAAATAATAAACACGGAAATCTTAACAATCCCTCACCCGAGAATGCACCAAAGAGCCTTTGTATTAGTGCCATTATTGGAATTGATACCCGATTTTGTACACCCTGTTTTAAATAAATCAATATCAGATTTATATGATGACCTTGAACAGGTTGAAGATGTTTTTCTTTACGGAACAAGAGGTTGCGAAAATGTCTGATATAGGTATTATAGGAGGCGGCCCGGCAGGGATTATGTGTGTAATTTTTGCCGCAAAAAACCCGAATAACAAAGTTTTTATACTTGATAAAAGCATCATCTTAAACACAATTCTCCCAACAGGCGGAGGCAGATGCAACCTTGCTTATTGCGAATACAACTTTAAAGAACTTGCAAAATTTTACCCAAGAGGAGAAAAATTCCTGTACAGTATTCTTTCTAAATTTTCAACAGCTGACACAATAGAATTTTTTAACAATATAGGTGTAGAAACTTATGTGCAAGAAGATTTAAGAGTATTCCCCGTTTCTGATTCTTCAAAAGAGGTTAAAAACGCTCTTTTAAAACAAGTTGATAGAAAAAATATCAAAAAACTTTTTGAAAATGTGCTAAAAATAAAAAAAACACCTCAAGGCTTTGATGTGACAACAGACAAAGGATTCCATCACTTTGACAAACTCGTTATTGCTACAGGCGGAAAAGGCAACGGTCATTCCCTTGCCAAAAGTTTGGGACACAACGTTACAGAGCTTCGCCCTGCTTTGAGTTCTTTAATCACAAAAGAAAAGGATTTTGCGACAATAAGCGGAATAAGCCTTAAAAACATTGAAGCTCAAGTATTTTTTAACAACAAAAAAGTAAAAAATCTTTCAGGGGATTTCTTATTCACTCACAACGGCATATCAGGGCCTTTGGTTTACAAAATATCATCATATTGCGCTTATTTAAATTTTGATGACAAAAACCCTCTTAAAATTGTATTAAACCTTGTCAACAAAGAATCTCAAGATTTTGACAAAGAACTCTCAGAAGTCTTAAAAACTAATGCTCAAAAGGATATTTTAAATACCGTAAGCAACTATATTCCCAAAAACCTTGCTGCAGTGATATTAAAGAAAGAAAACATCTCTCACGACATAAAATCAGGGCAACTTTCTAAACAATTTAGAGAAAAAATCGTAAAAAATTTAACATCACTAACCTTTAACGCCCTAAAAGTCGCTCGTGGAGAAGAAATAGTAACGGCAGGCGGGGTTGATTTAAAAGAGATTGATTCCAAAACTATGGGGTCTAAGATAGTTTCCGATTTATACTTTTGCGGAGAAATCTTAGACATAGACGGCCTAACAGGTGGATTTAACCTTCAAAACTGCTGGTCAACAGGTTATATTGCGGGAAAAGCCTTGTGTCTTTAACTCTATGGTTATTATTGCAGGTGCAAGCCATAGTTTGTTAGGATAGACTTTTGTAATGCACATGTTCAATAAACAGGCGGAGCAGTTGACTTATAGAAAATTTATTCTTTCTTTTTCAACAACAACAGGTTTTTTGTTTACCCTTGTATAGATTGCTCCGATATATTCTCCAAGAACGCCCAAACAAAACAATTGAATTGAAGCAAAGAAGAACAGGCTGATAATTATAGGTGCTAAGCCAAGAGAAAATTCTTCCCAAAAAATCAGTTTTAATACAAAGTATAAAAAGGCAATCAAAAGGCTTAAAAACGAAAATCCAAAACCTAAAAAAGTCATTATTCTAAGCGGAACCTTAGAATGTTTTACAATACCTATCATTGCGTTGTCATACAATGTATAGAAATTATTTTTTGTGATACCTCTTTTTCTTGTAGGTTGAGTAAACTCTACAAAAGCTTTTTCAAAACCTATGTCACAAACAAGACCTCTGATATAAGGGTATGGATCATCCATACTTTTTATTATTTCTATAACCTTTTTGTCATACAAACCAAACCCTGTGCAGTTTTTAACAAGACCCGAATCGTCATCCGCAATACGAGAAATTAACTCATAGTATGCACTTCTTATCAAAAACATAAGAATAGACTCTTCACTTTTTGTTTTTTGGCCAAGAACGATTTTATAACCGTCTTCCCATTTTTGAATAAAGTCTTTTATCAATTCAGGAGGGTCTTGTAAATCAGAAGCAAGATAAATAACAGCATCACCCGTTGCTTGAATCATTCCGTAATAAGGGGAGCGGATATGTCCAAAATTTCTTGCATTCAATATGACTTTTATTCTTGAATCTTTAGCTGCTATTTCTCTCAATTTTGATTCGGTATTATCGGTTGAACCGTTATCTAGCAAAATATATTCAAACTCATATTTGTCACAAAAAGGTTCTATAGCTTTTGTAACTCTGTCATAAAGAGTATCTATATTTTCTTCTTCATTGTAACAACTTGAAACAAGACTAATTTTTTTCATATTTAAAAACCCAATTTTTGTTAAGTATAAACGCTATAATCGCACAGATTCCGGTTGAAACCATGCCTGCCAAATACAGATTTACATTAACCAATTCTGCCAAACGCAAAACTATTATACCAATAATGCAAGTAAGCGCATATACTGCAACAAACTTAAATATGAGCTTGTTGTTATTATTTTTAAAAACAAGCGTACCTGTCGTTTTAAAGTTAAAAAGGACTCCTGCAATTGTTGATAAAACAACTGCTAATGTATAATGCAAACCAAAATATAACAACGCTGCAAATACCAAATAACCAAATGCGGTATTTAAGATTCCGACAAGAATAAATTTTACAAAAAGCCAATCTATTTTCATAACTTTATAATATTATAAATTTAGAGATGGAAAAAACTTTGTTTAAAATAGAAAACTTATTTTTAATAATTTGTCTGTTATGGGGAATAATCTTTTTATTTATTAACCCGCCTTTTCAGACACCTGATGAACCGGAACACCTTTTTAAAATGTGGGGTTACACACAAGGCTCTTTAAGATATCAGATAAAAGAAGGCATAAGCGGTCAAACTCTGCCTAAAAGTTTTGTCGATATGTATAACTTTTATGATTATTTTAGAAGGATAGATACAAAAATTCCTTTTGAAGGAACATTACAAGCATCTAAACTTAATTTAGACAAAACAAACCAACAATTTTTAAACTTTAACCCATCAAGTTATACACCTTTATCGTATTTTCCATCTTGTATTTTATTGTGGGTTTTAAAATTGTTAAACATAAAACCTTTGTTTATGCTGTACATTATGAGATTTTGTTCTCTGGTAGTTTATTTGGCTTTGTGTTATGCAGCAATAAGAATCACACCCGGATATAAATGGACTTTCTTTTTATTTTCGGTTTTACCTATTAACATATACCAAGCCGCCTCTGTTAGTGTTGACGGGCTAACTTTCGGTTTAATAATTTTGTTTTTGGCATATACATTAAATCTTGCTTTTGACGACAGAGTAAAAATTATTAACACAAAACAAATTGCAATTTGGGGACTGTTATTTATTTACATTTGTATTTTAAAATACGCATATTTCCCTCTTATTGTTACATATTTCATTTTGCCAAAATCAAAATTTGAATGTATAAAAGAATATTTTAAATATCCGTCAATTATAGCTTTATGTTCAATTTTTATAATAGTTTTGTTTCTTTCTTTTGTAATGAGCAGCCCAATAATGAATGAACATACAAAGGCTTTTTTAATTTCCGACAAAACTGATTTGATAAAACAAATCATATTATCACCTGTCGGCTACTTAAAAAAAGTCATTCAATCAACATACATATTGAGAGGCTTTTGCTACAGAAATATCATCTCAAGCGTAAGTGTATTTTTTAAGATGATACCTATGTTCGCAGTTAATATTGCATATTTTGCGTTGATAGTTTCAATGTTTTATAAAACGGCTAAAGAAAAAACTTTTAGTATCAACTTAAAACAAAAATTTTTAATACTAAGTGCAATAATTATTTCATATTTGATTATAGTTACATCCGTATATTTAATTTATAAAAGCAAAACTTACATAGTAGGTATACAAGGCAGATACTTAACACCATTGTTGTTGTTTGGACTAATGATTTTTTGCACGAAAAAATTCCGAACTAAAAGTATGGTTTTGCCTGTTTTGTGTTTTCTTATATCACAATTCTTGCTTTTTGAAACACTTATCACAATACTTGTCGGGTACGTTTAATGGAAAATAAAAAAACACTTATTGTTAATGTAATATGTTTAATTTTATATGCAGTATTAACCGTTATTTGTGTATTAAATCATGAAGTCTGGAGAGACGAAGCACAAGTTTGGCTTGTCGTAAGAGATTTAAATTTTTGGGGAATAATAGACCACGTAAGAATAGAAGGACACCCTTTAATGTGGTATTTGATGGTATTTCCTTTTGCAAAGTTGGGAATGTCAATCACTTCAATGCAAATAATAAGCTGGCTTTTTATGACAACAGCCGTTGGTGTTTTTTTATGGAAATCTCCATTTAACATAATCACAAAATTGAGCGTAATTTTTAGCGCAGGTTTTTTATATTGGCTTCCCGTACTTTCAAGAAGCTATTCATTAGTGCCTTTGTTTATATTTTTGGCTGCATTGTTTTACCCGACACAAAAACAAAGACCATATTTGTACGCAATCAGTTTGGCGTTGTTGTCACAAACTCATGTATTGATGTGTGCTTTTTGTACGGTAATGGGAATTTTATTTTTTTATGACAACATTTTTAAAAATAAGATTAATAAAAAAAATTATATAGCTCCATTTTTAATTATATTTTTACCAATTTTATTTTTATGTTTGTACATCTTCACTTGTCCTCATAAAAACGAAAGTGTTTCTCAATACATAGTATTGGCAGACAAATTTTTTACTAAGACTTATATCACATATATGATTAACCTGTTTGGGGTTATGGGAAATATAAAAGGAATATTTCTTTCTATATTACTTTTAGCATCAGGGATTGCGATATTTATTGAAAACAAAAAACTGTTTTGTGCTTTTTTAGTAAATATTGCTTATCAGTTTTTTATATATAACTACATTTGGATGTCAGCTCCTGAAAAAACATGGGCAGGAATATGTGTTTTGTTATTTTGTTTTTGGATAATATTTTTGCAAGACAATCTAAGCAAAACAAAAAAAGTTATTTACAATTTAATTTTGATTTTATTTTTCGGTCTCAGTATTAATCTTGGATTCCAACTAAGAAACAACGATATAAAATATGATTATTCAGGCAGCAAAAATACTGCAAACTTTATCAAAAAACACATAAACCAAAACGATATAATAATCACAAATCGCCCAATTTTTACAAGCAGTATTGCTGCTTATATAAAAGGTTATAAATTCTACTATCCGATTACCGATACTTTTTATACATACGGATATGACAGCAAAGCAAATGATTACATCCCTATAGATGTACAAGAAAAAAATCTGCAAAAATTTAAAGGGAAAAAAATATACTACCTTTTCAGTTCTCTTGCCGTACCGGAAGAAAAAGTTTTGTACAAATCAAAAGATACTACATTAATTATGACAGAGAGATTTTATATTTTGGATAACTTAGACGGTAAACAAAACAATGTTAAAAATTAGCGATAAAAAATCATTAATACTAAATTTAATATACACAGGATTGTTTGCGGTTATTACTATTTTTTTTGTAATACGCCACGAAATCTGGGCAGACGAAGCACAAGCTTGGCTTATTGTTCAAAATTTGGGATTTATTGATTTATTCAAACACCTTGTTAATGAAGGGCACCCGTCGCTTTTTTACCTGCTTATAATGCCATTTGCAAAATTGAAGTTACCGATATTTTTTATGCAAATTCTGTGCTGGTTAAGCACCTGTTTTAGTGTCTTTTTGTTATGGCAATTTGCGCCGTTTCAAAAAACCACAAAATTAGCAATAACTTTAAGCGCAGGATTTTTGTACTTTTTCCCTGTTATAGCAAGAAGTTATTCATTATTGCCATTATTACTTTTTTTAACAGCCACATTATATCAAGACAAAAATAAACACCCGATTTTTTATTCAATATTGCTTGTTTTAATTGCAAATACGCATGTTATTATGTTTTGTTTTGCTTTTTTATTGGGATTGTTTTTTGTCATAGAAAATATTAAAGAAAAAAAACAAAAAGTCTTTTTACCTGCAACAATAATTTTTATGGGTTTAACTGCAGTTGTTTTACAGCTTTGGGGAACAGAAAACTCCAATAGTATGATAAATTTTTCCACACAAGATATTTTTCGTTCTGCAATAGTTGTTCCAATACAATTTTTTGTTAATGCAGTTGATTTTTATAACTCTATACTTTTTGAAATACAAAAACTTCCTTTTGCTAACATCGCATACTTTTTGTATATTTTTGTATTTTTAATTTTGTATATAAACTTGTGTATTGGTTTATGGGGTTATGATAAAAAGATTTTTGCTTTAAACAGTTTTAGCGTCATGTTTCAACTTTTTATTTACGTTTTTGCATATTCGGCTTTAATGTACCCTTCAAGAATTTTTTGTGCATTTTTAATAACAATATTCTGTTGGTGGATAGCATTAGATAAAAGCAAAAAAGAAAACAAAAAAACAAAACTGTTTTCTACAAAAGTTGTTAATAGTTTAATCGCAATATTTTTTGCTATGAGCTGTTTTAACGGAATAAATTACGCTTATAAAGATTTTGTGGGGAATTATTCTTCTGCCAAAGAAACAGCTGAATTTATACAAAAAAACATACCTGAAAACGCAATTTTAATACCGACGGAAGACGGCTGTTCTTTGGGCATTTATTATTATCTGCCATCAAGAAATTTTTGGTCTATAAGAAGAAAAACTTTTATAAAATATATGAAATGGGTTAAAGAAGATAACGATGTATATGAGGATTATTATTTTACAAAAATTTTAGAATATAATGTTCAAAAATATAACCTGAAAAATGTTTATATTTTGTCATCGGATTTTATGAATCTTCATCATTTTGAAGAAAAAATCCCATCAAAATATGAACTCATTTTTTCATCTTCTAAGGCATTGTCACTCGGAGAAAGTTTTAAAGTTTACAAATTTAAGGGATAGTTTGAATAAAACAGTATGGAAAATAAAAAATCTTTAATAATTAATTCAATTTGCATTTTTTTATTCGCAATAACAACTTTGATAATACTTTTACATCACGAAGTTTGGGCTGATGAAGCACAAGCTTGGCTTGTTGTAAGAGATTTAGACCTTTTGGGAATAATAAAACACGTAAGAACAGAAGGACACCCTCTATTTTGGTATTATGTATTATTACCTTTTGCTAAATCAGGTTTGCCGATAATGTCAATGCAAATTTTAAATTGGCTGGTTGTTGTAGTTTCTGTTGGTGTTTTATTTTTTAAATCACCTTTTAACTTTTTTAGCAGGTTGGCTGTGGTCTCAAGTTCAGGATTTTTGTACTGGTACGCAGCGACGGCAAGAAGCTACTGTTTTATTCCTTTATTTATGTTTTTGCTTGCTGTTTTTTATCAAAAGCAAAAAGAGCATCCTTTTATATACGCTTTGTTAGTCATAATGCTTGCAAACACCCATGTAATAATGCTTGGATTTTGCACCGCATTGGCTGTTATATTCTTGTGGAATAACAGAGATAAAAAATCAATAACCGCAGCAGCATTGATGTTTGTTTCTTTTGCTTGTATCACATTGTACTTGTGGGGAAGCCAAAACGAAAATATCATTGTCAAAATTGCACAACCGTTACCGTTCCCGCAAAATATAATCCATGCATTAGACAGATCTATATTCAACCTTTACGGTAGTGTTAATTGGTCCTATACCGCAGTATTTTATATATTTACGGCTTGTGCGGCAATAATAACGGCTTTTAAAAACAGACAAATGTTGTTTGTTTATGCATTTAGTACTCTTTTTCAATTTGCGGTTTATGTATATGTGTGGGGACAACTTCCTCAAAGAATATACACATTGTTTTTTGTAATTATGTTTTGTTTTTGGGTTATGTTCAAAGACTTTGATAACAAATTAAAAATAACAACAAATCTTTTGATTATGTTGGCATTTTTCTCTACATTGCCTTGCGGATTTGAACTTATAAAACAAGATATGCAAAAAAGTTTTTCTGACGGAGAAAGAGTTGCAAAATTTATAAAAAAACATATACCGGAAGACGCTTTTATTGTATCAAATTATCCTTTAACAACTGTCGCAATAAGCGCATATCTGCCACAAAACAAAGGAAAATGGAAATTTTTCTACCAAGGATATAATGACTACTATACATTCTCAAAATGGGACAAAAACATAAGCCCGAGTTTTGCACCTGTACCGTTGGCAGAATATTTAAAACACCGAAAAGACATTTATGTTATTATGAGCGCAGGTTCTTTTTACGATGACATAATACCTATTTATGCCTCATCTGATAAAGTTTTTAATAATCAAGAAAAGTTTTCTATTTATCACGTAGTGAAAAAAACAAATTAACGGGGAACGAGGAATGAAAAAAGCCTTATTAAAAACAGAAAACATATTTTTAATACTATGTTTGTTTTGGGGAATTGTTTTTTTGTTCATAAACCCGCCTTTTCAATCTCCTGACGAACTTGAACATTTTTATAAAATGTGGGGATACACACAACATACTTTAAAATACGAAATTAAAGAAGGACAAACAGGGCTTACTTTACCAAAAAGTTTTTCTAACATACACGCATTTTATAACGCATATAGAATGTCGAATGAAAAAATTCCTTTTAATGCAACTTTAAACGCTACTAAAATAAAACTTGATAAAAACAACACTCAATTTTTAAACTTTACACCGACAAGTTATACTCCTTTATCGTATTTTCCGTCTTTTATTGTTTTGTGGATTTTAAAACTTTTGAATATTAAACCTCTTTGTATGATGTATATTTTGAGGTTTTGTTCTTTGTTGGTTTATCTGGCTTTAACTTATTCTGCAATAAAAATTGCTCCCTGCAAAAAATGGTTGATATTTTTCTTTGCATTATTACCAATAAACGTCTATCAAGCAGCATCAGTAAGCACTGACGGTATAACTTTAGGTTTTATAATGTTATACATTACATACACATTAAAACTTGCTTATGGTGATTCTAAACAAATAAATCATAATGGATTTTTTGTGTGGGGTAGTTTAATTACTCTTGTAAGCATTTTAAAATTCGCTTATTTTCCGCTAATTTTATTATATTTTTTGATACCAAAAGACAAATTTGAAAGTACAAAAAATTACATAAAAATTTTTTCAATAACAACAATAATCAATATATTAATTATTTGCTTGTTTCTTTTGACAATTATGCAATCACCAATAACAAGCAACTATGGGCTTGAACATCAATTTGTAAATAAATTCGATTTGATTAAAGAAATTATTTTTGCACCATTTGCTTATATAAAAAATGTTTTGGCTTCAACAAACTTTTTAAAAGGATTTTTATACCAGAACATGATTTCAAGCATAGGTGTAACACTCGCAATGATACCTGCACAGTACATTCATTTTGCATGGATAGGGCTGATTGCATCAGTATTTTACAAATCAGAAAATGAAACTGAGTGCAACATAAAAATTGCAGATAGAATAATGCTTTTTGCAGTTATTATACTTATTCACTTTATAATAATGACATCTGTTTATCTGATATATCAAACAAAACCCTATATTATAGGAGTTCAAGGCAGATATCTGACTCCTTTGATATTACCTTTAATACTTCTTTTAAGTTCAACAAAATTTTCAATAAAAAATAAAGTACTACCGATAAGTTTGGTTTTATTATCTTTATTTTTACTTTTCCAAACTTTTATAATGACTTTTGTCAGATACTACTAAATTACGGATAAAACAAAATGAGCGAAACAAAAAAAAATCTTATAAAAAACATCTTAATCACATTTTTATATGCAATTTTTACACTGATACTGGTTATACACCACGAAACATGGGCAGACGAAGCACAAGTTTGGCTGTTAGCCAAAAATATGAACATTTTTCAATTATTCAAACACCTTGTTAATGAAGGTCATCCGTCATTCTTTTATTTACTGATGATGCCGTTTGCAAAGTTGAATATATCAATTATGTTTATGCAAATCTTTTGCTGGCTCAGTATGGTAGCTACAGTATTTTTATTTTTGCAAAAGTCACCGTTTAACAAATTTGCTAAATTTGCCATTTTAACAAGTGCGGGATTTTTATACTTTTTCCCTGTAATAGCAAGAAGTTATTCAATTTTACCGTTATTAGTTTTTGGTCTTGCATACCTTTACCCAAAATCAGACAAACATCCGTTTTGGTATGCATCTTTAATATTTATGTTAGCAAATACGCACATTATTATGCTTGCTTTTTGCGGACTTTTAACTTTGGACTTTTTATACAAAAACGTTTTTATTAAATGGAAAACATTAGAACCAAAACAAAAAAAGATATTTTCTACAGCCTTTATAATTATGGCTTTTGGTTTGCTTGCAGTAGTTTTACAGCTGCACGGAACAACATCAAGCAATGTAGTTATAAAGATTGATACAAGTGATTTAGGAATAAGCATTACTAAGGTATTAAGCCAATTTTTCATAAACTCTGTTGACAATCAATGGCCGGATATAGGGAAAATTATGTTCCCAATGATAAATATACCGTTAATAATGCTTTCTGTTTTATTATATTTATCTTTGTTTGTAATTCTTTTTATAAAGAATAAAAAACTTTTTTCTATAGCTTTTTTAAGCATTTTATTTCAAATAATTATTTATATTCTTGGTTATAACCACTGGATATTTGTTACAAGAATATTTTGCGGACATATCATTTTATTGTTCTGCTTGTGGCTACTTTTAAACCAAGAAAATTTATCCGAAAAATTAAAAATAACAACAAATTTTATAATCGGTTTGTTCTTTATTTTTACACTAATGAACGGCCTTAAATATTCTATATTTGATATCAAATACAACTATTCTGCAGCAAAAGAGACTGCTCAATGGATAACCCAAAATATAGATAAAAATAATTCTATTATTGTAACTGATAACGACCCTCACGCTATTGGAGTTGTTTATTACCTTAAAGGAAAAAACGAAATTTGGTCTGCCCAACACGAATACAATATTAAATACGTTGTTTGGGACAAAAAGATTTTCTACATACTGGATAAAAACGGTTGGAACGAATACGCAAAATACGCTTTAGAATACCTGCCAAATTTTAAAAACAAAAAAATATACGCACTCGTACCATTTTTTGATGCAGACAGATTAAACGTTACTGAACTAAAAAATTACAAACTTATATATGAAAGCCACCCTGCAATCGTAAAATTTGAAGGGTTTAGGATATACGAATATATGGGTGAAAACAAATAATTAATTTTTCATTAATATTTAAAAATTTTTCAAAATGAAATGCTATAAAGGAATAGTAAAATAAAATAAATGTAAAAAGTAATATCAAAAAGGAGGACATTATGTCAATCAGACCGTTAGGCGACAAAATCGTTATCAAAGTTATTGAAGATACAGAACAAACTTCAGGCGGTATTTTTATTCCTGATTCTGCAAAAGAAAAACCACAAAAAGGTGAAGTTATTGCTGTAGGCCCTGGCAAAACTCTTGAAGACGGTAAAAAAGACGAAATGGATGTCAAAGTAGGAGAAATTGTTTTATTTGCAAAATATGCAGGTACAGACGTAAAAATGGGCAACGATATCTTAAAAATCTTGTCTGTTAAAGATGTACTAGGCGTATTAGAATAAGGTGTGTGAAATCTTATAAAGGTTCGATGAGTCGAAGCTTTATGAGATGAAACCGTTCCCAACCGCCGTTATGAAGAAACGAAGTTTCTGAAATGAAGCAATCTTTGATTGCACAGGCGGAAAAAATAAGGTGTGTGAAATCTTATAAAGGTTTACAGACAAAGAAAAAATTACTAAGGAGAGAAATAAAATGGCTAAAAAAATTGTATTTAATGAGGAAGCTAGAAAAAGCTTGCTTAAAGGTATAGATGCAGTTGCCGATGCAGTAAAAGTAACACTCGGACCAAAAGGTCGTAACGTTATTTTGGAAAAGAAATTCGGCGCTCCACAAATCGTTAACGATGGTGTAACTATCGCTAAAGAAATCGAACTTGAAGACGGCTTGGAAAATGCAGGTGCACAACTTCTTAAAGAAGTTTCTTCAAAAACAAACGATGTTGCCGGTGACGGTACAACAACAGCTTCTGTATTAGCTCAAGCTATTGTTAGAGAAGGTTTAAGAAACCTCACTGCAGGTGCTAACCCTATCAGCATCAAACGTGGTATGGATAAAGGTGTTGAAATGGCTGTTGAAAAAATTAAAGCTATGGCAAGACCTGTTGATTCTAAAGAAAGCTTAGCTCAAGTTGCTGCAATTTCTGCAGGTAATAACAACACTATCGGTGACTTGATTGCAGAAGCTATGGAAAAAGTTGGTACTGACGGTGTTATCACTGTTGAAGAATCTAAATCTTTCGGTACTAACCTCAAAGTTGTAGAAGGTATGCAATTTGACAAAGGTTATATTTCACCTTACTTCGTTACAGATGCAGAAAGAATGGAAGCAGTTTTGGAAGATGCTTATGTTCTTTGTGTTAACAAAAAAATCAACTTGATTTCTGACTTAGTACCAATCTTGGAACAAGTTGCACGTGACGGACGTTCTTTATTGTTGGTTGCAGAAGATGTCGAAGGCGAAGCTCTTGCTACATTAGTTGTAAACACAATGAGAAAAGTATTAAGAGCAGTTGCTGTTAAAGCTCCAGGTTTTGGTGACAGAAGAAAAGCTATGCTTGAAGATATCGCTATCTTGACAGGCGGCGAAATGTTCACAGAAGAACTTGGTATCAAACTTGAAAATATCACTGTTCAAATGCTTGGTAGAGCAAAACGTGTTACAGTTACAAAAGACAACACAACAATCGTTGTTGGTGACGAAACAAAAGCTAAAGTTGCAGAAAGAGTAGCTTTAATCAAACGTCAAATAGAAACATCTGATTCTTCTTATGATAAAGAAAAACTTCAAGAAAGACTTGCAAAACTTTCTGGCGGTGTTGCTGTTATCGAAGTTGGTGCAGCTTCTGAAGTTGAATTGAAAGAAAGAAAATTAAGAATCGAAGACGCTCTAAACGCAACAAGAGCTGCTAAAGAAGAAGGTATCGTACCTGGTGGTGGTGTTGCTCTTATCAGAGTAATGCAAGAATTAGCTAAAAATCTTGATACTTGCTCATACGGTTCTGATGATGAAAAAGTTGGTTTCAGAATCTTGTTAGATGCTTTACACATACCTATGAAACAAATCGCTGATAACGCAGGCGAAAAAGGTGATGTTGTTGTTGAAGAAGTTAAAAAACTTCCAGAAACAGAAGGTTTTGACGCTTTAACAAACACTTACGTTGATATGTTCCAAGCAGGTATTGTTGATCCGGCTAAAGTTACTCGTTCAGTATTGGAAAATGCTGTATCAGTTGCTTCTATGTTGTTAACAACAGAAGCTGCTGTTGTAGATATTCCTTCTAAAGATCCGGCTCCTGCTATGCCTCCAATGGGTGGTATGGGCGGTATGATGTAATTATTAACATCAAAAGCTTTTACAAAAAAAGAAACAGACTCAAGATTTTGGGTCTGTTTTTTTATTTTTTCAAAAAAATTTTTTATTTTTTTAGCAAAACGGAAAATACGCTCAAAATTACGTATATGTAATATGTTAAATTTCAAAATAAATATAATTACAGATATGGAATTTAGCGAAGAAAACATAAGAAAAAATTTAGGAAACTACCTAAAAACGCTAAGAGAGAATAAGGGAATTTCTCTTAATATCTTCGCATACGAAAACGACCTTACAACGGCTACAGTAAGTAGAATAGAAAACGGTCTTGTCGATACAAAATTCTGCACTCTTATAAAATACGCCAGAGGGTTAGAAACTCCATTAGAAAACATTATTGTTCATTTAAACATAAATTATTCTAACGAAGACTAAAAATAATAATTACAAATAATTGTGTCTTTTAACACGTCCGCCGTCAACTTCGTGAACGTTTTCAATCGTAATAAATGCAGACTCATCAACATTTTTAACAACTTGTTTTAGTTTTGCAATTTCAAGCCTGTTTATTACACAAAAAATAATCTTTTTTTCAGCTCCTGAATACCCGCCTCTGGCTTTTAAATAAGTAACACTAACATCAAAGTTTTCCATAATAGCGTTACCTATATCAGTGTGCTTTTCTGTAATGATTCTAACAGCTTTAGATTCATTCAAACCTTCTATAACGATATCTATTACCCTGTAAGCAATAAAATAAGATATTATCGAATACATTGAACTGCGCCAGTTATTATAAACAAACCCTGCAGCAGTAAAGATAAAAAGATTAAAAAACATTATAATCTCGCCTACAGAAAATCCCCATTTTTTAGACAGTCGTATAGACAAAATTTCTGTTCCATCAAGCGAAGAATTGCTTCTTAAAACAAGACCCACACCTGCACCAAGTATCAAACCGCCAAAAATACAAGCAAGAAAAGGATCTGATACATGTTTATGAGATACCCATACAGGTATGAAAGAAACGCCTAAAGATAAAATTGTTACTGCATAAAAAGTAGAAAAAACAAACATTTTACCCATTTTTTGCAAAGCAAGAAAAATAAAAGGCAAATTCAATGCAAAAATACACCAGCCAAGCAAAAACTCTGTTTTATAGCTTGTCATAATCGCTACACCCATAATACCGCCATCAATAATTTTGTTGGGTATTAAAAAACATTCCAAAGCGAATGCAGCAATTAAAGCGCCAAGCGTCATCACAAAGAGATTTAAAATATGTTTCTTCATGGGTTTATAATAACACGTTTAAATTTTGTTGTACAACAAAATTTAAGCACAATATATTGTAAAATATAATTAGTCATAAGGAAAAAATCATGATAATAAATACAGGCGGAAGAACTGATACAGTAAACTATTTCAGTGATTGGCTAATAAAAAGATTTGAAGAAGGTTTTGTCTATTCAAGAAATCCCTTATTTCCAAACACGGTTTATAAATACAACTTAAATCCGGAGATTGTAGATTGTGTTATTTTTTGTTCAAAAAATTATAAACCTATATTAGAAAAATTACACAAAATTAGCGATAAATATAATGTATTTTGTCACTACACCATCACAGCTTACGGCAAAGATATTGAACCAAATGTTCCTAATCTGGAAGAAAGTATTGAAACTTTGATTAAATTAAGCCAAATTGTAGGAAAACAGAGAATAGCTTGGCGTTATGATCCTATTTTATTAACAACTAATTACACAATAGAAAAACATATACAAACTTTTGAATATCTGGCAAAAAATATTTCACCACACATTGCTTTTTGTATTTTCAGTTTTGTAGAAATGTATAAAAAGCTGGAAAAAAACATGCCGGAAATAATACCCTTTTCAGATAACGACAAAAAAGTAATTCTAAAAGCATTAGGTCAAATAAGCAAAAAATATAATATGAAAATCCAAACTTGCGCATCAGGGGAAGACTTTTCACAATACGGAATTTATCAAAGCGGTTGTATAACTTCTGAAATATTAAAAAGAGCCAATAATATTGAATTCAAAAAAATAGCTCATAAAGGAAACAGAAAAAATTGCAAATGTATGCCAAGCAGAGATATAGGAGCTTATGATACTTGCTTGAACGGATGCAAATACTGTTATGCAAACAAAAATCCTGATATTGCATACAAAAATTTTAAACTTCATAACCCAAATTCGCCTTTGTTGTTAGGAGATTTGAAAGAAACTGACACAATCATAGAAGGAAAACAAGAAAGTTTTATAACTCCACAGTTTAAACTATTCTAAATTTGTTAATGAGTCTTGTTATTTTCCATATTTTGTGTATAATCTAATTAGCAGCGTAATAAAAGGTTTTTTTGCTGCTATTGTTTATTCTAGCAAAAGAGTAGTTGGCTGAATCTTTCTCTTTTGTTTAAGAAATTTTTTGTTTACTTATAAATATGAGCGTTTGCAAATTTAATTACAAATACATCAAAGATAAAGCCACCCCCGGAAGTTGGAGAAGGGGTTACGAAGGCTTTCAAAAAGACATTGTAATGTCTTACGAAAAGAAAATTGCCGGTGTAGAAGCAAAAGTAAAAGGCAACTTTAAAGATGCCTATGAAACAAGCCTTACTTTTACAAAAAACGGCGTAAAAGCTGATTGCAGCTGCCCATTAAAAGAAGAATGGTGCAAACACTCTATCGCTGTAGGTTTAAAAGTCATTGAAGACAAAGTTTTTGATGAATACCTTGAGCGTGTTCACAAAATAAAACCAGAATATCCTGATGAAGATGTTCCTCCTGTTGAACACCCTACAGGCAGATATGTTTTCCATTTTAACCCTAAAAGAAGACAAAACTTTTTCTCAATCCTTGTCATGGATAGAGAATCAGGCAAAGTTATAAGAGATTTAGAGGCTATTTTAAGAGCAATCATTGAAGTTCAAAGAAACGACAAATCTTTTGTATTAAACGATGAAGAAAAACTTGAAATAGCAATTTTCCAACTGCTTTTGCAACGTTCAAGATTAGACAAAAAAGCAGGCTGGTATGATGTACCTATAAACAAATTTGACGGATTCTTCCAACTTTTATCTAAAGCAGAAGAAGTTATAGACGGAAAAACAAAAGAAAGATTACGTTTTGATGACCAAGAATGGGATTTGGCTTTGTCTGTCAATTTCTCAATGGTAGGAAACGTTCTTCTTTCTCTAACTTGGGAAAGACCTGACGGAAGCGATTCTTATCCGTTTGAAGAAATCAGATATTTTTCAAGACAGTTAAAATGGGGAAGATATAAAAACGTTATTTTCCCAACATCAACACCTGTATCAGCTTTACCTCAAAGCCTTATTAAAGCAAGCTTTACAGATGTAAAAGACGCTGATGGAGCAAAATTCTTATACGAAGAATTGCCTAAACTTCAAAAAGCAATGAAAGTAACTGTCTCAGAAACAATAGAAAAGTTGTTCCTAGAGCAAAAACCGCCAATAAATATTGTTACAATGGGTCTTGATTATGACGGTTCATTAAAAGCAGAACTTGAATTTGAATACGATGGTACTCGTGTTCCATACTCAAAACACACTGAAAAAACTCCTTATGTAACAATCAAAAAACCTAAAGAAGATTTATTGTACTGGGTGAAAAGAAACCCTCAACACGAAGAAGCCGCATACAACATGCTTCTTGCTTGTAAATTTGCACCAATGCAAACAAACAATCTGGCGTTAGAAAAAGAAAACGCTATAGATTTTTATAACTACTATATTCAACAAGCAGGCGACGGCTGGAGATTTGAAGAAAAAGACGACATGTCATTCTTTAAACTTACAAAAGATCCTTTTGAATTATGCGCGGATATAGACTTTGCAATTGATTCTACAGACAGTTTTGAACTCGAATTGTACGGTAGAGTCGGAGAAGAAATTATTCCGTTTGACGATGTTTACTCATTAACCATCGATAACAGCAAATACGTAAGAATAAGAAACTTAGGTTTTGCTGAAGTTCCTACAATGGATATTTATTCATTAATGAGAGCGTTCAACACATTCGATGTTTACAAAAACGATGACAATAAATATATAGTAAAAACCTATCGAGCAGGTTTGATTTCAGAAATGGAAAATCTTGGACTCAAACTAAAAATGAGCAGAAGATTTAATAAATTCTGGAAACAAATTTCTACCTTCTCAACAATGGATGTTCCTGCGCTTCCTAAAGGAATCAAAGCAGAATTTCGTGAATACCAAACAAGAGGTTTTGGCTGGTTATGGTTCTTGTATCAATACGGCTTAAACGGTATTTTGGCTGATGATATGGGTCTTGGTAAAACATTACAGGCTCTTGCTTTGCTTCAAAAAGCAAAAGAAAAGAACAAAAAAGCACCAAACCTTGTAATATGCCCGACTTCTGTTGTATTTAACTGGGAAAATGAAATTGAAAAATTTGCTCCCGGGTTATCTTGTCTAAAACTTAGCGGAACAGAAAGAAACGATTTATTTAAAGAAATACCTAAATATGATGTAGTTATTACAAGCTATGCGTTAATCAGACGAGATATAGCAAAACTTAAAAAATACGAGTTCAGATATGTTATCTTAGATGAATCTCAAAATATCAAAAACGCAGAATCAATGACTGCTCAAAGTGTTAAACAACTCAACTGCAGACACAAATTGGCTCTGTCTGGTACACCTATTGAAAACAGACTTGAAGAATTATGGTCAATATTTGATTTCTTGATGCCTGGATTCTTGTTTGATAAAAACGAATTTAACTACAGATACGTAACTCCTATCATGGAAAGAGAAGATAAAACTGTTGAAAAACGTCTTAAGTCACAGATTTATCCGTTCATATTGCGTCGTATGAAAAGAGACGTTGCAAAAGACTTGCCAGATAAGATTGAAAACGTTGCATACTGCGAACTTACACCTGAACAAAAAGACTTTTACCTTGAAGTTATGGATTCAACAAGAGAAGAACTCTTTAAATCTATCGAAGAAAAAGGTATCGAAAAAAGCAGAATGTCTATTTTCTCTGCGTTATTGCGCTTGAGACAAATTTGCTGCCACCCGAGACTTTACGACAAAGAAAATGTCAAAGGCATAAAACAATCAGGCAAATTTGAACAACTCAAAGTGATGTTGGAAGAAATTATTGCAGAAAAACACAGAGTTCTTCTGTTCAGCCAATTTGTAGATATGCTTGATATAGTTAAAGAATGGCTTACTAAAGAAGGTATCAAACACGAATACTTAACAGGAAGCACAAAAGATAGACAAGAAGTTGTTGAAAGATTCAACTCTGACCCGACTATACCTATTTTCTTAATCAGTTTAAAAGCCGGCGGTACAGGTTTGAACCTTACAGGTGCAGATTACGTAATACACTATGACCCTTGGTGGAACCCTGCTGTTGAAGATCAAGCAACAGACAGAGCTTATCGTATCGGTCAAACTAAAAAAGTATTTGTTTATAGAATGATTACTAAAGGTACTGTTGAAGAAAAAATTCAAAAACTTAAATCAAGAAAAAGAGACCTTGTTGACAGCGTAATTTCTGTCGATAGAAATATTGGTAAATCATTAACTTACGAAGATTTGAAAGATATATTCTCTTTAGATTAATAAAACAATAATAATTTTGCCTTTAATGACCTTTTTATCATATAATTAAAAGAAAAAGAGGGTGAGGATTATGCTGCAAACACTAAATAAAATTAATTCTATACAAGATTTGGCACAAGAAGTTCTTCAAATCGAAGCTGATTCTATATTAAAACTAAAAGAAAGAATCGGTGAAGATTTTGAAAAAGCAATAGATATTCTATACAACTGCAAAGGTAGAGTAATTGTTACAGGTATGGGCAAATCAGGCCATATCGGCAAGAAAATTGCAGCAACTTTATCTTCTACAGGTACACCTTCTTATTTTCTTCACCCTGCAGAAAGCACCCATGGCGACTCAGGTCTTATAACAAGAGAAGACGTTGTTATAGCAATATCAAACAGCGGAGAAACAGCAGAATTAATGAATCTTTTGCCTCTTATTGAAAGATTTGGCGTAAAAATGGTCGCTATGACAGGAAAAAAAGAATCAACTCTCGGTAAAAAAGCCGATGTTGTTCTTGATATCTCTGTTGAAAAAGAAGCATGCCCTCTTGGAAAAGCCCCTACAGCAAGCACAACAGCAACTCTAGCAATGGGTGACGCTGTTGCAATATGTCTTTTGAAAAAAAGAGGTTTTACAGAAGAAGATTTCTTAATGTTCCATCCGTCAGGCGCTCTTGGCAGAGGTGTTTTATATCATGTTTCTGATTTAATGATTACAGGTGACAGAATACCGGTATTAAACGAAAACACAAGCTTCCACGAAACAATACAATTTATTTCAGACAAAAAACTCGGCTGTGCGATTATGGTTGATAACAAAGGTCTTATGACAGGTATTCTCACAGACGGTGATATAAGACGTACATTGTTAAAATACAACGATACTTCAAACCTTGTAACAAAAGATGTAATGACAAAAAATCCTAAAATAATTTTAGAAACAGACCTTGCAGCAAAAGCTTTACACATAATGGAAAAACACTCTATCACGTCTCTTGCTGTATGTGATAACGATGGAAAACCTGTTGGATTAATACATATCCATGACCTATTAAAAGCAGGTGTTGCATAATGGAAAAAGAACAAGAAATTTTAAAAAAAGCTTCTAAAATAAAAGCCTTAGTACTTGATGTTGACGGCGTTATGACAGACGGTTCTTTAGTTTTTGATGAAAACGGCGTTGAATACAAAACTTTTAACGCAAAAGACGGTCAAGGCATTGTTATGCTTAACAAATCAGGTTTTGTTACGGCTATTATAACAGCCAGACAAAACGGAACTGTTCGTCATAGATTTAACAACCTTGGAATGACAAAACTGGTAGAAGGCTGCAAAAACAAAATAGCTGCACTTAAAGAACTGATGGAAGAATATAACCTAAATTATGAAGAAATAGCCTATATGGGCGATGATTTGCCTGATATATGCTGTTTAAAAGTTGTAGGATTGCCGTCATGCCCTTTTGATGCGGTAGAAGAAGTTCAATCACATGCTTTGTTTATATCAACTAAAAATGGCGGTAGAGGCGCTGTTAGAGAACTCTGCAACCTGATATTAAAAGCAACAGGGAAATACGAGCAAGCAACTTCCGCTATAATCAATAAAGACTAGTTTTTTTACTCTTTATTACCAAATTTATACCTAAAAAATAATTGTCAATTTTACACTTTTTAACATTCAATTTTTGGCAAAATTTTAAATAAAAAAATAGGGCTTTGGTCTAGAAAAGCCCTAGCTGTCTGGAATTAAGAATAGTTGGAAGTATGAAAAAGATTTAATTATATATAACTTTAAATAGGGTCTTTATACAATTAGCCGAGTGGGTATTTTTGAATAATTCTTCTGATTTTATATCAAATTAATGAAAAATAGTACAAAAACACTTATTAAGTGTACAAAAAGCACTTTATCAAAAACATAGTATTTACAAGGGTTTTCAGAACTTATTAAGAATTTTTTAAGAAGGGTTGACAAAAAAACCTTTATAGTACATAATAAAAATGTACTAAATAGTGTAGATAAAACACTTAATTAAATTCAGTCACAACATAAGGACAGAAAAAATGAAAATTAATAGCATAAATACAAATAGCTATTCAAATATAAATAATAACCACAAACTATACGCTACTAGACCTGTTTTCAAACAATCTCAAACAGATAGCGTTGTTTCTCCGGCTATTTTAGAAGCATTTGTTGAATCTTCTAACGATAAGAAAAACAAAAACAATTTTGTGAGCAAAATAAACTTCCTCAAAGATGTTTTATTCTCTGATGAAAACACAAGACACGCTCAACAATTGAAAAAAGCTATCGAAAGCTATGATTCAACTCAAAATATATTATACAACGCATAATATATTTTTAAGCCAAAACATTATAACAAAATAATTTTTTCCCCCGTTTACAATTTTAATTTGAATAGATGCAGTAAACTCAGACCGAAAGGTCTGATTTTTTTAATCTTTTATACTTAATCAGCTAAATTAGACTTTATCCACTCAATCATTGGTCTTAGAGCTCTAGCTCTATGAGAAAGAGTATTTTTTTCTTTTAAAGTCATTTCTGCCATTGTTTTATTCAAATCAGGTATAAAAAACAAAGGGTCATACCCAAAACCATGTTCACCTGATGGTTTTGTATCTATATAGCCATCAATACGTCCTGTATTTGAAAACAATTTTTCTCCATTTGGAGCAACAAGAGTCATTGTGCAAACAAAATGAGCTTTTCTGTTTTTTTGCTCAACATCTTTCATCTCATCGAGTAATTTTGAGATCTTAGACTTTTGATCAGGAGCATATCTTGCAGAATAAATTCCAGGGCGTCCGTCTAAAGCATCAACGCATAAGCCGGTATCATCAGCAAGAGCGGGAATCCCCATTATTTTTGCAGCTTCTGCAGCTTTTATATAAGAATTTTCTTCAAAAGTTGTTCCATTTTCTATTGGGTCAAAATCGCCTTCTACAAGAACAAATTCCACACTATCAGGGTGAATTTCTCGTATCATATCATTTATTTCTTCCAATTTATGTGGGTTTGAAGTACCCAAAGCTATTTTTAACATAATATTCTCCCAATTTTTATTTATTTTATCATTAATAAGCAAATTTTATTCTTTATGTTTTTTACACAGAATATGAATATAAAATCAGTAAATTTTGCATATAACAATAAAATAATTAAACCATCTTTTAAACAAGACATAGATTACGACTCTTTAAAAGATTCTTTTAGCGAGCGTTTTGAAGGTGACAAAAAAAATATTGCTTTTGTAAAAACAACAAAAAACAATTGTCTTAAATCAATAATATTTAAAAGGCCAACAAAAATTAAAGATATTTTTTATGAGCTTTCATTAACAAAAGATACTTTTATATCAGATGAACTTTTAAAACACTTGCACTCTCAAGAAGATTTAGAACAAATTGCTATAGAACTAGAATCATCAAAAATAGGAAACACAAAAGTCAAATCTCTTATTGGAATAGGAGCATTTGCTTTAGTGTTTGAAACAGAAGACGGAAATATATTAAAAATCACAGACGTAAACCATTTTCCACAAAACAGAACGCCGGATGATTTTGATTTACCAATAAAACAAAAAGGCAAAATAAAAAACTGTTATTATTATTTTGAAGAAAAAATATCACAAGATAACTTGTCACAAGAAGAACTTAGAGAACTTGTAAAACATATAAAAAGTAAAGGTTATCATATGAAAGATTACCTTGTGCATTATGATGAAGAAAATGATGGAGCAACAATAAAAACATCTCAATTTGGTAGAGCAAAAAACGGTAAAATATATCTTATAGACCCTGGTTGTGCTATTGCTCCAAATAAAGAATTTTTTAATATAAAAAGAATAAAAAACAAACTAAAAGAAAAGTTTTTCAAACAATAACGCTATTTACCAAAACGTCTGTTTCTTTTTTCAAATTCCTGTATTGCTTTTGTAAGTTCACTTTTATCAAACTCAGGCCAATATGCATCTGTTACATACAATTCAGAATACGCAAGCTGCCACAAAAGATAATTACTTATTCTTTTTTCTCCGCCTGTACGTATTAATAAATCAGGGTCAGGAATATCTTTTGTATAAAGATGTTGTGAAATAAGTTCTTCTGTAATATCTTCCGGATTTATACCTTCTTTTACAATTTGTTTTACAGCATTTGTTATTTCATCTCTCGAGCCATAATTAAATGCAATATTAAGATTTACACCTGTATTATTTTTAGTTTTTTCTTCTGCATTTTTTACTATTTCTATTAAGTTAGAATTAAGTTGAGAAATATTACCCAAAAATCTTATTCTAACATTTTCTTTATGCATATCATCAAGCTCATTAAGCAAAGTTTTTGCTAACAAACCCATTAAAAACTCAACTTCTTCTTTTTTTCTGTTCCAATTTTCTGTAGAAAAAGCATAAACAGTGAGATACTTAATTCCAAACTTATCAAACAAACGCATTGTACTTCTCAAAGAATCAACGCCTTTTTGATGACCCATAGCAGACGGCAAAAATTTTTCTTTTGCCCAACGTCTGTTTCCATCCATAATAATTGCAATATGTTTAAGATTTGTTGATTCAACAATATTTTTTATGTTTTGATCTGATGAAAGTTCCAAAATTAACTACCTTTTTTTAAATCCCTTTTAATATTATATTCTAAATAAAAATAAAAGGCAGAGCCAAAAACTCTGCCTTTTAAAGTTTTATTTTAACCAAAAACTACTTTTGTAAAGCAGCTTTTAGTCTTGCCATAGCTTTTGCAAGTGCAATTTGTGCACGTGCATTATCTATTTCTGCTTCGTGTGAACCAAGTCTTGCCTCAGCTCTTTCTTTAGCAGATTTTGCGCGAGTAACATCAATATCACTACCTCTTTCTGCCAAATCAGTTAAGATAAGAGCCTCGTTATTTTTAAACTGAAAAATACCGCCCATTGTTGTAAAATATTCCATTTTACCGTCTTTTTCAGCTCTGGTTACACCAATATCCAATGCACTCATGAAAGGTTGGTGATCAGGTAATATACCAAATTCACCTTCAACGCTTTTGGAATAAATTCCATCAACCTCTTCGTTAAATAGTTCTTCTTCATGAGTTATAATTTTTAAGTTTATTTTTTTTGACATAGATTTTATGCTTTCATTTCTTCAGCTTTTTTAACAGCTTCTTCTATTGTACCAACCATATAAAAAGCTTGTTCAGGTATATCATCATGTTTACCTTCAAGAATTTCTTTAAATCCTTTAATAGAATCTTCAAGTTTAACATATTTACCAGGGATACCTGAGAACTGTTCAGCAACAAAGAAAGGTTGAGAAAGGAATCTTTGAATTTTTCTTGCTCTGTTAACAGTCAATTTATCATCTTCTGAAAGTTCATCCATACCCAAGATAGCAATGATATCTTGCAAATCTTTGTATTTTTGAAGAACTTCGAGAACTTGTCTTGCAACGCTGTAGTGTTCATCACCGATAATTGTCGGATCTAATACTCTGGAACTTGATGCAAGAGGATCAACAGCAGGATAAATACCTAAAGAAGCAATTTGTCTTGATAATACTGTTGAAGCATCAAGGTGAGAGAATGTTGTTGCAGGAGCAGGGTCAGTCAAGTCATCTGCAGGAACGTAAATAGCTTGTACAGATGTGATAGAACCGTCTTTTGTAGAAGTAATACGTTCTTGCAACTCACCAACTTCTGTTGACAAAGTAGGTTGATAACCTACAGCAGAAGGCATACGACCTAACAATGCTGATACTTCGGAACCTGCTTGAACAAATCTGAAGATGTTATCGATAAATAATAATACGTCTTGTTTTGAAAAATCACGGAAGTATTCTGCAGCAGTCAAAGCAGAAAGACCAACTCTCATTCTTGCTCCCGGTGGTTCGTTCATCTGTCCATAGATAAGAGCAACTTTATCAAGTACGCCTGATTCTTTCATTTCGTTCCAAAGGTCATTACCTTCACGAGTTCTTTCACCAACACCACCAAATACAGATACACCAGAGTGTTCTTGTGCAATGTTGTGAATAAGTTCCATAATCAAAACTGTTTTGCCAACACCGGCACCACCGAACAAACCGATTTTTCCGCCTTTTTGATATGGTTGCAACAAGTCGATAGCTTTAATACCTGTTTCAAAAATTTCAACATTAGTATTTTGATCAACAAGTTTTGGAGAAGGTCTGTGGATAGGAAGATAATTTTCTGTATTTATTTCGCCCATTTCATCAACAGGTTCACCTAAAACGTTCATAATTCTTCCTAATGTAGCTTGACCTACAGGAATTGAAATAGGAGCTTTTGTGTTAACAACTTTCATTCCTCTTTGCAAACCATCAGTTGATGACATTGCAACTGAACGAACTTTGTTTTCACCCAACAATTGTTGAACTTCGGCAACTGTTTTTTGTCCGTCTTCACTAAAAATTTCTAATGCATCATAAATTTCAGGCAAATTTCCATTACTAAACTCAACGTCTATAACAGGCCCGATAATTTGGGTAATTAACCCTTCATTTTCTGCTAATACAGTCATTTTATCCACCTTTATTCTTTAATATATAATTTATTATACATTTGTAATCATCATTATACAAAAATAAATTTTTTCAATGATTCATAAGGATGAAATAAAGAACTAATCTATTATACAGGCACCGTTTTCTTCTACTTGTAAAGTTAAAATTTTAGATTTTACATTCAAATCTAACCAAACCTTAGAAACAGTCTCTCTAATTTTGTCGAGATTATTTCCATGAGAAATAACAAGAACAGAAGGACCAGCACCACTGATTACAACACCCATAACATTTTCTTCATGTTTTAGAGCTTCTTTAATTTCTTTAAGTCCCGGAATCAATTTTTCTCTATATTGTTGGTGAAGTCTGTCGTTTAAAGCAGCTTTCATCAATTTTTCATCGTGAGTATTTACAGCTTGAACAAGCATTGCTGTATGTTTTAAATTAAAAATTGCATCTCTCATTGGAACTTCCGGTGGGAGAACTGAACGAGCAATATCAGTAGCCAACTCATAATCAGGAATACATACAGTAATGTTCCAATCTTTTGGCCAATTCATTTTGCTATAAATAACACTTCCATCTTCTTCTAAAGAAGAAACTACAAAACCTCCAACCACAGCAGGAGTAATATTGTCAGGATGATTTTCAATCTCTGTAGCAATAGATAATAAAGCTGCTTCATCAGCAGGACGACCCAAAAGTTCGTTTGCCGCCATAAGTCCACCTATAATTACTGCTGCAGAACTACCTAAACCTCTTGCTATAGGTATATGAGTTTTTATCGTAATTTTTAATTCACTTGGAGTTTGTCCGATAGAGTTGTACAAAAGTTCAATAGCTTTATAAACAATATTATTTTCATCTGTTGGAATAGAAATAATATCTTGTTCGTGAGTTTCGTCAATTATGTTAATTTCGATACCTGTTCCCGGCATAATGGTTTCTTCAACCGTAACAATATTATATACAGGCAATGCCAATCCCAAACAATCAAAACCGGGTCCTAAATTTGCTGTAGTAGCAGGTACTTTAACACTAACTTTCATACTTAACCTTCTATTTATCTGTATAGCAAAACTATCTGATTTGAATTGGCATTATCAAACAAAGATAATCATCTTCGCTGTCAGGTCTAAACAATGTTGCTGACAAACTGCCACCCAAACCTATTTTTACTTTTTCTGATTCCATAATTTTTAAAGAATCTAAAACATATCTGTAATTGAATGCAATTGTTAATTCTTCATCTGTATATTCTGCAGAAATAGAATCTTCACCCAAACCTGCATCAGGAGTATCTGCTTTTAAGAATAAAGTATTTTCTCCAAAAATAAATTTAACAATATTTGTTCTTTCATTAACCATTACGGCAACTCTTTCAAGAGCAGAAATCATTTCTTCTCTCACAACAATTGCATTTTTTTCACAACTTTGAGGAATAAGTTGTTTATATGGAGGATATTCTCCTTCTAAAATTCTTGATGACATAATCATTGAAGAAGTTTTGAAAATAATTCTTGTTTTTTCAATTATCAAACATAATTTTTCATCATTAACAAAAGAAGCAATTCTCAAAAATTCTTGCAAAGTTTTAGAAGGAATTACACAACTTATATTTGTATCTTTTTCGTTTGTAATTTTTTCAATAATTCTAGTTAAACGATTTCCGTCAGTAGCAGCCATTTCAATATTTTCTTTTGATATTGAGCAATAAACACCACTGATAATATTTCTGTTTTCATAATTTGCTGCAGAAAAAGCTGTATATTTTATTGATTTAATAAACGGATTCAAATCAATTTCAACACATTCTTTATCTTTTAATTCTTCTTCGCAAATTGTTTGAGGAAATTCATCTGCACTTATACCGATAAGTTCGAATTTAGAATTTCCGCAAATTATATTAACAACATTTGTTTCTGCATTCAAAGAAAAAACTACAGGTTTGTTGCTTAATTTTGAAACAATTTCAGAAAGTTTTTTTGCAGGCAAAGTAATTTTACCAGGAGTTTGAACAGAAGCAATTGTTTTTGAAACAATATTTATATCTAAATCTGTTGCAGCAAATGTAATGTAATTGTCAGAAGATGCAACAATTAAAATATTTGAAAGTACCGGTTGGATACCTCTGGCAACTGTTGTTTTTTCAACAATTTTTAAGTTAGTAAGCAAGGATTCTTTTTCTATAGTAAATTCCATGTTTGACATTTTTTCTCCTGACATTTTTTGTTTTTAAATTTTTTTTATTTTCAAAATCATTTTATTGAAAAAATTTTTTAAAATATTTCTTTGAATGTTTTTTGTTTTTAATTTCTTTATTTATAAATTAATTAATATAAATAATATAATAAATAATAATAAGTAATAAAGAAATAAATTTCTGTATAAAACTATTATAAACTAAACAATATAAAGCAACAAACCTGTTCAAAACTTTGTTAATTTTTTGTAGAAAAATTTTCAATAATTTTTCAAAACTTTTTAAAAAATTATTTTTTAATTTTTATTTGTAGAAAACTAAAAAGTTTTTGTAAAAGTTTGAACATTCAAAATATAGTTTTGAACAAGTTTTCTACAGGTTTGAAATACAAAAAATTACATCATGATATTACAAAAAATCGGCATGGTAATCATGAAAACCTTTACCATGCCTTATTTTTAACTTTGCTTAATATTTTTGAAATTATTTGCTTTTTGTTTGTGAACCCATCTCGCCATTTTTTGCTGTTCAAAACTCAGTGCAAAATTATACAAGCTTTGAATCAAATTTCTACCTGATGGAGATTTACCGATGAACAAAAAATTTCCTGCTTTATTTTTTGCAATATAAATTTCTTTTTGCAAAATTCTATCAACATTATTTTTTGCAGGAGTTTCTATTTTTAATTTAAGCCACACGTACAACAACGATACAGATGGCTTGTCTTCGTTTTCTTTTAAAAAATCTGAAAATTCTTTTAATATCATTTTACTTTATTAAAAATTGTACTTCTTTAAAATTTGGATGTTTTGATGATTTTAAAAGTTCAAAAATTACCATTTCTGTTGTTAAAATTTTTGCACCTTCTTTTTCCATCAAATTAATTCCTGCTTTAAATTCATCAGTTTCTCTTGACGCACAAGCATCTTTTACAACAAAAACATTATATCCGTTTTCTAATAAAGCAAGAGCTGTTTGATAAACACAAATGTGAGTTTCTATACCAAAAATAAAAACATTTTTTATATCACCGATTGCTTCTTTTACTCCGTCTGTTAAAAGAGCATTAAAACTTGTTTTTTCAAAAAACTTTGCACTATCAGGCAAGTTGTATTTTACAGTCGGAATTGTTGCTCCCAAACCTTGAGGATATTGTTCTGTTAATATTGTTTTGATGTTTAAAATTTTTGCAGTTTTTGCTAGTATTTCTGATTTTTTTGCAGCTTTATCTTTTCTTAGCATACCAACTAATTTTTCTTGTACATCTATAAATAAAAAAGCTGAGTTTTGTGCTGTAATATCAATTGTCATATAATACCTTTCCTTTAAATATTTGATTGTGTTTGATAATCACTTATAAAATCTTCGAGCATTTCTTCTATTTTTTCTTCGCTTAATTCATTTGTATCAATATAGAATTTTTCTCTTTTTTCGTTTTCTTGTATTTTGTGCAAAATTTCAATATTTATTGTTGTGAACCCAGGATAAGTGACAATAAAAGAACTTTCTGCATCTTCTGTTTTTAAATTAAAATAACTTTTTTGTTCAGTAACATTTTGAGTAATTTTAGTTTCAAAAAGTTTGTCTTCATTTCTTTTTTGCATTTGATAAAAAAGTGGTGACAAAATATTTTCTAATTTTTTTACAAAATTTTCTTTATGTTGTTTAAAGTTATTTATATTTACTGTTGTTTTTACTTTTTCTTTTTTTTCATTTTCTTTTGCACAAATAAATGAATTACCTTTTAACAGTGCTTTTGATAATGCATTGTTCGCAAGAACTTCTGCTTTGTCAAAAGGTGTTTCTTTTGTATCAATGTATCCTGCACTGATTGTAAAATTATCAGTTAAAGCTTTTTTTATTTTATACAGAATTTTTTTTGTGTCTTCGCAATTTGTATTTCTAAAC
The DNA here is from genome assembly GCA_944326545.1 of Candidatus Gastranaerophilales bacterium. Classification (GTDB taxonomy): domain Bacteria; phylum Cyanobacteriota; class Vampirovibrionia; order Gastranaerophilales; family Gastranaerophilaceae; genus Limenecus. Next base: position 57,824 of record CALVEH010000004.1, on the reverse strand, counting down.
CATAAATAAATTTTAAAATCAGAAGCAAAACCTAAAATATCACATGTTCTTACATTATTTTTTATAATACTCATCAATGAGTCTGGAGAAATTTTGTTTCGGCTGTTAATATCAGGAGCAACAACGACAAAACATCCCCAATCTTTTTTGCTTTCTTCTTTCAAAACGGTGTATGTATAGTTTTCTGTAAAAACTTGGTTCTTTCTATCCAATATTTTTAATTGTGATAATAAATCTTTTTTGCTTTTGTTGTCTTTGACTGCTTCTCTTTTTTGGAGGCACCACAAAGTTCTTATTGTGAATTCTGTTTCTGATGATGTTGTTTTTATAAAATCTGTTACACCTTTTTCAAAAGCAGTGCATAGCAAATTTTCATCAAGTTCATCATAAATAAGAATAACTGAACATGTTTTTAGTTCTTTATTTTGTTTTACCTTTTGCAAAAAATTTAAAAAATCATCTTCTCTGTTTAATTTGAGATGGTACAGAACAAGAACAGGTTTTATTTTTTTTACAACATCAAAACAATCAGCATGTTTTATTGTTTGCAATTTGTCTTCATTACGAAGCAGCAGCACTTTTTTATTAATTTTTTGTGCCACTCTTTCATTATCTGTAATAAGAACAATATTATTTTGCAAAAACCTTCTCCAATTGTGTTCTTTTACTATTTTATATCAAAACTTGTATTCGTGTAATTTATTACGAATTGTTAGCATGTTTAAAAAAAATAACATGTTTTTATTAAAAACTCATACTTTAGTTTGTTAAATTTCTAACTTTTTAAGAATCTAGAAACCTTTTAAATAGCCGAATTAATAAGTGTGAAGGAAATAAGACCTTCGAAAAATCACCTATAGTAAGGCTTTTAGCCTGCTACGATTTTTTGGCCAATAAATCACCACATAAAAAAATAGAAGTACTGTAACTGTAATCGCTGATGCAAATTAATGCACTCAGCCAGAGAGGAAATTAAGAAAGGAAAACTGTATTATGCCTATTATAGTAAACACCAACATGTCTGCGTTAAAAGCGCAGAAGAACTTAAATAACGCAACAAGTTCGATGAATAAAGCTTTAGAAAGATTGTCTACTGGTCTTAAAATCAACAGAGCAGCTGATGATGCAGCAAATATGTATATTGCTACAAACCTTGATACTCAAATAAGAGGTTCTAAAGTAGCTAAAAATAATATTTCAACAGGTACAAACATGTTAGCCGTAATTGAAGGTGACCTTGACGTAATGTTAGACAACCTTCAGCGTATAAGAGATTTGACCGTACAAGCTTCAAACAGTATTTATAGTGAAAATTCTATGAATGCACTAAAAGATGAAATAGAACAAAGATTAGCTGAAATTGACCGTATTTCTTTGAACTCTAACTTTAATGGGTTAACCCTTTTGGATGGTCAGAGTCAATTGGCAGATGTAGGTTTAAGAATGCAAGTAGGTGCAAACTCTGATGAAGCAGCAAACTGTGTTAAATTAAGTGAAGATTTCTTCCAAGCAGTAAACTCAACAACATTGGGTGCTGATTACGCAGGTGGAAATACTCCTGCTTTAACTCCGGGAAATGGTTTAAGCGGTAACGTAGATGCGGCATTTGCAAATGCCAGTGCTGCAGCACAGTATATTAATTTACTTGATTCTGCGATCACATCAATAAACGACAAAAAAGCTGCAATCGGTGCAACTCAAAACAGACTTGATGCTGCTGAAGCTTCTTTGACAACGACAATTGAAAATATGACAGAATCTAAATCTTCTATTATGGATGCTGATATTGCAGAAGAAACAGCAAATTATACAAAATATCAAATACTGCAACAAACAACCTCTTCACTCCTTTTACAAGCAAACCAATTGCCACAAATTGCAATCAGCCTTGTCAATGGAGGTTAGTAAGAAAAATAATCTTACAGTTACAATATATACAGTATTTCTTTCTGAGCCTGCGAAAGCGGGCTTTTTTTTATCATAAATTTTTGAACATTTTATATAAAATTTTTTTGATGATAGAATTATAATTAATGGATAAAATAAAAGGAATTGAGAATGTCAGAAAACAACACGCTTAATGCACCTACACTTAATGCTATTAGGAATACAAGAATTCAAAAATTAACAGAATTAGCTGATAAAGGTATTAATCCTTATCCTTATTCTTATGATAAAAATGCTTCTGCAAAAAATTTGCAAGAAAAATACAAAGATTTACCAGCAGGTGAAGAAACAAATGATGAATATTTGGTTGCAGGTAGAGTAATGGCAATCAGAAACACCGGTATGTTTATTGACTTGATGGATGCTTCAGGAAAAATTCAAATATTTTCTCATAAAGAAAATATGGATCCTGAAAAAATTAAAACTCTTAAACTTGTTGATATTGGTGACATTGTAGGCTTCCAAGGAACAATAAGAAGAACACCAAGAGGCGAGTTAAGTATCAAAGCTACTGATTTTAAACTTCTTTCAAAATCATTGCTTCCTTTACCTGAAAAATTCCACGGATTAACAGACGTTGAAACAAGATACAGACAACGTTATGTTGATTTGATTATGAATGAAGATGTAAGAGATACTTTCAGAAAAAGAAGTTTGATTATTCAAAAAATTAGAGAATATCTTGCTAAAAACGGATTTTTGGAAGTTGAAACTCCTATTTTACAAACAACAGCTTCAGGTGCTAACGCAAGACCGTTTACAACTCATCACAACGCTTTAGATATGGGTCTTACTTTAAGAATTGCTTTAGAGCTTTACTTAAAAAGACTTATTGTAGGTGGTGTTTCTGAAAGAGTTTATGAAATAGGCAGATGCTTCAGAAACGAAGGTATTGACACTCGTCACAATCCTGAATTTACAATGATTGAATTGTATCAAGCTTATGCTGATTACAATGATATGATGACTTTGACAGAAAACATGGTTGCTTATGTTGCTCAAGAAGTTCTCGGCACAATGAAAATTAAATATGGCGAAAACGAAATTGATTTGACTCCACCGTGGGATAGAAAAACAATGCTAGGTGCTATTAAAGAAGCAACAGGCGTTGACTTTATGGAAATCTATGACGCAAAACAAGCTATCGAAGAAGCTAAAAAACTTCATGTTTCTGTTGATGATGATATGAATTGGGGACAAGTTGTTGAAGCTGTATTTGAAGATAAAATTGAACCTTCATTGATTCAACCTTGTCACATAATTGATTATCCTAGAGAAATATCACCTCTTGCAAAAGTTCATAGAGACAACCCAAGATTAACAGAACGTTTTGAAACTCGTATCAACGGTTGGGAACTTGCAAATGCTTTCTCTGAATTGACAGATCCTATCGATCAAAGAAGCAGATTTGAAGCTCAAGCACTTGCAAAAGCAAACGGTGATGAAGAAGCTATGGAACTTGATGAAGACTTTATCACTTCACTTGAATACGGTATGCCTCCAACAGGTGGTATGGGTATGGGTATCGATAGATTGGTTATGTTATTAACAGATTCTCAAACAATTAGAGACGTAATAGCATTCCCAACAATGAGACCAATAGATAACAAGTAATTTTATAAACAAATAAAATCAGGCTTAATGAAAATTTAAGCCTGATTTTTTTTATTTATTTTTTTTACTTTTTTGCACAAGTGAACTTTTTTTGAAATAATTTTTGTATGAAAACTACGAAACAAAGATTTGAGAATTTTATAAAAAGAAGTTGTTTTTTATTGCCTGTAATTTTGATGAGTTGTTCTTTACAAACAGAAGCTTTGCAGGTTGTTTATCCAAAAACACTTAATACCGAAATTAGTGCACAGTCTACTTTTATTATTGGCAGTACAACGCCTGATTCAAAATTAAAAATTAATGATATTGATGTAAAAGTTTATGAAAACGGATCTTTTGTTCAGGTTGTACCCTTAAATGAGGGAGTTAATCAAATTAAAATTGATTCTCAAAACGAAAAAGAACACGATACTCTTACTTATATAATTAATCGTGTTGCTCCAAAAGTTTCTAAATCAATGCAAGCAGCATTAGAAGAATTTCCTGAAAATCAATATATTTATGCTTCAGTTTTAAAAAACAATACACCTTTAAGATCTGAGCCTGATGAAAATGCAAAAAGAATAACTCATCTTAATAAAAATACTGTTCTTATGGTTAACGGGAAAAAAGGTGATTATTACAGAGTATCTTTAACACCAACAGAAAACGCTTGGATAAGAAGTGATTTTGTTGTTAATTATTCAACGATTAATGAAAAAATGTATGCAACAGTTTCACAAGTTTCTTTAACAGATGATAAATTGTATAACTACATAACAACGGATTTATCTTTTCAAATTCCATATAAAATTGTAGAAACAGATAACGGTTTGAAAATGGAGTTATATAACGTAGATAAAAATGCTGCTGATACAATGACTTTTCCAACAAGTGGTGATTTAAAAAATTTAACTGTTAATTCTGTTTCTGTAGATAAAACGTCTACATATTATATAGAGTTGAAAAACAAATTGTGGGGTTATGAAGTTTTTCAAGAAGATAACAAACTTGTTTTAAAAATTAGGAAATCACCTCAAATAGATAAAGAAAATCCTTTAAAAGATATAATAATCTGTTTGGATGCAGGTCATGGTGGTGATGACGCAGGTGCAATAGGACCTACAGGCACGAAAGAAAAAGAAATTAATTTGGATGTTGTAAAAAGACTTCAAAAAGTTCTTGAAGATGCCGGAGCAAAAGTTGTTTTAACAAGAACAGAAGATATAAATGTTCCCTTGTATGATAGGGTAAAAATAGCTAAACAAGCAGATTCTTTAATTTGTATAAGTATTCATTCAAATGCTCTTGCTGACGGAGCTGATCCTTTTAAAAAACATGGAACTTCTGTATTTTTTTATAACAAAGAATCAGCGCAACTTGCAAAAACAATGAGAGATGTAATAACTCAAAAACTTGGTACAAAAGATGACGGAGTGAGCAAATGCAGTTTTGTAATGACTCGTCCGACCATGCCTTTATCTGTTTTAATTGAAGTTGCATACATGATTCATCCTGAAGAATATAAATTATTGTTAGATAAAGATTTTAGACAAAAGGCCGCAGAATCAATAAAATCAGGGCTTGAACAGTATTTATTAAATTCTGTTAATTCTGATGGAACTAACTAAATATAGTGTTGACACACTCATTATGCGGTGATACAATATAAAAAATTTAAATTAACGCTTGTAAAAAGGACTTAAATCCTTTGTACACAAGGTTTATCCAATTTTTTAAGAAGAGAATTTATAGGTAAGACTAATGCAAGTTTCTGTAATTAATACAACAGAACCTAAAAACGTAAGCATACCCGCAGCTATGGCGGTTGGGGGTGCAGCCGGTCTTGCCGTGAGATATGCTTTACCTGTTTATAAGCCTGAAATGGATTATGTTTTGTTTAATAAATCTGATGTTATTAAAGAAGACAATATGAAGGCTGTGAAAAAAGCTATAATCGAAAAAGCTCAAGAAACTTTTAAATCAGACAAAGAAAATGAAGCGTTAAAATTATTTATAAAAAGAGCTAAAGCAGAAACAACACAGCAAATTAAAACTGCAAAAAATGCTATTAAAAAAGCACCTCAAGAAGTTCAAGAAAATGTAAAAAATCTTGTTAATGACTTGGCTGCAAGAATGCAAGCTTCGAAAAATATTACTATAGCAAACATCAAAAATGCAGTAAGACAACAAAGACCTTATTCTCATTTTATTCTACCCGGTGTAGCTTTGGGCGCTTTGGTTGCTTATGCTTATAACGTTGTAGGAACAATAAAAGAAGATTAATTGTTCAAACTGTGTATAGGAGCCGGGATTCTTCCGCCTCTTTGTACAAATTTGCTTGATGACAATGTATTAATCGGCATTATTGGAGCTTCTCCAAGCAATCCGCCAAATACAACTTTGTCACCAACTTTTTTGTTAGGTGCAGGGATAACTCTCACTGCTGTTGTTTTTTTATTAATCATACCGATTGCCATTTCATCTGCAATTATTCCAGAAATTGTGTCTGCTGAAGTATCACCTGGGATAGCTATCATATCAAGACCAACAGAACAAACAGATGTCATAGCTTCAAGTTTGTCAAAAGTTAAACAACCTCTTGTTGCTGCATCTATCATTCCTGCATCTTCAGAAACAGGAATAAAAGCACCTGATAAACCGCCAACGTGAGAACTTGCCATAATACCGCCTTTTTTAACAGCATCGTTTAACATAGCAAGAGCGGCAGTTGTTCCGTGAGCCCCTGCGTGTTCAAGACCCATTGCTTGGAATATTCCTGCAACGCTGTCTCCAATTTCAGGTGTTGGAGCTAAAGAAAGATCTATAATACCAAAAGGAAGATTCATTCTTTGAGCCATTTCTCTACCAACGAGTTCACCGGTTGATGTAATTTTAAAAGCAATTTGTTTTATTTTGTTTGCCATTTCGCTAAAGTTTGTACCTTCTGGCAAAGATTCTATGGCTGCTCTGACAACCCCTGGGCCTGAAACACCGATGTTTAAAGCACATTCAGGTTCGCCATATCCATGAAAAGCTCCTGCCATAAAAGGATTGTCTCCTGGTACGTTACAGAAACAAACAAGCTTTGCAGCTCCGATACCATCTCTATCAGAGGTTAATTCTGCTGCTTTTTTAATGGTTTTACCCATTTTTAAAACAGCATCCATGTTTATTCCGGCTTTTGAACTTGCAACGTTAACAGATGAACATATTCTTTCTGTTTGTTTAAGAGCTTCCGGAATACTTTCAATAAGAGCAATATCGCCTTTTGTGCAGCCTTTTTCAACGAGTGCTCCAAAGCCTCCTACAAAATTAACTCCAACTTCTTGCGCTGCTTTATCAAGAACTTTTGCAAGATGAACATAATCGTATTCTTTACAAGATTCTCCAACAAGAGAAATTGGTGTAACAGAAATTCTTTTGTTAATAATAGGAATAGAGTATTCTTCTTCAATTTCATTTGCCATAGACACAAGATTTTTTGCATAATGAGTGATTTTGTTGTAAATTTTTTCACCAACAACTTTTACGTCAGGGTCGCAACAATCACGTAAGCTTAAAGCAAGTGTTACTGTTCTTATATCAAGATGATGAACACGAATCATGTCTATAGTTTCAAGTATTGAATCAGCGTTTATATAACTCATTTTTTCTTCCTAATCTAGTGTCGTCTTTCCATCCATTAAGGCTTGACGTTTAGTCAACCCTTAACGGAGTCCTTGCTTCGAGCCTTCGAAGCTCAAAGACTCACCTTTTCAATGTGTCACTCAAAAAATTTGCTCACGTTCCTTATCGCAAATTTTTCTCGAACATCCTATTATTAAATATTGTGCATTTTGTCAAAAATTTGTTTTTTTTGAACCCAAATTTCCATTTGTAGTTCTTCACCTGCTTTTTGTAAAGCTTCTTTTATTTCTTTAAAAGATTTTTCTGATTGAGAAATATTTCCAAGCAAAAACATTACAAAATAATCTTGCATGATAGATTGTTTTATATCTTCGATGTTTACTTTGTATTCTGCAAGTACATTTGCAACTTTTGCTACAATACCTATTCTGTCAACACCTGAAACGGTTATTATAATTTTGTTTTCAGATCTGTTTTCTTGCATAATTCTTCCTTTTTTCAAGTTGTATAAAATAATATTACAATATTCAATAAATTAAGTCACCGCTATATATAATTTCTTGTTCGTTATTTTGATTTAAAACAATAAGGTTTCCATTTTTATCGATGGCTTTTGCTGTGTATTCTTTTCTTGTGTCGTTGTCTCGTTGTTGGATAAACACGGTTTTTCCAAGAAAGTTTGTGTATTTTATATAATCCTGTTCAAAACTTTCAAAACCTTTTTGCGTAGTTTGTTCATAATTTTCAAAAAAATTATCAAGAAAATTTTTTAAAAACAAATCTTTTTCTATTTTTTGTTTTGTTTCTATGTTTAAAGATGTTGCAGGTTTATTTATTATTTCTAATATTTTTTCGTTAGCGTTTAAATTTATACCTATTCCTAATACAACACCTGACAATTTATTATTTTTTATAACCCCTTCACATAAAATACCGCAAATTTTTTTGTTATTTATCATTACATCATTTGGCCATTTTATTTGCGGTGTTACATTATAAGTTTCTATTGTTTTGGCTGCAATAACGCTCATGTATTGAGTAAGATTGGCTAAATAGTCTTTTTTTTCTGGTTTTAAAATTAAAGACAGATAGATATTATCGCAGTCTTGAGAAATCCAAGTTCTGTTAAATCTACCTCTGCCTTGAGTTTGTTCATCAGAGATAATAACAGTTTTGTCATCTAAATTGTCAAAATTAGATTTGCCGTAAGTATTTGTAGAGTCTATGCAATCAAATTTTAAAATTTTCATTTCTCAACTCTTTTACGCAACATCAAAACAGAGCCTTGTTCATCGTAACAAGCGTTATCAATCCAATGACCGATTAGGTTTTGTTTTGAGTCATACATAAATTGTTCTTTTTGAGAAACTACATAAGTTGCATTTTTAAAAGCCCCGTATTTGTTATAAGCAACTGAGCGGTGTGGATATACATTAAAAGGTTTGTTTAATACATCTACTTTAAATAAAGATCCTGTTTCACTGTAGTAATAATTGTGATAAGGGTCATTTTCATATCTTACGCCATAAGTTCCATCAGAAAACATTGCCAAATATCTGTTACCAACTTTATGAACTCCATTTTTCATAGAATTATAGTTAGACATATAATTTGGATCAGTCCAATAGTCTCTAAATTCGTTAGGACCAAGAGCGTAATTAATGTTGCTAAAAGTTTCTTCTCTAGCCAGTTCTGCATTAATTTGAGCATTACCTTCAAGCACCAATGCAGAGGCAGGCAACATTATGAGAAAAGACAAAATTGTTAAAACTAATTTTTTCATAATTAAATATTATAATAAAAATACTCCATTTGTCAGGAACAAACGGAGTATTTTTGTGAACTTTTAAAATTAGTTTTTATTATGCTTTAGCTTTAGCTGATTCAACGATAACAGAGAAAGCTTCAGGTTCTTTAACAGCCATCTCAGCTAACATTTTTCTGTTTACTTGGATATCAGCTTTTTTCAATGCGTTCATAAATTTAGAATAGCTCAAGCCGTGTTGTCTAACAGCAGCGTTGATTCTAACAATCCACAAACGACGCATATTTCTTTTTCTGTTGCGTCTGTCTCTGTATTGATATTTAAGTTTTTTCATTACAGCAGTATTAGCAACTTTGAAGATTCTGCTTCTTGCGCCGATAAAGCCTTTAGCTAATTTTAATATTTTTTTATGTCTTTTTCTTAAGACGTTTCCGCGTTTTACTCTCATTTTTTAACCTTCCTTATCTTGAATATTTTTTGTACGGTAATTCTTTGGAAATTAAATCCAAATGTGTTTCAGATACTTCGCATAAGCCTGTCATTCTTCTTTTTCTGTCAGCAGACTTGTGTTGAAGTAAGTGTTTTTTACCTGCAGAAAGTCTCATGATTTTGCCGCTTGCTGTTACTTTGTAACGTTTTGCAGCCGCGCGGTGTGTTTTCATTTTTGGCATAGTTTTTTCTCCTTTCAAAGTCTGAACTTACGGGTGGTGAACCACTTTGAACCGCAGCTCTGTTTTTATTTCCCGAGCTATTGTGACATGCCGTCCACAATAACCCTTTGTACATTAATTGTATGCAAAAAAGAAATCCATGCAAGCATGGAAAGCCTTTTGACCTTGTAAGTGTTAATTTAATTTAACATGTTTTTGTTGATTTTTTTTCTTCTCAAATTAGGGTTTATATCTGCTGTTTGTTTATCTTTGTTTTCATAGTTCAATTGAATATCTGTTTTGTAAGATTCGTGCCAGTTAGTTAGATAGTATTTTCCGTTAATGTCTATAATGCCGTTTTCAAAGTGTTTTGCTGCGTAGCGACTGTTGTTGAATTCACGAATTTTGCTGTTTTGATAAACTTCATTTTTTTTGTCTTTAACTATGTTTGTGAGTCTGCCACTAACACCTAAAAATGTAGTAATTTCTTTTAATTTAGATTGGTAATCTAATAGATATTTCCCTATTTGTTCTTTGTTTTTTATTACTTTTTTATTACCGCTTTCAAAATCATCTTTGTACATTTTTGCCAGTTTAGCAAAAATTTCATTGTACAAATCAATGAGGTCGTTTTCCCTGTACCCGTCAACATCATCCATATCGTTAGGTAAGGCTCTGGCTATAAAGTTTACGTCATGTTTTTCAAGTAAAGGCGACAACGTAAACAAAACATTTGCCATTCTTGTTGTATAAATATTTCTGAATTTTTCTTCTTTTTCAACATTGTTTTCATTGTAGTGTTTTAATGAACGGCTGTATAAAGAATGAAAGGGGTTTGCAGAAATGTTAAATTTTAAAAAGTTATAATCGTTTGAATTTATGGCTTTTTCTACTAATTTTTCCATTCTTTTTTGTGTTTTTTTATCTTGTATATTCCAGCCTGCTGTGTCGAATAAAACAGGCAATCCTGTTACTTCATTTACCATTTTTGATAAATCAATGTAATCGTATGTTTTGCCGTTTTTATCTTCTAAATAAATTATCGAAGAATCAGAGTCGTGAAATAATGTACAATAACCGTCATCTTGGCTTTGAAAAATATTGAAACCTAATCTGTTATTAAGTTCTTTAAAACCTTTATATAAATTTTCAAAATCTTCAAAAGATATTTTGTTTATTTTGTTTTCTGTTTTTTGATAAGACGGAGGCATTGCTTGTGCGTAACAGTGCACGCACATATTGTAACAGCCCCTTTGTATGGGTATTTCTTTTAAGGTTTCTGCAATAAGATTAATTTGTTTCATTGAAAGATTTTCAAAAATTTTTATGCCTTTTTGTATTCCTTCAATGTTATCTAAATCTTTTTTAGTTAATTTGTGATACTCAAGGCCTTGTCTTTCTAATTTTGCTGCTCTTTCTTCCAAATATTTTTTGATAGAGTTTTCGTCATTCATTCCAAAAGATACTTGATATTTATAAGAAGGCATACTGTTCAGATTCAGAGTTTTGGCTTCAAAAGTTTTTGTGTTTTGAATTTTTGTTTGAGGCTGAATCTTTTTATTTTTATGTAAATTTATGTTTTGTATGGGGGTAATCACGAGTGTTTTAAATCAAAAAAAATTTTTTTTTTGCTATACAAAAATTCTTTATGTATAATCTGTAACAATACGGAGAAGAAAATGGATATAAAAAAGGGTAAATTATTTGTAATATCAGGTTCGTCAGGTGTGGGAAAAGGCACACTGTTAAAGCAGCTTGTGCAAAAAAATCCCGAACTCGAGGTTTCAATTTCTGCAACAACAAGAAATCCTCGCCCAGGTGAAGTTGATGGCGTAAATTACTTTTTTACTTCTAAAGAAGACTTTTTAAAAGAAGTTGAAAATGGAGATTTTCTTGAGTGGGCCGAGTTTAACGGAAATTATTACGGAACAAAACAAGCTTGGGTAGAAAGAAATCTCAACAAAGGAAGAAACCTTATTCTTGAGATAGAGACAAAGGGTGCATTACAAATTAAAGAAAAAATGCCTGATGCTGTTTTGATATTTATTTTGCCTCCGTCTTTAGAAGAACTTGAACATCGTTTAAGAGGCCGAAATACTGAAGATGAAGCAACAATTCAAGGTCGTTTGCACGAAGTTAAACGAGAAATTGAATGTTCAAAAAATTATGATTATAGAATAATTAACGATGATTTGGAAAAAGCTCTTGCTGAGCTCGAAAAACTTGTAAAATCTGTTATTCGTTAAAAACCCATTGTTTTCTTGTTTTCCATTGAACAATTGTTAAAAGAAGAATTATTAAAAACAGGATATATGCTCCTGCTGAAGCTTCTCCTATATTAAAGAATTCAAACGCATTTTTATATATCCAATATACAAGAACATTTGTTGAGTCCATTGGTCCGCCTTGTGTCATAAGGTAAATTAAATCAAACACCTGAAAAGAAGATATTGTTGTTATTACCATTACAAAAAATATCGTAGGGCTTAAAAGCGGCAATGTTATTCTGAAAAATGTTTGTATTTGGTTTGCTCCGTCTATTTTTGAGGCTTCGTAAAGGTTTTGATTTATGCCTGAAAAACCTGATAATAAAATAACCATATTGTATCCGATGAGCTTCCAAGACGAAACTATTATCAAAGCAAGCATAGCTGTTTTTGTATCATAAAGCCAGTTTATGTTTGCTTTTAAAATATAGTTTAATAGCCCGTTATTAGGGTCAAAAATCCACTCCCACGCAATAGCAACAACTATCATAGGTGTTATAAACGGTAAAAAATAAGCTGTTTTAAAAAATTCTGTTCCTCTTATTTTATTGTTTAACACAGCTGCAAGAATCAACGGAATAATTATTGCTATTATTGCTGTTGATAGAGCAAATACAAAAGTGTTTTTTATAATCAACCCAAAACTTGGGCTAGTAAGTAGTGTTATGTAGTTTTCAAATCCTACAAATTTTATTTTTGTTAACAAATCCCAGTGACAAAAGCTTAAATAAAAAGAGAAAAAAACAGGGATTACAATAAAAATCATTGTACCGACAAGTGCTGGCAGTACAAAAAAATCTGTTAAGTTATTCTCATTAAAAAATTTTTTTACCAATTTTTTCACAAAATGATTATAACATGTTGTTGTTTTACCTTTAATGCTTTTTATGCGATAATTGGTAAGCATTTATTTTTGGAGAGGCTGTTATGACTGAAACACTGGATTTTAGAGCATTTGGAAAAAACGATATTAGAGGTATCTACGGTGAAGATGTAACCGAAGAACTGTTTTATTACGCAGGTCGAGGCTATATCAAATTTGTTGTGGAAAATATTAATAAAAATTTGCCTGAAGAAAAAAAAATAACAGCAAAAGACATTTGGGTTAGTGTTGCTCGTGATGCAAGAACTCACTCTGAATCTTTAACAAATTCTCTTATCAAAGGTGTAACATCTACCGGTGCTTGTGTTTTAAATATTGGTATGGTGCCTACTCCTTTGGGGTATTATTCAGAATTTGCTCAAATTCCTGAAAGTGTTATTAGTGTGGGCAAAGTTAACGGTGCTTTGATTGTAACTGCAAGTCATAACCCAAGTGAATATAACGGTTTAAAAATGACTTTTGATAAAGCTTCTTTAACAGAAGAACAAATTAAAGAAGTTAAAAAATATTCTATGGAAGAAGTTGACGCGCGTGATACTTCTAACAGACACGGCATTATAAGAAAATACGATATTATCGAACAGTATTCTGAAAATATTGTTAACAAATTCGCTTCTATCGGCAGAGGTATAAAAGTTGTGACAGATTGCGGAAACGCAACAGCAGGTGTTGTTGCTCCTCAATTGTACAGAGATTTGGGTTGTGAAGTCATTGAATTGTTCACAGAGCCTGACGGAACTTTCCCCAACCACCACCCTAACCCAAGTGATGAAAAAACTTTAGAAACTATTAAAAAAACTGTAGTTGAACAAAAAGCTGATATTGGTATAGCTTTTGACGGTGATTCTGACAGAATAGGGGTTATAGACTCTCAAGGCAATGCCTTAACAGGTGACAAATTGCTGTTGATTTATGCACAAGATATTATTGAACCGCTTGCAAAACGTGGAGAATGCCCTGCTGTTGTTTCGGAAGTAAAATGTTCTCAAGTTTTGTATGACACAATAAATAAAATGGGCGGCAATGCCATAATGACAAAAACAGGTCACGGTTATATTAAGTCCAAAATGAAAGAAGCTAATGCTATTTTGGCAGGTGAAATGTCAGGTCATACTTTCTTTAAAGACAGATATTACGGTTTTGATGATGCCGTTTATGCTGGATGCAGAATTATTGAAATTATTGCAAAACAAAGAATGCATAATCCTGATTTTAAAATAGAAGATATGTTAAAACCTTTTGACGGTGTTTGTACTTCTAAAGAAGTGAGATTCCGTTGTCCGAACGAATTTAAAAAATCTGTTTTAGCTGATATGGAAAAAGAAGTTGAACAAAATTCTGATTTGTTTGGCACAAAAATAAAAGACATCATAACTTTAGATGGTATGAGAATAGTTCTGGAAGACGGTTTTGCAATGATAAGACAAAGTAATACGGAACCTGTTTTCACATTAAGATTTGAAGCAAAATCTCAACAAAATTGCAAACACTATGAAGATACTTTTGTTGATTTGTTAGATAAGACAGTTAAAAAATATTGTTAATCGGTTAAATTGATTTTATGGGCAAAAAAATAGTAGCAAACAATAAAAAAGCATTTCACGACTTTTTGATTTTAGATAAGTACAATGCAGGTATGGTTTTAACCGGTACTGAAATAAAATCAATCAGGCAAGGTGCTGTTAATTTAAAAGACAGTTTTGCTAAAATAGAAGATAATGAAGTCTGGCTGTATAATGTCCATATAAATCCTTACGCACAAGGTAACAGATTTAACACTGACCCTGACAGAAAAAGAAAACTTCTTTTAAATAAAAACGAAATTTTAAAAATGCTAGGTAAAGTAAAAAAAGAACAATATACGATTGTTCCTTTGAATATTTACCTTGAAAACGGTTGGGCAAAAGTAGAAATTGCTCTTGCAAAAGGTAAACAGCTTCACGACAAAAGAGAGGCTATTGCAAAAAAAGCTATGGATAGAGATATTGCAAGAAATATTAAAATCAGATAGTTTTTTAATGTTTACGTTTCTATATATTGTGCTGAAAAAAGCGGTCTTGTATGGTTAAATATACATAAGAATTGGGGATGGAAATGCAATACGTACCGTTACACTTACACACTGAAAACAGCCTTTTAGACGGCGCAATCAGAATTAAAGAGTTGTGCAAATTTGCCAAAGAAAATGATATGCCTGCTGTTGCAATTACTGACCACGGCAATATGTACGGTGCTATTCAAATGTACGAAACAGCTAAAGAAATGGGCGTAAAACCACTCATTGGCTGTGAGTTTTATGTTTATGACGGTGATATTACAGAAAAAAATCCTGCAAAAACTCATCCTTACCACCTTGTTTTGATAGCTAAAGACCAAACAGGTTATAAAAACCTTGTAAAACTTGTTTCTATAGCAAAATGTCAGGGGATGTATTATAAGCCAAGAATTAACCATGAGTTAATCGAGCAGTATCACGAAGGTTTGATTTGTCTTTCTGCTTGTGTTCAGGGTGAAGTTGCTCAAGGTTTTATTCAAGGTGAAAAAGAAAAATCTTACGAAGCAGCAAAGTTCTATAAAGGTCTGTTTGGCGAGGATTATTACATAGAGCTTCAAGACCACGGGCTTGAAAAACAAAAAATGTCTAACCCGGGGTTAATAGAACTTGCAAAAGAATTAGACATAAAAATGGTTATTACAAATGATAGCCATTATTTAAGAAAAGAAGATGCAGACTGGCACGATACTTTGCTTTGTATTCAAACAAACGCACTTAAAGAAAGCAATGACAGATTCCGTTTTCCAAATGACGAATTTTATGTCAAAACTCCTGAGCAATTAAGAGATTCCTTCCGTTGGATGGAAGCTGATATGTTTGATGAATGTATCAAAAATACGGTGGAAATTGCTGACAAGTGTCATTTGATAATCGAAATGGGAAAATATCACATTCCGTATTTTGAGATTCCTCCAAATTACACATCAGAATCTTATCTTGATTACATGTGTATGAAAGGTATCAAAAAAAGATATGGTGGTTTAACCCCAGAGTTAAAAGAGCGTTTGGAATACGAGCTTGGTGTAATCAATAAAATGGGGTTTGCCGAGTACTTCTTGATTGTATCTGACTTTATTCAATATGCAAAAAGAAATGACATACCAGTAGGCCCTGGTCGTGGTTCTGCAGCAGGTAGTTTAGTTTCTTATGTTCTTGAAATTACGGACTTAGACCCTATTAAGCATAATCTGTTGTTCGAAAGATTCTTAAACCCAGAACGTGTTAGTATGCCTGATGTCGACGTTGACTTTTGTGTAGAACGCCGTGGTGAGGTAATTGATTATGTTACCAAAAAGTATGGGGCAGATAAGGTTTGTCAGATTGTAACTTTTGGTACTCTTGCTGCAAGAAACGCTATGAAATCGGTTGCACGTGTTTATGATATTCCTTTTGCACAAAGCAACCAATGGGCGCAGTTGATTCCTGCCGAACCTAAAATAAAAATTGACGATGCCCTAAAAGATGGTATGGAGCTTAAAAAGCTTTATGATTCTGATCCTACTGTTAAAAAGCTTGTTGATATGGCAAAAGCTATAGAAGGGCTAAAAAACAATACAGGTATGCACGCTGCAGGGGTTATCATTTCTAAGATGCCATTGTCAGACGTTGTTCCTGTTGAACCTTCAAAAGAAGGAATTATCGTAACAGAATATACGATGATTGAAGACGAGCACATCGGTCTTTTGAAAATGGACTTTTTGGGTTTGCGAAACCTTACCATTATTCATAACGCCTTAAAAATGATTGAAAAAAAGACAGGCGAATGGCTTGAGATTAATAATATACCTCTTGATGATGAGCTTACTTTTGACCTTTTACAAAGAGGTGATACAGACGGTGTATTCCAGCTTGAATCTTCAGGTATGAAAAAGCTTGTTAAAGACTTAAAACCATCTGTATTTGAAGATTTAGGCGCTTTGGTGGCACTGTTTCGTCCGGGGCCGTTGGGTTCAGGGATGGTTCAGGATTTCGTTGAACGTAAACACGGCCGTCAAAAAATTGAATATGCTCACCCGTTACTTGAGCCTATCTTAAAAGACACATACGGTACCATTGTTTATCAAGAGCAAATCATGCAGATATTCCAAACTCTGGCAGATTATTCTCTTGGTCAAGCGGATAACGTACGTCGTATGATGGGTAAAAAACAGCTTGAAAAAATGGCTGAGCAAAAAGGTTTGTTTGTTGAACGTTCTGCTGCCCATGGTATGACAGAAAAAGGTGCTAATGAGCTTTTTGAACAGATTGAAAAATTCGCTTCATACTGCTTCAACCGAAGCCACTCTGCAGCTTACGCATTTGTATCATATCAAACAGCATATTTAAAAGCACATTATCCTGTTGAGTATATGTCTGCTTTGTTATCAAGTGTTTCAAGTGATCAGGAAAAAACACAGCTTTACATTGCAGAATGTCAAAAAATGGGTATTAAGGTTCTTGCGCCTGATATTAATAAGTCTAATGCGAAGTTTACTCCTGACGGAAACAACATTCGTTTTGGACTTGCGTCTATTAAAAATGTTGGTGAAGGTGTAATTGAACTTATTGAAAAAGAACGAGAAACTCAAGACGGCGAGTTTAAATCTTTATACGATTTTTGTACAAGAATTGACACCAAAGCACTTAATACAAGGACATTGGAAAGTTTAATTAAATCAGGTGCTTTTGCAAATATTGAAAAAAGCAGAAAACAGCTTATAGAAAACCTAGAACCGTTGATGGCTTCTGCAAAAAGACAAAGTGAAGCCAAAATGCTCGGACAAGCAAGTTTATTTGCAGGTTTGACAACAAGTACAGGTGTTGAGCTTGATACATATACATTGACGGGTAGTGAAGAAGAGTTTGATGACAAACAGATTCAAGCTTTTGAAAAAGAGTACTTAGGCTTTTACGTTACAAGCCACCCGCTTTCAAGCATTGTTGATAA
Organism: Candidatus Gastranaerophilales bacterium; assembly: GCA_944326545.1. Lineage (GTDB taxonomy): Bacteria > Cyanobacteriota > Vampirovibrionia > Gastranaerophilales > Gastranaerophilaceae > Limenecus. The sequence goes on along the minus strand of CALVEH010000004.1, from coordinate 40,107 downwards.
GCTGCCGTTTTTAACAACTCACAACATTGCTGAGTTGAAGGATATGCCTAACGATAAGCCTGTTACTGTGTGCGGTTTATTGACTCAGGTAAGACAAATTCCTACCAAAAAAGACCCTACAAAGTTTTTAAAAGCAGGTGTTATTGAAGATTTAACAGGTAAGGTAGAGTTTGTTGCTTTTCATAAGACTTTAATTGATTATAATTCGTTTATCGAAAACGAAAAGAAAGTTATTTTATCAGGTAAAATTCAGAAGAAAGATGAAGACCAATACAATATAATTGTTGATTCGGTAAAAGCTATTGAAAATAGCAATATTGTTACTTTGTCACTTTTAGATGAGATGAAATTTGAAGATTTGGTTGCGGTTAAAGATGTACTTGCTCGTTTTAAAGGAGGAGATCCTCTTGTTTTGAGTCTTAAAGAGCCTGACGGCAGCAATGCAAGGATATTAAGCGATTCTCATTTTTGGGTGGAATCTTCTAACGAACTTATACACGCTATTAACAACAATTTTGCAAACAGAGTAAGTATTTCGGTAAAATCTTTGGATGAATAATTTAACAAAAAAAGACAAGTATTTTTGTACTTGTCTTTTTTAAAATTATGTTAGTTTCTTTTATTCTTCTTTGCCGCAGCAATTTTTATATTTTTTTCCGCTGCCGCAAGGACAAGGATCATTTCTTCCTACTTTTTGTCCGTTATGTATCGGCGAATTCATCATAGATTGTTCATCTTCTTCTGACGGTGCTTGGAAACTTTGTGCTGCTTGTGCAAGTTGTGTTTGGATAACTTCATCATCTCTTCTTTGAACAATTTGAACGCCAAATCTTGTTCTGAACAAGTATTTTACTGTTTCAGACTGGATTTCGTACATCATATTGTTGAACAAGTCATAGGCTTCTCTTTTGTATTCAATAAGAGGATCTTTTTGTCCGTAAGCTCTTAAACCTATACCGTCACGGAGCATATCGATGTTGTGTAAGTGATCAATCCATTTGTTGTCAACAACACGTAAAAGAATGTCTTTTTCTATGTGACGCATAACATTGTTATGTGCAAATGGCTCTTCAGGAGCAAAAACTGCTTCATATTGAGCTTGTATATCGTTGTAGAATCTTATAGTTTCTTCTTCGTGTTCTCTATATGCATCAACAGCAAGTTTTTTCAATTTTTCAAAGATTGATTCGTAGCTTAAACCTTGGAAATCTTTTACTTCAAGATAATCGAGTTGAGGAACGAGAGAGTGAACTTCTTTTACCATTCCAAGCATATCTTCGTAAATATATTCTTGAGGGTTTTGCCCCGGTGAAATGTAGCTTTTAATGATTCTATCCATTTCACATTCAATCATGTAATAAATATCCGGTGTAAGGTCTTCGCCTTTTAATACACGACGTCTTTGTTGATAGAATTTTTCTCTTTGAATATTCATAACATCGTCGTATTCAAGGACGCTTTTTCTTATGTCAAAGTGATAAACTTCAACTTTGCGTTGAGAAGCTTCTATCTGTCTTGTAATAAGACCTGATTCAATAGCCATATCTTCTTCAACGTTAAGAGTGTTCATAAGGTTGATTATGTGCTGACCGCCAAATATTCTCATCAAGTCATCTTCTAAAGATAAGAAGAATCTTGTAGAACCAGGGTCACCTTGTCTTGCTGCACGACCTCTTAGTTGGTTATCGATACGTCTGGATTCGTGTCTTTCTGTACCTATAACGTGCAAACCGCCAGCTTTTACTACCTTGTCGTGTTCTTCTTCAGTGATTGCTTTTGCTGCTTTTAGAGCTTCGTCTCTAAGAATTTCGTAGTCAGGGTGGTCTATTGTTATGCCTTTTTTGTCGAGTTCTTCTTTTGCAAGATATTCAGGGTTACCACCTAGCAGAATATCAGTACCACGACCGGCCATGTTTGTTGCTATTGTTACGGCGCCGTAACGGCCTGCTTGGGCAATGATATAAGCTTCTTTTTCGTGGTGTTTTGCGTTTAATACGTTGTGAGGAATTTTTTTTGCTTTAAGCAAAGAAGAAAGATATTCTGATTTGTCGATACTGATCGTACCAACCAAAACAGGTCTGCCTTCTTCATGCATTTTTATGATTTCTTCTACAACGGCTATGTATTTTTGTTTTTGAGATTTATAAACTACGTCAGGTAAGTTGATTCTGATATCAGGTTTGTTTGTCGGAATAGTTGTTACTTCAAGGTTGTAAATCTTTCCGAATTCTGCTTCTTCTGTCATTGCAGTACCTGTCATACCTGAAAGTTTTGGGTACAATCTGAATAAGTTTTGGAAGGTAATGCTTGCAAGAGTTTGAGTTTCGTCTTGAATTTGTACGCCTTCTTTAGCTTCTACAGCTTGGTGAAGTCCGTCAGACCAACGTCTGCCTTCCATCAAACGACCTGTAAATTCGTCTACAATAACAACTTCACCATTTTTGATTACATAGTCTGTATCTTTTTGGTAAAGCTCTTTAGCTTTTAACGCTTGCAAAAGGTGATGAGCATATTGTGTATGAACATCAAATAAATCTTCTATTCCGAGTAGTTCTTCCGCTTTATCAATACCTTCCTCGGAGAGAATAACGTTTTTATTCTTTTCGTCAACTTCATAATCAACATCTTTTTTAAGCTGAGGTGCTATTTTTGACATTGTTTGATAAAGTTGAGCAGATTGTTCTAATCTTCCTGAAATAATAAGTGGAGTTCTTGCTTCGTCAATTAAAATAGAGTCAACTTCATCGATGATAGCGTAGTTGTATGGACGTTGAACAAGCATATCCATACTGCCTGCCATATTGTCTCTAAGGTAGTCAAAACCAAATTCGTTGTTTGTTCCGTATGTGATATCGCAAGCGTATGCTGCTTTTTTTCTTTCAAATTCGTTAGGATCTCTACCTTGGTTAGAAAGAATAACACCTACTGTTAAGCCGAGGAATTTATATATTTTTCCCATCCACTCGCTGTCACGTTTTGCAAGGTAGTCGTTAACGGTAATAACGTGAACCCCTTTGCCAGTAAGTGCATTGAGGTATGCAGGTAATGTTGCTACAAGAGTTTTACCTTCACCTGTTCTCATTTCTGCGATATGGCCGTTGTGCAAGAAGATACCGCCAATTAGCTGTACATCAAAGTGGCGCATATTTAAAACACGTTTGCCGGCTTCTCTTACAACTGCAAAAGCTTCAGGAAGAATTTCATCGAGTGCTTTTTTCTCAAGTTCTCTGTCTTTTTTGAAATCAGATGAATATTCTCTGTTTCTTAAATGTTCTTTAAATTCCTCTGTTTTTGCTCTTAGTTCTTCATCAGAGAGTTTTTCCATTTCAGGTTCAAGTTTGTTGATATGCTCAACAATTGGCATCATTTTTTTAACTTTTTTTTGGTTAGGATCTCCTAAAAGTTTTAAAAGTAAATCTATCATTATATAAAAATTCCTCAAGTCTCAAATATTTACCCAATTTTACCACGCACAAGGAATTTTGAACATAATTAACTTAATTTTTAGGATTAATACAACCAGATTATTTTAAATTGACAACAAATATTAAAATACTTATAATTTTGCATATTATTAGAAAGAAGGAGCTTTGTATGAAAAAAAATATAGGTGTTGCAGTTATTGCAATTGTTTTAATCGCTTTAATAGTAGTCATTGGATTAGGTTTGTATTGGAATCATGAACAAAATCCAAAAGAATGTATTAGTCTTGAAAATTCTAAGTATATGCCTGTTTATGAAATTCTTGATGAAGTTTCTTATGATATGAATGGCCCAGAAATGGCTAAGATTTTTGCAGTTAAAGATAGTTGTCTTGCAGTTGTAAAAGGACAAGATACTTCTGTTGATAAATGTAAAGCTATTTCTAATTTAAGAGAAACAGTAGAATTAATTTATACTAATGCAGAAAATCTTGGTAATCCTGCTGTTATGGCTTCGACAGTTGATAGCTTAGTTTCCTTACAAAAAGATATTGATAAGTCATTGGCTTCATCTTGTAAAGCTGAATACGACGAATTTAATAAAACAATCGAAGCTATAAATAAGCTTTCTAAAGAAAATAAATTACAAAAGTAGGTTTGAAACATTACGTTTTGTGGCATTATATATATAGACAGATAATAGTTGGAAAATAAATGCCTGAATACAAATTTGATTTTAAACTCGATGATTTTCAAGAAGAAGCACTATTCCATATCAACAATGGTAAAAGTGTAGTGGTATGTGCGCCTACCGGAGCAGGTAAAACCTGTATTGCACAAATGGCTATACACGAGGCTTTGAATGAAAATCATCGAATTTTTTATACAACTCCTTTGAAAGCTCTTTCTAACCAAAAATACAACGATTTTTCGGAAAAATACGGTGCAGATAAGGTTGGGTTGTTAACAGGCGATACTTCTATAAATCGTGAAGCTCAGATTGTCGTTATGACTACTGAAGTTTTTAGAAATATGCTTTACGGTACAAACTTTGGTTCTGTTTCAGACAACTTGAAAGATGTTAGATTTGTAGTGCTTGACGAAGTTCATTATATGAATGATGAACAAAGAGGAACAGTTTGGGAAGAAAGTATAATATATTGTCCAACAAACGTTCAAATTATTGCACTTTCTGCTACTGTTGCAAATTCTCAACAGCTTACAGATTGGATTAATACGGTTCATTCAAGAACAGAACTTGTTTATACAGATTTTAGGCCTGTACCGTTAAGATATTATTATTATGATTCTTCAAAACCTAATGATATTTTGCCTTTGTTGACGCCGGAAGGCAGACTTAATAAAAAAATTAAACCTGAATCTAAAGTAAAATATTTTGGTAAACGAGGCGGCAAAATGCCGCAACGTCAAGTTGCTAAAGATGTTGTTTCAATTTTACACAAGAAAAATATGTTGCCTGCAATTTATTTCACTTTTTCCAGAAAAAAATGTGATGAACAAATGGAAAAATGTGCAGGATTATGTTTAACAACACCTGAAGAACAAAAAGAAATTAAAAAAATTGTTGATGAATATATTGCAGAAAACCCATATTTATATAACAACAAGCATCTTGAATATATCCTATGTGGCGTAGCTTCACACCATGCAGGGCTTTTACCAGCTTGGAAAGTTCTTGTTGAAAAATTATTCCAAAAAGGTTTGATAAAAGTAGTTTTTGCGACAGAAACACTTGCTGCAGGTATAAACATGCCTGCTCGTTCTACCGTCATTAGTGCAGTTTCAAAACGTACGGATTCTGGTCATAGAATGCTTACACCAAGCGAGTTTTTACAAATGTCAGGCCGTGCAGGCCGTCGAGGTATGGATGAAATCGGTTATGTAACAATCATTGGTACAGCTTTTCAGTCTCCTGAGGAAGTAGCGGAACTTGTGACAAGTGATGCAAATCCTTTGGAAAGTCGTTTTTCTCCGACATATTCAATGGTTGTTAATCTTTTGCAAAGGTTTACGCTTGACGAAGCTAAAGAACTTATTTTAAAAAGTTTTGGCTACTATTCTTCTACAACAAGACTTACACCTTTGATGAAACAACAGGAAGAATTAAACAATGTAATTGAAGGCTTTAAATCTTTTAAATGTCCGTTTAAACGTACTTCAAAAGATATGTTCGAGTACAACAAATTACGCAATATTTACGTGGAACAAAGAAAAACCGCTAAAGTTTTACGCAAACAGATGAATAAAAAGAACCCTGAAAATGTTCAATATTGTCAGGATTTTGAAGCAAAAACAAAAGAACTTTTGCATAAAGTACAAACATATCAATGCGATACTTGCAAACTTTATCGCAAACATATGAAAGAAACAGAGCTTTTGGATCGTTTTCAAAAACGTGCAATGAAACTTGAAAAAACAATAGAGTATGAAAAAGATATCTATTGGAGAAAGTTTTTAAACCATACTTATGCGCTTGAAAAAATGGGTTATTTAGAAAACAATTATCCTAACGAAAAAGGACTTACAATTGGTGCAATTAGGGCAGAAAATGAGCTGTTCCTTGCAGAGATTATATTTAGCGGCGTTTTAGACACCTTAAAAGTTGATGAGCTGGCTTCTGTTATTTGCGCTATTACTACAGAAGATTTGAGAGCTGATGTATACCCTGAAATACCTATAAGCAAAGGTACAAGAAAAGCTCTTAACAGAATTAAAGATATCAGAAGACGTGTAACTATAATCCAACGTGATTGTGACATAGAAACTGAAATGTATATAAATTCTTACTATTCACCATTAATAGAGTACTGGGTAAACGGCGGTGAATGGGAAGAACTTATTGAACAAGTTCCTTCAGGTGAAGGCGATGTTGTAAGATGTTTTAAACGTACAATCGACGTTTTGAGGCAACTCACAATTATACCAAATGTTTCAGAAGAACTTGCTCAAAATGCACGTGCAGCAATAGATGCAATAAATCGCTCACCTATAGATATTGATTAATTTTGTTTATTTTTTAAAACTGATTTTATTAAATATCCTATGGCTACGCCTGCTGCGATACCTACAGCCAAGCCTTTTGCTGCGCCTTTAGAAAGTTCTTTGTACATAGCAATAGTTCTTTCTTTTGTGGCTTTAGTCGTTTGTACAAATTTTTCTGCATCAAAGATATTTAATTCAACTAATTTTTCTTTAAAACCGTTTGTTAGTTTAAATAGTGATTTATAAAGTTTAGGTCTTGTAAGGTTTGCTTCTTTAGTTGCCTTGCTAAGAGTTTGTGTTCTTTCTTGAATAGGGGTGTTTAAAATATCTTGAACAATCTGTTCTTTTTCTAATGCGTTAGTAAAATTTTTGACAATATCATTTACCATAGAATATTCTTGCAAATTAAGTTTATTTTGTGCAACTGCTTGTTTTGCTGTGCTTAAGTTAAAAGAATCTCTGTAATCTGTCATTGTTTCAACAATAGTTGGTGATAATTTAGATATTTTTAGACAAGAGGCTTCGCTTGGGTGTCTAAAACCATATACAGCACCACCTATTCCACCAATTGCAGTAGCAGTTGGTATAAATGATGAATGATTGTTATTATTTTTAACTTCCATTACAAGATTCCTGAAATATTGACAGTAACTTAAATATTGTAAATCTAAAAATTTGCTACGTTCAACAATAATATTAAATCATGTAAAGATGTTTATTTTTGTAGCTTGTAGATAGGCAATATAATTTTTTCAGCAGATTTATGTATCTGTAAAAAGGAAAATTTATACGATGAATTTAATTAATGGAAATTTTGCTTATCACACAGTTGCAAAAATTACATCACAAAATATAAATAAATTATCTGCACAGTCAAAACCTTCTTTTGGTGCTTCAAACTCTGACAGTTCTCAGGGGCTGACTCCTGAACAAGCTGCGGCATTGGCTGCACAAAGGCTTAATAAGCAAAAGAAAATCCCTCATATTACGGAAAAAGATATTAACTTTGAAGTAACTTGTGTTGGTCATTCTCAAGTAGAAGGCAACACAAGAAAGATATATGACTATCGCTGTTCAATGCAATATGCTTATGGTTTGGACTGGTATAAAAATTTTAAAAAACCTCATATTGTTCGTAACAAGAATGCCGACGAAAAAATAAATGGTGAAACAACAGCTATTGTATTTCCATTAAATCCTTCAACTCCGGGGCTTAGAGGTGGCGATCATATGGCGATGGTCTTGAGCGGACATATTGAAAAACCTGTTCTTGATGAGCTGGTTGTCTATATGGCAAAAGTTGGTATTTTGAATGAAAATCCGATTGCAGATATAAGATACTATGTAAACTCATTGGATCCAAAAGATTTTATGACTCATCCAAAAATAAAACCTCTCATTGCACAATTTTTGCAACAAAAAGAAGCAGAGCAAGCAAATGCCACAAATAAAACGCAAACGGTTAATAATGACAAGACAGATTCAAAACTTAGCCCGTCTGATATAAACATAGTAAATATTGATCAAAAAACAGATAAAAATAATACTCGTGAAATAAAAGATTACTTAAGATATTATTTAAAAAACGACAAAAAATTTACCGTAATTCACGACAAGTTTATACAAAACAACCAAGAAAAAGATATGACAGCTATATTGATTCCTACCCCAAAAAGTGATTGGGATTGTATTACTGTTACAATAGATAAAAACATTCCCGAACAAGAATGTAAAAATCTTATAAATCACCTTGTAAAACAAAAAATGGCAAATGTTGAAAACGAAAACTTTAGAAATGCCATTGTTGAGTACTTAAATAACAAAAATTAAATCGGATTTGAAAAAATGAATGTAAGAAGTATCAATAATTTTTTATCTTTTCAAAAACAAAACAGAGAGCAAAAAGCAAAAACAAATAAATCTGTAGTTACAAATACTTTTAAACCTGAACCCAAAATGCCTGTGATGGGTTCTAATATGAGAGGCTATCTTGTTTCTTTCGGTGGTTCTAGAGTAGATAAGGGGCTTGATAGGTTTTACGAATTTAACAAAAATAAAATGCCTTCTACGGTAAGAAGGTATGTTGAATCGCTGGATGACAAAACAAAATTAACACCTATTGAGGCTCAAAAAAGAGCATATTCTTTATTAAAAGATGCAAAAACAATTCAAGATATTAAGAATTTTTTTCCTGACGAAGAGTTATTCAAAAATCTGATAGACCCGATGCAAACAAAGGCTTCTATTGGTTTGCTTGCTTCTGTTAGAGAAAATGATGAGCTTCTTGCTCTTTCAAATCAAGGTGTTTTAAAAAGCAAAGAAAATTTAACTGTTTATCTTGTTAAAAAAATCTTTCTTGAAGCAAAAACCTATGACGAAATAAATAAGGATTTAGAAAAAGATTTAGATGAGGACTTTAAAGCTGATTTTAGATTTAAACATCCTAATTCTGCTTATATTCAAGACGGTACACTCAAGGGCTTGGGTATAAAGCTTCCTAATCAAAATTACCTAAACTCTTTAAGATATACAAGAGAAGGCTATTCTGACAAGGTGGGAGAATATATCTCGGAAGTGCAAAAAGCTTTTTGGGCATCATTAAGCGATAGTGAAAGAACTGCAAAAGCCAAAAAATCTGTAGAAAAGTTTGAAATTTGGTGGAATTCTCATACACAAAATGAAAAATTGGATATGATAGCTGCCCAAATGACTGCTCTTGATATGCTGAAAGATTTTAAGAAAGAGCAAAAACAGCAAGAAAAGAAAGATTTGTTGACTTCTTCAAAAAATAATGAACAAATTGAGACTAACTCTGCTCAAAAACCGACTCAAAGAATCAAAACAGGTTCTTCTAAATTAAGCCAAGATGAACTTTTTGTTAAATGGGCAACAAACAATCTTAAATTGTTTGAAGCAAACCTGTCGGAAGCTCAAAAAGATACTTTGCATTTAAAACGCATGCATATTTTATCTTCCCGTTGGGCAAATATGACAGCGGAAGAAAGAACTGATTACATATCAAAAATGAAATCAGGTTCTGAACCTTTGAGATTTGCCATGATTGATGCTTGGAATCATAGCAAAGATTTAATTCGTGAGCTTTCTGCTTTTATGCAGCAAAAACAGATTACAAAACCTGCTGATTTGTTATTTTCTTCAGAAGAATTTAGCCAATATCAGTCTGAAATTATGACAGAGTTTTGGTCATTGCATGAAGATGAGGCAAAAGAGTTTGGCAAAAAAATAATTCTTGCTTGGGAAAAAGTTAATTTGGCAATTTCTCGAGGAACATTTGAAGAACTAAAAAAAGAAATAAATCGAGATAGATATCAGCGTATAAAAGATATTGATAGTGAAAAAAATCTTCAATCATTAAAATCGATAACAGAAGAACCTAAAACTAATGATATGCCGGAATATATGCAAGAGTTTATGTTTGCATATAACAACAAACATTTTGCTATTGTTAAACAACTGCCTCAAGAATATTTGGATGATTATTTTAAGACAACATTATCTGAAATTCCTAAAGAATATGTGAAACTTTGGACAAAAGCTATATTGTCTGAATATGATGTTTCTGAAGAAGAAAGATTGAAATTGCAAAAAATAACACACATGGGTAGCGATAAAACTCAACGGATAAATAATCCTATGTGTGCAGCAGCGGCTGATGAGTTGTATTCTTTAACCAAAAATCCGAATGTATTTCAACTAGTTCCATCAGAGATTAAAAATGCTTTATTGATGTATTCAAAAGGTCAAGATTTTAGTATTTATTCAAACTATGCCAAGAAATATATTGATTTGAATGTGACTAAAAAGAAGATTGATGTTAATAAAATGTCTAAATTATATTCTGAATACAAACAGCCACTTTCTGATTTTGAAATAGATAAAATTATTAAAAATTATTTTTACCAACCTGATGTTAATGAACGTGTCGGTTCAAATCTTTTTGTCAAAAATGATTTATTTGCTAAACATTCAGAAAAACCAATGTTTGAAAATATAGCAACTCCAAAACAGTTAGAAGAATTTTTACAAACCTTCGGTAAAAGCGCATTGATTTTGTTTGATGACAAAAACAATTATCCGCCAGAAGTAAAAAAAGCTTTTTATAATAAATTTAAAATCTTTTGGGAAAGCGATCATCCGAATGTAAACATGAATTGTTGTCTTGATAAACCAAATGCTTTTGAAAAAGAAAAAGAATATAAAAATTTAGAATACAAATTCTTGCAAAAATATAGTTTTGTTCCTCAAGTTTTTGCAAAAGAATATTTTGCAGAAGTGAATAAACATTTGAGATATGAAAACTTACAGCCCGATGAATTTGAAAAACAAGTATGTACTAAAAGAAAAAAATATGATGATATTGCAAACATAGTTATATTGCCAAAACAAAACATGCCTGTATCTTTAAAATTGCAATCTTTGGCAATGGAAGAAGCACTTTCTGATGTATTGTTTGAATCTACCCAAAATGAACGTTTGTATTCATTATATTTTGAAGAATTAGCAGACATTATGGAATCAGTTTTGCTCGTTAAAAAGTTTCCCTCAAAACTGTCTTTTGATATAACAGGTAGTGACAAGCCATTGGAATTGACCGTAAATAAAAAACCTGCTTTATATAAAATATTAGCTTTGTATAAAGATTATTTAAATGAGTTGCTTGAAATAAATAACACTCCAGAGACAGAAGATACTCAAAATATTGAAGAAGAAATAATGTTCATCCTCAACCCTGAAGAAGATAACTCTCTAAGAGATAAAAACGTTAAAAATCGTATTGAAGGGTATGAACTATAGTTGTGAACTACTTAATCATCTTGTTCAAGCAATTAAAAAATTCTTTCATACAACAAAATTTTAGGGAATAATAGACATTTAGGCCGTCTTTTCTGTCTTCAATTAATCCTGCTTCTTTTAGTTTAATCAAGCTTTTTGAAATATGAGGTTGCTCATAATTTAATTTTTCAACAATCTCACAAACACATTTTTCACCATCTGTTAAAAAGTCTATGATTTCAAGCCGTACAGGGTTAGACAGTGCTTTAAATATTTGTGCTTTTTTTTCATATAAATTATTCATAGTTTGTCCTTGGAGTTGACTATATTCCAAAAATGGAATATGGTGTTATATTATATTCCAATAATGGCATATAGTTTTGTTTCTGTCAATTTTGTGAGGTAAATATGTTTTTAAAATTTGCAGATTGGTTTGTATATCAAATATTAGGTTTTTCGGCAAAAACAAGTTTGGGTTCAGCAATACACTTTTTTGTATATGATGTGCTTAAAATATTATTTTTGTTGTTTGTAATAATTTCTGTAATCGCATTTTTAAGAAGCTATCTTGATAGCAATAAATTTAAATCATACGTTGAAAAACAACCAAAGTTTTTGGCTCATTTTTTAGCTGCATTATTTGGTGCTATAACTCCTTTTTGTTCTTGTTCTTCTATTCCATTATTTATAGGGTTTATAGAGGTAAAAATTCCCTTTGGGGTTGCTATGAGCTTTTTGATTACTTCACCTATGATTAATGAAATTGCAATGCTTGTCCTGGCTGGTGTTTTAGGTATAAAAATTACCTTAATTTATGTGGCTACTGGTATTGCTGTTGGTGTTGTTGGCGGTTATGTGATGGAAAAATTAGGATTTGAAAAATATTTACAGGATTATTTAAAAAAATTAGGTACAAATACAGGATGTTGCAGTTGTTCTTGTTCTTCTACAAAAGAAATTTTAACAATAAAATCAAGAGTCATAGATGCGTTTATTTATGCAAAAGATTTGATGCAAAAGATTTGGTTATTTGTTTTATTAGGCGTTGGAGTTGGTGCATTTTTACACGGATATGTTCCGCAAGAATTTTTTATGAAATATATGTCGAATAATAATTTCTTTGCAGTTCTTTTGGCAGTTATGGCAGGAATTCCGCTTTATGCTGATGCAACAACTATTATCCCTATTGCACAGGTTTTGATTCAAAAAGGTGCTGCTGTTGGGACGGTTTTAGTTTTTATGATGGCAGTGGTCGGTTTATCACTTCCTGAAATGATTATTTTATCAAGGGTTATGAAAAAAGAGTTGATAATCAGATATGTGATTTTTATGTTTATCACATTTACTATTGTCGGATATTTTTATAATTTTGTTTTATAACAACAAAAGATTACTTTTGTGATATGTCTTTCTCTAAAAGCTTTTGCAAGTTTTTGTCTAATTCTCGATTTATAATTTTCATAATTTCAATATCAGGAATTCCTTGTTTATAGTATTGTCTTGTAGTTTCAAGTTTCTCAATTGAAGAAGAATTGAAATCTAATTCATTAATTAATGATTTAGCTTTTAAATCACACATTCTAAAACTTGCTTGTCCTTTGTCGTAAAATCCCATTTCTATTCTTTGATTTGGTATTTCGTATAATTCACCCATATAACCTACCACTTCAGGCATTTTTGAGTTGTAATGTCTAATGTTTATTTCAGCTTGTTTGTTATTTGCCTGAATAGCCTTTACCATTTCGGGCAAAGTCAGTGAGTGACGCTCAAGCCATCTTTTGGCCCCAGGTAAAATTTCTGCCTTTGTAAAGCCTTCCGGCATAAAGGTTTTTATTAAAAAGTCGAAATCTTTTTGAACAGATCGAAAAGATGAATGGTACAAAAAATGAGTGTTTGTATCTTTATTAAATAAGTACATAACAGAGCAGTCATAAACCGATGATGTAGAAAGCGGGTTGTTTGCTTTAGATTTTAAAAAGCAATCAGCCCAACCATCAGTGTTTGTAGAAAAACCATTTTTGTATAGTTCTTTCAGCTTGTCAAAGTCAACACTATCATCGAAGTTTTTTAACGGTGAAGAATTTTTACATTCTGTTCCAAATTCTCCGGCAAACAATTTTTTTAATTTAAACACTTTTTGTGCCGGTTGTGTGTTTTGCCTTATAAAAATATCAGACAATAATTTGGGCGCTTTAAAACTTATGCCAAAACTTGGCATATAAGGTTTACGCTTAGGACAAGAATATGAAAAATTATTATATTCAGCCGTGATTTTCATTATATTTACATAAATCACATAAAAAATTTTTTTGACAGATAAAATTATGTGATGTTAAGAACAAAAATTCTTCGAATCCTCCGGCCAAAAGACAATTAAAAAATTAAGAAGAAAATGCGCTTAAGAACTCTGTTAAAAACGATTAAGCATCGTTTTTAATAGAGGCAAGCAAAGTCAGAAACAAAGTTTCTGCGTGCTGTATAAAAATTCTTCGAATCCTCCGGCAAAAAGACAAATAAAAAATTAATAAGAAAACGCGCCCAAGAACTCTGTTAAAAACGATTAAGTATCGTTTTTAATAGAGGCAAGCAAAGTCAGAAACAAAGTTTCTGCGTGCTGTATAAAAATTCTTCGAATCCTCCGGCAAAAAGACAAATAAAAAATTAATAAGAAAACGCGCCCAAGAACTCTGTTAAAAACGATTAAGTATCGTTTTTAATAGAGGCAAGCAAAGTCAGAAACGGAGTTTCTGCGTGCTGTAAATAAATTCTTCGAATCCTCCGGCAAAAAGACAATTAAAAAATTAATAAGAAAACGCGCCCGGAGAGATTCGAACTCCCGACCTTTTGGTTCGTAGCCAAACGCTCTATCCAACTGGGCTACGGGCGCATTTATTAAATTGTCATTTCTGCGTTTGGTAGCCAAACTTTATTGGAAGTCGCAAGCTCATCGCTTGCTTAGCCAACTGGGCTACGGGCGCATTTATTAAATTGTCATTTTCGCGTTTGGTAGCCAAACTTTATTGGAAGTCGCAAGCTCATCGCTTGCTTAGCCAACTGGGCTACGGGCGCATTTATTAAATTGTCATTTTCGCGTTTGGTAGCCAAACTTTATTGGAAGTCGCAAGCTCATCGCTTGCTTAGCCAACTGGGCTACGGGCGCATTTATTAAATTGTCATTTCTGCGTTTGGTAGCCAAACTTTATTGGAAGTTGCAAGCTTATCGCTTGCTTAGCCAACTGGGCTCTTAACGCGTTTGTTCAATTGTCACCGCTCTGCCTTGTGCTTTCTCCAAGGACAAGACACAGCTACCCCTAAATTATATAATATAAATATTTTTTATCAAGTTTGCGTAAACTTCTTGCAAATTCGTATCTTATTGTCTGACTGATAGTTGCTTTTGTGATAAATTATGAAAAGGTTTAACAAAAAGGGATATTTATATGAACGATAATTACGAAAAATTTTTTGATGCAGAACCTATAGCTCTAAAATATGGCGAAAATCCACATCAAAAAGCTTTCTTTTATAAAACACAAAACAGTGCTGAGATGGAAAATTTAAGCGATGTTGAAATATCTTACAACAATATGCTTGATATCAATTGTGCAGTAAAAGTTGCAGCAGAATTTTATGATGTTAATGCAGCAGTTGTTGTAAAACACAATACTCCAAGCGGGGTTGCTCTTGGTAAATCGTTGAACGAAGCATACTTAAAGGCTTTTGATACAGACCCAGTAAGTACATTTGGTGCAACAATAGCTTTTTCAAAAACTGTTGATAAAGAAATTGCAAAACACGCATCTTCTGTATGTTTAGATGCAGTTATTGCTCCTGATTTTGATAAAGAAGCTGTTGAAATATTGCAAAAAAATAAAGATTTAAGAATTATAAAACTCAATACTTCTTTAAAAGAAATCAGAACTATGCAAGAGCAGGAAATCCACATTACTCCTTTTGGTACTCTTGTTCAAGAAACTGATAATAAAGAATTGGATAAAGACACTTTTAAAGTTGTGACAAAAACCAAACCTGATGCAGAAATGATAGAAGATATGGTTTTTGCTTGGAAGATTGCCAAACACGTAAAAACCAATGCCGTAGTTATTGCAAAAGATTTTAAAACATTGTCTATTGTTGGCGGGCAAACAAATAGAATTGATGCTGTAGAGACAGCATTAAATCGTGCTTGTGACGGAGCTAAAAAAGCAGTTATTGCTTGCGATGGTTTTATTCCTGCTATTGATAGCATCCAAGCAGCTGTTCAATGCAGAATTAGCGGTATTATTCAAACAGGCGGCGGAAATAAAGAAAAAGAAGTTATTGCCTGCGCTGACAAATATGAATTAGCAATGATTACAACAGGCATCAGACACTTTAAACACTAATGGCTGTTGAAGAAATTATATATGTGTGTTAAATGTAAGGTAAGCCGAACATTTATACACATATAAAGGAATGAGTAATGGATGAAAAAAATATAGATTTACAAGAACAAGAAAACAATATACCCGAAAACAAAAAAGCTGTTGCTTGGCTCACTTTAGGACACGGTATGGCTGATAGTTATTCAGGGTTTATTAATCCTATTTTGCCTTTTATTGTTTCTAACATTGGTGCAAGTCTTGCGATGGCAACATGTGCAATGAGTGCTTCGCAATTATTTTCTTCTATGATGCAGCCTGTATTTGGCTTTATTGCTGATAAGTGGCGCAAAAGATTTTTTATCTTTTGGGGAATCATTATGGCATCAGTCTTTTTGTCTTTGACTGGGTTGGTGCATAATATATGGCAACTGGCATTGTGCCTTATTTTAGGCGGTGTTGGGGTTGGCTTTTATCATCCTCAGGCAACCGGTTTTGTTGTTAGATACAGTGGCAAAAATCTTGCTCAAAATATGAGTATTTTTATTGCAGCAGGTACTATAGGTTATTCTGTTGGGCCTATTATTTCTTCAACAATTACACAGTTTTTGGGTATTACAAGATTGCCTTTAGCTGCAAGTTGGGGGATAGTATTCGCATTGTTATGTTTTGTTTTTGTTCCAAAAATTAGTGATCAGCCAGTAAAAAAAGATACAACATCTTTTAAAACAGCTGTATGTGATATTTTTAAAAACAAAACAGTAAGAATACTGATAATGGTTTCTGCGTTAAAATCTCTTGTTACTTCAAGCTTTAGCGTGTTGTTACCGTTTTATTGGAAAAGTCTTGGTTATAGCGCATTTCAGATTGGTATTGCTGTATTTTTGTTTTTAACTGTAGGTGCTTTTGGTACTTATATCAGCAGCAAATATGAAAAAGTCATTGGTTATAAAAATGTATTTTATACTTCTTTAATAGTTCCGTTTATATTAACAGTTGTTTTTGTAAGCCTTTTAAAACTTTCACCGATTTTATCATTTATTTTATTTATTTTAACAGGCTTTGTTACTATGCTGTCTGTTTCTATAAACATGGTTATGGCTCAAAGAACTATGCCTCAGTATAAAAGTATGATTTCAGGTTTTATTGGAGGTTTTAGCTGGGGAGTAGTTGGTGTGTTTTTACCTTTGATAGGCTTTGTTGCTCAAAATATAGGTATTATAAAAGTGTTAGTCATAATTTCTTTTATTCCGTTTGTTCTTTCTTATTTTGTAAAATACCTGCCCGACAAACAACCTCAAGAATAGTAATAAATATTGTAAAAATTTAGATGCAGACTAGCAAAAAAACAACTTTACAATTATTGAGTAATTGTAAGAAGAAAAAGAAGTAATTATGACAATTCAACCGGTATCATTTGGGAAAATTGCTACAACGCCAAAAGGCAATGAGTACAAAAAATCACATGTAGGTACTATAACAGGGACTATAGCTGGTTTAGGTTTTGGTGCTTATAATGTACAACAAGCGATGAAACCTCAAAATTTAATGAGGATTAAAAGAATATTAGCTCCAGCTTATGCATCTTTAAAACAAACTTTACCTAAAGAAAGAGCTATGAAATTGATAAAAAATGTTTCAATACCTATTGGCGTGACCATGGGTGTTGCTTTTTGGGGTGCGCTTGGTCTTGGTGTTGGTGCATTAGTGAATAAAGCTATTAACCATCATAAGGCTAATGTCACAGATAAAAGAGTAACTCAGATTGAGAATAAGCTTAACGGAGTAAAATAATTTTATACAAAAGCATTTTAACAGGTAACATTTTTTAACAATGTTGCCTGTTTTTTGTTTCCATGGTTGATTTTTGGTTTTGTTTCAAATAATATACTTTATACAAACCGCAGACAATAGGTGGGTTGGCGCAAGCCGTTTGTTGCAAGTCAACAAAATCCCTTAAAAATAGCCTATCGAGGTCATAATTCAAATAAAATTTACCAACAGGTTAATTTGTGATTGATGTAATGATTTTGCGGTTTGCGTGAAATCATTTTTTAGTACGAATTTTTCGAAGAAAAATGAGCCTTGAAAAGGTGAGCGGTGGCAGCTCGAAAGCTCGAGATGACACAAGCGACACTAGATTACATACGTCAGGTCGATACAAAATAAATATAAAAGGAGCAAATCATGGCAACAAAAGCCTTTAAAGAACAAAAAATTGCACATATTAAAGATTATGCGCAAAAGGCTAAAGTAGCAATTGTAACTAACTACAAAGGTTTGTCTGTTGAAGAAATCACTTTGTTAAGAAGAGAACTTCAAAAAGCAGGCGCTGACTACACAGTTACAAAAAATACATTAGCTAAAATAGCTATGAAAGGAACTGATTTTGAAGTTCTTGCTGATTCTATGAAAGAATCAACAGCTATTGCATTCGGTTTTGATGACGAAGTTTCAGCAGCAAAAGTTGTTGCAAAATTCATCAAAGAAAAGAAAAAAGCAGAAGTTATTTGCGGTGCTTTAGATGGTCAATTGCTTGATGCTAAACAAGTTGAAGCATTGGCTAAAACACCTTCTAAAGAAGAACTTTACGCAAAAATGCTTGGCTGCGTAAATTCACCTGCAACTGGTATCGTTGGTTCTATCAATGCTGTAATGAGCAGCCTTGTTAGAGCAATTGACGCTGTTGCAAAACAAAAATCAGCTTAGTCTGAATAGAGCTTAGGCTCAACACAAATTAGTACAAAATACTCAAAATTAATAAAAAGGAGAAAATCATGAGTGTAGAATCTATTTTAGAATCAATTGAAAAATTAACTTTGTTAGAAGCTGCTGAATTAGTAAAAGCTATGGAAGAAAAATTTGGCGTTTCTGCAGCTGCTCCTGTAGCTGTAGCTGCTGCTGCTCCTGCAGCTGCTGCTGAAGGTGGCGCTGATGAAGCTTCTGAAGTTAACGTTATCTTAGCTTCAGCTGGTGCTAACAAAATCGCTGTATTAAAAGAAGTTAGAGCTATCACTGGCTTAGGCTTGAAAGAAGCTAAAGACTTAGTTGATGCTGCTCCTAAAGCTATCAAAGAAGGCGTTAAAAAAGAAGACGCTGAAGCTATTAAAAAACAATTGGAAGCAGCTGGCGCTACAGTTGAAATCAAGTAGTTTTAATAAAAACATACTAAAAAACACTCTCGAATTTTTCGGGGGTGTTTTTTTATTGAAAAAATTATGTATCTAAAATGTTAATTATTGTTACAAAGTTTTTGTGAAGTTATAAAGTTTTTCGGGTATTAGCCGATACAAACCATGTGGAAATGCGTAGTCTGATTTCGATGAAAAAAGATTAGTGTTGTAATCTACAGTCCTCCCGTTACCTAGGATGTTTATAATCTGCGTAATCTGCATTTTATAAAGTGTATTAGTTAAGAAGAAAGTCCAGGAAGAACATGATTCTCGAATACTCTGTAAACGAAGCACAAGTTCAGCCGGCATGGCTCAAGACACTCTACGATTTGGTAGAAGAACTCAACTGTAAGTGTAAGACTTATATTGATGAATCTTACAACAGGTCTTACAAGCAGTTTACAAGAACACGTACCATTGAAGTGTATGGATCTGAGACAATGTTGTCTTGGTTAAAATTGAGAATGGAAAGATATTCTCATTTTATCAACGCATTCAACGATCAAGCCGATATTCAGACAAGTATGAAAGAAGAAAAAAGAGAAGAGTAACTACTCGCCTTTTAATTTTCTGTTCATTAATTTGTCCAAAAGTTCTTTAGGTGTGATGTCAGTATAGACTGCTTCATAAATTGCTGAAGAAATCGGTACTTCTATGTTTAATTTTTTTGCCAATTCACAAACAGCTTTGGAAGTTTTAACGCCTTCTGCAACAGAACCGAGTTCTTTGAGGATATCGTCGATTTTTTTGCCATGACCAAGCATTGAACCAACCGTAAAGTTACGTGACATAGGGCTTGAACAAGTTGCTATCAAATCACCCATGCCTGACAGCCCGTATAATGTTGCCGGTTTTGCGCCAAGAGCAACGCTTACTCTTGTTATTTCTGCCATACCGCGAGTAAGAAGAGCTCCGCGGCAGTTGTCGCCAAGTTTCATTGCATCGGCAAAACCTGATGCTATTGCGATAACGTTTTTTAAGCTTCCGCCTAGTTCAAGACCAATTACGTCATCATTTGTATAAAGTCTGAATTTTGAAGGAACAGTGAGTTTTTCTTGTAAAAATTTTGATATTTCTGGTTTGTTTTCACAAGCAACAGATGCTGCAGTAGGGCAACCCATTAAGACTTCTTTTGCTAATGTTGGGCCTGAAAGAATTGCTATATTGGCATTTGGAAGTTCTTCTTTCATAACTTCACTCATTCTCATCAAAGACGGGAGTTCAAGCCCTTTTGATGTATTTACAAGAATTTGATTTTCTTTTAATCCTTGTCCGTTATTGATTAAAGCCAAATTTTTACAAACTTCTCTTATACCTGAAGTTGCAACTACCATCAAAATAATGTCAGCATCTTTAACGGCTTCTTCTAAATCTGAAGTAACTTGTACTTTATCTTTTAGTTGAATTTCTAACGGTTTTGAAACGTGTTTTTTTGTACGTAATTCTTCAGAGATATCCACATGTCTGCCCCAGACGCAAACTTCATCAAAATTATCTGTTAATAGCCATGTAAGAGTTAACCCCCAGCAACCTGCACCTAAAACCGTTAATTTCATAAAATTAATTCCTTCAAAACTGACAATATATTTATTATAGTTTATTAAGAATTTTTTGTAAAAAATTTAATAATATCATATTCGTGCTACAATTTTAGAGATAAAAAGGTTTTAAAACCAGAGGGAGACAGTAATGACACTTACAGAATTAAAGTATGATGTAAAAGACATAGCTTTGGCAGAACAAGGCAAAAATAATATCGAATGGGCTATGAAAGATATGCCTGTTTTAGAAAGAATTAAAGCAAGATTTAAAAAAGAACAACCATTTAAAGGCTTGAGATTAACAGCTTGTGTACACGTAACAAAAGAAACTGCTGCGTTGTGTATTGCAATGAAAGAAGGCGGAGCAGATGCTGTTTTGGCTGCGTCAAATCCACTTTCTACACAAGATGATGTTGCTGCAGCACTTGTAAAATATTGGGGCATTCCTGTATTTGGTTATGCTGGTGAGTCATCAGAAACTTATGCAAAACACGTGCAAGAAGTTTTGGACCATAAACCTCATATTGTAATTGATGATGGTGCAGATTTGGTTGCAACAATCCATTCAAAAAGACAAGATTTGATTCCTAACATAATTGGTACAACAGAAGAAACAACAACAGGTATCATAAGACTTCAAGCTATGGAAGCTGATGGAAGTTTACAATTCCCTACAGTTGGTGTTAACAACAGTTTGACAAAACACTTGTATGACAACAGATACGGTACTGGTCAAAGTGCTATTGATGGTATTATTCGTGCTACAAATATTTTGCTTGCAGGTAAAACTTTTGTTGTTTGCGGATATGGCTGGTGCGGTAAAGGTGCAGCAATGAGAGCAAAAGGTCTTGGTGCTAATGTTATTGTTACAGAAGTGGATCCTCTTAAAGCTTTAGAAGCTGCTATGGAAGGTTATAGCGTAATGCCGATAGCCGAAGCTGCAAAAGTTGGGGATATCTTCCTTTCTATTACAGGTGATAAAAATGTTGTTGATGTTCATCACATGTTAGATATGAAAGATGGTTCTTTTGTATGTAACGCAGGTCACTTTGATGTAGAAATTAATGTCAACGGTTTGAAGAAGGAAGCAACAGAAATAAGACAAATCAGACCATCATTAGAGGAATACAAATTGAAAAACGGTAAATCAATTTATGTATTGGCTGAAGGCAGATTAGTTAACCTTGTTGCTGCAGAAGGTCACCCAGCTTCTGTAATGGATATGAGTTTTGCAAACCAAGCTTTGGGTATTGAATACATTGTTAAAAACAAAGGTAAACTTGAAAATAAAATGTACACTTTACCTCACGAAGTTGATGTTGAAATTGCAAAAATCAAACTTGATTCTATGGGTATAAAAATTGATACATTAACTCCTGAACAGGAAGAATATCTCCATAGCTGGAATATGGGTACTGTTTAGTTTTTAAAACAATTAGTTTTTAAAAGACCCTCGTTATTGAGGGTCTTTTATTTTGTAATCTATATTATATTTTTCGAAAAGTTTGTTAAAAAAATCTTTGTTTTTTAAAATTCTGTCTTTAGTTAGAAACATATCAATACTTGTGTTCAGAGCGTAATATTCTTGTTCGCTTATGCTTAATTTTTTTGAATTTACTGTGTCAAAATATTCTTGCATAATGTCATTTGCATCTTTAATTATGTCTTTATTTTTATTATTAAAAATTGAAGTATAAAACATATCATCAAAGAAATTGGCTGCTTTTTGTGTAATTTTTTTGAGTTCAGGGAAGTTGTCACAATTTTTTTGTGAGATACAAAACATTATGTCTCTTATATCTTCGTAATTTTTAACTTTTGGTTGAAACTTATATTTTGCGTGGAACAAAATGGCTTCTTGTAAAGAGAATAGTTCTATTTTTTCCAGATCATTTTCTAATACTTCAATAATATTGTTAAGGTGCATAATCGCACCGTACCCCTTTTTTCTATCATTAATATCAAAGACTCTCATTGTTTCGTCTTCAAGAGTTTTATTTTTTAAATCAATCGAAAACTCGTTTTGTGAAAGATTGTTTAATATCCCCTTATTTATAGAAGTATAAAATTTTCCTTTTTTTTCTTTCGGGTGCGTATTTATAAATATATCTTCTTCAGAGTCTTTTTCTTTAATTTTATAATTTGCCGGAACATTTATTCCTTTTAATTTTTTTATAGGTATATTTTTGAA
Organism: Candidatus Gastranaerophilales bacterium; assembly: GCA_944326545.1. Lineage (GTDB taxonomy): Bacteria > Cyanobacteriota > Vampirovibrionia > Gastranaerophilales > Gastranaerophilaceae > Limenecus. The sequence goes on along the minus strand of CALVEH010000004.1, from coordinate 17,622 downwards.
AGAGATTATGGAGTTTATCATATTTTATAATCTATTCCCTGCTGTTCAAAAAGTTTGTTGAAAAATTCTTTGTGTTTGATTATTGTTTCTTTTTTTAAAATCATGTAAAAACCGTTAATAAAAGAGTGATTTTTGTCTGGTTTTTCTTCCAAAACGGCACGTTGTAAATACTCTTTTAAAACGGCGTTTGTTTTTTCACACAATTCTCTCTGTTTTGGTCCGTCACCTATTGTTGCAATAGCTTCGTCAAAAAGTTCTTCAGCTTTTTCTTTTAAATCTGTAAATTGAGGGCTTTTTTCCTTGATTATTGTTTGCAAAGCCAAATCACGCTCGGTAAATGCTGTTATGTCGGGCTCAAATTTATATTTTGTATGAAAATATACAGCTGTATCTTTTGAGTAGATTTTTATGTGAGGACTTTTATTTTCCATCATTTCCATAATACTTGCGAGTCTTAAAAGTTCTCCGATACGAAAAGATTTTTTTCTTCGGTAGTCTTCTTCTACCTGTATATTAAAGCCAAATATTTTTTTGCTTTTGTCTTTGTCCATAGACATAAGCTCATGACCGAGTATTTTACCCAATCGATTTTTTATTTGTATCATGAGGTTTTCTTCCCCGTGATAGTGTTTTGATATATCGACAAAAACATCCCCTATTACATCTTTGTTCACGCTGAAGGGTTCAAAGATTTTACGTTCGTCATTGTATGCAACATTTTTCCATTGAATATGGGCAAGAGTTTTGGGTGTAATTTTATTTGGGGTTAAAAATGGGATTTTCATAGTCGCATGAAACCCGCTAAAAAAATAATTTGCTACTAAAATTTTCTGTAAGATCCAAGGATTTTAATATAGTTTGTGTTGAGTTGAATTAAATCCAAAACTTTTTTAGATGGTTCGTCTGTTATATGCCCTTCAAAATCTAAAAAGAAAACGTATTCTCCAAGATTTTTTTTAGATGGTCTTGAGTCGATGTACAAAAGGTTTATGTTTAACGCATCGAATACGTTCAACACTTTAACAAGTGCTCCCGGTTGGTTTTTTGTAGTGAAAGCAATGCTTGTTTTGTCGTTATCAGTTGCTGTTGTTGTGCAGCGAGAAAGCATTACAAAACGTGTTTTATTGTCAGTTTCATCATTAATATTTTTAGCAAGTACATTTAACTTGTATAATTCTGCCGTTCTTTTATTTGCAATTGCTGCGTAAGTATCATCAAGGTCGATAAGTTCTTGAGCGGCTTTGCTTGTGGATGCTTTTTCTATTTGTTCAATGTTTGGTTCAAAATGTTTGCTTATAAAATTTTGGCACTGAGCGAGTGCTTGCGGGTGCGAAATAATTTTTTTTATCTTTTTAATATCTTTTGCTTTAGAAACAAGACAATGATTTATAGGTATAACGGTTTCTGCACAAATGTTTATGTTTGAGTCTTTTATGTTCAGCAAGTTGTCCATTGTCTCTCTGACAATTCCTTCAATAGAGTTTTCTATAGGGATAATACCTGCTGTATTTGGATTATTATCAATGTATTCGATAATTTTTTTTACAGTGGCAAATGGTGTTTGTAAAATATTATTTTGTCCAAGCAGAGTTAAAAATTGATTTTTGGCTATTTCACTATATGTGCCAACAGGGCCTAAAAATAAAAGTTCTTTTATTTCTTCATTTATTTCAATCATTTTGCTGTACGCCGTTTCTCTGGTAAAATAACATTTATTAGATTATTGTACAAAAAGGTGTTTTAAATGACAAATTTAGGAGCAAATATTAAATTCGGTACAGACGGGTGGAGAGCTGTAGTAGGCAAAGAGTTTAATCACGAGAATGTAGAAATTGTTACAAAAGCTATTGCTCATTATATTTTGGATGAAGACGGAATAAATAAACCTGTAATTATAGGTTATGATCCAAGAAACATGGCAAAAGAGTTTGCGGAATTTTCTGCAAAAATACTTGCTAATGCAGGTTTTAAAGTCACTGTATCGTCAGAAGTTGTTCCTACTCCTGTTTTAGCGTTTAATGCAAAATACAGAAATGCCGCAGCACTGATGTTTACTGCATCGCACAATCCTCCTGAGTATTTGGGGATAAAATTTATTCCTGATTATGCAGGTCCTGCAACGACAAAAATTACAAACGCTATTATGGAAAATATTAAAAATGTTGATTCTATTGAGTTTAAGTCATTACAAAAACCTGAAATTAAGTACGAATCATTTAAAGAACCTTATTTTAAACATATAGAATCTATTATAAATTTTGGAAAAATTAAAGAATATTTTACAAGAGAAGATGACGACGGTGAAATAATCTATGATGGGTTATACAGCGCAAGTATAGGTTATTTTGATGAGCTTTTAAAAAGAAACGGCATAAGTTGCGAAACTTTGCATATGCATCATGATGTTAATTTTGGTGGTGGTATGCCTGAACCCAAAGCAAAATATTTGAGCGAGTTAATTGATTTGATTGCTCGCAGAACAAGTGCAATAGGTTTGAGTAATGACGGTGATGGTGACAGATTTGGGGTTATAAACGAAAAAGCCGAATTTGTCACACCTAATGAAATCATTGCCTTGTTATTAGGACATTTAATAAAAAACAAAAACTATTGCGGCAGACTAGTTAAAACAGTTGGTGCAAGCCAAATGCTTGATATAGTTGCTGATTATTATAACGTAGAAGTTGTTGAAACTCCTGTCGGCTTTAAATGGGTTGGTGCGGCAATGCGTGAGTATGATACAATAATCGGCGGTGAAGAATCAGGCGGGTTGAGTATTAAAGGGCATATTCCAGAGAAAGACGGTATATTAGCTGATTTATTAGTATTGGAAATGTTGGCTTATGAAGATAAATCTTTGTGGGAATTACAAGAAGATTTAAAACAAATTGTTGGTTGTACTTTTATCAACGAACGTTTGGATGTAAAACTGCTTGATAAAACTCAATTGGAAATTTTAATGAATAAATATTCCGAATTGGAAAAAATTGCAGGTTTTGGAATTAAAGATACTGATGAAAAAGACGGCAAAAAATATTATCTTGATGATGACAGAACTTGGGTATTGATTCGTCCAAGCGGTACAGAACCGTTGTTAAGGATTTATTTTGAGTCCGACTCTAAAGAAAAAATAGAAAAATTAAAGGAATTTTTTAAGTAATGAATAATTTAAAACCATGTTCTTTAATAGATTATAGGCATTCAATAGCTACATTTTTTTTAATGTTCAGCGCCATTTTTATAATAAGCGGTACTTTGGCAATATATATAAAAGAGGCTATTTGGGGCTTTGGCATTTTAATTTTTCTAGTCAGCCTAATAGTAGTTTCTACTGTGCGCTCGATAAATAAAACTTTACCCAGATTTATTGGTGCGGGTGATGATTCATTAAAGATAGTTTACTGGGACAAGAAAGAAAAAATTGTACCGTTTCAAGATATTACACAATTTATTGTTGACGGCTTTATCGGCAGATCTGTGCAAACAATTATAACTATAAAAACAAAAGATGATGTGATTAAAGTCGAGATAGAAATTTTTGACAGCGCAGTTGATATTATTGCTTGTTTAAAAGACAAAATTGATATTGAGTATAAAAATAAAGCTCTTGAAAACATGTTCAAAAACAATATAATTGAGCCTTGGCGGAAAAAATTCCGTATTGCATTTGCTTATTTCTGGGTGACGGTGTTCTGGGTGATTGCTATTGCATTGTGTTTTACCATGCCGTCAATGGTTCATTAAATTCAAACCGTTGAATATAGCTTTAACGTTTGCTCTTGAGGTGCTTTCATCTTTGCCGCGGGCGACAATTGTTTTGCCTTCAAAATCTTCAAAATGTATAACAGTCATAGCCGTTGCTCCTGAGCCGAATATTTCTCCATCAAGAGCATATTGTTTGTAATCTACAAGCTTTTGAGGGAAGCCTGCTTGTTTTAAAGCTGACAAACAAGCGTCAACAGGGCCGTTGCCTTCTGCATTCATATCAAAAAATTCTGTTTTATGGAAGAATTTAAGGTTAAACAATTTTTCTGCAAGTTTTTCAAATGCAACGAGTTTGAAATCTCCTTTGACATTAAATACTTCGTTGAAGTATATGTCTATGATATTTCTTGTTGGGAGTTCTCCGACTTTTTCTGCTGCTTCTTTAACTATTGGAGTAATTCTAACGGCTTCTTGCATTGTGATAGGATATCCTGCGTCAGAAATAATTTCAAAAATAGCAGTTTTGCCTGATTGACTAGTGAAGCCGATTTTTTCGTCATCTTTTCTTCCGATAAGTGTTGGGTGAATAGGTCTGTATGCGCCTTTTTCCATATCTTTGGTTTTTACTGCGCCGTCTTGGTGGATTCCGCTTCTGTGAGCAAGAGCTTCAGGGCCTATTAGCGGGGCTTTTTCTGCAATAGCTGTTTTTGACATATCAGCTATTGTTAACGCAAGTTCATAGATTTCACCAAGATTTAAAGGTACATCTACGCCGCTATTATGTAATGTGATTGCAACTTCGTACATGTTTGTGTTGCCTGCTCTTTCACCCAGTCCGTTCAGACAGCATTCAAGCTGTGTTGCCCCGGCAAAATAGCTTTCTACTGTTGCTGCTGTGGCCATACCAAGATCGTTATGGCAGTGAACCGCTATCATTATGTCTTTTGGCAAAGCTTCATAAACTTGAGAAACCATATCAACAAAAGTTTTTATCCTTGTTCTTTCAACTGTGTTTGGAAGGTTGATAATTGTTGCTCCGGCTTGTACAACTTCTTTAAGGGTGTCTATCACAAACGGTAAGTTTTCCATACAGTCGCCAAAATGTTCTACAGAAAATTGTACTTCTCCGTTTTTATTTACTTTTAATAGTTCTTCTTTTGCAAATTTTACTGCTTCAATGGCTGTTTTTTTGACTTCAAGAGGGTCCTTATTTAGTACATATTTCATATTAAACGGGCTCATTGCGATAAAAGTATGGATACGAGGTTTTTCGCAAATACTAATTGCTTCAATAGCTTTTTTAATATCATTTTCTACTGCTCTAGCGAGTCCGCTTATAACAAGATTTTTAGGCGCAATTTGAGCAAGTCGTTTGCAGGCTTCAAAATCCATTTCTGATGCAGCGGGAAATCCTGCCTCAATTGCTTGCACTCCAAAATTAACAAGCTTGTTAAAGATGAATTCTTTTTCACTTAAATTCCAAGGTTTTTTTAAGGATTGGTTCCCGTCTCGCAAAGTTATATCGTAAAAAAATGGCTGTCTTGTCATAGTTTTGTCCTATTGAATCTTGTTTTGTTAATTATAAAATAAATCCATTGTTGTAACAATTTTAAAATATCATTTAACATTTTAATTATTTTTGTTTAACAATACCTGTTTTTGGGAATCATGATGATATAATGAGTTTATAAAAAGTTACGGAGTTTGATTTGGAAAATTACAGTTTTTTAAAACCTTCTAATAAGTTAGAAATCATTGTAGATGGTAAAAGTTATATTTGTACAATTTATTATGTAGAGAATGAAAAAATAACTGTGTTCTTTGAACATCAAACCGAGTTACCCGAAAAAGAAATTGAGATTAATATATACGCAGAAGATGGAATTTATAACGCTACAAGTCGTATTTTATCAAGCAATTATTTGAATGAAACTACTTTTTATATGTTGTCTTTTCCTTCTAATATAAAGCATTCTCAAAGAAGAGAATATTTAAGAGCTAATATCGAAACGGATTTTACTTTAACAATTAATTTTGAAGGGGAAGAGCTCGATAAATTAATAGCAACAACAAAAAATATTTGTGCCAAAGGTTTGGCATTTGTTGCTGACAAACAAATGGGTGCGTATAGTACTTTAGATGTTGATTTGCAGCTTGCAGGAAAAGTTATTCATACAAAGGCAGAACTTGTTTATTCTACTCCAATAAGGGTTGATAACGCTTTTAAATTTATGACAGCATTGACGTTTACAACAATTTCTAAAGAAGAGATGAATTTTATAACTTTGCAGTGCATGAAGTTTAAAGGATAAATAAAAGATTTATTTATTAAAAATAAAAAGCCCCTTGAATCAAGGAGCTTTTATTAATCTTGGTTTTATGTCAGTTGACATCAGATGACTAAACACCTGCAGTTTTCTTTTGAGGTGCTGCACCCGGAATAGCTTGCCAGTTAGCAGCCATGATTTTCTTGAATGATTTTAAAGCTGTGTCTTCAAGTTCACCAAGTTCATCAGCAGCCATAATAAGTTCTCTCAATGGCATCAATGCTCTTTGGTCTCTTAAAACACCCAATGCAGCAGCTGCACCGGCTCTTACTAAATCATTTTCTTTTTTATTTTGCATAACTTCAATCAAAGCTGGAACAGCTTTTTTGTCGCTTAATTTGCCTAAAGAAGTTACAGCATAAATTCTGACATTTACCCATTCATCTTTCAGCATAGTGATAATTTTATCAACTGCTTTTGGGTTACCAATTTCGCCCAATGCTCTTGTTGCATCGCATCTAACGTTAACTTTTTCGTGATCCAAAGATTCGATTAATGCGTCTGTAGCAACATCACCGATTTCGATTAATGCATCTGTAGCAGTGATACAAACTTGTGGATTTTCATCATTTAATGCTTCAACTAACGGTTCAACAACTTCTTTACCGCCTAAACGACCCAATGCACGTGCAGCACGTACACGAACGTCAACGTTGCGGTCTTCTCTTAAAGATTCGATAAGAGGGATAGTTGCGTTGATGTCACCGAGTTCGCCCAATGCTCTAGCCGCATACAAACGAACAGAACCGTTTTTGTCATTTTTTAGAACATCAATCAGCGGTTCAACAGCTTGAGAATCGCCAATTTCTCCAAGAATACGAGCAGCGTTATATCTAACTTTTTCTGAATTGCTTGTTCTCAAATCATTGAGTAATTCATCAAAAGATTTTTTTGCTTGTTTTTTTCTTGAGTTCACACTAATTGTCATGTCTTTCCTCCGACATTACCTACATAAAATTCCTACACGTATATTAAAAAAAATTTTTTTCGAATTTATTGACTATTTAACATACTTTGTTAACAATTTCTTTACATATCTTTATAAAGGGTAAAGAGAACACTTATTCTTCTCTGTTTTTTCATTATAACATTTTTTTTAGCCCATGGAATACGATTTGTGTCTAATTAATCCAAAAAATGTAATTTGTTTTTTTAATGATAGAGTTCTTAATGTAAAATTAACATATTAATATTTAGTTAAATTTGTAACAAATTGTTAATAAAATTGAAAACAAATATTTTTGTGCAAAGCAATTTTAAAGTCTTATAAACATGTGCTACCAGCCTTTTTTGCCTTCAAGCCAATCTAATATTTTTATGATTGTCATACCGACAAATGCGCCTAAAAACAGACCATCAATTAATCTTATAAAATCATTTGTTACAAACAAATTAAAATACTCAGCTGCAATTTCTCCAATTGCTAATGTTCCTATAATTATGTAAACAATCTTATTCATTTTAAATTTATGCAAATAAGAATACATCGTAATAGCACCTGAGATATATCCGCCCATACATCTTGCACAGATGGCTATTGGATGTCCGAGTATTAAAAACAGTGATGATCCGTGGATTTTACAAAGTTTGTGTAAAAAGTTGTATAAAAAATCAGAAACTACAAAAACCTTCATTGATGCTAATGCAGGAGCTGCAAATGCTGCAATAACTACAAAAACAGCAAAGATTGCAAACATTCCTATGATTGCATTTTTAAAACTCCACTTTAAAATATTACTCATTTTTCTAAACTCCGACAGTATAATTATAGAACTAATTATACATGTAAAAATCGGTTTTTATACTTATGTGATTAAATTTTTCGTGTAAGTAAATTGGTGAATATTGATAATATTTATTATGTAAGTTTATAAAATATATAGTAAACAAATCTTTGTGCTGCATAATAAAACTGCGTGAGCAGTAGTACGGCTTGTACCATTATTTTATTTTTATTTTTATTTTTTATTTTACGTACTTTTGTACCGACAAAAGTACCAAAAGCTCCCGCCCTGATGTTCCATTCATACAGAAAGTAATTTAAACCCGACTCGGCAACTCGGCACGTAAAAATTGCTAAAGTACAAAAACCAGATATGATACAAATAATTCCCCGTGCCTCAAACAATACCTCGTTTGCAGTTGTTTAAATAACTTTCTGTAATTCATTGCACAATGGTCGGAGGTTAGAATTAAATAATGCAGCGAAGCTGCGCACGTTGTGCAAGACGGCTTTGCCGTTGTAGTTTTGATTACAGACTCTTTGTCTTTATGTACAAAATTTTCGTTAAGCGTAGCGGTTAGAAAATTTTGAAGATAAATACAATAGAGTCTGTTTTAACATAGCGTGTTTCTTTCTTTTGTGATACTTTTCTTTCTTTTCGTCGCAAAAAAGAAAGAAAAGTATCTAAAAAACAGATTATTTGTTTTTATATGTTCATTTTTTCTTTTTGTTGCGACGCAAAAAGAAAAAACGAACCAAAAAAGAAAAACTCGCTTTATAAAAAAACACTGTAGGATTTTAGAGCAAATTTTGCATTCACTTCACCTTGTTACGGTCTGTCAAAATTCACTCTAAAATCTGACAGCGTTTAGCCAAACTTACAACGGCAAAGCCGTATTATTGCTTGCGCAGTTTATTTATTGTTGCAAGACAAGCATTTAACTATGTATTCTACGAATTTTACATAATAAATATTATTTAATAACTTCTATGCAATTATATGCGTTTAAATAAGGCATGTGAGCTTCTGTTATTAGTTCTCCTGGTAGAAGGATTGAAATTCCTGGAGGACATTCAGCGATAACTTCTGCTGAGATTCTGCCTACTGCTTTTTCTTTAGGTATTGTTTCTTTTTCGCTGTAATATGCTTCTCTCGGGTTCATAACGATTTGAGGAGTCAGCATTGGCATGTGTTTTCTTTTTTCGATGTAATAAATATCTGAATAATTTGATTTAGCGATTTTTTCTATAGAATTTACAAGATATTGGATTTCTTGTTTTGTGTTGCCTATGTTGATTAAAAGCAATACACCTACATCACTTGCAGATTCTACTTCGATATCAAAATCGATTTCTAAAATACTTTCAAGACGTTTGCCGGATAACCCGTCAACGCTAATGAAAATTTTAGTGATGTCTTGGTTGAAGTTTTCTGTTGCTTCAAGAACATTTACGCCTTCTATTTTGTGAAGTTTTTTGCGTACGAATTTTGCATATTGAATAGCACGGCTGAGTTGTCTTTTACCTTTTTTGGATTCAAGGTTTGCACGTGCAGCATCCAAGCTTGCCATTAACAACATTGATGGGCTTGTTGTGTGTAAAAGTTGTAAAGTTCTTTCAATCTCATCAGGGTCAAATTTTGAACCTTTTGTGATATGTAACATAGAGCTTTGAGACATACTTCCACCTGTTTTGTGTAATGAGTGGATAACTGCATCAGCTCCAAGATGGATAGATGATGTGGGTAAGTTCTTGTTAAAGTTCCATAAGCAACCGTGAGCTTCGTCAACGATTAGTGGAACGTCATATTTTTTACACACGTCAGCAATAGCTTTTATGTCAGAAACAACACCTTCATAAGTTGGATTTGTAACCCAAACCATTGCAACGTCGTCATTTTCTTTTAAAGCTTTTTCTATTTCTCTGGGTTCTATTTCTCCCCAAAGTGACCAATCGTCGAGTTTTTCAGGTAAAATCCAAACAGGTTCCGCACCGGAAATAATCATACCTGTCAAAATAGAACGGTGACAGTTTCTGTTAACAATAACTTTTTTGCCTTTTTTAGATTGGCACATAGCAAGAGTCAGGTTGCCTATAGTTGAACCGCCTACAAGGAAAAAGGTTCTTTGAGCATCAAAAGCTTTAGCAGCAAGTTCTTGAGCTTCTTTAATAGGGCCTGTTGCGGGGTGGAGTGTACCTAAGTTGTCAAATTCATCAGTGGTATCTAAAAGCAAAGCACGGTTTCCGACGAGTTTTTTAAACGGTTGATACGAAGCACGACCACCTGTATGACCCGGAATGTGAAACTGCATCATCGGGTTTTTATAAAAATTTTCAAGTGCTTCTACAAGAGGTGCTTTTACGTCGCTTCTTAAATCGTCAGAAAGTTTACGGAACTTACGTGTTTTTGTCTTTGCCTTTAACATTTAGCATACAGTCTCCATTAAATTTGAATACGCATTTAACAGAATACTACAAAAATAATTTTTGTTGTACCATCATGTATATTACTTTACGTAATGTTAGTTTAATAAAGTACGCGCATAAATAAAATTGCTTATTTTTTATGTAAACATTAGTAACAAAAAGAAAAAGGATAAAAATCTATGCTTATTATTATGAACCCGAGTGCAACGGATGAACAAATACAAGAGGTCGTAAGTTTTATTAAAAGAAAAAACTTTGATGCTCACGTTTCCAAAGGTGAAGTACAAACTGTTATAGGTGCAGTGGGTGGAAAAATTATTGACCCACGCGATATTGAACTTTTAGACGGTGTAAAAGAAGTTATAAGAATTTCTTCAAGCTATAAATTAGCTGGTCGTATGTTTAAGCCAGAAGACACAATTATTGAAGTTAATGGTGTAAAATTCGGTGGAAACAACATAGGTCTTATCGCAGGGCCTTGTACTGTAGAAAGTTATGAACAAATGGACGAGACCGCTAAAAAACTCAGCGCTATGGGTGTAAAAATATTAAGAGGCGGTGCTTTTAAACCTAGAACTTCTCCTTATGCTTTCCAAGGTATGGGTGAAGAAGGTTTAAAAATAATAAGAGATGTTGCAGACAAATACGGTATGGCTGTTACTTCTGAAGTTATGGAAATTTCTCAAATTCCTATGTGTTTAAAATATGTTGATATTTTGCAAGTTGGTGCGAGAAATATGCAAAACTTTAACTTGTTAAGAGAACTTGGTTATATTAACAAGCCTGTTATGGTTAAAAGAGGTATGGCAAACACAATAGAAGAGCTTTTAATGGCTGCAGAATATGTTATGTCAGGCGGTAACAGAGAGGTTATTCTTTGTGAAAGAGGTATAAGAACTTTTGAAAGAATTACAAGAAACACTCTTGATTTGTCGGCTATTCCTGTTGTTAAAAAATTGAGCCACTTGCCGATAATCATTGACCCAAGCCATGGAACAGGTTTACGTGACAAAGTTGCTCCAATGTCTAGAGCTGCAGTTGCAGCAGGTTGTGACGGTTTGATTATCGAGGTGCATTATGCTCCAGAAACTGCACTTTGTGATGGCGCTCAATCGCTATATCCTGAGCAATTTGCAGATTTAAAATCTGATTTGGAAAAAATAGCGCCGATTGTGGGCAAACAAATCAGCGAACCTGTTACAAAATAAAGTTTGTTACAAAATTTTAATAAATCTCCTATTTTTGTCAAAAACTCATGTTCTTCAGCTTTTACATGGACAGAAGTGTAGAAATAGGAGATTTTATTATGCCTGTAGGTTCAGTCAATACAAATAACGTAGCATTTGGTCAACAACCTGTTAAAAAAAGCAATGCAAAACGCACAGCTGCATATGTTGCCGCAGGCGTAGGTACAGCAGCTGCAATTACAGGTGCTGTTATTTATAGAAAAAATTTAGCTAATCTTTTAGGGTCATTAAAAGAAATGTTTACTCCTTTAAAAACTAAAATGGCTCATACAACAGCTGATTTAGGCTCTACTGTAAGGGATAAAGCAAGAGCAGGTGCAGAAGCTGTTAAAGAAAAAGTAGGCGAAGGTGTTGATGCCTTAAAGGATCAAGCAGCTAAACTTAAAGAAGAAGCAACTGAAGCTATTAATAATTCAGAAACAGCACAAACAATTAAAAATGAAACAACAAGCTTTTTTAAAAATGCAAAAGAGTTTATTAAAGATGGTGCTGCTAAAGCTTGGGGTTATGCAAAACAAGCATTCAACTGGGTTAAAGAAAAAGCTGTTAACTTGTTTGAACACGTAAAAGAATTTTTTAAAGGTGTAAAAAAAGAAGCTGTTGATACAGCAGCAAAAGCAGAGTAATAATTTTATATTGTTAACCTAAATAGTGACATTCAAAGGTAGTGAATGTCACTATTTTGCTGTTTGTTATATTATGTTTTTATGCTTGATAAAGAAGAACTTTTAAGATTATACAATCTGGATTTAGAAGAACTTTTAAACATCTCAAAAATGTATGTTAAAGATGAGGTGGAGTTTTGTTCTTTGATTAATGCAAGGAATGGAAAATGTTCTCAAAACTGTAAATATTGTGCGCAAAGCTCACATTACAATACAGAGATAGATTCATTCCCTCTTGTTGAAATTGATGAGGTGAAAAAATCTGCACAAGACGCACTTAAAAATAAAGCTTCAAGGTTTGCTATTGTTACGTCAGGGAAAACACCTGACGAAAGCGATTTTGACAAAATGCTTGAAATGATTGAAGAAATCAATAAAATCGATGGACTTAAAAGCTGTGCTTCGATAGGGATTTTAAATGAAGAACAAGCTAAAAGACTTGCTAAAGCCGGATTAAAAAGATTTCATCATAATATTAATACTTCCAGAACTTATTACCCTGAGGTCTGTACAACACATTCTTTTGAAGAAAGAATTAATACTTGCAAACTCGTTAAAAAGTACGGTATGGAACTTTGTTGCGGTGTGATTTTGGGTATGGGAGAAACTGTTGAACAACGTATAGAAATGGCTATGATTCTTGCTGAAATTGAACCTGAATCTATACCTATCAATATACTTATGCCGATTCCTCACACTCCTTTTGAAAGTTATATTGATAAAATTGATGAAGAAAATATATTGAGAACGCTTGCTGTGATAAAGATTGCTAACCCAAAATCTATTTTAAGATTTTGCGGAGGTAGAATGAGATTGAGCAAAGAAAATCAGGAAAAGGCCTTAACAACCTGTGTTGATGGGCTTATGGTTGGTAATTATCTTACTACGGTAGGTGCCAAACCTGATGAAGACATTGTAATGGTTAAAAATTTGGGAAAGAAGATTAAATAATGTTTGATTACATAAAAGGTAAAATAGTTTCAAAACAAAATAACGTGACAAGCGGTGCGTCTATGGTTATTGATAATAACAACATGGGTTATTTAATCAATACAACAGCGAGGACACTTGCTTGTGCAGGGGATGAAGACTCAGAAGCAAAAGTTTACACAACTCTTATTCATAGAGAAGATGCAATGATTCTTTGCGGATTTTTGAATAAAGAAGACAGAGATATTTTTAATATTTTGCTAAGTGTTTCAGGCGTTGGTATGAAGGTAGCACTTGTTTTGCTTGATGAGTTTTCAGGTTGTGATTTAATCTCTGTTGTAATAAAAGGCGATTACAAGGAACTTTCAAGAGCAAAAGGTGTTGGGCCAAAACTTGCACAAAAAATTATACTTGAGCTCAAGGACAAATTAATTAACTGGCAAAAGAATTCACCTCTTGATTTGTCAGATGTATCTGATTCTGATGCTGATGTAAAAGATGTTTCTTCAGAATCGTTAAACGAAGTACAGGCGGTGCTTTTGTCGTTAGGATATTCTATTCAGGAAGCCAAAGCGGCTATTAAACAGGCTTGTAAAACTGCTGATAAAAAAGATTCTTCTGAAGATATTTTGAAAGAAGCCTTGAGCTATCTTTCACAGGATTAATTTGCTTTTACATTGATGTAAAACGGTCAGTTTTGTGCTAATATGACCTTGTTATGGTTTCTCAGGTAATTACTTCTACAGTTATTGGCATCGATGCTTATAAAATTTTGGTTGAGGTTGATTTAGTTCAATCTATTCCTGCGGTTGTGATAGTAGGCTTGCCTGATGTCGCTGTTTCTGAGGCAAAAGAAAGAGTTCGTTCAGCTATTAAAAATTCGGGTTTTTCTTTTCCAAATCAAAAAGTTGTTGTGAATCTTGCCCCTGCTGATATAAAAAAAGAGGGCACAAATTATGATTTGCCAATCGCAATAGGTATTTTGGCACGTGACGGTGTTGTTGATGAAAATTTAATTAAGAATACTGCTTTTTTAGGGGAATTATCTTTAGACGGTTCGTTGAGGGCTGTAAGCGGTATTTTGCCTATTGTTTCAGGGCTAAAAGATTTAAAAATTGAACAGGTTGTTGTTCCTAGAGAAAATGCCAAAGAAGCTGCATTAATACCTGATGTTAAAGTTTTGTGTGCTGATACGTTAGGCGATGTTGTTAGACATTTTTCTGCAAAACCTGAGGAGAGAAAAGAGTTAGAAACTTGCGAAGTTGATATAGAAGATTACTTAAACGAATATACAACAACTCATTATGAGTTTGATTTTAAAGATATTAAAGGTCAAATTAAGGCTAAAAAAGCGTTAGAAATTGCTGCAGCAGGCGGGCATAATATCTTGATGATGGGGCCTCCTGGGTCAGGTAAAACGCTTTTATCTAAGAGTTTTGCATCTATTTTGCCACCGCTTGAGTTGGAAGAAGCAATTGAGCTTACAAAAATATATAGCGTTTCAGGGCTTTTACACAGTGACAGCCCTTTGATTAATAAACGACCTTTTAGAACTGTTCATCATACAGCATCAGCTGTTGGGATAATCGGCGGTGGCTCAAGACCAAAACCCGGTGAGATTACGCTTGCACACCGTGGTGTGTTATTTTTAGATGAGATTGTTGAGTTTCCTCGTCAGGTTTTAGAGGTTCTAAGACAGCCTTTAGAAGATGGTGAAGTTGTTATTTCTCGTGCACAAACAAGTATAAAGTATCCTGCTGATTTTATTCTTTTGGGTGCGATGAACCCTTGTCCTTGCGGGTATTTGGGAGATACTCAAAAACAGTGTACTTGTACAGATTTTCAGGTACAAAGATATCGTTCAAGATTGTCAGGGCCTTTGCTTGATAGAATTGATATACAGATAGAAGTTCCAAGATTAACAACAGAGGAACTTTTGAATACAAAAATTAAATCAGAAACTTCAGAAGATATAAGAAAAAGAGTTGTAAAAGCTCGAAAAATCCAGTACGAGCGTTACAAGAATTATCCTATTTTAACTAACTCTCAATTAAATGCCGAGCTTATAAAAATCTTTTGTAAACTTGATGAAAAGTGTGAAACCCTGTTAAAAACAGCAATTGCTAAATTTAATCTTTCAGGTCGCTCTTATGACAGAATATTAAAACTTGCAAGAACAATTGCTGATATAGACGGCTCTGAAAATATAGAAAGTGCTCATATCGCCCAAGCTTTGCAGTATAGAAATTTTGTAGAAAATAATGTGTAAAATTATTTTTTGCAGAAATCATGTAAAGAAATGATAAAATTTTACAAAATTTTGTTTAAAAATGTAAAAAAAGGGAATTAAAAATATAGGTGCGAAAGTACGAGGACCAAAAGATATGCCAAAGAAGACAAGAAATACGAAATGGTTAAAAACCTTGTCCCACAACGATTTTAAAATCGGGGGGGGGCGTTGAAAGCCTAAAAAAACAACTCTCTAACGTTATTCTGAGGGTGAAACCCGAAGAATCTCACAAGTTAATTCATTATGCCAAAACTGCAGTAATAAGTTTAGCTTTGTCGTTTTTGGTTATCGCACCTGTGTTAGCAAACAATGCCCCTGTTCCTCAGGATAATCACGCCTATACACTTACAAAAGTTGACCAAGCTGGCGAAAACACAATCACAAAATACGAATGGTCAGATACAGAAAATAAACTTATTCCTGTATATTACCGTGTCGATTTGAATAAAACAGAATACGGCAACCCAAACGGGGATACAACGCTAACCTTTGGCTGGGAAAAGAACGCTGATGGAAACCTTGAATTTAAACAAGACCCGACAAAACCTGTAGGTCAAACTATAACGTATAAGTATAATTTATCAGACGCACAAACAAGACTTACAAATTCAACAGACAATTCTTCTAAAACGACGACAGGTGTGTTTGTATGCCAAACAACAGGCAGTACTCCAGAGGATCAATATGGTGGTGCAATATATAATAGTGGTAGTAATGCAAAACTTGGTAATATCAATGCCGATTTTGTTGGTAACTATCTAATAGTAACTGGTGGGTCTTCTAGTTTTTATGGTGGTGCAATTTTTAACAGTTTTAATTCGTCAATTGAAAACATTATAGGCGATTTTATAGGTAACTATGGTCAAGCGAATTTCGCTTTTGGTGGTGCTATTTATAATGCAGGAAAAATTGAAAATATTACAGGTGATTTTATAGGCAATTATGTACTTGGTCGGTCAACTGGGTCAGATGATTCTTCTGGTGGTGCTATAAATAATGAAAAAGGTCAAATTGGTAGAATTACAGGTAATTTTATAGGCAATTATGCTAAAAGTCATTATGCCATAAATGGTGGTGCTATAAATAATGAAGAAGGCAAAATTGGTAGTGTTGAAGGTGATTTTGTTCACAACTACGCTTTTTCGGATACTGACGGTGCTTACGGCGGGGCCATTTCCAATATGGGTACAGATGCAACTATAGATAATATTACCGGTAATTTTATAGGCAACTATGCTCAATCCTCTGATACCAGCATTTTTGATTATACCAAAGGTGGTGCTATTTATAATGATGGCGGTTGGTATAAAAGTGCAAAAATAGGTAATATTACTGGTGATTTTATAAGCAACTATGCTCTATCAGTATCTAATGAAGTTCAAGGTGGAGCTATTTATAACTCTAACGCATTGATAGAAAATTTAATTAATTCTTCGTTTATTAACAACTATGTTAAGTCAGAAACCAATGATGCTATGGGTGGTGCTATTTACAATTATAACGGTACTATTGGTGACATTACCAATTCTTCATTTATAAATAACTACGCAAAGTCAGAAAAAGCTATAGCACAAGGCGGAGCTATTTTTACAAACCAAAATTTAAACATTGTTGCAAATAATGGAGGTCAATCAGTATTTTCAGGCAACTTTACTGAGTCAAACGGGGTAAAAACACCAAATGCAATATATTTGGATCCCAATGTGTCTGGTTTAAAAACAAATACGACAATTGATTCATTGGAAGGCGATAAAGTAACTATTACAACAGAAACTACAGGAAATAGCCCAACTCTTTTAGCCTTAACTTTAAACGCAAATACAAACGGAACTATCCAATTTGATGATCAAATTCAAGGAACTGACAGTGCATTCGGGACTGTGACAAAATCAGGTACAATGGCAATATCAGATGAATTAAAACCCCAATTGCCAGATATTGGTCTTGACGAAAATGCAACAGTATCAGATCTCATTGCCAAGATGAGAGAAATGGATCCTGATATGCAACAAGTTCCTGATGAGCAAATTATAGCAATGTTTATTCAAGCAGGATATATAGACCTAAAAGACGAACAAATAATATCATCTGATATCAAAGGCAGTTACGACCTCAAAATCGCTGGCGATTCTACAGGTAAAGTAATCCTTAACAACGATGTAATCAACGCAAATATCTCACTTGATAATACAAACTTGTATTTAGGTAGAGATGATGTATTTAATCAATCACAATCATTAACCTTGAACTCTGGTTCAATGTCAATGATAAACAACCAAGCAGGTACAATGAATATCCCAACACTTAA